>CAWCKF010000007.1:0-14344 GCA_963796085.1 uncultured Acidobacteriaceae bacterium | reverse complement strand
CGCAGATGCGGCAGATGATCTCGATCATGCGCCCGCGCTCCTCCAGGCTCATGGCCGCAACGCGCTTCTGCGCCTCGTAGGCCGCGTTGACGGCTTCGTCCACGGTCGAGAACACCCCGTCGCGCGCAGTGGCTCCGCTCACGGCGGAAGCGGCGGACGACGCCGGCTGTTGCAACTGCACACGAAGCCGCGCAACAACTTCCTTTGCGATCTCCGCAATCACCTCTGCCTGAATTTGCATTATGGCTTCTCCAATACCGCGCCTTCAACCTCGATGGCATCGACGATGCCCACGATCACAGCATCGACCGGCGCATCTTTGGTGGCCGGCGTCAGGCGTGCCGAACTGCCCTGCGTGAACAACACGCACTCGCCCACCCCGGCTCCAACGCTGTCCACTGCAACCACGGAGCTGCCCGAGATTTGCAGCTTGCCGTCCCTGCTGATGTACGGCTGAATCAGCAATAGCTTCATGCCCAGAAACTTTTCGTTCTTCTGGGTGGCGACAACATTGCCGATTACTTTCGCTATGAACATGACGGCTCACCTCGCGCTATCGCGGCAGACATATGCTCTGCCGCTTGCTGTTATTTCGGCAATACGGTGCCCAGGGTGCCGTGCGGGCGCGCGATTACATGCACGCTTTGCACTTCGCCTACTGCGCGGGCGGCTTCTGCGCCCGCATCCACCGCAGCGCGAACCGAGCCCACATCTCCCTGAACAAAGACCGAGCACAGACCGCTGCCGATCTTGTTCCAGCCGATAAATTTCACGCTGGCAGCCTTCAGCATCGCGTCTGTTGCCTGGACCAGCGCCACCAGGCCCTTGGTCTCGATCATTCCAATCGCTTCATTGGCCATTTCAATTCTCCTGATTCCGCTGTTACTTCAACATACTATCGACAAGCGCATCGTGGGGACGCGCAATCACGTGCGACGACACCAGTTCGCCCACCGCCTTGGCCGCGGCCGCGCCTGCGTCCACCGCGGCGCGCACGCTGCCCACATCGCCGCGCACGATTGCGGTAACGTATCCGCCGCCGATCTGCACGGTTTTTACCAGTTCCACGCTGGCGGCTTTCACCATCGCGTCACATGCCTCGACGAGTCCGACGAGGCCCTTGGTTTCGATCAATCCGATTGCTTCACTCATCTGGGTCTCCTCCGACTACTTCGCGGCTGCGGGTTTTCCCGCTGCGGCACTCTTGTCCTGTTGGACAAAGACGGCAGTTCGTCGTGGGGGCGGGTGATCACCTGAACGCTGACCACCTCGCCGATCCGCGCTGCCGCTTCCGCGCCCGCGTCGGTGGCTGCTTTCACCGCGGCCACGTCCCCTTCCACGAAGGCGGTCACCAGTCCGGAACCTACGGACTGCCAGCCGGCGAACGTCACATTTGCGGATTTGAGCATGGCGTCGGTCGCCTCAAACAGCCCGACCAGACCCTTGGTCTCAATCATTCCTAGCGCTTGTTTCATCGCTTCCTCTCTTCTTTGTTGGGTTACTTGAAAAGTTCAATGTCGTTGGTCAGGTGCAAACCGCACGCGTTGGCCTCATCGGTGTCCATGTGCACGTTGAGCCGGGCTTTGGCTTCAACGCGCACATGGACATTGTTAAAAGTCACCTCCGCCGGGCCGCCGATGCGCAGTTTCATGCGGCCGCCATTGACGATGCCGAAGTACGCTGCCTCAGCGGGATTCATATGCACGTGAATAGCGGCGCGAATCACGCCTTCCTTCAGTTCCACCACGCCCTTGGGCCCGATGATGACCGCGCCCGGCGTGCCCGCGATGTCGCCCGACAGGCGCACGGGAATATCCGTGAACCCCAGCATGATGGCGTCTGTGAAGGCCAGCTCCACCTGCGACCGCCTGCGCATCGGCCCCAGTATGCGCAGGTTTGAAATCAAACGGCTGCGCGGTCCCACAATCGTCACCGTTTCCTTGGCGGCGAAGTTGCCCTCCTGAAAGAGCGCGCGGTCAAAGGTCAGCTCCGAGCCCGGTCCGAAAAGCACGTCCATATCCTCGCGGCAAATGTGCATATGCCGCGACGAGGTTTGCACCGTCAGCACCGGCGCCGTCCCGTTCTTCTCCCGGCCCAGGTATTCCAGAGCCACCTGCCGGACGATCTGCTCCACCATCGTTCTGTTGATGGAACCAAGCGAGTTTGCCACTGCTGAGCTTTCCATAAAAAATCCTGACCGGTTTTCCTTGCCTTGCCTGCCCCGCCGTTGCGCTGGGTGCCCCATCCTTGACGCAGTCTTATCGCGGCAAGGGTGGGATACCAATCATCTGTTACGCGCCTCGCCGACAACCTTCGCTGTTTCCCGCGCCACGATGATTTCTTCGTTGGCCGGAACCACCAGAACCTTCACCGGAGAACTATCGGTCGAGATCGCGCCTTCGCCTTTGATACCCCGGTTCCTCTCCTCATCCAGTACCACTCCGAAGCCGGTGAGGTCTTCAACACCGCGCTGCGAATCTCCGCGCTGTTCTCGCCGATGCCGCCGGAAAACGTGATGGCATCGAGCCCACCCAGCTCCAGCATGAATGCGCCAATATAGTGGCGGACGGCGCGGACAAATACGTCGAGCGCGAGTTGTGCGCGCAGATCGCCCTTGGCAGCAGCTCTGAGTCAGATCGCGCATATCGCCGCGCTGCCGCTGATCCCCGCCAATCCCGAGTGGCTGCCGAGCAGTTCCGCCATCCGGTCCGGGTCCACCCCCAGTTTCTTCATCATGTACAGCACGGCAAAGACGTCGATGTCGCCCACCCGGTTGCTCTGCGGCAGACCAGACTGGGGTGAGGCACCCATGCTCACGTCCACGGCCACGCCATTGCGAAAGGCAGCCATGCTGGCGCTGCCGCCCAGTTGGCAGGAGATGTGGCGCAGATTCGTGCGGCCCAGCAGCGCCTGGGTTCGCTCACTGGCGGAGCGATGGCTGGCGCCGTGGAATCCATACCGGCGAATCCCGAACTCCTGGCGCCACTCGTAAGGCACCGCGTAGGTCGTGGCCGCTTCGTCCATGCGGCTGTAAGGGGCGGTCTCGATCACCGCCACCAGCGGAACGCCGGGCAAGCTCCTTGCGAAAGTCCTTAATGGCCGCGATGTAGGGAGGATTGTGGGCCGGCGCAAAGAAAGTGAACTCCTCCATCGCCGGAAGAAGATCGTCGCCGATGATTTGCGGTGCATTGAGCGGCCCGGTATGAACCGCCTTGAAGCCCACCGCGCCGATCTCCGACAGATTCTTGAGCGCCTTGCCTTCGCCAGCAATCGCCGCAAGGCACTTGGGGATAGCCGACGGGTAGTCAGGACACTCGCCGCCCGGCTGGCCAATTCGCTCCACGCGCCCTTCCGCCAATACAGTCTCGGCGGGCATATCCAGAACCCGGTACTTGAAAGAAGTGACTACCGATATTTGGAATCAGGCATTTCATTTTGACACATTTGAACACTCTTGAATTATTTTAAAGCATACAGTACAATTCAATCCAGAGTCAAATTATTTTTGACGGATTTTGAGGTTGACCCTCTATGGCGGGAATTGCCGGACAGTCGCGAGTCAATCAGGCGGGGGGATCGGCCCCCTCTGCCGATCGTCTTGAGGAACTCGGCATCGTAGGGGCCGGGGGCGGCGGATTTCCCACGGCCGTCAAATTCAGAGCCAGGGTATCTCTCGTCATCGTCAACGCGGCGGAATGCGAACCCCTGCTGCACAAGGACAAGGAACTGCTCCATCACCATTCAGAGCCCTTTTTACGCGGCTTGCAGATGGCCATGGAGGTAGTCGGCGCCCACGAAGGGGCCATTGGAATCAAGGAAAAATACCACGAAATCATTGCCGCGCTGGAGCGCATCGTGCCGCCCGGAGTGCGGGTTGTGCCCTTGCCGGATGTTTACCCGGCTGGCGATGAATTCATTCTCGTCCATCTGGTCACCGGCCGCGTCATTCCGCCCGGAGGTCTGCCCAAAGATGTGGATGTAGCCGTCGCCAATGTTGAAACCCTGATCAACATCGGCCTGGATCAGCCGGTGACCCACAAATACCTCACCGTAGCCGGCGCCGTTGAGACCCCCGTTACTCTTCGGGTACCTGTTGGGATTTCTATCGGTGAAGTGATTGAAGCCGCGGGCGGGGCAACAGTAAGCAATATCGGCGTACTCCTCGGCGGCGTCATGATGGCCAAACCGGCAGCCAGCCTCGACCTGCCGGTCACCAAAACCACGGGCGGTATCATCGTGCTGCCCGCCACGCACAAGCTCATCGAGCGCCACAATGCCCCGATGATTCAGGTCAACCGCATCGGCCGCTCGGCCTGCGATCAGTGCCGCTTCTGCACGGAATTCTGCCCGCGCTTTCTGCTCGGGCATCCCATTCAGCCGCATCGCGCCATGCAGTCGCTCGGCTTTGCCACCGGCGCAGACGCCATGGTCGCCACGCTTTACTGTTGCGAGTGCAATCTCTGTACCATCTACGCCTGCCCTGAGGATCTCGATCCCAAGAACGTCTGCGTGCAGGCCAAGCCGCTGGCGCGGGAGCGCGGGCTGACCTTCAAAGGCGACCCGACGTCGATCACGCCCCATCCCCTGGCCGAATTCCGCCGCGTGCCCATGCGCAGGCTGATTGCCAGGCTGGGTTTGGGCGAGTTCAACAATGTCGGCCCGCTCGTGGAGCACACCTTTCTCGCCGAGAAAGGTCAACATCCTCTTGAAGCAGCACGCCGGCGCTTCCCGCGGTTCCGGTGGTCAAATGCGGCGATCGGGTTCGGGTAGGCGATCTGCTTGCCGTGCCGGAGCAAGGCAAACTCGGCGCTCGCATCCATGCCAGCATCGACGGCGTAGTCACGGTGACCGCCGAAGCGGTGCTCATTGAAGCGTAGAACGAGGAGAAAAAGGAGTTCAACCCGTGTCTGAAATCACCTCTATCGGACTTATCGAGCTATCCAGCGTGGCCACCGGTTACGCCGTCGAAGATGTGATGCTGAAGGCCGGCTCCGTGCAACTGCTCCTGGCCCGCAGCATCTGCTCGGGAAAATTCCTCATCGTCATCGCCGGCGACGTCACCTCGGTCGACGCCGCGGTCCAGGCCGGCGGCGCTGCCGCCGGACCCTCGCTCATTGAGAGGCGGCAGATCGCGCACGTGCATCCATCGGTTCTGGCGGCCATCTCCAACGCCGTCGATATCGATCCCAAACAGTTGCGCTCCATCGGCGTCATCGAGACCTTCTCCGCGGCCAGCATCATCGAGGTTGCCGACGCGGTGGTCAAATCCGCCAACGTGACCCTGCTCCGCGTTCACCTGGCCATGGCTCTGGGCGGCAAGGGATTCGTGCTCATGGCCGGCGATGTCTCCAGCGTGCAGGCAGCCGTCGCCGCCGGATCCAAAGTCGCCGCCGAAGACGGCATGCTGGTCGGCCGGGCCGTCATTGCCGCACCCTCTGAAGAGCTCTTCCGCGATTACATATAGGAACGAATTTCTTCTCGTCGCCGGCGCTTCTGACTGTGGGATTACTTCGGTTTTTGTGGGTTTTTGTCCGGAAAAACGCCTATTTTGCACCAAAAATGCCCCATTTTTCACCCTTATTATCTATTAGAATCAATAACTTACGCGGAAAATGGGGGGAGGGGGTGGGGGTAGGGGCCAGGGAATACGGGGTCAGTAAAGCTACTCTTTCCCGACTCCTTCTTCATTGTGCTCCGGCTGAGGGTTATTTTCGGCAATGAGCGTGATTTGTAGCATCCTATACTTCCGCGAAAAGACTGCGGGAGGATAGGGCACACGGCTATTACGGTCCTGCAGCCAGTAGTGTGAAGGGTATCAGCTCACTTTTTACCGCAGGTCTGGCTCACATTCGCTGAAACAAGCATCACGCTATCAACGAGTTCCAGCGACTTGTCGGTCTTCTTGTTGTGCGAGTCGCAGAGTGGAACGATATACCAGCTCTTATCGGTGTAACTGTCCTTTTGCACATGCGCCCCTACCGTGGGTTTCGCGGTGCATGTTTTTTCGGAACAGTAAGAGGGTACTGTACCACCGCCAAAGTTTTTCCAATGGGCCAGCCAGCTGACGCATTTGCAGGTATTATCACTTGTGCCATTCACATTGATTACCTTCATTTCCTCACCCTTTCTCCTTTAGCGTTCCTAATTTGGCTCCAAGGGAACGCTTCACTGCAACATCGACGTGGTAACGAGGGAGAACTGCAGCGGTCAAGGCTTCTTCCGACCACAGCTGCTGAACATCTTCGAACGTCCACTGTCGTGCATCCCGTAATGCATGTGCCCCCATGACTGACTCGACCAATTGTTGCTCAAACCATTCCTGAACAACATCTTTAATCACATCTCGGGCACCCGGAACGTTCTTGTAGCGACCGCACCAGCGGTCGACCATATCGTTAAACACTCGGAAATCTGCATTTGCCTGGATCAGGTCCTGCTGGGGAAGGTACTTCGCAGCACGATCCTCTAAATCCATCGGAGTGCGGGTTCCATTCTCTACAGATACCCATTGAACTTCAGGTTCGCGAGAAACCATCACTTCTTCCCCAGGAACTCCGCCTGCTGATAAGAACAAACTATAGACATCGCCTGCTCTACCGCCCTTTCCCCCAGGTTCATTCTCACTTGTATCACTCATTTGTTCCCCACGGCTTTTTGGTCGTCCGCCAGTTACGCCGCTATCACTATCTAGGAAGAGTCTTGCCCTTGGGAGTTGGTTTATAGCGACTAAATTTAAACAAATCCGCGATTGCCCTAAGTCGCTCCCTGATTGTCTGTTTGTGGTCGGACCCTGAGGCGGCGGCGGCGACACTGTCTACGAGTTCAGCTATAGGTTTCGGCATATCCTCGCGAAATTCAGTAGCCCAATCTGACCAGGGCAGTGGCTCACCATTTAGCAGTAGTTGGGTTCGAGCGGTATTCGATGTTAGGCGCCGA
Source organism: uncultured Acidobacteriaceae bacterium (assembly GCA_963796085.1). GTDB lineage: Bacteria > Acidobacteriota > Terriglobia > Terriglobales > Acidobacteriaceae > Telmatobacter. The sequence goes on along the minus strand of CAWCKF010000007.1, from coordinate 7,408 downwards.
CCGTCTCCGTTACGGGGTTGCAAATACAGGACAACGCGATTGTGTCCAAATATGACGCCAAAGTTCTGCAGTTGCGCCACGCCCTGACGTGCGCTCACCATCTCATAGAGTTCGTCTTGGTACAGAGCGGCTACGTGCCCGGAGGACGCAATGTACCCAGAATTCTGGGTCATGGCATCCTCATCCCTGAGGATCCACCAATACGCTGTTGCGCCGCTCAACTCTTTGGCTCCAGAAGACTCGGCGTGTTTTTCCAGATAGGACTTTTGCCCAGTCAGCGTGCGCAAGATGTTGCTATCGGTGTTATTCCTTGGAAGCTGCCAACCTTCACGCGCCTTCACTTTGATGCCTTCAGGGAAGCAGAAATATCGCGTGTTGAGATATTTAGTAATCCAGCGCGAGGGGCTTGGCGTCGCGTCAGGCGGAACCATTGTGTCCGCTTCTTCTTCATTTCCGAGCAACACCACCATTGTTCCGTTCTTGTCGATCAGCGTGGGCTTCAGGTCAGACTGAATATGTGCCCAATAACCAAAACTGCCGTCTGGTAATGCCAATTGACGCAGACCGTAGTTCCCGCTGTTTGGGTCCTTCCAAAGATGGATCATGTAGCCGATCCCATCTTTCCAAGAAAGATAAAGAAGGCCCACTCTATTCTTTGGGGCGGCAGCGATCTTTGCACCAACGCCGTAGTTTCCAGTGGCAGAAAGAACATTGACTGAAGAGGAAAGGGCGTTGATGTAGTGCATCATTTCCTCACCCGTCATTCCGATGCCGTTATCAATCACAGACAGCTTAAAAATTCCCGTTAAAGCGTGATAATTCCAATCGACGTCCCAAATAACTTCCCCGGCTTTTTCGGGAAGGCGTTGAATTCCTTCAAGCGCATTTTGTGTCAGTTCGCGTAGGAATTGAAGAGGTGCGCAATCCTCGCCGAGCCGGTCTAGCATGAAGCTAGTGTTTCCGACCTGCATTGGACGTGTGATTTCGTTGGAGACAACAGGAGTGGGCTTGGCCATATAGGCCTCCTTTTCGAGAATGAAAGGGTCGCGATCATTCTCTAGAAATGGTGAGTGGAATTCTCCGGTTTGGGTGGAGAGCGTGAGCAATCGCCCCTAGCCTAAAAATCAACTCATAGTTATTATATCACATTTTCGTCGTATTTGAACCACAACGACGATTTCTGAATCGTCAACGGAAGCTGCGCTGATTGATTTTCAAAAAACAATTTGGGGGCATTGATTGCCGGGGTTGAAACCCCGGCCTCCCTCCGTATCGGTGGATGCAGGGTTCCCAGGGCTGCACTACGCTTGCCCTGGGCTATTCTCGCATCTCCCTAACGGGAGATTGGGGCGGCCCGCTATCTCCAGCGGAAGATGCGCAGGGAAACCGCAAACGGCACCACGAACCACGCCAGCAGGATTCCCACGGGCGCCATCATCTGCCCCAGGTTCATCCCTTGCAGCATATTCCCGCGCATCGCATCGATGGCCGCCGTGAGCGGCAGCGCCCGCACCAGGGGCTGAATCACCGCCGGAAAGCGCGCTGGCCGAAAAGAACACGCCCGACAGAATCCACATGGGGAGCATGACCAGATTCATCAGTCCCGAAACCGCTTCCATGGTCCTGGCCCGCGAAGCCACCAGCAGTCCCAGCGCGGAAAAGACCAGCGAAGTGAGCACGCACAGAAATCCCGAGTTCCGCGAGCGATCCGCGAAACGGCACTCCGAAGGCCAGCCGCGCAAAGCCCAGAAACACCGCAACCTCGATGACCAGCATGGCCAGCCGCGAGAGCAGGAACGAGGCCAGATACTGCCAGCGCGGCATCGGCGAAGCCACCATCCGCTTGAGCAGCTTCTTCTGCCGGGCCTCCACAATGGCAAAGCCCAGCCCCCACATCGCCGAGCCCATCAGGTTCATGCCCAAGCAGCCCCGGCACCACAAAGTCGATGTACCGCGAGCCCGTCTCATGCACCAGCTCGTTCTCAGCGCGCACCGCCTCGCGCTGGGCCGTCACCGCTGAGCCGCCGCCTGAATCGCCCGGTCCACCAGCAGCCGCGCCGTGCGCGCATCGGGATTGGTGTCGTCGTACTTGTACGCCACCCCGTCCGGCCTCTGGATGGCCAGCAGCAAAATCTTTCCCGTGGCCAACGCGTGAGTTCCGGCCGCCTCGTCCATCGTCGCCGCCGTCAGTCCCTTGTCCGCGGCCAGCGCCTGCGTCAATTGCGTTGTCGTCGCGCCCACCGGCAGCACATCCGCCGGCCGGTTGCGGAAGGCAATCCCCAGCCCCACCGCCAGCAGAATCGGAAAGATGAAGATCCAGAAAATCGCCTCCGGCTCGCGCAGAATCAGCCGGAAGCGCACCGCCGTCAATTGATAGAGGCTGCTCAGCCAAAGCTTATTCATCGCGCAGATTCCTTCCCGTCAGGCGCACAAAGACGTCCTCGAGCGTAGCCGAGTGGGTGCGAAACTCGCTCAGATGCAGCCCCTGGCTCTTCAGCGCGGCAAAGATGCGCGGCACCGCCGTGTGCAGCTCGCTCACTGAAAGCTGATGCAGCCCCGCATCCACGCGGTGCGACTGCACGCCCGGAATCGCCGTCAGCAGCGCCCCAATCCACCGCGCGGGCAGAGTCCTGGACGGAGCCCTCGCCGTGGCCCACGGCAAACTCCACAATGTCCTCGCCGCCCACCGTGGCAATCAGTTGCTGCGGCGTCCCCAGCGCAATCACCCGTCCATGATCCATGATCGCCACGCGGTCGCAGAGCCGCTCCGCCTCCTCCATGTAGTGCGTGGTCAGGATGATGGTCCGCCCCGTCCTGCTTCAGCCCCTCCACCAAGTCCCACAAGTGGCGCCGCGCCTGCGGATCGAGCCCCGTGGTCGGCTCATCCAGAAACAGCAGCTCCGGGTCGCCCACCAGCGCGCAGGCCATGGCCAGCCGCTGCTTTTGCCCGCCGGAGAGCGAGCCCACGCGCGCCCTGCGCTTTTCTTCCAGCTGCGCCGTGTGGATCGACTCTTCGACGGGGATGCCGCGCCGGAAAAAGCTGCGGAAGAGGCGCAGCGTCTCGTCCACCGTCAGCTTCTCGGGAAACTGCGTCTCCTGCAGTTGAATGCCGATGCGCTGGCGCAGCTCACGCGCGCTGCCGTGCCAGTTCAGGCCCAGCAATTCCACCGTGCCGGCATCGGGGGTGGTCAGCCCTTCGCAAATCTCAATGGTGGTGGTCTTCCCCGCCCCATTCGGTCCCAGCAGCCCAAAGCACTCGCCCCGCGCCACCTCCAGGTCCAGCCCGTCCACCGCCACCACGTCCGCAAAAGTCTTTCGCACCCCGCGCAGCAGCAGCGATGGGCCGTCCCCGTGCGCTTCCGGCCCCAGAGCCGGCAATCGATTTTTTGTCCCAACCGTCATCGCCACAGACTATCGCATTTTCAATTCAACTCGTTGAATAAATGAACATACTCCGTGCCCTATCCTTTCGCTTTTTTCATGGTGAAGGGGTGGGAAACCACGAACCGCGGCCGGAATCCTTTACAGGGCAGTTCCCGCAAAACCCCACTCCGGGTACACTAAATACATGGCGGAGATTCAGCGCAGAAAAACCCCCACTGTCCACATCGGTCACGTTCGCGTCGGCTGGGAAGTCCCTGTCGTCGTGCAGTCCATGACCAACACCGACACGGCCGACATCCCCGGCACCATCCAGCAGGTTGCGGCCCTGGCCCTTGCCGGTTCTGAGATCGTGCGCGTCACGGTCAACAACGAAGACGCCGCCGCCGCCGTCCCGCACATCGTCGAAGGCCTGGAGAAGCGCGGCCTCCGCGTCCCCATCGTGGGCGACTTCCACTACAACGGCCACCTGCTGCTCAAAAAGTTCCCCGCCGCGGCGCGCGCGCTGGCCAAGTACCGCATCAACCCCGGCAACGTCTCCATCGGCCGCAAGGACGACGACAACTTCCGCATCATGATCGAGTGCGCCGTCGAAAATCAGAAGCCCGTGCGCATCGGCGTCAACTGGGGCTCGCTCGACCAGTCTCTCCTCACCCGCATGATGGACGAAAACAGCCGCCGGCCCGATCCTCTGCCCGCGCGCGAGGTGATGATGGAAGCCATGGTGGCCAGCGCTCTCGACTCCGCCGAAGCCGCCGAGCGCTACGGCCTGGGCCACGACCAGATCATCCTCTCCGCCAAGGTTTCCGGCGTCCGCGACCTCATCGACGTCTACACCACCCTCGCCGCCCGCTGCGACTACCCGCTGCACCTCGGCCTGACTGAAGCCGGCATGGGCGCCAAGGGCCTGATCGCCTCCACCGCCGGCCTGGCGCCGCTGCTGCTGGCCGGCATCGGCGACACTATTCGCGTCAGCCTGACGCCCAAACCCAACGGCGACCGCACGGAAGAGGTGCTGGCCGCGCAACAGATTCTGCAATCGCTCTCCATCCGCAGCTTCATGCCGCAGGTTACCAGCTGCCCCGGCTGCGGCCGCACCACCAGCACCTATTTCCAGGAGCTGGCCGAGCAGATTCAGAGCTACCTCCGCACCTCCATGCCCGAGTGGCGCAAGCAGTATCCCGGCGTCGAGGAGTTGAAGCTGGCCGTCATGGGCTGCGTGGTCAACGGCCCCGGCGAATCCAAGCACGCCAATCTCGGCATCAGCCTTCCCGGCACCTTCGAAGACCCGAAGGCGCCCGTCTACGTCGACGGCAAGCTCTACACCACCCTCCGCGGCGACACCATTGTGGCCGAGTTCAAGCAGATCCTCGATCGCTACGTGGAGAGCCACTACGGGCAGGGCGCAAAGACCGGGGAGCATGTGGGAGTGCAGTAAATTCATCATGCGAGGGGCAGATGCGCCGGGTGCCCCATCCTTTCGACTTTTTTTGTCGAAAGGGTGGGAAACCACAACCTCAACACTACATCACTTCCCAACCCACCCAAATCGCGCTAACATTCTCCCAACCTCCCGGAGAACCTTCTCATGCCCTTGCGCCCGCTGCATTGGCTCGTTTTGCTTGCCCTGGCCGCGCCTCTCCCAACCCTGGCCGCTTCGCAAAAGCCCTGCGTTCCCGCCGACGAAGCCTCCAAACTGCTCAATAAAGACGTCTGCGTCAGCGCCCATATCTATGACGTGGTGCAACTTCCCGACGGAACCCGCTTCCTGGACGTGTGTACGCCCCAGACCCCGGACGAAGCCTGTCGCTTCACCATCATGAGCCTGTGGGAAGACCGCGACGAGGTGGGCGAACTGCGCAAATACCGCGATATGGACGTGCAGGTGCGTGGCATTGTGCAGCCCATGCATGGCCGCGCCGGAATGCTCCTCAGCCATGCCCGCCAGTTCTACGGCGGCCCGCCCTAAATTCAAGCCCAACCCCAAGCTCGTCCGCGGCTTCAACGCCGAGCAGAGCCGTCCTCCGGTCAACGACCCCAACCTGTACGCGCAGGGCGGGCGGCGCTCTTTTATGAATACGCGCGACCAGGAGACGCGGCAGGCTAAGTGAGGTCTATGGTCTCCCAGGTCTCAAAAGCGAGACCTGGGGCACCCAGTTTGGTGGAATCAGACCGTCTCTTCCAACGGCGGAGCAAACCGCGCTCCCATGCGCAAAATCACGCCGGAGATGACCAGAAAGATCAGCGTTGCGCCCAGGCCAATGCTCAGGTTTGAGCGGTCGGAGATAGCGCCGATGATGGTGGGCGAGAAGGTATCGCCGAAGAAGTGGATGCAGAACAGATTGAAGGATATGGCCGTGGCCCGCACCGGAGCCGAAACCGAGTTCACGATGGCCGCGTTCAGCGGTCCGGTGTTGAGGAAGAGAAAGAACTCGGCGGCAAACAGCGCAGGGATGGCCCACGCGCGCGGACCGAAGAAGACCAGCGCGCCGCACGGCAGGGTGAGGGCGACGCTCCAGAAGCTGAGCAGGTAGAGGGCGCGGAAGTTGGTGCGCAGCCAGCGCTGCGCCAGCCAGCCGCCCACCAGGGTTCCGGCAATGCCGTCCACTACCGTAATGGCGCCGACCACCAGGCTGGCGTTGCCCACAGAGAGCCCCGCGGAACGGTGCAGAAATGTGGGAACCCAGGCCGAGATGCCGCCCATGGCAAAGGTGAGCGTCGCCAGCCCGAAGGTCGCGGTAAGAAAAGCAGGGTTGCGAAACAGTCCCAGGACCGTGGCGCGACTGGCTGTGGGACGGATGTGGTCGCTCGATCCGCGTTCGGGCTCGCGGCCCATCCAGCCGTAGAGTGCGGCAATCGCCAGCCCCGGAATCGCGCAGAGAAAGAACGGCGCCCGCCAGCCCCACAGCGAGCCCAGTTCCCCGCCCGCCACGTAGCCCAGCGCGGCGCCCACCGGAATGGCCACATAAAAGATCGACAGGATGCGATTGCGATCCCGCTCGGGATAAAAGTCGGCCAGCACCGCCGGCGCAAAGATGCCGAAGGTGGCCTCGCCCACGCCCACCAGCGCATGGCGGATGAAGAGGGTCCTGTAATCGTGCACCCAGGCCGTCCCCAACGTAGCCACGCTCCACAGCACCGCGCCGGCGATGATGAGCGGTTTGCGCCGGAAGTGGTCGCCCAGCCAGCCGGTCAGCGGCGCCGCAAGCATATAAAACACAAACAGCGCCGTGGTCAGCGCGCCCATCTGCTCATCGGTGGAGTGAAACTCGCGCTGGATCAGCGCTACCTCGCCGGGCAGAATATAGCGGTCAATGTAGTTGAAAAGGTTCAGGCCGATAAGCAGCAGCAGCGTCCCCACGGCGGGGCTGATGCGGGGGCGAATTGGCGAAAGGGCTGGCGGCAAGGGGTCGGCTCTGGTAGAAGTTCGGCGAAATACCACGAATATCACAACCGGCCCTGGGAGGCCTAAGCGGCGCTGGAATTCACTGCGGGAGGGTCTCAGTTTGCGCGGTAGGCTGTATGCGTCAATTGAGGGTTACTTCCGAATAGGCGGTAATACAGGAGGAGTCCACGATTGCAGACGATAGGGATCGCGATCACGCTTAATCAGCCCTAATTGCCGGCTGTGAATCCGGGCGTCATCAGACCGATGTGATCGACGTTGGAGGCCCTTCCGATATCGATGACTTCGGCGATGTCGGAAAAGTTCAGATTGTCGTCGCCCTTAATAAACATTACGCGCTCGGCGCGGTTGGCAAAGATCTCATTCAACCGGGACTGCAGATCGGCCTGCGCAACGTCGACCGCGTTGATCTTGTAGGCCGGGGCAGCGTTGGGGCGATAGATGACATGAACAACGACGGTGCGGTCTGGAGAACTCGATCCTCTTGCGGGCGTCTTAGGCGGGGAGGGAAATGATACTTCTAGCCCCACCGATTTGAGCAGCGAATTGCCAATCCAGAGAGAGTTTTCCGGCTGAGCGTCTACCTTCCTCTGGGTCACCAATCCAACTTCTTCTGCACCC
>CAWCKF010000006.1:0-468644 GCA_963796085.1 uncultured Acidobacteriaceae bacterium | reverse complement strand
CCTCGTGGCTTAAGCATCAGCGGTGCCACAATCCCTCATGCGCGCTGTGGGAGCAGCCCGCGCCACGCACATGGAAGCGCAAGATGCAGAGAATGCGCGTAGTCCACTCGCCATCGAAGCTGCGGCGATGAGGATGGTACTGTGGGCGGCGGTAATAGATGGTGCAGGCAGTACTGGAATGGTGCCAGAAACAAAAATCTCGGGTCCCGCGCCCAGCCCTAACAGGAGCGGAAGAATTCTCTGACAGCTATCACTTCAAAGCGCGAGGTCACTATCGATATGCTGCCCACACCACACGGGAAACGATGGTCAGCATAAGGCGCTGGCCCAGCGTGAACCTGGGGCTGGCTTCGGTGGTCATTGTTTCAATTTTGAGCTATAACGCATCCAGCGCAACAAGCTCGGGCAGCGTGGCGCGCTTGCCATACATCAGGATACCCACGCGGTAGAGACGCGATGAGAACCAGAGCACGGCCCAGATGCTCAGAATCATGAGGCCGATGGAAACAGCAAACTGCCACATCGGCGGCGTCTGCAAACCCATGCGCGGAAACATGACGAAGGGCGCAGTGGGCGGAAAGAGCGATGCGGCAACGGACCAGACCGAATCGGGATTGTTGATGAGAAAGGGATGATGGCGAAGCTGAGCCAGACGGGCGCGGCAGCCAGCGGCATATACATCTGCAACTCCTGCGCCGTCTCGCAGGTGGCCGCGAGGCCGGAAAAGAGCGAGCTGTAGAGCAAGAAGCCCAGCACAAAGTACACCGGAAAGAGAACGCCCTCGGTCCAGGAGAAATGGAAAGCGACATCGCCGGTGAGCAGCGGAGCGGCCAGCGCGGAGCCCGATAGCAGCGCCGCCGCAACCACCCAGATGGCAATTTGCGTGAGGCCCACGGCGCCCACGCCGATCAGCTTGCCAGCCAGCAGATCGTCGGGACGGACGACGGCCAGCATGACCTCGAAGATGCGCGAAGTTCTTCTCTTCGATAATCGAGCGGGCCATGTCCAGGCCGTAGAGCAGGATGGGCATGGTGAGCAGAAAAGCCATGGCAATGGCCTTGGAGAATGACGCCATCCTGTTGCTCTTGGTTGCTTTGCCCTCCTTGTTCACCTGGAGCGTTTCAATGGAGACTTCTTTCAGCAGGGCGTCGGCCTCGGCCGGCTTCATCCCCCTGGCGGTCAGGCGCTCATTCAGCAAGGCGCGATTCAACGCATACTTCAGCCGGCTGGTGGTCGTGAAATCGCCAGCGGATTGCGAGGTATAGGTGGCAGCCGGCGCTCCAGCCGGGGAACTCTCCACCCAGAGCAGCCCGTCGATGGCCCTGCTCTGGACCAGTTTCAGCAGCGCGTCACGATCCTGCGGGGTGGCCGGAGCGAACACATCTACGGTGAACTTCGCGTCCTTGTCGTCCAGCAGCCAGCGGCGAATATCATTGGCCAGCGGCGCGCTGCCGGCGGCAACGGCCACATGCTTGCCCGCGGTGGCGTTGCGGCTGGTGAAATAGCTCGCGCCCAGCAGCACGGCAATCAGCAACGGCACCAGTACAGTGGACAGCCTGAAGGCCCGGCCGTGTATCTGCTCAAGATACTCGCGTTTGGCAATAAGAAGAATGTTACGCATCGGACTTGCCTCCCACGGTCTGGATGAATATCTCCTCGAGCGACGGCTCGACCAGCTCGAAACGGTAAATGGTGGCGACCGCGGCGGCCTGGTGCAGCAACTTCTGGGCGTTGCCGTGCGGCTTGAGTTTGATCTCTGCGTGGCCGGAAAAGTTTTTCGCCTCGGCGATCTCCTCGCTATTCAGGAAATCCGGGCTTCCCTCGAACTCCACGATCACATGGTTGCGCTCATAGCTGGCCTTGATTTCGCGCACCCTGCCGGCCAGCACCGCCCGGCCATTGTTGATCAGGCAGATGGAGTCGCACAGCTTCTCCACCTGGTCCATGCGATGGGTGGAAAACAGGATCGCCTTGCCCTGGTCTTTGAGCTCCAGCAATATGCGCTCCACCAACACCGCGTTCACCGGGTCAAGGCCGGCGAAGGGCTCGTCCATGACGATCAGCCCCGGATCGTGGAGCAGCGAGGCAATGAACTGGATCTTCTGCTGCATGCCCTTGGAGAGCTCGCCGGTTTTTTTCGCCAGGGCGTCGCTAATCTCCATGCGCCTGGCCCAGTCGATGGCCGCTTTGCGCGCCTCTTCGGCCGCCAACCCGTGCAACTGGCCGAAGAAGACCAGTTGCCCCAGGACCTTCATCTTCTTATAGAGGCCGCGTTCCTCGGGCAGATAACCCACCCGCTCCAGGCTCTTGCGATCGAATGGCTTTTCAAAGAGTCTGATCCGGCCGGAGTCGGGCATGGTGATGCCCATCATCATGCGGATGGAGCTGGTTTTGCCCGCTCCGTTCGGACCCAGCAGGCCGAACATCTGGCCCGCCTCAATGGATAGGCTCAGGTTGCTGACGGCAACCTTGCTCTCGTAGGCCTTGGTCACTCCCGCGAGTTCGACAACTGGCATGGACTCTCCCATCGTTCTCTTAGCTGATTGATTCCTGGTACAGCGAAACCACGATTGGCGCATCCAAGGCCACGACTCTAGAGTGTTGATTTCCTCAAGAAATCGACACCCCGTACATCTTTTTTCAGGGCATGGCTATCGTGGTTTCGCTCTAAACCGGGGGAACGGTCTCTCGAGTAGTGTAACAAAGCCACCCATGTGCGCTGGCATGAAGACTAAGCAGGCAGGCTATAAGGGGTGACGAAGAGCCCAGAAAAGAATGCACCTGAAGAGTATCTCCGGCGAAGGCAACGGAGTATATTGTAAAAAGCAATCGGGAGAGCATCATGACAACCATGCTGACAATGCCCAATTCCGATGCCGATGAAACCGAGATCCTGGCCGTGCCCACGCACAGGCCCAGGTCCATCGCGGAAATTGACGTGCGTCAGTCAATTTTCTTGAGGGATCTGGCATTAAAGATCCTCTCTCTATCCGGTACGCTCTCAGTTCTCGAGCTTGCCGCGAAGACCCGGCTCAGCGTCGCAGTGGTCACTGAACAGCAGTTCCACGGCTCGTGCTCTGCCCGGGGAGGTAATGGCAATTTGTTGAATATTGCCGGTCATTCCAGTTACATGGCAAAACCGTTCCGTTCTAAGCCGGGGAACCAGTTCAGTGACCACTGCGACGCTGAGCCGGGTCTTCGCGGCAAGCTCGAGAACTGAGAGCGTACCGGATAGATAAAGGATTTTTAATGCCAGATCCTCGGGAACTGACTGACGCACGTCAATTTCCGCGATGGACCTGGGCCTGTGCGTGGGCACGGCCAGGATCTCGGTTTCATCGGCATCGGAATTGGGCATTGTCAGCATGGTTGTCATGATGCTCTCCCGATTGCTTTTTACAATATACTCCGTTGCCTTCGCCGGAGATACTCTTCAGGTGCATTCTTTTCTGGGCTCTTCGTCACCCCTTATAGCCTGCCTGCTTAGTCTTCATGCCAGCGCACATGGGTGGCTTTGTTACACTCCTTGAGAGACCGTTCCCCCGGTTTAGAGCGAAACCACGATAGCCATGCCCTGAAAAAAGATGTACGGGGTGTCGGATTTCTTGAGGAAATCAACACTCTAGAGTCGTGGCCTTGGATGCGCCAATCGTGGTTTCGCTGTACCAGGAATCAATCAGCTAAGAGAACGATGGGAGAATCCATGCCAGTTGTCGAACTCGCGGGAGTGACCAAGGCCTACGAGAACAAGGTTGCCGTCAGCAACCTGAGCCTCTCCATTGAGGCCGGCCAGATGTTCGGCCTGCTGGGGCCGAACGGGGCGGGCAAAACCAGCTCCATTCGCATGATGATGGGCATCACCCTTCCCGACTCGGGCCGGATCAGCCTCTTCGATAAGCCATTTGAGCGCAAGAGCCTGGAGCGGGTGGGCTACCTGCCCGAGGAGCGCGGCCTCTATAAGAAGATGAAGGTCCTCGACCAGCTGGTCTTCTTCGGCTGCCTGCATGGGCTCGACCGCAGAAGAGGCGCGCAAGCGCGCCATCGCCTGGGCCAGCGCGCATGGAGATCGCCGACGCGCTGCACAAAAAGACCGAAGAGCTCTCCAAGGGCATGCAGCAGAAGATCCAGTTCATTGCCACGCTGCTGCACGATCCGGGGCTGATCGTCATGGACGAGCCCTTCGCCGGCCTCGACCCGGTGAATGCGGTGCTGGTGGAGCGGACGCTGCTGGAACTCAAGGACCAGGGCAAGGCGATTCTGTTTTCCACCCATCGCATGGACCAGGTGGAGAAGCTGTGCGACTCCATCTGCCTGATCAACAACGGCGAGGCCGTGCTGGCCGGCAAGCTGCGCGAGATCAAGAGCCAGCTACGAGCGCAACCACGTGATCGTCGAGTTCGAGGGAAGCGCGGCTTTCCTGAACAGCGAGGAGATCGCCGAGGCGAAGAACTTCTCCGGCCACGCCGAGATCAAGCTCAAGCCGCACGGCAACGCGCAGAAGCTGCTGCACGAAGCCGCGGCCGTGGCGACCATCTACCGCTTCGAGCTGGTCGAGCCGTCGCTGGAAGAGATCTTCATCCAGACCGTGGGAGGCAAGGCCGATGCGTAACATTCTTCTTATTGCCAAGCGCGAGTACCTGGAGCAGATTCGCGGCCGCGCCTTCAAGATTTCCACCGTCCTGGTGCCGCTGCTGATTGCCGCGCTGCTGGGCGCGAGCTACTTCACCAACCGCAACGCCACCGCGGGCAAGCATATGGCCATTGCCGCCGGCAGCGCGCCGCTGGCCAACGATATTCGCCGCTGGCTGCTGGACGACAAGGACGCGAAGTTCACCGTAGATGTGGTCGCTCCGGCCACCCCGCAGGATCGTGACGCGCTGCTGAAACTTGTCCAGAGCAGGGCCATCGACGGTCTGCTCTGGGTGGAGAGTTCCCCGGCTGGAGCGCCGGTTGCCACCTACACCTCGCACTCCTCTGTCGATTTCACGACCACCAGCCGGTTGAAGTATGCGTTGAATCGCGCCTTGCTGAATGAGCGCCTGACCGCCACGGGGATGAAGCCGGCAGAGGCCGACGCCCTGCTGAAAGAAGTCTCCATTGAAACGCTCCAGGTGAACAAGGAGGGCAAAGCAACCAAGAGCAACAGGATGGCGTCATTCTCCAAAGCCATTGCCATAGCTTTTCTGCTCACCATGCCCATTCTGCTCTACGGCCTGGACGCGGCCCGCTCGATTATCGAAGAGAAGACCTCGCGCATCTTCGAGGTCATGCTCGCCGTGGTCCGTCCCGACGATCTGCTTGCCGGCAAGCTGATCGGCGTGGGCGCCGTGGGCCTGACGCAAATTGCCATCTGGGTGATTGCGGCGGCGCTGCTTACGGGCTCGGCGCTGGCCGCGCCGTTGCTCAGCCGGCAATGTCGCCTTCCATTTCTCCTGGACCGAGGGCCTTCTCTTTCCGCTGTACTTTGTGCTGGGTTTCTTCCTCTACAGCGCGTTCTTTTCCGGCCTGGCGGCCACCTGCGAGACGGCGCAGGAGTTGCAGATGTATATGCCGCTGGCTGCCGCTCCAGTCTGGCTCAGCTTCGGCATCATACCCTTTCTGCTCAACAATCCCGGTTCGGTTTGGTCCGTTGCCGCATCGCTCTTTCCACTCACTGCGCCCTTCGTCATGCTTCCGCGGATAGGTTTGGAGACCCCGCCGCTGTGGCAGTTTGCGGTTTCCATCGGCCTCCTGATTCTGAGCATCTGGGCCGTGCTCTGGTTCTCATCGCGCCTCTACCGCGTGGGTATCCTGATGTATGGCAAGCGGGCCACGCTGCCCGAGCTGCTGCGCTGGATGCGTTATAGCTAAAATTGAAACAATGACCACCGAAGCCAGCCCCAGGTTCACGCTGGGCCAGCGCCTTATGCTGACCATCGTTTCCCGTGTAGTATCGGCGCTGTTGTGGATCGTCGGCCTGACCTGGCGCTTTGAAGTGATAGCCGAAGAGGGCGTTACTCCGCTCCTGTTAGGGCTGGGCGCGGGAGCCGAGATTTTCTGTTTCTGGCACCAGTGCGTGCTGCCCTGCACCGTGTATTTCCGCCGCACCGGCGCTACCATCCTCATCAGCCGCAGCTTCGATGGCGAGCTGATTACGCGCATTCTCTGCATCTTCGGCTTCCATGCCGTGCGCGGCTCCAGCTCCCGCGGCGCGCATGAGGGATTGTTGGCGCTGGCGCGCGTGATCGAGAGCGGCAAACCGGCCATCTTCACCGCCGACGGACCGCGCGGCCCCATCTATCGCACCAAGATGGGCCCCATCAAGCTGGCGCAAATGACCGGCGCGCCTATCGGCGCCTTTCACCTCGAACCCGAGCACGCCTGGACCATAAATTCCTGGGACCGGTTCCTGGTGCCCAAGCCCTTCACGCGGATTGTGGTCAGTTGGGGACCGTGGACCCGTGTTCCCGCCGATCTGCCCGCCGGGGAGCTTGAGGGCAAGCGTCAGGAGCTGAATGCGGCCATTGAATGCGCGCGCCTGCGGGCGTTCGAATACTTCAGGAAGGCCAGGGAATGACCGGCCTCCGTGTTGCCGATTTCGACTATGACCTGCCCGAGGAGTTGATTGCGCAGCAGCCAGCGGCGGAGCGCGGACTGAGCCGCATGCTGGTCATGAATCGCGCCACCGGCGCCTGGCGCGATTCGAGCTTTGCCGAGTTTCCTTCGCTGCTTCAAGCGGGCGATTTGCTGGTGCTCAACGACAGCCGCGTGATTCCGGCGCGGCTCTATGCCCGCCGCACGCTGCTCCGCGACCATGAGAAACCCACCGGCCGCATCGAAGTCCTGCTCACCGAGCCCGCCGTCCCACAAAAACAGGGTGCTGTTCCACAAATGATGGGTGCCCCATCCTTTCCGCTTCTTTCTGCGGAAAGGGTGGGAAAGAACGAGCCTCAACTGGCGTCAGGCGAAAACCTTTGGCGCGCCCTGGTGCGGCCGGGCAGGAAAATCGCCATAGGCGAGCGCCTTGTTTTTCCCGCGCCCTCCGGCAAAATCGAGCTCGAAGCCGAAGTTCTGGAGCGCGGCGCATACGGCGAGCGGCTGCTGAGTTTTGCGCCTGTCGGCGATTTTTTTGCTGTGCTCGAGCGCATCGGCCATATGCCGCTGCCGCCCTATATCCGCCGCAAAGATGAAGAGGCGGATCGCGAACGCTACCAGACTGTCTATTCACGGGAGCGCGGTTCGGTGGCTGCGCCCACGGCCGGCCTGCACTTCACCCCGCAAATGCTGGCCGAGCTCACAGCCAAGGGCGTTGAGGTTGTGCGCGTCACTCTGCACGTGGGGCTCGGTACCTTTGCGCCACTCCGTGTTACTCGGCTGGAGGATGTACGCCTGCATCGCGAGCGGTATACACTCCCGGAATCCACTGCGCAGGCCGTCAACCGTGCCGCTGGAGAGGGCAGGCGCATTGTGGCCGTCGGCACTACGGTGGTGCGGACGTTAGAACACTGCGCGCTCCAGGCGGCCGGCAACCCGCTCCAGCCGCACTCCGGGATAACAGAGATTTTCATTTCACCCGGCTTCGAGTTCCGCCTGGTAGGCGCGCTGCTCACCAACTTCCACCTGCCCCAGTCGAGCCTGCTGATGCTGGTAAGCGCCTTTGCCGGGCGCGAGCGTGTGCTGGCCGCCTACGCCCACGCGGTCTGGCAGAAGTACCGCTTTTTCAGCTACGGCGATTGTATGTTTCTGACATAAGCATTGACTTTCGCCTTTAATTCGCCCTATCATCACAAACTATGGGCAACATGAGCGATGCCAATCACCTTCGGGGCGAGGTTCCCGCGAAACCGGCAGGTATTGTATTCGGCTTTGAGGAATTCTGGCCGAAGGTTTATGCGCAGTTCAAGCCACAGTTCGAGGCCATCGCCAATCTGATGCACCTGGGCGATGGAATGATGAAAGCCGCCGAAGAGAGCGCGGATGAACCAGTCAAGAATGTCATCTGCGCCTTAACCGGCGCGACGTTGACCGGAGTGTGCGAGGTGGTACTGCTTTGTGGGAACGGCTGCGGAACCGGGGCGATGAAAATTGTACGCGGAATGTACGAGTCTCGCTGGACGGCGGAATACCTGCGTCGGAATCCGAAGAAAGTCGAGGATTACCTTGAATTCCGGAAGATATTATTATGGCGCAGGCTTCATTGGCAGCATGCTAACAGTCAAAGGAGGCAAGTCGCGTCCCCCTGGAGGAAATGAAGCGGCTGAAAAATGATTACGACCAAGCCAAAGCCCGGCTGAAGAACGAATTGTCATGGTCCAAAAAGAGCATCCGACAAATCGCAGCGGAGATTGGGCGCGAAAAAGAGTACGAGCTTCCCTACGCCATCGCATGCTCAATCCACCACGTCAATTTTGAAGGGCTGTCGGCGCTCTTTTTGCACGATAGCGAAACAACCGCGTTCGCTCCCCCGCCGTCAGAGGCTTGGGTAAAAATGGCGCTTACTCTGACACACGCAAACCTTTGGTTTGCCCTCGGCACCCTGAACGACTCTTGCGGGCTGGACTTCGACCAGAGGTTGGATGCTGCGCAGGTGGATTTTTCGAACGTCTGGAAGGGGCAGAACCCCGTCACAAAAGTGTAGAGCGAAAAACAACGCGGAGGAGTTGACGATGACAGATGTAGGAATTATCGAGCGGCTGGAGCACTTAGAGCGCGAGAACCGGTGGATGAAGTGGATAGGAATCGTTATGCTGTTGGGAGTAGCCGGCATAATGTTACTAATTGCCACACGACCACCAGCGTTGCCTACGGCGATCAATACGCAGCGGATCACCGTGCGCGATCCCATCAGCGGTAACCGGGCTGTTCTGGACGGAGAAGGGTTTACCCTTTACGATGCCAACGGACGGGTGCGGGTCGAACTCAGAGAAGGTAAATCGGGCCCGAAAGGGTTTGAGGCTTTTACTGGAGACTGGCTGAAATTCTATGACCCTGCTGGTAAGCCAGGGGTAGAACTAACTGAGGGAGTTCCCCCGATAGATTTTCTCCAGGGGTTTACCCGAGGACAAAGTACGGGCAATCTTGTGATGCTGGACTATGATGGCGAAAGCGTTTCCGCCGCAAACCTCGGCGTCGGCAAAGCTACCGGCCTCTGGCTTACGAAGACACACCTCAAACAGGGGTTGGAATGGCCAGCTACCAACGATGTTGACACCGCCATCATGATTGACGGTGGCTCTGCTGGTGTGCAGGTGCAGGAGCACGAGAATACCCGAATTGGCCTTTTTGCAAGTCGAGGTATGCCTGGCCTTGACCTGGCCGACGCAGCCGGCTATGAAACACAGATCGGAGTAGCTGACCTCAAATATCCTTCAACTGGCGAAACTCGCCGAACATCTGCTGCTTCCATCGTGATGCTTGGCAACAAAGAACATCACGTCATTTGGCGCGCCCCCTGACCCCTGATCTCTGTCCCCTGTTAGACTCTCTAACGTGCCCGACCAAGCCAAACCGCCCGTCTTCCTGCTCGACTCCATGTCGTTCATCTTTCGCGCCTACCACGCCATGCAGCGCAGCCGGCCCATGTCTACCCGCGGCGGGCTGCCCACGGCGGCTATTTACGTTTTTGTCAACATGATCAAAAAGCTGCGCCAGGACTTTGCCCCGAAATACTTTGCCGCAGTCTTCGATGTGAGCGGCGAGGTCTTTCGCGATGAGCGCGCCCGTACCATGGGTCCGCTGCGCAAGTGGAACTCGAAGACCCAGAGCTTCGACGAGGTTGGTTACGAGGGCTACAAGGCTAATCGCGAGTCCATGCCCGAGGACCTGCGGCGGCAGATTCCCTACATTCGCCGCGCGCTCGAGGCCCTGCGCATTCCCATCCTGGAGGCCGAGGGCTTTGAGGCCGACGACGTGATCGGCACCCTGGCCCGCGAAGCCGCCGAGAGTGAGCACGAGGTCTTCATCGTCTCCGGCGACAAGGACATGATGCAGTTGGTCACGCCCACGGTGAGGATGCTCAATCCGCAGAAGGATAACCTGATTCTCGATCCCGCCAAGGTGACCGAGACGCTGGGCGTGCCGCCGGAGAAGGTTGTGGATGTGATGGCCCTGCGCGGAGATGCCGTGGATAACGTTCCCGGTGCGCCCGGCATCGGCGACAAGGGCAGCGTGGAACTGATCCAGGAATTCGGCAGCGTGGAGGCGGTGCTGGACCGCGCCAGCGAGGTCAAGCGCAAGAGCTATCGCGAATCGCTGCAGCAGAATCGGGACTCTGTTCTTTTATCCAAGGAACTTGTCACCATTGATTGCCATGTTCCGTTGGCGCTGGATCTGTGCGCCATGGAGACGCAGCCGCCGGATCTCGAAGCTTGCCGCGAGCTTTTCACCGAGCTTGAGTTCACCTCCATGCTGCGCGATCTGGCCCCCTCTGAAACCGCGCCCACCGTCAAGCTGATTGAGGAGCCAACCGCCGACCAGATCGACTCGTTCTACGTTGCCGCGTGCTCTCACGGATTTGCTATTGCGCTCGATGCGGCAGCGCCAGCGCCGCAGGAGGCTGAAGACGAAGCGCCGCAATCGCTTTCGTTGCTGGACGTGGCCGAAGCCGCGGAAAAACAAAGCAGCTTCAGCGTGGGCGTGTGTGCCGAGCCCGACATAGCCCTGCATCTGCCGCTTACCGCTGAATTGCGCACGCTGCTGGAAGACGCCGCGGCGCCCAAGCGGACGCACGATTGGAAGTCGGCTCTCCATCTGCTTACCGCGCAAGGCATTCAGTTGCGCGGCGCGGTCGACGACACCATGCTGCTCTCTTACGCGCTGAATCCCACCCACGCCACGCAGTCACTGGCCGATGTGGCGGCGCGCCACGGCCAACCCGCGCCTTCCACGCTGGCCGCGGGCGCGGCGGCCATTCATGCGCTGGTTCCCGCGTTGCGCGCCGAGGCGGAAAAGGCGGGCGTGGGGCGCGTTTATCAGGAAATCGATCTGCCGCTTGCGCCGGTACTTTTCCGCATGGAGCAAGCCGGCGTGCGCATCGACATCGGTGTGCTGGACGGGCTTGCAAAGCGATTTGCCGTGGAGATTGAACGCGTGGGCGAGCGCATCTTCGAACTCGCCGGGCGGCGATTCAACGTCAATTCGCCCAAGCAGCTTGGCGAAGTGCTGTTTACTGATTTAAAACTACCCGCGCCGGCCAGCCGTGGGAAGGGTAAGGCGGTTTCCACCGCGCAGGACGTTCTGGAGCAACTGGCCGAACAGCACGAAGTTCCCCGTCTGGTGCTGGAATATCGGCATCTGTCCAAGCTCAAATCGAATTACATTGACGCGCTGCCCCTGCTGGCCGATTCCGAGTCGCGCGTGCATACCACCTTTCAGGCGGCGGCCACGGCCACGGGAAGGCTCTCCTCCGTCAATCCGAACCTGCAGAACATTCCCATTCGCACCGAGCTGGGCCGGGAGATTCGGGCGGCGTTTACAGCCTCACCGGGCACGCAACTGCTTTCGGCGGATTACTCGCAAATCGAGTTGCGGCTGCTGGCGCATTTAAGCGGCGATCCGCTGCTGGTGCGGGCTTACGCTGAAGGCAAAGATATTCATACACTTACGGCCAGCGAGGTCTTCGGCGTGCCGGCCGAGACCATGGACAAGGAGACGCGCAACCGCGCCAAGGCGGTCAATTTTGGCATCGTATACGGGATTTCGGCCTTCGGGCTCGCCGCCCAACTGGGCATTCCGCAGGCCGAGGCGCGGGCTTATATCGAACGCTATTTTGCCCGTTACAAGGGGGTCAAAACCTTCATAGAAAAGACTTTGGAGCAGACGCGCCGGGAGGGGCAGGTGCGCACCATGTTCGGACGGGTGCGGCCCATCCCGGATATCGAGAGCCGCAACCCCAATCAGCGCGGATTTGCCGAGCGGACGGCCATCAATACGCCGCTCCAGGGCACCGCGGCCGACCTCATCAAGCTGGCCATGATCGCTATCGACCGCCAACTGACGGAGCGCAAACTCAAGACGCGCATGCTCTTGCAGGTGCATGACGAGCTGCTCTTCGAGGTTTCCACGGAGGAGACCGCGGAGGTGGAGACGCTGGTGCGGACGGAGATGGAGGGGGTTGTGAAGCTCAACGTTCCCCTGCTGGCCGACCTGGCTTTTGGGCCCAATTGGAGGGATCTGTAAAAAGCAGGGAATAGGGAGTAGGGAATAGGGAATAGGGAGTGAAGTGTATAGTTCACTAAAAGTGCAGGTTGCATACGGCTTCATCCATTGCCAATAAGGAGACTTCCCCATGCTCACTTCAAGAATCCCGATTTGCCTGGGAATTCTGGCTTTCTCAACGCTTTTGCAGGCGCAAACGCCGCCCACCGCCTACACCATCACGGAAGCCGGCGGCGAAGCCGGCAATCCCATCACCACCACTGTCTACCGAAACGGCTCCAAGGCCCTGCTGGATGTGCGCCAGACTGCCCAGCACACCCTCACTCTTTACGACCTCAAGGAGGGAACTTCGTATTCATGGGGCCCGGCCGGCGCGCCTCCGGTTTGCAGTAGCGCATCATTCTCGGGAGACTGGGGCGATCCCTTCGCCATGACGGTCGAAATCTCCGCCGATATCGCCAAAGGAGATTTGAAGCCCACGGGCACTGAAACCCTGAGCGGAATACCCACCACGGTTTATGAAGGCGGCGATGCGCAGACCCGCTTGAAGGCCTGGCTGGACGAAAAAGACGGCCTGGTGATGCGGGCGATGTATGGCCCCGCGAACGACGCCATGCAGACGCTGGTGGACATCAGGAAAGTATCCCTGGCGCCGCCCCCGGCATCGGTTTTGGCGCTGCCCGCCTCCTGCGCCTCAGTTCATCGCGCCCCCACTGAGGCTGAGCTCATTGCCGCCGAGACCGGCGACAGCGCCGGCAACTACGTCAACGCCAACTATGGGCCAGGCTCGAAGACCTCCTGTTCGGTGGTGCTGCGCGTGGTGCGCGCCGGAAGCATGGCTCCCATCGGCACTAAATTCCAGGTGGCCATCGACACCAATTACAACGTGGACAGCCCGCCTCACTACGTCTTTGGCATGGGCCGCGATGGCTCTCAGACCTTCTCCGGCGGGGGCATCCGCGAGATCACCAATCAGATCCGCAACGGCATGGTGCGCATCGACACCCCGCCCCCCTACTTCAACCTGGGCGTGAATCTGATGAAGCCGGGTACCGGCACGGGCATGGGACTCATCTACCGGCAGTGCTTTGCGCCTACCACCGTGCTGCTCTACGTGGTCAAGGATCCCGACAACCCCTCCGAGGGCGGCGACTGGCTGTGGGCCAAAGCGGGCAAATACGCGACCATCCCTACGGCGCACTGAGGAAGCTTTCAAATAAATCTGCGCGGTGGGGTATGGGCATTATCCCGTACTCCAACTGCCTAGATTGTCATTACGCGAAGGAGCTACCGGGCGATATGTCCGGTTGGCCTGGAGCCGGTTGCCTCTGCCTTATATCAGCGCCGACAGCGGTTCCGGGATGTGTGTCACCGGCATGGCCACGGGCACTGGAGCCTGGGCCGGAACGCAGGCGGCCGGCTGCGCATGGGCCGAACGGGTGAGGCGGTGAACGAAATGATAAGGCGGCCAGGGGCCGGAGAGCTGCATCTGGCACTCCCGCATCATGGCGCTGGTGGTGGCGAACTTGCTCTGGTAGCGTTCTACATTCTTGCGGTCGATCAGGTGGGCGATGTCCAGCACCATCTTGCCGCTTTCGGTAAGCCGGCAGCTTACCTCTTCATCCAGAGGCATGAACAGCCGGTGCATCTGGAAGCTGACCGCGCGCGCGCGCGTCTGGCGCTCGCGCGTGCGGGCCGCGTTCTCGCGCAGGTTGGTGAGATACTGCCGGCCCGACGCCCTCGGCCGGCTGATGCCGGTCGATCTCGCGGCCGCAGCAAGTCGTCGACGAAGATCTTCAGGTGCATCTCGGTCTTGCCGCGCAGCTTGTCGATGTTGCCCAGAAACTGGCGCTGGTTGGAGCGGATGGACTTGCGCAGGCTTTCGTCGTCGTTGAAGACGGTTCCAAAGCGGAAAGGCAGTACCGTGGAATGCTGAAAACAGTCAGCGATGACCCGGGCGTGGTCTACGCCGGATTTCTGGTTCAGGGTCTCCGCGGGATTGTGTTCGCTGACTACGATAGCGAGGTCACTGGCGGGATAAAGAAAAACCTGGTTGCCGCTTACACCGAGAACCGATTCCATCGGAACAGGTTTACGATGACGGGCAATTTCAGGAAAGGCTTGTCTTTCACCGATGCAGTAGGCATACCATGCCATGGCGAGACACTCCGTGTGCGTGCGCCGGTAAGCGCCGCCGGTTGGTGAAGCTCTGTGAACGAGGGAACAACTGCATAGTGGGCATCTGGCCGGATCGTAATAAGTTGAACCGGATGAACTAAGCCGATAGTAGCCCACTGAAAATACGGTGGCAACAGCACAAATGGCGAAGGCCGTAAATGTTAGCAAAATCAATCAAATCAGTATTTACATAAGCAATATATTGATTGACAGTACGAAAATAAGCCTCTTTTAGAACAGCCAGCCCATTTTGATATGGGGAGCACCATCACCAGGAAGCATTGCTTTCAATGAGTTTGGAGCGGTTCTTCCGTTCCAGGGCTATTTCTGACGCCCTCCCGGCCCGGTTGCCCCGAATCCGCTCTACGGCAGAACGCGCTGGATGTGGAGATACAGAATCACATTCAGGAGCACGGAAATAAGCAGCAGGGCCAAGGCAAAGAGGGCAAACCAATTGACTTTGTTGCCCACCACCTTCAGGTCTTCCAGCAGTTCCTGCTGTTCCAGCGTATTGCGGTCCGTGGCTTCGCGGACCAGTTCCAGCTGGTCCTCAACCCGCTTCAGGGAGGTATTCTGCTCCACGACCTGGTTGCGCAGCTCGCGCTGTTGCGTCTGCAGCTCGGTCAAGCCGTCCTCAAGGGGCGCAAGGTTGACCGGCGGGGAAGGCGGAGGCGTGTGGGGATGCTGGGTCAGGATATTGGAGACGGCGGTGCCAAAGTTTCCGTCCAGCAGAGGCAAAATTTTCTGAACAAACGGCAACGCCGCGCGCAACGCATTCACGGCGCGCTGCAGGCTGGAGGGCAGTTCCAGCGGAGGACTCCCCGAGGAGGGCGAGTTGGCCAGCGCGCGCCCTGGCGGTGGCGCAGCCGTGAAGCGCTGCGAATCGCCACGAGCCGGCGGCAGGGGGGTGCTCCCGCCACCGAGCGGGAGTGGGGACCCGACCGCACGCGGATGCGGTCCGTTGGCGTTCACTACCCGGCGGCCTGAGTCGTTTGGTCCATCCAGACCATATCCCTCTGAGTCGTTCATCCGCCTCCTTCTCCATTCACTATAAAGGATTTCGCCCTGAATAAGAGATTTTCGAGGTATGCTGCGGACTGGTTCAGGCGTAAATTCCGACGCTCCGCGGCGCCAGTGACGGTGGACCCCTGGGTTCTGGCGCCGGGGCCGGTATCCCGTCCATAAGGGCGCTCCCGGAGGCCGCCCGCAAGATGGGTACACAGGTTATCTCCCAGGGTCGAGGTTAGCGGTCCGTTCTACACAGCCGCGGTGGCCGCGGTCGCGTATCCTCGTAGCCAGGAGAGGCGCGTGAAACCCGTTCTTACCCGTACGCTACGCAGCCTGCAAAGCAACATCCTGGCCGGCATCATCACCATCGGACCGCTGCTTGTCACCTACGTAATCTTCAGTTTTCTCCTCGGCACGTTGGCCAAGGCCGGTTTGCCCGTGGTGCAGCTCTTTGCCGTCCTCTTTCCCCGGGCGTGGCTGAGCCAGCCATGGTTGCAGTCGGCGATGGCCGTCGTGCTCACCCTGGTTGTGCTCTACGTGGTGGGCCGCCTGACCTCGGTGGTGATAGGCCGCCAGGCCTTCAATCTCTTCGAAGCCACGCTGGAGCGGTTGCCTTTTGTGGCCAAGGTTTATACCTCAGTGCGCCAATTGCTGGACAGCATGATGGCCAAGAAAGAGTCCAGCCAGCGCGTGGTGCTGGTGGACTTTCCCATCCCAGGGCAGAAGAGCATTGGCTTCCTCACCCGCACCTTCACCGATTCCACCAGCGGCGAGCTGCTGGCCGCGGTGCTGCTGCCCAACGCCATCAATCCGACCTCGGCCTTTTTGCAGATTCTGCCCATGCAGAGGGTCACCGAGACGGACATGAACATGGAGCAGGCCATGAGCATGCTAATGACCGGCGGGGCCGTCGGCCCGGATACCATCCGGTTCATCAAACCCGCAATACCGTTAGCTGCGATGGAGCCGCCGGCCGCTGACCCGCCAACCCTCTAAGCCGTTCACTTGCCAACAGGGAACGGATCGGTCCATTGGCCCGTCAGCTCCCGTACTCCACCGGCTCCTCGGCCTTCTCCAAGGCCAGCCCCTCGCCCGCGTGCTCACTCTCCACGGTGACCTTGCGCAGGTTTACATGCTCGAACTGAGCCCAGACCAGGCCCACCGGCACAATGCCCAGGAAAGTGGCTGCAAGCAGCGTAGTGGCGCAGGCTCTGGCCACTTCGGGCACCATGCCGAAGAGGGGCTCAAGAACTTTCTCCACCGCATAAATCTGAGTGAACCAGCCAATCACCGGCAACTGCACGATACTGGCCGCCCCACTGGAAACCATGAGCACCATACACTTGACCACGGTTACCGATGCTCGGTGTGGAGCGGCGACAAAGGCCTCCGTTCCTTCCAGATAGGCCAGCATGATGACCAACCACATGGCCAGCGAAGTGGCCAGCGTGATGGCAAAATCGGCGGGCGTGCGCAGCGTGTCAAGGCCGGTGCGGAAGGCGCGTATTTTATTTCCCACGGCATGGCCAAGCTTCCTGGAGATCAAACCAATCGTGTCTTCAAAAAACGAGGCAACCACCCCGCCGGATAAGCGCACGGCAAACAGGAACAACGCGCCTATCGCGGTGCCAGCCAGTCCCCAGTAGCCAAACTTCCTGAATACCTCAGGATGCGGGAGCGCCCCGGCTGGCGCCAACAAAATCGCGGAGGCTGAAGAGCAGCGCCATGGAGCCGGCGTCAAAGAGCCTCTCCACAATGTAAACCGCAATCTGCGTGCTGAAGGGAAGGCCGGTCTTTTTGGCCACCAGATAGGGACGCACCGGGTCCGCAATGCGGCCGATCAGCGCAATGGCGGTAAAGCCTATTACCTGCGTGCCCAGCAGCGAGAAAAGCGACACCTTCCTGTTGGGCTTGAGCAGCTGGGCCCAGCGCGCCGAACGAAAGAAGTAGGCAAGATAAATGCAGCCGGCGGCAATGCCCACCCTTCGCCAGTCGGCCTTCATAAACTGCTGCAGAAACATGTGCCAGTCGAAGGGATGCTGGTGCTGTTCGTAGACTGCCAGCGCCACCAGCGCCAGCACCACCACCAAACTCAGGATCAACTGATTCTTTTTCAAGCGTGCTCCGTTCCGCCACAGTCTCACTTTATTCTATAGAGCGGGGGACCGGTTGCCCCTGTTTTCACCGCTCCCTGCGTTACCGCTCCGCCAGAGCCGCTAAGTCGCAAAAAAGATTTGGCAAGAATCAGGCGTGTTGGCAGCCGCTGCATATCAAGTCCGTGCACTTAGCAAGCGGGAAGATGCATCCGGCATTCTTCATTTTCTTCCCATTTTGTTATTCATCCGGGCCTGAACAATATCGAGATTTCGCCTTGCATCGTAATAGGCCGGATCGATCCGTAGTGCTTCATTGAACTGCTCAACGGCTTTTTCCTCTTCCCCCAGTTGAAACAGGGCTACGCCGAGGTCATTGTGCGCATCAGCATTGGCCGGATCTAACCGCAGAGCATGGGTAAGCTCATCTACTGCCTCGGAGGGCTGATGCGTCTCCAGAAGGATCCTGCCCACTTTGTAATGGATCATGGCCTGGTTGGGATTGCTGGCCAGAGAAAGCCGGAATTCCTTAAGCGCTTCCTGCGTCTTTCCCCGCTTGACCAAAACAAAGCCTAAGCCGTCATGCGCATCGTAATTATCCGGTTCCATGGCCAGTGCTTGACGGTACTCCTGAGCTGCCTCGTCAAGATTGTTCTGCGCCAGGAGAGAGTCGGCAAGATAAAGACGGGCCGTTACAAAATCCGGAAAGGCGGCGATCACCTTTCTACTGTACGTCTCCTCATCTTTCGGCCTGCCTACCAGGGCATGCCACAGCGCCATGTCGGTCAGGGCATCGGGATCGTCAGGAGCAATACGCAATGCCTGTTCGAGGCGTTGCTCCGCAAGCGACAGATCGCGACGGTCATGGGTTTGCATCATGGTTCGCATCATGCATAAGGCGGAATAAGAAAGAATCAGAGGCCGGGAAGGATTGTAGGTCAATGCGCGTTCGAAATATTCTTGCGCCTCGGCATACTTCCCCTGGCTCATGTACGCAATGCCCATACTGAAATTGGGAGCTGCACCGCGCGGGTCGATGGCAAGAACATGGTTGAAAAGCGTTATCGAATTTTTCCACACCTTGACCTGCGCCTCGGTTTTTACGGCGCAGGCCAATATGACGGCAACCGCAAGCAGTTGAGTAACTATTCTGAGCTTTGGAAATTTGGCCACTGCATCGCCTGCCAGCCAGACCACGGCGACAAAAAGGCCGATAAAAGGAACATAAGTGTAACGCTCGGCCATGGCCTGCTCTCCAACCTGCACGATACCGATCACCGGCGCCAGTGTTACCAGGAACCACAGCCAGCCCACGAGGCAATAAGACCTTTTTCCCCGGAAACGCCAACAAACGGCAGTAACCAGCAAGAGCGCGATGGCCGATAACACCGCTGCCCAGACCCTGATGTTTTTTAAATCATAATAATAATAGACCGTGAGTGGATCAGGCCAGAACATGATGCGCACATAGCGCCAGTAACTTATCAACGCGTTGCAGATTCTCTCCCACAAGGGCAAGACTTGAAGCGCAGCTACCGTGCCGCCGGCCCGCTGCGCGAAAAGGGTGATGACGCTGGAGATAGCTGCCATCAGGAAAAACAGCCATTTCTCAACGCATAACTGCAAAAATGATGAGAACCACCGCGCGCGCGTTTCCCGGGTGAAGGTTATTCTGCGCAATGGCCAGTAATCAAGCAATAGCAGAGTTAGCGGTAGTGTGACGGCCATGGGTTTTGACATTAAAGCGCAGGCAAAGCAGCAGGCCACCAATAGGTAACGTTTCCAGGAAGGTTTGCGCACATCCCATGCATAAGCCAGCAGCGTGGCGAACCAGAAAAAAGCGCACAAAATATCTTTGCGTTCAGCAATCCAGGCAACGGATTCGACATGGGCGGGGTGCAGCGCGAACAGGAATGCGACTATGGCGGAACGGCCTGTATAACCGGTCATGCACAAAAGTAATAAAAATAGCAGGATGACATTGGCGGCGTGCAAACACAGATTGGTTATGTGGTGGCCGCCGGGACTATTGCCATAAAAATTCCAGTCCAACATGTGGGAAATCCACGTCAGCGGGTGCCAGTTTGCAGCATAGAAGGTGGTAAACGCCCACGCCATGTTCTGCATGGTCAATCCCTGCCGCACGTGCTGGTTCTGCAGGATATAGCCGAGATCGTCGTAGGTAAGGAAATCGCTGCTCCGCACATCCCGAAAGGTAAAGAAGGTAACCATCGCAAGGACGACGCACACTGCGGCAATTTGCCACGGCTTATGGGTTGAGGATGCAATAGGAACAGTCTTCCCGGCCAGTGCCTCTGGCGGGCGCTGGCCACGGGATTTGCGCTGTCGCGATTTCCTTGGCATGATAGGCAGCCTGCGATCATTTTAAACAGGATTTCCATTCAACGTAAGCGGTTTCACTCTTCAGCAAGCGGAGAAGTACTGTAGTTGCTCGTAACGGGCATTTGCATGGAGTAGAATTCTGGAGATTCATCAAGGCGCGTGAATTGCGTTCTTTGCTTCCACGAAAATATTCGATATCCACAAACCGTCATCTCTGCGAAGATATACGATGAATTTGTGGTTCCCCAGCCGCCGGAAACAACGCAAGCAGGCTGGCTCTGTCCGGATTTTGGCCACAGTTTGTCCAATAACCGTGCGCAGGGGCGACCTGGCGCGGTTTCACGTGGAACTTATTAGCGAACAGGTGGTTCAGGCAGGGCTAAAGCCAGGCGCGGACGCCACGGATTCTTGTGGGCCGCGCAAACCATTAAGAGCTCTCGACGCGAAGCGGGAAGCCTGGCAGGCGCTTGGACCACCCGCCTCAACGTCAGAGAGCGCAGACTCGATATTTCGATTCCAGAGGCAAACTACTGTTTCAGAGTACGCACGTAAGCAATCACGGCGTCCACGTCTTGCGCCGGGAGACGATGCCGGAAGCCAGCCTCATCGACCTCAACCGGAGGCATCGCGCTGCTGCCCTGAGTGATGATCTGCTTCAACTCCGCGTCCGACTTGCTTTGCACATCTGCTGAGCTGAGCCTGGGAATTGTGGTGTTGAAGTATTTGTCCGCATCCGCATCACCCTTGCCGTCCATGCCATGACATTTACCGCAGGTCTGATTGTAAGCCGCCTTTCCAGTGCTGGTGCCGCTCTGGTTCAGATAGGAAGCTAACAGGACATCGCGGCTGTGGCTTTTCGGGGTAATGTGCAATAGTTGTCCATCCTGGCCGGGTATCCATATTTCAGAGAGGATGTGGCCGCCACCCGTGGTGTCAAATACCAGGGAACCGCCCTGAAGAAATTGGCCTGGCCCGCTGATCTGAGTGATGATGATCCCGAGAACCGTCCCGCCGGTGGCCGATTGCACCTCGAGCCTGTTGTTCTTCACTGAGAAACTGTACGTCCCCGCCGGCAGCACCTTGGAGCCAACGGTGAACTTATACGGAACCTGGAGTTGCATGGTCTGCATCTGCCCATACGCCGCGCCAACCGCGAAGAATGTGACGAGAATGAAGGCCATGAGCCTTATCGCAATCACACCACGAATTTTCATTTGCTGCATACTTGATAACCTCCTGTCGTTCTTTGTTGGTTACGGTGGAAATACCTGTCACCCGTTACCGCCGGGTGGGCCTCTTGGTTCAGCAAGCTGAATTTCTTTGGTTCAGGATTTGAGACATGTTGAGTTTCACGGGATCCCACGCCCAAGGGTCAAAAAAGGGAATGACAAAGCGGGAAGCACGTGTCAAGGAGGTAAATCGTCAGAGCGTTGCTCATTCTTGTAACTGGGGGGCTGAATCGCTCCGTGGGAAGGAACGATTTGGGTTGATGCTCAAGGCGCAGCCATGCCCTGTGGCAGGTTAAATCACCAGTCTTGAGGTCAAAGGTGTACGAAGAGAACCGCCAGTACCGCCCGGACCGCACCATAATGCGACTTACCGACCCCACTTTCAAGGGCATTACGTTCGGGGAAGTTGTGCGCAGGCCTTTGTTTACAACAACTTGCGCGGGAAGGTCTAGGGAAGGTGTTCTGAGGATGGTTTTTTTGCCCCTTCCATATTTAATCGTTATCACGTCCGCATGTGACTGTCAACACATATAGATGTGATAAGCCAAGAGATTCAGGGAACCCCTCAATTGGCATATGGTTCATCGAGCGGCAGCGGCTTAAATCGAGTTTGCGAATCGATAAATATAGGAAAAGCGTCTGAAAAAGGGCTCTGATAGTGACTCCAGCGCCAGCCGCGACCGCTCCCTTACCAAGGTTGACTCCCCAGGTTTGATGAGGCGGCTCAGTTATGCGAGGTTGTGGCCTGCGAGGCCGCCCGTTTCGCTTCGGCCTCGCGGGCCAGCACGCGGCGGTTGAACTCGTGAATCACGCGCGCCACATAGGCCCGAGTCTCGTGGTAGGGGGGAATGCCGTGGTACTTGTCCACCGCCTCCGGGCCGGCGTTGTAGGCGGCCAGCGCCAGTGCCAGGTTGTCGTGGTAGCGGGTGAGCAGCGCATCCAGGTAGGCGGTGCCGCCACGCACATTCTGCCGGGGTTCAAAGCTGTCTTGCACGCCTAATTCGGTGGCTGTTCCCGGCATCAACTGCATCAGCCCGCGTGCGCCGGCGCGGCTGACAGCGCGTGCATTGCCGCCGCTTTCGGCCTTCACCAGGCTGGCCAGCAGGTCCACGTCCAGGTTGTGCTCATGGCTGGCCTTGTTGAGCATCTCGGCCAGGTCTGCTGGGGAAAGCTTTCCATCCGTACTCACAGCCGGGGTTTCCGACGGTGCAATTCCAGCGGATTCAGGTGGCTTAGGCGGATCGGGGACCGTCTCAATTTTTTCGATCTCGCTAGGGGCGAAATCCTGGTAGCCGTCCTCGCCTGCGCTTATGTAGAGCCGGATGTGGTCCCCGACCTGTGCGTGATGATCGCAGAAATAGTCGAATCCGTTGCGCAGGGTCACGCGTTCGCCCGCCCGCGCCGCCGGAGCAAGGGCTACCAGAACTGCCGCCGTGATGAATATCTTCCCGCGCATTCCCAAATGCACATCCCTATTCTGACTTTGCAGTCACACTTTGGCTACAGAACGTTTGGCCAGCCTGGCCACCTGAGCTTCCAGCACCACGGCTACGCCGTCCTGGTCGTTGGGCGGGGCCTGCTGCCAGCCGCACGTTTTGGCCATGGCGAGCAACTCGCCTGCCGCATTACCCATCATTACGCCCTGACCCGCCCACTCCAGCATATGCACATCGTTCCAATTGTCGCCAATGGCCATGGTCTCCCTGCGATCCACACCCAGCCGGGCAGACAGCCTTTCGAGCGCCCAGCCCTTGGAGATCCCATGCGGCATCAGGTCCAGGATGGACAGATCGCGCGCCGGATATTCGGTCCGGACGCACTCGCAACTACCGGCCCACGGGCTGGCCTTGAGCACCGTCTCGGCCTCTCTCATTCTGCTCAGACTCCCGGCCACCATGCCCTGAATGGGGTCCTCGCCGTCCCTGAGCGCCAGTTCCAGCGGCTTGACCACTTCGATGGCGTTGCGGTTAGCCTCGATCCACAGGGCGATTCGTCCGTGGACCTGCTCCAGATCTTCCAGAACCAGTTCGCCGCGTCCCGGCTTATCAAAGGTGAATACCATGGCTCCGAATGGCCGCAGCAACCCACAAAGCCCGCGCGCGACTTGAGCCGGGAGATGGCAGTGGTCGATGGGCTCGCCGCCCAGGGTTCGAATCACTGCACCATTGGACGTGATGAGGGGCGTATCCGTTCGCAAGCCCAGCCCTTCCAGCAGCGGCGCCGCATAGGCTGCACGCCGCCCGGTGGCGATGGCCAGCGTGATTCCAGCCTTCTGCGCCGCCTTGAGCGCCCGTTTCGTGCGCGGGCTGATCTCCCCTGCCAGGGTGGGCAGCAGCGTTCCATCCATGTCGATTGCCACCAGGCGAACCGGAGGGTGCATATCTCCAGTGTAGCGGGGCACCTGCGGTGCGGCTGGCTGCCTTCAGCGCGGAGTTCCTGGTATCCCACCCTTTCGCAAGAAGAAAGCGAAAGGATGGGGCACCCAACGTTTGTTGCGTGGCCGCTCCGATCCGGTAAGCTTTCAGGTATGGAACGCGTTTGCAGCCAATGCCACGCCGTGCTGAGTCTTGAGACCGCAGCCGACTGGTGTCCCGCCTGCGGAGGGGCATTGATTGAGCGGGCAACAGCGCCCGCGCTCGACCAGCCCGCCGGCCCGCCGCCGGAGGTCGATCATCGCGGCATCGTCCTGCCACGCCGTCACGCGGTGGGCGGGATTATCACGCCGCAGTAGAGATCACTCGTACCGCAGCGCTTCGGCGGGCAGTACGCGCGCTGCCGCCGACGAGGGATACAGCGTGGCCAGCAGCGAAATGCCGATGGAGACCGCGGACACGATCACCCCATCCAGCGGGCGCGGAGCAAAGGGCAGCGTATCGATGGAGTAGACCTCGGCGGAGAGATGGATGAAGTGGTAGTGGCCGCCGGCCCAGGCGGCGAGGTAGCCGAGCAGCGAGGCCCACGGCAGTCCCGATGAGGCTGATCAGCAGCCCTTGCAGCAGGAAGATGCGCCGCACCTGGCGCGGGCTCCACGCCAAAGCTCATCATCACGGCGATGTCGCGCGTCTTCTCCATCACCATCATGGTGAGGGCGATGAGAATGTTGAGCGCGGCCACGATCACGATGAGCGCAATCACGATGAAGGTGACCACCTGCTCGAGCTTGAGGGCGCGGAAGAGTTCGCGGTTCTGCTCCATCCAGTTGGTGGTCATGTAGCCCTTGCCGGCGGCCTGCTCGATAGCGCGGCCGATGGCCGGGGCGCGGTCCAGATCGTCCACCTTGAAGCTGATCACCGAGAGCAGGTCCGGCTCGCTGAAGAGGCGCTGCGCGTCGCTGAGGCGCATAAAGGCCATGGCCGCGTCGTACTGGTAGAAGCCGGAGTGAAAGATGCCGGCTACGCGGAAGCGCTGATATTTGGGCGCCAGGCCCAGCGGCGTCAGCTCTCCCTGGGGGCTGGTGACCAGCACGCTGTCACCCACCTGGGCGCCAATTTGATCGGCGATTTCGTTGCCCAGCACCAGGGCCGGATAGGGGGTGTTGGCCGTGTTCTGGCCCGGCGCCGGGTTCGCGTTGCGATTCGCAGCCTCCGGGTTGAGGTCCTTCGCTGATCCAACGGTGATTGAATCGAGCAGGCTGCTGACCGTCCGCTCCTGGGCGGGAATGATGCCCTTGATGAGCGCGAATCCGGCGCGCGGCCCGCGCGAAACCAGCACCTGCCCGTAGATTCCCGGCGCCGCTGCGGTCACATGGGGCACCGCGCGCAGGCGGTTGAGCAACGGCTGCCAGTCGCGGATACCGTCCGCCTCCACGCGCATCAGGTCCACGTGCGCCGAGGCTCCCAGCAGCCGGTCCTCGAGGTCGCGCCTCATGCCGTTGGTGATGGCCAGCGCGATGATGAGCGCGGCCACGCCCGCGGCCACCCCAGCGATGGAGATGGAGGTAACCACGCCCACCACGGCTTGCCGCCGCTTGGCCTTCAGATACCGCGTTGCCAAAAATAGCTCGAATCGCATGGGCCTACTTGTCTAATTCTCTTGGGCCGCGGCCAGCGCGGGAATCTTGAGCGCGAAAGGGAAGCGGCAGATGGTTGGGGTTGAAACAAGCATCCTGACGTTGAGTCTACTAAAGTTGGCATTGGTCGGGCATGTTACCGCTAAGGTTGTCATCATACGAGCGATTGACCGGTAGGCGAACGTGCCGGCGGGTGCACTTATTCACTCAGCCCTTCAGTTACCTTCTGCCCCGAAACTGGATGATGCGGCGCCGGTCGCGCTTGGTGGGCCGGCGCTGAGGCAGCGGCGCGAACTCCTGCATCGCCTTGCGTTCTTCAGCCGCCCTGGCCCGCGCTTCCTTGCTGGCCTCGGTCTCGCGGTAAAGCGTCTGCGCCACCGCCGCCGGCCCACGCATCCCGCTCAGCAGCAGCACTTCAATGTGAAACTCGCCGCCCTCATTCCTGACTTGCAGCATATCGCCCACGCGGACCTCCCGCGCCGGCTTGGCTTGAATGCCGTTGGAGTGAATCCGGCCCAGGTCGCAGGCCTTTTGAGCCAGCGCCCGCGTCTTGAAGAAACGCGCCGCCCACAGCCACTTGTCGATGCGTACGGAAGCCATATTCCTATTTTCGTATATGAAGGCGATCTTCCACGGATATTGTGAGAGGCCTTCTATTTCAATTTACGTCCGATCCGGTCGCCGAATTTTTCATCTCTGACGCTTCCAGGCTTTGTATTCTTGCTTATCAACGAAATGATAAATAAATATTTACAGGTACGGTTGCGCCCATTACACTCGTATCGACCACTAAATGAAACAAAAGCCGGTTTGCAAAAGAACAGAGATTCTTTTGTCCTGGTCCATGAGCGAATAAAACCATTTCCGCGGAGGGTTGGCGAATGAGCGAGACTGTCGCGAGTGTGGAACAAAAGTTGGAGCGAAATATAGCCGTTGACGCTTACCGCGGACTGGTCATGCTGCTGATGATGGCGGAAGTCCTGCAGTTGGCGCACGTAGCACAATCTTTCCCCCATAGCCTCATCTGGCAGTTTCTGGGCTTCAACCAGAGCCACTCCGAGTGGGCGGGCATGAGCCTCCACGACACCATCCAGCCGGCCTTCACATTCCTGGTCGGCGTCGCGCTTCCCTACTCAATCAGAAGCCGCCAGAAGAAAGGGTCCAGCTTCCGGGGCATGCTGGGCCATACCATCTGGCGCAGTTTTGTGCTGGTGGCGCTGGGAGTCTTCCTTTCGTCCACCCGCAGCTCAATGACCGAATTCACCTTCGATGACACTCTGTGCCAGATTGGCCTCGGTTACACTTTTGCCTTCCTGATTACGTATCTTCGCCCACGCTGGCAGTGGGTCACGTTTGCAGGAATTCTCTTCGCATACTGGCTGGCCTGGGCGTTGTATCCGGCGCCGGGCCCCAACTTCAACTACGCGGCTGTGGGCGTGCCTGCCGATTGGCATCATTTTTACACCGGCTTCGCGTCGCACTGGAACAAGAACAGCAACCTCGGTTATGCGTTCGACGTCTGGTTCCTGAACCTGTTTCCCCGCTCCAGCCGTTTCCTGTACGCCCCGGGCGGCTATGTGACGCTGAGCTTTATTCCCACGCTGGGCACCATGCTGCTGGGGGTCTTTGCGGGCCGCTGGTTTCAGGCCGCGGCGCCGCGCATTCCGCTGCGCAGGTTTCTGCTGGCGGCAGCCGCATTGATGGCTGCCGGCCTGCTGTTTCACTTCACCGGAATCTGTCCTATCGTGAAGCGCATCTGGACGCCCTCGTGGACACTGTTCAGCGGTGGCGTATGCTTTCTCTTCCTGGCCGCTTTTTCCTGGTTCGTCGATGTCAGGAAGCATCGCGGCACTGTATTTCCGCTGGTGGTCATCGGCATGAATTCCATCGCCGCTTACGTCATGGCGTCTTTGTGTGAGGATTTCATCGAGAAGTGCATCCGTATCAACCTGGGGTGGGCTCTGAATGTCATGGGAACGGCGCTCCAACCCATCGTCCTGGGCACTCTGACATTGGTTGTCTACTGGCTGATCCTCTTTTGGATGTACCGCAAAAAGCTATTTATCCGGATATAGAGCGGTTCTCGCGTCACATGTTGCCATTGCGTCATCGGGCCAGGCGGCTTTTTCTTGAGGAAAAGCCGCCTGGCCCGATTTGTGTAAAGAGCAGAAGTGAAAATGCCTTCAGTCTAGAAGCGAACCCCCTTGGGCTTCGCTCAGGGCTGGCTCTGGGACACTCCGCCGAATTTATCCCATGGTGGCAAGGGCGGAGGCATTGCGCTGCATCCACTTGCCTTGCGTAAAGTCAGGGAACTCGATGGGCATGCTGCCACTGGCGACGGAAGTGACGCTGAGCGCGCCGACCGCCGACCAGGCAGCCGCGTCATAGACATCCAGGTCTGGCGGCAGCCCCTCGCGCACGCATTGCAGCAGGCGGATGAGCATGAGGAAATCCATGCCGCCATGTCCGCCCACCTTCGCGGCCAGCTCGCCTTCCTTCTGCCAGAGCGGATGCGCGTACTGCTTCCAATCGTCGATCGATCCCCACGACTCATCCTTATTCATTTCGTCAAAATAGATGCGGGGCGGAAAGTCTTCAAAGACGCCCTTGGTCCCGGCAATCATGTTGACGCGAGAGTAGGGGTGAGGAGTGGAGACGGTATGCTTGACCGTGATGGTAAGTCCCTTCACGGTCTTGACGAGAGAGGTGTTCATATCGCCGCACACGTAGCGCTCTTCAAAGCGCGGATCGCCTGGCTTCAGGTGCTCCTGGCGATATTGATCAAGACCGCGTTGGAGCGAGCTCATGGAGACAATGCATCCAAAGCGATCGCCGCGCTGAATACCCATATAGTTCGATACGGGCCCGAGCCCGTGGGTGGGATACAGATTGCCGTCGCGCATGGTGTGTTCCGCACGGCGCCAGAGGCCCTCTCCTTTATCTCCAAAGAGACCTTTGCGAAGATCATGAAGGTAAGCGCCCTCGCCATAGAGCAGATCGCCGAACTTGCCGTCATGAACCATGCGCAGAATCAGCGTCTCGTTGTAGCCGTAGCAGCAGTTCTCCAGAATCATGCAGTGCTTGCGCGTTTCTTCTGAAGTCTTGACGATCTTCCAGCATTCATCCAGCGTAACCACGGCGGGTACTTCAACGCACACGTCCTTGCCGTGCTTCATGGCGGCGACAGCCATCTCGCAATGCCAGCTCCAGGGGGTGGCGACCAGGACCAGATCGATGTCGTTCCTGGCCAGCATGGTTTCGAAGTCATACGGACCGTTGGTGTAAAGCGGCGGCTTAGGCTGGCCGGCCTTGACGACCATGGAGGCGGCATGATCGGCATGTTCCTGCAGGACGTCGCACAGCGCAACAATCTGTGCGCCCGCGGCAAGCAGATTCCCCAGCAGCGAGGTTCCGCGGTGGCCGGTGCCGATGAAGGCGATGCGCGGATTGCGCTTTTCAAAAGGAACATCGATCATGCTGCCGTGAACGGTGGCTTCCTGCGCATTGGCGCGCACCATGTTCATTACACTGAGGGTGACTGCGCTGGCCGCGCCCATCTTGAAAAACTTGCGCCGGGTCAACGATCCCAATCCAAGACTCTGCTCGTCAATATTCATCGATTCATCCCCTTTTCTCAAGTTTGCATGCCCGCATACACGAACATGGCTAAAGTTGGAGTGGGCACTGTGCGCGGCACAGTGCCAGACAACAGCGAGAGTGCTGAATTCCGGCGATCTGGACAGGCACTTTCCGCCCGTTGCCCACTCTATCACATCAATGCGGCTTAATATAACTCACTGCCGGCCTGCGGCCAGGGGTCGCGGAGCAGCGAACACAGGCCCAGGTCGTTGCCGTAGCGCTCCACCTCAACCTCCGCCATGTGCATGGAATGCGCCATGCCGCGGAAGGCGGGCACAGCATCGGAACCCATGATCTGGGGGGATACAAAGAGGTGAATGCGGTCCACCAGGCCGCCAGCTAGAAGAGCCGTATTCAGCCGCGTGCCGGTCTCGGTAAGAAGCGTCAGTATGCCCTCTTCGCCCAATAGATCCAACACATTACCGAGCGGGACTCGCCCAGCTTCAGCGGGCAGCACCTCCACGCGCACGCCGCGGCTGCGTAGTTCCTCGATGCGGCTTACGTCGTTGGATACAGTGAAGATCACCACATCGTCGTGCGCCGTGGCCACCATCTTTGAGTCCAGCGGCATGCGCAGGGCCGAGTCCAGCACGATGCGCAGCAGGGGGCGGCGGCGGCGCAGGCCGCTGCGGTCGGTGAGCATGGGGTCGTCGGCGAGTACAGTGTCCACGCCCACCATGGCGGCGTCGGCCTGCCAGCGCAGCGGCTGCACGGCCAGGCGCGCGGCCTCGCTGGTGATCCAGTAGGGCTGGCGCGGCACATGTTGCCCGGCAGGCGGTGCGATGCGGCCATCGAGCGACATGGCCACCTTCATCAGCACCAGGGGGCGGCGGTGCTGGCACCAGCGCGCAAAGCCCTCGTTGAGGCGGCGCGCTTCTTTTTCACAAACCCCAACGCTGGTCTGAAGCCCCGCCGCACGCAGTGCCTCCATTCCGTGACCGGCCACGGCCGGGTTGGGGTCGATGGTAGCCGCCACCACGCGGCTAACTCCCGAGGAGATAAGGGCTTGGGTGCAGGGAGGGGTGCGGCCGGTATGGTTGCAGGGCTCCAGAGTCACGTAGGCGGCGCCGCCGCGGAGGCGGTCGCCGGCGTGCTGGGCGGCTGCCTTGAGCGCGATGACCTCGGCATGGTCAACGAGGTCGTATTCGTGCCAGCCCTCGCCGGCGATCTGGCCGGAGCAATCGAGAATGACGCAGCCGACGGCGGGGTTGGGCGAGGTGACGCCGATGCCGCGGCGGGCCATTTCCAGGGCGCGCTGCATGCAGTGAAGGTCCTGGTCCGAGTTTTGGTCTAAAGCGTTCATTCTATTCCAGTAATGAGTCTACAAATTCTGCTGGTGAGAACTCCAGCAGATCGGTCACCTGTTCGCCGACGCCGACAAAGCGGACGGGGAGCGAGAGTTCGCGGGCGATGGCTACGGCGATGCCGCCCTTGGCGGTGCCGTCGAGCTTGGTCAGAACGATGCCGGTAACGCCAACGGAATGAGTGAATTGGCGGGCTTGCTGGAGGCCGTTCTGGCCGGTGGTGGCGTCCATCACCAGCAGGACTTCATGGGGCGCGCCGGGGATGAGGCGGGCGGCGGTGCGGCGCATCTTGTCCAGTTCGTCCATGAGGCCGGTTTTGGTGTGCAGGCGCCCGGCGGTGTCTACGATCAACTCATTGATATGGCGGGCTTTGGCCGCGGTTATCGCGTCGTAGAGGACGGCTGCCGGGTCGCCGCCGTGGCGGGTTTTGATCATTTCCACGCCCGCGCGGGTGGCCCAGATCTGGAGCTGTTCGACGGCGGCGGCGCGGAAGGTGTCGGCGGCGCAGAGCAGGACGGTGCGGCCCTGGGCGCGATGCCAGTAGGCGAGCTTGCCGATGGTGGTGGTTTTGCCGGTGCCGTTGACGCCTACCAGGAAGATGACGGCGGGGTCGCCGGCGGGCGGCATGGCATTTGAATTGTTGGAGATGGAGGCTTCGAGGATGGCGCGCAGTTGCTGCTTGAGGAGGGCGCGCAACTCCTCGCCGCCCTGGATAGCCTGATGGCGGGCGCGGTCGCGCAGGGCAGCCAGGATTTCGGTGGTGGTCTGCACGCCGAGGTCGCTCGATAGCAGCGCGGTTTCAAGGCCTTCTAGGGTGGATTCGTCGACGGCGCGGGTGAGGGCGACGAGGTCTTCGATTTTGGCCGAGAGGGACTCGCGGGTGCGCGAGACGGCCTGCTTCATGCGGCTGAAAAAGCTGGACTTAGGGTCCTCGAGTGGGCCGGATTCGGGGGCGTCGGTTTGGCCGCCAAAAAGCTTCATGGTCTTCATTGAGTGTAATGCAGGATCGGAGATCAGGGACTAGTGACTAAGGAACTAGGGACTAGGGACTGAGGGACTAAGGGACTAGGGATCATGGGAGTTATGGAGCGGCGGAATTGGGCGTGAAAATGTGTACGCGGAGGCACACGGAATTTGGACGAAATTGGACAATTGGAGTTTTTTTGAGCGCATTTCGGGTTAGCGAGGGCTGTAAGTTGTTGATTTCCGGTAGAGCATGTAGCGATAAAAGCGGAGTTTTTTGCTGTTTTTCAATTG
This sequence comes from uncultured Acidobacteriaceae bacterium, assembly GCA_963796085.1. GTDB lineage: Bacteria > Acidobacteriota > Terriglobia > Terriglobales > Acidobacteriaceae > Telmatobacter. The sequence continues at coordinate 437,449 of CAWCKF010000006.1, read as the reverse complement.
TTTGCGCATAAAGATAAGTCGTTTAATATGTATATTTTATACGATATTTCCGGAAAATGTTCGCGCAAAAACGGCTGCTTTTTACTCAAAAAACGAGTTTTTACTCAATTTGACGCGTGCATTCCCAGGTCTCAGAAGCGAGAGCTGAGGCACCCGGCCTGCTGGCCAACCTGGTGATCGGCGTCTTTCTGTTGCCCACGCTGTATGTGTGGGTGGCGGGCGATAACGATATATTGCCGGCGGTTGAATCTGATGAGGAGTTCTAATCCGGAGGAAAGCTTCGGCGAGGAATCCCGGACGCGGGGAACGATTTGGGAGTATGAAACGGGGCGGAGGAGGGGAATAACCGCATCTAATTAGGGCGATTCCTAGGGGTAGGGTAGTAGGTTAGCCTCGCCTTTCTATAGCTAGCTCCTGCGCGTGCGGCTTCGATACAGGTGTGTGGCCGCGCAAATCTTGATTCGGTAATCGACCAACTCGGCGCTAACATCAAACTCCTCCGCGATGGATTCCATCGAGTCCCCATTGTTAATTCGTGAATAGAAGAGACTCCAAGGAAGCAAGACCGCAGTGCCAACGCCGTACGCCTCGGCCTCCTGGGCCTTATCGAAATCCCGATACCGACCATCACCGTCTGTGACAAGCGATGTTGGGGAGTGGCCCAAGAAGCAGTGGCAAATCTCCTCCATCAGAGTGATTTTATTACGCCTACGCGGGTGCCTAGGGTTGAGCATGCATATCCGCGTACCGTCTGCAAGCGGGGAAGCGTAGACGCCTCCGGACCAATCGCCGCTTGCAGAATTTAACAGGTAATCCACCTCCTTTTCGTCAAGTCCTTGGAATTCGCAGTCTACGACGCGCAAGCCTACCTTGGGAGCCAGTTCCCATGGGTCGAATGCAACTGAATTGTTCTTCGATCGAGGAACCTTTCTGCGAAGTTCCTGTGCTAGTGGCTCCCAAACCTTAGATTTCTCGCTGAATGGAAGAAAGGCCATCGTTCATTCCTTGATCTCAGAAACCAATTGTGTATATGCGGCGCGGAACATTTTGGCCAGGAGTTGTGCTGTTGTTTTGTTCAAGTTCTTATCCGCTCGGAGATGTAATTCAACAACGTCTGGGGTGGATGCACCCTTGTGTGCGGTTCTTGAGCGGGCAATGATTGGCGCTTTTTCAAAAAGTGCAAGTGGCAACTTGGCCCAATTGGCAAGAGTCAAAAGTGTATTGCTTTCGATTTCTTTGGCATCTCCACGCTCAACTCTGGAAAGCGTTTGAATGCTAATTCCCGTTTTTTCTTGCACTTCCCGCAAGGTCATCCCGCTTTCCGACCTGACCTCCCGCAATCGTTTACCAAACCGGGCGAGATCGAAATCTGTTTGCATGAATCCTCCTAGTGTTCGAGGATACATCGGAATTTTCCCTTCGGCAGGAAAAAATGAACTTGACACGCTATGAATCTCCGGCGATACTAGCTTAAGAAAATTCCCATATGGGGGAATTATGGAGGTTCGGATGTCGGTTTTAACGGGAATGAGGAAGAGGAACACAAGCTCTCGGGGAGGCGGATTTGACGCCGAGACTATTCAGGCCGTGTGGGAGAAGGGGCGAATTGTTCTAGGTGCGGACCCGCGTTTCAAGCGAAAGGATGTATGCGGCGCGTGGATCGAGCGTTCGGCATACGGGGATACAGTTGATTTTGGATCTGGTTGGGAGATTGATCACATCAAGCCAGTCTCAAGCGGTGGAACGGACGATCTCTACAATCTCCAGCCGCTTCAGTGGCAGAATAACCGTAGCAAGGGCGACTATGAATCCGGTTGGACATGTACCGTAGTCGCAAAATTCTAAGAAAGGAGAGTGTTTTCGTGGCAGATCAAACTGGCTTGGACGGTCGCTATCGTGATGAGGATGGGCAGATTCGGGAAAAGAACAGCAACACACGTATCGACACGTTGCGTGAGACATATGGCGACAGATTTGCGCCTGGGATGAGAGGCGATGCGCATCTGAGCACCCTTCTAGAACGCGAAGGTTGTGAGTCGCTTTCGGAATACTTGCAAAAGAGAAAACGACTCTAGGCTTTGTGGCGAATGCAGGGCAACCTCTGGGGGTTATGAGTCTCTTTGTTGACCAGATGAGGCAGACTGGGCAATTTCTGCTTATCTCCTCCTGGCTCTTGTTATTAACGTAGTTTTGAAACATACCGTTCAAATGGGACGGAAGGGAGAAATCAGTATGGAAGGATTCTGGACGATTCAGTTCACAGGCGTGCAGGGTTGGGGTACGGGTGTGGTCACTCTCGTGGGTGGTCGCGTGTTCGGTGGAGACAGTGGCTTTTTGTACACAGGTTCATACACACAGCAGGGTGATGCTCTTAACGCCCGCGTACATGTCAAACAATATCTCGCGGGTGTTCCGAATGTGATGGGCCTGAACGAATTCGACTTGGAATTGACCGGAAAGCTACAAGGAAACAAAATTGCAGCCACGGGAAGCATACCTGGCACTCCACTACGATTGAATGGAAGCCTCGTTAAGCAGGGCGATCTGCCGGCGAGGGCCTAGGAGTCTTCATAGTGTGAGCGCGGCTAACGCCGCGCTGATTGATTTTCCAGATTGATCTGGGGCTTTATGTCGGGGTTGATACCCCGACCTCCCTCCCTTGCCCGCGGCCGGATGGCCGCGTCCGCCTGGGTGGCTAACCCCTAGTGTTCGTGTTTGCCGGGGCGGAGCATGAGGGCTTTTATGGCTTCGCGGGGGTCTTTGCCTTCGTTGAGGATGAGCTCCATCTGCTCGGTGATGGGCATTTCGATGCCGTGTTGGCGGGCGAGGCCGAGGGCGGCGCGGGTGGTGAGAACGCCTTCCGCGACTTTGCCGCCTAGACTGGCAAGGATTTCAGGGAGGTTGCGGCCCTGGCCCAGAGCTTCTCCCACGGTGCGGTTGCGGCTGAGCGAGCCGGTACAGGTGAGGACCAGGTCGCCCACGCCGGAGAGGCCGGCAAGGGTTTCGCGGCGGCCTCCGCAGGCTACGGCGAGGCGGGTGATCTCGGCGATGCCGCGGGTGATGAGGGCGGCGGCGGAGTTGTGGCCGAGGCCGATTCCGGCGGCCACTCCGGCGGCGATGGCGATGACGTTTTTGAGCGCGCCGCCGAGTTCGACGCCGATGAGGTCGGTGCTGGTGTAGAGGCGGAGGGTCTCCGAGGAGAACTCGTGCTGGATGCGGGCGGCGATGGCGGGGTCTGCAAAGGCGACGGTGACGGCGGTGGGCTGGCCCTGCGCCACTTCCAGGGCGAAGCTGGGGCCGCTGAGCGCGCCGATGGGGAGGGCCGAGAAACTTCCCTCCGGGGCTAAAGCCCCCGTCGATATTGTTGGCTTTATGCGGGGGTTGAAACCCCCGCCTCCCTCCGCATCGGGTTCTTCCGCAGATTGTAAAGCCCCGACTTCTTTTTGCGGCGTTTGCGGCACGACACCCAGAGGGTCCCCGGTCGTGCCCTGATACAAGACGCGATCAGAATCGGGTTCTTCCGCAGATTGCGAAGCCGTGCCTTGATACGATGCGCGATGAGAATCGGGTTTTATTGCAGGTTGCGAAGCCGTGCCTTTATACGATGCGCGATGAGAATCGGGTTTTATTGCAGGCTGCGAAGTCGTGCCCTGATACAACGCGGGTTCGGCCAGGCTGGCGGCGATGACTTCGGTCATGCGCAGGAAGGTGTGGTCTTCAACGCCTTTGGTGGCGCTGAGGATGATCTGGCCGGAGTGGAGATAAGGGCGGAGGCGGGCCAGGGTGGGGCGAAGGAACTCGGAGGGGACGACGGAGACGACGATTTCGGCCTCGGCAACGGCCGCGCCGTCGCCGGTGATGGCCAGTTCCGGGGGGATGGGAAAGCCGGGAAGGAAGAGGGTGTTTTCGCCGGCTTCGACGATCTCCTGGGCGGCTTCGGGGCTGTGCGCCCAGAGGGTGACCTGGTGGCCGCCGCGGCGGTGAAGCGAGAGGGCGATGGCGGTTCCCCAGGCGCCGGAACCTAAGACGGCGATGCGGCTCATGGGGTTTTCCTGGCTCCGAAGCGGGATTCCGTGCCGGTGAGCAGGCGGCGGATGTTCTGGTGGTGCTTGGCGATGATGAGCAGAGCGACGGCGAACTGGACGGCGATGAAGAAGGGAGTGCGGGGTCCGCGGACCAGGAACCAGGCAAAGACGGGAAAGCTGGCCGAGCCCAGGATGGAGGCCAGGGAGACGTAGCGGCTGAGGAGCAGTACGAGGAAGAAGACGGCGATGGCGGCCAGCGCGGCCCAGGGAGCGGCGACCAGGAAGACGCCAAAGCCGGTGGCTACGCCCTTGCCGCCGCGGAAACGGAGCCAGACGGGAAACATGTGGCCGAGAACGGCGAAGAGGGCGGCGAGGGCCTGGGCGTCGCGCCAGGCCAGGGCGGGAGTGAGGAGGACGGCGAGCAGGACGCCAAGCCAGACGGCGACCGAGCCTTTGAGCATGTCGAGGAGAAAGGTGAGCGGCGGCGAGGCCTTTGCCGCCGGAGCGGAGGACGTTGGTGGCGCCGATGTTGCCGCTGCCGACGGAGCGGATGTCCTGTTGGCGGAAGAGGCGGACCAGCAGGTAGCCGGTGGGGATGGAGCCGAGCAGGTAAGCGGAGGCCGCGATGAGGAGGATGGCGAGGAGCATAACGAGAGAGAGTTTAGCAGGTGAGGCAGCTGAAAGCGGAGTTGGCGTAGTTAGCGGGGTTTGCGGAGTTAGCGCTGGTTCTTGGTTTCCCACCCTTGCCGCAAAAGCGCGGGCCCGACCCGACCCAGAGGGTACCCCGGTTCCCCGGCACCCCGATGGGGCACCCAATCATTCGTGGTTGGTGGTTGGGATCAGTCGGAGATCATCAGTTCGCCGGGGAGGATGGGACGGGTGCGGTAGAGCTTGCCGTGCTGGGCCAGCAGGCCCATGAATAGGAGCGTAGCCACAAAGGCGGCTAGTTTGATTAGATCGGCGGCGTGGGTGCGGGGCAGGGTCTTCCAGAGGATGAGCAGAAGGGTTTGCGCGGCGGTGACGGCCCAGACGGAGCCGTAGAAGTAGCGGCGCTCGAGGCCTTCTTTTTTGGTGGAGGGGCCGATGCGGGGCAGCTTGCCCAGGGCGCCGAGAAGCAGGATGAGGGCGCAGAGCGGGAAATAGGCGTAGGTGTAGATCTGCTTGAGACGCCAGAGGCCGGTGAGGGCGGCGACGAGGAGGCCGGCTAGATTGAGCAGGGCGAAGTTGAGGACGGCGTTCCAGGCGAAGGTGTAACAGATGCGGCGGTAGAGGGGATTGGGCTTGTCCTCGTCGAAGCGGAGGATGTAGGGGCGGGGCTCACAGCCGGGCAGGCGGCCACGCAGGCCGGCGATGCCGGTGCAGACGAGGACCGCGGCCAACCAGATGAGGTTGCCCAGGTGAAAGCCGCGGTCGAAGAGCGAGAAGGTCAGGGGTCCGGGGGCGAGGAAAAAGACCCATATCCAGATGGGCCAGTGGGCCAGACGATAGAGAGGGGTGTTGCGCTCGCGGAGCTTGCGCTGCTGGGCATACTCCACTTTTCCGCGATATTGCATGGGGTGAGTCTCGCAGGGCGGAGGCTGGGGCGTCAATCGGCGAGGCCGGCTTTAGCGCTGCAGGATGGCGTTGCGGGCTGAGCGCACTTCCGCGGCGAGTACCTGCAGGACCTTGAGAGACAGCAGCGGGTCGGAATGCATGAGGTCGTCGAAGTCGTCACGGGTGACGAAGCTGATATGGGCGCCGTTGCGGGCGATGGCGGTAAGCGTATAGGGCTCGTCGCCGACGAGGCCGGGGAGACCCAGCAGGGAACCGGGAGTTGCCCGGGTGGTGATGATGGGCTTACCCGCCGGGGAGTTCATGGTGAGGGTGGCTTCACCCTGGTTGAGAATGTAGAGGCCGAGGGGGGCGTCTCCCTGACGGAAGAGAACGCGCTCCTCGCCGCAGGAGATGGGGGTGGCTCGCTTTTCGAGCGCCTGGATCAGCTCCGGGTCAGCCTGGAATGCGGATGGGTCGAGATTCACTGCGGCCTCCATGGAGGAATGCGGGAATGAGCGGAGCCTGTGCCTTTGGGGTGCTATGAGGCTATGGTTACATCCATGGAAGGGGGGAATTTGTGATAGAGATCACCTATTTATGGTTAACGGCGGGCGAAAAGGGGGTTGGGGAGGAGTTGACGGCGGGCGGAAAGGGCAGACAGGCAGGGATGCCGGAATGCGACTCAACTTCCATATTCCTATCAATTTAGGTTGAAAAAGCTTGACAGGGAAAAGAGGGGGGAATCATCCTATAGCGGAGCCTTAGGACTTTCCCTGTATCCCCCATATCCGGAGGCAAATCAAATCCCACTAACCACATTTCGGTGAATCGCGCCCTTGTGTTTCTTCCATTACCCCTTCGTGATGGCAGGTAATGAACGGCTATAGGGCGTGTCACCCAACACAAGTCAACTTGATCTTGTGCGCTAATACAACCTGCAGCTCCCGTGAAGGCACACGTGAACGCCAATCGGCTACGGTGGAAAGTCCGTTTCAGACAACCTTTGCTGAATAAGGAGAGAGAGTGCTCAGATTATTTACTTTAAGCGCATTGATGGCGGTGTGGCTTCCCGTTGTACAAGCCCAGCAGCCGACCTCGCCATCGACCTCCGATATGGCCTCAGTCTGGACCGACCCGGCCACCGGCCTGATGTGGACAAAGCAAGATAACGGATCGGACGTGACCTGGAATCAGGCCAGCGCCTACTGCGCCAACCTGCGCCTGGGTGGCAACAGCGACTGGCGGTTGCCCACTATCGACGAGTTGCAGGGTATCTATGACTCCAGTGTCAATAGCCCTGGAGTTTGGAATGATAGCAACTCCGTCAATTGGGTCGATTATCGTGTGAAGGGCAACCTGCGTTTGTCTGGTTGGCACTGGAGCAGTTCTTCGGGGAATGCTTCTGGGGAGGCGTGGCTCTTCAGCTTCGTCAATGGGATGCGGTACTCCTACCGACCCGACGTCAGCAACATGAAACGTGCACTATGTATGCGCGGTTACGTTCTACAAGCAAAGCAACCGGCCTCACCATCGACCTCCGACATGGCCTCCGTCTGGACCGACCCGGGCACCGGGCTGACATGGACTAAGAATGACAACGGCTCAGATGTGAACTGGAACCAGGCCAGTGCCTACTGCGCCAACCTGCGCCTGGGCGGCAACAGCGGCTGGCGGTTGCCAACTATCGACGAGTTGCAGCGCATCTATGATCCCAGCATTAGCATCACCATGCCGTGTGGTAATGGCGATTCTTGCATTTTCCATGTAAAGGGTTATCTGAAGCTCTCGGGATGGCATTGGAGCAGCTCGGCGGGAGATGCTTCTGGGGAGGCGTGGGGCTTCGCCTTCAGTGGTGGGGAGCGGAGTTCGGCCCTTTCGGCATCAGCGTCAACGATCGTGCGCTTTGTGTGCGCCGTTCCGGAGAATGATATGGAGCCTTTGGTGATTTGATCCTTTCCTGTGGAAGCACTCGTGAACGCCAATCGGCTGAGGTGGAAAGTCCGTTTCGGACCACCTGTACTGAATAAGGAGAGAGAGAATGCTCAGAATATTTTCTTTAATCGCATTGATGGTGGTGTGGCTTCCCGTTGTACAAGCCCAGCAGCCAGCCTCGCCATCGAACTCCGACATGGCCTCTGTCTGGACCGACCCGGCAACCGGACTGATCTGGACCAAGAATGACAACGACTCGGACGTGAACTGGAACCAGGCCAGTGCCTACTGCGCCAACCTACGCCTGGGCGGCAACAGCGACTGGCGGTTGCCCACTATCGACGAGTTGCAGGGTATATATGATCCCAGCATCAGCGTCACCGTGCCGTGCGGCAATGGTGGTTCCTGCACAGAAACTTACCATGTAAAGGGTAATCTGAAACTCTCAGGATGGCAGTGGAGCAGATCGGCGGGGAATTCTTCTGGGGAGGCGTGGCACTTCAACTTCTACAGTGGAGGGCGGGGCTCCGACCTACTCAACTGCAATCGCTTCGACCGTGCGCTGTGTGTGCGCTGTTCCGGAGAATGATGTGAGGCCTTTGGTGATTTGATCCTTTGATCATTTTCAAGAATTGTGGGTTGCCCTCGGAAACGTCTTGTTTCTGTGCACTGGCCGACTCGATCATTGACCATATGCAATTAAACCGTCTGGCGAGTCGTTAACGGGGATGCGGAGCGTCAACGCTCGAGCCAGATACTTCAAGAGGAGGGAAGCATGGAATTCAAATCGGTGAACTTATACAGAATGGCGTGGCAGTATTCCCGGTGGGTTCTGCTGTGCCTGAGCGTTCTGATTTTGGCCGGCGCCCGGCCGGCGCGGGGCGCGGATGACAACGAAAACAGCACGCCGACCGCGTGGTGGATCTACACCGGGCAGAGTTTCAACGACATAAGCAACACCATCAAGAACAAAAATGCGCGCATCACCGACATCGCGGTGGATAACGCAGCCGGCAGCGCCTTCACCGTGACCTACGTGCAGAACACGGGATCGTATGCCAAGCAGTGGTGGTGGTACGTGGGCATCGACGCAGCGACGCTGGCCAAGAATCTCTCCACCAACAACGCCCGGCTGATCTCGTTGAAGGCATATGACACCGGCGGCGGCAACATCCGCTTCGCCGTGGCCATGATCGCAAACACGGGCGCCGACGCCAAGTCCTGGTGGTATTACTTCGGGAAATCCCCTGCGGATATCGGCAACCTGGCCAAAGCCAATAACGCGCGGGTCACCGCGGTTCAGTCCTACAGCTCCGATGGGCAAACTCTCTATAGCTCGATCATGATCGCCAACAAGGGGGCGGACGACAAGGCGTGGTGGTGGTATTTCAATGCAAGCCCGCAAGCTATCGGCAATGTCCTCTCGGAAAACAAGGCACGGCTTCTGGACGCGACACCCGCGGGCAACGGCAACTTCAACGCGGCGATGGAATCCTGCTCCGGCGCTTGCCCCACATGGTGGTGGTACTACGGACAGGACTCGTATGGAATGCTGTCGCAGGCGCAGAACAACGGCGCCAGGGTGATGACGGCCAGCAGTTATCAAGGCTGTAACAACGGTTCCAGCGAATGTTATGTCATCACGCTGATGGGCAACACTCCCGTCGACATCATGGCATGCGATCCCCAGGGATGCATCTCTGAAGCCAAGCTGACGGCCAATATCTGCGGCACACTGGCTAACCACGTGGTGGGATACTCCTGCGAGGTGGGAGGGATGCGGCCTGAATTCGGGGGGCTGGCGCGCACTGCAACCAACCCGCCCAGCACGCCCATGACGCCGGACCTGGTGACGGACATCGCCAGCGTAAGCAAGACCATGACCGCGACCGCCATCTTGCAATTGCTGGCCAAGAACGGGCTGATGATCGACACCAAGATCTCGAAGTATATCTATCCCGACTGGAGCCAGGGCGCGAACGTCAATCAAATTACCTTCAAGGAACTGCTGACGCACTCCGCGGGCTTCAGTCAACTGCCGAATAATGCCTGCGGCAACGACATCACCTACTCCGCGCTCAAGGGCATTGTAGCCGGCGGAGTTACGGCCTCCAACATTGGCCAGGCGCAGTACGGCAACTGCAACTTCGCGCTGTTGCGCGAGCTGATGCCGGCTTTGATGGGGCAGCCGCTGACTAACATTCCCGATGGACCGCAGCGGGCTCAACAAAGCTCGGCAATGTACATCAATTACGTGAACACACACGTATTCCAGCCGGTCAGCGTTCCGCCGCGCACGTGCACGCCTCCCACGGGCACCAACGGCATCCTGTCCTACACCTATCCGGCGGGAACAACGTCAGGCGACGCCTGGGGCGACTGGTCATTGCAATGCGGCAGCGGGGGCTGGGTGATGAGCGGGGACGAGATCTTCAGAGTGGTCAACGACCTGGCCACCGGGAACTCGCTGCTGACCAACACCGAGAAGAAGATGATGTTCACGGATTGCCTGGGTTGGGACTGCGCAGTGAGGCCCGACTGTCCGAATCCTTATGTGTGCAAGAACGGCGATCTGAACAATGGCGCAGGCATCAACGTCTGGACCTACGCGGGCATCCTCAAGTGCAACGTGCCGGTGGTGGTGGTGGTGAACTCTCCACTGCCGGAGCCCTACAAGTCCAACGGGGACATTATTGGGCTGGTGGCCAATGCTTTGAATGCGGCCAAAGTTCCGGGGTTACCGGAAATGTGTCCTTGACCGGCCGGGGATGCACTGACGATGTGTCAGGTACGCTTGAAGCGGGTTGCGGCGGTCATGGTGAGCCCGGTGTCGTAATCCAGTTCACGGGGGAGATAGCCATCGTCCTCCCGCTGGCGGGTATATCCGTCATTGGCCCAGGTAACAGGGAACTCCGGACGCCATGCACGGCGGCCCCAGTAATAGCCGCGGAAGGGATCGCGCGAGACGTTCATCCCGTTCAGGAGCCGGTCGTGGAGATCATTGCGAAGGCCGGAGTGCTGTTGTGAATCGATCAGGTTGACCAGTTCTGAAGGGTCGGCCTGGAGATCGTAGAGCTCGTCGCTGGTCACCAGGTTAATGGTGAGCTTGTAACGCCCGTCGCAGATACAGCGGATGGGCTGGAAAGCTCCGAAGCCGTCGTGATCAACTTCATAGCGGCCCCATTCGATGAAGGCTTCCTTGCGGACAGTGGCGGTGGGGTCCCGGAGCAGCGCCAGCATGCTGCCGCCTTCGAGGGTTTTGGGAACCTGGAAGCCGAAAAACTCCATCAGCGTGCCGCTGAGGTCAATGTGCGAGACGAGGCTGGAGGAACGCACATGGGCGGGCGCGTGGCCCGGCCACATGGCCAGGAAGGGGACGCGCGTAATCTCGTCATACATCGCGGGGCCTTTGTCCGTGAGCCGGTGCGACTCGAGAAAGACTCCGTGGTCGCTGGTGTAGAGGAGCAACGCGCCGGGCGCTTGATTTTGCGCGGCATCGAGCACGCGCCCGATCTCGTTATCGATGAAGGTGTGCGCGCCGAAGAACTGAGGACTGTGGATAGGCGGCGGCACGCGGTGCAATCGCGGCCTGGCCCACACGCGCTGTTCCTCGGGCTTATTTTTGAGGCCGTCAGCGGTATTGGGATTCATGGGAAAAACATAGTTCTCGTACATTTGCGAGTACTCGATGGGGCAGAGGCAGGGGTCGTGCGGCTCATCGTAGGAGATCACCAGGAGAAAATCTTCGTTCTTATGCTTCTGGAGAAACTCCAGGGCGCGGTTGGTGACGCGATGGCCATAGCAAAAATCCGCCGTCCAGGCAGGGTCTTTGCCGGTGGCGGGATTGCGCGAGCGAACACGGTCGGCGGGAGAGAGTTCGTAGAGGTAGGTGCGCATGTCATACCAGCTATCCTTGTCCCATCCGGCGGCTGGAATCCCGGTGTCAAAATAATCCGTGCCGCTGAGGTGCCACTTGCCGATCAAGGCACAGGGGATGCCTTTGTCAGTGAGCCGCTGACCGATGGTATGCGTGGTGTTACCCAGCGCCATGCTGTTTCCCCAGACGCCGCTGGTGTGAGGGTAGAGCCCGGTCCAGAGAGCGGAGCGCGCGGGCGAGCAGACGGGCTGGCAGTTGTAAGCGCGCTCGAAACTGATTCCCCCGGCGGCAATGCGATCGAGATTAGGAGTGTGCAGGCCGGTTCTGGCATTGCAATTGAGCATGTCGTAGCGAACTGACTCGCCCAGAATGACGATGGCCTGGCGAGGCTGTGCATGGGCGGCGAGAGTGAATGGGGCGGCCGGCTGTTCGGCTGTTGCCATGCCCGCCGCGCCCGCCAGTTTGATAAAGGTTCTGCGGTTCACTTGCGACCTCCTGGAACAGTATAAAGCTCGGCGCAAATAGAACCCGATCCCGGGCAGAGGATCAGTTTGAAAGGAAGCAGTCCCTCCGGGGCTAAAGCCCACATTAATTCTGTTGGCATAATGCGGGGGTTAAAACCCCCGCCTCCCTCCGGATTGACTTTTCCGCCGCCGATAAAGTCATGCTCTGATACAAAGAGGAGTCGGGATTGAGTTTTTCCGCAGCCTGTAAAGACGTTCCCTGACACAGAACTGATTTTTCCACAGGCTCAAACCATTTTTGGCAGGCAGCAATGCTTGTATTTGCGTCCGCTGCCGCAGGGGCAAGGCTGATTGCGGGCCGGCTGCCGCGCGGTGTCGCGAGCAGGCGTGCGCAGAGCGTGCATGATGTTGGCCGGGGCGCGCTGGTGGCGCAGCTCATCGGCCATGAAGCGCATATAGGGATGGATGTGGTTGAAGAACATCTTGTACCCGGCGCAGAGGTAATTCAGTCCCGGTTCGCCATCCGGCGTGGTCAGGAAACGATGTTTCGGGCATTCTCCGTTGCAGGCAAAGCGCACCTCGCATGCGCGGCAGTATTGGGGCAGCGTATCATTCTTATCCGCGCCGAAGGTTCTCTGCTGCGGCGAATCGACCAGGGAGTTGAGGCCGGTTTCCATGATGTTGCCCAACTTGTTTTCCGGATATACAAAATGGTCGCAGGAATACACATCGCCGCAATGCTCGATGGCCAGCTCGGTCGCCGCAGGTTCTGCGAAAAACACATAGGCTGGCTTCCATCCCCATCCACATCTCCAGAGATACATCGAACAACTGGACGAAGATCCTACCCACATCCCTGCGCACCCACTCATCAAAGATGGAGCAGAGAAAGCGCCCGTATTGTTCCGGTTCCACTGACCACGGCGCTACGACAGCTTCATCTTTGTAACTAGGAGCTATCAGCGATAAACCCTGGTGCGTGGTGCCCGCGGAGATTCTCTCCACGATAGGAATGAATTGCATGTAACCGCTGCCGTTCTCGCGCAGGAAGCGATACACCTCCAGCGGATGCGACGCATTGGCACGATGCACGGTGGTCAGCGTATTGAATGCAACCTGATGCCGCCGGAGCACCTCTATCCCGCGTAGGACGCGGTCAAAGGTCGGCTGGCCTCCCTTATCCACGCGATAGGCGTCATGCATCTCGCGCGGGCCATCGATGGAAACTCCGACCAGCCAGCGATGCCCGGATAGAAACTCTCCCCATGCATCGTTAAGCAAAGTTCCGTTGGTCTGCAGCGCATTCTCAATGGTCTTGCCATTGGCATATCTGGCCTGGAGCTGGACAACTTGGCGATAAAAGTCAACGCCGAGCAGGGTCGGCTCGCCTCCCTGCCAGGCGAAATGAACCTTGTCCGCGGGCTGAGCTTCAATGTACTGGCGCACATAGGCTTCGAGCACATCGTCCGTCATGGCCCACTTGGATACCTGGGGATAGAGAGCTTCCTTTTCAAGATAGAAACAGTATTTGCAATCGAGATTGCAAATGGGGCCGACCGGTTTAGTCAGAATGTGAAAGCCCGCGCCCGGCATTGATACACCATCCCTGAACATATGTTATATGCCATTGACGGCGGTGACAATTCTATTGTCTTCCGCTGACGATCTTATTGTTAGTCAGCCGTGCTTGGGCAAGAGCGAGATTTCGCCGGGCATCGGCGTTGGCCGGATCAAGCCGCACCGCGTCACTGAACTGCAGAGCGGCATTTTCATAATCACCCAGTTGATACAAGACCACGCCGAGGTCATTATGCGCATAGTAGTTATCCGGTTCGATGGCCAGCACCCGGCGGTACTCCTGAGCCGCCTCGACAGACTTATCCTGCGCGCGGAGAGCATTGGCAAGATAAAGCCGCGCGGTTGCAAAGTCCGGCTGCGCGGCCAGCGCCTTTCTGCTATACGTCTCCTCATCCTGCGGCCTGCCCATCAAACTGAACCAAAGCGCCATGTTGGACAGGACATTGGGATTGTTGGGAGAGAGACGCAAAGCCTGTTGCAGGCGCTGCCCCGCCAGGAGGAGAAAACGCCGATCATGAGTTTGCATCATGATGCGCATTATGCAGAAGGCGGAATCGGAAAGAATCAGAGAATCAGTGGGACTATAGGCCAGCGCGCGTTCGAGATATTGCTGCGCCTCGACAAGCCTTCCCTGCCTCCCGTATGCCACGCCCAGGTTTAAGTTGGGAAGTTCCCCGCGCGGGTCAACCTCCAGCGCGTGGCTGAAAAGCGTTACCGAATCTTTCCACACATTTACCTGCGCATAGGTTATTACGGCGCACGCAGCAATGATCGCAAGTGCAAGCAGTTGAGCTGCTACCCTGATCTTCGGGAAGTTAGCAACAGCATCGCCGGCCAGCCAGACAACAACGATAAAAAGACCGATAAAAGGGACATAGGTGTAACGCTCGGCCATGGCCTGCTTGCCAACCTGCACGATGCCGATCACCGGCACCAGCGTTCCCAGGAACCACAGCCAGCCGATGAGGCTATAAGGCCTTTTCTTGCGGAAATACCAGCAGACGGCGGTTACCAGGATGAGCGCAACGAACGATAACATCGCCATCCAGATTCTTGATGTCATTGGCATTATAGTAATAAAAAACCGTAAGTGGATGAGGCCAGAACAGGATACGCACGTAGCGCCAGTAACTGATGACCGCGTTACAAATCCTCTCTCGCAAGGGCAAGCTCTGAAACACAGACATTGCGCCGCCAGCCCGCTGGGCAATAAAAGTGATGACGCATGAGACAGCGGCCATCAGGAAAAGCAGCCATTTCTCAATGCATAACTTCCAGAAAGTTGAAAACCAGTGGGCGCGAGTATCCGGGGCGAATGTTATTCTGCGCAACGGCCAGAAATCGAGCAACAGCAGGGTAAGCGGAAGAGTGACCGCCATGGGTTTTGACATCAGGCTGCAGGCAAAGCAACAGACCACCCACGCAAACCTTTTCCAGGATGGCCGGCGGGCATACCATGCATAAGCAAGCAACGTGGCGAACCAGAAAAACGCGCATAAAACATCCTTGCGCTCGGCTAGCCAGGCAACGGATTCAACATGCGCGGGATGCAGCGCAAACAGGAATGCGACCATGGCGGAACGTCCTGAGAGGCCGGTCATATAAAGAAGCAAAAGAAAAAGCAGAACCGCATTGGCGGCGTGCAAACACACGCTGGTTATATGATGGCCGCCGGGACTGTTGCCGTACAAGCTCCAGTCCGCCATGTGCGAAATCCAGGTCAGCGGGTGCCAGTTAGAGCAATGGAAAGTTGTAAATGTCCACGCTATGCCGTGCATGGTCAGCCCCTGCTGAACCAGCGGGTTTTCAAAGACATAGTAATTATCGTCATAGGTAAGGAATTCGTGGCTCTGCGCATCCTGAAAGGCAATAACGGTAAGCACCGCAAGGACGACGCACACGGCGGCAATTTGCCACGGTTTCCGGGTTGCGGTAGTAATGGGAACTGTCTTCCAGGCCAGCGCAACCGGCGGGCACTGACCTTGGGATTTACGCCGTCGCGAATTTCTAGGCACGATTGCCAGCCTCCCATCATCCCCTTGCAGTTACAGAGTTAGCCTACCATCAGGCAGGCCGGGATATAAACCCCGGCATTATTTTCCGCTTACTACCATTTTGTTATTCACCCTGGCCAGAGCGAGATCGAGATTTCGCCTGGCATCGGCATAGGCCGGATCGATCCGCACCGCGTCGCTGAACTGTTCGGCGGCTTTGTCATAATCGCCCAGTTGAAAGAGGGCCACGCCGAGATCGTTATGCGCATGAGCGTCCGCAGGGTCGTAGCGCAGGGCCTGGGTCAGCTCTTCCGCGGCTTCGGGGAACTGATGCGTCTGGGTAAGAATCCTGCCAATTTTGGAATGGGCCGTGGCCTGGTCGGGCTTGATGGCCACAGAAAGCCGGAATTCCTTCAGCGCTTCCTGCGTCTGTCCCTGCCCGTCTAAAACATTGCCTAAGCTGTTCAGCGCAACGTAGTTCTGCGGGTCGGCGGCAAGCACCTTCTGGTACTCCCGGGCCGCCTCTTCAAATTTTTTCTGCGCCTGGAGAGCATCGGCAAGATAAAGCCGCGCCCTGAGCAGGATCCGGCTGCACGGCGAGCGCCTTCCTGCTGTAGGTCTCCTCATCCCTAGGCCTGTTCATCAAAGAAGACCATAGCGCCATGTTGGTGAGGAGATCGGGGTCGCCGGGGGCAAAACTCAATGCGTGTTCCAGGCGCTGCCCCGCCAGCGGCAGGTTGCGCGGGTCATGGGTTTGCATCAGGCAATAGGCGGAATAAGAAAGAGTCAGAGTCCAGTTGGGACCATAGACCAAGGCGCGCTCGAAATGCTCTTCCGCCTCGGCCAGCTTTCCCTGTTTGGCGTAGGCCGCGCCCAGGCTGGCATGGGGAAATTCTCCGCGCGGGTCAACCTCGAGCACGTGGGTGAATAGCGTTTCCGTATCTTTCCACACCTTTACCTGCGCATAGGCTTTTACTGCGCAGGCCAGAATGACCGCGACAGCAAGCAGTTGAGCCACGATTCTGAATTTCGGGAATTTAGCAATGGCATCGCCGGCCAGCCAGACAATGGCGATGAAAAGGCCGACAAAGGGTATATAGGTATAGCGCTCGGCCATGGCCTGTTCTCCAACCTGCAAGATGCCGATCACGGGCACCAGAGTACCCAGGAACCACAGCCAGCCGATGAGGCAGTAAGGTCTATCCTTCCGGATATGCCAGCAGACGGCGGTTGCGACGATGAGCGCAAGGGCCGATAACACCGCCGCCGCAATGCTGATGTTGAGTACATCGTAGTAATAATAGACAATCAGCCGATCGGGCCATAACAAGATGCGCAGGTAACGGCAGTAACTAATGGCCGCGTTGCAGATTCTCTCCCGCAAGGGCAAGTCATGCAGCTCAATCACCGCGCCGCCAGCCCGCTGCGCGATATAGGTGATGACGCTGGAGATAGCCGCCATCAGGAAAAGCAGCCATTTTTCGACGCATAGCTTGCAGCAGGAAGAGAACCAATGCGCGCGCGTTTCCGGGGTAAATGTAATTCTGCGCAACGGCCAGTAATCAAGCAGGAGCAAGGTGAAGGGAAACGTGACCACCATGGGCTTCGACATCAGACCGCAGGCAAAGCAGCAGACGACGCATCCGTAACGTTTCCAGGATGGTTTACGGACATACCATGCATAAGCCAGCAAGGCCGCAAGCCAGAAAAACGTGCTCAACATATCCTTGCGTTCGGCAACCCAGGCCACGGATTCGACATGCGCGGGGTGCAGCGCGAAGAGGAATGCCACCATCGCGGAACGCCCTGAATAGCCCGTCATGTACAAGAGCAGAAGGAATAGCAGGATGGCATTGGCGGCGTGCAGACATACATTGGTTACATGGTGGCCGGCGGGATTGTTGCCATAAAGCTTCCAGTCCACCATGTGGGAAATCCAGGTCAGCGGGTGCCAGTTGGACTGATCGAAGGTTGTGAAGGCCCATGCCATGCTGTGCATGGTCAACCCCTGCTGTACCTGCGGGTTCTCCACGACATAGACGTCATCGTCGTAAGTAACGAAATCGTTGTTGCGCACACCCTGATAGGCAATAGCGGTAACCACGGCAAGGACGAGGCACACAACGGCAATTTGCCATGGCTTACGGGTTACGGGAGCTATGGCAACGGTCTTCCCGGCCTGTGCTTCCGGCGGGCGCTGGACCTGGGATTTACGCTGTCGCGATTTACTTGCCATAATTGGCAAACTCCGGTCATCCTAGAGCCTGTTTCATAAATGGGCTCCATATCGCTATGGCCACCCCTCAGGGGTTAAAACCCCTTGTATTTCCGGCACTTTTCGGCACGACTAAAGTCATGCCCTGATACAAAGCAGGTTTATGAAACACGCTCTAGTACAATATCAGGGTTAGCATATCATCGTATATGCCGGGATTTAACCTTGGCACTTATCATTATCTTACGTTTTCGACCTTTTGGGTTTTCATCCGGGCTTGAGCAAGATCGAGATTTCGCCTGGCATCGGCATCTGCGGGATTAATCCGTACCGCGTCGCTGAACTGCTCAACCGCTTTTTCATAATCCCCCAGTTGAAACAGGGCCATGCCGAGGTCATTATGCACGCCAGCGTCCGCAGGGTTAAACCGCAGCGCCTGGGTAAACTCCTCTATCGCCTGGGGGAGCTGATGCGTCTGCGTAAGAAAGATCCTGCCGATTTCGGCGTGGGGTATTGCCTGATCGGGTTGAATGGCCAGAGAAAGCCGGAATTCCTTTAGCGCTTCCAGCGTTAATCCCTGTCGGGCAAAATTAATGCCTAAATCGTTATGCGCATCGTAATTATCCGGCTCGATGGCAAGCATCTGACGGAATTCCTGAGCCGCCTCGCCGAGTTTGCCCTGCGCCTGGAGAGCCTCACCAAGATAAAGCCGCGCCGTTATCGCCGTTATAGAATCCGAATTAGAGGCGATCGCTTTTCTGCTATACGCCTCCTCATCCTTCGGCTTGCCCATCATAGCTGACCATAGCGCCATGACGGACAGGACATCGGGGTCGTCAGGAGCAACACGCAATGCCTGTTCGAGGCGTTGTCCCGCAAGCGGCAGATTGCGCTGCTCCTGGGTTTGCATCAGGCATAAGGCGGAATAAGTAAGAGTCAGCGGGTCGGCGGGATCATATTCCAACGCGCGTTCTAGATATTCCTGCGCCTCGGCAATCCTTCCCTGCCTATCGTAGGCCATGCCCAGGCTTAAATTGGGAAGTCCGCCGCGCGGGTCAACTTCGAGCGCGTGACTGAAAAGCGTCACTGAATCTTTCCACATCTTTACCTGCGCCACGGTCTTTACGGCGCACGCTACAACGACCGCGACCGCAAGCAGTTGAGCCGCAAACCTGATATTGGGGAATTTAGCAACGGCATCGCCAGCCAACCAGACCACGGCGATAAAAAGGCCGATCAAAGGAAGATAGGTGTAGCGCTCGGCCATGGCCTGATGCCCAACCTGCACTATGCCGATCACCGGCACCAGAGTTCCCAGAAACCACAGCCAGCCGATGAGGCAGTAAGGTCTATCCTTCCGGATATGCCAGCAGACGGCGGTTGCGACGATGAGCGCAATGGCCGATAACACCGCGTAAATTATGATGCGATTTGAATCATAGTAATAATAGGCTCTAAGCGGATTAGGCCAGAACGTGATGCGCACGTAGCGGCAGTAACTGATGGCCGCGTTGCAGATTCTCTCCCATAAGGGCAAGGATTTAAGTTCAGCCACCGCGCCGCTGGCGCGCTGCGCGAAAAAGGTGATGGCGCTGGAGATAGCCGCCATGATGAAGAATGGCCATTTTTCAACGCACAACTTCCAAAGTGAAGAGAGCCACCGCGCGCGCGTCTCCGGGAAAAATGTTATTCTGCGCAACGGCCAATAATCAAGCAACAGCAGGGTGAAGGGAAGAGTAACAGCCATGGGTTTCGACATCAGGCCGCAGGCAAAGCAGCAAACCACCAATACATACCGTTTCCAGGATGGCCTGCGCACATACCATGCATAAGCAAGCAACGCGGCGAACCAGAAAAACGCGCACAAGACATCCTTGCGTTCAGCAACCCAGGCAACGGATTCGACATGCGCAGGGTGCAGGGCGAAAAGGAATGCGACCATGGCGGAACGCCACAAAAAACCGGTCATGTATATAAGTAAAAGGAAAAGCAGAAGCGCATTGGCGGCATGCAAATACATATTGGTTACATGGTGTCCGCCAGGATTTTGGCCATAAAGCCTCCAGTCCACCATGTGGGAAATCCACGTCAGGGGGTGCCAGTTTCCCAGATGGTAGTTTGTAAACGCCCATGTGATGCTCTGCACGGTCAACCCCTGCTGCACCTGCCGGTTCTCCAGGACATAGTAATCATCGTCGCAAGTGAGGAAATCGCTGCTCCGCACACCCCGAAAGGCAAAGACGGTAACCACAACAAGAACGAGGCAGATGGCAGCTATCCACCAGGGTTTATGGGTTGCGGGAGCAATGGGAACGGTCTTCCCGGCCGGCGCCTGTGGCGGGCGCTTGTCTTGGGATTTGCGCTGTCGCGATTTCTTTGCCATGATTGGGAACCTGCGATCATTCTAACCAGAAGATTTCTATTTTGCCTCCCGGCGAATCAGGCCGAACTTCTAATGAAATTACCGTGTATGGGTTGGATGGAATCCCAGGTCTCCCGCCGCGGCGGGCGAGACCTGGGGCACCCGCCTAGATCATAATCGGGTACTTAATTCGTGCTTACATGAGCCTTCTGCGGACGAGATCGAGGGCTTGCTGGGTGGTCCATTGGCGGATGCGGGCGCGGTCGCCGCGGAAGGTTTTTTCCATGGACTCGGTTTTCTGGGAGTCGGAGAGAGCGATGTGGACCAGGCCTACGGGTTTGTTGTCGGTGGCTCCGGCGGGACCTGCGATGCCGGTTACGCCCAGGCCCAGGGTGGCGCCGGTGCGGAGACGGATGCCGTGGGCGAGGGCTTTGGCCACTTCGGCGGAGACGGCGCCGTAGCGGGCGATCATATCCGGGGAGACGCCGGCGAAGGCGTGCTTGAGAGCGTCAGAGTAAACCACGGCGCCGCCCAGGAAAGAGCGGGAGCTGCCGGGGACAGAGGTGATGCGCTGGGCGATCATGCCGCCGGTGCAGCTTTCGGCGACGGTCAGGGTGGACTGGCGCAGGCCGAGATAGTAGAGGACGATCTGCTCCAGAGAATCGTCGTTGGAGGAGTAGAGCCAGTCTTCGAGAGCCTCTTCCATGCGGCCGGCCAGCTCGTCGACGCGCTGCTGGGCGGCTTCGGCGGTGGGCTTGGAGCAGAGAAGAATGAGCTGGATGTCTCCGGTGTGGGCCAGAATGGTGGTTTCCACATCCTTGTAGGCGGTGTAGATGGGGGCCAGGAGCTTGTCGGCCTGGGACTCGGGAATCATGGCGGCGCGCAGGGTGCGCCTGGCGATATGGCGCGGGGGCACGATCTGGCGCAGACGGGGCAGGCAGGCCTCATCGAATAAAGGCCGGCACTCGTTGGGAGGGCCGGGGAGGAGCAGGACGATCTTGCGATAGCCGGTGAAGATGGTTTCAAGCCACTGGCCGGGAGCGCTGCCGTTGGGGTTGGGCAGCAGGGTTGCGCCCTCCAGGACGTCGGCCTGCTGGAGGTTGTTCTCTGAGATGGTGATGCGCATGGTGGCGGCGCGGGCGTGGAGGGCGGCGACCTGCTGGGCGTCGCGGCGGAGAGTGAGAGAGAGGGCCTCGGCAACGGCTTCGCGGGTGAGGTCGTCCTGGGTGGGGCCGAGGCCGCCCACGAGGACCAGAATGTCGATGCGGTCGAGGGCGGCGCGGATGGCGTTGACCAGATCCTTGCGGCGGTCTCCGACGATGGTTTTGAAGGCCACGGTGACGCCGATTTCGTTGAGTTTTTCAGTGAGATAGAGGGAGTTGGTGTCCTGGCGGAAGGGGGTGAGCATCTCGGAGCCGACGGCGATGATTTCGGATTTCATAGGACAGTGGACAGTGATCAGTGGTCAGTGGACAGTAGAAAGGCATTCATGAGTGACGAGGCAAGAAAGACCAGAAATGTTGAGATTAGGGCACTTCAAAGCGGAATGCACCAATGAATCCCCGTTAATTCTGGCTGCTCTTAGGCTTATCCAGGATTGCCAGTACCTTGTAGGTCTCCGATTGCATTTTCTTGCCATCCAAGCTGACAACCCACAACAACTTTGCCTTGTCGCCATGAAATTCAGCTTGAATGTTCTCCACAAGCGGTATGCGGCAACTCCTGTGATTTCCTGCAGGACCTGCCATATGTTCAGCGAATTTACTTTCGCAATTGACGATCACCCCTCGTCCATCCGGCAATAAAAGAGTAAATGTTGCTCCACGCACGTGATAGGAAACTTGATGGGCAGGTGTCGCGTAGCCATTGGTATTGGTCGTTCCGGTGCAATTCACATAGCTGTCACTGCCGAAGCAATTCGCATTTGAGTTGGATTGTGCGCTGAAATGGCTAGGCACAACGTATGTGTAGTCGGTTTCGTTGTCCTGTCGATCAATTACCTTCACGTCGAGTTTCTGAGCTAGAGATGAAGCAGAACAGAACAAAATCAGAACGGAAATTGCGAATTTCATCCTCGTACTCCCTGTGAGGGATTCTATATCTCATTGGGTCATGCCGGGTGTTCCATCCACAGTAGTCAGCTTACAGCTTCCAGGCGTTCCAGGTCTTGGAACTGATCACTGTCCACTATCCACTGCATTCAGAAGAGATTCAGTCCTTCGACGCCCAGGTCCACATCATAAACGGCTTCGTGGGTGGCGAGGATGGTGGAGCCGAGAGGGGAAAAGGCGACGCCGACGAGGTTGACGCCGGCCAGGACGAGGGTAGCTTCGCCCTGGGGGGTGACGCGGACCAGACCGCGGGTGCCGTGAAGACAGGCGGCCAGATAGACGTCTCCATCCCTGGAGAGCGCGAGGCCCTGGGGACGGCCGAGACCGCGGAACCAGGGGCGGGTGTCGCCGTTGGGCTCGATGGCCCAGATGGCGTCGTTGGAGGAGAGCGTGGGGCCGGTGACGAAGAGGGTTCCGGCGGCGTTGACGGCCAGGTGATAGGCGGCGGGGCTGGGCTCGAGGGTGGCGTGGACGAAGATCTGGCGCTGGGGATCGATTTTGAAGATGGTGCCGCTGCGGTCTCCGACGTAGAGGTTGCCCTGGGCGTCAAAGGCAGCGCCGGTAGCCACGCCCATGCCCTCCACGTAGACGGCGGGTTCGCCGGAGGGGTCGATGCGGTAGACGTTGCCCTCGGCGCGGGAGGTGACGAAGAGGTCGCCGCCGGGATGGAAGGCCAGGCCGGTGGGGTTGAGGATGCCGGTGACGAAAGGGGTTCCGCGGCCGTCGGGGCTCACTCGAACTATTGACACCGGGGTTTGCTTGCCCCTGGGGCCGGAGATGGTGGCGTAGATCATGCCGGAGCGGCTGACGGCGGGGCTGGTGACTGGGTGCAAATCGGCCGAGAGCAGGCGGGCCACGTGGAGGGATGCGGCATTGCTGGCGCCGGAAGGGTTGCGGACTTCAACCAGGCCGGCGGTGGCGTCGGCTGGAACGCGGAAGGCCAGGCGGGTGGGGCGGCTCATGAGCACCTGGGCTGAATGGCCGTCAACCAGCACGGCGGGCGGGCCGAAGCTGAAGGGGCCGAGATGGGCGCCGGTCAGCTCCACTTCGCCCAAAGGCAGAGCGGCGCCGGGAACGACGGAGTCGATGCGGGGCTCGGGGAAGGTTTCAGCGGATTGGGTATGGGCGCGGGGCATGGTTTTATCCTGCTTGATTCAGTTGACTGGGAGAAGAGTGAAAGACAACCGCAGGTCCTTCGGCTCCGCTCCGCTTCGCTCAGGATGACAGCATCTGGGATACTGCGATCCATCCATTCAGATCAATGAATCCACAAATGCAATAAAGATGCTACACCCAAAGCATACAGTCCGGCGGCCACATCATCGAAGACGATGCCCCAGCCGCCGGGGAGCTGTTCGAGCCGGCGGACGGGAAAGGGCTTGGTGATATCGAAGAGGCGGAAGAGGATGAGGGCGATGAGGGCGTGGCGCCAGTCGGCGGGGCTGAAGAGGAGGGCGATCCACTGGCCGGCGACCTCGTCGATGACCACGAACTGCGGGTCGTGGCGGCTGGATTCGCGGGCCACGATGGTGGCGGCGGGGATGCCGAAGACCAGGGTGAGGGCGATGGCGGCGAGCAGGGCGATGAGCAGGGCCTGGGCGGTGGGATGAGCGGCCCAGGCATAGGCGGCCCAGAGAAGGACGGCGGCGACCGAGCCCCAGGTGCCGGGGCCGGGCTTGCCGAAGCCAGCGCCGAAGAAGGTGGCGACGGCCCAGGCCCAGTACTTCGTGCCGTTCTCGTTTTGGACGGGCGTAGGGGCGGGGTGAGGGTCAGTGGTCATGGCTTCAGAGATACTCTTTCCATTTGACCATCTTCTTCTTGAGATCGATGGTTCTGCCGTCAACCACGAAGGTGCCATCCCCGTTGGCGTGAATGGTGCGGCGTTCGGCGCGTTGGGGATCGATCCAGGCTTTGACGGTTTCAAGGATGATGAGGCCGTATTGGTTCGCCATGCGGGTATCGACAACCCGGCACTCGAGATTGGCAAGGCACTCGGCGATGAGAGGCGCTTTCACCTTTTTGCCGGGTAAAGGCGTGAGGCCAAAGGTGCTGAATTTATCGACTTCGCGGCCGGAGCAATTTCCGATTTCGACTACCTTGGTGGCCAGATCGACGGTGGGGATGGCGATAACGCATTCTTTGGTTTTGCGCAGCGCCTGGTAGCTGTAATCCCAAGGGCCGATGATGCAGCCGATACGCGGCGGCACAAACTCCATCATCATGTGCCAGCTCATGGTCATGATGTTGGCGCGCCCTTTATTGGCGGTGGTGACCAGGACAACGGGGCCGGGCTCAATCAGGTGAAAAACCCGGGAAAGAGGCAAATCTCTCATTGATCTTCCTCCACGTACAGTTTTACTCCTCATCGCCGGAGCCTTTGTGGTGACCGCCGAGATCTTCCAGGACTTCGGGGTCGAGGATGGGAGAGCTGATCTTGTAGACGCCCATGGCCCACTTGCCGAGATCGATTTTGCGGCAGCGGTCGCTGCAGAAAGGGAAGTCCTCGTCATCGGGGCGGACCAGCATGCCGCAGGTGGGGCAGTGGAGAACTTTGGCGGATTTTTTCCTTGGGGACATGGAGTGTGTTTCTGCCGGGAACGGCATCGATCCATATTTATGGTACAGCGGGAAGCGCGGGAAACAGCATCGATTACAGGCCGGGATCTGAGCCATGTAGTTGGTTAGTTTGAACGAACTGACCCTCAGGGGCTAAAGCCCCACGCTCATTTTGTTGCATTTGCGGCACGACTGAAGAGGCTGCGGAAAAAGTCCGAACGAAAAGCGAATTCGGCAAAGGATGGATTGGCAGGGGCTAAAGCCCAACTCATTCTGTTGACCTTATCGGCCCGGCTAAAGCCGTGCCCTTGTTACAAAGCCCCTTGGTTGAGTTTTTCCGCAGCGAGTAAAGCCGTGCCCTGATACAAAACCAGCGTGATCTGCGACCAGAGCATCCATACCCTTCAAACTGACCTACTACCCAGCCATGGGGCGGTTTGCCGCGGCGGCGGATGCTCCTGTAGTCTGGTCGCATTCGAGGGGGTGCGCAAGTGTTTGACGCAAGGCAAAGCAGCATGCAGGACCTGACCACCTACTCGCCCATCCGCGTGGCGCTTACGGGGATCTGGCGGGTGATCTTCGGCGCGCTGCTGGCTGTGCCGGCAGGATTGCTGATTTGGATAGGACCCAATGGAGAAGCAGGCGCGCCGCGGGCGGCGGGAGATATGCCGGCGTGGTGGCTGTTTGTCGTTGGCCTGGTGATGGCGTTTGCCGCCTTTTGCTTTGTTACCGGCGGGGTGGGGAGGATGATCAGCGCTTTTGCGGACGAATGCTACTTTCGCGCCGGGCCGGAGGGGATCGCGTTCCGGTTTCCCCGGCAAGGTTGGTTCGGACGCTTCCGGCTGACCGAATATGCGTTCAGATGGAATGAGATCAAGCAACTGCTCCACTTCACTCACAGCATCAATCTGATCCCGGTCTCCCGCGAGTTGCAGGTGCATTTGTTCGAGGGCAAGCCGATCATCGTGCAGCGGTTTTACTTCAAGGCCAGCACGAAGCGACTGCAGGAACAGCTTTTGACGATTGCGGCTTCGGTGGGGAGATAGGGCGCATCTTCGGAGCCTGAGTTGCGGGTTACTTGGGATATTGGTTTTCGTACATTCCCAGGTCTCAAAATCGAGACCCGGGGCACCCGGCTGGGAGGCACGTCCTTTCAAAACATCCGCTTCTCTCAGAGATGCCTTATAGCGGGCCGGAGAGGATGCGGGCGACTACGTCGTAGTCGTGGGCCTGTGTGATTTCAGTCTTATAGAAGCGGCCGGGTTCGAGGGTGGATAACTCGCCGAAGTCGTTGATGTAGACTTTGCCGTCGATTTCAGGGGCGTGGTACTGGGTGCGGCCTTCCCACAGGAGGGGAGTTTCTTCGCTTTCGCCTTCGGCGAGAAGGGCTAACTCACGGCCGACCCACTGCTGTTTGGCGCGCCTGCTGATAAATTGCTGGAGCTTCATCAGGCGGCGGCGGCGGGACTCGATGGTGCGGCGGGGAAGTTTAAGGTCGAGCGAGAAGGCGGCGGAGCCTTCTTCGTCGGAGTAGTTGAAGACGCCCAGCCAGTCGAATTTTGCTTCTGCAATAAACTCCTCCAAAATCTCCACGTCACGAAGTGACTCGCCGGGGAAGCCGACGATGAAACTGGTGCGGAGGGCGATTCCGGGGACGGCGGCGCGGACTTTGTCCAGGGTCTTGAGGAAAATCTCGGCGCCGGCGCCGCGCTTCATGCGCTTGAGGACGGCGGGTGAGGCGTGCTGGAGAGGCAGGTCGAGGTATTTGCAGATGTTGTCGTGCTTGGCGATGGTGGCGAGAAGGCGACCGGTGATGCGGTTGGGGTAGGCGTAGAGGAAGCGCAGCCAGCGCAGGCCTTCGATGCGTGCGAGCGCGTCGAGGAGCAGGGCGAGGCCGTCTTTGAGGCCCAGGTCTTCGCCGTAGCAGGTGGTGTCCTGGCCGATGAGGGTGATCTCACTGGCGCCGCGGGCGACGAGCTGTTGGGCTTCGGCGATGACAGATTCGAAGCGGCGGGAGCGGAATTTGCCGCGCAGGTTGGGGATGATGCAGAAGGAGCAGGGGTGGTCGCAGCCCTCGGCGATTTTGATGTAGGCCGAGGAGCGGGGGGTAGTTATGAAGCGCGGGGTGGTTTCGTCGTAGAGGTAGGTGGGCAGCAGGTGGGTTGCGCCCTGCCACGCGTCGCGGCGAAAACGGCCCTGGCGCTCGCGGTGGTCGCCTTCGGCGCGGCCCTTCGGGCTGTCCTCGTTTTGGACGGGATTTGTGGCGGGCGTCGTATTCCTCGAGATGGCTCCCTCAGGGGCTAAAGCCCCCACCTTTTTGGGCGGATTTGCGGCACGACTAAAGTCGTGCCCTTTCAAAACCTGTCCTCTTTCAACAGCCTGCTTATGTGTACCGGCTTGGGATTCCTGCCCTTCGCGGGCCTCGATAGCCGTGCGGGCTTCGAGGGATTTGTTGCTGCTGATGATGTTGAAGAGCGACGGCGTGGCGGCGAGCGGAGTTTGGAGGCCGGCGGCCTGGAGGATGGATTCGAGCTCGCCGGCGCCGACTACGGCGTCGACTTCGGGGATGCTTTTCCGGATTTCGTTGCCATAGCGCTCGACCAGGCAGCCGGCGACGATGAGTTTTTTGGCCGAGCCGGAGGTTTTGTGGCGTGCCATTTCCAGGATGGTGTCGACAGACTCCTGCTTGGCGGTGTCGATGAAGGAGCAGGTGTTGACGACCAGGATTTCAGCCTCTTCGGGATGGGCGGTGAAGCGCGCGCCGGCGCGGTCGAGCAGGCCCATCATGACCTCGGAGTCGACGAGGTTTTTCGGGCAGCCTAAGGAAATAAAGCCCACGGAAGGGGCCGTGGGTGTGGATGGTCTGGTCACAGGTTCTATTGTACTGTTGAAACGGTCTTGCGGTTCTTTCATGGTGCAGCGTGCCTAGAATCGGACAAGCAAACGTCTGATGAGGCGTGATTTCCTTTCGTGTAGCCCAGTCTGCGCTGTTGATTGGCAATTCTACGGAGACTACACTTGCTCTATTAAAAGCAGCAACTCGAGGAGATTCTGCTGATGGACTGGAAAGACTACGAAAGAGAAATTGTGGATCATTTCCGCGAGTGCTATCCCGCAGCGCGAATAACTCATGATGCGAAGATTATGGGCAGATTCTCGAAGGTTGAAAGGCAAATCGACCTGTTGATTGAGGAACAGGCGTCGGACTTTTCGTTCAAGATCGTTGTTGACGCCAAGTTTCGCGGGCGCAAGATCGACGTAAATGATGTTGAATCATTCTTGGGCTTCATTAATGATGTGGGTGCACACACTGGGATGATGATTGCGCTTGAAGGATACACACCAGCAGCGCTCTCTAGGGCTTACTATGACGATCTAGATATCGTTCTGGATGTCCTGAACTTCGAGGATTTGAAGACTCACCAAGGAGTCGCAGCGGTTCCGTACTCGGGAAGCAACGGGGCTTGCATTGGCGCGCCGCTCGGGTGGTTGATTGACGGAACTAGACGGCAAGGATTCTTGGCTTCCCTTTACCAGCGTGGACTCACCTTTGATGAAGCTGTGGCCAGAATGGAGTGGATGTACGTCAACTTCTGTAAAAAGACCGACGCCCTCCCAGACCTTGACGCAGTAGTTAAGCACCAAGAAGCCTATCTGACGCAGGGCCTTCCAGGTCGCAAGGTTGAGTATCTTGAGGGCGTCCGGAACCAAATGAGAGGAGCGCCTACGCTGATCCGGAAACTTGCTGCAAACGATGATGGAATTATCGAGTTTACGGGATTCGTTGATTTTCCTGAGTTCGTTTTTCTCTGCGTCTTGTTTACGCCGACCCATTCCGAGCCTGCAAATTTAAGGAAACTTCGGTTCGTGATCAGGGGAGCATTCCAAATGTCCATTGTTCAATCATCGGAGCCGAGGAGTGAACCGTCTTCCTACGAAAATGGATAGCCGCCCGCCCCCCTTCAATCTTGGATGTCGCCGGGTGATAAAATCGATCAGTGCCGGGTCCTACGCGACGTAATCCCGCCAACCCCGCCAGGTCCGGAAGGAAGCAACGGTAACGGGCTAGTACGGGCGCAGTAGGTAACCCGGCGCTTTTCTGGGCGCTGGTGGAGGTTTTATCGATCTCCCACCCTTTCCACACAGAACGTGGAAAGGATGGGGCACACGAATCCAGTTGATATCAGGAGCGGAAAAGCAACCGCAGGTCCTTCGACTTCGCTGCGCTCCGCTCAGGATGACAGTCATTGGGGCAGCGGATTCCCAGGTCTCAAAATCGAGATCTGGGGCACCCGGCACCCAGTGCTAAGGAGAGATGCATTGAGCCTTATTGTTCGTCCCGTGGTGGGCCGGCGCGCCAAGATTTCGGCGCTTGGGACCTACGTTCCCCCGCAAATTCTGACCAATCAAGATCTGGAAAAGATGGTGGATACCAACGACCAGTGGATTATGGAGCGGACCGGTATCCGCGAGCGGCACGTGCTGGCCAAGGGGCTGGGCGTGAGCGATATGTGCACCGAGGCGGCGAAGAAGTGCCTGGCGGCGCGGGGCATTGAGGCCAGCGAGGTGGAGGTCATCATTGTGGGCACGGTGACGCCGGACATGATGTTCCCCTCGACGGCGTGCCTGGTGCAGGACAAGATTGGGGCGAAGGGGGCGTGGGGATTCGACGTTTCGGGCGGCTGCTCGGGGTTTCTGTATGCGCTGCAGGCGGGCGTGAAGCTGGTGGAGAGCGGGGCGCACAAGAAGGTTCTGGTATGCGGCGCGGACGCCAATACGCGCATGACCGACTACACGGACCGGGCGACCTGCGTTCTGTTTGGCGACGGCGGCGGGGCGGTGCTGCTGGAGCCGGCGGAAGAGGGCGAGATCGGGTTCATCGATTTTGTGAACGAGATCGACGGGTCGGGCGGCGTGAGCCTGAATCTGAAAGGCGGGCGGGAGCCTGAATCCGGCCAGCCACGAGACGGTGGACAAGAAGATGCACTACATCTACCAGGATGGGCCGGCGGTGTACAAGTTTGCGGTGCGCAAGATGGCCGAGGCCACGGCCAAGGTGCTGGAGCGCAACGGCGTGACCGGCGCGGACCTGGGCTGCTTTATTCCCCACCAGGCCAATAAGCGGATTATTACGGCCACGGCGGACCGGCTGGGGATGGACCCGGAGCGGGTGATTATCAATATTGAGAAGTATGGGAATACGTCGGCGGGAACGATTCCGCTGGCCATGGAGACGGCCATCGAAGAGGGCAAGCTGAAGAAGGGCGACCTGGTGCTGCTGGCCGCGGTGGGCGCGGGATTTACGGTGGGGGCGGCGCTGCTGCGGTGGGAGATTTGAAAGGCAGCGGAGTTAGCGAGTTAGCAAGTCAGCGAGTTAGCGAGTCAGCAAGTTAGCAGGAGCAATGCCGGCGTTTGCCTGCATAGACTTGCGAGCGGGCACGTTTTTGTAGAAGTTCTGATGAAATTTAAATAAGTTCAAATCCAAGCCCAATAAACGTCGATCTGTTCGCTCAGACTTAGCAGCCGCTGACTTGCTGACTCGCTGACTAGGCCACCAGCTCGGGGACGGCCAGGGTGTATGCGGGAAGAATGCCGAGTTGAGCGGCTTCGCTGAAGAAGCCTCTCATGCCTTCGATGCATTCCTCGTCCAGTACATAGTGAATGTTGGCAGTGAGGTAGGAGCGGATGGTCTGCTCGGGGATGGGAAGGCGGTCGGACCACTCGGCTACCAGGGCATCGATGTTCTCTAGGCCGTGGATGCGGGATTGGTTGAAGTCTTCTGTGACACTCTCATCCAAAGGGCTGCCCCCCGCAGGGGCAGCCGCCCAGACGGCGGAGACGAAGGGCAGGCCGGTGAGGGAGCGCCATTCGTGGGCGAGATCGTGGTAGACGAGTTCTTCCTGGGTGCGCTCGAAGCGGTTGGCGCGTTCTTCGAGGGAGAGGAGAGCGGGGTCGCCGATGAGGATGGCGGCGTCGGCTCTCTGGAGCATGGCGTCGAGGTCGGCGGCGTGGGGCAGAAAGGGGACGCCGGGGTTGCCCCACTTATGGAAGAGGATGCGGGCGTAGGCCAGGGTGGTGCGGCTGGCGGTATCGGCGGCCACGGCGCGCAGGGCGGCAAGCGGCCGGCTGGCGCGGCGGACCAGGAGCAAGGAGCGCACGCGGCTTTTGGAAGCGATGGTGGAACCGGGCAGGATGCGCAGGCCGGGGATGGTGGCCAGGGCGGCAATGGGGATGAGGCCGATATCGGCTTCTCCGTTGGCCAGGCGGGCGGCGCATTCGGAGGGCGAGATGCGGTCGATGCTGTAGCGGAGAGCGAGCGGAGCGCTGAGCGGCGGGTGCTCGAAGTCCCACATAAGGGGCGCGGGATTGAGGAAGTTGATGGCGGCGACGCGCAGGCGGGGATGGGGGATGGAACTCACGTCTTTTAGACTACTCGCCGAGGGCGAAGGATTCTTGCGGCGTATCCGAGACGGCAATACTGACGGCTGTTTCGTTCGCACTTATCAATCTTGAGTCCCTACGGACTAGTTATATGGATAGCGGACGAGCCCTTCGTAATTTCAACATCCTGCATCCCAGGTCTCAAAGGCGAGACCTGGGGCACCCGGCGAGTCAGCGAGTCGGCGCGTCGGCGCGCTGGGCGCGCACCAGGGCGCGAATGAAATCGGGCGTGGAACCGCAGCATCCGCCCAGGAAGGCGGCGCCGGCATCGCGCAGGGCCGCGTAGTGGAAAGCGAAGAACTCCGCCGAAGTAGCGTAGCGGACGGCTGTTCCCTCCATGGTGGGCAAACCCGCGTTGGGCTTGATCCAGATGGGGAGATCGCAGGCCGCGCTTAAGCGCTGGCAGATGGGCACGGCCTGCTCGATTCCCACGCCGCAGTTTGCGCCCACCGCGTCCGCGCCCGCCTCCACCATAGCCTCGGCCACGTCCTCGGGAGTGGCGCCCATTAGGGTGCGGTCCTTGTTTCTGCCGGAGTCGAAGGCGAAGGAAGCGATGACGGGCAAGCCGGTGCTTTTGGCCGCGGCCACGGCCAGGCATGCCTCCTCGATATCGCTCATGGTTTCAATCAGCAGGGCGTCAGCGCCCGCCGCGGCCAGAGAAGCAGCCTGCGCGGCAAAGGCCGCGGCCACCTGCTCGCTGTCGACCTCGCCGGAGAGCAGCATTTTGCCCGTGGGACCGATGGAGGCAAAGACCAGCGCCTCGCCCGCAGCGCTGCGCGAGAGCGCCACGCCGGCGCGATTGATGGCGTCAAGATCGGCATCGGGGACGGCGTCAAGGACGCGTTGCATGGCGATGGCGTTGGCGCGAAAGGTATTGGTGAGGATGACCTGGCTGCCCGCTTCCACATAGGCGCGCGCCACGGCTTCAACGCGCTCGGGATGGGCCAAGTTCCAGGTATCCGGAATGGCTCCGGGGGGCAGGCCGCGCGCCTGCAACTCCGTTCCCCAGGCGCCGTCGGTGATGAGCAGGCCGTCGGCCAGCCACTGGCGAAGGGAGTTCATGCGATTACCTCTTTGCGTCCGGTTTTGCTGCCTGCCTCGTTTGCGGTTTCATTCAGCTTATTCAGGTCGTTCATGCGAAACTCCGTTGCATCGGTGGACGGCAAGCGGCATGGCGAAGAGGGTCTCCGCCGCGCCGGAGAGCCGCGAAAACGCTAAACCCAGGGTGGACCGTTTGTTTTTCCGGCTTCGCGCCAGTATAACGCCGGCCGCGTCCACTTGCGCCGTTGAAGATGATGCATGGGCCAGCGCAGATCACCGGCTTGACTTCCAGCGCAGGCAGGGCTAGTGTGGGCGAAAATCCATGAGAGCCGGGATTTGGTTTCCTGTGAGGAAAGCCGGATTGTGCAATTTTCGGACAGAGGCAGGGATACGGGATGAAAACGATGCGCCAGGAGGCTGATTTAGCGGCCACGCCCAAGCTGGATGAGGAGCGGCTGGCGTGGCTGGCGCTGACGCTTTCGCCGGGTCTGGAGCCGAAGCGGATTCTGGACGCGATGCAGTCGCTGGGTGAGCCGAGCCGGATTTTTTCTCTTCCGCTGACGGCGCTGGAGGGGCTGAGATTTCCGGCCGAGGCGGCGCAGTTCATCTTTGACGGCAAGGCGCGCCAGGCAGCCGAGGAGGAGTGGGCGCGGGTAGCGGCGCAGGGGGCGACGCTGGTGAGTTACGGCTGCCCGGAGTATCCGGAGCGGCTCAAGGAGATTTATGACCCGCCGCCGGTGCTGTGGGTGCGCGGACCGGCGAGTTTGCTGAGCCGGCCGGCGATCGCCATGGTGGGCACGCGGCATCCTTCTCCGTATGGGACGGGGGTGGCGGAGATGCTGGCGCGGGATCTGGCGGTGAGGCGGCTGCTGATCATCAGCGGCATGGCGCGGGGCATCGACTCCTGCGCGCACAAGGGAGCCCTGGCGGCGCGCATGCCCACGGTAGCGGTGTGGGGCACGGGCATCGACGTGGTCTATCCCAAGGAGAACAAAAAACTGGCCGAGGAGATTCTGGCCACGGGCGGGGCCATCGTGAGCGAGATGCCGATGGGGACGTTTCCGGCGCCGCAGAACTTTCCCCGGCGCAACCGCATCCTGAGCGGGCTGAGCATCGCGGTGCTGGTGGTGGAAGCGGGAGAGAACTCGGGGACGCGGGTGACGGCGCGCTGCGCCGCGGAGCAGAACCGGGACCTGTTCGCGGTGCCGGGCAACGTGACCAGCAAAGGATCGTGGACGCCTAACACGCTGATTAAACAAGGGGCCAAGCTGGTGGCTACCTGGGAGGACGTGTGGGAGGATCTGCCTTCGCAGGTGCGGCTGGAGCTGGAGGCGGAGGCGCCGGCTGAATCCAAATCGGAGACTACGGCATCTCTATTGCCTGACCCGGTTCTGCGGCCGCAGGAGGCCATGGTGCTGGAGGTGCTGCGCTCGGACGAGAGCTTGCAGATCGACGAGATTCTGGAGCTATTGGAGACGCAACTGACCTCTTCGGAGGTATTTACGGCGCTTTTCGAGCTGGAGATTAC
Source organism: uncultured Acidobacteriaceae bacterium (assembly GCA_963796085.1). Lineage (GTDB taxonomy): Bacteria > Acidobacteriota > Terriglobia > Terriglobales > Acidobacteriaceae > Telmatobacter. The sequence goes on along the minus strand of CAWCKF010000006.1, from coordinate 403,792 downwards.
GGGCCGGGTGCGGTGCTTGCCGGGGAAGAATTACGTGCGCACGCTGTAGGCTGATCCGGGATTCTCAGTTTCCCACCCTTTCGCCAGAAAAAAGGCGAAAGGATGGGGCACGGGGCCAGACTAGGTTATGCCGAAATGGAAATTATGCTACCGTCTTGATTATGGCTACGATTTTGCACATCCCGCTGCATGAATACCTCGGTACCAGCTATCGGCCGGACCGTGAGTACGTGGATGGAGAAATCAGGGAGCGCAACGTGGGCAAGTGGGAGCACGCACGAGTGCAGTGGCTGTTGGCTGCCTGGTTTTTCACTCACGAGAAGCAGTGGGGAATCACCGGCAGCACGGAACAACGGGTTCGGGTAGCGGAGAATCGGGTTCGAGTGCCCGATCTGGTTGTGCTCACTGCTGGACCCCAGCCGGATGTGTTAACCGAACCGCCGCTTCTGATCATTGAAATCCTGTCTCCCGAGGATAGCTACTCAGATACCCAGGAGCGCGCCCAGGACTACCGCGGGATGGGAGTGGAGACGGTTTGGATCGTCGATCCAAAGACGCGCACGGGACGGATGTGTTCGGGTACAGAATGGGTCGAAGCCTCACGGCTGGAGGTCAAGGGGACACCGTTGTTCGTAAATCTGCCCGACATCTTCAGCCAGTTGACATCCGCCTGAGGACTGCGCGTCCAGCGGAACTCCCAGGTCTCAAAAACGAGACCTGGGGCACGCGGCATCGCCCTTCTTCGCGCACAATTTGATGGGGTTTTGCAGCGACTGATCCAGCTGCGGAGAGCCTTATGCCTGGGATGATTAGAAAAGAAAAAATCTGCCGGCGGTGGAAATGGAGCGGTGTTCCGTGGTAGGGTGCAACCTTTGCGGGTAGTTATTTCCCGGATGGGGAGAAGGGCACGGCGCGCAGGCAGAATTTGAACTGTCAAGGAAATAACGGAAGGCCCCGTTTACGAGTCCAATAGGCCTGACAGGGTAGAGAGGTTACTGTAATAAGGATGGCAATGAGCAGATCACTGGTGATCGTCGAGTCCCCCGCCAAGGCCAAGACGATCGAGAAATATCTGGGCAAGGGCTTTGAGGTGCTGGCCTCCGTGGGGCACATCATGGATCTGCCCAAGAAGGAACTTGGCGTGGAGCTAGAGAAGCGGACGTTTGAGCCGAAGCTGGAGGTGTCTCCGGGCAAAGAGAAGGTGGTGGCGCAGTTGAAGAAGGCGGCCGCCAGGGCGGATGAGATATTTCTGGCGCCGGACCCGGACCGCGAAGGGGAGGCCATTGCCTACCACCTGGCCCTGCAACTGGGGACCAACGCCAAAGAAAGAAAAAAGATTCGCCGCGTGACCTTCAACGAGATTACGAAGAAAGCGGTGCAGGAGGCCTTCCAGCACGCCCGCGACCTGGATCGGAACCTGGTGGACGCGCAGCAGACGCGGCGGGTTCTGGACCGGCTGGTGGGGTACCAGATTTCGCCGCTGCTGTGGGACAAAGTGCGGCGAGGACTTTCGGCGGGCCGCGTGCAGACCGTGGCTTTGCGGCTGATCGTGGAGCGGGAGCGGGAGATTGGCGCGTTTGGGCCGGTGGAGTACTGGACGCTGGAGGCTCAACTCCATCCCGAAAAGCGGGCAGAGGAGAGCTTCAAAGCGCGTTTTGTGGGCATCGATGGGGAACCGGTGCGGGTGCCGAACGGGCAGGACAAGGAGGGGAAGGCCCAGTTCATCGCCAGCGCCCTGCAGGACAAGAAGTCGATGGACGAGGTGATGGCGGCGCTTGAAAAGGCGCAGTGGTCGCTGGTTTCAGTCCAGTCCAGAGAACAGCAGCGGAGGCCGTTGCCGCCCTTCATCACCAGCCAGTTGCAGCGGGACGCATCGAACAAGCTGGGCTTCAACGTGCGGCGCACCATGGGCGTGGCGCAGCGGCTGTATGAAGGCATCGACGTGGGCGCGGAGGGCACGGTGGGCCTGATCACGTATATGCGCACCGACTCGCCGCGCGTGGCGCCGGAGGCGATCGAAGGAGCACGGGAGTGGATCGGCAAGCAGCTGGGAGCCAGGTATCTGCCCGAGTCGCCGAATTACTACAAGGGCAAGAAGGACGCGCAAGACGCGCACGAAGCCATCCGGCCCACCGATGCTTCGCGGACGCCGGAGTCGATTGCGCGCTACCTGACCGAGGAACAGCTCAAGCTCTACCGGCTGATCTGGCAGCGGTTTGTGGCCTCGCAGATGATGCCGGCGGTCTATGACGTGACTACGGCGAAGATTGCGGCGGTCTCAGCGAAGACGGGCAAGACCTACGACTTCAGGGTGAGCGGTTCGGTGCTGCGGTTTGATGGCTTCCTGAAGGTCTACGAGGCATTGGAGGAGAAGAAGGACGAGGACGACGAGGGGCCGGATAACAAGCTGCCCAACCTGGACAACGTGAAGACGCTGGAGATGGAAGCGCTCTTTGAGGAGCAGCACTTTACCGATCCGCCTCCGCGCTATAACGAGGCTTCGCTGGTGAAGGAGCTGGAGGAGCGGGGCGTCGGACGGCCGTCGACCTACGCTTCCATCATCAACACCATCCAGGACCGCGAGTACGTGGTGAAGCACGGCGGGTCGCGGGGCCGATTCTATCCCACCGAGATCGGGGTGGTGGTGTGCGACCTGCTGGTAAAGAACTTTCCTTATATCTTCGACACTGCCTATACGGCCAAGCTGGAAACGGAGCTGGACGACATCGAGGAGGGCAAGGAGAAGTGGACGGACCTGCTGAAGGGCTTCTACGGCTACTTTGAGGAAGAGCTCAAGGACGCCGGCAAGAACATGGAAAGCATCAAGACGCATGGACCTGGTGACGAGGGAGAAGTGCGAGCTGTGCGGTGCGCCGCTGAAGCTGAAGTGGGGCAAGTTCGGCAGCTTCTATGCGTGCTCCAAGTACAACAAGAAGGACCCTACAAGTTGCACCTTCACCAAGGAAAACATCGCGGCCAAGCCGGACATGAACACGCCGGAGGCGCAGGAGGCGGGCGAGACCGAAGAGTACTGCGATAACTGCGGGCGAGTGATGGTGCTGCGGCGCGGGACTCTTCGGGCCGTTACATGTCCTGCCCGGGGTACAACGAAGATCCGCCCTGCAAGACCATCCGCAAGCTGAGCCAGAAGCAGCAGCAACAGCAGAATACGGCGCAGCCGACGGGCGAAGACTGCCCCCTGTGCGGCAAGCCGCTGGTACTGCGCCAGGGAGCTTATGGGGAGTTCGTGTCCTGCTCCGGTTATCCCAAGTGCAAGTACGTGAAGCAGAACCTGATTGAAGGCATGAAGTGCCCTAAGTGCGGCGAAGGCGACCTGGCCGAACGCAAGGCGCGGCGGGGGAACATCTTCTGGGGCTGCACGAACTATCCCAAGTGCGACTTCACGTCCAATTACAAACCTGTGGCGAAAAAGTGCCCGCAGTGCGGGAGCCCCTACCTGGTGGAGAAGACGCTGCGCTCGGGCATCTACCTGGAATGCCCGAATAAGAAGAAGGCGGCCGGGGAGTTTGCGCCCAAGAAGCGCGGGAAGAAGGCTGCCGAGCCGGAACAGGTTGCAGTGGAGTGCAGCTACTCGAAGCGCATTGGGGATGCGCCGCTGACTCCGAAGCCGACGGTTGAGACGCATGGGCCGGTGGTGGAATCGAAGGCTGCCAAGAAGGGCGGCAGGAAGGCGTTGCAGCCGGCGTAATACAGTTGATTATCAAAGTGGATTGGGCGTAGTCTATGTGCCATGAACTGGCGGCGAGGACTTTTGTTGGCTGGAATCCATTTGGCTGTGGCTGGATCGCTGATGGTGTGGTTGGAAGTGGAAATTGCACAGCACCGCAAGTCCCCCGTCAGTGATAGTGCGAAGACTATACAAACGGATGCAGGGCAAGAAGGCGAGGCTATCTCCTTCACTTTCGATCCTTGCACAATGTGGGTTCACTACCCTCCGCAAACCTACATTCTGCAGCTTGCCAACCTTCCGTCTGCCACATTGATAGAGTGGCCTTCGATCTGCCCAGATCGCGGGTTCCTCGCAGGAATGCTTCATCTCAGGATTTGGCCGCCATCAATTGGCGCAGAGTGGCGATTCGATTTTACTTTTGGCCTTCTGATTCCGCTTCAGTGGTTCATTGTAGGCGGATTCCCGCTGATTCGGCCCCGGCACTGGTGGTGGGAACCAGGAGCTTTCATCACGATCTGCGCTGTAGTCGCATTTGTTCTGGTGCTAATCCCTGGCATTCGTGAGCTATCACGGCTTCCCATGCTATTTGCGGCGCTAGCCTGGCTCTTTTGGTTTGGATTGCTGGTTTGGAAGGGGCTTCGCGCGGGCTGGCGGCGGGCTGCGCAGGGAGTTGCACATGGCCGCTGAGGTCGCGGCATCGTGCCTTTGTTAAATGGGAACCACCGATTCGAGTCGGAGTATACAGCAGCCTTTCAACCGAAGGTGGGGCACCCGCTTCATTGGCGACGCTCGCATTTGTGAACGCCACCAGACACGATAAGGGCGTCCGCAGTGGCGGACACCCTTGATGTTTAGCCGGGTTATGGCGGACTAGCTGGTGGTGTGCGCCGGTCCGGTCTGCTTCTCTTCCAGGGCGGCCTGCGCGGCTGCCAGCCTTGCGGTCAGCAGACGGAAGGGCGAGCAGGAGACGTAGTTGAGGCCGATCCTGTGGCAGAACTTGACGGACTCGGGATCGCCGCCATGCTCGCCGCAGATGCCAACCTTTAGGGTGGGCCGGGTGGCGCGTCCCTTGGTGGTGGCCATCTTGACCAGTTGGCCTACGCCGGGCTGGTCTAGGGTGGCAAAGGGGTCCTGCTTGAAGATGCCGTACTTGAGATAGGCGGGCAGGAAGTTGTTGATGTCATCGCGGGAGATGCCGTAGGTGGTCTGGGTGAGGTCGTTGGTGCCGAAGCTGAAGAACTCGGCCTCCTCGGCGATCTGGTCGGCGGTGAGGGCCGCGCGCGGCAGCTCGATCATGGTGCCCACCATGTAATCGACCTTGACGCCCTTTTCCTTGAAGACCTCTTCGGCCACGCGGCGGACGATAGCAGCCTGGTTGCGCATCTCCTCGATGGAACTGACGAGGGGGATCATGATCTCGGGATGCGGATTGCCGCCCTTGGCCTTGACGGCAACCGCGGCCTCGATGATAGCCCGCACCTGCATCTCGGTGATCTCAGGGAAGGCGATGCCGAGGCGGCATCCGCGCAGGCCGAGCATGGGGTTCTGCTCGTGCAGTTCCTCCACCCGCGCCAGAAGCGGACGCAGCTCCCTGAGCCTGGGCGAACGGGGCTTGGTGTCTTGCAGGTGCTGGATTTCCACCAGCAGCTCTTCACGCTTGGGCAGGAACTCGTGCAGCGGCGGATCGATGGTGCGGATGGTAACGGGCAGCGACTCCATGGACTTGAACAGGCCGATGAAGTCGGCGCGCTGCATGGGCAACAGCTTCTTGAGCGCGGCGCGGCGATCCTTTTCGTTGTCGGCCAGGATCATGGCGCGCATGTGCTCGATGCGGTCCTCGGCAAAGAACATGTGCTCGGTGCGGCAGAGGCCGATGCCCTCGGCGCCGAAGAGGCGAGCCTGCTTGGCGTCGCGGGGAATGTCGGCGTTGGCGCGAATGCGCAGGCGGCGGACAGGGTCGACCCAGCTCATGAACTTGACCAGATCGGGATCGTCGGGCTGAGCGGGGAGGGTCTTGAGCTTGCCTTCGATGACGCGGCCGGTGGTGCCATCCAGCGAGATCCAGTCGCCATGCTTGAAGACCTTGCCTTTGACGCGGAATTCCTTCCTGGCTTCGTCAACCTTGAGGTCGCCGGCGCCGGCCACGCAGCACTTGCCCATGCCGCGGGTGACGACGGCGGCGTGCGAGGTCATGCCGCCGCGCGAAGTGAGGATGCCGGCAGCGACTTCCATGCCGGCGATATCTTCAGGGGTGGTTTCTCCGCGAACCAGGATGATGGTCTTGTATTCGCCGTTGGCGTGGTGCTTAACGGCGTCCTCGGCGGTGAAAACGATCTGTCCCACAGCCGCTCCCGGCGAGGCGGGCAATCCGGTGGCCAGGACTTCGATCTTCTCGCCTTTTTCCACCAGGCGGGGAACCAGGAAGTCGTATAACTGGTTGGGCTCCACGCGGTGGACGGCTTCTTCCTGGGTGATGAGCTTTTCTTTGACCATGTCAATGGCGACGCGGACAGCGGCCAGGCCGGTGCGCTTGCCGTTGCGGGTTTGCAGCATGTAGAGCTTGCCATCCTGGATGGTGAACTCGAAGTCCTGCATATCGCGGTAGTGTTTTTCCATCTTGCCGGTGATGGTGCGCAGTTGCTGGTAGACCTTGGGCATCACGCGCTCTAATTCACTGATAGACAGCGGCGTGCGGACGCCGGAGACAACGTCCTCGCCCTGGGCGTTCATCAGGTACTCACCGAAGAACTTGTGCTCGCCGGTGGCGGGATTGCGGGTGAAGCCGACGCCGGTACCGGAGTTCTCGCCCAGGTTGCCGAAGACCATGGCCTGCACGTTGACCGCGGTGCCCAGCCAGTCATCAATGCGATTGATGCGGCGATAGGTCTTGGCCCTCTCGTTCTGCCAACTGCGGAAGACGGCGTCGCGGGCCTGAACCAGCTGATCCAGCGGGGCCTGGGGAAAGTCCTTGCCGGTTTCCTTGAGGATCAGCTTCTTGTACTCGGCGATGATCTGCTTCAGGGCGTCGGGCTGGAGTTCGTAGTCGAACTTGACTTTGGCGCGATGCTTAACGCCGTCGAAGATGTGCTCGAATTTCTTCTTGGGAACATCGAGGACGACATCGCCGAACATCTGGATAAGGCGGCGATAGGAGTCATAGGCAAAACGGGGATTATTGCTGCGCCTGGCTAAAGCTTCGACGGCCTGGTCATTGAGGCCCAGGTTGAGAATGGTGTCCATCATGCCGGGCATGGAGAACTTGGCGCCGGAACGGACGGAGACCAGCAGGGGATTTTCGCCGGTACCCAGTTTTTGCCCCTGGAGCTTCTCCAGCCGCGCGAGAGCGGCGTGCATCTCGGCGTCGATTTGGGGACTAACCGCGCTGCGCATGTACTCGCGGCAGGCCTCGGTCTGGATGGTGAATCCGGGAGGGACGGGCAGGCCGGCGTTGGTCATCTCGGCTAGGCCGGCGCCCTTGCCGCCCAGCACATCCTTCATGCCGCCGTTGCCGTCCGCCGAGCCGCCGCCGAAGAAATAGACGTACTTGATTGGGGTTGAGCCTGCTTTTCCAGCAGACGACTGATCCACAGCGCCCTGCGTCATGGGGTAAAGCCTCCATCTGATAGGATTGCGCGGCGCGGGACCTATGCGGGGGTGACGGAACGGAGGCTCAGCGGATCAACGGAAATGGATAGCTGACAGGCTGGGCACGTGCGAGTCATCCAGACACTGGACAGCGCGTCGCGGCATTGATTGGTCGCAATTACGAATATCGTTTTAAGTATACAGTTGCCTGTGTTGAAGGTCACATACGATTCGGCTGGACCTGGGATGCCGCACTATTATTCTGGTCTGTATTTCGCTATATGGGACACAGATTAGCATTGTGATGAATTCTGGTGAGAATCAGGGTGGATTTGAGCTCACAGTCAGTCAGGATGTGCAGCGCAATGCGAAATTCAATCCGCAATCTGGGACTATAGGAGATGTTCCAGGCCGGCGAGCGGTGCTGCAGAGCGAACTGCAGAGATGCGCAGAGGCCTCTACCCGCGGGTAGAGGCCGCGATGGTTTTCAGGCTTGTAAAGATGCGTCAGTTCACGGTGAGCGAGACGGTAGTGGAGTGCTTGAGCGGCCCTGATTGAGCGGCCACTGTAACCGTATATACGATGGGCTGAGAAGTAGAGTGGAAGTCGACCCGCACCCGTTGAGCAGGCCCAGACCAGCCATGCTCACCGCCAGCAGCAGTAACATCTGCAACCGCCGCCGCTTCTTCCAGCCCATGCAGCAGAGCGCAAGCGCGAGCGCCGAGCCGGGGAAGAACGGGCTGGGGTTGCGGCGGAGAGTCGATGATGTTGTGGAGGTGGAAATAGTAAGCGTGGTCGAAGCCGCTGCTCCCATCGGCGTTACCGTTGCGGGAGAGAAGCCGCACGTGGCGCCTGTAGGCAACCCTGAGCAACTGAACGACGTCGTGTAATTGAACCCGTTCAGCGGCGAGACCGAAACTGTAGTTGTCCCGCTTTGTCCGGCAGTTACGGTGATCGATGCCGGAGAAGCCGCAACGGTAAAGTCCGGCGTGCTTTCGGACAGATTCTTCCGCTCCAATGGTCACAGGGTCACTACGCGCCAGCAGCGAATTTGAAGCTGTAGCATATTGCCATCGCAGGGGCATGGCGCCAAGGATTCCCGTCAAGGATGTACCCGCGCCGATGGCCGCCGATCCGGCCGGCGGAATCATGGTGGCGGAGCTGTATGGCTGGGTGGCCGTGGTTAAATAGTTGGCATCGCTCAAGCCGTAAAGGTGGGTGTTGAGAGGAACCGTCAGCGGCCACGGGCAGGCATTGTCGACGCATGTGTTGGACCAGCCGTCCGACGTGCCTGCGCTATAACTGCCGCCCTCGATGGGGGTGGTGATGGAGAAGGTGCCGGACTTCATCAGGTTGGTTGCGGCGCTGAGGATGAGGGTGGCATAACGCCCGAACTCAATCTGCGATCCATCCGCCCAGAGTATATTGTTGCGCGCATCGATCCTCTGGGTGAAGTAGCCGTAGTAACCTTCCGAGCTGCCGTTGTCGAAGACGTCCTGCGCATGGTCAAGGGTGTTGGAGAAGAAATAGAGCGTGCCGTTGCGGTCGGCCATGCCGTCGTTCTGGTCTTCGGCGTAGTGGATCTGGTTCAACGAGGATGAACCGTATATCTCGTTGCCGTAGACGAAGTCCTTTTGCAGTGATTCCTGGTAGCCTGCAATGATGTTCGGCCCTGCCGTGTCTCCGGAACAATATAGAGAGTCATAGCAATCGGTATCGCCGGGATTGCTGAGATAAGCCTCGAAGGAGACATAAGGAGGAGCGTCCTGAACGTCCACCATGTCGAAGTCTCTCAAAGGTCCGGCGGCAACGTTGTTATAGCGGAATATACCTTCCAGCCCGCGCCATTTGATGGCGGAGCCATCCGCGTTGCTCACATAGTGGTCGATAAGATTTCCCTGCATCACGCCATAAAACGTCTGAAAGTAGACTTGATGTTCGCTTCCGCTATTGGGCCATCCCGAGTTATGGATATGATTGCCTGTCACCGTGACCAGTTCAGTAATATCCGACCACCCGTCGCTGGCGTACTCAGTGGAAAAGAAACCGTTGGTGCAGGTGTCCAGGTCGTTGCCGCCCACGTCGATGTAGGCGCCTGAGCGAACATTCAGGCAGCCTGTGAATGTGTTATATGGCGTGGCCGCGCCGCCTCCCGGAGGAGTGTACGTGTAGTTTGGCGTTGCATGGGCGATATGAAGGCCGGTCACGCTCACATAGGAAGGTCCGGCGGATCCTGATTGCCAGTAACCATAGGGCGAGTTTCCGTCATATCCCCCAGGCCATAGACTGATAATCCCAACCCCGTCATGGGTGTTGGCGTCCGTTCCCGACTGCGTGGTGGCTTTCGACCCATCAATGACCGGCAGGTTGCCATACGCGTCAGGCACGCCGCAAAAGATGATGGGCTGCGTGGACGTGCCGGAGCTGGTGATCTGATAGTACTCATGATAGGTAGATGGATTCCCCCCGGTCGTATCCGTATTCCAAATGCGGGTAATCGAGCCCGGCTCCAGGGTATTGGCCGCGGGCGTGGACTGGATGGTCGCATACTGTTTCCCGGCGCCTACCTCATAGTCTCCACCTGTGAGCGCCGGGTCCACATAGCATTCGCGCGGTTCAGTCTGGTTAGGCGTGGAGCCGAAGAAAGGAATATTATTTGGCGAAACATACACGATCGCGGTCGCGCTCTTCGACGAGTCGCTGTTGCTGGTGTACTTGAGGGTATAACGGCCCGTCACCGTGGCCACAAAGTCCGCGTCGCGGTTGGCGGTGTCGGCCAGGGCGCCATCTCCGCCGCCGGGCTGCGCTTCAATGCTCCATGTTCCCGTCTCGTCGGTGTCTCCCGTTACCCATGACTGGAGCATGCGGTGCTGCCCTCTGAAGGCCTGTTGATAGGCAGGCGCCACCAGCACCGTGGTCGTCCTGGCGCAGACATTGAAGAGGAATTTCGCGGTCTTGGTGGTATCGTCAACCGATTGCGCCTGAACCGTCACCGTGGCCGTGGATGTTACGGTATAGGTTCCAATGGCATTGTGCGCCTCTGGGATGGCGCAATTTCCCGCTACGGGGCCGATGTTGACCTGCACGGTAGCCAGGCCGGCGGTGACCGTCGAAGCTTCGCTTGCGGAAGGAGTTGTAAACGTGGCAGTGGCTCCCCCTGTATTTGACAGCACACTCCAGTTGACTGTATTCTGCGTGCCATTTGTAATCTGGACTTGGATCTGTCTGGTGGAGCCGGGTAACACCTGAAAGTTGTATGCAGGCACGCTGGGGATTACTGCTACCTGCGCCGGCAACAAAGAAGGAAAGGCAAAGAGGCAAAGGCTGAATAAGCCCAGCGCATTGGAGTGAAGGCGAGAGTTCAGCCCAGCGGCGAAAAATCGGTTGGATTGCATTCACTGGCTCCTTTGTTGACCGCGGCGCGCGTAGACTGTCGTCAGGCCATAGAAATATATTTTGCAGACACAATACTATCTTTTTGAACTTCGCGCAAGTCATGATAAATCTTCCGCATGCTTAGGGATATTTATCAGCGCAGATAGAATCTGCAAAAGCGATTGAAACAAATCGATTATTGAAATTAACTTTATTTGGCAGGCCGGGAATAACGCCGGCATCGAGACAGACTAGAAATGGGAGCAGGTTCAAGGTCGCCAGATATTACGAATGAACAGTATCTATCGATTCCGCAAATGCAATAACCTTCTAAGTATTAGCCGCTCGATCATGTAGCAAGAAAGGAGGAGTAATGGTGGATCGACTGGGAGAGTTGGGCGAATGTTACAGGCCCATGACCGGGCGCATACCGGCTCTTAGATCAACACTCAAGCCAGAACCGGAAGACTCAGGCAGCGGTGCACTCCAGGCGCTGGCTGGATGGTGAAGCCTGGACCGCACTCTGAGAGAGAAGAATGCGGTCCAGACCGACGAGCGAAAGAATTTCCGCCACCCGCGGCGAGGCATGGGAGACGGCGAAGCGGTGGCCGGATTCGCGGGCGCAGGAGTAGAGCGAGATGAGGGCGGCGATGCCGGCGGCGTCGATGCGCTCGACCGAGCCCAGATCGAGGGTCACGCATTGGCGGCGAATCAGCGGCATCAGCCGCTCCAGCAGCCACAGGTCCTGGCCCCTGACCAGTTGGGTAAATCCATCTGCCGCTACCACCGTCATTTCCGCCTCCCTGCACATGGTTGTGGTCATAAAAACCTCCCTGGATAAGCCTGTTTGCGGCTAGGCCGCCTGTAATTGGTTGTGGTTGCTGCGCAGCCTGGAACGTGCACGCGAGCGGCCTAAACCGCGCGAAGGGAATATGCTGCAATCACAAGGGATTCGATCTTCGGGCATCCCCTGCCGGGGGTCCAGGCGCTCAGTTTCGCGATCATCTTACGGAAGCGAACATGCTGACCATCCATACGCAACGAGGAGCGCGCCGGTTCCATGATTAATTTTCTGTCCAGTTCCGCAGGCGGCCTGAGCAGGGAGCAGGCGCGCGCCTGGGCTCTGGAGGCGGGGTTTGCCGAGGCGGGTTTGGCGGCGCTTCCTTATGCGGACGAGGCGCGGGATGCGGCGCGGTTTGAGGAGTGGGTGCGGAAGGGGCGCGCGGGGACCATGCGCTACCTGGCGCGGACCGGCGAGGATGGGCGGCTGCTGCGGGCGCGGGTGGGAAATGCGTTTCCGTGGGCGCGGTCGGCGCTGGTCTGCTTTGCTGGTTATGAGAGTGCGCAGCCGCGCTCGACGGAGCCGGCTGAGGCGGGTGCGGGGTGGATTGCGCGGTATGCGTGGACTGGGCGCGTGGATGTTCAAGCTGCCGAAAAAACTCGCTCAGGGGCTAAAGCCCACGCTGGTTCAATGGCATCCATGTACGGGCTAAAGCCCGTACCCTTCACCGAGACGAGTTCTTCTGCTGTCTGTGCGTGCAAAGATGGCGCGGATGGGGCGCGGCGGCCGAGCGATTATCACAAGGTGCTCAGGAAGAGGCTGCGGGTGCTGGAAGCGCGCATTCGCGAGGCGCGGCGGCGCGATGGGCTGGGCGGCTTTGAGGCGCGGGGGTTCGTGGATACGGGGCCGGTGGTGGAACGGGCGCTGGCTACGGCGGCGGGGCTGGGCTGGACGGGAAAGAATACCTGCCTGATTCATCCAAAGCTGGGGTCGTTTGGGTTTCTGGCGGTGCTGCTGACCTCGCTGGAGGTGGAAGCAGCAGAGACAGCATTCACCGTGCCGGACCGCTGCGGAAGCTGCCGCCGGTGCCTGGAGGCCTGCCCCACCGGCGCGCTGACGGCTGCCTACCAGATGGATGCGGCACGGTGCATCTCCTACCTGACCATCGAGCACCGCGGGGCTATCGACGTGGGGTTGATGGAGGGAATGGGGCGGCAAGTCTTCGGCTGCGATATCTGCCAGGACGTTTGCCCGTGGAATCGCAAGGCGCCGGTGAGCGCGGACCCGGAACTGGAGGCGCGGGCGGAGCTGGTGAATCCGGGGCTGGAATGGCTGGCGGCGATGGATGAGGCGGAGTTCGAACGTCGGTTCAATGGGTCGCCGGTGCGGCGGGCGGGGTTTTGGGGGTTGCGGCGGAATGTGGCCATCGCCATGGGAAACAGCGGGCTGAGGCGGTTTGCGGCGCGGCTGGAGGAGTGGGCCGGGGCTGCGGATGAGGGGCTGCGGACGGCGGCGCGGTGGGCGCTGGGCAAAATCAGTGTCTCATAGCCATGAGCGGCTATCCTTGAAGAAAGAACCATCGGGCAGTTTTGTTTTCGCGCATTTTGACCGCACAGAGTTTTTGGCTCCAGAGAGGAAGCAGCAGGTGGCTGACAATTCAAATCAAGCGGCTGAAGTTGCACATGCCGATGCGCGCAACGATGCGGCAATCGAGGTTCACAGAGCCGCCGATCTGGTGATACCGGCTACAAGATCGAAATGGTACCGGTGGCGCAAGGACGGCGCGGCGCTGGTGAACTACCTGCTGGACAGCGAGGTGCATACCTATGCCTTCAGCGTGGCGGCCAACGCCATTCTCTCCTTCATTCCCTTCATCGTGCTGCTGTATACGCTCTCCCGGTCGGTCTTCCACTCGACGATGATGGTGAGCGTGGTCAACGCCATGGTGAACTATTTCCTGCCTTCGAACCAGGATTTTGTGGCCCGCAACCTGGCCTTCGTGGCCTTGCGCCTGAGGGCGCAGATCTTCTCGCTCATCATGATTCTGGTAGCCTGCACGGGCATATTTTTGCCCCTGGAGGTGGCGCTGAACCAGGCCTGGGGCGTGACCAAGAGCCGCAATTACCTGCACAATCAAGCCATCGCATTCGGCCTCGCGATCCTGATGCTGGTGCTGGGCATGAGCAGCATCCTGGTGAATTCGGCGGCGCGCGATGTGCTGACCGTTGTACTCGTTCACAACACGAATATCAAGTTCATCGATATGGTTCTGCACTTTACTTTCCAGGGAACCAGCTTCCTGTTGCTGGCCGCCACCACCGGCGTGGCATCGATCCTGTTCTTCTTTTCGATTTATTGGATTCTGCCCAACCGGAAGGTTCCGTGGCGGCCGGTTCTGCACACCGCGATCATTACCGGCGTTATCTGGCTGGTGACAAAGTATATCTTTGCGGCCGTGCTTCCGCATATGCATCTGGATGACCTCTACGGACCGTTCTATGTGTCGGTGGGGCTGCTGTTCTGGGCTTATGTTTCGGGACTGATCCTGTTTGCGGGAGCGCAGTTCAGCGTGGCGCGGATGGGAGATAAAAAGAGGTAGGCGGGGCCCGGGAAACAGGATTCCCGGCCGGCGCGATTTGAAAGGATGAGTATTTCACCATGCGGATCAAAGCTTTGACGATGGCGGGCCTGTCGGCGGTTGTGGCAGCCCTCCTGACTACTGGAATGCTTCACGGGCAAGACAGCGCCGCGCCAGCGGCGCATATTTTTCGCGCCAACGGAGATCATTTCGAGCTGGATGGAAAGCCGTTCCAGATTATTTCGGGGGCGATTCATTATGAGCGCGTGCCGCGAGCCTACTGGCGCGACCGTCTGCGCAAGGCGCGCGCCATGGGCCTGAACACCGTGGAGACGTATGTGTTCTGGAATTTTCATGAGACTGCGCCGGCGGAATACGATTTTGCGGGACAGAAGGACGTGGCCGAGTTTATCCGCGAGGCGCAGCAGGAGGGACTGTGGGTGATTTTGCGGCCCGGTCCTTATGCCTGCGCGGAATGGGATTTCGGCGGGCTTCCGTCGTGGCTGCTGCGCCAGCCGGGCATGGTGGTGCGCAGCTCGAATCCGGCCTTCATGGCCGCGGCAGCGCGCTGGCTGCATCGCCTGGGGCGGGAGTGGCGCCGCTGCAGAGCGCTTACGGCGGCCCCATTCTGGCCGTGCAGGTGGAGAACGAGTACGTCAGCTTTGGAACGGACAGCGCCTATATGCACGGAGTGAAGCAAATGCTGCTGGACGCGGGTTTCGACAAGGCGATGCTTTACACCGCCGATGGAGCCGACCAGGTTGATAAGTCCCTGCTTCCGGAGCCTGCCTGCCGCCATCAACTTCGGCCGCCTTTTTACCAGGGCGGAGACAGAGTTTGCCATGCTGGCCAAGGCCCGGCCCAACGGCCCGAAGATGAACGGGGAATACTGGGACGGATGGTTCGATCATTGGGGAGAAAAACATCACACCACGGACGCGGCGGCTGACGCCGCAAGACCTGAAATGGATGCTGGAGCGGGGCTACTCAGTGAACCTGTATATGGTCCATGGGGGAACGAGCTTTGGCTGGATGAGCGGCGCTAATATCGACGACGGCAAGTATAACCCCACCGTGACCAGCTACGACTACGATGCGCCGGTGAGCGAGAGCGGAGAACTGAAGCCGAAATACTTTCTCTTCCGCGCCGCCATTGGCGAAGTTACCGGCAAGACGCCGCCCGCGCCGCCCGCGCCACTTCCGGTAAGGGTGCTGACGCCGGTCAGGCTGGAGCGCGCTATTTCGATATGGGAGACGCTGCCCAAGCCCATCCAATCGGAAGAGATACTTTCAATGGAAGACGTGGGACAGAGTTACGGGTACATTCTGTATCGCACCTCGATTGGGAGTGCGCAGAACGCGGAGCCGGCGCATCGATGAGTTACACAGTTATGCGCAGATCTACCTGGACGGAGTGCTGGCCGGAACGCTCGACCGCCGTCTCGGCCAATCCACGCTGGCGGTTCATATCACTCATAACAATACCCGCCTGGACATCCTGGTGGAGAACAGCGGCCGGGTGAACTTCGGCCGTGAGTTCGTCAACGAGCGCGCCGGCATTACGCATCGAGTTACGCTGGGGGATGCTACGCTGACTGGCTGGCAGATTTATCCTCTGCCCATGCAGGATGTGAGTTCGTATCACTATGCGCCGGGCGCGTGCAGCGGGGCATGCTTCTATCGCGCGACGTTCCAGGTGGATGAGCCTGCCGACACCTTTGTGGATGCGATAGAATTAGGCAAAGGCGAGGTCTGGATCAACGGGCAGCCGCTGGGACGCTTTTGGAATATCGGGCCGCAGAGGACGCTCTATCTGCCCGCGCCGTGGCTGAAGAAAGGGCGGAATGAGATTGTGGTCTTCGATTTGAACGGGCAGACGGGGCGGACGGTTCCGTTTCTGGCCAAGGCGATTCTGGATGGGAACGATTAGGGGCGGCAAATAGAGCAGCAAGTTAGCTCCCGCTGCGCGGGGGTAGCAGGTTAGCAAGTTAGCGGCATATACGGAGATATAGCGGCATCGGCGATGCCGAAATCTAGAGAAAATTGGCTGGGGATCAGACCCAGGTCTCAAAAGCGAGACCTGGGGCACCCGGCTGTGCTTCGCTCAGAACAATCGAACTTATGTGGAGATTTGTGGTTTCCCACCTTTGCGCCAGAAAGAAGGCGCAAAGATGGGGCACGGAGATTCTTTGGTTTGTAAAAGCTAAAAGCTAAAAGCTAAAAGCTAAAAGCTAAAAGCTAGAAGCTAGAAGCTAGAAGCGGAGGAACTCAGGGCAGTTTGAAGGCTTTGACGGCGATGGCGTTGGGGGCGCGGCCGGTGGGGAGCATGGTGAAGAGCGAGCTGCGAGGCGGTGCGGACGACGGCGATGTCGGCGGAGCGGGTATCGACGACGAAGAGCAGGTGGCCGGAGGTGGAAAAGGCCAGCGCGGAGGGGCCGTCGCCGACGTGGATGGAGCCGATGCGCTTGCCGTCGTCGATGGAGTAGACGGTGACGTACTGGGAGTGGAAGTTGCCGACGTAGAGCAGGGAGTTGTCGCGCGGAGACGAGGCCGCGGACGGGATTGTCTCCGATCATGTATGCGCCGCCGACGTCGTTGGTGCTGGTGATGACCTCGGAGATGGAATCGGAGAGGGAGTTGAAGACGAAGAGCTCGCCGCCGTCGGGCTTGAGGGCCAGTTGCACGGGGCCGCGGCCCACGTCCATGCAGGGTTTCAAGACGATCGGGCTGGGCCGGGTGTGCTGGGTTCGAGCTGGGGCGGGCCAGGGCGATGACCATGATCTGGTGGCCGCCGGAGCAGGCTACAAAGGCCTTGGAGGAGTCGGGCAGGATGACGGCGTCCGAGGCGCCGGGGCAGCCCTCGAAGACGGCGCGGACGATTGTGCGGGCGGCGGGATCGATGAGGCTGACGGAGTTGCCGCGGCGGTTGGCGACGACCAGGGTCTTGCCGTCGGGGGAGATGCGGGCGGCGACGGGCTCTTCGCCGGCGCCGATCTGGGCAATCTCGCGGCGGGCCTTGAGGTCGATGACGGAGATGGTGTTGGAGCCGGAGTTGGCCACGTAGGCCAGCTCGCCGGCGGGGTCGAGATCGATGGAGACGGGCTGGCGGTGGACGGGGATGGTGGCGGCGACGGTGTTGTTCTCAGCGTTGATGACGGAGACGGAGCCCTGGCCGCCCTGCGACGCCGGAGTTGACGACGTAGACTTCGTTGCGGGTGGGGCTGGCGGCGACGGCGACGGGATTCTGGCCGACGGCGAGTTCGCGGTCGATGCGCACGTTGACCACGTCCAGGACGGTGACGGTGCCGCTGCCGCCGTTGGTGACGTAGGCGTATTCGCGGTAGTTGGGCGGGTACTGGGGGAAGTCGTGAGAGCGGCAGGCGGTGAGGGTCAGCGCAGCAAGGTGACGGTGAATGCCACCTGAGGGCGAAAGACGGCGCCGAATGCTGCGGACGTACCGGCGTTGCGGCTTCGACCCTGGGCTCAGTGCCGTTCGGCTGGTTTCGTACGTGGATGCCGCGGGGAAGATGGCGGCCAACCACGGGGGCAATCTGCTCGATCTCGTCCATCATGGTGGCAAACTGAGCGGGATAGATGGACTGGGGGCCGTCGGAGAGCGCTTTTTCGGGCTGGTGATGGACTTCGACGAGGATGCCGTCGCGCCCGCGGCGACGGCGGCGCGGGCCATGGGCAGGACGCTGTCGCGACGGCCGGTGCCGTGGCTGGGGTCCACCAGAATGGGCAGGTGGCTGAGGCGCTGCACGGCGGGAATGATGCTGAGGTCGAGGGTGTTGCGGGCGTGGTCGGCGAAGGTGCGCACGCCGCGCTCGCAGAGGATGACCTCGTAGTTGCCCTCGCTCATGACGTACTCGGCGGCCATGAGGAACTCTTCCAGGGTGGCGGAGAGGCCGCGCTTGAGCAGCACCGGCTTGCGCAGGCGGCCGGCATGCTTGAGCAGGGAGAAGTTCTGCATGTTGCGGGCGCCGATCTGGATGACGTCGGCCCACTCGGCGACCAGGTCGAGGGATTCGTTGTCGATGGCTTCGGTGACGATGCGCAGGCCGAAGCTTTCCCTGATTTCGGACATGATTTTCAGCGCATCCAGGCCGAGGCCCTGAAAGGCGTAGGGAGAGGTGCGGGGCTTGTAGGCGCCGCCGCGGAGGAACTGCGCGCCGGACGCAGCCACCTGCTCGGCAATGGCGAAGGCCTGTTCGCGGCTTTCGATGGAGCAGGGACCGGCAACGATGGCCAGCTCGCAGACCGCCGATGGCAGCGTCAGTTCCGGGAAAGCGGATGATGGTGTCTTCTTCTTTGACGTCGCGGCTGGCCAGTTTATAGGCTTTTGAAACCCGGATGACCTCGGCGACGCCGGAGAGCGATTCGAGGTTGCCGCGATCGACCTCACCCTGGTTGCCGGTGATGCCGATGGCGGTGCGCTGGGCTCCGGGAAGGGGATGGGGACGGAAACCCAACTGCTCAATATGTTCGCAGACCGCCTGGATTTGCTGCGGCGTGGCCTGCGCCTTCATGACAACCAGCATGAGAGGCCCTCGAACCACCAGTCTAGCGGGTGGGAGGGCGAAGGGCAATTTCTTAAGGGACGATGGCTCAGGGGTTGCGGCATTTCCCCTGGTTGATGGCAACCGGAGAAGGATGGTTCATGCCACTTTAGCAGAGCTAATTAAAGGCGCCCGAATCGAGGCGGCGAAGACCACGGCAATTATTCTTTGGTAGCTTCGGCGACGGTTTTAGCGGCAACGATGGCGGGGGCAATCACGATCCCGATAAAGGCCAGGGCAATTAAAAGGTCATGCATCTGCTTTTTACTCCTTGCGCGGCTCATAGAGCCTGCTAATAAATGGATCATCGTCGGCAAGGAGGAAAACTTAAATACCACAAAGATTACTTTTGCGCGCAGCAAGTGCTATGGCCTTCACCCATAGGTTGTAGGCCGATAAAGCCTGGAAAGCAGAGGTATTTGCAGAGATTCAGCGCGGGCTGGAGTGTTCCACCAGCGATTAAAAGAGCTTAATGAATGAGTGCGGGGTTAGCGCGGGTTGCGGAGGGAGCGGGCCGCGTCGCGTTTTTGCGCCCGCCAGCGCAGACCCAGCCAGGCTAGATAGCCCAGTTGGATGGCCCAGGTGAGGACGTAGGCGGCAACGGTGAACTGGTGATCGAGAATCGCTTTTGTGTCCATTTATTTCTCTTTTCGGTTTGGATTTCAGGCGTCGAGGGCCTGCTGGGCTTGCTGGGCGGCGTATTTCTGGTGCTGGCGCTCGACGTGGTAGCGGAGGGCGAGGATGAGGATGCCCCAGGCCAGCCAGGCCAGGATGTTCCAGCCGAAGGCGTGCAGCATGCGCGGGTCCTTGATGCCGGAGTCCGGTCCGCCGCCGAAGACCGGGGCGGGATGCTGGGTGCGCCACCAGCGGTTGGACATATAGACGATGGGCACGTCGAGGGCGCCGAAGATGCCGAGGACGGCGGCCAGGGTCTGCACCTGCGGGCCGGCGGCAAAGCGGCGCAGGAGCAGGTAGCTGACGTAGATGAGCCAGAGAACGAGGGTGGTGGTGAGGCGCGCGTCCCAGGTCCACCAGATGCCCCAGGCGCGGCGTCCCCAGATCGGGCCGGTGATGAGGACGACGGTGCAGAAGACCACGCCGACTTCGGCGCCGGCCAGGGCCCAGGCGTCGGAGATCTGCGCCCAATCGGCGCGGTTGCGGCGGAAGGCGAGGAAGCCGATGGAGCCGGCAAGCTGATGGCGAAGAAGAGGAAGGCGACCATGGCCGAGGGCACGTGGTAGTAGAAGATGCGCTGCACCTCGTGCATGGTCTGCTCTTCGGGGGCGACGTAGATGGCCTGGTAGAAGCCCCAGACCATGACGGCGACGGTGATGGCGGCGTAAAGGCCGATGGCGATTTTCTTCATGGGGAATCCTGAGGAACGATTTTAGTGTACTAAAACAGGGGTCAGGGATCAGGGGTCAGTGGTCAGGTGCTAAAACGGTTGTTTTTTGGCGTTTTCGGGGTGGTATTGCCCCGGAAAACGTCATTTTTGGACCAAAATTGACATGCATTTTTACGCTTATTATCTAATAGAATCAATCACTTATGCGATAATAAGGGCGAACAGGAGGTGAATCGGACCCCCCAGGGGGAGGGGGTACAGGTTTTGATCGGGTGAGTGGCTGATATTTTGGACCGGGAACAACCCCTGCGACTCAAGTTTTATTGTGCGCCAAGGGAGGATAATTCTCTGCAAAACGAGTGCGCATTTTGCCGCCGCCATCGATAAGGATTGCATTCGACTTACTATGCACGAGCTCGACTAGCAGAGCATGGAGAGGTTGTCGGTAACCGTTGGTATCCCGCCTGAGGTTTAAATTTGGTTACTCCTCGCCGTACACATCCATGAGGGCTTGCGCATGTTCTGGCGTCAACCTGTCGCGAGTCGTTCGCAGATACTCCATGAACTCTATCCGGTTATTCAATGAGTAGACCTTGGCCACTTCAGGAGGTCGCAATGCCAATGGGATATTCAGCAGTAGCGCCCGACAATCGTTGTCCATAAACATCGCATCGCAGTACGGTAGTAGGTAGGCCACGGTCTCTACGTCCGTTGTCATACCTTCATTCGGTGGTTCTTTCTGGCCTGCTGCCGCGCGCATTGCTATTGCCGCATACATCATGGACTGTAGCTTTACGAACGGAGCCTCAGCTATCCGATTGGCTTCCGAAAAACTCTTTTGTAATGCTGCGGACTCATCCGGCGTTCGCGGTTCACCATCACAGGTGAACCTCATGATGTCTTGCACATTTGTCAGGAGAGCTTCCGCTGGAGAAAGCAGCATCGTTCCTAGCTCAACTAAGGAAGGCTCGACACCAGGTCGGAAGGAGCGCATCATGTTCTGTCGCTCACATAATGCCTTGGCCGCCGCCCGTGCTAAATTGCTCTGGTAACCCTTTCGCTCGGCGTCATACCATTCCAAAAATGTTCGTTTCCCTTTGCTCCAGACATCTCGAAACAGACGTGCGATAGTAGCGTGCATAAAGGCCCGGGAAGCCCTGATTTCATCGGGAATCACAAAGGGATTGTCTTGGAACGTTATGTAATATCTCTTGCTCCATTGGTTGGGGTCCTCGGAAAGGACATCACGCGGCTTGAACTCGAAATGTGGCTCACGGCTCGCCGACCAGGCACGTGCCAATTCGCCGATCTGGCGTGACTTTATCTCCTCAAAGGAACTGAACGTCACGCCACCTGAGAGATGTTCGTACATTTTCTTCAGTTCCGCATTGAACGGCGATATGCGTGACTCGGAAACGTGAGAGGCTGAATCTGGACATACGATGAGTTGTAGTCGCCGCAGCTCCATCAATAGGGAACGTAGTTCCTGCCAAAACGTATCAGTCTTCAGCTTGTCGTTCCGTTGATGGGCTGGATTTTCCAGCTTCATTAAGTTGCTGACAACATATTGATCCAGATAGATAATCTTTTTCCGTAAATTTGGGAGGGGAAACCGATCGACCATATGTAGACAGTCCCGGCAACGTCGTGAATATCTATCCCCTTCTATCGTCAGAACACCGAATGTATCGTGCCCACACTTCGGGCACGTCTTGTATGGCGGCATTATGAAGTCTCTTACGCTGAACGTCTTATCGGCCATTGTGTGGATTCTCTATAGCGAGCATATATCCTGGCAAGCATCTTTTTCCGGATCAGTCAACAATATTTCGATCTTAAAGACTTCAAAGTTTGTGGGTACCCAAAGGGCGATCTTCCACTTGGCCGCACTGTCCGATTCTTTACTTATTTATCGTGCGAGTGAGCCGTAAGTCCTCACAAACTCCCATGTGCTGACTGATGACGGTCAATTGCTGATGATCGCCAGAGCTGGGCGGTGCTATGGAATGATTGTGCGCTTCCGCAGGCATATATTCTGCAAACCGCATTGGGGCGGGCCACCGGCCCATGAGATTGATTCCGATCCGAGGTATGTGTTGGGATGAGTCATGCCGTCCCTACGGGACGGCGGGGTCTTTTGGGCGACGCCTTTCCCCGGGTTTCACTCTCACCCCAGCGACGAAGACCTGTCGCCGGGGACCCCGAGCCCCCCACCCCAGCGACGAAGAACTGTCGCCGGGGATCCCAACACTCGGGGCTATTTTCATTTGCTCCCTCCGGGAGCAACGGTTAGACGTGGGGGGGTGGTGGCGATGGTAGGGCGCACGGAGGGTTGAGTGTCGTGCGATCCCACCCATCACAAAAAGCGTGA
Source organism: uncultured Acidobacteriaceae bacterium (assembly GCA_963796085.1). Classification (GTDB taxonomy): domain Bacteria; phylum Acidobacteriota; class Terriglobia; order Terriglobales; family Acidobacteriaceae; genus Telmatobacter. The sequence goes on along the minus strand of CAWCKF010000006.1, from coordinate 381,507 downwards.
TGGATGGGGCACACGGCACACGGCAATCCCACCCATCACAAAAAGCGTGATGGATGGGGCACCCGGCACACGGCGATCCCACCCATCACAAAAAGCGTGATGGATGGGGCACACGGCACACGGCGATCCCACCCATCACAAAAAGTGTGATGGATGGGGCACACGGCACACGGCGATCCCACCCATCACAAAAGGCGTGATGGATGGGGCACACGGCGCATAGAAAAAATTGCGAAAATCTAAAATTCACGCTTGACATTCATGAAATAATCCACTACCATATGGTTGTGGATAGATTGGGTACAACATTTGCGGCTTTATCCGATCCGACCCGGCGGACGATGATCGAGCGACTCTCACACGGACCTGCGTCCGTGCATGGACTGACGGAACCGTTTGCACTCTCGCAGCAGATGATTTCAAAGCATATTGCCTACCTGGTGCGGGCGCGGATTGTGATTAAGACGAAGCGTGGACGGGAGAGTGTGTGTACGCTGAGGCCGGAAGCGATAAAGACAGTCAGCGACTGGGCGCATTGTTATCGTCGTTTCTGGGAAGAGAGTTTCGACAAGCTGGATGTGGTTGTGAATCAAATGAAAAAAACGGAGGTCAGAGATGACAAAAAACACGGTAAATGAGACAGAACGGTTGGTTGTGACAAGAGTTTTTGATGCCCCACGCGAGTTGGTTTGGAAGGCGTGGACTGACCCAAAGTATGTGATGCAGTGGTGGGGGCCGAAGGGTTTTACTGCGCCTGTTTGCAAGATGGATTTTCGCGTGGGAGGAAAATTTCTCTGCTGCATGAGAGCGCCGGATGGGCAGGAGTTCTGGAATGGCGGCGAGTACTTCGAGATTGTTGTGCACGAGAAGATTGTTTACTCGATGTACTTTGCTGACGCGGAGGGAAACAAGGTTGAGCCTGCGCAATATGGAATAGAACATGAGGCCATGGACGATGCGCACGATGTGGTTATCTTTGAGGATTTTGGAGACGGCCAGACGAAACTCACCTTGATTGGAAATGAATCGATGGAGAGCGCAAAAAATAGCGGTCAACTGGAGGGCTGGAACCAGATACTCGATAAAGTTGCCGCAGTTGTTGCGGGGCTGGCGCAGGCGAAATAAGAAGTTGAAGTTTTGATGATTGTCATGCGCGGTGCCAGCGGGAAGTGTATAAGCATTCGCGCCGGGTTGGGCTGAATAAAGCGGCAAGTTAGCCCCCGCTGGCACGGGGATAGCAAGTTGGCAGGTTAGCGGCGGTTCTGTGTGGCGCGGTGGCTCATTCGGCGTTGAAGACTACGTCGAAAAGCAACAGGCTTACGGTGGTGAAGATGATGTCGTAGCCCAGCAGCAGCTTGATCCAGAGGGAGGGGTCGCTGTCGCCGGTGAGGATGGCGGTGGTGGCCAGCACCATGGCCAGCAGGGCGGGGATGAAGATGGGGAAGAGGATGAGCGGCAGCAGGAGTTCGCGGTTGCGGCTGCGGATGGAGAGGGCGGCGAAGAAGGTTCCGTTGGCCACCAGGGCCCAGGTGCCGAGGGGGAGCACCACGGCCAGCAGCCAGGCATTGCCCTCGACGTGGAGGTTGTAGAAGACGAGAAAGACGGGGGCCAGCAGCAACTGAACGATGGAAACGAAGAGGAAGTTGGCCAGGACCTTGGCCAGGAAGAGTTCCGCGCCGGGAGTGGGAGCCATGCGCTGGGCGTCGAGGACCTGGTGGCGGATTTCGCGGGCCCAGGCCTGGTTGAGGGCGCTGACGGAGGCGAACATGGTGGCCACGCAGAGGACGCCGCCGGCGATCTGCTGGGCGAAGGCGCCGCGAGGGTCGAAGGCGATGGAGAAGAGTACGACCACCAGCAGGGCGAAGAAGAGCATGGAGTTGATGGCTTCGCGGGAGCGCCACTCGATGCGCAGGTCTTTGACGAGATGGGTCCAGAGGGGGCTGGTCATTTGTTGTGGCCCTCCGAGTTGGCGGTCGTGCTTTCCCAGGTCTCAGAAGCAAGATCCTTCGGCAAGCTCAGGACAGGCTCTGGGGCACCCGGCGGATGGTTGGCTTCGTTCTTTCCCACCCTTGCGCCAGGAAAAAGGCACAAGGATGGGGCACGGGAGTCTTTTGTTAGATCGGCGGTTTGGACTTCCACATTCAGGCTTTTGACGGCGCGGAGGTAGTCATCGGGCGAGAGGATGAGCTGGGCGCCGCGGGTTCCGGCCGAGACGCTGATGCGGTCGAAGAGGATGGCGGTTTCATCGACGAAGACGGGGAACGCTTTTTTTGCGCCGAAGACGGTGACGCCGCCGCGAATATAGCCGGTGAGGGGTTGCACGTCCTTGAGGGGAGCCATCTCGGCTTTGCGCAGACCAGCGGCGCGGGCCAGTTTCTTGAAGTCCAGTTCGGCATCGCCGGGGATGATGGCGAATAAGTAAATAGTTGGACCGCCTGTGGTCAGGAGGGTTTTGAAGACCTGTTGGGGAGGCATGGCGATCTTTTTTGCCACGGTAATTGCGGAGAGGTCGTCTGGATCGACTTCGTATTCGCGGAGTTCGAAGGGGATGCCGAGGGATTCAAGGAAGCGCGCGCCGTTGGTCTTCATAGGGTGGGGCTCCCTGGCTCGCCACCCCCGCGACTAAGACCTGTCGCGGGGGACCCCGGTTCGATGGAGATAAGCCGGCCGGCGCGGAGGGTGAGCACGCAGTCGGCGATGGGAGCGGCCGCCTCCCGCTGGTGGGTGGTGATGACGATGGTGCGGCTGCCGTGGCGGAAGCCGGCGAGAAGCTCGACCATCTGACGAGCGGATTCTACGTCCATGTTGGAGAAGGGCTCATCGAGCAGGAGCAGCTCGGGGACGGGGAGCAGGATGCGGGCCAGAGAGGCGCGCTGACGCATGCCCTGGGAGTACTGGCCGAGGATGCGGTTGAGCTCGGGGTCGAGGCCGACCTGGCGCAGGGCTTGGGCGGGGGTGAGGCAGGCGCGGCCGGGGTAGAGGCTGCGAAAGTAGCGCAGGTTTTCCTGGGCGGTGAGTTCGTCGTAGAGCATGGGGGCATGGCTCATGTAGCCGATGCGGGCGCGGACCTCATGGGGTTCGTGTGAAGCAAAGACTGTGACCGTGCCCAGGCTGGGACGGAGCAGGCCGGCCAGGATGCGGAGCAGGGTGGATTTGCCGGCGCCGTTTTCGCCGATGAGAACGTAACAGCGGCCGGGCTCCAGTTCCAGCGAGACCTGGCGGAGCGCGGCGAAGGCGCCGAAGAGCTTTGAAACCTTATCCAAACTGGCAGAGACGGGGCGGGCGCAGGCGGTGGAAGCGGCGGCCTCGGATGCGGGTGCGGTCATACGATCAGTTTGATGCGCTGGGATAGGAAGGTTGCTGAGGGGTGACGGCGGCGGTTGTGGCGCGCGGGCTGGCGGCAGGTTTGGCGGGAGCGGCGTTGGGCTGGGCGGGCGCGGGAGTGGGCTGGGGAGAGTTGGGCTGGGCGGGCGCGTACTTGCTGGCGCACTTGGCCTGCAGCACGGTGGCGTGGAAGACGCCATCGCGGCCGTAGGAGCCCTCGGCCAGAGCCTGGGCGTCGTCCTTGAAGGTGTCCGGAGGCGGCTCGGAACCCTTGTAGCTGACTTTGAGGACGCGGCCGGTGGCGGCTTTGGGGGAGTGGCTCTCAAATTCGTTGAGCACGAAATCGACGTGGGGTCCGTTGCGCTCAATGGAGCCGGGCTGGACGAATCCCTCCACGCGCAACTGGCTGTGGTAGGCCTTGTCGCCCATGCCGCCCAGTTCAGCGATGGTGACGTAGTAGCTCTTGTTGGATCCATAGCCGGACCAGGCCAGCCAGCCGATGGTGCCGACGATAATGACGGCAGCAATTCCGATGCGCAAGGTGTTGGGGGAAATTTTCATCTTCATCTTTAACGATACGGGGGGAAGAGGGGGAGGTCAACCGGGACAGGGGTCAGGGGTCAGCCACCCCAGCGACGAAGACCTGTCGCTACCACCCCAGGAAGCAAAGAGCGCTTCCCGGGGACCCCGATCACTGGGGACCCCGGCAGAGATCAGGGGTCAGAGGACAGTAAACATGTATACATTCGGCATGCCTGCCGCCACAAATCGCATTGCGCCAAACGAAACAAATCAGGCGGGAATGCGTTCGGGCTGCTTGAGCCGGGGAAGCGCATGGATAGATTTCCCGGCTTTCTGTTGGGCGAGGCGCAGTTCGTAGAGGCTTTGCAGATTGAGCCAGAACTGGGCGCTGGTACCGAAGAAATGGGCCAGACGCAGTGCGGTGTCTCCGGTAATGGCGCGCTGCCCGTTCAAAATGGCGGTGATGCGGTTGGTAGGCACCGAGAGCTTGCGCGCCAACTCAGAGGCGCTCATGCCAAGTTCGTTCAGTTCTTCAGCCAAGTGTTCTCCGGGATGGATGGCGGTGATTGGCATGGGTCCTCCTAGTGATAATCGACGATCTCGACGTTTGACGGACCAAGGTCCGGAGACGGCCACTCAAAACAGATTCTCCACTGGTCGTTGATCCGAATGCTGTGCTGTCCCTTGCGATCCCCGACCAGAGCCTCGAAACGATTGCCGGGCAAGGCGGCAAGGTCTTTGAGCGTCAGGGCCGCATCCAGGCGATCGAGCTTCAAACGAGCCGACCGTTCGATGCTTTCGAATGCTTTAACGCGATTCCCGGCTGCGAAATCCCCGGTGCGCTTATCTCGATAGCTGAGGATCACACCATAGACTATCGCATTATATGCGTTACGTAAAGCATAAAAAGCGCTACAAGCCATCTCATAAATGCCATTCAGTCCATGCAAAGCGTCCCTCAGGGGCTAAAGCCCCCAGTTTTATTGGGCATTTTGCGGCACGGGACCCAGAGGGTGCCCCGCCGTGCCCTTTCAAAACCGGTTTATGAGACCGCTTCTAGTCTATTGCGTTGAATCGATCGTCGGGCCGTTTCAATGCGCCTCCTCCAGGGTGTAGGCGGCGCGATCGAGGGCCTGGGCGAGGACGGCCAACTGTTGGGCGGCGCGATTTGAGTCCCTGGCGTCGATGGCCTCGTTGACGCCGGGGATGACGACGGCGGCGTAGCCGGTGAACTCTCCGGGAGCGTAGATGGTGTGCCGGTACCAGGGGCGATGGGGCAGGCCGTCTTCAGTGAGGAGGGCGGTTTCAGCCTGGCGGAGGGCGAGATTGAGTTTGGCGAGGTCGCCGGAGGGAGCGAGTTGCAGGATATGCGCCTTTTGGGCCGCGGCGGCAAAGCGGGCGGCGGCAGCCTGGGCGGGGGTAAAGTCGAGCGAGTTGAGGCCGGCGCCGGAGGCCTTCCGCTTGGCCGCATCGATGTAGGCGGAGATGGAACGGGCGTAAGTCACGTAGTCGTAGGGCAGCACGTCGCTGCCGGCCATGCGCAGAACTTCAAGGCCGAAGACGCGGGCCATCTGCTGAAGATAAGTGAAGTGAGGATCGGCGTTCTGGGTGTACCAGGCGTAGTTATCGAAGACGGAGTGGTAGACGCCATAAGGGCCCTCGGAGCCGATGTCGGTGGAGGGCACGCCCGCATGCTGGAAGAAGGGCGTGAAGTCGGAGCCGGAACCGAGGTTGCCGACGTGGACCTCATCCGCGGGCGGGGCGTCGAAGGCGCGGTGCTCGTCGTCAGCGTGGAGATTTCTCCACTGGTCATATACGGTTGCGCCCAGGGGACTGGGAACGGAGCGGGTGAGCTCGCGGAGGAACTGCCTGAGGGAGGGGACAGCGGCGGCGGAAAAATCGGGGCCGGCGACGCCGACGTCCATATTGAAGTAGGCGACGGCGCGTTGCAGGGCTTTGTCGTGCTGCTCCACCCACTCCGTGGAGCCCATGAGGCCTTCTTCCTCGGCGTCCCAACTGCAGAAGATGATGGTGCGTTTGGGGCGCCAGCCCTGGCGGAGCAGGACGCCGATGCCGTGCACCGATTCCAGCATGGCGGCGGTGCCGCTGGAGGGATCGACGGCGCCGTAGACCCAGGCGTCGCGGTGATTGCCGGCGATGACCCAATCGCCGGCGTACTGCGTGCCTTTTATCTTTCCCATCACGTCCCAGATGATGCGCCGCTTATAGTCCTGCACGGAGACCAGGTGGACCCTCACTCCTGTGCCCCCAACCTCTCCGAGGTGATAGCGGAAGGGCAGCGCGCCCTGCCACCCTTTGGGCACGCCGGGTCCTTTAAGAGCCTGCAGGATGGGCGCTGCGTCGTGATAGCTGAGGGGAATGGAGATGATGCGGGGCTGGTTTCCGTAGGGTGAACTGCGGGCGGAATCGGGCAGGTCAAGGGTGGAGGCTACGCCGGGGGTTTCGGGATCGCCGGGGTATTTGGAGATGAAGTGCACCGAGCCGCGCTGCACGCCGGTTTCAGGGCGCCAGGGGCCGAGGGGCCAGGCATCGCCCTTGAAGTAGCCGTCGTCCTGCGGATCGGAGTAGAGGAGCACGCCGGCGGCGCCGCGCTGCTCGGCGATGTAGACTTTGACGCCGCGGAAGTTGGCGCCGTAGCGGGCCAGCACGATCTTGCCGCGCAGGTCAATGTGCTGCGCGGCGAGCTGGTCGAAGTCCTCCAGGCGGCCGTAGTTGGCGTAGACCACTTCGGCGGTGACGTCGCCGGAACCGGAGGAACCGTTGAAGGGCATGACTACGCGGGGATCGTCCTGGAAGGGGTCGCCCTGGACGTGCTCGGGGGTGGGGCCGGTCATGAGCAGTTTTCCGCTGGAGTCATAAGCCTCGACGCGGACGGTTTTGGGCATGTTGATCAGGACGCGGTAGGGAACGATCTCGGTATCCATGCCCGCGGCGCGAAATTTCTGCGCTACGTATTCGGCGGTTTTGCGGTCTTCTGGCGTGGCGGCCAGGTGGGGCTCGGCGGTGAGGATTTTGAGGTGCTGGCCGGCCAGTTTGGCATCGGGGATGGCGAGAAATTGCTCCTCGATGCGGGACTCGGCGGTGAAGTCCGCGTAGCCGAAGACAGCGGGTTGGGGAACGGACTGGGCCGGTAGCGGGCAGGGGGCGAGGGCCAGAAGAAGCAGGAAGGCAAGCGGTGTGCGCGCGGTCATGAGCGGGGCTCTCTTTCAGCGAGTTAGCGAGTTAGCGAGTCAGCAAGTCAGCGAGCGGGCGAAGCGGCAATTTCAGAGTTTGACCCTGCCTCAGGCACGGGTTGGGTGCAGTGGGCGCAACGCCTGGCGGCCAGCGGATCTCGCTCAGGCATTGGGGGCAGGTCTTCACGGGCGGCGGCGGAGGAGGCTCCGGGATCAGCTTCTTGAGCTTAGCCTGGAGCGTGTTCAAGGGCAGAACGATAGCGAAATAGACCACAGTGGCCACGATGAAAAAGGAGATGACGGCGTTGAGGAAGCTGCCTACCTTGATGTGGCCGTTGCCGACGTTGATGATAACGTTGCTGAAGTCCGGCTTGCCGATGGTGGCGGCGATGAGAGGATTGAGCACGTCGCCCACCATGGCGGTGACAATGTTGTTGAAGGCCGCGCCGATGATGACGGCGACAGCCAGGTCTACAACGTTGCCGCGCAGAATAAAATCACGAATGCCTTTGAACATGTTTTTCCTCTCATGGCTTCCCCGGTGAGAGTGGCGCTCTCGATCGCGAGGAGCACGATTGCGGGTTTTGCACCATCCTACACGGGAGGCGCGGGCTAACGGTAGCGATGCCGGTTTGGGCGGTAATTCTAGAGTGGATAAAGCCACAAAAACAGCACCAGGGCCAGGATCATGAGTTCGGCGTAGAGCAGGATGAGCACGCCTGCGTGGTAGAGGCTCCACTTGCGGCCCAGGCAGCGGGCTGTTTCCGCCATCCCCCAGCAGATGAAGGGTACGGCGAGGATCTGCCAGGGGGAGGCGTGGAGATGGTCGGTGTCGGGAAAGCCTGCAAGGCGCAGACTGGCCGCGAGAGCGCCGAGAGAGAGCAGAACGCCGCGGAGGAGGGGATCTGGACCGCAGGCGGAGGATGGAGGGACGGGGAAGCAGCACGCTCTTCACTGTAGACAGATTGCCCTACTGGGGCGCCAGTCGCGGGGTAATTCTGGGACCGGTTATGGATGGCGTGTGATCGCAACGATGGTAATAACGGGAGTCCGTTTCTTGCCCTTGATTTCATCCGGGCCGTAGTGCCAAAAGATGCGGTAGGCGCTGGGGGTGTTGTTTTGAGCGTATGCCTCGAAGACCTTCTCGCCATTGGCGCCCGTCAGTGAGGTGAACTCGTGCGTATGAAGGCCTGGATGGCGGGGGTCTATTTCCAGGTAGCCGAGAGTCTTCTGAACCTGACCGAGGAGCGCGGCATGCGACGGCGTTTTTTCAAGCGTCGTCAATTGCCTGTCTGCCGTGGGCGTGAATTTGATCTTCCGTTCCATATCTAAGCCTTTCCATATCTAGACCTTGAGCTAATTACTTGGCGTGCTTGGCAAACGAGCCGCGATAGACACTCTTCCCTTCAGCCGACTCTCTCAAGCCCTGTTTCACGCTGGCCAGGGCCTCCGCATTCTCGTAGAGCCACATCTCGTAGGCGGGAATGGTCTTTACCGGGTCGAGAATAAGTTGGCCCAGAGGATTACGGTAGATGTTGTACGCCGTGGCGTCGCGGACGGCTTCTCCCAGCGATAGGCGCTTCTTGGCATCGGGCTGCGCGAACTCGGAGAGCAACTGAAAATCGGAATTTTTGATGATTGTGGAAGACGGCATAAAGAGAGATTAACACCTGTGGGAATTTATATCAAGTGGGCCTAGCCCACCTGGTGAGCGTCCTGTATTGCGAGTGGATATCGAGATTATTAGCCGGACGCCGGTCCGCTTACTTCGCTGCCAATTCCATCGCGCGCAAAGACTCGGCGTAGGGCGCGCGCAGGACGCCGCGCTCGGTGACGATGGCGGTTATGTATTTGGCTGGGGTTACGTCGAAGGCGGGATTGCAGATGCCGACGCCGTTGGGAGTGAGCTGCTTGCCGCCGTGATGGGTGACTTCGATGGCGGGACGCTCCTCGATGGGGATGGCGTCGCCGGTGGCGGTGGCGAGGTCGATAGTGGACCAGGGAGCGGCGACGTAGAACGGGATGCCGTGCTCTTTGGCCAGGATGGCGACGTTGTAGGTGCCGATCTTGTTGGCGACGTCGCCGTTGGCGGCGATGCGGTCCGCGCCGACGACGACGGCCTGGATGCGGCCCTGCATGCATGAGGCTGGCGGCCATGTTGTCGCAGATGACGGTGGTGGGAATGTGGTCGGCCATCAGTTCCCAGGCGGTGAGGCGCGCGCCTTGCAGGAAGGGACGGGTTTCGTCGGCGTAGACGTGAATGCGCTTGCCCTGCTCGACGGCGGAGCGGATGACGCCCAGGGCGGTGCCGTAGCCGCAGGTGGCCAGGGCGCCGGCGTTGCAGTGGGTGAGGACGCCGCCATCGTCAGGCAGGAGCGCCGCGCCGAATGCGCCCATGGTCCTGGCAGGCGGCGATGTCTTCCTCGTACATGGCGTGGGCTTCGGCGAGAATTTTTTCCTTGATTTGGTCGAGAGTTGCGCCTTCGGCGAGCAGGGCCGCGAAGAGGCGCTTCATGCGGTCGATGGCCCAGAAGAGATTGACGGCGGTGGGGCGGGTTGCGGCCAGGCGGGCGCAGATGCGGTCGAACTCGGGCGCAAATTCCTGGGCGTGAGGGCGGTGGTGTGCATGGCGCCGAGGGCGATGCCGTAGGCTGCGGAGACGCCGATGGCGGGCGCGCCGCGAACGACCATGGTGACGATAGCCTCGGCCACCTGTTCGTAGGTGGCGGCGAGGACGTAGCTCTCCTCCAGGGGGAGCTTGGTCTGATCGATGAATCGAACTCCTTGCGGGGTCCAGGCCAGGGTGGGAATCATGCTCTTCCAGTGTAAATGGTGGGAGGGTGGAGATAGGGAATAGGGTGGGGCATCCATCGAGAGGCAAGAGCCGGCGACGCTCGGAAGCTTATCCGGCTTGCGCTGGACTTGCCTTGGCCCTGATGCAGTAGAGTTGTTGCGATGCTTTTTTGCGCGGCTGTCGGATTTCTGTGCGCCGGCCAACGGCCTGTTGGCGGCGGTTAGAGAGAGACGGCAATAGGCAGACGGCGAAGAGCAAGCGATTTTTTGGAAGGAAGCGGGGACAAACCACTCATGGCAACACGATCTACACCAGCGGCGGCAAGCGCGCCCAACTATCTTGGCCCGTTCATTACCGTCACAGCCCTCTTCGGCATCTTCGGGTTTCTCACCAGCCTGAACAACCAGTTGGTGCACAAGCTCGAGGACATCTTCAAGCTGAGTCACTTCTACGGCATGTTGGCCACGGCGGCCTGGTTCTTCGCCTACCTGGTCTTCTCCGTTCCCAGCGCCAAGCTGATTGAAAAGGTGGGCTACAAGCGCACCATGGTGATTTCGCTGTTCATCATGGTGGCGGGCGCGCTGTTGTTTCTCCCCGCGGCCAGCCGGGTGAGCTTTCCCCTGACTCTGACAGCGATCTTTGTGCTGGCCACGGGCGTAACTGCGTTGCAAACCTCGGCCAACCCCTATGTGTCGATCCTCGGCCCGGAGTCCAGCGCCCCGGCGCGCCTGAACCTGGCGCAGGCCTTCAACTCTCTGGGTTCGGCCGTGGCCCCGTGGTTTGCGGCCCACTTCATCCTCTCCGATACCAGCAAGGTTTCCAATGCCGCCAGTCAGGCGCATATGTTGCAAGGGCCTTACATCGCCATTGCCGCCGCGCTGCTGGTGCTGGGCTTTGCGGTGATGTTCATGCACCTGCCCGCGATCACCTCGACCCAGGCTTCCCGGCCCGCCGGGGACGGCGACCGGTTGCCGGACCGCAACATCTGGACCTACGCGCACACCGTGCTGGGCATGGTGGGCATCTTCTTCTATGTGGGCGTGGAGATTGCTCTGGCCGCCATCGCCATCCGCTTCTTCCAGGAACAGGGCATTGGCAGCCTGGAGACAGCTGGACTCCTGGTTACGCTCTACTACCTCGGCATCATGGCCGGCCGCTTCGTCGGAAGCGCCCTGATGAGCGTAATCAAAGCCGAAAGATGCTGGTCGGCCTGGGCATCTTAGGCGTGGCGCTGATGTTGGTTGCCATGTTTACCACCGGCCCGGTCGCCATCTGGAGCCTGGTGCTGTGCGGCGTGGCCAACTCCATCATGTATCCCACCATCTTTACCCTGGGCATCGCCGAACTGGGCCCGATGACCAGCAAGGGCTCGGGCGTCATCACCATCGGCAATGTGGGCGGAGCGGTGATTCCACCTCTCTTCGGATGGATCTCGGAGATCATCGGAAAGCACTACGCGGTGGCCCACAATATGCAATACGTCATCGGTGGACCGGCCGACAAGGTTGGAATCCAGTACGCCTTCCTGCTGCCCATCGTTTGCTACCTCTTCGTGGCCTACTACGGCCTTTCGGGGTACAAGCCCAGGCGCGCGGCGAGGACGTAAAGGGGGATTTTCTCCGCTGTTTTTAGGGCCCTCCGCATTGCGCCGGAGGGCCTTCGCTTGATTACTCCGCTATGCGGGAGCTTGCCGGGAGCCAGCCGGTTGCCGATGTGTTTCTGGACTTGCCTGCGCACCCTGCGTACAGTGATTCAAAAGGGGCAGATCATGGCTTGTTGGTCCCGGCTGGGGCTGCTGAATGGTTGCCGGCTCGAGGCCGAGAGGCGAATGGAAATTCTGGTTGGATCATTGAGCGTAGCGGCATAAGGTCAAAGTCAGCCTATGAAACAGGGCAGAGCGATCATCATTGGAGCGGGTCCCGCCGGGCTCACGGCCGCGATCGAGTTGCAGCGCCGCACAGAGATCAAACCCATCGTGGTCGAGAGCAGCCATGAAATCGGCGGCATCTCGCGAACCGTGCGCTACAAGGGCAACCGCATGGATATCGGCGGCCACCGCTTCTTCTCCAAATCGGACCGGGTGATGCGCTGGTGGCTCGACCTGATGCCCGTGGAGGCCGGTGCAAGCGGGGACGGTGAACTTGGCTATCAGGGCCAACAGCGCGATGTGCCGGGAACAGCTTCAGGACCCGATCCGCAGACTGAAGACCTGGTGATGCTGGTTCGCCGGCGCAAGAGCCGCATCTATTATCTGCGCCGCTTCTTCGACTATCCTATTCAACTGACCTGGGACATGCTGAAGAAGATGGGCGCGGTCCGCACCTTGCGCGCCGGCATCAGTTACATGCGCTCAGCGCTGCTGCCGCGGCGTGAAGAACATACACTGGAGGATTTCCTCATCAACCGCTTCGGCAAGCAGCTCTATCTGACGTTTTTTCAAGTCCTATACGGAAAAGGTTTGGGGGGTGCCATGCGACCAGATCAGCGCCGAATGGGGCGCTCAGCGCATCAAGGGACTTTCGCTCAAGGGCGTAGTGGTGCACTTCCTGAAAAAGAGCTTCGGCCGTAAACAGACAGGAGACCTGGCGCAAAAGCAGACAGAGACCTCGCTGATTGAGAAGTTCCTGTATCCCAAACTCGGCCCGGGCCAGCTATGGGAGCATGCGGCAGGCCTGATACGCGAGGGCGGGGGGGAGATCCACCTGGGCATCCACATCGACCGCGTCCACGTTGACGGAGATAAGGTGGTCTCTGTCGAGGGCGTCAATGCGGCGGGAGAGCGCGCCACTTATAGCGGAGACTACTTCTTCTCCACCATGCCGGTCCGCGATCTGATTCGCGCCATCGGCGGCGATGTGCCGCCAGAGGTTCGCGAGGTAAGCGAAGGGCTTATGTATCGCGACTTCATCACCGTGGGCCTGCTGGTCAGTAGACTGGCCGTCACCGAAGAGGACAATACGCCGATCAAGGATAACTGGATCTATATACAGGAGCCGGATGTAAAAATGGGCCGGGTGCAAATCTTTAATAATTGGAGCCCGTGGCTGGTGAGCAGGCCGGACAAGTTCTGGATTAGTCTGGAGTATTTTTGCAACGAAAGCGATCCATTATGGCAGCTCTCTGATGAAGAGATGGTGAAACTGGCTATCGAAGAAGCGTCCAGAATCGGTATTCTCCATGCCGGGGATGTGGAAGATGCGCATGTAGTGCATGTTCCCAAGACTTACCCGGCGTATTTTGGCAGTTATAACCGTTTCGACTTGATTCGCAGGTATACTGACAGTTTTGAGAACCTCTTTCTGGTAGGCCGCAACGGAATGCACAAGTACAACAATCAGGACCACTCGATGCTAACCGCCATGAGGGCCGTTGAAAACATCGTGAATGGAATTACCGCGAAGAACAATATCTGGGCCGTCAACACGGAGATGGAATATCATGAAGAGAAAACCACGGCAGCGGAATAAGGGCGCGGCTTCGGGACACGGCGGAGAAAGACCTCTCGGCTTGGCTAATACCGCGGATGGGGAGTCATCGCCACACACCGGATTCGCCATCTCCATATCCATTAGTTCATGGCTGGCAAGCCTGCCATCGATGCTGCACTGGGTCTTTCTGCTTCTTGGAATACCGACTCTCGTATTTCTTTCAGTTTGCATGCCTCCATTCCAGAGCCCTGACGAGCTTGCCCACTTTGAACGTTCTTATCAGATCAGCCGTGGCGGGTTGTATGGCGGCAGCGGCGGATATGTCGATCAAGGAATTGACCAGGCAAATTCCCATTATTCTCAACTGCCTTTCAATGGCAAAGCCCGAGTCACCGCTGCGGATGAAGTTGCCGCGGCCAGCGTGAAATGGACGGGACAGACAGTCTACCGCGATTTTCCCAATACCGCCGCATATCCGCCGATCGGTTACCTTCCACAGGCATTAGGAGTAGCCCTGGGCAGGATAGTGGACCTGAGCGTAGTGCACACCATCCTGCTTTCACGCTTGATCAACGGCGTTTTCGCCATTCTGATTGCGGCCCTTGCTCTCTACTGGTGCCGGCGCGGCAAACTGGTCATGTTTGCCGTGTTACTGCTGCCCCTGACCATGTCTCTCTTTGCGTCGTGCAGCCAGGATGCGATGTTAATCTCCGTCTCCTGCCTGGCCTTTGCCCTGGTCTCCCGACAAATCTCAGAAGGCCTTCCGCTCTCGTTGCGGATGACTATGGTGCTGGCCGCGGCGCTCCTGGTTGTGTCATTAGAACGGCCTCCCTATGTTCCTCTGCTGTTAGTTCTGCTTATCCCCGGCTTATTGCCTCCATGGGAGAAGAAGCCCACCTGTTTGCCAGGTCTTAGCCTGGCCGGCCTGTTGGCGGTTCTGACCGTCTTCTGGTGGCTGGCGGCGCCATCACCGGCAAATGCGGGCGCCAACAGTAATGTGGATGCAAAAATGCAACTCCTGTTTCTATTCCATCACCCTGGAGTTATTCCAAAAATAATGATGGGCATAGATTATCGCTCGTTCACTGACGGTTTTGTCGGGGTTCTGGGATGGCTCGATACGTTCATGCCCCGGCCGTACTACGTGATGATGGAACTGATGTTGCTTGTTGCCATAATTGCAGAGTTAGCCTACCGGGACAGATTCAGGTACAGCGCCACAGCTATCATTCTTTTTGCCGCATTCTCGGCAGTATTAGGCGTGGTTATGATCGAGTATCTGCTCTTTAACCCTGTCGGTTCACATATTGTGGAAGGCGTCCAAAGCCGGTATCTGATACCACCTGCGATTGCCGGCGGCATTGGCCTGCCTCGTCTTATACGATCAGACCGGGGATACCTGCTGGCAACAGCCGTTGTCGTGCTGTGTCAACTCTTGACCTTCTTCTATCTGCCCAAGGTCATCATCGATAGATACTACCTGATGACGAATCCGCCGGATTTTGTCAAGGAGCGGCTTTATTTCGCCGATGCTCTCCAGGCAGAGGGAAAACTGGACGAGGCGGCTCAGGAGTATCATCAGGTGATCGCCATCGAGCCGGATAACTACGATGCGCATAACGGCCTGGGCAACGTATTCGACGGGCAGGGAGCGACGCAGGATGCGCTGAATGAATTCCGGCTTTCTCTGGCCATCAAACCCGACCAGGCCGTCGCCTATTCCAAATTGGGCAGGATCCTTGGGGAGATGCGTCAGTTTCCCCAGGCGGTAGAAGAGTTAACCCTGGCGCTACGCTACGATCCTGCCAACGCTTATGCGCATAATGATCTCGGCGTGGCGCTGTATCAAATGGGGGCTTATGAGAAAGCGGCCGAGCAGTTCAGTGAAGCGCTGCGGCTTGATCCTGCCTATGCCGGCGCACGGCAAAATCTCGGTCTTGTTCAAGCCCAGTTAAAAAACAATAAGGTTGAGAACGGAAGAGAATGAAAAATGCCAGGGTTATAATTCCGTGCGGTCCGATGGCGTGTTAACCCTGTAATTGCTCCAGCATGATCGGAGGCAGGCAATCATGGCAAAAAAATCGCGACAGCGCAAATTCCAGGGTAAGCGTTCGCCTCTGGCGCCGTCCGGAAAGACTGCTCCTATTGCTTCCGCAACCCATAAGTTGTGGCAAATTGCCGCTGTGTGCCTCGTCCTTGCGGTGGTCACCCTCTTTGCCTATCGGGGTGTGCGGAGCAACGATTTTCTTGCCTTGGACGATAACGACTATGTCACGGAAAACCGGCATGTGCAGCATGGGGTGACCGCACAGAGCGTTGCGTGGGCGTTTACAACCTTCCATGACGCAAACTGGCACCCGTTGACGTGGATTTCGCACATGGTTGACTGGAGTTTTTATGGCATGAATCCTATTGGTTACCATGTGACCAATGTGCGCCTGCATGCCGCCAATTCCATCCTGCTGTTCCTCTTGCTTTTGTATATGACAGGTTTCTTCTGGCGCTCCGCAATCGTTGCATTTCTGTTCGCGTTGCATCCCGCGCATGTCGAATCCGTGGCATGGATTGCCGAACGGAAAGATCTGTTGTGCGCATTTTTCTGGTTCGCGGCGTTGCTCGCGTATGCATGGTATGTGCGCAGGCCATCCTGGATACGATATCTCCTGATAGCCTGTTGCTTTGCCTGCAGTCTTCTGTCAAAACCCATGGCCGTCACGTTTCCGTTTACCCTGTTGTTGCTCGATATTTGGCCGTTGCGTAGAATAACATTCACTCCGGAAACACGCGCGCATTGGTTCTCTGCCTTTTGGAAGTTATGCGTTGAGAAATGGCTGCTTTTCATCATGGCGGCTGCTTCGAGCGTCATTACCTTTCTCGCGCAGCGGTCCCAGGGCGCGGTGATTGAGCTTCAAACCATGTCCTTGTGGGCGAGATTCAGTAATGCGGCGATCAGTTACTGCCGCTATATACGGATTATGGCATGGCCTGATCCGCTTACGGTCTTTTATTATCACGAAAAGAATAACATCAATGTATTAGCGGCGGTGTTGTCTCTAATTGCGCTCATATTCATAACCGCCACCTGCTGGCATTATCGCAAGAAAAGGCCATATTGCCTAACTGGCTGGCTGTGGTTCCTGGGAACATTTGTGCCGGTGATCGGCATCGTACAGGTCGGCAATCAGGCCATGGCAGAACGTTACACCTATGTTCCCTTTATCGGTCTTTTCATCGCCATTGTCTGGCTGGCAGGCGATGCGGTTGCTTCCTACCCTAAAATCAAGGCCGGAATACTACTGCTGGCAGTTGCGGTTATCGTAGCGTGCGCCGTAAAGACCGATGCGCAGGTAAAGGTGTGGAAAGATACAGTGACGCTTTTGAGCCACGCGCTGGAGATTGACCCGCGCGGGGAATTTCCCAACACATTCCTGGGCATAGCGTACATGAGGGAGGGAAGGCTTGCCGAGGCGCAGGAATATTTCGAACGCGCGCTCAACTATAATCCTAACTGGTACCTGCCGCTTTCTTCTTCCGCATATTGCATCATGCGAACCGCGATGCAAACCCATGATCAGAGCAAGATGCCGCTGGCGGAGAAACGCCTCAACCTGGCATTGCGCGTTGCTCCACACGACCCCTTTGTCCTGACTAACATGGCGCTATGGTCTGTGTTGACGGGCAATCCGAAGGATGAGGAGACGTATAGCAGGAAGGCAGTCGCCGCCAGCCCGGATTTTATCGTGGCGCGGCTTTATCTTGCCGGCGCCCTTGCCGCGCAAAACAAGGTTGACGAGGCTATTCAGGAGAACCGCGAGGTGCTTGCCGTGCAGCCGGATAATTTTGACGCGCATAACAATTTGGGCATGATTTTCGACGGGCAGGGATTGAAGCAGGACGCGCTCAGGGAATTCCGGCTTTCCGTGGCCAGCAAACCCGATCAGGCAACGATCCATTCCCAAATAGCCAGGATCCTAATGGAAACGCATCAGCTCCCCGAAGCGATTGATGAGTATACTCAGGCGCTGCGCTACGACCCTGCAAGCGCTCATGCGCATGATGACCTCGGCATGGCATTGTTGCAGCAAGGGGACTATGAAAAAGCGGCTGGGCAGTTCAGCGACGCGCTACGGATTAATCCGTCCGATGTTGATGCCAGGCGAAATTTCGATCTTGCTCAAGCCAGGATAAAAAAATAAAAAGTTGAATATGGAAAATGATCAATGCCGGGGTTATCATTCCGCTCGTCGATGGCGCGCTAACCCTGAAAATGTTCTGGAAGGATCGGAGGTGCCAATCGTGGCAGGTAAATCGCGGCAGCGCAAATCCCAAGGACAACGCCCACCACAGACGCCAGCCGGGAAATCCGCTCCCATTCCCACCGCAACCCATAAGCCGTGGCAAATTGCCGTTGTGTGCCTCGTTCTTGCGATGGTAACCGTGATTGCCTACCGGGGTGTGCGGAGCAACGATTTTATTTCGTTGGACGATTACGACTATGTCCTGGAGAACCGGCAGGTGCAGCAGGGGGTGACCATGCACAGCATGGCCTGGGCTTTTACAACCTTCCATTCTTCAAACTGGCACCCGCTGGCGTGGATTTCCCATATGGTGGACTGGAGCTTTTATGGCAAGAGTGCGGGCGGCCACCATATGACCAATGTGTGCTTGCACGCCGCCAATGCCATTCTGCTTTTCCTTCTGCTTTTGTATACGACAAGTTATTTAGGGCGTTCCGCAATAGTTGCATTTCTGTTCGCGCTGCATCCCGCGCATGTCGAATCCGTGGCCTGGATTTCTGAACGCAAGGATCTTTTATGCGCGTGTTTCTGGTTCGCGGCGTTGCTGGCTTATGCATGGTATGTGCGCAGACCATCCTGGAAACGGTATGTATGCGTCGTCTTATGTTTTGCCTGCAGCCTGATGTCGAAACCCATGGCCGTCACGCTTCCGTTTACCCTGCTGTTGCTTGATTATTGGCCGTTGCGCAGAATTACATTCAGCCCGGAAACACGCGCGCGCTGGCTCTCTGCTTTTTGGAAGTTGTGCGTTGAAAAATGGCTGCTTTTTATCATGGCGGCAATCTCCAGCGTCATCGCCTTTTTAGCGCAGCGGGCCAGGGGTTCGGTGGTTGAGCTTCAAGCCTTGCCCATGTGGGAGAGAATCTGCAATGCGGCCATCAGTTACTGGCGCTATGTGCGGCTCATGTTCTGGCCTGATCCGCTCACAGTCTATTATTACCATGAGGCAAATAACATCATGGTTTCAGCGGCGGTGTTATCGGCCATCGCGCTCATCCTGGTTGCCGCCGTCTGCTGGCATATGCGGAAGAAACGGCCTTATTGCCTCATCGGCTGGCTGTGGTTCCTGGGAACACTGGCGCCGGTGATCGGTATCGTGCAGGTTGGAAATCAGGCCATGGCCGAGCGTTACACCTACGTTCCCCTGATCGGCCTTTTTATCGCCGTTGTCTGGTTGGCCGGCGATGCCGTAGCCAACTCTCCGAAGATCAGGGTAGTAACTCAAGTGCTTGCGGTCGCAGTTATTCTGGCGTGCGCCGTAAAGACCGATGCGCAGGTAAAGGTGTGGAAAGATACGGAGACGCTTTTCAGCCACGCGCTCGAAATTGACCCGCGCGGGGAACTTCCCAATTTAAACCTAGGCATGGCGTACGTGAAGCAGGGGGAAATTGCCGAGGCGCAAGAGTATCTCGAACGCGCGTTGATCTATCATCCCTCCTCGCATCTGGCTCTTTCTTATACCGCCTTATACATGATGCAATCCATGATGCAAACCCATGATCCGCGCAATCTGCCGCTTGCGGGGCAACGCCTTGAACAGGCATTGCGTGCTGCTCCTGACGACCCCGATGTCCTGACCGACATGGCGCTATGGTCTTCATTGATGGGCAAGCCCAAGGACGAGGAGATGTATTGCAGAAAGGCGATCGCCGGGCACCCGGATTTCACGGCGGCGCGACTTTATCTTGGCGATGCTCTCCAGGCGCAGGGTAAACTTGACGAGGCGGCACAGGAGTACCGTCAGGCGCTAGCTATCGGGCCGGATAACTACGTTGCGCATAACGATTTAGGCATTGTTCTGGACAAGCAGGGATTGACGCGGGAAGCGCTTAAGGAATTCCGGTTTTCTCTGGCCAGCAAACCCGATCAGGCCATGGCCCATTCCCAAATGGGCAGGATCCTTATGGAGACGCATCGGCTTCCCGAAGCGGTAGAAGAGTTTACCCAGGCGCTGCGGTTCGACCCTGCAAACGCTTATGCGCATAATAACCTCGGCGTGGCCCTGTTTCAACTGGGGGATTATGAAAAAGCGGCCGAGCAGTTCAACGACGCGGTACGAATCGATCCGGCCAATGCCGATGCCTGGCAAAATCTCGTTGGCACTCAAGCCCGGATGAAAAACGTAAAGGTCGAAAAGGGAAGAAAATAAAAAATGCCGGAACCATGTGCCCACTCGTTGGACTTACGCGCTTTCTATGCCGTGGCCGTCAACACGCCAAATATTTTGCAAATCTCGTTTTTGAGTTCTTGAAATGTGAGGGGATAACTGATGCAATCTATTCCGGTTCAAACCCTTTAAGGAGCCGTTTGTGGCCAACCTCACCGCCGTCGATTGGCTGATTATGCTGCTGTACTTCGGTTTTGTGGTGGGCATCGGTTATGCCCTCAAGCCGAAGATGAAGACCAGCAAAGATTTTTTCCAGGCTGGGCGCGCGCTGCCGGCATGGATTTGCGGGCTGGCCTTTATCAGCGCCAACCTGGGGGCGCAGGAACTGATCGGCATGGGCGCCTCGGGGGCCAAGTACGGGCTGGAGACGGCCCAGTTCTACGGCATCGGCCCCATCTCGGCGATGATTTTTGTGGGCATCTTCATGATGCCTTTTTATTACGGGTCGAAGGCGCGCTCGGTGCCGGAATTTCTGCGCCTGCGCTTCGACGAGAAGACGCGCGCGCTGAACGCCTGCACGTTTGCGGCCATGACGGTGTTCAGCTCCGGGATCTCGATGTACGCGATGGCGCGGCTGATGCAGGCGCTGCACATCTTCGATGGACTTTTTCGTGCGCAGGGATGGGCGCCGGAGGGGATCTTCACCTTCTCCATTGTGCTGTCGGCGGCCATTGTGCTGGCTTACATCTTTCTGGGCGGGCTGGCTGGCGCGATTTACAACGAGGTACTGCAGTTTTTTCTCATCATTGCCGGGTTTCTGCCGCTGGTGCTGCTGGGGCTGCGCAATATGGGAGGGTGGAGCGGGTTGAAGGCCGCGGTACCGGCGGCGTATATGCACGAGTGGAAGGGCGTGGCCCACGCCAGCACCAACCCCATGGGGATTGAGATCATTGGCCTGGGCATGGGACTGGGATTCGTGCTGGCGTACGGCTACTGGTGCACGGATTTTCTGGTCATCCAGACTGCCATGGCGTCGAAGAATATGGAATCGGCGCGGCGGGTTCCGCTGATCGCGGCGATACCGAAGATGCTCTTTCCGTTTCTGGTGGTGGTGCCGGGGCTACTGGCGATCGGGCTGCCCACGCCGCACACGACGACCGTGACGCGGGTTGAGAACGGCGCCATCATCCATGAGATCACCGTGGTGACGCCGGAGGTGGAAGCAGGCCGGGGACTGGTTCCGGCCAAGATCAACCCCGTGACCGGCAAGCCCATGCTGACGGCCTAGCGGCGAGCCGCTGCTGGACTACGACATGGCCACGCCCAACATGCTGCTGCACTTTTTCCCTACCGGCATTCTGGGGCTGGGTCTGACGGCGCTGCTGGCCAGCTTTATGAGCGGCATGGCCGGCAATGTGACGGCATTCAATACGGTGTTTACCTACGATCTTTACCAGTCCTACATCTCACAAGCGCGGCAGCGACCGGCATTACATGGCGGTGGGCCGATGGGCCACGGTGGGCGGCATTCTGCTCTCCATTGGGACGGCGTATGCGGCCATCAACTTCAACAACATCATGGACACGCTGCAACTGGTCTTCAGCTTTGTGAATGCGCCGCTGTTCGCCACGTTTCTGCTGGGCATGTTCTGGAAGCGGGCTACGGGGCACGGGGCGTTTTCGGGGCTGATTGCGGGCACGGCGGCAGCCATGCTGCACCACGGACTAACGCTGCCCATCGAGGCGCGGCCGGGCATTCACGGCGGATGGATTGCGGTGCTGCATCACTATCCCAGCGACATGGCGCAGAACTTCTGGACGGCGATCTTTGCCTTCAGGCGTCAACTTTATCGTTACCGTGGTGGTGAGCTTACTGCACCAAGGCGCGGCCGGAGGCGGAACTGGTGGGGCTGGTGCACTCGCTGACGCCGAAGCCAGAGCGAGCGCAGCAGGTGTGGTGGAAGCGGCCGGAGGCGCTGGCGGTGGCGATTCTGCTGGCGGTGATTGCCTTGAATATTTTCTTTTACTGAGGAGACAGCGATGAGTCTCGATTTGCGTATTCCTATCGGATTGATGTTCGCGCTGGCTGGGGCGATCCTCACGGCGTTTGGGCTGAGGACCAACGGCGATGCGGCGCTCTACGCGCGGAGTCTGGGCATCAACGTGAATTTGTGGTGGGGGCTGGTGCTACTGGCTTTCGGGCTGACTATGTTTCTGTTCGGGCAGCGGGGGCAGATGCGGGTTGAGAAGGAACGCTTGTTGCCGCGGGAAAAATTCGATCTCGGCGTCTCGGGCGGTTCCGACATTGCAACGGACAAGGATTCCATGATTGCCGAGGCTTTTGATTTCGTACGCAAGCGAATCCGGCTCTAGGGATTTTCCATCCAATCAGTCTATCTGCGACCTATTCCGGCTTAACGCTGAAGCGCATGGTGCGGTAATCGAAGGTGTAGGCCTGCAACTGGTCGAGGGCATCGAGGCCCAGGACGCCGTAGACATCGTCGAGGGCCGCGGAGCCGAGGGGCTGGGTGAGTACCTGGATGAAGTGAATGGGGACGGTGGCGGGGCCGACGGCGAGAGGGATGGTCTCGGCGAGGTAGGCCGGTTGCGGAGGCATGGGCTGAGGGATGGGAAGCTTGAACAGCTCCATCTTCTGGCCGGTGAAGTCGGAGGCGTGCTCGTCGTAATAGCGGGAGGTGAGGTAGGTCTGCTGGCCGCCCGCGTCAATCACGTACATACGCTCATCGCCGGTCTTCGACCCCTGCGGCGTAGACCCATCGCCCAGGGCCACAATCATCCGGTCGCCATCGAGAAAGAAGCGCGCGCCTGGGAGAGGATGGCCGTCCTTGTCATTTTTCCCGACGGGTGATGATTTTTCAGCGGGCTGAGGCTGTTTGGCGGGGCGCACCTCTATGGAAGATTCGGTGGTGATGGTTAGACTGCCGAGGGCTGAAAGCGCCGGGTAGCCTAGAACTCCCTGCACCTGGTAGTGCAATCGCGGGAAGGAGTAGTCGGCATCGTCATAGACGAAGGCGGTCATATTGCGGAAGGTGATGAGTCCGCCGATGGTGAAGCGGGGAATGACGGTGACGTACATTTCAATGGGCCGGCCGGTGAGGGTGCGGATGGTGGTGGACAGTTCGGAGACTTTGAGTCCCGCTTCTTTGGCCAGCGAGCGGGAGATGAGATTGAAGGGCGAGGTGGGGTCGAGCATCCAACTGTGCGGGCGGGCATCGACGTAGACGGGAATGTCGGTGAGGCCGAGGGGATTGCGGGCGGCCTGGAGCACGAAGGGGTCGGCGGGATCGACGGTCATGGCGGGCCGGGAGGGATCAGCCGCGGCCAGCAGCGAGAGCTTGCGCGGCATCTCGATCTCGTCCAACTCGTCGGGGGTGAGATGGCCCTGGAGGCGGAGGTCGAGGGCCTGGTAGGCCTTGGCGGCCTTGGCCCAGTCGCCGGAGCGGAGGTAATCCTCGGCCAGGGCTTTGCGCAGGAGTTTTTCATGGGCTTTGTCGCCGCTGGCGGCCACCTGATCGACAAGCGGCGCAAGAAGCTGGATGGAGGTTTTCAGGTCGTTGGAGCGGTTGGCCAGAATGCCGCGGTAGAACTGGGCTTGGTCGGGCGGAAGCTGGTCGAGCTGGGATTCGATGCGCAGGAACTGGTGATCGGCCAGCAGGTTCTGGAGGCGGGCATCGGTGTCCAGGCCGCTGGTGGTGCCGGTGTGGACCTTTTCGCCGACACCGGGCTGCTGGGGTTCCGGTGAGGGCGGCTGGGCCTGGGGCTGAGCTGGAGGTTGGGGTTCGGGTACGAGAGGTTGGGTTTGGGCTGGTTGCTGGGGTTCCGGTGAGGGCGGCTGAGGTGGGGTTTGCTGGGCCAAGAGCGGGCAGACAGCCAGGGCCAGAGTGCATATCGCAAAAACGCCCATCCGGCGCCTGATACTTCCAGCAACAACTGTGCGCAAGGCGTTCATGCTCATTTTGAAATTAACAGATTCATGCGCTGTGAATTTGCTGACTGACCGCTAACGCTGGAGGAGATAAAGCGAAAGACGTTCATTATCTTTCTGTTTCTTCCAGGATGGCAAGAATATCCCGGCTGCCATGAATCACCCGCTCGATTCGGACCGTATTCTGGCGGATACGAAAAAGAATCACGTAGTGACCCACTGTGGCCAATCGGGCTTCCGCGCCAAGCTCGGGCCGCAAACGGTAGATCTGCGGCTGTTTGGCTATCTCCTTCATCCGCGCGTGAAGCACACGCAGCATTCGCGCGGCATGGCGTGGACTATCCTGGGCAATGTAATCCGCAATCTCTTCAAGGTCATCCGGTACGCAGGGCGATAAGCGAAGGCGCACTATTTTCCCGTTGCCTTGGCAAGGCCTTCATATTTGCTTTCCAGACGATCGAAAACCGGGTCCGGGTCAAGCCCTTCGGATTCGTCGGCGACCGCCTCCTGCCACAGCTTGCGAAGATGGGACAGGCTTTGTTCCCGCAGGTTGCGCTTGTGCGTCCAGTCGCGGAGAGCGTCGCGGATGACCTCGCTGTTGGAGGAATATTCCCCAGCGTCTACAGCGCGACGTACAAGAGTCGCCATTTCAGATGGTAGCGCGATGCTCAGCTTTTCGATGGTAGGCATGAGGCATACCTCAGTAGTAATAAATACTACCA
The DNA here is from genome assembly GCA_963796085.1 of uncultured Acidobacteriaceae bacterium. Classification (GTDB taxonomy): domain Bacteria; phylum Acidobacteriota; class Terriglobia; order Terriglobales; family Acidobacteriaceae; genus Telmatobacter. The sequence goes on along the minus strand of CAWCKF010000006.1, from coordinate 357,172 downwards.
CATTTCCCGAAAAAAATGACCGGTTATGGTTCAAATTGAGGGTTTGTGGTTTCCCACCCTTGCGCCGGGAAAAAGGCGCAAGGATGGGGCACGGGGCATCGGGCCGCGCTTGGCTCAACGGGTTTGAGCGGACACGGCCAAGCGCGGGTGAGAGGCCGTGCTTCCCTCGGTCAGGCGCAGCGCCCACTTGATGGCTTCGAAGTACATGGTGTGGACGTCGGGATCGTCCCAGGATTCCTCCGTATGGCCGAGCGTGGAATAAAAGACCCGGCCTTTACCGTAGAGCTTGCTCCATGCCACGGCAAAGTCGTGGTCGGCGCGGTGGACGCGGGGGTTGTCATAGTCGAGTTTGGACGGATCGAGGCTGAGCAGCACATTTACGTTGTCGCGCGACCAGGCTTTGGGCTGATAGATCTCGTCGTATTTCACGAAGGCGGCGGGAAAGTGGCGCACGGCGGGGAAGGTTGGGTCTTCGTTGATGATGGGCGCGTTGAAGGTTCCCCAGGGATGCTGGTCGAACCAGCCGCCGATCATCTCGCCGTACTCTGGCCAGGTGTAATTTGTGTCGAGGGCGGCGTGAATGCCGACAAAGCCCTTGCCGTCCTCCCTGATGAAGGAGAGCATGTCCTGTTTCTGGCTGGCGTCCAGGTCCATTTCGCCGGTGGTGCTGGCAAAGACGAGAAGGTCGAAGTAGTTGAGATTCTTGGCGTTGTTCTTGAGGTCCTTCTTGGTGAGCAGCTCGGTATCTGTGCGCAGGGTGGTATCCCACAGCCCGCTCTCCTTGCCCATGTTGTAGATGGCAGCCATGGTTGCCGGGATGGAGTCGTGCTCCCACCCCTTGGTCTGAGCGATTACCAGTACATGCTTGAGATGGATCTCCTTGGCGTGAGGCGGTGGCGGCGTGCCGCCGGCGGCAGACTGGGCGTGGATGCGATTGCTCTGAGCGAAGACGGCCAGAGCCATGAGGGCTGGGAAAAGAAAGCGGAAGCTACGGAAAGCGCGCATGGGTTCTCCTTTGGGTTCTACTCTATCCGGTTATCCGTCTTCGGGTTCGCACGAATCTGGCGCGGATCCGGGGCTGAAACGTGTCATGGTTGCCACGGGTTCAAGAGTGCTACGCCCGTGGGTTCGAAGTCGGAGATATTTCGAGTGACGATGGTCATGCCGTGAACCATGGCTGTGGCGGCGATCAGAGCGTCGCGTTGGGAGCGGGGATTGGGTACATGCAAGGCCGCGCATCTCAGCGCGACTGGAGTATCGACGGGCAGGATGCGGCCGGCAAAGGTGGGCAACACGTGATCTTCTAACCAGGAGCGCAGGATGGCTCCTTGCCGTGGATCGCGGCGTTCCATCAGGAGGGCTCCAGTCTCCAATTCGAGAATGGAGATGACCGACAGAAACTGGCTGGCTGCTGGAACGCCCTTTGTCCAAGCAAGTACGTGGCGATCCACGGTGGCAGACCTTCCACGCGAAACCGGGGACTTGCGCAACTCCGAAACTACATTAGTGTCCACCAGGTACATCATGAAAAGTCAGCCGGGTAAAAAAAGATGTCGTCCAGACGCGGCGGTTCAAACTCGATTTCGGCGGCCTCGGGCATTGCCAGCAACTCGGCAATGCTCTCGCGCTTGCCCATGATTTTTTGGTATTCCTCGATCGACAACAGCACATGGGCAAGGCGCCCGCGATCCGTAATGAAGACAGGGCCGTTCTTGGCGGCTTTCTTCGCCCGGCTGGCGTCCTGATTGAATTCCCGGCTGGATAAAGTTGTGATTGCCAAGGCATCGCCTCCATGTAGCAATGTTTCTACATTGTAGCACGAAATGCCTACTTGAACCGGAGCAGAACGATTTCGGGGTGGGTGCCGATGCGCATGGGAGGGCCCCAGGTTCCGGCTCCGCTGGAAGTATAGACCTGCAGGGCGCCGAACTGCTGCAGACCGTAGGTAAATTGGCCGAAGGCGTGGCGGGTGAACCAGGTGAAGGGGAAGATCTGGCCGCCGTGGGTGTGGCCGGAGAGCTGGAGGCTGACGCCGGCCTCATCGACGATGGGCAGTCGATGGGGCGCGTGGTGGAGCAGGATGCTGGGCCGGGCGGGATCCAGGCGCAGGGCCTCCAGAGTGGCGCGCAGGCGGATGGGGTAGGTGGAGTCGCCATAGGGGACGCCGAGGATTTGCAGGCCCTCGACTTCGACTTTTTCATTGGCCAGGACGCGGATGCCGATGCGGGAAACCACATCGGTGAAGTGCGCCTCGCCGCCGTACTCCTCGTGGTTGCCGGAGGAGAAGTAGATGCCCAGGGGCGGAGAGAGTTCTTTGAAGGGAGCGATGAGCCGAACGTGATCGGCATGGACTCCGTCAAAGAGGTCGCCGGGAAGAAAGATGATGTCGGGATGAAGGCGGGCGGCAAGGGCGGCGATACGGCGCGAGAATCCCAGGCCGTTGACGTTGCCCAGGTGCAGGTCGCTGATAACCAGCGCGGTGCGGGCGCGCCAGGCCGCGGGCAGGTGGGGGAGCTTGACGGTCAAGCGCCGGATGCGGACCCAGCGGGCATTGAGCAGGCCATAGATGCCGGCCACGAGCGCCAAGGCAAAGAGGACGCTGGCGATGGTGGGGCGGTACTGCGGCAGGGCCGGGGCGAGAGGGGAAAGCAGCAGGGCCAGGTCGGCAAGCCAACAGAGGCAGGAGGCGACGAAGAAGAAGTTGAAGAAGCCGAGCCAGACGGCGGCGAATTTGTAGATGGCTCTGATCAGCGGGTTGGAGTAGCGGAAGCTGAGCAGGGTGGCGGTGATGAAACTGAAAGCCAGCAGGAAGAGCGCGATCCCCAGCGCCCGAGTTTGAGCCGGACTGAGATTGCCCCCGAAGACGACCAGGGTGCGATAAATGAGCCAATGGGCCAGAAACAGAAAGGCCTGTATCAAGGCGATGCCCCGGACTGGCCAGGTCTTCAAGCGTGAGTCTCCTTGAATCCATGATGGCATAACAGAGATCAGGGATCAGGGAACAGGGAACAGTTGACGGTTGCCGATTTCGGCAGGGGGTGCGTGAAAGAATCTTATTCATGTCAGGTTTGCACAGCGACGCGTTGGGGCTTTACATTTCGATTCCGTTTTGCCGCTCGAAGTGCACCTACTGCAACTTTGCCTCCGAGGTGCATCCGGCCAGGGAACATGGACGCTATGTGGAACGGGTCATCGGGGATTTAGCGGCGGCCGGGGAGTGGGCGGCGCGGATGGGCGTGGAGTTGCCGCGCCGCGTGGATACGGTTTACCTGGGCGGAGGAACGCCCAGTTTGCTGGAGCCGGAGTTGCTGGCGAGGCTGTTTGGGGCGATGCGGGCGGAGTTCGACTTTGAGCCAGATGCCGAGATCACGGTGGAGTGCGCGCCGGGGCAGCTTGCGGAGGAGACACTGCAGGCGCTCAAGGCGGCGGGCGTGAATCGCGTAAGCCTGGGCGTGCAGTCGTTCGTCGACCGGGAGGCGCAGGTGAGCGGGCGGCTGCATAGCCGGGCTGTGGTCGAAGAGGATGTGCGGCGGCTGCGCGGAGCGGGAATCGCCAACCTGAATGTGGACCTGATTGCGGGGCTGGCCGGGCAAACGCCGGCTTCCTGGGAGGAGTCGCTGGCGGCGCTGGCGGAGTCGGGCGTTCCTCACGCCAGCGTGTACATGCTGGAGGTGGACGAGGATTCGCGGCTGGGGCGCGAGGTGCTGGCCGGTGGGGCCCGGTACTACGCGGAGCAGGTTCCGTCAGACGATGTCATGGCGCAGATGTACTCGGTGGCCATCGAGAGGCTGGGGCAGGCGGGGCTGGGGCAGTATGAGATTTCGAACTTCTGCCGGCCGGGATTTGCGTCGCGGCACAATCTGCGCTACTGGCAGCGGCGGCCTTACCTGGGGCTGGGGCTGGATGCGTCTTCGGCATTGCATGCAGCGGACGCCATGGAGCCCGGCTACGTGTTCAGGTCGACGACCACCGACGACCTGGAGGCCTATCTTGAGGGTGCGGAGCCGGTGGAGACTACTTGGCTCTCGCCGGCGCGGCAGCACGAGGAGGCTTGGTTTCTGGGATTGCGGCTGAATGCGGGGATCGATGTGGCCGCGCTAGAGCTGGAGTTTGGCGCGGAGATGGTGGCGGGGGCGATGGAAGCCGTGGAGCGGCTGGTGGAGGATGGGCTGCTGGTCTCGGACGGCAAGATGGTTCGGCTGACGGCGCGGGGACGGTTGCTTTCTAACGATGTGTTTCAGAAGTTTCTGGGGCTGGAGGCGGAGGAGGTTAAGTTAAGTTGAGGACGCGGGCGTAGAGTTTGTGGCTTCCCACCCTCGCGCCAGAAAAAAGCGCAAGGATGGGGCACCCGGCTAGTTTTTCAGTAGACACTCACTCCATCTTGCCGAAATGGTAACCGGTCTTGCTGGAAAACTGTCTACTACAAAGATCGGTTGCAGGCTGGCCGCCACTCACCTCTGGAATGAATCTTCCGAAATTACCAGTAAAAGCCATCTCCAAAGCAACAAAGCCATCCGGCAGCGCGCGAGGGTCTTGTTTTAATAAGCGCCCATTGCAGGTACTCTCATACTGCGCATAGCCGGCATAGTGATTATCATTCCCTCCCTGCAGATAAACGACGTAAAAATGCATCTCTCCCTGATCGCCAGTCGCCGAGGACATCACCGCCTGTTCCATCGCCTTCTGCTTGGCCTTGAACAACTCGTCAAGCGTGGCGCGCAGACTACCCCCGCTTGTGCTGCTGACTTCAACAAATCCCTCGCCCTCCGGCCTGATAACCAGGTGCAGATTGACATTGGACTTGCACTTCCCCTCCCAGCGGTCCGTGCTCACCAGGTCGTAAGTATCGCCATAGATTTCGTTGCCATCGAAACAGCCAATGTAAATCTGGTACTTAGGTGGCCCTGCGTACCAGTTCACAATGATCTTCATAGCTATATCATTTCCGGATACATCCCCGAAGATGCCGCCGATGCGGTATAGATTGTTCATGGTCGACTCGCCCTTCCCGCCCTTCACGAAGGTGGTACGCCCCTTCGCCTGGCTCTTATCTCTGTCAACGGCAAATTGCAATCCGGCGATGCGCTGCCGCATGTCACCGGCGTCGGCTGCATTTGGCGCAGCCACTAGATAGAGCTTGCAGGCATGGAGCGCCTGCTGGGTGTAGGGCGTTTTCTCCAGCACGGTGCACAGATTGTAGTAGTAGTTCGCTACCCAAGGCGCCAGTTCAATGGCCGTCAAATACTCCTTAGCGGCGCTGAGCTTATCGTCCTCCGTCTTAGCGTTCTTGAAGATATAGGTGCCCCGTCCGGCAGCAGCTTCGGCTTCGGCAGGGATGGCAGGGGAAGGCTTCATTTTTAAAGCGAGATCAATGATTGATTTACGCAGATCGTCATTACCGGAGTGTCCCTTGAACTCGACCAATTGTTGTTGCAATAACGTATCAGAATTTCCCGCCTTCTTGATCATTGCAGCTTGCAGGATCGCGGTAACCGCTACCTTATTCTTTATGGCCGCAGAGTTAACTTCCTCCAATAAAGACTTATGATCATGAACGGTCTCGTTGGGGTTTAGATCTGCGCCTGCCGCAATCAATAGTTTAATGGTGTCCTCTCTTCCATAGCCAATCGCGGCGTCTATTGGCATATTGCCCCACCTGTCCTTGGCGTTAACATCTGCGCCTTTGGCGATCAACAACTCCGCTATCTCTGCTTTATCAAGACGAGCAGCCGCAAACAACGGTGTCTCGCCATTTAACGGGGACTTAGAATTCACATCTGCGCCTCTGGCGATCAGCAACTCCACTATTTCCGTTAGATTGTTCTGTGCAGCCATAGACAGCAATGTGTCGTATTTAGAGTTTGCATTCACATCCGCACCCTTGGCGATCAGAAGTTCAGCAACCTCTCTTGTTTTTGCTCTATAGAGCGGTGTAGAGCCGTTAGTGTCTTTGGCATTCACATCGGCGCCTTTGGCGATCAGTAACTCCATCATCTCCTTGTCATTATTGCTTATAGCGTCATAGAGAGTCTGTCGAGCCATTAACGGTTTTCGCGTTAACATCTGCGCCTTTGGCGATCAGCCATGCTGCCATCTCCTTTTGCCGAGCATCTACAGCGTAATATAGCGGCGTCCACCCATACCGACCGCGCGCCCAGGTAACATTCTCACGCGCATTCACATCCGCGCCCTTCGTGATCAACAGCTCTGCCACGACCTTGTTTCCTCCGGTGGCGGCACAATAGAGCGGCATCTCGCCTTCGTTATCCTTGGCATTTACATCGGCGCCCTTGGAGATCAGCAGTTCCGCCACATCTTCTTTGTTATAAAAGATAGCTGCATACAATGGACTCCAGCTATTGTTGTCCTTAACGTTCAAATCTGCGCCATTTGCAATTAGGGATTCAGCCACATCTTTGTGCCCATATTGTGCCGTCAAATATAGCGGAGTCTGCCCATATACAGTCTTGGCATTTACGTTAGCACCCTTCGTGATCAGCAGTTCCGTCACATCCTTCTTTCCCAAATAGGCCAATCTGTGCAGAAGAGTCCAGCCATCACTACTTGCTGCATTCACATTAGCGCCCTTCGCGATCAGCAACTTTACAATATCCATGTGTCCATAACATGCAGCCCCAATCAGTGGTGTGTTGCCGTTCGCGAGCTTAGCATCCACATCCGCGCCTTTGGCGATCAGCGCTTCAACTGTCGCTATGTCTCCCGCCTTGGCCGCATCGAATAATGCCTGATTCAGCGCATCATCCGCGCGAGCTGCACCAACCATCACAATCGCAAACAGCAATGTTCCAAGAGCAATCCGCTTAAACATGACTACGCCTCATTTCTCAGAAAATCATTCAAATGGAAACATTGTTCCCGCCCCGCGGATCTCAGACTCAGTTGTGACCCGCATCCTGGGAATGAAGTATGCGAAGTCTGTCTTGAGGCAGAGCGAAGATGACATCGAAGAAGGAATTCCAGTTATACTTGGTTCCTTCAGGTTGCGCAGCCGCGGAGGGTTTTTCCGGCAGAAGCAATTCAGGATGTTTGGGCAGATAGTATCGATTGAAATCGTCGATGGCCCTGGCCAGATCGCTGTTCAGCTGATAGGTCCGATTGAAATCGTCCATTCCCTTAGCCAGATCGCTATTCATCTGGTCATTTAATTGCTCGTCAACCGCCGCCAGTCTCACCTTGTCCTGCGCGCGTATATCCGTGGCAGGTGGGGAGGACGGGCACCCATGTTTTCTGCATTCGATGGTGAACTCGGCCAGGTCAATCAAGCGCAGAATACCCGCATTGTCGGGCTCGTGATTGTGTGCGTCCTGAAACCAGGCAAGGGCAACGCTCCAGTCGTGATCCATGACTGCCTCAAAGCCCTTGCGCACGCGGCGGCCTGAAGGCGTGTCGGGAATCTCTGCTTCTACCGATTTCGGCAACCCGGTAGGCACATTGCGCGCATCCACCACCATGGGATCGAGGTCGGGCGCCTGAGCCGCATCGGTGTTTGAGCCCCGAAGTTCTGGTGTCGCACCGCTGCCACGCAACCCTGAATCGCCTACGCCGCCAGATGCCGGAACGCCTGTTGAGCCGCGCAGGGTGCTGGCAGCGGCATCGCGGTCATCAATGAATTTGGCCTGCTTTTCAATCTCTTCCGCGCGGCGCTTGTTTTCGGCTTCGATACGCTGCTGCTTGAGTTCAGCATCCCGCTGCCGTTGCGCGGCCGCCGCAGCATTTGCCGCCGCCGCGGCAGCATTAGCGTTGTTTGTATTTGTGTTGTTTGTGGTAGGACACGGACCGCAATGCTCCAGGCACTTGTACTCCGCGGTCCAATTGGGGTTACAATGCTGGGCCAACCCCTGAGGTACTGGAAATACAGCACAGCAAACAGTGAGCAAACCGGAGTAAATATATCTGCGCATTTGACACGACCCTCCGTGATTACGAGGTAATCCGTTCGAGGCATACAGCTACGACGGGCGAACGCATGTCATTCTCCACAGTTCCCGCCCTGACAACAGGCATGGCACGGATAATTGAACGGCCCGAATCATAGACGAGAAGTGAACGCCTGTCAACCGCAACTGGCTGAAGGCACACCCTTTCCGGGCCACTAAATGCGGGAGCCACAGCCTTGTGATTTTTCAATCGAAAAGGATGGGGCACTCATTTCTTGTGCCGAGGTTTGCCGCTGCTTGGCTACCAGGCCAGCAGTTCGTCGCCGGTGGAGGGGGAGAAAAAGGCGACCGGGGCGGGGGAGGGTTGCTGAGGGCCGTCGAAGCAGTGGATGGACTCCGGGCCGGCGGCCTTGGCTACCAGCAGGGCCTCTTCGGCTTCGCGCAGAACCAACACCGGGGAGCGGCCATGGCTGGAGGCGATGCCGAAGCAGGCGGAGAGGCGGATGGATTCGCCATCCACGCGGAAGGGCGAGGAAAAGACATTGAGGCGCAGGCGCTCGGCCAGCATGACGGCGCTGACGGTGCTGCAACCGGGCATGGCCACCAGGAACTCGTCCATGCCGGGACGGCCCAGCAGGTCATAGCTGCGCAGCAGGCGCGCGGTGCGCTTGACTACATCGCAGAGCAGTTCGTCGCAGGCGTCGGAGCCCAGGCGCGAGTTCCAGTGGCCGAAGTCGTCAATGTCGAAGAGGACGATGCACAGGGAGGATTTGGTGCGCTGCACGCGGTCAGTCTCGCGAAAGAGCATGGTGAGGATGGCGGCGCGGTTGTAGACGCCGGTGAGGCGGTCGGTCTGCGCATTGAGCACGGCGGCTTGGCGCAGCGCTTCGAGTTCGCTGGAGTGGCGAAGGGCGCGCAGCAACTGGTCCAGCCGCAGCCGCCAGTAGGAGGGTTGGGCGGCGCGCGGAAGCAGGTCGTCGATCACGCCTTCGGCCAGGCTGTCGCTCCACTCCTGAGTGACAGTGTCCGAAATCAGGACAATGGGAAGATGCTGGCCGCTCTCCCCGGCGCGCACGGAGGCCAGCAAGGGGGCGATTTCCATGTCCGGCAGGGTGACGTCGAGCAGCGCCAGGGTGGGTGGATGAGGCGCGGTCATGGCGGCCAGCGCGGCCTCGGCGGTGAGGACGATCTCGACGCGGGCTCCCGATTCGAGCAGCGCCGGTTCCATGGCGGCCAGCAGAGCGGGCTGTGGCGAAGCAAGCAGGAATGTGGGAAGGTTGCCGGCCAGCATCGTGGGAACCTCAATAGAGGATGCATCGGCGATGGTTAGAAATTATTTAGAGAGCGGCGGAAGATTCTTGCAGGGATGCAATGACCTTTGGGCGGAAACCGGATGCCGAAGGTAACGGGGCGTATCTATAAGGATGGGGAGATGGCGCTACAGGATGGAGTCAAGCCAGAGATTGAAAAAACGCGCGGCGGCCTCTTCGAGCGCGGCAGCGTGTTGGAGGGCTGAGGCGCGCAGGCTGGCGGGGGCGATTCCGGCATGGTGCAATTCACAGGCGTGGCCCACATACCAGCTTTCCAGGCCGGCGGCGGTGACCTCGGGATGGAATTGCAGGGCCAGCGCGAAATCTCCCATGGCAAAGGCCTGATGGGGATAAATTTCTGTTGCTGCGAGATGGAGCGCGCCGGAGGGCAGGTCGAAGGTGTCTCCATGCCAATGAAAAACGGATAGCCCGGGGGCGAGCAGCGGCGCGAACCATGGGGGCGGATTGGCGTGGGGCGCAGGCTGCAGGGGCGACCAGCCGATCTCCGCGCCGTGCCGGCCGGGATAAACGCGCGCGCCGAGAGCCGCGGCCATGAGCTGCGCGCCCAGACAAATGCCGAGGATGGGCTTGCGGGCCTGGATGCGGCGGGCGATGAGGGCGATTTCGTCTTTGAGGAAGGGATAGTTCTGCTGGTCGTAGACCGCGATGGGGCCGCCCAGGACGACGAGGAGATCGCAGGACTCGGCCTGGGGCAAGGGAAAGCGCGCCTCGGACACATTCACGTGCTCGATCTGGAAACCTCGCGCGCCGAGCGGCGCCTCGAAGGTACCAAGGTCTTCGAAAGTAACGTGGCTGAGGACCATGGCGCAGGGCGAGTGCATGGGAATAGTTTATTCGGAGTGGGTGGGGTAGGCGGTATGTGTGTGGTGAGTCGCGCCGTCCCTTCAGGACGCCGGGTCATTTTGGGCAACTTTTCCCGGGTTTCACCCGGGGCTATTTTCATTGGCTCCCTACGGGAGCTGATTTTGCAAACTGCGCTAGTCGACGAAGTCGACCTTAGGGGCGATGGGGATGATGCCGCGCTCGAAGCCCAGATCGAGGAGCTTGCGGATAGCCTGGCGGCCGTCGGGGCCGTAGTCGAGGGTGCGTTCGTTCACATACATGCTGACGAAGCGGTTGGCCAGGCGGGAGTCGAGGTCGCGGGCAAACTGCATGGCGTATTCCAGGGCCTGTTCGCGGTGTTCGAGGGCGTGCTGGATGCTGTCATGAACGGCGCCGGTGACGATGCGCAGGGATTCCTGGCCCAGGGAGCGGCGGATGGCGTTGCCGCCCAGGGGCAGAACCAGGCCGGTGGTCTCGCGCCACCAGACGCCGAGATCGAGGACTTTGTGCAGGCCGCTGGCCTCATAGGTGAGCTGGCCCTCGTGGATGATGAGGCCGGCGTCGCAGTTTCCGGCCACAATCTCGGAGATGATCTGGTCGAAGGGGACGGTGACGGTCTCGATGGCGGGATGGAAGATTTTGAGCGCCAGGTAGGCGGTGGTGAGGGTTCCGGGAACGGCGATCCTGATGCTGCCGAGGTCCTCGGGAGCCAGGGTGCGGGTGGAGACGATCATGGGTCCGTAGCCCTCGCCCACGCTGCCGCCGCATCCCATCAGGGCGTAGTTGTGCTGGATGTAGGGGTAGGCGTGGAAGCTGATGGCGGTGACGTCGTAGAAAGCATCTTCGCGAGCGCGCAGGTTGAGGGTCTCGATGTCGCACAGGGTGTGGGTGAAGCGATAGCCGGGGACGCGGACCTTGTTGGTGGCCAGGCCGTAGAACATGAAGGCGTCGTCGGAGTCGGGACTGTGGGCGATGGAGATTTCGATGAGGGTGTCGGGGCCGGCCGCAGGGGTCGACGGTGGTGAGGGTTCCATGCTCATCCGGCCTCCTCTAAACCTCTGGTTCTACGTCGGCTTCCTCGGCCGGGTCGCGGGCCGGATCGATCTTTGCAGCCGGCTTGTGGCGGAGCCTGGCGCGCCGGAAGATGTGAATCGCCACGGCCGCGGCTGCCAACAGCAGCGCCGCGAGCGAGACAAGAAGGACCATCAGTAACCAGCGCATTGGGGTAAACCAGGGTAACCAGGGTCAGAATACCAGACGGGCCGGGACCTGTTGAGGGCTTCAGGGCAGGCGAAGGCTGGACTGCAACCATTCAAGGTAGGGCTGGCTGGCGGCTTCGACCGCGAGGACCAGGAACTCCGGCGTCTGGTAGCTGTGCAGTTCGTGGAGGCGGGATTCCAGAGCTGCTACTTGGTCGGGGCCGGTCTTGAGCAGCAGGATGGTTTCGGTGGAGGAGTCGACCTGGCCCTGCCAGTGGTAGATGGACTGGACGGCGGGGATCATAGTGGCGCAGGCGGCCAGGCGCTCCTCGACCAGGGTGCGGGCCAGGCGGGTTGCCTCATCGGGATTCGAAGCAGTGGTGAGGACGATGCGGGCTGGCGTGGTGGGATCGGGCATGAGTAGCTTCCACGGTTAGTGTACGAGTGTGCCGCGGCCGGTAGGGAGGATTCTTTCGGACGGGGAGAAAAAGCATAAGATTGTGGCCGACGAGTTTACTATAGCTAATATCCTGCTGGCGATGACGGGGATTGCCGCCTATGTAATGACGCTGCTGGAGCCGGCTTTAGAACTCACTTCTGTATAATTTCCCGCGACTTTCCAGGAGAGTTGCGGATTTGCATTTGAAGGGCGGGGAGTTGTCGAGAGAGGGAATTCGGCGAGAGAGGCAGGAGAGCTTCGGCTTATCGGCGGGGAATTTGCGCACCTTGCGCGCGCTGAAGACGCCGGCGCGAATCCAGAAGTTCATTGACGAGCTGCCGTACCAGTACGCGAACACGGCGTGGTCACCGCAGCGCGTGCTGCGCGAGCACAAGGGACACTGCCTGGAGGGAGCGCTGCTGGCCGCTGCCGCCCTGCGCGTGAACGGCCGTCCGCCGCTGCTGATGGACCTGGAAGCCGTGCAGGACGACGACCACGTGGTGGCCATCTACCGCGAATGCGGCCTGTGGGGAAGCATTGCCAAGTCAAACTTTGCGGGGCTGCGCTTCCGCGCGCCTATCTACCGTACACTGCGCGAGCTGGCGCTCAGCTACTTTGAGCACTACTACAACCTGCGCGGCGAACGCACTTTGCGTTCCTATTCGAGACCGGTGAACCTCAAGCGCCTGGACCGCCAGCACTGGATGACCTCAGAGGAAGACGTTTGGTGCGTGCCGGAACTCCTCATCGCGGCGAGGCACTACCCGCTTTTTCCCGACAAGGCGGCGCGCTTACTGCCCCGGCTCGACCGCCGCAGCTTCGAAGCAGGAATGCACGGCTGGACGAAGCACTGAAGAGAGTGGCGCAGGCGGCGAGAACGGCGTTTTCTTGAAACTTAAACATTTCAGGCGCTATGGCGGCTTGCCGCGCGGGGCTGGGTAGGTGAGTATGAAGTTGAAGTCCGCCGACCACCCCAGCGACGAAGACCTGTCGCTGGGGACCCCGGTTACGCGGCGGACGAAGGTGGAGAGACGATGACGACAGCGATCCGGTTTGGCACCTCGGGATGGCGGGCCATTGTGGCCGACGAATTTACCGTGGCCAATATCCGGCTGGCGGTCAAAGGGATTGCCGCCTATGTGAAGACGCTGCCGGAACCGCACAGAGTGCTGGTGGGGCGCGATCCGCGCTTTCTGGGCGAGAACTTTGTGGCCGAGGCGGCGCGGGTGCTGGCCGGGGCCGGGGTTACTCCGATCATGATTCCGGAGGCCGCGCCGACGCCGGCCATTGCCTATGCCGTGCGCACCTTAAAGACTTCAGGGGCCATCAACTTTACCGCTTCGCACAATCCGCCGGAGTACAACGGCATCAAGTATTCCACCCCCGACGGGGCTCCGGCGCTGCCCGAGGTGACCAGGCAGATTGAGGCGGCAATCGCGGAGATCAGTTCCAGCGAGGCCGACATTCCGCAGGCGAGCGCTCCGGCGGATGGATTTAAGACGGCCGACGTGAAGCCCGCCTTCCTGAAGCGGCTGGCCGAGCTGGTGGATCTGAAGGCTATTGCCAAGTCGGGCATCAAGGTGGTCTACGATCCCTTTTGGGGCGCGGGGCGCGGTTATCTCTCCGATTTGCTGCGCGAGGCGGGCGTGCAGGTGGAGACGGTTCACGACTACCGCGATGTTTTGTTCGGCGGCCATGCGCCGGAGCCCTCCGACGAACTGCTGGGCGACGCCAAGGCGAAGATGCGGGAGATGGGCGCGGACCTGGTTACGGCGACGGATGGGGATGCGGACCGCTTCGGCATCGTGGACCGGGACGGCACCTTTATTCAACCCAACTACGTGATTGCGCTCTTGTTCGACTACCTGGTGGAGACGCGCGGCTGGCGGAACGGCGTGGCCAAGAGCGTGGCTACCACCAACCTGGTCAACGCATTGGCCGAAACCCACAAGGTGCCGCTTTACGAGACGCCGGTGGGATTCAAGTATATTGGCGCGCTGATCGACGAGGACAAGATCGCCATCGGCGGCGAGGAGTCGGCGGGATTGACTATCCGCGGCCACGTTCCGGAGAAAGACGGGGTGCTGGCCGGGCTGCTGACGGCGGAGATGGTGGCTACGCGGGGCAAGAGCCTGGGCGCGCAGTTGAAAGAATTATTTGGCAAGGTTGGTTCCTTCTATCCGGTGCGGGAGAACTTCCGCTTGACCCCCAAGGCGAAGTCCGCGTTCACTGAAAAGATGAAGTCCGATCCCACCGAGCTGGGCGGCCGCAAGGTGGTGAAGGTGGTGCGGACCGATGGGTTGAAGCTCATCCTGGAAGACGGTTCCTGGGTCTGCTACCGGCTCTCCGGAACCGAGCCGGTGGTGCGGGCCTATACGGAAGCGCGCAGCGAGCGGGATATGAAAGCGCTGAAGGCGGCGGCGGAGAAGTTTGTGCTCCAGTAAGAGCGGGTTGAGGTTGCCGATGGCGGACGGGACGTTGTATGCCGGGAAGTACGCGGTGGGTAGGACGCACAGGCGCAGGCCGGTGCGGGATTTTCTGCTGCGGGCGTGGCATCCGGCGGGCACCGTGGTGGCCGTGGGGCTGGCGGGATTGCTCATGTGGCACGTGATCAACGGCAAGCACGGGCTTTCAGTGTGGCAGCAGAAGCGCGCTGAAGACCATCAGTTGCAGAGAGAGATCAATGACCTGGAGCAGGAGAACGCGCGGCTGCGCGAACGCATCGAGCGGCTCAAGTCCGACCCCGATGCCATCGAGCACGAGGCGCGGGAGAAATTGCACTACGCCAAGCCCGGCGAGGTGATCTATACGCTGCCCACCCAGCCGCAGACACAACCGCCTGGCGCGGGCAAGTAAGCGGTGGCAATGAGCAAATCCGCGAGTCGGCAAGTCAGCGGCATGGTTAGAATTAGCTGAATCCTGATCCGCATCTCCCCTGATGCACTAAAAATCCACGTGTGCGCGGATTGAGCCGACCCATACGGGGCCGCGGTCGCGGTTGTAGCCGGGGTTGGCGATGTGCTGCACGTCAAGGGCGTAGAACAAACCACGCCAGGCGTGCCAGTTGTAGTAGCTTTCGACGATGTTTTCGCGAGCGTAGTTGAGGTTGCCATCGCCGAGCAGGAAGCCCAGGCCGCCTAACTTCAAATACTCCTGGTGATCGCGCTTGATGGCGTTGGAGACGACGGCCAGGCCGATCTTGTCCACGGGACGATGCCAGCGGTTTCCGGCGTAATCGGCGCCGGCTTCGACCGTCTGATCGACCTCGGTGTAAGCGAAGGACTCGTGCTGGCCCTCGTTCCATCCGAAACGGCCGAAGACGCGCAGATTCTCCGTGACCTCCTGCTCGAAGTTATAGCCGAAGCCATATTTGAGCGCGCTGAAGTGCTCGTGGAGGGTGATGGTGGGCACGGTTACTGCATATTCGGCGGTGTCGGAGCCGTTGAGGAAGTCTTCGACGGCCTCGCGATAGTCGCCCATGTGGGCGCGGTTGGCGTAGAAGAGGAGACGTTGCGTCCCTTTGCGATTTGCAATCAAGCTATGCCGCAACTCGAACTCGCCGTTCTGTCCGTGAGAACGGCTGAAGGCCCAGTCCATATTAATGCCATTGGCCACCGTGGGCATGGCGAAGATGCCGTAGCGCAGGCTCCAGATTTTGTCGTCGTACTCGGCCATGCCGCCCACGGTGTAGCCACGGGTGTCGGCGGCGTAGTCCCAGGCGCCGTTGTTGTCCACGGTCCAGTTCATGAACTGCAGGTGGCTGTCGGAGCCGGGGCCGTTGACATCGAAGAAGTCCGGCAGCGTCATCTTGCCGATGCGAAACTCGACGCGGCGCAAAGGCACGCTGGGGGCCAGGGCAAAGGGGCCGGATTCCTGGCTGGCTGTCTGCCCGGTGAAGCCGATGACCTGGTGAATCTGGTAGCGGGCCAGATAGGGAACGGAGCTCAGAGTGGGATTGCGCACTACGTCCAGGTTAGTGAAGCCGGCCAGTCCCAGGGCCTCGCTGAGGCCGCGGCCGCCGGCGCTCTCCAGGTCCAGGATCAGGTCGGTGTTGTAGCGGATGGAATGCGTGGGGCGGAGCGCGGTGTAGAGCGTGCCCAGCAGCGAGGTTTTGTACTCCCCCCTGCCGATGAAGCTATTGCTCCCCTGGTAGGGGGAGTGAAACGGCAGGTCGCCCTGGAGGATGATGTTGGCCTGGCCGGAGAGCCAGTAGCGGCAGTTTTCAGGGTGCGGCGCCATGGTGACGATGGGTGCGTGCTGTAGGGTGTTGGGGCTTTCGAAGCCCAAGGGGTTCTTGTTGCCAGGCTGTTTACCCATGCCGTCATGTTGGGGATCGGCCAGAGGCCGCGCCGGGACGGATGAGACTAATTTGAACACGCCCTGGAGTGCGGCTGAGGCGCGGAGGGCAACCTGTCAGACTGAATGGGGAAGGATACCTGTTGGCTGCCGGCTTTGGGTGCCTGCGCGGCGGCGATGGCCAGCGCAAGGGCGGCGATCAGGCGGGGTACGGCGCGAGCCCGGCGCAGCGGATTGAAGAGGCGACCGGAAAACCGGAGCATGGGGAAACCTTCCTGGTTAGGTGCGGGGGCTGGGGCAGCGGGCATAGAATAAAGGCGCAACTATACCCCCACTGGGTAAATACCATACCGGGGGAGGGTATTGTCAAGAGGAGGGAGACGGCCATGTCTCATCAGGAGCGGGAAAAGGTCAAGTTGCTGCAAAGATTGAGAAAGTTGCGTGGGCAGTTGGATGCGGTGGAGCGTTCTCTCTCTGCCGATGAGGATTGCGGCGGGCAACTGATGCTGCTGGCCGCGGTGCGGGGCGGGGTGAACGGACTGATGGGCGAGGTGCTGGAGACACATATCCGTTTTCACCTGATGGACGGGGCCAAGGAGCAGATCGCCCCGGAGCTGGCCGAGGATCTGATCGACCTGGTGCGCGCCTATCTGAAGTGATGCCATTCGGCGCAGCAAGGAGATTTCCGGCGGCCCGTATGGATGGCTCCTGCTTATGGTAGCGGGCAGGACCTGCTGGGGTGAAGGTGAAAAACCGGCTCCGGCGCCGCGCGAAGAGCCATGGCTGGAATTCTCATATCGCAGCATCATCACGGTCCCGCAGGCTACAGGGATACGGGAAGCGGCAGCTACGGTTCAATTACCTTCACAGCCACGATCCCGGCCTCTGCAAACCAGGCCTTTTCGAGTTACGGATGCCGCATGTCGCACATTTGAACACAATTTATGATCAGATAGAGAAGGCGCACAATGCCTACGGGCAGACAATAAAGAAATATCAATGAAAAATCTTGACAACTGCAGCAGATCAACATACATTCAATCCAACATGCTGAGTAGTTAAATTTCTATCAATACTTCGAGGTTAAGAAGTCATGACTCCCTCAAAGTCGCTGTCCTCGTGTGTCTTAATGTGCGCCCGCCTCCCGCTGAAAGCCTTCTGCCTGGTAACCTGCCTTGTCCTGCTGTTTTTTGCCGCCTCGGCGCCGGCGCAGCCGGGTCCGCCGCAGTACGGCTCGCTGACCGCCTGCGCGGGCATGCAACTTGGCACCCCCTCGACAAGCGGCGCCATCGGCGGGGCGCTGAATGGATTTGTCCCCTTTCCATCCACAAATGCCTGGAACACCAACATCGCCAGCGCTCCTGTTGACCCCAATTCGGCCACCCTGGCCGCCGCCTTTCCGGTCGCTGACCTGCATGCGGGGTTTGGGGCCGCGGTCAATGGCTACGACGTTCCCGACAACGGCATTCCTTACATGGTCGTAGACTCCACGATTACTCCCCCGGAGCCCATCGACGTGGTGGAGTACGCGGATCAGAGCGATGTGGTTGTGCCGCCGTATCCGAATAACGTTCCCATCGAAGGCGCTCCCACCGACTGCGAGTACTGGCCCAATTCTCCCAGCGGCAATTCTCATGCTCTGGTGCTGGACCGCGCCACATGCTGGCTCTATGAGACCTTTGGCACCACTGGCTGCAATGGGCAGTACGAGGCGAACAGCGAGGCCATTTGGGATATGACGGGCAGCGGGTCGCGGCCCTGGGGCTGGATTTCCGCGGATACCGCCGGATTGCCGGTATTTGCCGGGCTGGTGCGCTATGACGAAGCCAGCCTCCGGGGTGATCAATCACGCCCTCAGCTTTACCATGGAAGAGACCGAGGGAGATTCCAATAACGGGTATTTTGTGTTGCCGGCCAGTGATGCCTCGAGCAGCAGCTCGACCCCTGATTTGCTCCCCCTGGGGACGCGGCTGCGCTTGAGGGCGAGCACCGATATCTCCGGCTTCTCCACGATCAATCAGACCATTTTAACCGCCATGATGAATTATGGCTTGATCCTGACGGACATTGGCAGCAACTTCTATGTCCAGGGCACGCCCGATACGCGCTGGAGCGATAGTGATTTGGCCACCTGGCACGGCGCCGCGATGGGAATCACGCAGGCCGACTTCGATGTTCTGCAGATGACTCCCGAATATCCCGGCATGGATTCTGTGTCGGCTCTGACCGATTATCCCGGAAGCGTGCCTGCGATCAATAGCTTCACCGCCAATGACGAGACGTCGGCAATAACCGTAAGCTCCGGGACTCCGGTTACCTTCGATTTCAGCGTAACCGGGGATTCCTACGATTATATCGACAACATTGGCCCGGTCAGGCTAACCGCCGGCAGCGGAAGTGCGACTATAACTCCCACGGCAACGCAGGAGTATACGCTCTACTCTACCAACGCCACGGGCCAGACCTCGAGCACCATTGAAGTTACGGTAACCGGTTCGGTGGTGACTCCGCCGGTCTTCACCCCGCCGCCCTCCGAGACAGGCGTGTTGTCCGCGAATCAGAAGGTGACTATCAGCACGCCAACTTCCCCGTCGGCGACCATCTACTACACCTTAACCAAGGCAACTTCCGGGACCACGCCGACCACCGCCTCGACGAGGTATAACGGCTCCTATGTAACTGTCAACACGGGTTCCGCCACGTATACGGTGGAGGCCATCGCCGTTGTAAACGGATATTCTTCGCCCAGCGCGGCGAGCTCGGCGACTTACATCCATGGAGCGAAAACGGCCACGCCGAGCTTCAGCCCGGCGGCCGGAACCTACACCGGGGCACAAACGGTAACCATCAGCGATGCAACCGGAGGCGCGACGATCTACTACACCACGGACGGGACCACGCCGACGACCAACTCGGCGGTCTACTCGGCTCCCATTACCGTTGCTGCGACAGAGACATTAAAAGCCATCGCTACGGCCAGCGGCGACGCCACCAGCGGGGTGGGATCAGCGGCAATCACCCTGACGGCGGCCGCCGCGCCGACCTTCAACCCTCTGGCCGGAACCTACACTACGATCCAGTCGGTAACCATCAGCGATACAGCCCCGGGCGCGACGATCTACTACACCACCGACGGATCGGCGCCGACGACCGGCTCGACTGTCTACATCACTCCCCTTACTGTTTCTGTCACACAGACAATAAAGGCCATTGCTACGGCGTACGGCTACCCCACCAGCTCGGTCGGATCGGCGAAGTTCACCATCAACCTGCCCCAGGCCGCCACGCCGACCTTTAACCCCGCGGCCGGAACCTATAATTCGGCCCAGTCCGTAACCATTTCCGACACCACGGTGGGAACCGATTCCAACCCGGCGGTGATCTATTACACGACGGACGGGACGGTGCCGACAACTAATTCGACGATCTACACCGCTCCCATCCCTGTTACTGCGACAGATACATTGAAGGCCATCGCTACGGCCACCGGATATACCGCCAGCGCGACCGGATCAGCGGTATATACCCTGCAGGTGGCAACGCCGGCCTTCAGCCCTGGCGCCGGTACGTATACCACGATCCAGACAGTGACCATCAACGATTCCACCGCGGGCGCAACCATCTACTACACTACCAGCGGATCGGCGCCGACGACTAACTCGGCGATCTACTCCACTCCCCTCACTGTTTCTATAACGCAGACATTGAAGGCCATGGCCGCGGAATCCGGTTACTCCAACAGCACGGTGGGCTCGGCGAAATACACCATCAACCTGCCCGCAGCCGCCACGCCGGCCTTCAGCCCCACAGCCGGAACCTACAATTCGGCCCAGTCCGTAACCATCTCCGACTCCACGGTAGGAACCGATTCCAACCCGGCGGTGATCTACTACACGACGGACGGAACGGCGCCGACAACCAGCTCGGCGGTCTACTCCGCTCCCGTCACAGTTTCTGCGTCCGATACACTGAAGGCCATCGCTACGGCTACCGGATACAACACCAGCGCTACCGGATCAGCGGCATACACCCTGCAGGTGGCCACGCCGGCCTTCAGCCCGGTTGCCGGAACCTACACATCGATCCAGTCGGTGACCATCAGCGATACAACCGCGGGCGCAACCATCTACTACACCACCAATGCGACCACGCCGACGACTAACTCGACGGTCTACACCGCTCCCATCACCGTTTCTGCTACACAGACATTGAAGGCCATTGCCACGGAATCCGGGTACACCAACAGCACGGCCGGATCAGCGGTATTCACCATCAACCTGCCCCAAGCCGCCACGCCGACCTTCAGTCCTGTAGCGGGAACCTACAATTCGGCCCAGACCGTAACCATTTCCGACATCACGGTAGGAACCGATTCCAACCCGGCGGTGATCTACTACACGACGGATGGGACGGCGCCGACCACCAACTCGGCGGTCTACGCCGCTCCCATCACTGTTTCCGCGACAGAGACACTGAAGGCCATTGCCACGGCCTACAACTACAGCACCAGCGCCATCGGATCAGCGGTATACACTCTGCAGGCGGCCACGCCGTCCTTTAGCCCTATGGCCGGAACCTACACATCGATCCAGTCGGTAACTATCAGCGATTCAACCGCGGGCGCCACCATCTACTACACTACCAACGGATCGGCGCCGACGACCGCCTCGGCGATCTACTCCACTCCCCTCACTGTTTCTGTGACACAGACCTTGAAGGCCATCGCCGCGACTGCCGGCTACACCAACAGCGCGGCCGGTTCAGCGGTATATACCATCAACCTGCCGGCCGCCGCCACGCCGTCCTTCAATCCCGCAGTTGGAACCTACTATTCGGCCCAGACCGTGACCATTTCCGACACCACTGTGGGAACCGATTCCAACCCGGCGGTGATCTACTACACCACGAACGGGGCCGCGCCTACCACCAACTCGACGGTCTACACCGCTCCCATCACCGTCTCCGTGACAGAGACACTGAAGGCGATCGCTACGGCCACCGGTTACAGCACCAGCGCAACCGGAGTAGCGGCATACACGCTGAAGGCGACAACGCCAACCTTCAACCCTGCGGCCGGGACGTACACCACCATCCAGACGGTAACCATCAGCACCACCACACCGTCGGCGACCATCTATTACACCACCGACGGTACGACCCCGACCACCGCCTCGACGGTCTACACCGCTCCAGTTACCGTTTCCGTCACGCAGACATTAAAGGCCATCGCTGTGCTGGCGGGCTACACCAACAGCACGGTCGGCTCGGCGAAATACACCATCAACCTGCCCATAGCAGGCACGCCCACCTTCAGCCCCGTGAGCGGAACCTACAGTTCGGTCCAACTGGTAACCATCAGCGATACAGCCCCGGGCGCAACCATTTACTACACCATGGATGGGTCCACGCCGACCACCGGTTCGAATATCTACGTCGGTCCGGTTACCATCTGGGGGTCGGCGTCAACGACGACACTGAACGCGATCGCAACGGCTTACAACTACAACATCAGCGCGGTCGGTACTGCGGCCTACAACGTTCCCTACGTACCGGCGGCACTCAGCTCACCCACTCCGGGCACTCAACTAGGGAGTACCAGCCCGACCTTCACGTGGACGCCCGGCACCGGCGGCAGCACCTGGTACCCCGGAGACTCCCACACGCTCTTCGAACTCTGGGTGGGCAGCACGGGGGTGGGTTCAAGCAATCTGTATGACTCGGGTCCTACCCAGAATGATTCTACAAATGTGACCGGATTGCCGAACAACGGAGAGACGTTGTATGTCAGGCTCTATTGGCTCGTCAATGTAGCCTGGCAGACTGCCGACTATACCTACAAGGCATCGGGCTCGCCCACCCCGGCGACCATGAGCACTCCCGCTCAGGGCAGCACCCTGAGTGGCGCCAGCCAGGCCTTCACCTGGAATCCCGGCAACATCGCCACTCACTTTGAACTCTGGGTGGGCACTACGGGGGTGGGATCGAGCAACCTGTACAACTCGGGCAATGTGACGGCCACTACCGAGACCGTGAACAATCTGCCCACCAACGGGGAGCCGGTGTATGTGCGTCTCTACTCACTGATCAACGGCGCCTGGCAGTCGAACGACTACACCTACACGGCCTCAGGCGCGCCGACGCCGGCGACCATGAGCACTCCCGGCCAGGGCAGCATCCTGGCGGGAGCCAGCCAGGCCTTCACCTGGAATCCCGGCAACATCGCTACCCACTTTGAACTCTGGGTAGGCACCACCGGCGTAGGCTCCAGCAACCTGTACAACTCGGGTAATGTGACGGTCACTACCGAGACCGTGAACAATCTGCCCACCAACGGGGAGCCGGTGTATGTGCGGCTCTACTCGCTCATCAACGGAGCCTGGCAAGCGAACGACTACACCTACACGGCCTCGGGTTCGCCCACCCCCGCCGCACTCACCACTCCTACGCCGGGCAGCCAATTCCTGAGCAGCACAGAAACCTTCGTATGGACGCCGGGCAACACGGCCACGGACTTCGAACTGTGGCTGGGCAGCACGGGGGTGGGATCGAGCAACCTGTATAACTCTGGCAATGTGACAGTGACAACAGAAACCGTGAGCGGCCTGCCCACCAACGGAGAGACGGTCTATGCCCGGCTCTACTGGCTGATCGACGGAGCCTGGCATTCCGCCGACTACACCTACATGGCACAGTAGTTCGGCTGAAGAGCAACTGTATTTCGCAGGTCATATGCATCGCACCGTTCGTTTCCAGCGCCCATGCCGGAGATGGACGGTGCGATATTCTTTGCGCCGGCGCGCAGAGCCCGCTGGGATGAAGGTGAAAAACCGGCTCCGGCGCCGCGGGGGTTGCAGGGCTGGAATTCTCGAATGACAGCGCCGTCGCGGCCCTCGGATGCTTCAAGGACCCTGTTACGATATTCAAAGTTCATTGGACTCTATCAAAATAGATCACGGTTTCTGCACGCCCGGCGCCTTCAAGCCTGCGAAGTCCCTATGCCGCATAAACATAATCTATCTGTTATCAGTGGCTTAAGATGCACAACGCGGATTGGCAATCAATGGTAGATAACCTGAATAGGGTAACCAATTAGTCTGCGTGTATTGGTAATCAGCAGTGGTAACTATTGCACATTAATAAATTCTTGACAGCATACATTCATTCGGCGTAGCGTTCTCGCAATCAAGCTACGCACACAATCCGGTCGTCTGAAAGCGCGAAGCTGAGAGGAGTACTATGTCTATCACACGATTGCAGTTCCGAATTGCCCCTGGTGGCGCTCGATTCCCACTTCTGGCGCTATGTTTATTCACCTGTTTCATCCTCTTGTTCGCCGGTTTCGCGACAGCGCAGAACCCTGTGCATTACGGCGACTGCTCATACACAACGGTTGGCACCCCCATGAACGGTCCCAACCCTTTGACAGGCCAGTACGAAGGACAACTGAATGGATTTATTCCCTTTCCGTCGGACAGCCTCTACAACCAAAACATCTCTGCCGCGCCGGTCGACCCCAATTCGACCATACTCACGAACTACCTCATGACGGCCAGCACCAGTCACAACCACATTCACCCCTTGTGGGGGTCGGCGCCCTCCGACGGCAGCATTCCCTACTATGTGGTTGACTCTTCCCAGACCCCCACGGTACCGGTCGTTGTCACCGGCTCGCCTGGCGAGAGCGAGGTGATGTTGGCACCGTATCCCGACTCGGATGCCATCCCCATCGAAGGTAATGCGCCCGACTGCAGCGTCTGGCCGGATACCGACTCCGGGGACCAGCATACGCTGGTGCTTGACCGCCACACCTGCTTTATCTATGAGATTTGGGTCACAAGCCGCTGCCCCGGTTCTGACGGTCACATGCATTGGGAAGCCAATAGCCTGACGCTGTTTGACGCGCAGGACTACAATGCGCGGCCCATGGGCTGGACATCGGCGGATGCCGCCGGAATGTCGATCTTCGCCATGACATGGAAGTACGACGAAGCGGCCTCGGGAACGATCAGCCACCCCACCCGCTTCACGGTGAGTCCTTCATACGGAGATGCCCATGGCGGATATTTCGTTTTGCCGGCCATTCATGGCGCGAGTTCTACCGCCGATGTGCCTTCCGCCAATAAATATTACCTCCCCGAGGGAGCGCAACTGCGATTGAATATTCCCAGGCTCACAGCCCGGCTGGCCGGTCTGAGCATAGATTATAATACCGAATTCTCCGCCATGGATCAGACCCTTTTAACCGGGCTGGCAAATTATGGGATGATCATGGATGACAATGGCACCAACATGTATGTCATTGGCGATACCGATCCGCGCTGGAACGACAATGCTACTAAATTGAACGTTGTCGTGGCGTCGGACTTCGATGTCATCCAAATGACTCCTGAATACGCCAGTCCCGTAGGTGGCCCTTTGGCCCACTGTACCGGCTTAGATTACGATCCATCCGGAACTGCCGCCTGTCCCGGCATGGATGAGAATTCAGCGGTTGTCGATTATCCTGAAACCGCGCCGACGATCACCAGTTATACCGCAAATGGACAGTCGGGGACATTGACCGTACCCAATAGCAGTACTCCTGTCACCTTCAATTTCTGCGTGAGCGGAAGCAACTGGAACGAAAGCTACACCGCAACCACGGCCGAACCCTACGTTTACATTGACAACATCGGTCCGGCGCGGCTTGACAACACCGGCTGCGGGAGTTTGACGATCACCCCCACGGTCACCCAGGAATATACGCTCTACGCCATGAACACGCAGATCAACCAGTACAACGATGGGGTTCCGCCGACTGAGCAGCTCAATGTTATAGTGACGGGCGCTCCTCTGACTCCGGCTGCGCCGGTCCTGGTCCCGCCGCCCGGCACCTATGCCCAGGACTCGCTGAAGGTAACCCCGGTCACCTCAACCTGGGCGCCGCTTAGCGGCAACAATCAAGGTACGGATGCGGCCGATGCCTTGCTTGGAACGACCAATGCGACGTACTTCTACACCACGTCCACAGGGACCGGGACGCCGGTACCGCCTGTTGCTCCATCGGAATCTGGCGGCACCGCGGTGGCCCCAACACTGAAGTTAGGCACTTCCACTACGGCGTCGATCACTGTGACTAAAGCGGCAAGCGGCGGTAATAACGGATACGAAGTACTATGCGCCATCGCCACGGTGCCTGCCATAGGCTCTTCGTATGGCAACTCCAATCCCAGCCCGGCGACCTGCGGAACGTACATCTTCACCGGCACTTCCACATCGTATGTCGACGCGCCCATCATCCTGCCGCCGTCAGGAACCTACAACACTCCGCAGAGAGTATCGATGGCCACGCCCACCGCGTCGAGCGACATCTTATACACCACCAACGGAAGCACGCCGACTACGATAGCGGAAACGAGCGGCACTCCGCCGCCGCTGCCCACGTTGATCTATAATTCGGGCCTAACAAGTACATGTTATGGATCGGACACTACCTTTGGTGTTCCTCCTTCGTGCAGCCCATCCGGATATGTTATGGCCATTAACGGCCTGACTATCAAGGCAATCGCGACAACCTCCAGCCGGGCCAGCGCGGTGACAACGGCGACCTATTCAATCATTACGTCCACTCCCACCTTCAGCCCCGCGGGCGGAAGTTACATCGGGACGCAGACGGTGACCCTCTCCGATGCCTCGCCGTCGTCAACCATCTATTTCACCACCGACGCGTCGACGCCGACCACCGGCTCGGCGGTATACTCCAGTCCGCTTACCATCTCCGCGACCACCACCGTGCGGGCGATGGCTGCCTCCCCCGGCGCCGCGAACAGCGCGGTGGCAAATGGGATCTACACCATCCTGATCCCGGCGGCGATGATCACGCCCACTTCGGGCAGCACGCTGGGGAGCAGCCAGGCTTTCACCTGGTCGCCCGGCAACGGCGTTTCCCACTACGAGCTATGGGTGGGCAACACCGCGGTAGGTTCCAGCAACCTGTATAACTCGGGCAGCGTGACGGTCACTACCGAGACCGTGAACAGTCTGCCCAGCAATGGGCAGCCGCTGTATGTGCGGCTCTATTCGCTGATCAACGGAAGCTGGCAATCGGCCGACTACGCTTACACGGCCACCGGCTCGCCGATCCCGGCTTCTATGTCCACTCCCACACCGGGCAGCACGCTGGCCAGCACCAGTCAGGCCTTCACCTGGAATCCGGGCAACGTGGCCACGCACTTTGAACTGTGGGTGGGCACGACGGGCGTGGGTTCCAGCAACCTGTATAACTCAGGCAACGTTACGGTCACCACGGAGACCGCGAGCGGGCTGCCGAGCAACGATTCGCCGGTGTATGTGCGGCTCTACTCGCTGATCAACGGCGCCTGGCAATCGGCCGACTACACTTACACCTCATCGGGGACGGCGGTGCCGGCTTCGATGAGCACTCCCACGCCGGGCAGCACGCTGGCCAGCACCAGCCAGGCCTTCACGTGGACGCCCGGCAACAACGCTACGCACTTTGAACTGTGGGTGGGCAGCACGGGCGTGGGCTCCAGCAACCTGTATAACTCGGGCAACGTAACGGTAACTACAGAGACGGTGAACGGGCTTCCCTCCAACGGGCAACCGTTGTATGTGCGGCTCTACTCGCTGATCAACGGGGGCTGGCAATCGGCCGACTACACTTACACGGCCTCGGGCGCGCCCATCGCGGCTTCGATGAGCAGTCCTACCGGGGGCAGCACGCTGGGCGGCGCCAGCCAGGCCTTCACGTGGAATCCCGGCAACACGGCCACGCACTTTGAACTGTGGGTGGGCAGCACGGGCGTAGGCTCCAGCAACGTGTATAACTCGGGCAGCGTGACGGTAACTACAGAGACCGTGAACGGGCTTCCCTCCAACGGGCAACCGTTGTATGTGCGGCTCTACTCGCTCATCAACGGCGCCTGGCAATCGGCCGACTACACTTACACGGCCTCGGGCGCGCCCATCGCGGCGTCGATGACCTCGCCCACGCCGGGCAGCCAATTCCTGAGCACCAGCCAGGCCTTCGTGTGGTCGCCGGGTAACACGGCCACGCACTTCGAACTGTGGCTGGGCAGCACGGGGGTGGGATCGAGCAACCTGTATAACTCGGGCAACGTGACGGCGACAACAGAAACCGTGAACGGCCTGCCCACCAACGGGGAGACGATCTATGTCCGGCTCTATTCGCTGATCAATGGAACCTGGCATTCGGTTGACTACACTTATTTAGCGCAGTAGCAGCGACTTAGAGCAGTTGCATTGTATTTAGGGTAGTGTGACTCGCACCGTTCGTCTCCGGCACGCAAGCCGGGGATGGACGGTGCGATTTTTTATGCCGGGTGGGTAGTGCTTGGCCGGGGTGAAGTTGAAAATCCGCCTCCTGTGTCGCGGCGGGAGACAGGTGGGATTAGGATGGGTAGGAAATTAGAACCGGTATTTTATGGAGCTATTCCGATGCGTCGTGCCTTCCTGAATGTCTTGAGCGGCTTGGCGGCTTGTTTGCTGCTTTCGCCGGCGGTGCTGGCCGGTGGGCCCGATCTGGCCAAGTATCCAATGCGGGTGCATATATTTCAGAACAGCCAGCAGGTTCATCACATGCGCCGTACGCATTACGTGGATGGGAAGGGCAGTGGCAATCTCTATGAGAATGGCGAGCCACGGGGATTCGCCTATACATTTTGGTGCGTGAACCGGCTGAGGATTTCGCCGGGGTACGAGACCTATCCGGCGCGGTGGAAAAAGCAGAACAAGACAGTGGAGATTTTGCTGCCGGTGACGGGCAAGCCGGGGAAGTACGACGCCTGCGATCTGGATACGGATATGAAGAGCATCGTCTATTACTATCACGGTGGCAAGCTGGTTGAGGGGTCTCCGGCGCTTTGGAAGCAATGGATGGAGACTTACCAATACGATCCGGAGAAGGGTAAGAACGAGCCGGTGGCGGCAACTCCCGCGCCGGCGGGGACAGGCGCCGCCGGGACGGGGACGGCAGGGACTGGGGCGAGCGCGCCACGGCAAAACGCGCCGCAGTAAGGCCGTAGGCGGGGTGGCGATCTGCGCCCGCTTCCCATTTGATTTAACGATGAGAATATCCGCTGGGGTGTAAACTTGCGCTCTTTGGGGCCGTCTATCAGAGTGATGGCATCCGGCACAGCATTGGAAGCGATGACCATGGCCACGGCAGAAGAGATTGCCGCGCAAGAATTTACGCGTGTGGTTGCGCGCCACCGTCCGCGCATCTTCCGTTTCTTGCTGGCCTCCACGCGCGACGTGGACCTGGCGGAGACGCTGACGCAGGAGTGTTTTCTCAAGGCGCACCGCAAGTGGGGAAGTTTTCGCGGAGATTCCAGCGCCATGACCTGGTTGATGCGGATTGCCATCAATCTGCAAAAGGACCACTGGCGTAACCGGCGCATGCAGTTCTGGCGGCAAACGCGCACCCACGCGGTGGATCTGGACGAGGCCAGCGAGTGGCTGCCCAGCGGCGAGTGTTCGGTGGAACAGCAGTTGCTGGCGCGGGAGCAGGTGGGGCGCGTGTGGGAAGCGGTGAAAAGGCTGAGCGAGCGGCAGCGCACGGTTTTTCTGCTGCGCTACGTGGAAGAGCAGGATTTGAGCGAGATTGCGCGTGCCACCGGGTTAAGCGAAGGCACGGTAAAGGCGCACCTCTCGCGGGCAGTGGGGAGAGTGCGCGAGGAGTTAGGGAGAAAACGATGAGTTTAAGGGATAGATGGGGAGGCAAGCCGGGCGAAGTAGCGGATGGAGAAGCGTCTACCCCGGAGTTGGATCAGGCGCTGGCCAACTTCCGCATGAGCGTTCATGCCTGGAGCGCGGCAGAATTGAGCCGTACGCGGCCGGTGGTGAAGGCGGCACGGCGTTGGAGCTGGCGTTTGGCGGCGGGTTGGGCGCTGGGGTGCGCGCTGGTGGCGGGGGGCGTCTCGGGAGCGGTTTACGAACGCCACCGGCGGGAATTGAGGATGGCGGAGGCGGCGCGGCAGGCCGAGCATCAGAGGTTGGTTCGCGAGCAGCAGGCTCGCCAGGAAGAAGAGGATTTGCTGGCCAAGGTGGACAGCGACGTTTCGCGCGAAGTTCCCAGCGCCATGGAGCCGCTGGCTCAACTGATGGCCGAAGACGAAACCCGGTAAGGACCAGGTAAGGAATCAAGAACGCCCATGGGGCGTGAAGAGGAGGAGATGCGTAATGAAAGCAGGCATGGCAGTACGGTTGGGATTGGCAATTGCGGGAGTATTGATGGCCGGATCGGCGCTGGCACAGGGGCCGGGTGACGGGCCGGGCGCGGGATCGGGATTTGAGGGGCATCGGCCTCCATTTGAGAGGGCGTTCGGCGGCCAGGGCATTCAGGGGCGCTGGTGGAACAATCCCAGGATCGTGGAGCGGTTGAAGCTGAGCGACGAGCAGCGGAAGGCTTTTGACGACATCCTGCTGGCGCACCGGGAGAAGCTGATTGATCTGCGCGCCAGCCTGGAGAAGGCGGAGCTGGGGTTGCAGCCGCTGATTCGCGAAGACACCCCCAACGAGGCCAAAATTCTGGCCCAGATCGACAAGGTGGCGCAGGCGCGAGCGGAGCTGGAAAAGGCCAATGCCCGCTACCTGCTGGCGCTTCGCAGCAAACTGACGCCGGAGCAATGGAAGATGGTGCAGGACTTCCGCGCCAACGACGGGCAGGAGGGCCGCGGCCAGGGACGGGGCAACTGGGGACAGGGCGGCTGGAAGCCTGGCGACCAGGGTCCGGGCGGCCAGTACCGCCGGCAGATGCCTCCTGAGCCGCCATCCACTCCGCCAGCCGCAGCTCCCCAAGGCGCACCGCCGCCAGGCGCGGGACCACAGAGCATGGTTGACGAAGGCGTGGAGCCCAGTGGGCTCACCGCGCCCGGAGTGGGGGCCGAGCAGTAAGAAGGATATCGATCGTAGGTTCTTGGGCAGAATAAATCCGATTGTTGGTACCGATGGCGGCAAGGGGCGATCCTCTTGCCGCCGTTTTTTTGTTGCGCCACGCCGTTGTGGGAACTGTCCCCGTGAAGGGTGAATTTCCTTTTCAGGATGGTTTCGGGCACAGGCACGGGAGCGCCTGTCTCAAATCGAAACAAACGAGTGGAGCGCGTTGGAGCAGCGATTGCAGCGCGTTGGGACAGCAAATGCAGCGCATTGGGACAGGAATTGAGCGGAATCGGGACAGCTTGAATCGGAGTGCGACAGCGGGGGGCGGGAGTATACCGCAAATTTATGACTAAAGTTATTTCCGGGGGGACCGATGAATGGGGTGGATGCAAGAACGCCCATCCGGAAGCTGCGGAGGGCCTGGCGGCCTGAAGAGATGTACGGCAGGCAAGGGCGAGCTTGAAGGCATCCTGAAAAGGAGCACATTTCCATGGCCCTCGGTGTATTGAACAATCTTTCGGCGATCTACGCAGAGAACAACCTGAACAACACGAACAACAGCTTGCAGACGGTGCTGGAGCAGTTGTCGTCTGGGTCGAAGATCAACTCCGGAGCGGACGATGCCGCGGGTCTCTCGCTGGTGAACGGCCTGGAGGCCAACTCCTCGGCCCTGACGCAGTCGGAGACTAACGCCGCGGAAGGCGTGGGGCTGCTGCAGGTTGCCGATGGCGCCCTTTCGCAGGTGACGAGCCTGCTGAACCGCGCCATTACGCTGGCTACCGAAGCCTCCAACGGCACCCTCAACTCCACCCAGGAGGGCGCGGCCAACCAGGAGTACCAGTCGATCCTGTCGGAGATCAACAACATCGGACAGACCACCACCTACAACCAGGAGCAGGTATTCAACGGCACGGAAGTGGCGATCTATACCGGCGACTCATCGATGGCGGGCTCTTCGGTCGACGACCTGAACATCCGCTCGCTGTCTGAGTCCAGCCTGGGCGACACCGGCGGCAAGATGGCTTACAGCAGCGGCTCCAACAGCGTCTTCGTGAACCTGTCGTCCGATACCGCCAATGCGCAGGCCACCGACACGCTGAATCTTGGCGGCGCTACCACCATCGTAGTCAACTACCTGGTGAAGGGCGCCGGCGGCGCGGGCAATACGGCCACCACCACTATTACCGTCGGTACGGGCACCAGCTTTGCCAATACCGCCAACGGATTGATGAGCGCCATTAACGACTCGGGCCTGGGCCTGACCGCTACCTTTACCACACAGGCGCAGGCCGGCGTTACCGGGGGCGGAACCCAGACGGGCATCGAGATCGCCGGCGGTGTGGTATCGGCCGGCGTGGACCCCAGCGCGGCCAGCACCAGCGGCACTCTGAACCCCAGTGGCATCTCCGCCAGCGAACTACTCACCCAGGGCCAAACCGTCACGGTCAAGGTGGGCTCGCAGACAGCGGCGGCGGTCACCATCAATTCGACCGTGAACACGCTGCAGGAGTTGGCCAACCAGATCAACGCAAACTACGGCGGGACAGCCGGGCTGGCCACGGCCAGCGTGATTACCAATGGCGACGGGACGCAGAGCCTGTCGCTGGCCAGTACCGCGGGAAGTGGAGCATTAAGCGTAGCCACCACCAGCGGCAGCGCGCCCACGGCTCCGGCTTTCAGCGACCTCACCACCGCCACCAATTCCAGCGTGGCCAATTTAAATACCCCTGCCAACTCTGTCACGGGAGTCGCGGCCAATGCCGGCGTGGATGGATCCCTCACCCTGGGCGTAAGCGCCAATCCCAACAGCGTGGTTGACAGCTCCGCCGATACGGTGGCCGGCCAGATCGTCCTCACGGACGGCGGCGGCACAGCGCAAACCTTTGTCATGGGCGGCACGGGCGCGACTTCGACAACCGGCACTACGACCACCGTGCAGGGCTACAATATGTCCGACCTGGCCAGCGCGGTTCAGGGTATCTTCTCACCGACCGATAGCGGGTTCACCGCCGTAGCGGGCAACTCGGGCCTGGTGCTCACGTCGGGAACCCTGGGCAACAGCATCGCCGCGACCACCAACACGCTGATGAACACCAATGCCACACTGGGCCTCTACACGCCCAGCGATTCCGGGCCCACTGTGTATGGGACCGGCTTGCTGGCTCTCACCGGTCCGGGTGGAACCACGATTGCGGGAACCATCAGCCCTACCGATACGCTGGCCGGCAGCATCACTATCCAGGACGGCAGCGGCACCGCGGTAACCTTCGCCATGGGCGGCACGTCGGAAGCCTATGCCGGCGGTACGGTTACTGTGAATGGCAGCACAGTGGGCGACTTACTGACCGCGATTAACGACTATACGGCCGGAAGTGTAACTGGAGAAAGCGGCGCCCTGCTGACTTTACCATCACCGCTACCACGGATGCCGGCGCATCGGGCGGCATCTATCTGCAGTCGGGCACTGAAAGTAACGCCATCACCGTGACCGGAAACCTGGCCGACGCATACGCTGAGAACGATGCGACCACGGTTGCCGGAGAGGCCGTGGTTGTCGGCTCGGCTTCGAGCGTGACCATCGGCTCGGGTTCGGCAGTCAATACCAGCGATGTGCTGGGCGGCAATATCGCCATCACCAACACCGTTGGCGGCGTCGCCGTCACGCACACCTTCGTCATGGGCTCGGGCGCAGCTTCAGGCGGGGGAGCGGGCACATTAACCGGCACAACCTACGCCGTGAACGGCGATACACTGGCCGACCTGGCGGCCGCGGTCTCTGCCGACACCGCCCTGGGGCTTACCGGCCTGGCCAGCACCGAAGGCCTGGGGCTGACGGCGACTTCCAATAGCGGCCAAGCCATCTCGGCAACCAGCACGCTGACCGACACCACAGCCGGAACAGATTCAGCAGTGACGCTGGGTTCGTTTGCCAGCGAAAACGATACGGTCTCCGGCACTCTCAGCTTCACAGTCGGCACCACGCCTGTGATCCTGGTCCTGGCCGCGGACTCAACAGTTGCCGACATGATTGCACAGATCAATCTACCCGCCAACAACACCGGGGTAACGGCCAGTTGGGTTGCCGGCGTCAACGGCAGCGGGAGCGTGCTGCTGACCTCGAACACCACGGGCTCTGCCGGGCAGATTACAGCCACCTCCGGGCAGGTTGTGCTGCCCACGTCAACCATCGAAGATACCGCCACCACCGCGAATCTGAGCTACACCGCCAACAGCGCCTACAACATAGGCCTATCCGGCAGCGTGGCCGATTCAACCACCTCGCAAATCGCGGCGACCATTGTGGCTAATACCAGCGGGTCGAGCGGAACGGCGACCATCAGCTACTCGGATGGCGCCGGCGAGGCCCTGAATGCCACCGACCTCTCCAACCAGGCCGATGCGGAGACCGCGCTGAACGATCTCAATGTGGCCATCACCGACGTGGCGGCGCAGGACGGCTACATCGGCGCGCAGATCAATACGCTGAACTCCATCAGCCAGGTGATGAGCACGCAGCAGGAGAACGTGGTATCGGCGCAGAACGCGATCCAGGCCACCGACTATGCCTCGGCGACGTCGAATATGTCCAAGTACGAGATCCTGAGCCAGACCGGCATTGCCGCGCTGGCGCAGGCCAACAGCGTGGAGCAGGAAGTAACCAAGCTTTTGCAGTAAGCGAAAGATTGCACTAATTTCAAGACAACCCAGGGACAGGGCGGCGGCAAAGGGCTAACCTTTGCCGCCCATTTTTTTGAAACAGGGAATAGGGATTAGGGACTAGGGAATAGAAAATCGGCGATCATCGCTGCAATTTCTTCATAATGGCGACAAGCATCCGGCCGACTTCGCCGGAAAGGCTTTCTGCCGAGCGCCGTGCTTCCTCCGATGCGAACCCCAGTTTCTCCGCGATCACAAGTTGCGTTTCGAGTTCACAGTTCGAACCTCTTGCATGGCCGAGGAAGAGAAGATACTCTCCCTTCGTCGATCTGCCATATCCTTCCGCAATATTGCTGGCGACAGAGACGGACGCTCGTCGCAATTGATTGGTCAGACCGAATCGTTCGGAGGCCGGGAAAGAGGAGGTGAGCTTGTAGACGGCCACAGTGAGTTGAACCGCACGCTGCCAAACTACGAGGTCCTTGAATGACTCGCCCAAGTCCTGCCTCCTAATCCCTAATCCCTGCTTTTCTCCCACACGCCGGCGGTGAGGAACTCGTGGATGGAGGCGGCGGCTTTGCGCCCGGCGCCCATGGCCAGGATGACCGTGGCGCCGCCGGTGACGATGTCGCCGCCGGCGAAGACGCCGCGCTTGGAGGTGCGCATGGTCACGGGATCGGCCACGATGTAGTTGCGCGGGGTGGTTTTCAGGTCGGGCGTCGAGCTCTGGATAAGCGGATTGGCGGTGGTGCCGACGCCGATGATGACCACGTCCACGGGCAAAACGAACTCCGAGCCCTTGATTTCGATGGGCGAGCGGCGGCCGCTCGAGTCGGGCTCGCCCAGTTCCATGCGCACGCAGCGGGCTCCGGTGAGCCAGCCCTTTTCATCGCCGATGAACTCGACAGGGCTGGTCAGCATGCGGAACTCGATGCCTTCCTGGCGGGCGTGCTTTACCTCTTCGGCGCGGGCCGGCATCTCAGCTTCAGAGCGGCGATAGACCAGGGTTGCCGATTCGCGCGCCCAGCCGCCGCGCGGTGCGCACCGCGTCCATGGCGGTGTTGCCGCCGCCCACCACGATCACATCGCGATTGCGGCAGTCGTAGACCGGCTCATCGTACTCCGTGGCATTGTAGGCGCGCATGAGGTTAACGCGAGTGAGGAATTCGTTGGCCGAGTAGACGCCGTTGAGGTGTTCGCCGGGGACGCCGAGGAAGACCGGCAAACCCGCGCCGGTGGCCACGAAGACCGCGTCGTAGTGTTCGTTGCGCATCAGCTCGTCGATGGTTACGCTTTTGCCCACCACCACGTTGGTCTCGAATTCGACGCCCATGCGGCGCAGGTTGTCCACCTCCTCCTTGACGATGGACTTGGGCAGGCGGAACTCCGGAATGCCGTAGACGAGCACGCCGCCCAGTTCGTGCAGGGCCTCAAAGACGCGCACGCGATGGCCCTTCTGGACCAGGTCGCCGGCGGCCGAGAGTCCGGCCGGACCGCTGCCCACGATGGCCACGCTCTTGCCCGTGGGCGGCGCGTTGGCGGGCAGGCCGAGCTGGCCGCTCTCACGCTCGAAGTCGGCCACAAAGCGCTCCAGGTTGCCGATGGCGACGGGCGCGCCTTTCTTGCCCAGCACGCATCCGCCCTCGCACTGGTTCTCCTGCGGGCAGACGCGGCCGGTGATGGCGGGCAGCGCGTTGTCTTCGCGCAGCTTGGCCGCTGCGGCGAGATAGTCGCCGGCATAGATCAGGGCCACAAAGTCTTTGATCTTTACCCCCACCGGGCAATCGACGATGCAGGCGGGCTTGGCGCAGGCGATGCAGCGCGTGGCCTCGGTGAGGGCCTGGGCCGCGGACAAGCCCTGGTTCACTTCTACAAAGTTGCGGCTGCGCACCTGGGGGTCGAGCTCCGGCATGTGCGCGCGCTGAATCTTCATCCGCTCCTTCAGCGGAAGAACATTCATTGCGGAGCGGGGCAGAGTGTTCTTCTCAGCCATGGAGCGCGCCCTTTCCGGCCAGTTCCGCCGCGGCCAGCTCGGCGCGAAGCCGCGCCACTTCCTTTTCCCTGGCGGCCAACTCGGCGCGAAGCTCGGCCAGTTCCTCCTGCTTGTGTTCCTCGAAATACTTGAGCGACTGGCACTCCTTGTCGCGATACATGGCGTTGCGCTGCATGAGCACCTCGAAGTTGACCAGCGAGGCGTCGAACTCCGGCCCATCCACGCAGGCGAACTTGCTCTTGTTGCCCAGCAGCACGCGGCAGCCGCCGCACATGCCGGTGCCGTCCACCATGATGGAGTTGAGGCTGACCATGGTCTTGATCCCAAGCGGCGCGGTGATGCTGGGCAACGGCCCTCATCATGGGCACCGGGCCGACGGCAAGCACAAAGTCGATCTTGCGCCCGGCGGCGATCAGCTCGTTGAGCTTTTTGGTGACCAGGCCCTGTTCGCCGTAGCTGCCGTCGTCGGTCATGATGTAGGTCTCGCTGCTGGCCTGGCGCACCTCGTCTTCAAAGACCACCATCTCGATGTTGCGCGCGCCTTCAATGAAGATGACGTGGTTGCCGGCCTGCTTGAGCGCGTTGGCCGTGGGCAGCGCCATGGCCGTGCCCACGCTGCCGGCCAGAATCACCGCCGTGCCGTAGTTTTCAATCTCCGAGGGATGGCCGAGGGGGCCGACGATGTCCAGAATCGAGTCGCCCGTCTTCAAGGCAATTGAGCAGCGAGGTGGTCTTGCCGATGGCCTGCACCACGATGGTGACCGTGCCCGCCTCCGGGTCGGCGCACTTGATGGTGAGCGGAATGCGCTCGCCCTTCTCATGCAGGCGGAGAATGAGGAACTGCCCCGGCCTCTGCTTGCTGCGCAATGCGCGGCGCCTCAATCACAAACTGCTTGATATTGAGGCCGACGTTGCGGGCTTCGACGATCTTGTACATGAAGTTAGGCCTCTGCTTCGAGCGCCAGTCCTGGGAGTCTGGCTCCGGGCACGGCAAGCGGAGACCGGACGCAAGGACTTATGCCGCAACGGATAGGGACGACTCCATTGCCATCCTTCTTGATTATTGAGGATTTAGGCGAATAGACCTGTGATGAGAGTCACGGGGGGGGATTTGGCAATGGGCAGCGAAGAAGTTCACTAAAGATAGCATGCCTGGTCTATTTGGTCAGCGGCTCAGATTTCCGGGTCACTCTTCCAGTTCAGGCTGGCGCGCGGCGGCGGCTTCCATGCGGGCGAGGATCGGAGCTCAATGCCTCGAACTCCGGGCGGCCGTGGAGGGGTTTCAGGCGCGGGTCGGCGAGCATCTGGAAGAACCAGGGACACCGGTCCTCCGCGGCGGCGCGCAGTTCCGAGAGCGCGGCATCATAGTTTTCCAGGGCAACATGGACGGCGGGCGTGAACGATTTGAGGACGAAGCGTTCGCGGCTCATCCATTGCAGCCGATCCAGGATGGCGCGGGCCTCGTCCCCGCGTCCCGCGCAGGCCAGGGCATAGGCGTGGACAGCGGTGGCAAGGTCAAAGTACGGCGCGCGCTGCTCCAGGTTCCGCGCCAGCTCGATCGCTCGCGGCGCATCCCCGTTGCAAGCCAGAATCGCGGCTCCGAACACATGGGCGGCTTCGTCTTCAGGGAAGAGAGCGAGGGTTTGGCGGATGGATTCGACGCTTTCAGCGGCTTTTCCGGCCAGGTGGAGCGCCCAGCCCAGGTGGGCGTGCAAGGTGGGAGAAAACGGATCCTGGTGAAGGGTGGCGCGCAGCATCGCGATGGCCTCATCAAAGCGGTGGCGGCTGAGCGCGAACATCACGCGCATACGGGTGATCCAGGGATCGTGGGGCAGATGGGCCGAGAGAGAGAAGGCTTGCAGGGCCGCGGGCAAGTTGTGGTCCACATGGAAACTGATCCAGCCCAGGGCGGGGAGAATGGCTTCGGCGCCAGGGGGAAGATCGGGAATCGACCCCGCGCCTCTGCGATCAAGGCCCTTGGCTTCCACCTCATGAAGCAAGGACCTCTTCCTGG
Source organism: uncultured Acidobacteriaceae bacterium (assembly GCA_963796085.1). GTDB lineage: Bacteria > Acidobacteriota > Terriglobia > Terriglobales > Acidobacteriaceae > Telmatobacter. The sequence continues at coordinate 319,624 of CAWCKF010000006.1, read as the reverse complement.
GTCCAACGCTCATCGCTGACCCCTGTTCCCCACTCCAGCGGCCAGAACCCGCCGCCGGGGACCCTATATCGGCCGTGTGACGCGCCAGATCCGCAGCCACGGCCGGAGACATGAAGCCGAAGAAGGCCTGGGCAATGCACAGATACACCATATCCACCCTGGCGGCGATCAGCGTGGGGTCCAGTTCAATGGCGCGGGAAAGGTGTTGCAGGCCGTCCTGCATGTGGTGGCGCTGCAGCGTCTGCCACTCATGGTGGGCGCGCTGGTAGATTTCATAGGCCTCCCTGCGGCCCGAACGTTTTCGCCGCTCGATGAAAGGATCAGAGGCAGCGGAGATGGACAGGCCTCCTGCGCTCCAATCCAGCGATGAAGCGGGCGCCGGGAACCCCTTGGGTGGGGCGCTAAAGGGCGTAGTGAGGCGTGAGGAGGCATCGCTGCCACCCCCGGAAGCAGAGAACGTTCCCTGGAGGCCCTGGTTCAAAAGAATGCCGGCACTCAGGCGGAAGGCCAGGCGACTGACCAGCTCCATTTCCAGCCCGGCGAAACGGCTTCGTTCCACCAGCAGGTCTTCAACCCAGTATCTGGGTGCCATCCTGGACGCGAATCATCTCAGTGCGCAGGCGGAAGTGCGCGGGCAATATGCGCAGGGTTCCGGCCAGGACCAGGTCGGCTTTGAGCGTCTCGCCGATCTGCTGTGCCGTGTGTCCGCGCCGGGCCAGGGTAAATACCGAATCCCGGGCCAGGACGGAAACAGACGGCTGGCGCTCGCGGGTGAGCCGGGCAATGGTCTCCTCGGCGACGGCCATGCCAAGGTGCTCGGGGACTCCGTAAAAGGTAGTAAAGGGGGGAATGGCCAGCCGCGGCAGCGCTCCGGCCGGCGCGGCGCCCTGAGGCCGTATCTCGGCCGAGAAGCGGTATCCGCGCTTGTAGACGGTCTGAATGCACTCTTCCGGCTCCAGCCGCGCGCGCAACGAGGAGAGGCACTTGGGAACACTATCTGCGGTGACGTGCACATCGCCCCACAGCGCCTGTTTCAGTTGCAGGGGGGTAACGATCTGTCCGGCGTGCGCCAGCAGGAACCTGAGCGCCGCCAACTCCTTGGGGGGAAGATGAAGCGGCGTTTCCCCGCGAAAGAGCGTGCCATCGGCTTCCAGGCGGAAGCCTCCAAAAGTGAGCCCTGGTTCTCCATCCGAGATACCGGAACCTGTCAAAACCACCTCAGGAAGTAAAGAATCTTTCCTGGGAGCACCGCTGGCAGAGGCGCCGGGCAAGGCTGACGAAGGCGATTTCTTCAGGACCAACGCGACTCCTCGAACTCCTGGTCAACCTGCCTGCCGGACTCTTGCCATTCCAGCCAAGCGAGTGGCAACCGTCGGCAGTGGCCGGTAGACCTTCATCATGGACATCCGGGGAAGAAACAACAGGAGCCCTACGAACCCCAGGCTTCTCTTGGCCCGGTCTATTCGATTCCCTGATTATCCACATTTGGAAGGTTATAGAAAGGCTGTTTCAGCCACTTTTCCATGCTCGAAGTAATAAAATATGGTTACTAAATTACTAATAAGTAAACTAAACAGGCAGGGCATATCTATATGAATTCTTGGCATTTGTGTGCAATTTATGGGTTGAATCAATTGATCGGAGTTCAAACTTTGAAACGCGCCTAAGCCGTACTGCGCAGAGAAGCAAAGAAAAACCGTCAATTGGAGTGATCAGTGGCCAGCGATCTGAGGTAGGCATTGGTAATCAGTGGTCTGTGGTTAGTAACCAGTCCGCTGGGTTACTACGCAATCCTAATTAAACAGTTTTTTCCACAAGCGTCTGGCGGCTTTCTGTTCTGAGAAGCGCTGATGCATACGATTGGATCTGCTCCCTTTCTATGGCTGGCTTCATGGCAACGCGGAACGAAGGAAAAAAGCCGTGAAAGGTAGAGCGGAAACTTCAGAAAATTCTCAGGAGATGGAAGTCCACCGGCTGGCAAACTGATCAAGGGCCTGTACGCGGGTCCCGAGGGAGTTTGCCATGGCCAAGACTGTTTCCTACGCGCAGTGGTCGCTGGAACCTTACTGCATCGGGGTAAAGCTGCGTTCCCTGCGCACCCAGAAGCGGCTCACGCTTTCCCGGCTGGCGGCCGAGACCGGGCTTTCCACGGCTCTGCTTTCCAAGCTGGAGACGGACCGCATGATTCCCACCCTGCCCACGCTGGCCACCATCAGCCGGGTCTACGGCGTGGGCATGAGTCATTTTTTCGCGGAGCCCGCGCGGCATACGCTCTCCATCACGCGCAAGGCCCACCTGCAGGGCAACACGCGCGGCGCGGAGGCGGTGAAGGCTACGCCGCTGAACGCGGCCACGGATGGCAGCCGGCTGGTGGCGCAGATGATCGAGTTTCCGCCCGGCGGAGCTACCACGGTGACGGATAGCTTTCGCGAGACCTGCGGACTGGTGTATGTGCTGGAAGGACGGCTGCAGTTGGACGCGGGAGGCATGCACGAGGTGCTGGAGGCGGGCGATTGCGTCTACATGGAGAGCGAGATGGCGCTGGCCTGGAGCGCGGCCGGCAAACACCGCTGCCGGGTGCTGGCGGTGTTGCCGGGCCTTCAAGCGCGGGGGGAAGGCTGAGCGGGCGGTCTTAGTGGGCCACGCGCGGGATCAACTGGAAGGAGTCAAGGAAGCGAGTCGTATCGGCATAGGGTTTTCCCAGGGGCGATACGACCAGCACTTGGTAGAGCGTGGAGCCCACCATGTAGATGCGCGCGGAAAAGTGAGCTCGCTCTTTCTGCGTCTGATCGCTCTCCGCCTCGAAGGTAAGGCCGTGGTAGACGCCCAGGGTGGTCTTGGTCTCGCTGAGGAGATGGGAGTTGGAGTTTTGCAGGGCCCCGTTCTTGGCCCCTTGCAGCAGATCGTCGGGGTTTTTGCCCGCGGTCTGGGAGCCGTAATCGCAAACCCCGACGAACATCGCCACTTCGCCATCCGTCCCGATATAGGAACGCAATTCGAAGGTGCCTACATTTTCGATGGGGACACTCTTCTTCTGCAGGTCGGGCTCCGAGGGGAAGGAGGCGTTGAATCCGTCCGCGGGGTAGCTGTAAGTCTGCCACGCCGGCGTTTGCGCGCTACCCAGAGGGTACCCGGCCGCGGTAAAAGACAGCAGGGCCACACCTATGGCCAAGCGGCGTCCTACATTGCTCTGCATCCGGTGCATCATTTTCGACCTCCTTGCCTCAAGACCTCGAGTCGAGTGATTATAACCTGTGGCGGACTTTGACGCAGCCATTTTTTCAGCCGGATGCCCCAGGGGCATTGGGGCGCCAAAGGAGCGGGTAGGATGGTAGAGGGAAGTTGTGCAGTACAGTGACCGAAGTCACGGGGAAAGGCCTACCACCGGCACAAAATATAATGGTGGCGGCGGGTCAGGCCTTTCCGGCGCCCGGTAAAACGTCCTACAGGTGAGGTTGGGCAATGGCCACGGAGCAAAGTTGGATTCCGCTTTCGGAACAGGAGAGGGAAGGGCCGCAGAGCGGCGCGGAGAGCACGCGCGAGCCCAGGCTCGAGGCCAATTCGCCCCTGGCGGCCACCAAATTCTATGAGACCGAGGCCCTGCGCGCGGAGATTATCGCCGTGGGCCGCAAGCTGTGGGAGCGGCAGTACGTAGACGGCAACGGCGGCAATATCAGCGTGCGGCTGGACGAGAAGTACCTGTTGTGCACGCCCACCATGATGAGCAAGAGGGATATGCAACCGGCCGACATCTGCCTTTCCGATTTGGAGGGCAAGATTCTGGCCGGCGGCCGCTTGCGCACCAGCGAGCTGCTGCTGCATCTGGAGATCTACAAGGCCAATCCGCGCGCCCGAGCCATCGTGCACTGCCATCCGCCCCACGCCACGGCCTTTGCCATGACCGGCTCCGCGCCGCCTATCGGGCTGATCTCGGAGTACGAGTCCTCCATCGGCCCTGCCGCCGTGGCGCCGTATGAGACTCCCGGAACACAGGCATTCGCAAGGACGGTGCTGCCCTTTGTGCAGGACCACAACACCATCCTGCTGGCCAACCACGGCATCGTCTGCTGGGCCGATACCGTCACCCACGCCGAGTGGCTGGTGGAGACGTTTGAGACCTACTGCAAGACCTACCTCATCGCCCGGCAGATCGGCAAGCCGCTGGCCTTCATTCCGGAAGGCAAGATCGAGGAGATTCTGGCGCAGAAGCGGCGGCTGGGCCTGCCCGATGCCCGTATGAACCACGCTGCAAAGCTGGACGGCCCCGGCCCTAAACGCTGAACTGTACAGCCTGGCCGGGAAGGGCTGGCGCGGCGGGAACGGAATGCGCTGAAAAACTAGCTTTCTGTGAGAGAATGACTCGATCTTTCGTTTTCGGCCCTTCGTAATTCCTCGACGAGGCAATGCCCGATGCCAGACAAAGCAGCCGCGAAATTCATTACGCTTGAGACCAGGCGCGCCGGCAACACGGCCGTGGTGCGATGCCACGGCAGGCTGGTGGCGGAAGTGAGCCATGTGTTCTACGGCGAAGTCAGGCAACTGATACCGCAGAGCAAACGAATCGTTCTGGACTTGACGGATCTTGCCTACATGGACAGCGCCGGCCTGGGCGCCCTGGTTCGTCTGTACGTTTCCGCCACGTCGGCAGGTTGCACGTTAGAGCTCATCAACATTGGCAGACGGGTGCGGGAGCTTCTGGGGCTGACCAATCTCTGGACGGTTTTCGCCATCATCGGCGAACGTAACCTCATGATGTAGCCGGCCGGCGGCCTTGATCCCGCGGCGCCAGATGGGGAAGATCCTGAAGCTGAGGGCGAGGGAAAAGCGAAACTGTGCTACACTGTACTTGCGCTCAGTGATTTGGACGTGAGCGGCGGCGAGCCCTTCAGAAGGCAAGTCTGCCTGGCACAGATTTCCCCCAGCCCCAACAAACCGTGTTCCCCAGGAAGCGGTCTTAGTTTGCCGGGATGATAGAGCGTATATCCATGAGTCTCCCACCCAGGGACTTCACGCATATTCAATAACAGGCGAGCACCCGCAAAGGATTGGTGTGCGCGCCTCATGACCGGTTCCGATTCAGGCCTTCAGGGAAACTGGCGGCTCGCGGAACCCTTAGGAAAGCAAGATAATTTTGATCACACAGTTTACACAGTTTTCACTTTCGCCCGCCCTTTTGGCGCGGCTTGACCATAACAAATTTGAAACTCCCACGCCGGTGCAGGCCGGGGCCATTCCGCCCGCGCTGGAAGGCCGCGACGTGCTGGCCACGGCGCAGACCGGGACCGGCAAAACGCTCAGTTTCCTCATCCCCATCGTTGAAATGCTCCAGAAGACAGAAGCACGGAGCGCCCAAAAGGTGGAAGGGCGCAGCCCCCATGCGCTGATCCTGCTGCCCACGCGGGAGCTGGCCATGCAGGTGGAGCAGCACTTCCGCGCCATTCGCACCAGTTCCGCGCAGACGGTGGCCCTGGTGGTCGGCGGCCTGGCCGAAGGGGCGCAGCTCGATTCCATTCGCCGCGGAGCGCGGCTCATTGTGGCCACGCCGGGACGGCTGGAGGACTTCCTCAAGCGCAGGCTGGTGCGCCTGGACCAGGTAAAGATCCTGGTGCTGGACGAGGTGGACCGCATGCTCGATATGGGCTTCCAGCCGGCCATTGCGCGCATTGCGGCCACGCTGCCGGCCGTGCGCCAGACCCTTTGCTACTCGGCCACCCTGGAAGAGACGGTGAAGGACGTAGTGCGCAAATATCTCAACCATCCTGCCCGCATCGAGATCGGCTCGGTGCTCCGGCCTGCCGAGAACGTGGAGTTGCGCACCTTTGAAGTGGAGCCGGACAAGAAGCAGGAGCTTCTGGAGCACCTGCTGGAGGCCGAGAAGGGCAGCTTTCTGGTCTTTGTGCGCACCCGCCATGGAGCGGAGCGCGTGACGCGGCGGCTGGCGCGGTCGGGGTGGTCGGCCACGCAGATTCACGGCGACCGCTCCCAGGCGCAAAGGAACGCTGCGCTACGCAGCTTCTCCGAGGGCCATCACCGCGTGCTGGTGGCTACGGATGTTGCCGCCCGCGGCATCGATGTGGCCAATGTGGCCCATGTAATCAACTTCGACCTGCCCAAGGTGGCGGAGGACTTTGTCCACCGCGTAGGCCGGACGGGGCGGGCCGCGGCGCATGGCGTGGCTTCCACCTTTGCCGGAGCCGCGGAGCGCGGCGACCTGCGCAAGATCGAGCGCACCCTTTCGATTCAGATGAAGCGCTTCAGGGTAAGGTCGGTGGAGATGACGGCGGCCTGAAGAGCGGCTTCCGTCTAGCTACCCGCAGACAGGGGGCAGTGTCCTAATTTCCATGTGAGCATTCCCTCAGCGGCTAAAGCCGCCCTTTAAAGGCGCTATTTGCGGCACGGCTAAAGCCATGCCCTTTCAAAACAACACCAAATTAGGACACTACCCAGACAGGGCTTTTCGTTGACTTTGGGGGCTGAATTCGGGTATTCTGTAGTCCTTGCGCGGTGTTGCGCCTGGGGTCTGTGTGTCTCACCCGGACCCGGCTGGTGGATTCCCTGAAGGGGTCGGCTGGAACAGGCAAGCGGCTGCTGGATTCGAAATTGGACGCGACTTGTTGGCGCGAATCCAGGCCAGCCCGAGCCCTTTAAGGGCCAGACCCGTAATCCTCACCCGAACAGATTTGTTTGGCAGTGGGTGGAATTGGGGCCCTTGCGCTTTTGGCGTGGGCAAAGGCGTTTTTTGCGCTGTGGTTTTTCTGAAGAATGGGATGCATCGTTCCCACCCTAGGCGCAAAAACAAAAGCGCGCCGAGGATGGGGCACCCCGGCAGGATTTTTTGGAAGACAGGCGTTTAGAGGGCAGGAGAGAGATGAGCACCTTTGTTCCCAGCGGCAAGGATATTGACCGCAAGTGGTATGTGGTGGATGCCAGCGGGCAGACGCTGGGCCGCCTGGCCACCAAGGCCGCCAGTGTGCTGAGCGGCAAGCTGAATCCCCAGTACGTGCCCTACATCGATATGGGCGATCACGTGATCGTCATCAACGCGGAGAAGGTGCGCCTGACCGGCCTGAAGGCCGAGAAGAAGCTCTATCGCCGCTATACCGGTTTTCCCGGCGGGCTGCGCGAGGAGTCGTTCGCGCGCCTGCTGAACCGCAAGCCGGAGGCGATTCTGGAACAGGCCATCAAGGGCATGCTGCCCAAGAGCAAGATGGGCCGGCAGATGGGCACCAAGCTGAAGGTCTATCGCGGCGACAAGCATCCCCACCAGGCGCAGAAGCCGGTGGCGATTGAAGATTGCGTAAGAGCAGCCGCTAGCTGCTAGGCCAGGCATTTGGGAATCGAAGAGTTTATATGGCTTTTAGCTAGAGGCTAGAAGCTAGGAGCTAAGAGAAAGAATGGCAGATCTGGTTCAGTATTACGGGACGGGGCGGCGCAAGTCGGCGATCGCGCGCGTCTTTCTGCGTCCCGGCACGGGCGAGTGGAAGGTCAACGGCAAGAAGTTTGAAGAGTACTTCGTGACCGAGCAGCAGCGCGTGGCGGCCAAGCGGACGCTGGTTGTGGCCGAGCTGGCGGCGAAGCTTCGACGTGGTGACCACGGTGAAGAGCGGCGGCGTTGCCGCGCAGGCCGATGCCGTGAAGATGGGCATTGCCCGCGCGCTGATCGAGTTCAACCCGGAGCTGCGCAAGATGCTGAAGGCCGAAGGCCTGCTGACCCGCGACGCGCGCCAGAAGGAGCGCAAGAAGTACGGGCAGAAGGGCGCCCGCAAGCGGTTCCAGTTCAGCAAGCGCTAACGCGCTTGCAGGGAACAGGGATCAGGGAACAGAATAGACCGCAGGACTGGATGTGCTTTCTACTGTCCCTGACTCCCTGATTCCCTAGCTTTTCAAATCTCCCGCGAGAGCGGGTTCAATCCGGGCCACGGCAAAGCCCGCCCGGATGCAATCCACGAAGGAGGCCCATTGGCCACGATCACAATGAAGGAGCTGCTCGAAGCGGGTGTTCACTTCGGGCATCAGACCAAGCGCTGGAATCCCAAGATGAAGGAATACATCTTTGGCGAGCGCAACGGGATCTACATCATCGACCTGCAGAAGACGCTGAAGCTGTTCAAGGAAGCGTCGAAGTTCGTCACCGAGCTGTGCGCGGGAGGCAAGACGATTCTGTTTGTCGGCACCAAGCGCCAGGCGCAGGAAGCGGTGGCCGAAGAAGCCACGCGCGCGGGCATGCCGTACATCAACCAGCGCTGGCTGGGCGGCCTGCTGACCAACTGGGTGACGGTGCAGAAGTCGGTGAAGCGCCTTCAGGAACTGGATGAGATGGCCACCGATGGCCGCTACGAGCTGCTGACCAAGAAGGAAGTGATCAAGCTGGAGCGGGAGCGCAAGCACCTGCAGGCCAACCTGGCCGGCATCAAGAGCATGAAGCGGCTGCCGGATGCGCTGTTCATCGTGGACTCGAACAACGAGGCGATTGCCGTGAAGGAAGCCCGCAAGCTGGGCATTCCGGTGGTGGCGGTGGTGGACACCAACTGCGATCCGACGGTGGTGGATTACGTGATTCCGGGCAACGACGACGCGCTGCGCGCCATTCGCCTGTTCACCTCGAAGATTGCCGACTCGGCCGCCGAGGGCGTGAACCTGGTGGGCGACAAGGCCTTTGCCGAGGAGCTGCCCGAGCCGGCGGCGCGAAGAGGCGGTGGCCGAAGAGGCCGCGCCGGCGGAGGAAGTGGACCTGGAAGCGGCGCTGGGCGGCGGCATTCGCAAGGCGCCCGCCGCGGTGGCGGCGCTGGACGAGGCCGAAGTGGCCGAGGGCGCTCTTTAATTTTTTCCGCGCGCCGATGGGCGCAGGATGAGACAAGCGTGGCCGCCGGAGTACAGCGGTTTTCCAATAGGTGCAGACAGAAACCACGACACTCAAGTGGCTTTTTCCTCAAGTAAAAGCCACTCTGCACGGTGCCTGCGACGCCACTTGAATTGGAAAACCGCTCCTGAATGCCACGCTTTTCTTATGCCGGGCACCCGCGGTGCGGCGGAATTTTGGTTGAAGGCTTTAAAGAGAAATAACAAGAGAGATGACGACAGTGAGCGAAAAGATAGATGCCAAGCTGGTGAAAGAGCTGCGCGAAAAGTCCGGCGCGCCCATGGGCGACTGCCTGAAGGCATTGCAGGAGACCAAGGGAGACATCGAGGAGGCGTTTGTGGTGCTGCGCAAGCGGGGCATGGCCTCGGCGCAGAAGAAGGCCGCGCGCACCACCAACGAGGGCGCGGTGGGCACCTACATTCACGCCGGCGGCAAGATCGGCGTGCTGATCGAGTTGAACTGCGAGAGCGACTTTGTGGCCCGCACCGAGGACTTCCAGGAGCTGCTCAAGGACATCGCCATGCACATCGCGGCCAGCGATCCGCGCTACGTGAAGCCCGAGGACGTGACCGCGGAGGACCTGGAGCGCGAGAAGGAGATCTATCGCGCGCAGGCGGCCGCCACCGGCAAGCCGGCCGCGGTGATCGAGAAGATCGTGGACGGCAAGATGGCCAAGTTCTACGAGGAGGTCTGCCTGCTGGAGCAGCCTTTCATCAAGGACCAGGCCGTCAGCATCAAGGAACTGATCGCGCAGAAGGTGGGCAAGCTGGGCGAGAACATCACGGTGCGGCGCTTTGCGCGCTTCAAGGTGGGCGCGGCCGACTGGACCGTGGCGACCACAAAGGCCGTGGAAGCGGCGGCGGAGTAACGTTACAACAGGGAGTAGGGAATAGAGAGTAGGGAAGGCCCGGGGCATTGGCTTCGGGCCTTTTCACGGTTTGCGAATCGTGAAAGCGCCGCCGCGTTCGTGTGCGATACTCGAAAAGGCATGTATAAAAGGATCGTTCTCAAGCTTTCGGGTGAGGTGCTGGCCGGCGACGCGCGGCTTCGGCCTGGATGCCGACAAGGTCGCCGAGATCACCGGCGAGATCGTGGATGTGCACGCGCTGGGCGTGGAAGTCGGCGTGGTGGTGGGCGGAGGCAACTTTTTCCGCGGCGTGGCCGAGCAGGCCAAGGAGATGGACCGCGTGAGCGCCGACAACATGGGCATGCTTTCCACGGTCATCAACGCCATCGCCATGCAGGACGCCATGGAACAGCGCGGCGTGCAGTGCCGCGTGATGAGCGCCGTGTTCATGAACCAGTTGGCCGAGCCGTATATTCGCCGCCGGGCCGTGCGCCACCTGGAAAAGGGCCGCGTGGTGATCTTCGCCGCGGGCATCGGCAACCCGTTCTTCTCCACCGATACGGCGGCCAGCCTGCGCGCCATGGAGATCAAGGCCGACGTGCTGCTGAAGGCCACCAAGGTGGAGGGCGTCTACAGCGCCGACCCGGTGCTGGTGAAGGATGCGGTCAAGTACGACGAGATCACCTACATGGAGATCCTGCGCCAGGGGCTGAAGGTGATGGACCTGACCGCGGTGAGCCTGTGCAAGGACAACAACCTGCCCATGATCATCTTCAACATGAACCAGCCGGGAAATATCCGGCGGGTGGTGCTGGGCGAAAAAGTCGGATCGCTGGTGACGGCGTAAAGACAGAGATCAGAGATCAGTGATCAGCTGATGTCCAGTGTGCCAGGCGTTTCAATGAACCGCCTTGCTGATAGTCAGCTGCAGCTGCCCGGCTGCATCGAGCAGCTGCCCGGAGACGTCTAAACTGCCAGTGGAGATGCGCAAGCCAGCACGGCTGAATGCATTGACGGGCTTGCGTTGTTTCGCGGCCATCAACATCGTCTTTTTTCATTTTTCCAATCCCCAGTGGTTTGGCTGGCTGGCGCCGGTGGTCAACGCCGGCTACGTCTCGGTGAGCTACTTCATCCTGCTCTCGGGGTTTGTGCTGGGCTATAACTACTGCGCGCCGGGCGCGGGCCGGAGAGCTGGACCGGGTGCGCTTCTGGAAGGCGCGGTTTACGCGGCTCTATCCCATCTACCTGCTCAGCCTGCTGCTGAGCTGGCGGATGCTGGCGCAGGGAATACGCGAGCCACACGCACGCCATGTTCTGGACGGGCATGGTGCTCACGCCGCTGCTGCTGCAGGGCTGGATTCCGTCCATCGCCACCTTCCTGAACACGCCGGCCTGGACCATGTCGGCCGAGGCCTTCTACTACGTTCTCTTTCCCTGGCTGGCGCGCTGGAAGCGGCCGAGCGCGGCTGGGGCCGCACCTGGTGAAGATGGCCGGGCGTCTGGATGCTGGGCATGGTTCCCGGCACACTGTACATGGCCTTCAATCCGGACGGCATTGCGCATCCGGACCGCTGGAGTTACGGCCACTGGCTGCAGGCGCTCAAATATACGCCGCTGCCGCATCTGGCCAGCTTTGTCTTCGGCGTGATGCTGGCCGAGCTGGACGAGCTGGTGCCGCGCGCCGGCCGTCTGCGCCTGTGCTGGGGCTGGGCGGCTTTGCCGGCATCTTCGGCATCTGCTGGCGCTGGGGCCGCTGGTGCCCTACGCCATCATGCACGACGGCCTGCTGATGCCGCTGTTCGGCTGCATCGTCCTGGGGCTGGCCGGGGAGAATCCGCTGGCGCACCGCGCTGGGCATGCGCCCGCTGGTCTTTGTGGGCGAGGCCAGCTACTGCCTCTACCTGCTCCACTTCAACCTGTGGAACCTGATCCACGACACGCATCTGCTGGACCGGCTGGGCCTGAGCCGGTTCGATCCGTGGATCAGCTATGCGGTGCTGATTGGGCTGGCGCTGCTGGCGCTGCACCTGGTGGAGAAGCCGGCGCAGCGGCAACTGCGCAAGTGGATGGGGGCGTAGGAGGTATTTAGAGCGAAACCACGATAACCGTGCCCTGAAATACCTCGCACAGGGTATTGATTTCTTAAGGAAATCAATACTTTAAAGTCGTGGCCTTGGGTACACCAATCGTGGTTTCGCTGTAGCGCAGACAAAAAGCCCAGCCGCGAAGGCTGGGCTTTTTTACCATCGAATGGTCGCGTTACGGGGTAATCGTCTCCACTGCGTGGCTGCCGTGCGGGTATGGATGCCACCGCAGTAGGCTGTGACCCGGAGGGGTAAGGCGTGGCCTGGGCGCGGGTCAGCGCGCCTGTATTCGGGTCCATTTTGAAGCCGGAGACGGAGTTGCCCAGGTAGTTGGCGGTATAGACGAAGCGGCCCAGCGCCGCATCCACCACAATGGAGATTGGTTCAGGGTCTGTGCGGATCGTTGGTGCTTATCACGGACGCGGGAGTGCCGTTGGTGATGTCGATGACGTAGGAGGTGACCGTGGAGTCCAACTGGTTGGCGACGTAGATGTACTTGCCGCGCGGGTCAATCACCACTGCCTGGGGCTCGTTGCCGGTCCTGAAAGGGCCGTTGATGAGGAAAGTCAGGGTGCTGCCGTCGTGGATGGAGTATCCGATCAACTCGCTGGAAGCGTAGTCAGTGACATAGACAAAGCGGTCGGCAGGATCGGAGACGATGGCGCTGGGTTTTACGCCGGCTTCGTAGGGGCTGTTCGCGGCCGGGGTCAACACGCCGCCCGCGCCGATGCTATAACCAAAGACCCAGCCGGGGTTTGCGGTGCTGGTGACCGTGCCGCCTGGATTGTAGGCATGTCTGATCGTAGGCGGTAACGAAGACGGCATTGCCGCTGACGGTGTTGTTGTTGGCCAGCACGGTGACTCCGGTGGGAACAAGAACATCCTCAGCATAATCGCTGGAAACGCCTGCCAGACTGAGGGTCTGCTGCGAAACCGCGGAGCCGATGGCGCCGCCAGTGGAGAGAGAATAAACCGTAAGCACCGCCGGATCAGGTCCGGTGAGCACATAAAGGTAAGTCCCAGGCGTGTCCACGGCCAGAGCCACGGGCGTGTTGCCGGCGGTAATGGAGTCCGCATTGGTCAGGACGGCGTAGGCGCCGATGGTGAAGTGCACCACGGAGTTGTTGCCCTGGTTGATGACGTAGAGATGCTGATAGTTGGAGGTGACGGCCATGGCAACTGGTAAGCTTCCGCCGCTGGGTACGGTTGGCTCTCCGATGCGTAGCGCGCCCGATTCGGAGTCCGCGTCGTAGGTTTGGATCTGCCCCGCGCTGCCTGATCCCGAGCCCGCAGAACTGGCCACGAAGACAAAGTCGATGGTGGAGATCTCGCAGGAGGTCAAGAGGGTGGCCAGGAGGAGGCCGATCGCCGAGACCAGAACTAACTGGCTCAATTTGCTGAACTTCATGCGCTTCCTTCGTCGTGGGCTATCAAGTTGAAGCCCCAAGAAAACTCGTTTAGGTTGCCCCGTCAGTATTGTAAAAGCCCCGTACGGGGTGTTGCTAGTGTGCCTGGCGCCCGCCGTGCCGGGCCTTACTGCGCCGGGCTGTTATGCGGAATTGCGGCCACGGCTGTGGGCTGGGCGTTGGACGTGTAGGGAGTGCCTTGCGAATTGACAAGCGTGCCGGCGGTGGTACTCAACTCATAGCCGGAGATGGTTCCGGAGACTGTGTTGCCAAGATAGTTGGCGGTGAAAAGGAAATGGTGGGTCGACGGATCGATGCCCATGGCCACCGGCTGCAGGCCGGTGGGGTAGTTGGTGATGGCGGTAAGCGCTCCGCCGCTGCCGATGGAGTAGGCCGATATGGTGGAGTCCAACGCGTTGGCGACGTAGACAAAAGGATAGGCAGGATCGACAACGATGGCGGAGGGCTGGTCACCGGCCGGGAAGGGGTTGTCGGCCATCGGAGTCAGGAGACCGGTGCCGGAGTCAACCGAGTAGCCGAGAACTTTGCCGTTAGCCTCGTCTGTGACGTACAGGTAGCTGCTGCTGGAATCGCTGGCCATGGCGGAGGGACAGGTTCCCACCACATAGGGCGCGTTGAGGTACGTGGAGGAGGGACAGGGTCCCGTGGCAAAGGGCGCTCCCGCCCCGCCCAGGGGAACGCCGCTGTTGAGCGCGGCAGGCACGCCTGAGGCAACCGAGAAGCCGAAGATATAGTTGGCGCCCGATGCCGTATCGTAAGCGGTTACATAGGCGTAGTCGCCCGAGGCCAGAACATTGATCGCCGTGGGCACCATGCATGTCGCTGGGACTGGCCAGGCAGGCTCAGCGGCCAGTAGTCCGCGTCGATGCCGGCGTTGACCACCGGCGATCCCAGGCGAACGTCGCTGGGCAGGGGCGTGCTGGCCGAGCCGCCGACCGCGAGCGGAAAAACGGCGATGGAACCCGAGCAGGGGTCCGCGGTGGAGCAGGTGGGCAGCGGCTGGTAGGTGTCCACGACGAACAGGTTCGATCCGTTCACGGCCACGGCCAGGGGGAAGATCCCGGGCGTATTCACGGTGTTCTGCGGATAGAGCTTGCCGTCGTTGCCGATGACGAACTGAACGATGGTGTTGTCGTCCTGGTTGACCACGTAAAGATTGGTGTTGTCGGAGGAGACGGCTTCGGCCACCGGGTTGCGTCCGCCCGAGGGAAAGGGCGAGGTGGGAATCTGGCGCATAAAGCCGGACTCCGATTGATCTCGAAGACGTCGATCTCGCCGTAGTTGTTGGGTCCCGCGGCCTTGGAACTGGCCACGAAACGAAATCCACGGTGAGCGTGCCGCAGGCGGTCATAAGTCCAGCCGCCAGAAGGCTGGCCGCGGAGACCAGCAGCAGCTGGCTCGATTTGTTGAACTTCATGCGCATCTTTCGTCAGCGGGCCGGAAGCCCGGCCCGAAAAAAACAGGTTTGGAATCGAACCCCAGGGCGCCCAGGAAAAAGCCGCGCCGGGCATTCGGCTACGTTCTGTAGAAGACTCCGGTCAACCCGGATGCTGAGCGGAAGCCCGGTGCGGGAGCCAGCCAACCGGCTGACGCCCGCACCTGCTACAACTGCACTCTGCGCCGCTCTAGTCGGTACGCCCGTCAACCAGGCACCAGGTGGCCGGGCCCTGGAGCGCATAGGTAGTTGGTCACGCGCAAGTTGTTGAGGCACAGGGCCGGAGTTCGGGTCAAGCCACCCGGCCGGTAACGGTGGAATCATATGAAGTCGGCCGAGTAGATGAACTGGTCCGAAGGATCTTCCACCAGGCACTGCGGGCCGGCACCGGAGCCGAAGGGTTCATCGCCGGCGATGAAGCTGAGCTGGTAAGCAGTGGCTGGTGGTCGATGAAATAGCCGGCAATGCCGCTCTGCGGGTTGCCCGTGGTGGTGTGTTGTTCCCCTGGTTGGCCACGTAGAGCGAACTTGCCCTTGGATTCCACCAGCAAGTAAGATGGGATTGGAGAGCGTCGGGTCATCGGGAATGGTTCCGCCGGTCTGCGCCTGGAGAGCGCCGTTGGTGCCCGACGGTGAAGGGCAGAATCTGGCTCTGGGAAGCAGCGGTGGTGACGACGCCGTTAAAGTTGACAGTGATCGGTTCGTTGTCAAGTACATAGACGTAACTGCCGGCAGGCGTACACGATGGCCGTGCCCTGCGCGATGCCCAGCGGCTGGGAGCTGTTCTGGTTGATGGTCAACTGCCCGTTGTCGGCGCTGTAGGAGTAGGGGAAGACCGCGGCGCCGCCGGTATAGGGGTAGCTGGCGTGCTGGAGTGCCGCTCAGCGTGAGGAAGTTTCCCGGTGCCTGCGACGAAGTCGACGGGATTGGCCGGAACCGGGAAGTAGAGTCAGGGCCGAGCCGTTGGCCGCGGTAACCTGGGCATTCACGATCAGCGCAGGCGGCCCGTGGTCTGGTTGATCGAGAAGGCCGTAATGTCGCCGCAGGATGTGGCCGAGTTCCCCAGCGCCAAGCGATGCAACTGTTGGGGTTGGCCGGCGTGGGCGTGACGCCAGAGTAAGCTGCGCTGTCGGGCGCATCGTGGTCCAGCACGTAAGGTAGGTTCCGAGGAGTCGGCGATCATGCGGAAAGGGTTGATGCCCTGGGTGTAGAAGGTCTCCTGCGGGGTGAGGATGCCGTTGCCGCCGACCGCGAACAGAGTGATATTGGAGTTCTGGCAGGGGTCCGCCGTGGTGCAGTCGGAGCCGCCCGAGGCGGTTGCGCCGCGGTTGAGGACATAGAGGAAGCGGCTGCCGGCAGCAGGACGGCGCGAACCGGGTTGGCGCCGCCGGAGGAGACGGGCAGTCCGTCGATGCGGGGTCAGTTTGCCTGTATTGTGATCAATTTGAAGCCGCTGATGATGCCGTTGCCGGAGGACTGGGCCGTCACCGTCCCGTCACATACAAATAGCCGACCGAATAACTCTGAACGCAAGACGTAACGCTGAGGACGACGCCAGCAGAGAGGGCGCTCATCAGAAGTGCCTTGCCGAATTTCGTAAACTTCATGCGATTCCTTCATCCTGGTCAGGCGTGCGCCGCCAAGTTTGCTAGTTCCACAGCAGAGCTGGGTTGGGACGGGTCCCTGCTGCATTGTAAAAGCCGAGGGTAGGTTGTGCCTAGTTTTGGAAGGAAAATGGGCAAAACAGCGCATTTTTTTCAAGAAACCAGGCTGCCGGGCGCGGCGGAAAGCACCAACGCGCAAGAGCGGAAATGAGGCCATCGCACCTGGTGCGGACCCCGCTGCCGGGGCCGCACCACATCTAACCTGCCGGCCTACCAGACGCGGCAGGAGTTGACCGGGTACATGGGCTGGCCCTTGGTGCAGCCGAAGGCCTTGCCGAACTGCGTCGAAGTTCTGCACCGTGCCGTTGACGCGCCAGCGGCCGGGCGAGTGCGGGTCGGTCAGCGCCGCCTGGCGGGCCGACTGCTCGGTCTGGTTCTGGCACCACACCTGGGCAAAGCCCAGGAAGTAGCGCTGCGCCTCGGTGTAGCCGTCGATCTTGTCGTCGATGCTCTTGCCCTGCGCCGCCAGCGTGTCCAGCAGCGCCATGTAGGCGATGCGCAGGCCGCCGTTGTCGGCCGTGTTCTCGCCCAGGGTGAGCTTGCCGTTCAGCTTCTGCGCCGGGGTGTCGCCCGTGCGCCGGGGCGGCCTCAAAGCCGCTGTACTCGTCGGCCACGCAGTCGGTCCGCTCGGTGAAGGCCTTGCGGTCCTCGGCCGTCTGCCACTCGCGCAGGTTGCCCTTGCCGTCGTACTTCGAGCCCTCGTCGTCGAAGCCGTGGGTCATCTCGTGGCCGATCACCACGCCGATGCCGCCGAAGTTCACCGCCGGGTCGATGGTGAAGTCGAAGAACGGCGGCTGCAGGATGCCGGCCGGGAAGTTGATGTCGTTGAACGAGGGGTTGTAGTAGGCGTTGACCGTGGGCGGCGTCATGCCCCACTCCTTCTCGTCCACCGGCTTGCCCAGCTGGTCGAGGTTCCAGTTGCGCTCGAAGACCGCGCTGCGGTGCAGGTTGCCGATCAGGTCGTCGCGCTTCACCTTCAGCGCCGAGTAGTCGCGCCACTTCTCCGGATAGCCGATCTTGTTGCGGATCATGGCCAGCTTTTCTTCGGCCGCCTTCTTGGTGGCGTCGCTCATCCAGGGCAGGGTCTTGATGTCGTCGCCCAGGGACTTTTCCAGAGCGGCCACCAGCTTGTCCATGCTGGCCTTGGCCGCGGGCGGAAAGTTCTGCTTCACCCAGTCCTGGCCCACGGCCTCGCCCAGCGCGCGGTCGGTCATGCCGGTGCACTGCTTCCAGCGCGGCGTGGGCTCCTTCTGCCCGGCCAGGGTCTTGCCGAAGAAGGCGAAGTTCTCGTCGAAGAAGGCCTTGGGCAGGTTGCTGGCCTCGGCCGTGCAGCGTGTGCCAGCGGAAGTAGGACTTCCAGGCCTCGAGGGGCTCGTTGGCGATCAGCTCGTTCAGGGCCTTGAAAAAATCGGGCGTGGCCACGTTCAGCGTATCGAAGGGGCGCACCTTCACGTCCTTGAAGTAGACGTCGAAGTCGAACTCCGGGGCCAGCTTCTGGAAATCGGCCACCGTGTAGATGTGGTAGCGGTTCTCCGGCTCGCGCAGATCGGTGCGGCTGGTGGAGGCCTTGGCCAGCGCGGTCTCGATCTCCATCACCGCGCGGCCTCTTTGGCCGCCTGCTCCGGCGAGTCGCCGGCCAGCGTGAACATCTTCGTCATGTGCTCGACGTACTGCTTGCGGATCTCCTGGAAGTGCTTGCTGTCCACGATGTAGTAATCGCGGTCGGGCAGCGAGAGGCCGCCCTGCCCGATCGCGGCAATCTGCTTGCGAGGAGTCCTTCTCGTCCTGCTCCACGCCGAAGCGGAAGAGCGGCGCGGGCGTGCCGTCGTTCGGCCAGGCCGCCGATGCAGGGTGGCCAGCTTGTGAGCGTCTTTCAGGCCGGCGATGCGCTTGAAGGCCGGCTGGAGCGGCTCGAGGCCCTTCTTCTCGATCGAGGCCAGTGTTCATGCAGGCGGCAAAATAGTCGCCGTACTGCTTTTCCAGCGGACTCTTGGGGTTTTTGGCGGCGGCATCCAGCTCCTGCCACAGCAGATAGCGGTTGCGCTCGCCCAGCAGCGAGAAAGACCGCGCCCAGCGCACCTGGTCGGCGGGAATGGGGTTGCTCCTTCACCCAGTTGCCGCAGGCGTACTGGTAGAAATCCGTGCAGGGATCGGCGGTCTTGTCGATGGCCGACGAGATCGAAGCTCTTGATGGCCAGGGGTGGCGTTGGCCTGGAGGGATCGGTAGCCGCGGGCGCCTGCGCAAAGACCATTCCGCCGGCGAGCAGCACGATAGAAGCGAAACGAATACAGTTCATGGCATGTCCTCTTGGAAACAGGGTCAACCGGCCAGGTCTGCCAGCGCTTCAAGCGCCCGTGGAGGGAGGCCAGGATCGAGTTTGTAGCAGCCAAATCAGTGCGGGCTGTGTTGCATAGCAGCCTATCACGGCGGGAGGGAATAACGCTCTCCGCCAGGGAAAGCCGGAGCCGCTGGCAGGCCGGCGGCCTCTATCGGCTCGAGCGGCGGGCAGGTACTGCGGCATTCACCGGGCCGCAAATACAAGTATTTTGTTGAAGATTGCCAACTGCGCGGTGTGATATATTCCCTTCCGTGCCACTCGCGATTTGATGCGATTCCCCGGCACAAGGAGGTTGTTTATGCGCATGCTTATGCTGGTTCAATTCCCCATTGAACCGTTCAACACAGCCGTCCGCAACGGAAGCGTAGGGAAAAAGATCAAAGAGATTCTCGAAGCCACCAAGCCCGAAGCCTCCTATTTCACTGAACGGTGCGGCCACCGCGGCGGCATCTTTGTCGTCAACGTCAACGACCCTTCCGACGTTCCCAAGCTGGCCGAGCCCTGGTTTCTCGACTTCCATGCCGAAGTCGAGTTTCGCATTGTCATGAGCCTGGAAGATCTGGGTCACGCGCATCTGGCCATACTGGGTAAGAAGTGGGCCTAGACCAATAGTGTGCGGTGCAGCGGCGCATTCCGTGCATCATCTTTGCTACACTCCCCTTGCGGATGACTTCATGGAGGGCTAACCAATGTTCACGCGCAAAAACCTTGTCATCGCGGCGCTGCTGGCCATGGCGGCGGCGGCGCTGCCGCTCAACCGGCTGCGCAGCACGCGGCCGGACGCACCCTGGTGCGCGCCGGCCATCTGCTGGATGTGAAGACCGGCAAACTGCTCGACGGCCAGACCCTCGTGGTGGTGGGCGACACCATCCAGTCCATCGCTCCCACCGCTCAACTTCCCGCGCAGCCGGGCGATACGGTGATCGATCTGAGCGGCCTGACGGTGCTGCCCGGCCTGATCGACGTGCATACCCACCTGACCGATGGATCACGAACTTCGATCCCTACCACGAGCTGATCGAAACCGACGCCAAGGAGGCCATCAATGGCGTGGTGAACGCTCGCACCACGCTGCTGGCCGGATTCACCACGGTGCGCAACGTGGGCGCCGACGGCTACACCGACGTGGACCTGCGCGACGCCATCAACTCCGGCCAGATTCCGGGGCCGCACATGCTGGTGAGCGGGCCGCTGATCGGCATTACCGGCGGCCATTGCGACGACAACCTGCTGCCCTTCAGATACCACGCGGTGGGCGACGGCGTGGCCGACGGCATCGCCGCAGGTGCAGCACAAGGTGCGCGAGAACATCAAGTACGGGGCCGACCTGATCAAGATCTGCGCCACCGGCGGCGTGCTCTCCAAGGGCGACGATCCGCAGGCCTCGCAGTACACGCTGGAAGAGATGCAGGCCATTGTGGCCGACGCCCACCGCCTGGGCCGCAAGGTGGCCGCGCACGCCCACGGCGCGCAGGGCATCCTGTGGGCCACCGAGGCCGGCGTGGATTCCATCGAGCACGGCAGCTACATCGACGACGCAGGCATCGCCGCCATGAAGAAGCACGGCACGTACCTTGTGCCCACGCTCTACCTCGAAGACTGGATGCTCGAGAACGGCCACCTGCCGCCCTATTCTCACCAGAAGATGATGGACGTGAGCGCCGTGGCCAAGGGCAACATCAAGCGCGCCATGCGAGGCCGGCGTGAAGATCGCGATGGGCACCGATGCGGCGGTCTATCCGCACGGACTGAACGCGCACGAGCTGGATGTGTATGTGAACCAGCTGGGCATGGCGCCGCTGGCCGCACTGCAAACCGCCACCATCAACGCCGCCGACCTGATGGGCTGGACCGCCAAAACCGGCACCTGGAAGCCGGGCAAGTGGGCCGACATGATCGCCGTGGAGAAGAATCCGCTGGACGACGTGCGCATGCTGCAAAACGTGAAGTTCGTGATGAAGGCCGGGGTGGTCTACAAGAACGAGAGCAGGTAGGCCCGGCCCTGCCACGAACCGGGCCCCTGTCTACTTAAGGTGGGCCAGCGTAAATCATAGGGCCGGGAGACCGGGCATCGCCTGCAAGGCCAGGTTCAGCTCCTGGATTTCCTTCTGCTTGTCGTCGAGTCCGAAGTAGCTCAAAGCCGCGACGTAGTGGGCGATGGCGAAGCGCGAACGTTGCGCCAGCAGATCGGAGACCGGAGCATCGAGATCGAACTTCGCCGGCTGCTTCTGGATGATGCGATGGGCGCGTTCAAGCAGTGCGTGGAAGCTGGCGCCGGCCTGGTCGTTCCGGCCCAGTTCGCGCATTGAGAAGGCCTGGTAGGCGGCTTGAATTGTGCGCGGGTCGATGCCCTCATGATCATTGTGTGCGTGCGCCGGTGTTGAGCTCTCAACCGCGGCCGATTTCTGCCAGTATTGTTTGGCCTGATCCTGGTCGCCCAGGGCCTGGTACGCCTTGCCGAGCCAGTAGTAGGCTTCCGGCTCGCGATTGATCCTATCTTCGGAGGGTAGATTCGCCGGCGTCTCCAGGGCCGCCTTGAAATCGGCAATGGCATCCTGATACTGCTTATCCTGCAAGCGCAGCCGGCCGCGCAGAATATGCGCATTAGCCCAGTCGTCAGCCACGCTCAGGGTTCCACCCTCCCAGACGGCAAACTCCTTGCTATTGAGCAGGGCTATGGCCTGGTCGAATTTACCCGTGGCTACCAATAAATTAATCTCACGGGCCAGAGAGTCGTCGCGCTGGGCTACTACGCTCTGGTTGGCCTCGAGAAGCGCCAGGCGTTTTTCCGGATAGTCGCCAATGGCTTCATACATTTCATCCAGTTCCGTGAAGTGCAAGGGGTACTTGTGCGGGAGCGAGACGGCCAGTTCCATTTGCGCGATGGCTTTGTCCAGCGTGTTGCCGGACTTGCGATGGGACCAGGCCACGCCCAGGTTGCGGTGCACGATAGCGTTAGTGGGGTCGAGTGCCGCCGATGCCTGCCAAAGCGCGATGGCTTCGTCAGGCTGCGAGTCGAAGAGCAGATTGCCAAGATAGTAGGGCGCGCGCGCATCCTGCGCATTGGTCTTCATCGCCGCGCGCAGAACGTCGATGGCTTCATATTGGAAGGGGAAGACGTAATCCGGCGGCATTTTGGCGGCCAGGGCGAAGTCTTCCGCGGCCTTTTGCGGCTGATTCATCTTTTCAGCAAAGTATCCCAGGTAGTAATAGACCAGGGGCTGAATTTTGCTTGGATCGGGCGCCGCGGCTATGGATTGCGAAAGGATTTCCGCGCCGTCGCTCCACAGGCCGGCGTTCAAATATTCGGCGGCGGTTTCCTCGGCGGTGGGCGGGAACTGGTTCATGGCCGCCGTCATTTCGTCGCGGGCCTCAGTACTGCCCGAAGCCAGCCAGCGTTCAGCCATGGCGCGAACATCCAACGGATCGATGCGATGCGTCGCGGCCAGCACCTGGATCGCCTCCTGTTTCCGTCCCATGTGGCGCAGGATCGCGGCTTTCAGGTTCACGGCGCGAATGTTCAGATCGTTGC
This sequence comes from uncultured Acidobacteriaceae bacterium, assembly GCA_963796085.1. Lineage (GTDB taxonomy): Bacteria > Acidobacteriota > Terriglobia > Terriglobales > Acidobacteriaceae > Telmatobacter. The sequence goes on along the minus strand of CAWCKF010000006.1, from coordinate 297,437 downwards.
AGTCGAGGGAGCGGTCGACAAAGTCGAGAGCGGCGGTCAGATTGCCGCGCATGGCGGCAATCTCAGCCAGGCCGTAGTAGCCGGCGGAGCGCCAGGGCAGATTCCATGTGGCCAGGTAGAAATATTTGTAGGCCTCGTCGAGGCGGCCTTCGGCTTTCAAGGTGAGTCCCAGGTAGTAAAGCGGCTCCGCGTCTCTGGGGGTCGTGTACCTATCGGTGGGCCGCTCCAGCGCCTTGCGGAAAAAAGCCTCGGCGTCAGTGAAGCGCGCCTGGCGGAAGCGGGTGATGCCCAGCGCGGTGTTGACCCTGGAGTCGCTGGGATCGCGGCGCAGGGCTTCGTTCCAGTAATCCTCGGGATCAGGGGACGAAGCGTGAAACTGCTGCAGGCGCATTCCCGCGAAGTAAAGTTCTTCGTTGGTCTTGATCTCCCTGGGCGGCGGAAAAGGCGTAACCGGCTTGGGCATGGCCTCGGGCGTGAGCCGTAGCGGCGAATAGGCCACTAGTTCGCGGCCATCAACAGAGAGTGAAGCGCGCAGATCGTGCTCGTCGACGTCCCCAGGAATGGCCACCTGCTTGACCCACGGCTTGCCGGGATCGATGGCGATTTTTTGCCGCAGCAGAACCTGCGGACCGTCTTCAAGCAAAACCGTGGCCGAGCGGTGTGGCGCAGTGGTGTAGAAGCCCAGCTTGGCGGTCCCGTTCTTCTCCACTTCAAGGTTCACCGCCGCGTCCAGATTTGCATTCTTCACGCCGTCGATGTCGCGGAAGGGATACCAGTACATGGAAAATGTTTTGGTGTCGAAGGGCTGCAGCCAAGTATAGTCCGGCTGGTTATCGGAATAGGCACCGCGCATCAGTTCTTCGTAGGGGCCGTCGGTGTCGGTCAGGATATGGTCCCACATGCGCCCTCGCGGGCCGTTGCCCCAGGTCCAGACCTTCTTGCCGGGGGCGATATTGCCGTCGGCGATGCTTAGGATGCCGGCCTGTTTTCCGTGATCGTACCCGGCGAAGAAGTCGTCGGTGTAATTCCAGGCAAAGACGGAACTCGGGTCGTAGTGGTTCTTGTACCAACTGATGTCCACGCCTTTGGTGAAATCCTCGCCGTTGTATACGGAGTCGGCGATGGGCCACTTCACAAACTGATTCTTGAAGTGAAAGGTTCCGAACTGCGTGCTGGGAGGGAAGATGGTCTGGTACTGGTCGTTCACGGATACGGCCACGTTGGCGAAGCACAGCATGGTCTCAACCACCGGCGTGCGGTTGACGATGCGCACCTGGGCCTCAAGGTAGGATGTGCCTGGCCGGAGCGTATAACCGACCGCCCAGCGCATGCGTTGACGAATCTCCAGCTCGCCCACCCATACCGTCTGGCTGCCGTCCTGATTGTGCTCGATGCGGTACTGCACGGGGAGAACGGTGGTGGCGCGATGATGATGCGGAATGTTCCACTCAATGCCGCCGGAGATCCAGGCCCCGATGAGGCCGATCAGCGCCGGCTTGATAACGTGCTGCCGGTAAATGAAGTTGTAGTTGTTGGTCTTATCGATGCCCTCGAATAGACGGCCCCCCAGTTCCGGAAGAATCCCTATCTTTATATATTGATTTTCAAGATAGACGATCTTATACGTCTTATCCGCTTTCTTATGGGTCAGGGAATCATACAGTGGATAGGGATAGACGATGCCCTGTGCTCCCTGGGAGTTACGGCCCAGATTGAAGATCGGATTGGGCTCCGGGGCGCCGATAAGATAAGTGGGAATCACAATCTTCTCTTCCCAGACTTTGACAGGGGATTGCTGGGCGGCGAGCGAAGGCAGAGCCGCCAGGGCGAAAACGGATGTAAGCAGCAGCGCCGCTGGATTGCCGTAGATAGGTTTCATGAAGTTTTCCTCGGATTCAGAAGGGGCAATAGCAGGGTACGGCTGGCGTTGGCTCAGCGTCAAGCGCATCCGCGTCACCATCTCCACGCGCGTTGAATCTGGAGGTGCGATAATAATCCAACCATGCACATATTTTTGCCGCAACACTTAAGAGCTTATCCGTTAATTGCGCAGTCGAGTAGCGCCGCTCTCCAGAGCGGCAGTACTGGCGGCGTCCACGCCGCCAGAGTCAGCGCGTGGGCCAGGAGGCCCACACGACAGCCGACCAGGAGGTCGGCGCTACTTATATTCGGCGCTACTTATATACGGATATGCACTAAGTGGGCTTAGAATGTGTGCGTTTGAGTATTTGATCGGGGAGAACTTATGCGGGTGGGAATTATTGGAACGGGAGCAATCTCATACAAGCACGCCGAGGCGTACAGGAACATTGGATTTGAGATTACCGTCTGCACGGATAGTTCGGCAGAGGCGGGGCGGAAGTTTGCCCAGGCAACCGGCGCGGAGTTTGTGGGTACGGCGGAGAAGCTGTGCCGGGACCCCAAGGTGGACTATGTGGATGTATGCGCCCCGCCCAGCTACCGGCTGCCGGCGGTGCAATTATGCGCCGCCAACAGAAAGCACGTGCTGGTGCAGAAGCCCATTGCTACAAATCTTGAGACTGCGCGGCAGATGATTCGCATCGCCCGCGCGGCGCAAATCCAGTTGGGCGTGATGAGCATGTACAGATTTGCCGATTCCATCCTGTTCCTCAAAAAGGCCATCTCGGAGGGCCGGCTGGGAAAGATACTTGAGGCCGATGCCTATGTGAAGTGGTACCGCTCGGCGGAGTATTACAGCCGCCCCGTCAAGGGAAGCTGGGCCGGAGAAGGCGGCGGAGCCCTGATCAACCAGGGCATCCACCAGGTGGATCTGCTGCTCTATCTCATCGGCGCCGTGAACGAGGTATTTGCATACTGGCAGCTTGGAGCCATCCACGCCATTGAAGCGGAAGACTCGGTGAGCGCCTTGCTGCGCTATGCATGCGGCGCCACAGGCGTGATTCAGGCCTCGACGGCGCTGTGGCCGGGGTGCCCGGAGAGACTGGAGATCAGCGGAAGCAAGGGAACCGCCATCGTGACAGCGGGGAACCTGACCGCATGGGATGTACAGGACGACGCCGGGGCTGACGCTCCCCTCACCTGCGCGGGCGACTCCGGCGCATCTGATCCCATGGCCATCTCCGTGGCTCCGTTTGAACGGGAGTTCCTGGATTTTGCCGCGGCATGCAACACCGGCGGCGCGCCCGCCTCTTCCGGCGAGGATGGCTTCAGGGCGCTCGAACTTATCAGGGGCATCTACGATTCATGTATCAACGGTTGCAAAATACCGCTTGCCGGGGAGCGGTTGTAGAATTGCTCTTGCTTTGCCGGCATCCTCTGCGCGCAGGGATGGGCCGCGCCGTATAAGAAAGCGATCATGAGCCGCGCGGCGGAGACGGCCTGTCTGCAAGGAGAACCTATGGATGGCAATAAAATTACAGACGCCCTGGCTGAAGAAGAATCTACTCCCGGCGCGCGCATCGGAAACGTGCGCTGGACCATCTGCGCCATGCTCTTCGTGGCTACCTCGCTCAACTACATGGACCGCCAGGTGATCGCCATCCTCAAGCCCACCCTGGAACACAGCATCGGCATGACGGAAGTGGGCTATGGGTACATCGTGGACGCCTTCCAGGTGGCCTACGCGCTGGGCATGGTGACGGCCGGGCGATTCGTCGACAAGGTGGGGACGCGCATCGGTTACACGGTCATCATGGCCATCTGGAGCCTGTCGGCCATGGGCCACGCACTGGCCAACTCCATGCTGGAGTTCGGCATGGTGCGCTTCTCTCTAGGCTTTGGGGAATCCGGCAACTTTCCCGCGGCGCTCAAGACCGTGGCCGAGTGGTTCCCGCAGAGCGAGCGCTCGCTGGCTACGGGCATCTTCAACTCCGGGGTAAATGTGGGCGCCATCCTGGCTCCGCTCATCGTGCCCTGGGTGACGATTCACTATGGCTGGCATGCGGCCTTTCTGGTGACCGGCATCTTCAGCATGCTGTGGATCATCTTGTGGTACAGCAAGTACCGCAAGCCCGCCGAGTACCCCAAGCTCAGCGTCGCCGAACTGCGGTACATCAACCAGGGAGTGACTGAAAAGCCGGGGCCCTCCACGCCGTGGGTCAAGTTGCTGGGCTGCCGCCAGACCTGGGCATTTGCCGTGGGCAAGTTTCTCTCCGATCCCATCTGGTGGTTCTATCTCTTCTGGATGCCCTCCTACTTCGACTCCAAATTTCATCTGGACCTTTCCCACCTGGGGCTGCCGCTCATCATCATCTACAACGTTTCCACGGTTGGCAGCGTAACCGGAGGCTGGCTGCCCGCTCCCTTCCGCCGCCTGGGCCTCTCGCCCGCGAACGCGCGGCTGGCGGCCATGCTTCTTTGCGCCTGCCTGGTGGTCCCCGTATTCGCCATCACCTACATCCAGTCGGAGTGGGCCGCCATTGCGCTGCTCAGCCTGGCGGTGAGTGCGCATAGCGGCTGGTCGTGCAATCTACTCACCACGCCGTCGGATATGTTTCCGCGCAGCGCGGTAGGCTCCGTGGTGGGCATCGGCGGCATGGCCGGTTCGGTGGGCGGCACGCTGTTTGCCACCTTTGCGGGCTTCCTTCTGCAAATGACGCATAGCTATACGATTCTCTTTGACATTGCGGCCGGCGCTTACCTGCTGGCCCTGTTCCTCATGGTCCTGCTCGCTCCCGGACTGAAAAGAGCGGAGTTAACCGCGTAAGTATCTGCGGCGCTCTAGCCATCAAATAATGACTTGCTCATTGATCGGCGCTCTGGCCGCCGACCGGCTCCCTTGACAACACGTACAGGAAAGCTGTACGTTTGAAAACAGAGGTTATCGGGATGGCTGTGGAGACCACCTATACCGCCCTGCGGGAAAAATTGGCCGGGTTTCTGGATCAGGTGACGGACGACCGTGAAGTAGTGATAGTCCGGCGGCGTAGCGCGCGCAACGTGGCCATCATCCCGGCTGATGAATTGGCAGGCCTGATAGAGACCGCGCACCTGCTGCGCTCGCCGAAAAATGCCGAGCGGTTACTTGAGTCGTTGCGCGAGCTGGAGCGAGGTGGCGGAGAGGTGATGACCCTGGAGGAGCTTCGTCATTCGGTTGGTTTGGACAAGGCAAGCTGATTGAATCCATGAGCAAGCCAGTTGATCGTGTCGCGGTAATCTCAAGCAAGTTTCGAGACGATCTGCGGTACTGGATTGAGACGGACCGCAAAACCGCGCTCCGCGTCATTGATTTGATGGCTGCGATTCTCGCCGATCCATTCGCGGGCGTCGGCAAGCCCCAGCCGCTGAGGTTCGAGTTGGCAGGCTGCTGGAGCCGAAGAGTTACGCAGGAGCATCGCCTGGTTTATCGCGTCCGCGAGGACCGGATCGAGTTTGTGCAGGCGCGGTATCACTATGAATAGTAGATAGGGGGTTGGGCTAGGCGGAGCGTCGCTTGTCTTCTTCGAGGCTCGAGATGCGTTTGTCGAAGGCAAAAGATTGCTGTATTAGTTCGAGGCGCTGGACGATAGCCTCGTAACGGATGCGATTAATTTCCTCCATGGCGTCCAGCCGCTTGTCAACGACTGCAAATTGGCCCCGGATTTCGCGCAGTTCGGGGGCGAGAAAATCCTGCAATACCTGGCGAACATCTTCGACGACGCCCATTGGAATCACTGCTCCTAATCCGAATCTTACACCCGGTCCGGGCTTCTATGCACAGAATAGATGCGTCTTTACATCCTGTCTTGGTGCTGCCACACTTGAAACGTGGCCACCCAGACGATCGTCATTCTCGATTTCGGTTCGCAGTATACGCAGCTGATTGCGCGGCGGATTCGCGAACAGAACGTCTTCTCCGTGGTGCTGCCCTGCACGGCGCCTCTCAGCGAGATTCAGGCGTTGCATCCGCTGGGGATGATTCTCTCCGGCGGGCCGTCGTCGGTGTACGATGCGGACGCGCCTGCCGCCGACCCCAAAATGCTCGAACTGGGCGTGCCCGTGCTGGGCATCTGCTATGGGCTGCATTTCATCGTGCACCATCTGGGCGGCAAGGTGCTGTCGGCGCCTAAGCGCGAGTACGGCCACGCCGAGGTGACGATCGAGGACAGCGCAACGCCGCTGTTTGCCGGGCTGCCGCCGACGCTGGCGGTGTGGATGAGCCACGGCGACGAGGCGCTGAAGCTGCCGGCGGGCTTCCACCGCACCGCGGTCACCTCCAACGCGCTGGCCGGCATTGCCAACGAGGAGCGCCGCATCTGGGCGGTGCAATTCCATCCCGAGGTGCACCACACGCCGCTGGGACCGCAGACTCATCAAGAACTTTGTCTTCAACATCTGCGGCGCGCGCGGCGACTGGACGCCGGCGCACTTTATCGAGACGCACGGTGGCGGCGATTCGCGAGAAGGTGGGCAAGGGCCACGTGATCTGCGGGCTCTCCGGCGGCGTGGATTCGTCGGTGGCGGCGGTGCTGGTGCACAAGGCCATCGGCAGCCAGTTGACCTGCATCTTTGTCAACAACGGCGTGCTGCGCAAGAACGAGTTCGAGAACGTGCAGAAGAACCTGCGCGACAAGCTGGGCCTGAATATTGTGGCCGTGGACGCCAGCGAGCGGTTCCTGGCGCAACTGGCCGGAGTCACCGATCCGGAGACCAAGCGCAAGCGCATCGGCGCGGAGTTCATTGCCGTCTTCGACGACGAGGCGGCGCGCATTGCCAAGCAGACCGGCGGAGTGGACTGGCTGGTGCAGGGAACGCTCTACCCCGACGTGATCGAGTCGTCGCAGCGTGAAGGGGCCGAGCCAGACCATCAAGAGCCACCACAACGTGGGCGGCCTGCCGGAGCGGATGAAGCTCAAGCTGATTGAGCCGCTGCGCGACCTGTTCAAGGATGAAGTGCGGCGCATTGGGCGCGACCTGGGGATGCCGGAAGAGATTCTGGGGCGGCAGCCGTTTCCGGGGCCGGGACTGGCGGTGCGCATCCTGGGCGAGGTGACGCCGGAGCGCGTGGCGCTGCTGCAGGAGGCCGACGAGATCGTGGTGGCCGAGATCAAGGCCGCCGGGCTCTACTCGAAGATCTGGCAGAGCTTTGCCGTGCTGCTGCCGGTGATGAGCGTGGGCGTGATGGGCGACCAGCGGACCTATGCGTACACCGCGGCGGTGCGGGCGGTGCACTCGGAAGACGGCATGACCGCCGACTGGACGCCGCTGCCCTACGAGGTGCTGAAGCGCATCTCCAGCCGCATTGTGAACGAGGTGCGCGGCATCAACCGCGTGGTCTACGACATCACCTCCAAGCCGCCCGGCACCATCGAGTGGGAGTGAAGACTGGCCGCCCAGGCGGGCACTAAAAATAACTTGCCGCAGACGAGCGTGTGCGCGTGGAATCGTGGTGCAGCTACTCAGGGCCGTTTTTCCAGTCGGATGACAACATTCACGTCGCGCGTTTGCGGGTCTGCGCGGACGTCGTAGGTTACCTTGACCGTGGCCAACGTGCGTTGCAGAGCCGGGTCATCTTTCTGCGCTTTGACGATGAAATTAGAGACATAAGTCAGGTCGAACGGGTCGCCGGGGAGCATTTGCCAGCTTCGCATCAACAGCCTGCGCAACTCGTCGCTGACGTTATCGAATTTGACTAAGGCCAGGTGGTAGACCGGGCCGGGCTGGATATCCATCGTGTAATTGACAATCCCGGAGGCTTCATCAAACTCCGGCTGCGGATTTATCGCGCAGTCCAGGTAGCCTTTGGACTTGTAGCGGGTGGAGATTAGGTACCAGATGGAGCGGAGGGTCAGGCCTTTCGCAGTGGTCCCGCCATGGGAGCCAATGATCTTGTCAATCTCTTCCTGGGTGACCAGGGCGTTTGCCGGGAGATGAATGGAACCCAGCTTGTAGAGCCGACCCTCCTGAATGGACACGGAATATGGGATGGCGATGGCGTCGGGCGCGATCACCGGATTGCCTGACCGCTCGACATGAACTTTCACGGCAGCGTAGCCTTCATCGGTGTAGAACAACTCGAAGATGTGCTCCAGGTTCTTTTCTGTATTCTCGGTGTCGAACGGCGTTCCTATTACGTTTTGCGCGACAGACTTGACCCCGGATAGCATTTCCGGTGAGATGCCATCCAGTTGGATCGTACCCACACGCACGGGCGGCGATTCGATGGAGAAGTTCATGGCGGTGACGTTCTTTGTGCCCGGAGTGCCGAAAGGCATGGCTTTGACGGTAGCCTTGATGCCCTGTGATGCGAGCATTTCTTCCAATGCGCCGCGCACGCTATCCAGCAGGCTGCCTTCGCTTGGCACCTTGCCGTGGTAGAGCGGAAAGCGGTCATGCAGCTTGGCATCCAGCTCCTTGCCCGGCGTGAGCGGCAGGTTCTCCAGGCGAATGGGAAGCAGCGTGATGGCAGGAACTAGGGTATAGATGAGGTCCTGTCCGTCGAACTTGAAGCTGAGAGTGTCGAAGACGCCGGTGTCCATGAGCTTTTGTGAGTGGTCCTTCATCTCGGCAACGTTCAGGACCGTGCCCTTTTTCAGTCCCGCGGCGTCCAGCAACTCTTGGTCGGAGTACTCCGGGGCTCCCTTGAACTGAATGGACTTGGGTAAAAATTTCTGCGCGTCAGCCGGCTGGGAGACCGCAAAAAGGACTGTAGCAGTCAAAAGCAATAAGATCGGCCGTTCCATGATAGGGCAAGAGTAGCAAAGTGCGGCATTCGCAGGTATAGTTTTTTGCAATATTTATCTAAGAATCAACAGGATAATGGATGCCGTCGGGACGGAAGAGGCGGCTCGGAGCCGGCAGGCCAAGCCTTTACTAGGGGAGACGATCTCCGGCTCGACAGCGATTCCAGCGTAGTAGTCAGGCTTCAGCGGCGACCTTGTTCTCGAAGAACCGGAGCGACTTCCGCAGCCCTTCCCTGAGAGAGATGCGCGGCTCCCATCCCAGCAGGGCGCGAGCCCTGGCGATATCGGGGCAGCGGCGCGTGGGGTCGTCCTCGGGCAGGGATTCAAAGCGCAACGCGCTCTTCGATCCGGTCACTTCCAGCACCGCCTGGGCGCACTCCAGGATGGTGCACTCCTGGGGGTTGCCGAGGTTCACCGGCATGTGTTCATCGCAGCGCGAGAGGCGCATGATGCCCTCGATCAGGTCGTCCACGTAGCAGAAGCTGCGCGTCTGGCTGCCGTCCCCGTAGATGGAGAGCGGCTCGCCGCGCAGGGCCTGCATGAGGAAATTGGCGATCACCCGGCCGTCGCTGGGGTGCAGGCGGGGACCGTAGGTGTTGAAGATGCGCACCAGGTGAGTATTGACGCCGCGAGAGCGGTGGTAAGCCATGACCAACGCCTCGCCGTAGCGTTTGGCCTCGTCGTAGACCGAGCGCGGGCCCACCGGGTTCACGTGACCCCAGTAGTCCTCGGTCTGCGGATGCTGCAGCGGGTCGCCGTAGCACTCCGAGGTGGAGGCGTGCAGAAAGCCCGCGCCATATCTAGCGGCGATCTCCAGGGTGTTCTCCGTGCCCACGGAGCCCACGCGCAGGGTCTCGATGGGCAGGCGATGATACTCGGTGGGGCTGGCCGGAGAAGCAAAATTGAAGACGTAGTCCACCGGGCCGGGATCGAAAGGCTGGCAGATATCGCGCAGCTCGAGGCGGAAGCGCGGTTCCTGGGCCAGGTGGGCCAGGTTGTCCTTGTCGCCGGTGGAGAGGTTGTCGACGCCGACAACGGTATGCCCTTCACCCAACAGGCGGTCGGTCAGGTGAGAGCCAAGAAATCCGGCGGCGCCGGTAACCAGTACGCGCATGGTCAAGAGTTCGTGCTCCCTAGCTCGATGACCCGGGTGCGGCGGAACCGGCATCGAAATTTATGAAGACCCTGTACTTACAGCACCATTCTACGCGGCTTGCCCTGCTGCGCCTGGTAGGTTGCCGGCCGGCCCACGCTCACATAGGTGAAGCCGTGCTCCAGCATGGTCTGCGGTTGGTAAAGGTTGCGGCCGTCAATGACGATGGGGAAGCGGACTGTGCGGTTGAGCCGCGCCAGGTCGATCGAAGCAAACTCCTTCCAGTCGGTCAGAATCAGCACCGCGTCGGCATCCTTGGCCGCTTCATAGATGTCGGCCGCATAGCTGAGCTTTTCCGAGGGCGGCAGCACGGCCCTGGCGCGCGCCATGGCCGCCGGATCATAAGCCGATACGATGGCGCCGGCTTCCAGCAGTTTATTGATCACGTCGATGGCGGGCGACTCGCGAATATCATCGGTATCGCCCTTGTAGGCCAGGCCCAGGGCGGCCAGGCGCTTGCCGCGCAGGGTCCACAGCGCGGAGAGCACTTTGTTGAAAAAAACGTCCTTCTGGTTTTCGTTGATGTTGCTGATCTCCTGCAGGAGTTGGAAGTCCACGCCGCGCTGCTGCGCCACCCAGTGAAAGGCGGCCACATCTTTTGGAAAACAAGATCCGCCATAGCCCAGGCCGGCTCTCAGGAACCGGGGGCCGATGCGGCTGTCCATGCCCATGCCGGCGGCGATGTCTTCAATGTCCGCGTCCACGGCCTCGGCCAGGTTGGCCACCGCGTTGATGAAGGAGATTTTCATGGCCAGGAAGGCATTGGAGGCATGCTTGATGATCTCCGCGCTTTCGGCCGAGGTGACCAGCAGGCGGGCTGGGCATTGCATCGAGCAGGCTCCTCGAAGAGAATCCGGTTGAGAGTAGTAGCCGCCCCCGGTGAGAGGCTCGTAGATGCGCCTGAGCACCTCGGCGGCGCGCTCTGTGCCGGCGCCCACCACGATGCGGTCGGGATGCAGGAAGTCGCCGATGGCCGTGCCTTCGCGCAGGAACTCGGGGTTTGAAACCACGTCGAAATGCTGCGCGTCCACGCCGTGGCGATGCAGCACGCGGCGAATCCACTCGTTGGTGTAGACCGGCACGGTGCTCTTTTCCACGATCACCTTGTAGCCCTTGATGGCGCGGGCAATCTCCGCCACCACGGCCTCCACGTAGGAGAGGTCGGCGGCGCCGGTATCGCCCTGGGGGGTGCCCACGGCGATGAAGACGGCCTCGCTGCGCCTGAGGGCCGCGCCCAGGTCGCAGGTGAACTCCACGCCGCGGTTCAGGTGTTTGGCCAGCAGTTCGGGCAGGTGCTGCTCGTAGATGGGCACGCCGCCTTCGCGCAGGGTTTTTACCCTGGCTTCGTCATTGTCCACGCACAGGACGCGATGGCCCATCTCGGCAAAGCAAACCGCCGCTACAAGGCCCACGTATCCTGACCCGATTACGCAGATGGAAACTGGCTTACCCATGCGCTGGCGTTCTCTCTTTCGTTACTTTCCTATCGTTGATAACAGGCTCTAGGCTATCTGCTTCAGGCGGGAGCGGGCAAGCGCTGCCGAACTCGCTCTTCACCAGGCCCCTGCGTCTTGATAGACTTCGGCAATGCAATTTCACGCCCTCAAGACAAGGCTCGCCAGGGCCATCAGATCCTTTCGTGGCATGTTCCAGTACTCCGTCAGCACCTGGACCCGCGAGATGCCCAGGTCCAAGCGCATCATCACATGGATCGGGTATTTGCTCCAGGGATACGCCATTTATTGTCTTTGGTCGCGGTCTCTGGTGTGGCCTTTGATATGGCCGCACGGATTACTTCTCTATGGATTTGTGTGCCTGTTTTACTTGATCGGCTGGGGTCTGATGAACGCGATGCTGACCTCGGAGTTTGTCAGCAAGACCCAGCTTGAAGCCGACCAGATTGCCGCGCGGCAGATCCAGCAGACCCTTCATCCCGGGAAACTGGACCCCTTGCCGGGCTATGAAGTGGAGACCTTCTATAAGCCCTATCGCGAGGTGGGCGGCGATTACTTCGACGTTATCGAGCTGGCCGGTCAGCGAACGCTTTTCGCGGTAGCGGATGTTTCCGGGAAGGGGATGCCGGCGGCGCTGCTGGCGGCGAACATACAAGCGCTGGTGAGAAGCATCGCGAACATAGAAGCGGATCCCCTGGCGCTGGCCCGGCAGATTAACAGGCACCTGTGCCGCTATACTCCCAGCGATCGTTTTGCCACCGCGGTATTCATCCTGCTGAACCGCGAGACGGGAGAATTGACCTATGTGAACGCCGGCCACAACGCCCCGCTGGTTTTCGGCTCCGGATCTGCCATCAGGCTGGAAGCTACGGGCATGCCGCTGGGACTATTTCCCGAAGCGGCATATCAGGCTCGTACGGTTCTTCTCCCTCCTGCCGGTGTCCTCCTGGTTTTCACAGACGGATTTACCGATTCGATCTCCGGAGAAAATGCCGAAAAACGCTTGCGCGATGCGCTGGCTGACCCTTCGGGAAAAACGATGCATCTTTTGAAATCGCTCGTAGACCCGCATTTCAACGAGGATGATGTCACCATCCTGCTGGTGAAACGCGATGTCGTTGCAGCTTCCCACGGCAGACATGGATAAGACCGCCTGCCGCCCTGACAGCGCGATCACTTCGTAATCATCGGCCGCTCGGAATTCGCGAATGATCTGTTTGCCTCTCTGCTAAAGTGGGGTTGCGGCCGGAGATCGGCTCCGAGCTGTTGTGCGCCGCCCGCTAATAGCGGCAAGCGGCTTGTTGTAGTGGAGGATAGAGGCAACGCGCATGGCTTCTACTGGGCAATCCCCGCCTGTGCAACTCGCACCCTTTCGCATTGATCCCATCTACGATCCCCGGGTCTGGGGTTACCGCGATCTTCGTCCCTGGTATGACCATGCCGTAACAAGTGGAGATCCCATCGGGGAGGTATGGCTGACCGGGGATGAGTGTCCGATCGCCACCGGCCCGCACGCCGGGCAAAAGCTGGGCGGCTTCTTTCGCCAGATGCCGCAGGCCCTGCTGGGCGAGGGAGCGTCGTCGCCGGAGTCGCCGCTGCTGATCAAGGTGATCTTTGCCAAAGAGAAGCTGAGCGTGCAGGTGCACCCGGACGACGAGATGGCGCACAAGTACGGCGAGCCGCGCGGCAAGACCGAATGCTGGTACGCGCTGGCGGCCCAGCCGGGAGCGATGGTGGCCCTGGGGCTCAAGCCGGGCGTAACCCTGGAGCAGGTGAGGGAAGAGATTCACGAGGGCACGCTGGAGACCAGCCTGAAGATGCTGCCGGTGGCGGCGGGAGAGGTGATTTTTGTGGATGCCGGGACAGTTCACTCCATCTGGCCGGGATCGGTTCTGCTGGAGACGCAGCAGAACTGCGACCTGACCTACCGCATGTACGACTATGGACGCCCCCGCGAGCTGCATATCGAAAAATCCCTTGAAGCCACGCATCTCAAGACCCGCGCCGGCAAGGTCCCGCCCAGGGTGCTCGGGGACCGCACCATTCTCATCGATGTGGAGTACTTTCGCGTGGAGCGGATTCCGCTTGCGGGGAGCCGCTCGAGCGCCTCACTGCGGGGCCAGGACGAGCCGCCGCGTGGGCTGGCCTATCTGTTTGCGGCGGACGGCAAAGGCAGAATCGCGGGGCAGGGCTTCGAGCCCGTCAATCTGCCCGCGCGGGGAATCGTGGCTGTGCCGGCGGCTTCGCCCGCATTCACGGTTGAGGATGCGGGCGGCCTGGAACTGATCCGCATCACGCCCCATTGGCCGGGAAAGACTCCATGACGGCGGCCGGCCGCGCCGCGGATGAAATTGTCTGGCTTACCAACGCCGAAATGCAGGCGGACGCGGAATTCAATTCAGGAATTCCGGCGAATATGAACAACTTTTTCGCACAATCTTTGTCTTAAAATCCAGAGTTGCCGATGTAAACTGCCCAATGGGTTGCGCGCATGCCCCCAAAAGGTGATTGTGCGCACGCCCCACACAGGTTATTGTCGAAAGGAAAATTTGCTATACGAAGGAGACGCGGCATGTTTTTCAGGCTGAGTGTCAGGCTGTCGCTGGCAGTGCTCTTTATTACAGCATTTCCCCTGTTTTCCCAGGTCATTCCCTCGGCCGCGCAAAACAGTTTGCCGCTTTCCGTAGGCGGAGGTTTCGCCGATTTCACCTCCCACTACTACACCGCATACAGTGGCCGCCTGGAAGGCCCCACCTTGTGGATCGACTGGGACTTCTACCATGTTCCCAGGTTCCTGCGCGGATTGGGCGTGGAAGCGGAGGCTCGCGATCTCAACTACGGCCGTACAGGCACGGACACGAAACTGCGCGAGGACACCGCCGAGGGTGGGGCGGTCTACACCTGGCGCCGCTACCGCAGAATCCATTTCTACGGCAAGTACCTAATCGGATACGGCAGCATCGATTTCAACGTCAACGATCCCTATTATTCTCATGACAGCCGCACCATCAAGGTCCCAGGCGCCGGCGTCGAGTTGCGCGCTTGGCGCAACGTCTGGGTACGCGGCGACTACGAGTACCAGTTCTGGACCCACTTCGGCATCGGCACGCTCGAGCCGCACGGTTTTACCTTGGGAGCCGTCTACAAGTTCAGGCACATCCGTCCCCATTGACGGCCAGGCCGGGTTACCCGCGTTGACCTGTTGCAGGGCTCGCCGGTCTTTGCATCTGTGAAAATCTGCTTCCAACGGGCGCCGGAAGGATGCGCGCCTTTCTGTAACCTCTTCTTTCAGGCACAATCAATAATGATATGAGCTTTCGATTCGCACTTCCCCAAGAACTACGCAGCGCGGTGGATATGGCCGCCGCCGACTGGCACGCCAACAGCAAAGTAGACCGCTTCTGGCAGAAGGACCCCGGCCTGTGGACTCGCGACGGCGAAGAAAAATGGCTGGGCTGGATGGACATTGTCGAACGGCAGCAGAAGGAGCTGGCGGCCTTTGCCGCGCTGGTCGCCGAGGTCAAGGCCGCGGGGTGGCAGACGGCCTTGCTGCTGGGCATGGGCGGCTCCAGCCTGTGCCCCGAAGTGCTGGCTGAGACCTTCGGCCGGCAGTGGGGCTTCCCGGCGCTGCACATCGTGGACTCCACCCATCCGGCGCAGGTGAAGGCCGCGCTCAACAAGGTGAAGCTGAAGGAAACGCTGGTGATTGTGGCCAGCAAATCCGGCTCCACGCTGGAACCGAACGTTCTAAAACAATATTTCTTTGAGGAGATGAAGAAGGCCGTGGGCGCCGGGAATGCAGGCAGCCATTTCGTGGCCATTACCGACCCCGGCTCAAAGATGGAGCAGGTGGCCAGGTCCGACGGCTTCCGGCACATATTCTATGGCGACCCGCAGATCGGCGGGCGCTACTCAGCGTTGTCGAACTTTGGCGTGGTGGCGGCCACGGTGGCGGGCCTGGATGCGGGCAAGTTACTGGCCGAGGCGGCCAGGTCCGTGGCTTTGGCCAAACAGTCCCCGGCAGACAATCCCGCCGTCGAGCTGGGCCTGATTCTGGGCACGGCAGCCAACGCCGGACGGGACAAGCTCACCATCTTCACCTCGCCGGAGATCTACGACCTGGGCGCGTGGCTGGAGCAGTTGATCGCCGAATCCACCGGAAAGCTGGGCAAAGGCATCACGCCGGTGGACCGCGAGGCCATTGCCACGCCCCAGGTTTACGGCAGTGACCGCATCTTCGCCTATATCCGCCTGGCGGGCACGTCCGACAAAATTCAGGACGCCAAAGTTGCGGCTCTGGAGGCTGCCGGCCACGCGGTGGTGCGCTTTGAGATTGCGAACCTGTACGAGATCTTCGGGCAGTTCTTCCTGTGGGAGGTGGCCACGGCGGTGGCCGGTTCGGTGATGGGCATCAATCCTTTCAACCAGCCGGACGTGGAGTCGGCCAAGATCGAGACACGGGCCCTTACCGCGGCCTACGAGCAGACGGGCATGCTGCCGCAGCGCCAGCCGGTGCTGGTGGATGAGGGCATCAAACTCTACGCCACAGAGGCCTACGCAGCCGCGCTGAAAGAGGCTGCGCCCGCCGCGGCGCTGGCCGGGTATCTGCGTGCGCATCTAAACCGGATTCATCCCGGCGACTACTTTGCCACGCTGGCTTTCCTGCCCATGTTTCCCGGATACGAAGCCGTCCTCCAGGGCTTCCGGCACCAGGTGCGCGATGCCAAACGTGTGGCTACCTGCCTGGGCTTCGGCCCGCGTTTCCTGCAC
Source organism: uncultured Acidobacteriaceae bacterium (assembly GCA_963796085.1). Lineage (GTDB taxonomy): Bacteria > Acidobacteriota > Terriglobia > Terriglobales > Acidobacteriaceae > Telmatobacter. The sequence goes on along the minus strand of CAWCKF010000006.1, from coordinate 281,418 downwards.
TCCACCGGGCAGGATTACAAGGGCGGTCCTAACACCGGGGTCTTTCTGCAGATCACCGCGGATCATGCCATCGACGTGGATATACCGGGGCAGAAGTTGAGCTTTGGGGTGGTGATCGACGCCCAGGCTGCCGGGGACCTGGCAGTGCTGGAGTCGCGCGGACGCCGCGTGGTGCGGGTCCACCTGGGCTCCGATGTGGCTGCCGGGCTGAAGAAACTGGCCGCGGCTATCGATGAGGCGCTCAGGTAAAATCAGGTTCTCAGGAGGCGGAACTTTTTTCCGGCAGCGGGGTTGAACCCTGTGACGGCTTCCGCGATTTTCCGTCTAACGGTATGAACCGGAAGCAGAACCATTGAGCGTCTTTCCTGCCTGTTGTGGCATCAAACCGGCGTGGGAAGAACGCATCAGGCAGAGGAGAAGCATGATGATGAATCGGTCATTGCTTAAGAGTTTATTTCCGCAGATTCTGGCCTGTGCCGGGTTGCTGGTCCTGTGCGGCGCGATGGCGCTGGCCCAGGATCAGGGCGCAGCCGCGGCCGCATCCCCCGCCCCGGCGGCTGCCCAGCGCACCGACGGACAGATCGAGATGGACGTGGTGCATGCCCTTGACGCTTCCCCGGTGCTGAAGAGCGATCTCATTACTGCCGCAACCATCCAGGGCGAGGTTACGCTCTCAGGAACAGTATCCAGCGCGGCCTCCAAGGAGCTGGCGGGGTCGCTTGCCGGACATGTGGAGGGCGTGACCGCGGTGCACAACAACCTGACGGTCGGCAATCCCCAGGCTGCCCAGGCCGCGCCCCCCACGAATCCCGGCGACGCAGGCGTTCCGGAAGCGGAAAACCAGCCGGACAACGGTCCCATGCCTCCGCCCCAGGCATATCCACAGCAGGCCCCCCCGCCCGATCAGGGACAGGCGCCTTATCCGCAATACCCGCCCGCGCGGCCTCAGTATGCGCCTCCGCAGCAGGGTTATAATCCTCCCCCTGCACCGGCTTATGCGGCGCCCACGGGCCCTGTGACCGTACCCCAGGGCACCCTGTTGCAGTTGCGCACCAGCGAGCCGGTGAACAGCAAGAAGGCCAAGGACGGCGAGCCGGTGCAGTTCATGGTGATCGCCGACGTGGCGGTCGGCAACGTGCTGGCCATTCCGCGCGGCGCCACCGTGCATGGCGTGGTGACCGAGGTCAAAAAGCCCGGCGAACTGGCCGGCAGCCCGGTACTGGCGCTCAAACTTACCTCGCTGGACCTGGGCGGGCAAAGCTACCCGCTGGATACCGACCAGTTCAAGGTGAAGGGGCCGAATAAGGCCGGTCAGACGGTGGGCAGCGCCCTGGGCGGCGGAATTCTGGGCACCATTATCGGCTGCGCCGTGGGCCGCGGCTTTGGCTGCGCGGTCGGCGCCGGGGCGGGCCTGGCAGCGGGCACGGCGGCTTCTGCGGCTTCTCCCGGACCGGGGATCTGGATTCCCGCCGAGGCGCGGGTGGACTTCCACCTGAAATCTCCGCTGACGGTCGCGCCGGTGAGCACGCAGGAAGCAGCCCGGCTGGCACAGGGGCTTTATCAGGGCGGCCCGAGCCTCTACCGGCGCGGCTATTACCCCTACGGCCCACGCTATTACGCCGCCTATCCCTACGGCTATCCGCCGGTGTACTACCGTCCGTACTTCATGACGGGCGGATATTACTACTGGCGATAAGAGCGGCAATCTGCTCAGCAGCAGCGGGCATCCCGGAAGCCGGGATGCCCGCTTTGCATCGTAGAACGGGCTGACAGTCGCCGGTTCTCTACTCGTCTATAATGGCTATGAATCGCGTCGAGCGAGAATTGCGCATCCGTGGGAGATGCCCGCGTTTGAGCCGCCCGTGCTGGTTCCGTCCGGCCCAGGGTTGCCCAGGGCAGGCACACCACGCCCGCGCGTAGAGAGTTGAAGGTTCAAGTCCATCCATGATTCGTTTCCTGCAGACAGACAATCGCGTTGACCAAGGCGCTTTTCGTCGTCATCATCGCCGCCGCCTCGGTGGGCATGGTGGTGTACCTGATTCCCGGCCTTACCGGCCAGGGCGCCGCGTCCGCCGATACCTATGCCGTGATCTATCCCCACTGGTACAGCCGCTTCCTCTCCTCGGGCGAGACGGTGAGCCAGCGAGCAGGTGGAGCAGATGGCCCGCCAGCAGTTGCAGCAGCAGAACCCGCATACGCCGACAACCCGATGATCCTGCGGCCTGTTTGAGCAGCAGGTCGGCCAGCAACTGGTGCAGCAGCAGATTCTGCTGGCTGGAGGCGGAGAAGCTGGGCATCCACGCCACCAACGACGATGTGATCCAGTACCTGCACACCAGGCCAGATCGGCCAGGTACTCTTCCCCAACGGCAAGTTCATCGGCGACGATGCACTACGCCGCCCTGATCGCCAGCCACGGTTCAATCATCTCGGTGGCGGAGTTTGAGGAAGACATGAGGCAGCGATATCGTCATCCGCCGGCTGCAGGCGCTGATCACCGGCGGGGTCACGGTGGGCGACCAGGAAGTGCGCGACGCTTATCGCAAGGACAACATCAAGATCAAGTTCGACTACGCGGTGATCTCCGCGGACGACCTGCGCAAGACCGATCAACCCCTCGGACGGCGAGCTGGAGGCCTTCTTCAAGAAGAACGCCGCGCGCTATGCCACGGCGGTGCCGGAAGAGCGCAAGATCACCTACTTTGCCTTTACTCCCAACGAACTGCCCGGCGGCGTGCCGCAGCCCAGCCAGCAGGAGATTCAGCAGTACTTCAACGCATCACCAGTCGAGTACTCGGCGCCGGAGCAGGCGCGCTCGCGGCACATCCTCATCAAGGTGGCTCCGGACGCCGACGCCAAGACCGATGCCGCGGCCAAGGCCAAGGCCGAAGGGCTGCTCAAGCAGATTCAGGGCGGCGCGAACTTTGCCGACCTGGCCAAGAAGAACTCCGACGACCCCGGCAGCAAGGACAACGGCGGCGAACTGGGCTTTGCCCAGCGCGGCACGCATGGTGCCGGAGTTCGACAACGCCATCTTCACCCAGAAGATCGGCGACACACAGATCGTGAAGAGCCAGTTCGGCTACCACATCGTGCAGGTGGAAGAGCGCCAGCCGGCGCACGCGCAGCACGCTCAACGAGGTGCTGCCCACCATCCAGGCCACGCTGATCCGCCAGAAGGAGGCGCAGGCCGAGGAGAACTATGCGCAGGACGCTGACCTCGGAGGCCATCAAGAACGGCCTGGAGAAGACCGCGGCGGCCCATCATCTGCAAGTGGTGACCACGCCGCTGGTCGACAGCCAGGGCGTGATTTCGGCGCTGCCCGACAGCTCACAGATCATCGCCAAGGCCTTCCAGTCCAAGCAGGGCGATCCGCCGCAGTCCGCGCCCACCGGCGAGGGCTACGCGATCTTCCAGGTTACGGGCATCGCCGCGGCCCACGCGCCCGAGCTTTGCCGACTGGAAGAGCCACGTTCTGGACGACTATCGCAGCGAGCAACTGCCCGCCCTGCTGGCCCAGAAGACCACGGAACTGGCCGACAAGGGCCAAGAGCCATGAACGATCTGGCCAAGGCCGCCAAGGAGGAGGGCGCGACCGTCAAGACCAGCGACCTGGTGGGTGAGACCGGCCAGGTGCCCGATTTCGGCCAGGTAGGCCAGGCTGGCTCCGCAACTCTTCGATATGAAGGTGGGCGACATCAGCGGACCCATCAACGCGCGGCGCACCGGCGTGGTGGCCAAACTGGTGGACAAGCAGGAGCCCAGCGCGGACGAGATCGCCAAAAACTTCGACCAGACCCGCGACCAGATGCTGGCGAGAGCGCCGCAACGAAGCCTTCAGCGTCTTCATGAGCGGCGATCATCAACGAATACAAGAAGAACAAGCGCATCCAGATGAACGCCAAGGCAAAGAACGCCGGAGATTCCGGGAGGTAGGCCGGCAATCGAAGAAAGCAGTAGAAAGGCCCGTATCCAATTGCGGATACGGGCCTTTTCACATCCGCGAGTTTATTCCGCCAGTTGCAAAGCCGCGCCCTTTCAAAGTAGCCAAATTCACTCAGCAGCTTTACCCCGTCCGGCCGATAATGAAACCATGGAATTTCAACGCTCGTCCGGAGTTCTGCTGCACGTAAGTTCTTTGCCGTCCTATGGCGGCATCGGCGACCTGGGGCCTGCGGCGCACGAGTTTGTGGCCTTTCTGGCCGCGGCCAAGCAGCACATCTGGCAGGTTCTGCCGCTGTGCCCCACGGGCTACGGCAACTCGCCCTATGCGGGCTCATCGGCCTTTGCGGGCAATCCCTATCTCATCAGCCTCGAATTTCTGTCCGACTGGGGCTGGATCGACGGCGAGCGCATCGCCGGACTGGCCGGCCGAAGCGGCAACGTGGATTTCGACGAGGTGGAAGAGCGCAAGCTGCCCCTGCTCTACGAGGCGGCGGGAAACTTTCTCGACCGCGGGCCGCATGATGCCGAAGTTGGCCGGGCAATGGGAGCAGTTCGAGGAGTTTTGCCGGGCGGAGGCGGGCTGGCTGGCCGATTACGCTCTCTATGCCGTGCTGCGCCGCCAGTTCAATACCGGCGCGTGGACGGCCTGGCCCGAGCCGCTGCGCCGCCGCCAGCCGCAGGCGCTGGCCGAAGGCAGCCGCGGAACACGGGCGCGCGCTGGCCCAGGAGCAGGTGCTGCAGTTTGCCTTTTCGCGGCAGTGGAACGACCTCCGCGAGGCCGCGGCGCGCAGCGCAATTCGCATCCTGGGCGACGTGGCCATCTTCGTCAACATGGATTCGGCCGACGTGTGGGTGCACCCTGAGTTCTTTGAACTGGACGAGGATCTGAAGCCGGTAGCGCATCGCCGGCGTGCCGCCCGACTACTTTTCGCCCACCGGGCAGCGCTGGGGCAATCCGCTCTATCGCTGGGAGGTGCTGGAGGAGCGCGGCTTCGACTGGTGGATCGAACGCATTCGCCGCGCGGTGCGCGCTTTACGACATTGTCCGCCTGGACCACTTCCGCGGCTTCGAGGCCTATTGGGCCGATTCCGGCGGACGAGGAGACGGCGGTAGAACGGCGCGTGGGTGAAGGCGCCGGGGCGCAAGCTCTTTCACGCGCTGGAGGCGGCGCTGGGGCCGCTGCCGCTGGTGGCCGAGGACCTGGGCGTGATTACCCCCGCAGGTAGACGCGCTGCGGCGGGAGATGGGGATGCCGGGCATGAAGGTGCTGCAGTTCGGCTTCAGCAGCAAGGGCGCGCATACCCACCTGCCCCACCGCTTCACGCCGGATACCGTGGCCTACACCGGCACGCACGACAACGACACCACGCTGGGCTGGTGGAAGACGGCCGGCAAGATGGAACGCAGCGCCGTCGAGGCCTGCGTGGGGCCGCTCCCACCGGCAAAGGGAGTTCCGGCCCGGTGTGGCCGCTGATCCGCGCCGCCGCCGGCAGCGTGGCGAAATGGCCGTGGTTCCGGCGCAGGACCTGCTTGAACTGGGCTCGGAGGCGCGCATGAATACGCCCGCCGGTGGCCGCAGGCAACTGGAGCTGGCGCGCTCCGGAGGCATGCTGGAAGCCGGAACTGGCGGCGCGGCTGGCCGCTTTGGTAGAAGTCACAGACCGCGATAATGACCCGCTGGGCAAGCCCGAGAAAGAACCGGAAAACGCCGCGCAGTAATCTGTTGGCCGGACAATCTCCAGTTGATGGATTCCAGGCCGGTTTCTAAATCTACAGGGAAGTAATCGCGCAGGGCATGGAAGCAATGATTCCGCTGCCCCGTTTGGTTTCCGCACGGCCACGCCGGCTTATCCTGCGCGGCCCTGCATTCGTTTTACGGCGCAACTCCGATATAACCATCTGCGCCGTCTTTGGGAAAATTGTAGACCTCCAGCATGCGGCCGATCAGCGCGCAGGCTTCTCTCTCGGTAATTCCCCTGGCGAATTTGTATGTTTTGCCCTTGGCCTGGAACTGGAGTTTGCTGGTGTTCAGGTCTGTATCCGTTCTGAATGCCCAGATATACGCGGGCGGGATATATCTCAAATTATGCACATAGCGGGGGTCGAAGACGCGTGTATTCCACTCCATGCCAGCGACTTTGCGCTGCAGCTTCATCTCCCAAGGATTCAGCATCAGCAGAGTCTTTCCCGTCAGGCCCCACAGGATCCAGCACACAATCATGCAGCTTGCAGCGCTTCCACATGCGATAGCGATCCATACAAGGCCTGGTAAACCAGTAGCGTGGAGGGCGCTAACCTGATAAAACCATTCACCCGCGATCCACAAGATCACAATGATTGCAAAGGGTACGACCCACCAATCCAGCCGTACCGGTATCTCCACGCGAATACCGCTGCCCGCCTGTTCCCACTTGAGTCTGCCCGCCAGCTTTTCGAGCATAGTGCCTCTCCATGCTTGATGATCTCAGCGAGCCTCACCGGCATATCCCGGCGCGCTAATGGAGGAATTTGTAAACCCCCTGCATTTTGCCGATGAGGGCTGAGGCTTCAGTTTCGGTCACCGCCGTGGCGAATCTTCGCGTCCTGCCGTTTTCTTCGAACCAGATTCCACTGGGCAGAGCGGATCGGCCCCTGATCTCGTCGGGGACAAATCTAAGGCTACGCACATCCGCGTTGGCATAGCTTCTCTTATTGAGTTGGAGTCCCAATACCTGGTGAGCGATCTCCAGATTGCCGGGATCCAGCGCCAGCGTGGTTTTGCCCGTCAGGCTCCAGAGGATGGAAGCGGTCATAAAAACACTCCAGCGCCCCAACCCGCCAGCTACAGCACGCGAATCAGAATAGTCCCGCTGCGGCGCGCCGGAATTTCCACGCGCATGCCCTGGCCCGTCTGTTCCCATGTCAATCTGCCCGCCAGCGCGTCGAGCATGATACTCTCCTCTGGTTTCTCGATCTTACCGCGCATGGCCCGCGGACGGCTATCGATTTTTACGATATGTTACGCTCTGGGTAACTAAGTAAAAATATTTATACTTCGATAATCATGGGTGCATAACTATGGGGGAACTTATAAACCGTCAGCATCAGCAGGATCAGCGCGCATGCTTCAGTCTCTGTAACTCCCCTGGCGAAGCTGTGCGTCCCGTCGTCCACCTCGAACTGGATTTTGCTTGTATTTGGATCGATGACGGAGCGGCGAGTCTCCGGCCGGTCCGGAGGTATATAGAGCACTTGATACACCTGGTTGGATGGAAAGCTGCGCGAGGCCAGTTCCACGCCCAGAACCCGGTGCTGAATCTTCATTTCGGTTTTATCCAGGGTAAGGATGGAATCGCCCGTAAAAATGAACGCCATCCAGCACACGAAGATGCAGAACCCAACCGCATAAATCCCCATCGAGATCAGTTGCAGCGTGTATTCAGTGTCTTCCGCATGGGGCTGCCCCAGCAGATGCCAGTAGCGAATGGCCGCCAGAACCAGCCAAAGCACAATCAGCGGCACAAAGAGATAGGTCATGGCAGGCGGCCGCGCCGGAATTTCCACGCAAATTCCCTGGGGCGTCTGTTCCCACGTCAGTCTGCCGGCCAGTTTGTCGAGCATGGTGCCATCTCACTAGCTGGGGAAGCGCCTTGGGTACAGCCCTAAAAGGGAATATCGTCGTCGGAGATTTCGGCGGATTGGGCGACGTCGTCCATGCCGGCGGGCGGGCGCTGGTCGAAGCTGGCCGCCGCGCTGCCGGAACTTGCCGGCCGAGCCGGCGCCCTCTTCGCGGCCGGAGAGCAGCGAGAGCTCGTTGACGATGATCTCGGTGCGGTAGCGCTTGGCGCCGGTCTCCTTGTCGTCCCAGCTGCGGGTCTGGATCTTGCCCTCGATGTAGAGCTTGGAGCCCTTCTTCACGTAGTCGCGGACGATCTCGGCGGTGCGGCTTGAAGGCCACCAGGTTGTGCCACTCGGTGCGGTCCTGCCAGTTGCCCTGCGCGTCCTTCTAGCGGTCGCTGGTGGCCAGGGTGAAGGTGGCCACCATGGTGCCGCTGGCGGTGGAACGAATCTCGGGGTCCTTGCCTACGTTGCCTAAAAGGATGACTTTGTTAACGCTCTTGGCCATGTTCGTTGCACTCCAATAATCGAAAAGAATAGCAGAGCGATCAGGGTTTGCGGGCCAGCGCTCCGGTTGCGCAGCCATTTGGCCAGGCCCAGCGCCAGCAGCAGGCCGCCGAAGGGAATGCACATCAGCGCAACGATCAGGGCGAACCAGCCGGTGTTGGTGCTGGCGCCGGTGGGCGAAAAGCCGCCCAGCAGGGTTAGAAGCAGCAACGCGGCCAACAGGCCCGCACCCAGCATCGACGCGCCCCATTGCAGCAGTTGGCGGGTGCCGTCGCCGGGTGGTTGAGGATTCGGATTGGGGCTGCTTGTGGGCATTATCGCTCCCATTAACAGGACGCTGGTCTAGGTTCGTGGTTTCCCACCCTTTTCACAAAGAACGTGAAAAGGATGGGGCACGGTGAAGTTGTGACGCGCCCGGCATGATTTCTCCTATCCTTGCGCCAGGCGCAGCATCGCGTAGGTCACGACGCCGGTGACGGAGACGTAAAGCCACAGCGGAAAGGTCCAGCGGGCAACCTTGCGGTGCTGGGGAATCCGGCCGGTGAGCGAGAAGAAGAAGGTGACCAGCACCAGCGGCAGCGCCACGATGGCCAGCAGAATGTGGCTGGCCAGCAGCGGCAGGTAAACCGAGCGCAGGGCGGCGTGGGCGGGGTAGCGGACGTCGCCGTGCAGGGCGTGGTGCAGGATGTAGCTGACCAGAAAGAGCGTGGAAAAGGCAAAGGCCGTGATCATGGCCGCGCGATGGGCCTGAATGCGGCGCGCCCGGATGAAGGTGTAGCCGATCAGCAGGGCGGTGGCGCTGAGGCCGTTGAGCAAGGCGTTCGAGCGCGGGCAGAAAAGCGTATTGTGCGCTGGTTGCCGCGGCGGGATGAACGTAGATCAGCCAGAAGAGAAAAGCCGTGGCCGCCGCGCTGACGGCAAGAATAGCGGCGATGGCGGGGCGGGTATTCGAGGATGGGGCCGCAGTGCGTCATGGCTTCCTTAGTGCTTTACGCGTGGCGCAGAGCATGAGCGCGGTGAACAGCAGGGGCAGGTAGAGGACGCTGACCTTGAGCAGATCGCGCGCCAGCATGCGGCTCTCGGTCCTCGGGTATGCCGCGCAGGATGCGGGCGAAGCGGATGGTATAGCCCAGGTAAACCAGCCCCAGCGCAGTAGCCAGCACGGCGTAAGTCAGTCCGGCCATGCCCAGCCGCCAGGGCGTCAGGCTGACGGGAATCATCGACCACGGCAAAAAACAGCGCCTCGGCCACGGTGGACCAGCCGTCGGGCTGGACGACGGGCAACATGCGAATGCCGGCGCGGGCGTAGTCGTCGCGATAGAGCCAGGCAATCGCCATGAAGTGGGGAAACTGCCAGACAAAGAGGATGGCGAACAGCGCCACGGCCGGCCACTCGATGCGGCCGCGGGCAGCGGTCCAGCCCAGCATCGGACCCATGGCGCCGGGAAATGCGCCGATGAAGGTGGCCAGCGCGGTGACGCGCTTGAGCGGCGTGTAGATGGCCACGTAAGTGAAGGCCGTCAGCAGCGCCAGGGCCACGGTGAGCAGGTTGGTGGTGAGCGCCAGCCACACCGCGCCCAGCGCCAGCGCCGCCGAGGCCGGCCAGCACGCCCTGGGCCAGCGAGAAGCGGCCGGCGGCCATCGGCCGGTCGGCGGTGCGCTTCATGCGCGCGTCGGTCCTGCGCTCCAGGGCCTCGTTCAGCGCGCCCGCTCCGGCCGAGACCAGGCCGATGCCGAGCAGCGTGTCCAGCAGGCCGCGCTGCAAGCTGGTGATGCCGGACTGCATCGAGCCCAGGTAAAATCCGCCCCAGCCGGTCACCAGCACCAGCGCCCACGACCTTGACCTTGAACAGCTCGCGCAGGTCGTGGATGAGCGTGGCCGTGGCGCCGGCCTCAAGCGCGTGGATCGCGCCTGGAGCATGGGCGGCGCTTTCAAATACGGCGCGATCTTCAGGAACTGCGGCCTGGGATGCGGGAGTCATCGGGACGGTTGAAATCCTCTGCGGGAGGGCCAGGAATTGGAGCCTGTCTCGATGATAGCAAGCGGAGAAGTTTACGCGCCGGATCCGTTCCTCTAGCGAGGCACGCGTTCATGCGGGGCTTGGCGGTCCGGCGTGTGGTTTCCGCCCAGGTTGAATCCCGTCTTCATCCCGCGCAAGGACCTCAGCAGGTCGCGCTCAGACTCGTCTTGCGTGTTGCCGGCCGCAGAAGAGCGCGCAGCCGCAAGACGAAGAGCGGTCATCTGTTTGTAGTCGCTTATATCCGGGAACATCATGCCGGCCACCCTGCATTGCACTCCATGCTGAACCGGTGGACCGGCGGGCGCAAGATTACGATGGAATGGAAAATTCGCTCAGTGCAACTGAACAAATTGCAGAATCGCGTCGATGACCTGCTCAGGGGTGAGGGCATCGACGGGAATGGAGACGTGGGCGGTGCGGTAGAGCGGAAGGCGGCGCTGGTAGCGGCTGGCCAGGTTGGCCTGGTCGGCGAGGATGGGGCGGAGGTGCTCGGTGCCGCGGCAGCGGGCCAGGGTGGTGGCCAGTTCGACTTCCAGATGAACCAGCAGGGTGCCGGGGGTGGAGAGCAGCAGCGCGCGGGTGGCGGAGTTCTCGATGGCGCCGCCGCCCAGGGCCAGAACCAGCGCATCGCCGGCGGCCAGGCGGGCGATGGTCGCGTGCTCGCGGTCGCGGAACGCGGCTTCGCCGTGGCGGGCGAAGATTTCGGCGATGGTTATGCCGGCCTCGGCCTCGATCACGTCGTCCACATCCAGGAAGCTCCAGCCCAGGCGCGCGGCCAGGAGCGGGCCGACGGTGCTCTTGCCCGAGCCCATGAAGCCGGTGAGAACGATGCGGCGGGGCGGGGCGGGTCTGGCTTCGGATTGTGTCTGATCGGTCATGGAACTATTGCGCGGTCTGTAGAAGCCGCACACTCTCATTTCAGTATAGGGAAGCGGCGTTCCCGGTCCGGCGGCCGGTCAGCCCAGCACCATCACCATGGCTCCGGCGGTGATGAGCAGGCCGCCGACAATGGCCGGAGCGTTGAGTTTTTCGCCCAGCAGCAGCCACGCGAAGACCATGACCAGGGGGACGCTGAGCTTGTCCAGCGGCGCCACGCGCGAGGCCGGGCCGAGCTGCAGGGCGCGGAAGTAGCACAGCCAGGAGAGGCCGGTGGCCAGGCCGCTGAGGGTGAGAAAGAGCACGGTGCGGCGGTCGAGCGCGCGAATCTCCGCCCATCCGCCCATCTCAGGCTTGCCCAGCGCCAGCACGATGCCCCAGGCAAAGACCACCACCACGCTGGTGCGCAGCGCCATGGCCAGGTTCGAGTCCACATGCGCCACGCCCACCTTGGCCAAAAGGGCGGTGGCGGCGGCAAAGGCCGCGGAGAGCAGTGCCCATCCAATCCAGCTCATAACGGCCATGATACGGCTACCGGGATGTTCCCGTTTGAGTACACTGGAACAGTCATGCGCTTGCCTGTTTTTATGCCGCTCGCTGTTGCCCTGCTGGGGATATCCGGGTGCGGGTACCACACGCTGGGCGCCGCTACCCACCTGCCGCCCGATGTGAAGACGCTCTCCGTGCCGGTCTTTGCCACGCATGCCGATACCTATCACACGGAGACGGTGATGACCGATGCGGTGATCCGCGAGTTTGCCACGCGCACCCGCCTGCGGGTGACTCCCAGGGAGGGAGGGGATGCCGACGCCGTGCTGCACGGGACCATTCTCAAGGAGTACGTGGCGCCGCTAACCTACAACACCTCCACTCAGGAGTCGTCCAGCTTTCTCATCACTATTGTGGCTTCGGTCACGCTCACCGGTCGCGACGGCAAGGTCCTCTACGAGAACAAGAACTACGTCTACCGCCAGCAGTACCAGTCCACCACCGACCTGCCCACCTTTCTCGTGGAGAATCCGGCGGGCCTGGAGCGGCTCTCGCGGGAGTTCGCGCGGGCAGCTGGTGGCCGATGTGCTGGAAGGGTTCTAAAGTTTTGGCGGTCTACAGATTGGGACTGGTCTTGCCGCGCCGGGCAGGGTATTCTGGAGCCGCATGAATGACGCATTCATTGGCCGCGCGGCCAGGGGAGATCGCCCGTTGAGCGGCGCGCGCTGGGGCGCGGGATTTGCCGCCGTGGGCCGCTTTGTGGCGGAGATCGAGGCCGCCGCGGCAGGCAACGGGCAAGCTGCGGCCCGGCTACGTGCTGGCCGGCGACGAGGTCTTTCTTCTGGACCGCTGCCGCGCCGCCGTGCTCAAGGCCTTTGTGCCCGCCGGATCTGAGGGATTTTTGCCTCTCCGATCTCGATCTCGCCGCACTTCGATCTTCGAAGTGCTGGACCGCGCGCAGACGCCCTCGCTGATGGCGCCGTTCCAGGTGATTTTTGTGCGCAACGTGCGCCAGCTTTACACGCGCGGCGCCAAGAAGGACGAGTTTGCGGCGCTGGAGCGCTATTTCCGCTCGCCGAATCCGCAGGCGCTGCTGATTTTTGTCGCCGATTTCCTGCGCATCCCCTCCGACGCGCGGCGCATGGAGATGGACGACAAGAACCGCTTCGAGCGGCTGACGGAAACGCTGGGCGAGCACTGCGGCATGGTGGAGCTGGCGCGCGTGAACGAGGAAGACGCCATGCGCTGGGCGGTGGCCACGGCGCAGGAGGCCGGCGCGCGCGTGGAGCCCGACGCGGCCCGCGAGCTGGTGGATGCGCTGGGCGCGGACATGATGCTGGTCTCCTCGGAGCTGGAGAAGCTGCTGCTCTATACCCTGGGCCGCGGCCGCATCACGCTGGGCGACGTGGAGACCATGGTGCTGGCGCGCCAAGCAGCGCTCGCTCTACGAGCTGACCGACGCCATCAGCGCCCGCGACCGGGTGCGCGCGCTGGCGCTGCTGCAGGGGCTGCTGAACAGCTCCGACGCCGGCGAGGACGCGGCCATCGGCCATCTCTACATGCTGGCCCGCACCTTCCGGCAGATGCTGGTGATTCTGGAGAAGAACGTGCGCGACTCGCGCGCCATCTGGCAGGCGCTTGTGGCAGGGCTTCCGCATGCCGCCGTTTGCCGCCGACGACCTGATCCGCCAGGCGCGCCGCTACAAGAGCCGCCGCGACCTGACGCGGGCGCTTGCGGCTGGTGGCCCGCGCCGATCTGGAGTTGCGCTCCTCGCCGCCCGACAAGCGGCTGGTGCTGGAGCGGCTGGTCTACGAGCTGGCCTCGGAGCCAAAACCGGCTTCGCCGCTCTTCGCCCCAGTCCAGCTTTCGTTTGAAGTGTGACCAGTTCATTGACGACATTGTGATATCTTTATCGACGAGGTGCTGTCATGAACGCTGCCGAACACATAGTTGAATCGTACTTTCGCCTTTGCAAAGGCTGCTTCACACTTTCTGATCGAAAAGTCGTAAGTGGGAACAACAGGCAGTTGGACATCCTTGCCTACAATTTGAAGGAAAAACTCCAGTTTCATATCGAGATTGACGTCACCCACCAACTGAATTGGTGCCCTACTCGGGGCGAGCTAGAACAGAAGTTTGAAGGAAAGTTTTTTGGTGCTCCACCAGAAAGAAAGAGTAAGACTGGTAACGCAACTGACTCTGAGAAGGGCAAGTCATACCTTTCGCAGATCGAGGAAACCTATGTTGATCTTGGCTTTTCGCCTGCCAATGTAAAGCGGGTCTGGGTGTGCTGGGTCGTTAAGGGAGAAGAGAACACCAAATCGCTCGTCTTGTCATCTGAGTATCATAATAAAAAATGTGAAAACAAAAAGTACGAAATAGAGGTTCTAAGTCTTCGGAACAAGATTCTCCCTGAGCTTGAACGCAAAATCGGAACCGCCAACTATGACGACGAAATTCTCCGTACGCTCGGTTTCATGAAACAGCGTGAAGAGCAGATCGGGGCGTAACTACGCCCGGTACCCAATGTCCTCATTCTCGTGGAAGAGCTTTTAGTGTGAACCGGCTCAGTAGACGCCGCGCTTATTCAGCCACGGGCCATACTGCCGGTCCAGAACCTCGATATGCTCCAGGAACCCGTCGCGCAGAGTGCAGAGCATGGGGCGCATCCGCACCCCTTCGCCGTATTGCACGCGATGGGCCGCGTGCAGCATCCGCGCCAGCATGCTGTGGTGTTCGGCGCGGTGCTCGGCCAGGCCGGGAAAGCCGCTCTGCTCCATCAGTTGTTCCTCGCTCCAGAAGTGCATGCGCGTGAACTCGATCAGCCGGTCCAGCAGCTCGCTTAACTGCTCCCGTCCGCAACCGCGCATCACTGCCAGGCGAAGCTCGTTCACCGTATCCATCAGGATGCCGTGCTGATCGTCCATGGCCCGCACGCCCACGGCGCAGGTATGGTTCCAGGTTAGAAGGGTCACATAAACCTCCATAATGGCCTGGCAAAGTTAGCAGGCCTTCATCCCTGATGGAGGTATCGGCTCGGCGTGGTAACCCCTTATGGGGTTTCGTCGTGCCCTGGTGACCAAGGTTTTAGAACAAATTAAGAAGCGGCGTTACTCCAGGATGATGGCGGGCTCCGGCTCGTGGCCGCGCGTGGTGAGGGTGATGGCCGCGGCCAGAATCAGCGCGCCGCCCGCCCACGCGAACGGGCCCAGGTGTTCGCCGAGCAACTCCACGCCCAGCCAGGAGCCCAGCGCCGGTTCAATGTTCAGGAAGACGCCGGCGCGCGAGGCCGGCACATGGTGGATGCCCCAGTTCCACAGCAGCGTGGTGGTGGCCGTGCAGAGCAGGCCGCTGATGGCCAGCGCCGCCCAGGCGGTCGGGCTCACGTGGGCGAAGGGCGGCGGCTGCGACCTTGTGGTGGGTCAGGGGACTCAGCAGCCAGGGGCCCAGGATCAGGACGGCCAGCATGACGGTTCCGGAGAGGATGGTGTAGGCCGTCACCACCGGCGGGCTGTGCGTCTGCATCAGCTTTTTGCTGAGCAGAATCCAGGCCAGGGCGGCAAACAGCGAGACCACCACCAGCAGGTCGCCCGCCAGCGAGGGCTCGCGTGCGCCGCCGAGCCCCGGCTGCCGCCCAGCACGATCAGCGCCGCGCCCACCGTGGAACCGCACAGGGCCAGCCAGCCGATCCAGTCGAGCCGTTCGCCGGCAAAGAGCGCGGCGCGCGGCGGCCAGCAGCACCGGCATGGCCCCCACCATCAGCGAGGCGTGGCTCACCGTGGTCAGCGCCAGGCCATGGAACTGGAGCAGAAACTGGATGGGCACGCCGAAGGCCGCGGAGAGGAGCAGCAGGCGCAGTTTCGCCGCCGCTGAGGTGAAACCGGCGGCGATGTGCCACCACCACCGGCAGCATGCCCAGGGAGGCAAAGAGAAAGCGGTAGAGCACCATGTGCTCCACGCTCATCTCGTTGAGCGCCAGCCTGCCCCAGTAGAAGCCCGTGCCCCACAGGCAGCCGGCCAGCGCGCAGGCGCCGTAACCCAGGAACCTGAGGCGACGGCCGGTTTTCATCTTCTTTGCCATCCCTCCTTTAATGTCGCACATAGAGGACGGAGCCGCATCACTGCCCAAACTGCGGCGCATTAGCTGGGGCTTTTCCGTCCAGCGGCTTTCGCAGAGCCGTGTAAACTGGGCTACGGGAGAAATGACTTGGCTTTGGCCGGCGTCCACTATACGGCCGCGGCGCTTACCGACCGCGGACGCAAGCGCGCTTCCAACGAAGATGCATTCGGATACTCCGTCGAGCACGGGGTCTATCTGGTCTGTGATGGCATGGGCGGCGCCGCGGCCGGGGAGATCGCCAGCTCCCTGGCGGTGGAAGAGATGCTTCGCCTGCTCAGCCGCCGGGCTGAAGCCGCGCCCTTTCCAACCCTGGCCGAGCAGGCCGTCAGCGCCGCCAACCAGGCCATCCTGTCCCGCGCCCAGAGCAATCGCAAGCTCAGCGGCATGGGCACCACGCTGGTGGGCCTGGTGGTGGAGGAGCGCCACGCCTGGGTCATCAACGTCGGCGACAGCCGCTGTTACCGGCTGCGCAACCGCAGCCTGGAGCAGATCACCCTGGACCACTCGCTGGTGGAGGAGCAGGTGCGGATGGGCCGCATGACCCGCGCCGAGGCGCTGCGCTCGCCGCTGCGCAACGTCATCACCCGCGCCCTGGGCACGCAGAGCCAGGTAACGCCGGACATCTTCGAGCTGGAAGCCGAGCCCGGCGACCTCTTCCTGCTCTGCTCCGACGGCCTGACCCGCGAGCTCTCCGACGCGCTGATCGAATCCCTGCTGCAGCGTCGATCTTGCCCTCGACGAGCTGTGCGCCGGCCTGGTCGACGCCGCCAACCAGGCCGGCGGCCACGACAACATCACCTGCCTGCTGGTGCGCGCGGAAAACTAAGGTTCCTCATTGCAACGCCCGCGCCGTAATGATTTCACTCGCCGCTGATCTCAAAGCGGTGCGATTGCTTTAGCACGCGATGAAAAAACATGACCAGCGGAATGCAGAGCAGCGAGAGATAGCCCAGCAGGCGGAAGTTATCGGCGTAAGCCAGGACCGCGGCCTGCTGCTGGAGGCTGCGGTAAAGCGCGCCCAGGGCCTCTCGATGCGCGGTGTAGCCATCGGCCCCGCCCACTGCGAACTTCGCTCTGCAGGCCCTGGAGCATCGCCATGGCGGCGGGGTTTCCCGCCGTCAGGTTGGCGCCCAGTAACTCTGGTGGATTTGCGCGCCGCGCACCAGAGCGGTAGTGACGCCGGCGATGCCGATGCTGCCGCCGATGTTGCGCACCAGGTTGTAGATGCCGGCCGCGTTGCCCATCTCCTGCTTGCGCAGGCGGCCCATGGCCAGGTGGTGAGGGGGACGAAGACAAAGCCGCCGCGCAAAGCCGTTGATGAAGTTGGGCATAGCCACGGACGCCATGGAGATCCCGAGGTTGATGCGGCTCAACAGCAAGCGTGGAGAAGCCGAAGATGGCGAAGCCGAAGGCCAGCAGCGATGCGGCCGTCGATGCGATTGACGAGCACTCCCACCACCATCATGGCGACCATGGAGCCCAGGCCGCGCGGGCTCACGGCCAGGCCGCTGTCCAGCGCCGAATAGCCCAGCAGGGTTTGCAGAAACAGCGGCAGCAAAGCGGTGACGCCGTAGAGCAGCGACGCCGTAGAGGCCGGTGATCAGCGTTCCCACGCCGAAGTTGCGGTTGGCCAGCACGCGCAACTGCACGATCGGATCGCGGTGCGTGAGTTCGCGGACGACGAAGCCCAGAAACGCAGCGACGGAGACGCGCGGTGAGCCAGCGAATCCAGTCGGCCTCGAACCAGTCCGCCTCCTGGCCTTTGTCCAGCACCAGTTGCATGGCGCCCAGCCAGACGGCCATCAGGCCAAAGCCGAGATAGTCGATGGCTCCTCGGAACGCCTGGCGCAGGTAGGGCGGGTCTTCGATGTAGAGGTTGGCCATGAAGAGCGCCAGCAGGCCGACGGGAAGATTGATGTAGAAGATCCAGCGCCAGGAGTAGCTGTCGGTGATCCATCCGCCCAGCGTGGGGCCGATCACCGGCGCCACCACGATGCCGACGCCGTAGACGGCCATGGCCTTGCCGTGCTTGTGCGGGCGGAAAGCTTTCCAGCAGGATGGACTGCGCCAGCGGCTGCATGCCGCCGCCGCCCACGCCCTGCAGCACCCGCGCCACGATCAGCATGGGCATGTTGATGGCCATGCCGCAGAGCATGGACGCGGCGGTGAACGACAGAATGGAGAGCATCAGCAGGCGCTTGCGCCCGATGCGCCGCGCGATCCAGCCCGAGGCGGGCAGCATGATGGCGTTCGAGACCAGGTAGCTGGTCAGCACCCAGGTGGATTCGTCGGTGGAAGCGGAAAGGCTGCCGGCGATATGCGGCAAGGCGACGTTGGCGACCGAGGAGTCGAGCACCACCATGAAGGTCGCCAGCATCACCGATGACGGCGACCATCCACGGATTCACCGAAGGCCGCCACTCGCTGTGCCCGGCCGGGGTGTTTTGCGGCTTGCCGCTAACCATAGTACCAGTTTATTAGCTGCGGCCGAGAGCCGATTGCGGCGGGCAAAAGATGGGTAGTGGTGCAGTTTGGTTTTCCACAGGGCTAGCGCATCCGGCCTGACGGTGGGATGATTGGATGGAAGCCGGGCTTTCAAATCATATTTGGGACTTGGAAGAACTGGTATCGTTGGTAGATAATGCGGTTTGGTTGCTTTATAATAGGCATCCAAGCAGCGCAGTAGAGGTCACGAGAGCAAATGCCGGTATTATTCGTTGTTTTGTCCAACCGACCCAACGTGGACGACGCCTTGGAGGGGTCAATCAAGGAGAACTTTCCTGGAAACTTCTTCCCGATGAGCCGAGGCAAATGGATCGTGATAGGCGACGGCACAGCAAAAGAGGTCTCAGACAAGCTGGGAATCACAAGTGTACCGCAGAAAATCGGCTCAGCTGTAGTCTTTGCCACATCGGGGTATTTTGGCCGTGCTTCCAGCGATATGTGGGAATGGATAGCTGCTAAGCTCGGAGGTCACCTCAGTGACTAGGCCAGGGGAACACGCCAGCATGGGCGGAGAAGAACCCCCAAGGTTCGCCGAAACTACCCCCCCAAGATACCCTGGAAGCAGCTACGATTTCACGCTCCAACTCGTTGTTGAAATGCAGAAATCCATCGGCCAATTACAGGAAGCCGTAGGAACGCTCAAAGAGGAGAGCAAGCACCAAGGAGAAAAGCTGGACAAGATCAACTTGAAAATCTATGCCGCTACTGCGGTTCTTGTTGTTGTCGGAACGATTCTCAGTTTCCTCGTAAATAAAGGCGTTGATCTTTTGATTCAGATTAAGGATGGTCACTAAAATCCCCGTCAGATTCTCAAACTGCACCACTACCCTAGAAACTCATTTTTCATCCCCCATGGTCCCCTAATTGATAACCCTTGCTTCAAACTGCACCACTACCAAACGATGCTCATGCGGACACGACTTCAAGGCGGCCATGTATGCTGATGGTCTGGCCTCTAATATCAGGCAGGAAACCGGAAAACAATCATGAAGACACTGGGCAAATTCTCCGTCGGCGTGGGCGATCGCTTCGCCCATCAGGCCAAAGCTCAACTCCAGGCATGCATTCTCGCCTCCCGGGCGGGAATCGAGGTGATCCCGGTGTGGAACAAGTCCAATCGTGAGCACACCATCATCGGCTCCGAGCCGTCTTCGGTGCGCGTTGCGGCCCATGCCGCCGTCAGGGAGCTGGGCTGGAAGCTGCCCTGGTTCTGCGACGCCGACCACATCAACCTCACCACAGTCGAGCGCTTTCTCGCTTCCTGCGACTTCTACACCATCGACGTGGCCGACTCCATCGGCAAACCCGCCAGCCAGTCTTCGATCAACACATTCGTGAAGCGTCACCCTGAACTTCTCAGCGCCATCCGCATGGAAGGCGCCGATCAAGCCATCGAAATCACGCCCGCGTTGCTTGACCGCACCGCCGCCAAATTCCTTTTCGCGGTGGAGGAGGCAGGCAAGATCTACCGCCGCATCGAAGCGGCCAAAGGCAAGGGCGCATTCATCGCCGAAGTCTCCATGGACGAGACCGATGCCGCGCAAACCCCGGCGGAGTTGCTCATCATCCTGGCCGCCATTGCCGATGAAGGCATTCCCCTCCAGACCATCGCTCCCAAATTCAGCGGCCGCTTCAACAAGGGCGTGGACTACGTGGGCGACGTGGCCCAGTTTGCCCGCGAGATCGCGCTGGACATGGCCGCCATCCGGCATGCCGTAGCCGCCTACGGATTGCCCTCCAACCTCAAGCTCAGCATCCACTCCGGCAGCGACAAATTTTCCATCTATCCCGCCATCCACGCGGCCATGGTGAAGTTCTCCTCCGGCGTGCATCTGAAGACCGCCGGCACCACCTGGCTGGAAGAAATCATCGGACTCGCCGAAGCTGGTGGGGACGGCCTGGCGCTGGCCAAGGAGATTTACGCGGAGGCATTTTCCCACGCCGCCGAGCTGTGCGCGCCTTACGCCACGGTGATCGACATCGACCCGGCCAAACTGCCCGCCCCCGCAGATGTGGCCCAATGGTCCTCAGCGCAATTCACCTCTGCCTTGCGCCACGATCCAGCTTCGCCGGCCTACAACCCCAGTCTGCGCCAGTTACTCCACGTGGGATTTAAAGTCGCGGCCAGGATGGGCCGCCGCTACCTGGACCTGCTGGAAGCCAACGAGACCGTCATCGCCAAAAACGTAACGGAAAACCTCTTCGCACGCCACATAGCCCCGGTCTTTCTTGGCCGTCGGGAAACAGCAGCCGAGTTCGAAGCCTGAGCTTCCGCGTAAGCCGAGCCCGGCCCATCAGTCTATCCATCCGCGGCCGGCGCCGAAGGCGGCGACTGACGCCGCACTCTCAGGTTGTTGACCGCATAGTCGATGAACCGCGGCTCGAAATGGGATGGCTGCCCCATGAAGCGGCAGGTTGCCACCACCTGGTCGACGATGAACCTGGGCTGATAGGCGGCCAGTTCGAGCCCCTTTTCCTTGGTGATCTTGTGCACGATGGCGTCGAATAACTTGTCGGTAGACGTCATTCCCTGCCGCGCGCACTCCTTCTCGAATATGCGCTTGTAAAGTTCCAGGCTGGGCGCCGCCGACCTCGATTTTGTAGGGAAGGCGGCGCAGGAAGGCCGGGTCCATCAGGTCTTCCGGCTCGAGGTTGGTGGAGAAGATCACCAGCTCCTCGAAGGGGATGGTGAAGCTCTTGCCGGTATGCAGCTTCAGGTAGTCGACGCGGTTCTCCAGCGGCACGATCCAGCGGTTGAGCAGGTTCTTGGCGGATACCATCTGGCGGCCGAAGTCGTCGATGACAAAACAGCCGCCCAGCGCCTTCACGTGGAGAGGAGCCTCGTAGTAATTCGCCGTGGGGTCGATATCTCAGGTCGAGCATCTCCAGCGTCAGTTCGCCGCCGGTGAGGACAAAGGGCCGCCGGCAGGGAACCCAGCGCGCGTCGTATTCCTCGCGCGGACGAAGGTGAGCGCGCCTTCCTCGCCGGAGGGAGCGGAACTCAGCGGGACATGAATGCTGGGGTCGTAGACGCGGATGATCTGGCCCTCGACGATGACCGCGTAAGGCATGTAAATCACGTCGGTGAATACGCTGGCAAAGCTGATGGCCACGGAGGTTTTGCCATTGCCGGGGGGACCGTAGAGGAGCATGGCCCGGCCCGAGTTCAACGCCGGCCCGCTCTGTTCGACGATGCTGTCTTCGAAGGTCAGGTAGCCCAGGGCATTGCGGATTCGGTCGAAGGTGACCAATTCGTTGGTAGTCTTCTGCAGGTTCACCTGGTCGGTGAATTCCTCAATGGTGACGGGCGCGGGCCCGGCATAGCGCGATTGACTGAGGGCGTCGAGCACCCAGCGCCGGCCGGCGTCGGTGATGGCGTAGCTCACGTCGCGCGGGTTGGCGGCGTCGCGCGATCCCAGGGCTTGCATCAGTTGGCGTTCGATGCCCAAGCGCACCAATTCCGCCACGCTGTTATAAGGGAGCTTGATGGCGGCGGTGAACTGGCGGATGGTTTCCAGGTGTTCCGCGTAGATCAGCTTCATCAACAGGCTCAGCAGTTCCGTGGTGTCGATTCTGGTGGCCGCCAGGTCCGCGGGCTCCGCCGGCATGCGATAGATAAAGGCGTCCAAAACATTCTGGGCGATGGCTCTTTCAGCCACCAGACGGTCGCCCAGCCGGCCGCCAACCTCGGCCTGGAGGTCGAGCGCGCGCGTCACCTGTTCCGGGGTAACCAGCTTGGCCTGGATGAGCAGATCGCCCAATCGCAATCGTTCTTTGATGGCGCCCTCCTGTTGCGATTGGCTGGGGATTGACGCTTTCTCACCCTGCCTTGCGGCCGCCAATCACAAATAGCGAGACAAATTAATCGTATCAGGCTCCTGCTCCAGGGCGGAATTCATTGCCCCGCATTTCACCCTGCCTTGACAGCAACTCACCGGGTCGCCTATCATCCTCCGTTCTCTCCCCCATATCAAACTGCCGTTCCCAATTGCGGGCATGGGAGTGTTATATTTCTTCGCACGACCATTTAGCCGGGATTTGCCCGGGGAAGCGATCTCTCCGGGCGCGCAACATGAACACCAACACTTTGAAAAGGAGACCGTTTATGAACTGTACAGCCTGTGGTAAGACCAATGCCGACGGTGTCTCGTTCTGCGAGTTTTGCGGTGCGAATTTGCGCTCCGCATCGGCTTCAAGCAGCCAACCCGGGGTGGCCCGGCCGGCGCCCGCGCAGCCTGTGCCTCCCTCGGCGGCGGATGTTGCGCAAATGGGGAAATCGCTTTTGGGTTCCTTGACGCTGGGAGAGAAGTTTGTCGGCGCGGGAACCATCGCCGCCGTGCTGGGCTTCTTTTTCCCCTGGATTTCCACGCCGGACCTCGGTCCTCTCACAGGTCTGCTCGGCCAGATGGGCGCCGCGGAACTCAACCATATGAGTTATTCCGGCGTCGATCTCGCCAAGTTTGTGGGCGCCGTCTATCTCATCCTTCTGGCGGCCATTGCCGCGGGCGTGCTGTTCTACTTTTCCCGCAGGATGGCTACTCCGCAGAAGCTGCTGATCGGCGGCTTCCTGGTGATGATCGGCTCCCTCTGTGGACCTATGATTATCGCCGAGTTGCTCTTTGTGCCGCTGATTCAATCCGTAGCCGGGGCGGGCCTATGGCTGATGGGACTGGGTTTCTGCTGCATCGCGGCCGGCGGGCTGATCACCATCGGCACCCTGGGAAAAACGGCGCGTTGAACCTGCAAGGAAAGCGAGGAATCCGATGTTTTGTCCAGATTGTGGAAGTGAAGTTGCGGAAGGCCGCAGGTTCTGCGGAAAATGCGGCGCGCAGATCCATGCGGCAGACTCCGGCCCCGGCGCGGCCGCTTTCGCCGCGCCAGAAGCTCACCTACGCGCTTGTCGCCCTGCTGCTGGTCCTGGGCGGCGTGGCATGGTGGTGGTTCCATCGTCCCCCATCGGCCTACAAGGTGCAGGACCCCGGAATTTATCCGTTTCAGAGCCTGAGCGCGGATGGAAAGACAGTAAAGTGGGGCTTCATCGACGCCGATGGCAAGGTACTTATCCAGCCTGTATGGGATGCGATTGTGTCTTCTTTTGTTTCGGGTCAACCGGTTGTATTTAACGAAGGACTTTGCGGGGTTCAAAAGGACGGTAAATGGGGCTATATCGACACTGGCGGACGCTTGGTGATACCCAACCAGTTCGATTCTGCCGGCCCCTTTCTCGAGGGACTGGCAAGGGTCAACCTGGGAAACCAGATAGGCTTTATCGACAAGAACGGCCAATATGTCATCAATCCGCAATTTGACAATGCCTTTGACTTCCATGATGGACTGGCAGCAGTGCATGCGGATGGCGGTTGGGGATTCATCAATAAGGCGGGAGCCTATGCGATTAAACCCCACTTCCAATCCGTCGACGGCGATGGTTTTTCGGATGGCCTTGCGAGGGGTTTGCCAGTGGCAAATGCGGCTATGTCGATCGCAACGGAACCTTCGCGATCAAGCCGCAGTTTGACTCTGCCGCCACTTTTTCCGAGGGCATGGCGTCGGTCCAAGTCAGTAACAAGTGGGGTTATATCAATAAGTCCGGGAAGATCGTCATCAATCCTCAATTCGACCTGGCAACCATGTTTTCCGGCGGACTTGCCGTTGTTTCAGTCTCCGGTAATGCCGGCACAATCGACAAGCAAGGCAAATACGTGGTGAATCCGGGGCAATACAACATTCAGCGGAGGGAAGGAGACCTTCAGGAAGTCACTACCAGCGACGGCGTGGGCCTGATCACGAGGGATGGCAAGTGGATCGTGAAGCCATCCAAAGCTCTTTCTTTGAATTTTGGGGTTCTCGGGAAAGTATTCTATAGCAATATAAGCGGGCAAATTGTCCCCATATCCATTTCGGGCAAAGTGCTGGCCGGCTGGTACAAAGGAGCGATGCTGGACTCGCTGGCGCAGGACATTCAGAACGAGAACAGCGCGCTCATGTCCACGCGCACCTTGATCGGCGCGGAGGCGAGCTATTCCGCCGCCTATCCCACCAGGGGATTCACGGCTTCCATCGACAAGCTGGGACCGGTTACCGGCACGGCGGATGAGAATCACGCCGGGCTCATCGATGCGGCCCTGGCCACGGGGACCAAGGACGGCTACCAGTTTGCCATCAGCATTCCTGAGGGAACCTCGACCGGGGGAACCAACTTCAACTACTTCCTTGCAGCCAAGCCGGCCGCCGGTCATGCCGGCCGGGCCTTCTGCGCCGACTCCTCCGGCGCGGTCCGCTACGCCGTGCAGGGGCAGGAATGTACGGTCACATCGCCAACGCTCTGAAACCGGGTCCCCGCGTGTAGCGGGGACCTTCTCTGGTGGCATCTCATTACCTGCTTGGTGATTGGGCGAATTGCAACTGCCGTGGATCGATATCCAGGAGGATGTTTCATGAAGGTTATGCGGTTTTTCCTTTGCCCGCGCCGGTTCAGATGCTATAGCGCAGTCCTTTTATTGGTCTTTCTGGCGGTCGCCCTGACCTTATGGCCCCAGCATGCGGCGGGGCAGCATCCGGCCGTCCCCAAGCTGACGCTTGCCCAGGTTGAACAGTTGGTATCTCACGGAGTGCCGGATTCGACGTTGAGCACCCAAATCCAAAAGCGCGGCCTGGCTTTCACGCCCACTCCCGCGATGGTCGAATCGCTGCGCGCCAAGGGCGCCGGTCCATTGACGCTGGCCGAGATTGATGCATTGATTCCGAACGGCGCCGGGGCTGGGGCGGGAAGAGTTCCAATGCCAGCGATAAGCGGGTCGGCCAGCGAACAAACGCAGTTGACGCTGGAAGTGGCGAGAAGCGCCATTCCGGCGATTCTCACCAAGAATCTACCGGTCGTTGGATGACGGCAATCCACAAGCGGCACGGCAGTTTCTCTCCGGTGATATTTTGAACGACTCGCATCAACTGGATGCAATCTGCATGCCTTTCAGTTACAGGGCGTATTATGTCTCGTCGGTCATCGAGCGGCCTGGCCCGGTTTTTGAGGCGCGCGTGCGCACACTCTTCAAGCCCTTCGAGGCGAATGCACAGGTTTTCACGTTTCAGCCGTACATGGGCTCATTCATGCTAATGCGGGTGGAGAAGGATACTCTATCGGCCGAAATCGAGTCAGCCAAGGAAGCGGTGCGTCAATTCATTTTTGCTGTGAGAGCCGGCAGGTGGGATGTTGCCGCGCGCTATGCCTCGCCCGGCCTGCCGCTGGAGCAGATGAAGTCGCCGCAATGGGCGGAGTACTTCAGCAAGATCACCAGCGCGAATGCGTCCCACGACGGCACAATAACCAAGGGTGGAATTCTGTTGCTGATCCGGGTGGATGTGCGGAATTACTCCTCGTATCTGCCCGACTTTCTGGTGGACCCGGAGAACGGGCTGATCGTCCGCGCATTCTTCCGGTCTCCAGAGAACATTTTCAGCCAATTGCCGGACCCGGCCGGGTTCACCGATCCGGACACGGAAGCGAATTTTCTGAAACGATTCGGTCTGCTACAGGCGTCCTTGAGTCCAACCAAGGCAGCGCCGCCCAATCCGGTCGAGAAGACGGCGCCTTCGCTTGCGGAGACCATGCAACTCATCCAGGACACGATGAAAGAACAGGGCCAGTTAGCTTACCTGTCAGAATCCGTTCGGAACGAAAATGGGGTGGCTACGCGCATCAATACGAGCGGCGCCTACGACGAAACGGAAGTCGATCTAGCAACCTGTACGCTTCATTCCACCACCAAGTACGATATTAGCTGGGCCGTTTCAGCGGGAGACAAAACTGTTACCACCGAGGACGATCATTCGCAGTTCGTCTCGACGGTATCCTTCAAAGATGTGGAAATAATCAAAGTCGAGAGCATGCAGGATTTTCTGAATCATCGCAATATGGATTCGGGTCACCCTGAAATCACATACAAGGTGACTCCTCCCGTTTTTTTAGTCGTGCCCTCGGCGTCAAAACCCGTGTTCTCCCTTCATGTATCGACCACGGAAGGCAGCAAGGCACCCAAGGTTACCGACGGAGTAGCAAAGGAGTGCCAATTCCTCGTGCGCGATGAGGAGACGGCTAACCGGGTAGCCAAAGCCATGCGTCATGCAATCGAGCTATGTAGCGGGGGTAATAAAGAACCATTTTAAACAGCAAGCGATCAGATCATCGCGGCGAGAAATGCCGCGATGATCTGATTCCCGAAGCCTCACTTCACGTTCATCTCGAAGGCCATTGACAGCAGCTCGCGGAAGGCGATGGTGCGCATTCCCTCCGCGGCGGGGAAGAGCACCGGCGCTTCGGGCAGGATGAACTCGGCCAGCTTCTGGCGGCAGGCGCCGCAGGGCGGGCTGGGAGCTTCGTTCAGGTTGGCGACGGCCAAGGCTTGCACGCGAATCTCCGGTCCGAATTGGGAAACGGCTCGCACCAGGGCGGAACGCCCGGCGCAGATGGTGAGTTCATAGCTCATGTTCTCGACATTGGTCCCGGTGACCACCTCGCCGTTAGCCAGCCGCAGAGCCGCGCCTACGCGGAAGCCGGAGTAGGGCGAGTAAGAGTGGAGGGCGGCCTGGCGCGCCTCTTCGAGGAGCTCTGCGAGCGCCGGCCCGGTCACGTTCTGATGTTCATGGGGTCTCCAATCTGCTGGCAGCGTGAGAGTTGAGGCTAAAACATTCCCGGGCCTGCGGTACACGGGGGCGGGGATTGTGCTTTCCCACCCTTGCGGCATAAAAAACCGGGCCCAGAGGGCACCCCGATGGGGCACGGAGTTGAATGGGCTGACCCCTGATCCTTGTCCCCCGATCTCTGACCCCTCATCCCCATTTCCTGTTCCCTGTTCCCTAATCCCTATTCCCTGTCCTCCTCAAGTTGAGCCCCATCTTACCGATAAAAGCCTTGAGTGCTTCCTGTGCCGGGGACTGTGACCCTGGCAGGGCGGATGAGTGGGCGCAATGGCATTAGATGAATTGACGAGGGAATTTCTGATCGAGAGCCAGGAAGGGCTGGACCGCATGGAGCGGTGCCTGACCGATCTGGAGGAGCGGCCCAAGGATGCGGGACTGCTGGCGGAGATCTTCCGTTCCGTGCACACCATCAAGGGGACCACGGGGTTTCTGGGCTTCAAGCGGCTGGAGAAGCTGGCGCACGCCGGCGAGAACCTGCTGGGCCTGTTGCGCGAGGGCAAGCTGGTCGCGGATCGTCCCGACCATCACCGGGCTGCTGCAACTGCTGGACGGCCTGCGCTCCATTCTGAAGTCCATTGAGACGCGAGGACAGCGAGGGCGAGGGCGAAGATGCGGCTCTGATCGCGCGGCTGGAAGAGTTGCAGGCTCCAAGGTTGGACACCGGCGCAGGCGCAAGCCAGGCAGCCGCCGACGCGCAGAAGGCCGGCGTGCATCCGGCGCGCGCAGCTTCGAATCGCGTGCCGCAACTCGCGCATCCGGTCTCGGCCGCGCCGGCAGCGAAGCCCGCTGAGCGAAGCGCCAGAGCCGCGCCGCCGCGAAAGCTCCCGTGGAGGCGGACGCCGATGCCGCCAAACCGCGCGGCCAGGCGAACGCGGAGCAGGGACGGCGGCGGAAAGCACGCTGCGCGTGGACGTGACGCTGCTGAACCGCATGATGAACCTGGTGGGCGAACTGGTGCTGACCCGCAACCAGGTGCTGCAGGCCACGGCGGCCGATCCCAACATGACCCTGCTCTCGCGCCGCCTGGACATGGTGACGGCGGACCTGCGCGAGAGCGTGATGAAGGCGCGCATGCAGCCGGTCTCGAACATCTTTTCCAAGATGCCGCGCATCGTGCGCGACCTTTCGCAGTCGCTGGGCCGCCGCGTGCGCCTGCAGATGGAGGGCCAGGAGACGGAGCTGGACAAGAGCCTGCTGGAAGCCATCAAGGACCCGCTGACCCACGCGGTGCGCAACTCGCTGGATCACGGCATCGAGCCGCCCGACGGCGCGCCAGGCCGCGGGCAAGGATCCCGAGGGAACGCTCAAGCTGCGCGCCGCCAGGAGGGCAGCCACGTGGTCATCGAGGTCTCCGACGACGGCGCCGGCATTGCCGTGGAGAAGATTCGCCAGCAAGGCCATCGAGCGCGGGCTGATTACGCCGGAGCGCGCCGCGCAGCTGGGCGAGCGCGAGCTGCTGCAACTGATCTTTCTGCCCGGCTTCTCCACCGCCGCGGCCGTGACCAACGTGAGCGGCCGCGGCGTGGGCATGGACGTGGTCCGCACCAACGTGGAAAAGATCGGCGGCAAGGTGGAGATCGACTCGCGCGCCGGCAAGGGAACCACGCTGCGGCATGCGCATTCCGCTCACGCTGGCCATTATTCCCGCGCTGATTGTGCGCAGCATGAACCAGAGCTTTGCGCTGCCCCAGGGCGCGCTTTCTGGAGCTGGTGCACGTTCCGCCGCGAGCAGGCCGCCACGGCCATCGAGTGGATGGAAGGCGCGCCGCTCTACCGGCTGCGCGGCAAGCTGCTGCCGCTGGTCTTTCTTGACCGGCTGCTGATGCCGGGCCGGCGAGCACAAGACGGCTCGCGGAGCGGGACAACTTCATCGCCGTTCTGGACGCCGATGGGCGCCGCTTCGGCCTGGTGGTGGATGGGCTGGCCGATCCGGAGGAGATTGTGGTCAAGCCGCTCAGCGCGGTGCTCAAGGACATCGGCCTGTATTCCGGCGCCACGGTGCTGGGCAACGCCGATCTGGCGCTGATTCTGGATCCCGGAGCGATCGCCATGAAGGCCGGCGTGACCATGAGCGCGGAGGAAGAGGCCGCGCACGCGGCCGAAGAGGAGACGGACGCCGAAGCCGCGCAGGAGCCTGGAATATCTGCTGGTGGAAGCGGCCGGCCGCCAGGCCGCGGTGCCGCTGGCCGACGTGCTGCGCATCGAGCAGCTTCCGCTTTCGCGCATCGAGTACATCGGCTACCGGCCGGTGCTCAACTTCGAAGGGCAACTGCTGCCGGTGGAGGATTCGGGCGGCATTCTGGCCGCGGCCGGCGGGCGATCCCGAGGCCCAGATTATCGTGGTGGTCTGCCGCGAGGGCAACCGCCATGTGGGCATCGCGGTTTCGCACGTGCTGGACGTGGCCGCCGGCGGCGACCTGTTCGAGGCCGGCACCAGCCAGCGCACCGGCGGGGTCACGCTGCTGAAGGATCGCGTGACCGGCGTGGTCGATCTGGGCGGCGTGCCGCCGCTGCCGGTGCAGGAGCAGAGCGGCGCCGGCCAATGGAAGCGCGGATGGCGGAGGCAGTTGCGATGAGCAGCGGCGGCGACGGCATGCAATCGCAGGGAAAAGACGGCGGCGACGCTGGTGGAGATGTGCTCGGTGCGCCTGGGCAACGTCGCTGTTCGGCGTGCCCATCACGCACATTCTGGAGATTGTGGGCGCGGCGCGGCCGCAGCCGGTTCCGCTGGCGCCGGGCTTTGTGGGCGGGCTGGTTCACTATCGCGGCGACGTGCTCACCACGGTGAGCCTGCGCCAGTTGCTCGATCTGCCGCCCAGGGACGGGCCGCAGGACATCCTGGTGCTGGAGAGCGCGGGCGGATGCTTCGGGCTGCTGGTGGACTCGGTGGGCGAGGTGCTGACCGTCTCCTCGGCCGACTACGAGCCCAACCCCTCGATTCTGGACGAGCGCCGCAGAGCGTTGTTTGCCGGCGCTTACAAGCTCAAGGACAGCCTGCTGGTCATGCTGGACCCGGAGCGGCTGGACCCCATGCGGCTGGGCGCGGCCCAGGCGGTGCAGGATGAGCGTGCCGAACCGCTCCAGCGAAACCGCCGTTGATCTTTCCGGGGCTGCGGTCTCACGAGTTGATGTCCATAAGAATCAGCACTCCGCACAAGGTTTCTTTCAGAGCCCGGTTATCGTGCTTTCGCTCTTAGCCTGGAGGTGATCATGCGAGCACTGATTGTCGACGACTCCCGCTTTGTGAGGGGCTTTCTGCGCGGCCTGCTCGAAGAGAAGGGAATCGAGTGCGAGGAAGCCGGCGACGGCCAGGCCGGGCTGGACCAGCTGCACGGCGGTGTGCCCTTCGACCTGGCGCTGGTGGACTGGAATATGCCGGTGATGGATGGGCTGGAGATGCTCAAGCAGTTGCGCGCCGAGGGATTCGACGCGCATGAAGGTGATGATGGTGACCACCGAGGCGGAGAACGACTTCATCCTTCGCGCCCTGGATGCCGGCGCCGACGAGTACCTGATGAAGCCCTTCGACGACGAGGCTCTGACGGAAAGCTGGCCATGCTCGGCCTGGTGGAGGCCTGAGCGATGGCGGCCGGCCGCCGGACCCGCATTCTGATCGTGGACGACTCGGCAGTGATGCGCAGCCTGCTGCGCTCGGTGGTGTGCGCCGATGCCAGCCTGGAAGTGGCCGGCACCGCGGCCGACGGCGCATCGGCGCTGGCCGGCATCGAAATGCCTGCACCCGGACCTGATTCTGCTGGATGTGGAGATGCCGGTGATGGACGGCTTGGTCGACCCTGCAGAATTGCGCGCGCGGGGACACAAGATGCCGGTGATCATGTGCAGTTCGCTCACCCAGCGCGGCGCCAAAGTGACCATCGAGGCGCTGGCCTGCGGCGCTTCAGACTATGTGGCCAAGCCAGCCGGACAGGCCAGCCGCGAGGCAGCCATGCGGGCGCTGGCCCAGGACCTGCTCCCAAGATTCATGCGCTGACCAGTCAGATTCAATGCCCGCCGCAAGCCCAGACGCCACCGGCCTTGGCGGCGGTAGCGCGTCAGCCACTGCGCTCAGACCCCGGCGCCGCATGCGCAAGGCCGCAGCCAATCTCATCTGCTCCCGCGGTGCTGGCCATCGGCGTCTCCACCGGCGGTCCGGCAGCGCTCGACGTTCTGCTCCCCGCGCTGCCGGGGAACTTTCCCCTTCCGGTGCTGGTCGTGCAGCACATGCCGGAGCTGTTTACCGGACTCTTTGCCGAGCGGCTCAACGGCCGCTGCCGGCTGCAGGTGCGCGAAGCCGCCGAAGGCGATCCGGTGCGTGCCGGAACCATCTACATCGCCCGCGGCAACTGGCACATGGAGGTGCTGGCGGCCTTGCGCGCCGGCTCGCCGCCCACCCTGCACCTCAACCAGGGCCCGCAGGAAAACCACTGCCGCCCCGCCGTGGACGTGCTCTTTCGTTCCGCTGGCCGCAGTCTATGGCGCGGGTGTGCTGGCGGTGGTGCTCACCGGCATGGGTTCCGACGGATTGATGGGCTGCCGCATCATTCGCGATCACGGCGGCAGCGTGCTGGCCCAGGACCAGGCCACCAGCACGGTGTGGGGAATGCCCGGCGCGGTGGCCCATGCCGGACTGGCGCACAAGTGTTCTTCCGCTCCACGAGCTGGCCCCGGAAATCCTCCGCATCCTCGACCCAAAGCCCGCCGCGGCGGGTCGAAGCACGTGAGCTTCTGAAATCGGTGGTCTAGTCATGTCCACAGCTTCCAGCGTCGACTACGGCTATCTTCGCCAACTCGTCTTCGGCCTCTCGCAAAATGTGCTTGACCCCTCGCGCGACTATCTCTTTGAAACCCGCCTGACCAAGCTGCTGCGCAACCAGGGCATGACCCACCTGGAAGAGCTGGTGCGATACCTGCGCATGCGCAAGGACCCGGCGCTGGAGCGGTCCATCGCCGAGGCCATGACCATCAACGAAACCAGTTTCTTCCGCGACAGCCGTCCTTTCGAGCTGCTGCGGACCGACCTGCTGCCCAAGCTGATCGAGGCCCGGCAACACCTGCGCAGCCTGCGCTTCTGGAGCGCGGCCTGCTCCACCGGCCAGGAGGCATACAGCCTGGCCATGCTGGTGCTGCGAGCACTTCTCCCTGCTCGCAGGATGGAATATTCGCATCGAGGGCACCGACATCTGCGGCGAGGTGGTGGAGCGCGCCAAGGCCGGCCGCTATCACCGCATCGAGATCAACCGCGGCCTGCCCGCGCGCTTCGTGGTGCGCTACTTCGACCACCCGGGCGAGGACTGGGTGGTCAAGCAGGAGGTACGCAAGATGTGCAACTTCCGCCAGGCCAACCTATGTGCGGCACACCGTTGCCCTTCCACCGCGCCGACGACCGCTTCGACGTCATCTTCCTGCGCAACGTGATGCTCTACTTCTCGCAGGAGACGCGCAAGACTCTGCTGGCCGGTATTCACCGCCTGCTGGCGCCGGACGGCATTCTCTTTCTGGGATCGAGCGAGCAACCCGCCGATCCCTCCATCTGGACCTCGGTGCTGGCCGGCGGCACCTGCCACTTCAAGCCCAGACCGCCAGGTTTGTAAGTCAAAGAGTAAGCTGGACGCCACGCCTGATAAGCTGCCATCCTGAGCGAAGGTCGCCGCGGTCCACCGCGGCGGACAGTCGAAGGATCTGCGTTTGTTTTTATCCACGCGCCCCACTCTTTCATTTATTGGGTTTGACAGCCTTTTCGTTCTTCACCCGGGCTTTAGCAATACCGAAATTTTTCCGGGCATTGGCATTACCCGGATCGATCTGCGCCGCCTCGCTGAACTCTTCGGCCGCTTTTTCATAATCCCCCAGTTGAAACAGGGCCACGCCGATGTCATTATGCGCATCGGATTTTGCGGAGGCGAAGCGCAGCGCCTGGGTAAACTCCTCCACCGCTTCGCGGGACTGATGCGTATCCACAAGGATCCTGCCCATTTCGGAATGAGCCGTGGCCTGATCGGGCTTGATGGTAAGAGAAAGCCGCAGTTCCTTCAGCGCTTCCTCGGTCTTTCCCTGCTTGCCGTAAACAACGCCTAAATTGTTATGCGCTTCGTAGTTATCCGGCTCCATGGCAAGCACGCGGCGATTCTCCACAATCGCCTCGTCAAGTTTTCCCTGCGCCTGCAGGGCATCGGCAAGATAAAGCCGCGCCTCTATGGATTCCGGGTGTTGCGCGAGCGCCTTCCTGCTATACGTCTCCTCATCCTTCGGCCTGCCCATCAAAGAAGACCATTCCGCCATGTAGGTCAGGGCAGCGGGGTAGTCAGGATCGGCACGCAATGCCTGTTCCAGATGTTGCCCCGCAAGCTGCACATAGCGCTGCTCATGGGTTTGCATCAGATAATAGGCGGAATAAGAAAGAGTCAGAGGCCCGTTGGGATGAAAAACCAGCGCGCGTTCGAAATTTTCTTCCGCCTCGGCAATCTTGCCCTGTTTCGCGTACGCCATGCCCAGGGCTAAATAGGGAGGCCCTCCGCGCGGGTCAACTTCGAGCGCGTGTTTGAAAAGAGTTATGGTATCTTTCCACACCTTAACCTGCGCATCGGTCTTAACGGCGCACGCTAGTATGATCGCGACCGCCAGTAGTTGAGTCACGATCCTCATCTTCGGAAATTTAACCACGGCATCGCCGGCCAGCCAGACAACGGCGATGAACAGGCCGGTCAGGGGGACATACGTATAACGCTCGGCCATGGCCTGGTCTCCAACCTGCACGATGCCGATAACCGGCAACAGTGTTCCCAGGAACCACAGCCAGCCGATGAGGCAATAAGGACTTTGCTTCCGAAAACGCCAGCAGACGGCAGTTACGGCGAGAAGCGCCATGACCGCTAACACCGCCACAAAAATACTGATGTTATTTCTCTCATGGTAATAATAGGCCGTGAGCGGATCGGGCCAGAACGTGATGCGCACATAGCGGCAGTAACTGATGGCCGCGTTGCAGAGTCTCTGCCACAAGGGATAGGAATCTAGCGGAGCCACCGCGCGGCCGGCATGTTGCGCGATAAAGGTTATGACGCCTGAGACAGCCGCCATGATAAAAAACAGCCATTTCTCAGCGCACAACTTCCCAAAGGATAAGAACCCGTGCGCGTCCCGAGCCAACGTCATTCTCCCCAAAGGCCAGTAATCAAGCAGCAGCAGGGTAAGCGGAAGCGTGATCAGCCATGGGCTTCGACATGATGCTGCAGGCAAAGCAGCAGGCTACACATAAATACCGTATCCAGGATGGCTTGCGCACATACCATGCATAAGCCAGCAAGGTCGCGAACCAGAAAAACGCGCACAATATGTCCTTGCGTTCGGCAATCCAGGCCACCGATTCGACATGCGCGGGGTGCAGCGCGAACAAAAATGCCACCATTGCCGAACGCCCCAGGTATCCGGTCATATACAAAAGCGAAAGGAAAAGCAGAAGCGCATTGGCGGCGTGCAGACACACATTAGTCATATGATGGCCGGCGGGATCTTCGCCATAAAGCTTCCAGTCCACCATGTGGGAGATCCACGTCAGCGGGTGCCAGTTTGCAACATCGAAGCTTGTAAGCGCCCACTCGATGCTCTGCACGGTTACTCCCTGATGCACTCGCTGGTTATCCAGAACATAGCCGTTATCGTCATACATAAGGAAATTGTTGTTTCGCACCCCCCGGTAGGCTACTACGGTAACCATCGTCAAAACGACGCACACAGCGGCAATTTGCCACGCCTTATGGGTGGCGTGAACAATGGGAGCGGTCTTCTCTGCCGGCGCAACTGGCGGGCGTTTGTCTTGGGATTTGCGCTGCCTCGATTTCTTTGCCATGATTGCCGAACTCCGATCAGTCCAGAGCTATTTCAGGGTTAGCATACCATCGGATAGGACGGGATTATACCCAGGTGCCTGTTATTCTCTTCCGCTTAGAACCGTTTCGTTTTTCATACGCGCTTGAGCAAGATCAAGATTATGCCTTGCCTCGGCATTGGCCGGATCAATCCGCACCGCATCGCTGAACTGCTCCACCGCTTCAGGGAGCCGATGCATCTCCATCAAAATTTTTCCCATCTTGGAATGCGCCATAACCTGGTTGGGTTGGATGGCCAGTGAAAGCCAGTATTCCTTCAGCGCTTCCTCGGTCAATCCCTGCTTGTTGAAAATCATGCCCAAACTGTTATGCGCATTATAGCTATCCGGCTCCACGGCCAGTACGTGACGGTACTCCAGGACCGCCTCGTCCAGTTTTCCCTGCGCCTGGAGAGCATCGCCAAGATAAAGCCGCGCGGTTACAAGATCCGGGTGCGCGGCGAGCGCCTGTCTGCAATACATCTCCTCATCCATCGGCCTGCCCATGAAGGCGGACCATAGCGCCAGGTAGGTCAGAATCTCGGGGTTGCCGGGAGCAAGACGCAATGCCTGTTGCAGGCGCTGCCCCGCCTGCGGCAGCTTGCTCTGATCGTGGGTGAGCATCAGGTTAAAAGCGGAATAAGAAAGAATCACAGGCTCAGAGGGAGCATAGTCCAGCGCGCGGTCGAAATATTTTTGCGCCTCGGCATATCTTCCCAGCCTGGCGTATGCTGCGCCCAGATTTACATTGGGAAACTCTCCACGCGGGTCAACCTCGAGGGTGTGGCTCAATAGCGTCACCGTATTCTCCCACACCTTTACCTGTGCACCGGTCTTTACAGCGCAGGCCAGAATAACCGCGGCCGCAAGCAGTTGAGTTAAAATCCTCATCTTAGGAAAATTTGCAACCACGTCGCCGGCCAGCCAGACAATAGCAATGAACAGGCCGACCAGGGGAACATAGGTGTAACGCTCCGCCATGGCCTGATGTCCAACCTGCACGATGCCGATCACCGGCGTCAATGTACCCAGGAACCACAGCCAGCCGATGAGGCAATAAGGCCTTTGTTTCCGGAAATGCCAGCAGACAGCGGTAACCAGGATAAGCGCTATGGCCGATAGCACCGCCGCCGCAACCATGATGTTATTTTTCTCATGGAAATAATAGACGATTAACGGGTCGGGCCAGAACGTAATCCGTATGTAGCGGCAGTAACTGATGGCCGCGTTGCAGATCCTCGCCCCAAAGGATAACTCCTGAAGCGTAGCCACCGCGCCGCCAGTCCGTTGCGCAATAAAGGTAATGACGCATGAGATAGCAGCCAAAATAAAAAGCAGCCATTTTTCAACGCATAACTTCCATAATGTGGAGAGCCAATGCGTGTGTAATTCCGGAGTAAACGTTATTCTGCGCAACGGCCAGAAATCAAGCAATAGCAAGGTAAACGGAAGCGTGACGATCATGGGTTTTGACATCAGGCCGCACGCAAAGCAGCAGGCCACGCATAAGTACCGTTTCCAGGATGGCCTGCGCACATACCATGCATAAGCCAACAGCGCCGCGAACCAGAAAAGCGTGCACAATAAATCCTTGCGTTCAGAAATCCATGCAACGGATTCAACATGCGCAGGATGCAGCGCGAAGAGAAATGCCACCATTGCGGAGCGCCATAAGAATCCAGTCATGCACAAAAACAACATGAAAAGCAGTACCACGTTGGCGGCGTGCAAACAGACATTGGTCATATGGTGGCCACCGGGACTATTGCCATATAAGCTCCAGTCCATCATGTGGCTAATCCACGTCAGCGGGTGCCAGTTGCCCTGTTGGAAGGTTGTAAACGCCCACGCAATGCTCTGCATGTTCACACCCTGCTGCACATGCCGGTTCAGCAATACATAGTCGCTATCGTCCAGCGCAACGAAATCATTTGTCAGCACTCCCCGAAAGGAAAATACGGTAACCACTACAAGAATGGCGCAGAGGGCGGCAATTTGCCACGGCTTATGGGCTGCGGAAGCAAAAGTCCATTCGCCCAACGTCTTAGGCGGGCGTTGGCTATGGGATTTGCGTTGCCGCGTTTTACCTGCCATGATGGGCAAACTCCGGTCGTGTTAAAACAATTTCAAAGCTAACGCACCGTCGGATATAACGGGATTCTAACCTTGGCACTTATCATTATCTTCCGTTTTTCATCCGGGTTTGAGCAAGTTCGAGATGCTTCCTGACATCGGCATTGGCCGGATCAATCCGCAACGCGTCGCTGAACTGCACAGCCGCTCTGTCATAATCCCCCTCTTGTAACAGCGCCATGCCGAGATCATTATGCGCATGAGCGTTGGCAGGGTTGTACTGCAGCGCCTGGGTAAACTCCTGCACAGCTTCGTGAAGCTGATGTGCATCCATAAGAATACTGCCGATTTTGGAATAGGCCATGGACTGATCGGGCTTGTTGGCAACGGATAGACGGAATTCCTTCAGCGCTTCCTGGATCAATCCCTGCTTGCTATAAATAACGCCCAGATTGTAATACGCTATGAAGTTATCCGGCTCAATGGCAATCACCTCGCGGTTCTGCTCAGCCGCCTCGTCCAGCTTATTCTGCGTCAGGAGCGCATCGGCGAGATAGAGCCGCGCCGTGACTAAGTCCGGTTGCAGGGCCACCGCCTTTCTGCTATACGTCTCCTCATCTTTCGGCCTGCCCATCAATACAGACCATAGCGCCATATTGCTCAGGATATCGGGATCGTTGGGAGAAATACGCAAGGCCTGTTCCAGGCGTTGCCCAGCCAGCGGCAGCTTGCTCTGGTCACTACTGTGCATCGAAGTTCGCATCATGCAAAAAGCGGAAAATGAAAGGCTGATAGGACCGTTGGGATTATAGACCAGCGCGCGTTCAAGATATTCCTGCGCCTCGGGATATTTTGCCTCCCGCACGTACGACACGCCCAGGCTTGAATTGGGCAGTTCCCCGCGCGGGTCGATCTCCAGCACGTGGCTGAAAAGCGTGACCGAATCTTTCCACACCTTAACTTGCGCATCGGTCTTGACGGCGCACGCCAGAATAACCGCGACCGCAAGCAATTGAGTAACTACCTTGATCTTCGGATATTTGGCCACGGCATCGCCGGCCAGCCAGACAACGGCGATGAACAGGCCGATAGAAGGTACATAAGTGTACCGTTCCGCCAGGGCCTGAACTCCAACCTGCACAATACCGATCACCGGCACCAATGTACCCAGGAACCACAGCCAGCCAACAAGGCAATAAGATCTATCCTTCCGGTAATGCCAGCAGACGGCAGTTACCACCAAGAGCGCAATGGCCGATAACACCGCTGCTGAAACCATGACGTTACTTGTTTCATGATAATAGAAGGCCTTAAGCGGATTAGGCCAGAACATGATCCTCACATAGCGCCAGTAACTGATGGCCGCATTGCAGATTCTTTCCCACACGGGCAGGACCTGGAGTGCAGTCACCGCGCCGCCGGCCCGCTGCGCGAAATAGGTGATTACGCTGGAGATAGACGCCATGATAAAAAGCAGCCACTTTTCAGCGCATAACTTCCAAAAAGAAGATAACCAATGTGCGCGTGTTTCCGGCGCGAATGTTATTTTGCGCAACGGCCAATAATCCAGCAACAGCAAGGTAATAGGAAGCGTGACGGCCATAGGTTTCGACAGCAGGCTGCAGGCACAACAGCCGCCCACCAGTAGGTACCGTTTCCAGGATGGCTTGCGCACATACCATGCATACGCCAGCAAGGCCGCTAACCAGCAAAACGCGCATAACACATCCTTGCGTTCGGCAATCCAGGCGACGGATTCGACATGCGCGGGGTGCAGCGCGAATAGTAATGCCACCATCGTGGAACGCCATAAGTACCCAGTCATGTATAAAAGCAAAATGAAAAGCAGGACCGCATTGGCGGCGTGCAGACACACGTTGGTCATATGGTGACCGGCTGGATACTTGCCAAATAAGCTCCAATCCACCATGTGAGAAATCCACGTCATCGGGTGCCAGTTTGTAGCATGGAAGGTGGTAAACGCCCACGCGATGCTCTGTGTTGTCACCCCCTGCTGCACCTGCCGGTTCCGCAGGACATAATCCATATCGTCATAGGTAAGAAAGTCGTTGTTCCGCACGCCGCGATAAGCAAAGAGAGTAACCACCGCAAGGGCTACGCAGACGGCGGCAATTTGCCATGGCTTATGGATTGCGGGAGCAATGGGAACAGTTTTCCCGGCCGGCGCATCTGGCGGGCTCTTGCCTTGGAATTTGCGCTGTCGCGATCTCTTTGCCATGATTGCCAGCCTTCGATCATTCTAGAGCAATTGCAGGGTAAGCACGAACCTCGGCCAGCGCCGGTTTCACGCCCTTACCGGTACTGCCATCTCAGGATTCTGGCAATGCCTGACGTATCCTTCCGCGTCTTTCACGCCGCATTCCATGCCGCGAAATCGATCCATGGCTTCGTGCAGGGGCCAGAAATCCGTTACAGGGTGCTGGCTTGCGTGAGCGTAACATGCCGCCTGCTTGCGGCTCACGGACCGGGCGATATCGACATAGTGAGTGGGATGAAAGATCTGGGTCTGTATGCCCTGGTCCACTTCGAAATAATAGAGATCGAATTTTTTGCCGCCCTGGAGCCATGCGTCGTAGACCAGCAGGGATGCGACGCGGTGGTCGCGATGCGTATCGATCGGCCAGTGCGTGAACACCACGTCGGGATTCTCGGCTTCGAGGAGTTTCCGGAAATCGTCGTAACGCGATCGATTCACCTCTGTCTGGCCGTTCACCTGGCCTACGAATACGGGCCTAGCCTTCAATATCGCGCAGGCTTTCTCGGCCTCCGCGGTTCGGATGGCGGCAGTCTCCTGCATGGACACGCCCTTGATGCCGGTCTCTCCGCGGGTAAGGTAGAGGATGACGACGTCATGCCCCTGGTCGGTATAGAGCGCGATGGCGCCCCCGCATCCTGATTCCGGATCGTCCGGATGCGCTCCCACGACGGCTATTTTCATCTTGCGGGTGGCTGCGGCAGGTTCAGCGTTCGCGCCGGCCGGCGCAAGCCCTGCTCCCATCGACGCCATGAAGAGGGAAGACCTCCCCAGCATATCTCTTCGAGTGATTTCTCCCATGCCTTTTCCTCCGTTCAATACTTGCCTACAGGATACACAACTCCGATTCCGCGGTTGCTTCAGCCGTTGAGCAGCTTTTCCAACTCGGCGTGCGGCCGCTGCGACGTTTTGTAGCCATAGTACTATCTGAATTGGTATTGACTCACATTTCCATTATGAGTCGTAATTCTGATTCTCAGAGCGGAATCCTTTTTTTTCGACCTGGCAATAGCCATGGCTGACACGCCATCATTTCTGGGACTGAAACGAATGTAAATAACAGATACAGCAGGGGAAACCGGGGGTATATTGGTTTGTAGCCGGGAGGCAAGATCGAAATCCCGGTGCAAGAGGTAAGAGAAAGATGAAACGTTCTATGTGGAAAGCGATGAGCACAATGGCAATTGCGGTCATGCTTGCGGCAACCTGGGCATGGGCGCAACCAGGCGTAACGGTCAATCCTGCTTACGCAAAACTATTAACTCCTGCCGATGTCTCTAAGGTGAGCGGATTGTCCGGGGTTAAATCGATCCCTCGGGATCCCAGTAAGGGCGCGGGCGGCGATCTTAACTTTGCCTTGCCTGACGGGAAACAGGATCCTGTTGGTCACTTTTATGGATACCAAAGCCTACGCTCAATCGAAGGCGATGCAAGGCGTTTATGGCGGCGAAGTCCAGGGCGTTGGCGACGAAGCTTTTGTCGGCAAGGTCCTGGGAATGGAATCAATCCTCTATTTCCGCAAGGGCACGCATTGTGTGGCCCTGTCTTCCTTCATTGACACGGCGCATGGTTGGCCGGGGAAGCCTTATTTGAACCAGCAACAGTTGCGACAGTTGGCCGCTCTGATTCTCTCTCGAATGTAATGAACATCAAGGCTGGCAGCGATACGTTTTCACCCTGCGAGTTGCCCCGGCAGGTTCAGCGTTCGCGCCAACAGGATACACAACACTGATTCCGCGGCTGCTTCAGCCGTTGAGCAGCTTTTCCACCTCGGCGTGCAGCCGCGCGGTAATGGCGGACTCGGTCTCGGCGGGTGAGAAGCGGATGGGCTGGCCCACGCGAACTTCGAGGATGCCGGAGCGGAACCAGCGGCGGCGGCGCATCTTCAGCTCGCCCAGGCCGCGGATGGCCATAGGCAGCACGGGGGCTCCGGATTGCCTGGCCAGCAGGCCAATACCCGGGCGGAAGCGCGCCAGCGCGCCCTCCGCCGAGCGCGTGCCCTCGGGAAAAACCAGCACATTGAAGCCGCGATCCATGGCCTTGCCGGCGTGGGCAAAGCTGGGCTGGAAGTCGCGCTGCCGGGCCAGGGGAAAGACGTTGAATAGCGCCGTGAGGAGCAGGTAGAGCAAGGGGGCGGGCAGAAGGGATCCGAAGCGGCCATTTTCCGGATTGCGGAAGTGGCGGAAGTCCTCCAGCATCTCGCCGGACATGGCCACCGCCAGGCGCCGCCGGATGGGACCCGGCAGCGCGTACTGGATGAGCGGCCCATCGTAGGTGGTGACGTGATTGGCGACGATCAGCATGGGCGCATCGGCGGTGAGCTTGTGGGGCGCAATCACGGCAGGATTGCGCCAGCAGCCAGACCAGCGGGCGCATGACCGCTTCAATGAAGGCTGTGCGCAGCCAGCGGAAGGGCAGAAGCCACGGCCAGCGAGGATAGATATACCGTGCCGGAGCAGGCTCCGTCCGAGGTTCCGATTCATACGGGAACGCTTCGTCAGCTCGCCCGCCAATACGGTGCCGTGCCCCATCCTTTTCGCGGCTTTTCGCGGAAAGGGTGGGAGACCACGCAGTCCGCGCGCCCTCTGCCGTTCCGGCCAGCAACTGCCGCAGTTCGCCCAGGGTTTGCACCTCTTCCAGCAGCCCGCTCTCAGGCGCCATGCCCAGCCGTTCCTCGATGGCGGCGGCCAATTGCACGCGGCCCAGGCTGTCGAGGTGCAGGTCTTCGGTGAGGCGCAGCTCATCCCCGACGCCGGATGGGGCTTCGCCGGAAATCTGCGCGATCAGGGCCAGCAGCCAGTCCGTGGAGGCTCCGAAGGCGCCCGCGCCGGCTTTGGTTGCCGCGCCGGCACTGGCTTTCGATGCCGCGGCCTGGATGCCAGCCAGCCACTCGGCCACTGCCTTGCGCCGCACCTTGCCGGTGGAGGTGCGGGGCAGGTCGGGCTCCGGCCACAGCACCCAGCGGCGCAGGCGCTGAAACTCCGCCAGCCGGGCGTTGGCGCGCTCGATGGCCGCCGCGGCCTGTTCGCCCGGCGCCGCGAAAGGCGAGCACGGCGCAGGGCTCGGGGCCAGCCGCCGTTTCCATCGGCACCACCGCGCAGGCCGCCACGCCCGGCTCCTGCTCGATGGCGGCTTCCAGATCCTCGGGGTGCAGGTTCACGCCCGCCGCGGTCACGATGACCTCGCTCTTGCGGCCCAGGAAGCGCAGCTCGCCGGAGGGCTGGGCCTGGGCCAGGTCGCCGGTGGCCAGCCACTCGTCCGCGCGCGTGATGCAGCGCGCCGCCTGACCAGGTGGCGCC
Organism: uncultured Acidobacteriaceae bacterium; assembly: GCA_963796085.1. Taxonomy (GTDB): domain Bacteria; phylum Acidobacteriota; class Terriglobia; order Terriglobales; family Acidobacteriaceae; genus Telmatobacter. The sequence continues at coordinate 239,147 of CAWCKF010000006.1, read as the reverse complement.
GGAGATGGAAGCGCCCCGCACCAGCACCTCGCCATCCGGGCCCAGCTTCACCTCGCGCCCGGCCAGCGGTTTGCCGATGGTTCCCTGCGCCACGTGGAAGGGGTGGTTGAGGGTGATGAGCGCGGTGGTTTCGGTCATTCCGTAGCCCTGCACCAGCACAAATCCGAGCGCGTTCCAGAACTGCTCCAGCGGGCCGGGCAGGGCGCCGCCGCCGGAGATGAGCGCCCAGAACTTGAGGCCGAAGGCCGAGTGCACGTCGCGGAAGCGCCACCAGCGCACGCCACGGCGCTCCCTGGCGCCTGGGACCGCGGTCGCCGCGCGCTCGGTCAAGGCCGGAGCAGGGTGGTTTCCAGATGCGTCTTCAGCAGCGCAAGCACGCGCGGCACGGCGGCCAGCACGGAGATGCGCTCGCGGCGGATGGTCTCAATGAGCCGCGGCGCGACCAGGCGATTTTCAAAGTGCAGCTCGGCGGCGAAGATGGGCGGAACCCACAGGCCCATGGTCTGCCCGAAGACGTGGCTCAGCGGCAGCGTGTGCAGAATGCGCAGGGGATGGATCAGCCGCTCGTAGCGCAGGTAGGGCTGCGCGCCCTCCTCGATGGGCCCCACGCTGGCCAGCACGTTGCCGTGGGTGATCACAATGCCCTTGGGATCGCCGGTGGTGCCGGAGGTGAAGAGAATCTCCAGTGGCGTTTCGCGCGAGAGCCCCGCCACCGGGCCGGCTTCTTCGCCGGGCAGTGCTGCGAGCCAGTCCTCGAATGTAAGCCGCGGAAAAGCGAGCGGATCATCATCCGGCAACTGCTCCAGCAGCAGCGCATCGCCCACGGCCAGTTTGGGAGCCACGTCGGCGGCCACGCGCGCGGCAAATTCGGCGCTGCCGATGGCGTCCAGGGGAACGGCCAGCACCCCGCGCAGCAGGCAGCCATAAAAGGCGGCGATCCACTCTGCGCTGTTTTCCGCCCACAGCAGCACGCGGTCGCCCGGCTCCGACGCCCCGCTGCACCAGCAGGGCGGCAAAACGGCCGGCCAGGCGCGCGATCTCCCCGTAAGTGGTTACCCGGCGGCGGTTGCCCTGGTGACGAACCACGGCGACCTCGCGACTGTGACGGCGAAAGTCATCGAGGAGTGTAGCCAAATGGTCTCGCATGGGCGCACCGGCAAGGATAATGGTACGCGATAAAGCTGCCCCGGCGCTGGCAGCGCTTTTCCCGGCAGTCTCTGAGCCTGGCATTGAAGGGGTTTTCCAGCCACATAAATCCGAGAAGTGCTCTAGCTGACCTCCCAGCGCAACGGCGCATCTACGCTTCCCTCGCCCATGAACCGGATAGTCTCCGCGCCGCGCGGCAAAGGCTCAACCGATCCGTTGACCGTGATCTGCCCCAGCCCCGACCTCTCCCCGGCGGGCAACTCGATCTCCATCTTCCAGCGTCCGGCCGCGGCCGGAGCATACCACCCGGAGTAGCCTTTTGCCGATTTCCTGAACCCCAAAAGAGGAGACGTGAACTCATACTCCGCCAAAGGCAGCGCGGGATTGAATCTGACTCCGCTTTCGTTGAATTCCACGCCCAGCAGCTTGGCCGCGCTGTAAAGAGGCCAGGCGTGCGGATGCATATTCATCACCGGAAAATCCGTCCAGTTCACTCCCCAGTCAGCCAGGGGCGCCTGGCCATCCTGCGAGGGCTCCGCAAACATGGTCTGGCCGGGATACTTCGACAACACCGAGTTATAAGTGTCGGGGCCGCTCCAGATGCCGTACCAGATCTCCGGATAAGCCTCGGCATGCATGGCCAGGGAATTCTTTTTCCACTCCTCCCAGGCCGATGCGCCGCCAGCCATGGCCAGCGCCCAGATCAGCGTTCCATTGATGCTGGGCCAGATGCCTCCGTTCTCTAGGATGCCGGCCGGCTTTGGCGAACCGGATTCGGCTTGGCTCAGCATCAAGGCGCCGATCGGCGAAGGCCAGCGTACTAACTCGTTGAGCGCGGCCACCAATGTTTTACTCTGCTCAGCCGTGGCCGCGCCGCCGATGATCGCCCAGGGCTGCGGCTCCAGCCACACGCGGTCTTCGCCGATCCAGCCCAGGTTGGGACCCAGCCACGCGCGGCGAAACCACCGCCCGCTCCAATTGGCCTGAACGGCCCATCGCTGGCCCTCGGCTTTGGCGCGCGCCTGGGCGGCGTTCCCTGTATCTCCAGCGTAAGCGAGCATGCGCGCATAGTAATCCAGAACATAACTCGCCATGGCGGCGTTCAGAACGCTTTCCCCCTGCTCGCGAACCTCATCGACGTACTTTTCCGGAACCCTTGCCACCACTACGCCATCGTTCCAGTCTCCCTTGGCCAGGCGCATCAGGCCGTGCTTGCCCACGCCGATCACGTTCGTGAGATGCGCATAGGAGCGGCCCAGAAGTTCGCCCACCGTCGCGTCCGCGGGGATAACTTCCCGGCGCGGATAGACGGGAATCTTTTCTTCGAGGAATTTTTTATCGCGCGTGGCCAGCACGTATTCCGACGCTGTCCACAACAGCCACATCTCCAGATCGCCGGGAAGAAACGGCGATGGCATGGGAACGCCGCTGCCTACGATATCGTACGGAATGGATCCATCCGGCTGAATTTCCTTCAGCGTGTAGCGAACGATTTCCCTCACGATCTCCGCATTGCTGAAGATATACGGCATGGTGTGTTGCAGCGGATCGCGCGCCGCGCCCTGAAAGCCCATGATGTATTGGTAGACGTGGCCCTGCGAGAGTATGTGCTCGCCAAAGAAGCTGTCGTAAGTCAGGCCGCTGCGCAGGTAATAGTTGTGCCAGGAGATTTCCCTGGCTACCCACGGCTCGGCGGGAACTGAAAAGCGCAGGCCTTCTGTTTTCCATGCGGCGCTCGATCGCGCCCAAGCCCCGGCCGCATCGGCGGAGTATTTTTTCACTAAGTCGCCGAGCTTGAATCCCTCCGGCAAATATCCGTAGAGAATGCAGAGCGTCCGGCTCTCGCCGGGCTGTAACTCGAGATCGCGCTCCAGTAACATCGCGCTCGACGGGCCGGCTGAAGCCAGATCGTTGTTCAACTTGCTTGTAACTCCGGATGGACGTGCGATGCCGCCGCTGCCGAAGAAGCCGGCGGCGTCCGTGGCAAAGCCGTCCATGGGAGCATCCAGCGAAACCAGGAATGTAGGCGGAGGGTTGAGGTCTTCCATCACCGCCCGGGATGACGAGTCAGGTAACTGGCCGGCGATGCTGCTCGAGGGGTTCTTTGTCGATGCTTCCAGCTTTTGCCACATTTGCTCATCATCCGGCGTGCGCCCCAGAAAGCTCTGGGTTTCCATCAATCCGGCGCCGTTGGGCAGAGCCTCAAATCGATGCGCGAAGCGTCCTCCAAAAGCCCGCCGCCACGCCGCGGCCCTGGTCAGGTCTTTGAGCGCGTACGCCTCCAGCGCGGAACGAAAAGAGAACTGGTAGTTATGGCAGCCCCAATACTCGATCCAGCGCAGATTGGCCGCGCGGCTGCCGTGGTTGCTCACTGTGACCATGGAAAGCAGAACGGGGTCGTCCCCAAAAGGGGCAAGGATGACCTGGTCCACTTCATACGGGTCTCCTTTGGCCGTCTTTCTCAGGTAGCCCTCGCCCATTACTCTGTCAAAGGATGCTCCATTTCCCGGATAGTAAGTGCTCAGCACCGCGTTGCCGTCGGTGAGAAAGCCTATGCCGGCCCCATAGCAGCCCTGCTCGGGGCAGTAGTCGTTCAAAAATTTCGGCGAGCCCTCGTCCTGGCGAACCTGCACATATCCGTAGTTCGATACCGCCGCCACCAGCCGGTCGTTTCCCACCTGGTGCGTATGATCGCTGGGAGCGCGCCACACTTTATACACCGGCGAGAGCGCCTTGCTGTCGGTCATCTGGTTGCACGTATAGCGGTAAGCCGGCAATCCAAACTGATCCGTAATCCACTCGCCAAAATAGCCTGACCCGTAAGCCTTCAATTCCTTGTTCTCCTTGCCCTGCGATCCAATGGCGGCAGTTGGCGAAAGAATCTTGAGGGCGGATGCGAACTTTGGCAAGCCAAATCTGTGCGATGCCCCCATGCCCACCATGCCGAGAAATTGACGCCGATCCATAGTCACTCTTTTCCGCCTCCGCACCAGGCGCGGCCGGCTCTATTCAGAATAAGCCTGGGGACGCTCCATGCTTCGCGGCGAAATATTCCTAATCTCCGGATAGACAGCAACCATAACGAATATTGGAACCACCGTCAACACAGCGAAAAATGAAGACGGCGCCTTCCCGCGTTATTCTCAGAACACCATGTCCTCCGGCCGGTCCAACTTGGAACCCACCCCCACCCCGGCTCCGGCAGCCGATTCGCTGGCCTGCTTCCATCCCGTCACGGCAGCCTGGTTTCGCGCCGTCTTCGACGCGCCCACCGCGCCGCAGCGGATGGGCTGGCCGGTGATTGCGCGCGGGGAGAGCGCGCTGATTCTGGCGCCCACGGGGACGGGCAAGACGCTGGCCGCCTTCCTGTGGTGTCTGGACAGGCTCATGCTCCAGCCGGTGCCCGTGGGGTGGAAGCAAGGCTGCCGCATCGTTTACGTTTCGCCGCTCAAGGCGCTGGCCGTGGACGTGGAGCGCAATCTGCGCTCGCCCTTGGCGGGGATGGCTAATATGGCGCGGCGCATGGGCGTGCCGTTTCGCGAGCCCTCCATCAGTGTGCGCACCGGCGATACTCCGCAGAGGGAGAGGGCGCGCTTTGCCCGTCATCCGGCGGAGATTCTGATCACCACGCCGGAGTCGCTCTACCTGCTGCTCACCTCGCAAGCCTCCGAGGCGCTGCGCACCGTGGATACGGTGATTGTGGATGAGATTCACGCCCTGGTTCCCACCAAGCGCGGCGCGCACCTGGCGCTTTCATTGGAACGTCTGGAGGCGCTGACCCGGCGGCGCTTGCAGCGCATTGGGCTTTCGGCAACGCAGCGGCCGCTGGAAGAGGTGGCGCGATTCCTGGGCGGCGTGGAAAAACAGGGACTAGGGACTGAGGGACTAGGGACCGGCTACGCGGATTCCAGAAGAGCGATGATGAGCGGTGAGCTTGGTGTTGAGGAGTGGGAGGGGGGGCAACTCTTCGAAGAAGCCATCATGGCGGATCAATCGCAAATCCACAGTCCCTTAGTCCCTAGTCCCTTAGTCCCTGACTCGGCACCCGCCGAGTCCTTCCGCTACCGGCCCGTGACCATCGTGAACGCCGGCGCGCCCAAGCAGTTGAAGCTGCGCATTGAGGTTCCGGTGGAGGATATGGCGCGGCTGGGCGAACAGGAGTACCTGCCCAGCGGTCCAGCCTCGCAGGCGCCCCGGCGGGTCTCCATATGGAATGCCATTCATCCGCGCCTGCTGGAGATTATTCGCGCACGCAACTCGACCATTTTGTTTGTAAACAGCCGCCAGGTGGCCGAGCGGCTGGCCGGGGCGCTGAATGAACTGGCCGGCGAACCCATTGCCCGCGCCCATCACGGCTCGCTGGCGGCGGCGCAGCGCTCCATCATCGAGGAGCAGTTGAAGGCCGGCAAGATTCGCGCCCTGTGCGCCACCTCCACCCTGGAGCTGGGCATCGATATGGGCGCGGTGGACCTGGTGATCCAGATCGAGTCTCCGCCCTCGGTGGCCAGCGGCATGCAGCGCATCGGCCGCGCCGGCCACCACGTGGACGCGGTGAGCGAGGGGATTCTCTTTCCCAAGTACCGCGCCGACCTGGTGGCCTGCGCCGCCGTCACCCGCGCCATGCACGAGGGGCAGATCGAGTCCACGCGTTTTCCGCGCCATCCGCTGGACGTGCTGGCGCAGCAACTGGTGGCGATCGTGGCCCATCCGCCATGGATGGGTGCCGCGAAGCCCGCGAGATCAAAGAAGCTGGGTGCTAGATCAAAGAAGCTGGGTGCCCCATCCTTGCGCAGTCCTTTTCGCGCAAGGGTGGGAAACCACGAACCTGAACCGGCATCCGTTCAAGAAATCGGCGCGGAAATAGCGAAGCCCGAAGTCAGCGTGGATGCGCTCTATCGAGCTGGTCCGCCACGCGGCGCCTTTCGGCGGCTTGAGCCGCGCGGCCTTTGAAGGCGTGCTCGATCTGCTCAGCGGCCGCTACCCCTCCGACGAGTTTGCCGAGCTGCGTCCGCGGCTCACCTGGGACCGCATGCGCAACGTGGTCACGGCGCGCGACGGCGCGGCGCGGCTGGCGATTCTGAACGCGGGCACCATTCCCGACCGCGGCCTCTACGGGGTTTTTCTGGCGCACAGCGAGGGCAAGGCTGTGCGCGTGGGCGAGCTGGACGAGGAGATGGTCTTTGAAAGTCATCCCGGCGAGACCTTCATCCTGGGCGCCTCCACCTGGCGCATTGAGGAGATTACGCACGACCGCGTGCTGGTGACCCCCGCTCCCGGCGAGCCCGGCAAGATGCCGTTCTGGAAGGGCGATGGCCCTGGCAGGCCGCTGGAATTCGGCCGCCGCATCGGCGCGCTGGTGCGCGAGCTGCGCGGCTTGCCCAGGCCGGCGGCTTTGTCGCGGCTGGTGGCCGAACACGATCTCGATCCCGGAGCGGCGGAGAATCTGATGCAGTTTCTAGCCGATCAGGAGGCTGCCACAGGCTCGGTGCCCGACGACCGCACGGTGGTGATTGAGCGCTGCCGCGATGAGCTGGGCGACTGGCGCGTCTGCATGCTCACGCCATTCGGCAGCCGCATCCACATTCCCTGGGCCATGGCGGTAAGTGCGCGTATACGTGCAGCCGGCGGCCCGGAAGTAGAAACCCTGTGGAGCGACGACGGCTTCGTCCTGCGCTTCCCCGATACGGATGAGCCGCCCGATGCGGACTGGTTCATGGTTGAACCGGCCGAGGCCATGGCGCTGGTGCTGCGCCAGTTGGGCTCGACGGCGCTGTTCGCCGGGCGATTTCGCGAGGCTGCGGGGCGCGCGCTGCTGCTGCCGCGCCGCCGCGCCGATGCCCGCTCGCCGCTGTGGCAGTTGCGCAAACGATCCTACGATCTGTTGAGCGTGGCTTCGCGCTATCCCAGGTTTCCGCTGCTGTTGGAGGCTTATCGCGAGTGCCTGCGCGATGTTTTCGATATGCCCGCGCTGATTGAGACGTTGCGCGCCGTCGAGCAGCGGCAGTTGCGCGTGCACGTGGTGGAGACGCGCAAGCCTTCGCCTTTTGCCGCGTCGCTGCTGTTCAGCTACGTGGCGAATTTTCTTTATGACGGCGATGCGCCGCTGGCCGAACGTCGCGCACAGGCGCTCACCATCGACCAGGACCAGTTGCGCGAGCTACTGGGCGAGGCCGATCTGCGCGAGCTGCTCGATGCGGATGCGATTGCAGAAGTGGAGGAGACGGCGCAGTGCCTGGCCGAGAGTTATCGTGCGCGCTCGGCCGACGGCATTCACGATCTTTGTTTGCGATTGGGAGATTTGTCGCGGGAGGAACTGGCGCGGCGCGTGGTTTCGCCGGATTTGCTGGCGCATGTGGATCGGCTGGTCCGGTCACGGCGATTGCTGGAGCTGCGCATTGCCGGCGAGCGCCGGTTGATTGCAGCCGAAGACGCGGCGCGCTACCGCGATGGTTTGGGGATTCCGTTGCCTCCGGGGCTGGCTGCTGCGCTCCTGGAGCCGGTGGCGCAGCCGGTGCTGGAGCTGGTTCGCCGTTACGCGCGCACGCATGGACCGTTCACGCTGCGCGAGGCTGCGGATCGTTTTGCGCTGGACGCTGCCGTGGTTGAAAATGCGTTGCGGCTGCTGGCGCATGAGGGGCGCGTGCTGGAAGGGAACTTCATGCCCGGCGGTCTTCATAGGGAGTGGTGCGATGCGGAGATGCTGCGGCTGATTCGGCGCAAATCCCTGGCCAAGCTGCGCCGTGAAGTGGAGCCGGTGGAGCAGCACACGCTGGCGCGCTTCCTCACGCACTGGCAGGGGCTGCTGACGCCGCGCCGTAGTGGAAATCTTGACCCGCTGCTTGATGCGATCGAGAGTCTGCAGGGCGCGCCGTTGCCTGCGTCGCTGGTGGAGAGCGCGATTTTGCCGGCACGGATTGCGGAGTATGCGCCGGCCGGGTTGGATACGCTGATCGCCGCAGGCGAAGTGGCATGGGCGGGCGTGGAGCCGATCGGTGAGCGCGACGGACGCATTGCGCTTTTTCTTGCCGACAAGCTGCCGTTGTTGGCGCAGCAGCGGCCTCTGGTTGAACCGCTCACAGAGCGCGAAGAAAAGCTGCTTGCCGTGCTGGAGTCCACGGGCGCCAGCTTCTTCGATGCGCTGCACCAGGCCGTGGGCGGCGGCTATCCGGGCGAGACCATCGAGGCGCTGTGGAGCCTGGTGTGGCGCGGGCTCATCACTAACGATTCGCTTCATGCGTTGCGCGCCTATATCGCCCGGCCTGAAAGCACGCGCGCGCCGCGCCGCTTGCAGACCGGTGCTGTCTTCCGTTCGCGCAGGACCACCCCGCCGACGGCGCAGGGAAGGTGGTCGCTGCTGCCGATTCGCACGCAGAAGGGCAGCGATAAAGTAGGGCCGACTGCGACCGAAGCCAGTCACGCGCTGGCTTTGCAACTGCTCAACCGCTATGGCGTGCTGCTGAGGGAATCAGTGGCGGCGGAGAACGTTCCGGGGGGATTCAGCGCGGTTTATGACGTGCTCAAGGCGCTGGAAGAAAGCGGGCGCATTCGCCGCGGGTACTTTGTGGCCGGGCTGGGCGCTACGCAGTTTGCGCTGCCGGCCGCCGTGGACCTGCTGCGCCAGTTGCGCAATGCGCCTCCCCAGGAGAAGCCGGAGTTTGTGCAGTTGGCTGCCGCCGATCCGGCCAACCCGTATGGCTCGGTGCTGCGCTGGCCGGAGCTGCCTGTGGCCTCTGAAGATTCGGAGACCGCACCTCGTCTGCTAACGCGCGCGGCTTATGCGGAGGTGATTCTGCGCAACGGCCAGTTGGTTGCTTGGCTCAGGCGCGGCAACCCCAATGTGCTGATCTTTTTGCCGCCCGAGGAGCCGGAGCGATCGCAGGCGGCCTCGGGGCTGGCGCATTTTCTGTGTGCGCGCGGGCAGGAGTGTCTGCGCAGCGGCAGCCACCAGGGCGCGCTCATCACCACCATCAACGGGCAGCCGGTGGCGGCGCATCCCATGGCGCGGTTCCTGATGGATGCAGGCTTTCATCCCGGACCGCTGGGAATGCATCTGCGCCGTATTCCTGTGCCGATTGGGCAACATCCTAACGGGCCGCACGCGGGAGAGGTGCAGTAAGCAGAGCATTTCTCCTTCAGACATCGCCCTTGTGGCAGTGTGCAGGGTGACGATTTCTTAAGGAAATCGCCACTCGGATTCCTTGGCTTCGATGTGCAGTAGAAGGAGAAATGCTCCGTGCCGGAGGGCGACACCATCTTTCGCACCGCGCGCACACTGGGCCGCGCGCTTACGGGCAAGCGGATAACGGGTTTCCGCTCCACGTACCCCAAGCTGACGCGATTCAACGACGAGACGCCGCTCGCGGGACAGACGGTGGATAGGGTGGAATCGCGCGGCAAGTGGCTGCTGATTCATTTTTCCGGCGGTGGGACACTGGCTACTCATATGCTCATGAGCGGCAGTTGGCACATCTACCGGCCCGGCGAGCGGTGGCAGCAACCGCAGGCCGACATGCGCATCGTGATCGAGAATAGCGAGTACATCGCGGTGGGTTTTCGCGTGCCGGTAGCCGAGATGCACACTGCGCAGTCGCTGGCTCGCGAGCGCAGGATTCCGCGTCCGGCGACGGACGTGCTCAGCGCGGAGTTCGACGCCCGGGCAACCGCGCGGCGCCTGCTGGCGCATGGAGACGAAGAGATTGGCGATGTGCTGCTGCACCAGGACGTGATGGCCGGCGTGGGCAACGTCTTCAAGTCGGAGATCTGCTTTGTGACCGGCATCAACCCGTTCTGCAAGACAGCCTCGCTGGATGAAGAGAAGGCTGCGGCTTTGATTGCCGCCACGCAGAGGCTTGTTGCCGCCAATGTGCTGGAGGACTCCAGCGATGCGATTGTGACCTATGGCGGACGGAAGCGGCGCACCACGCGCGAATCAGATCCCGGCGCCAGCCTGTGGGTTTACGGACGCAATGGTGAGCCGTGCCGCCGCTGCGGCGAGCCGATCCGCAGCCGCATCCAGGGGCCGGACGCGCGCGTGACCTTCTGGTGCGCGCATTGCCAGCCGATGCCGGACGGAAGCGAGATCGATGGATAGGGACTGCTCCCGATTTTCGAATACGATTGAGGTTTGCGGTTTCCCACCCTTTCCGCAGAAAGAAGCGGAAAGGATGGGGCACCCAGCCGATGCCGGACGGTACAGATGTCGACGGGTGAACGGCTGACCGAATCGATTTCAGTTCTGGTTCAGTTTTTGCCCAGGCCGAAGATTTTTTGGAAGAGGTTGCGGCGTTCGGCGGGGTGGTCGCAGGTTTCCGTGGGCGTGGTGCCGTCGAGGAAGGCTATGTCATAGGCGTCGGGGCAGGTCTCGTCGCTGAGCAGGTAGCTGACCTTGTCGATCTTTGCGATCTCCACGCCTTGGGGCGGGGTGAAGTCGTGGGTATCGGAGTATTGAGGCAGCAGCACGGCCTTCTTCATGAACTCGGCCCAGATGGGCGCGGCGGCGTGGGCGCCTTCGATATCGATATCGGTGTAGTCGTCGTTGCCCACCCAGACGATGCACAGCAGGTTGGAAGTGAAGCCGGCGAACCATGCATCGTGGCTGGTACCGGTCTTGCCCGCGGCGGGCGCTGTAAAGCCGCGCTGGCGGACCACGGCGCCGGTGCCGGCATTGATCACGTTTTCCATCAGGCTGGTGGTGAGATAGGCCACGCGCGGGTCCAGCACCTGCCTGGATTCGGGCGAGTAATCGCTGATGATGTCGCCGGTGGGGGTGCGCACGCTGGCCAGCATCCAGGGTTCCAGATGCACTCCGTTGTTGGCGAAGACGGTGTAAGCGCCGGCCATATCCAGCGGCGTCGGCGTCGTAGGAGCCGATGGCCACCGAAGGGGTTCCGCGGGCGCTCTTGATGCCGGCGTCGCGGGCCAGCGCCGCCACGCGATCGAAGCCCACCATGGCGGCCAGGCTGATGGTGGCGTTGTTCAGAGACCTCTGCAGGGCGTAGCGCGCCGTTACCTGGCCGTGATACTCGTTGTGAAAATTGCGCGGCGTGTACTCCTAGACGGTGCCCACGTCGTAGGTGGTTTGCTCATCGCTGAGCATGGTCAGCGGCGAAAAAAGCTTGTTCTGCCCGGAGAGCATGGTGCCCTCGGCGGCGGTGGCAAAAGCCGCCGCATAGACGAAGGGCTTGAAGATGGAGCCGGTGGGCCGTTTGGCCACTGCGTGGTTCAACTGCGAGTTGCCATAGCTGCGCCCGCCTACCAGCGCCAGCACCTGGCCGGTGTGGGGATTGAGCGCCACCAGCGCCACCTGCGGATAGATGTACGGTTGGCCGAGTCTCTTTTGGCGCGCGTGCAATTTGTCCACTTGCTCGTCCACGATGTGAATAGTGGAATCGACCGCCGCTGTGGCCGCCCGCTGCAGATCGGGATCGAGCGAAGTATAGATGCGCAGGCCTTCGCGGTTGAAATCGCGCTCACCCAGCTTCTGCAGGAGTTGATCGTGCACCAGATCGACGAAGTAGGGCGCCTCGCTGGCGTCCACGCTGGCCGCCGAAAGATGCAGCGGCTCGGCCTTGGCGCGTTCGGCCTGATCCTTGGTTATGGCGCCCGTTTCAACCATGGAATCCAGCACCAGGTTGCGCCGCTCGATGGCGCGGTCGGGATGGCGGAAGGGATTGAAGTAGTTGGGGCGCTGGATCATGCCGGCCAGCAGCGCGCACTCGGCCAAGTCGAGCTGGCGCACATCCTTGCCGAAGTAGGCCTGCGCGGCCTCGCCGAAGCCGTTGATGGAGAAGCTGCCGCGCTGGCCGAGGTTGATCTGGTTGGCGTACATTTCAAAGATTTGCTTTTTTGAGAAGCGGTGTTCGAGCTGGAAGGTGATGACGATCTCGATGATCTTGCGCTTAATGCGCTTCTCCGGCGAGAGGAAAAAACTGCGCGCCAACTGCATGGTGAGGGTGGAACCACCCTGCTGCTTCTGGCCCGTGGTCAGATCATGGAAGACCGCCTCCATGAGCCGCCAGTAGTTGACGCCGCTGTGCTCAAAGAAGCGACGGTCCTCGATGGCCAGGACGGCCTGAACCAGGTTCTGCGGGATCTCGTCGTAAGTGATGAGGCGGCGCTTGGTGCGGTTGGGGTCATCGCTGAGGCCGGTGATGAGCAGCGGCTCCAGCTCATAGCTGGCCAGCGGCTGGCCGTGATCGTCGCTGATCGAATCCACCACGCCGGAGACAATATGGATGGTTGCGCTGTCCTGCGAGTGATAGGATTCCGGGCCGGGGCGCACGGTGATGTTCTGCACGCCCTCCGAGTAGGTTCCCAACAACGAGACCTGCGCGGCGCCATCGGCAGAGTAGCCGGCCTCGCGCAGTTCATTGGCGATGAGGCGGACGGTGAGTTTTTGCCCGGGACGGACCTCGCGCGGCGCAGCGTAAATTTTGGCGGTGTTGGCAAAGATGGGCTGCTTGAGCCGCTGGTCCACGACGCCCTGATATTTGAAGTAGTACCAGCCGAAGACGATCAAGGACACCAGCGCGACGGCCGCAATAACTACCAGCGCGACGCGCAACAGCAGCGATGCCCAGGGATGCTTTCCCGAAAGTTCCGGAATCCTGATCTTAAGCCGCATCGCCACTCCTTTTTTCTGAGCTTCTAGCTACTAGCTTCCAGCTCTTTTCCTGCCGAGGAGACATTGCCGGAGGCCGAAGCCGCGAATACAAGCAGGAACAGTTAGAAGCTAAAAGCTAGTAGCTGGAAGCTGTCTTTTTCACCAGCGCCACGGCTTCATGCAACGCCACGTCCACGCTGCTGGCCGTCGAGCGCGTCACCAATTCCACCAAGCCGCCGGCGGCCTTCTTGCCCACATTGATGCGGTAGGGAATGCCGACCAGGTCCGCATCTTTGAATTTGACGCCGGCACGCTCGTCTCTGTCATCGAGCAGCACGTCGAGGCCGGCGGCTTCGAGTTCCGCGGCCAGCTTTTCGCCGGTCTCGCGCAGCGCGGCGTCGGCTACGTTGGTCACCGTGACCACCACGGTGAAGGGCGCAATCGAGGCCGGCAGCCAGAAGCCGTTCTGGTCGTTGGACTGCTCGATGGCCGCGGTGAGAATGCGCTCGATGCCGATGCCGTAGCTGCCCATGATCGGCGTGACTTCCTTGCCGTTCTCGTCGAGCACGCGCGCGCCCATGGACTCGGAGTACTTGTAGCCGAGCTTGAAGATGTGACCCACTTCGACGGCCTTGCCGACCACCAGCTTGCCGGCGCAGCCTTCTTTCGGGCAGTCTTCGCCTTCGTTCACGCTGCGGATGTCGGCGCTCAGAGTCCAGGTAAAATCGCGGCCGGGCACGACGTTGCGCAAGTGGTAGTCGAGCTTGTTAGCGCCGCAGACCATGTTCTTGCGGCCTTCGAGGGATTTGTCCATGATGACCGTGAGACCGTCTTCGAGCGGTTTTGCGTTCGGCTTCAGTCCGACCGGTCCGAGGAAACCTGCCGGCCCGTTGAAGAACTGCGCAAGCTCTTCGGCCTGCATGGTGCGCAGTTCGACCGTGCCGATGGCGCCCATCAGCTTGGTCTCGTTCACCTGGTGGTCGCCGCGCAAAAATGCGGCAACGCCGTGCCACGTGTCCGCTTCCACCCCACGGACGAAGACCCATCCGTGGGGACCCCGAGCTTGCCCGCCTTGCCCATCTTGTGCGCCATATACGCCACGCACTTGATGTCGGAGGCTCGGCCATCTTGAAGAACGCGGCCACGTCGGCGATGGCGGCGCAATTAGGCGTGTGAACCAGCTCCGGCTTGCCGTCGCCGGTCGGCTCCATCTCCGTTACGGGCGCGAGCAGCGAAGTTGCCTTCTCCAGGTTGGCCGCGTAACCGCAGACGGGGCAGCTTGCGATCAGGTCCTCGCCGGCATCGGTGTAGACCATGAACTCCTGCGACTGCGAGCCGCCCATGGAGCCGGAGTCGGCTTCGACGGCGACAAAGTTGAGGCCGCAACGGGTGAAGATGGTGCGGTAAACCGCATCGTGGAGATCGAAGCTCTTGTCCAGGCCGGCCGTGTCCATATCGAAGGAATAGCTGTCCTTCATGATGAACTGGCGCACGCGCAGCAGGCCGGACTTGGGGCGCGGCTCGTCGCGGAACTTGGTCTGGATCTGGTACCAGATCTGCGGCAACTGCTTGTAGCTGCGCAACTCGCTGCGGGCGATGGTGGTCATGATCTCTTCGTGGGTCATGCCCAGGCAGAGGTCGGCGCCCTTGCGGTCCTTGAGGCGGAACATGTTGTCGCCCATGGCGGTCCAGCGGCCGCTCTGCTCCCACGGCTCGCGGGGCAGGATGCCCGGCAGGTAAAACTCCTGGCCGATCTTGTCCATCTCCTCGCGCACGATGGCGATGATCTTGTTCAGCGAGCGCTGGCCGAGAAAGAGGTAGTTGTAAATGCCGGCGCCGAGCTGGCGGATGTAGCCGGCGCGGAGCAGAAACTTGTGGCTGGCCACTTCGGCGTCTGCCGGGGCCTCGCGAAGAGTCGGAATAAAGAGCCTGGACCAACGATGCATAGCGATTGCGCGTTCCTTATTCGTAGAAGTTCTAATTTTACCCGGTGTGCCGATGCATCTGCTGGCCGGATGGCATCAAATCAGCTCCATGCCCCACAGATCGTGCAGGTGGAGGATGCCTTCGACGGTTTGGTTGGCGTCTACGACGATCAGGGAAGTGATCTTGCGCTCTTCCAGGATGGCCAGCGCTTTGGCGGCGAGTTCTTCCGCGGCGATGGTGCGGGGATGGGGGTTCATGGCTTCGCCGGCGGTACGGCTGAGGGCCGCGCCTCCTTCGCGTTCCAATAGCCGCCGCAGGTCGCCGTCGCTGATGATGCCGCGCAGCCGGCCCCGCTCCTGCACGGTGGTGATGCCGAGCTTCTTTGAGGACATTTCGTAGATCACGTCGGCCATGGGGGTGGTGGGAGCGACTACTGGCACCTCGTCGCCGGAGTGCATCAGGTCGCGGACTTTGGCCAGGCGCTTGCCCAGCTTGCCGCCGGGGTGGAGATCGGCAAAGTCCTCAGCGCGGAAACCCTTGCGCAGGCTGACGGCGATGGCCAGGGCATCGCCCAGGGCCAGCATGGCGGTGGTAGAGGCGGTGGGGGCGAGATTCAGGCCGCAGGCCTCGCGCTCCACGCCGCAGTCCAGAGCCACGTCGCTGGCCGCGGCGAGAGTCGAGTTCAAATTGCAGGTGAAGCTGACCAGCGCGTCGCCCTTGCGCTTGAGCGTGGCCAGCAGGCGCAGAATCTCCTCGGTTTCGCCGCTGGCCGAGAGCGCGATGACCACGTCGCCGGGCATAAGTACGCCCAGGTCGCCGTGGACGGCCTCGGCGGGGTGTAGAAAGAGGGCCGGCGAGCCGGTGGAGCTGAGCGTGGCGGCGATCTTCTGGGCAATGATGCCGCTCTTGCCCATGCCGGTGACCACGACGCGGCCGTTTTCCTGGCCACAACGCAGGATCAGCTCGACGGCACGGCTGAAAGGTCCGGCCATGGGGCCTTCCAGGCGCGCGGCCAAGGCTTCAAGCGCCGCCGCCTCGGTGCGGACCAGTGCTGACGGCTCCAGACTGCCCGGTTCAGGATTGTCGGGGCCGGGCTGATTTGCTGGCTGGTTCATCGGTTTCTGATGGTAACAGTTTCGGGGCGGTTCGTCGCTTCTGCCGATGTAGATGGAAGATTGCGGTTTCCCACCCTATTCGCAAAGAGCGCGAAAAGGATGGGGCACGGGGCATTTGTGAGAACTTCGGCAATGGACCCGGCGGCTCGTACAATCAATTGCAGAGGTCATTTGCGGTGAAGCGCAACACAGTGGTTATCACTGCCGTATTGTTCATCCTGGCCATCTTTGCCTGGGCGGGATGGGCCAACTGGGAGTACCGCAAGCAGGCGGCCGAGCGGCTGCTGGCCTCCGCGGCGCAGGGCGAACTGGTGCCCGATACGGCGGGCGGGGCTCCGGAGTTCAGGTCGCCGCTCAAGGGCAAGGCGGCTCCAGGCTTCACGCTGGAGGACCTGAGCGGCAGGAAAGTGTCGCTGGCCAGCTACAAGGGCAAGGCGGTGCTGATCAACTTCTGGGCCACGTGGTGCGCTCCGTGCAAGATCGAGACGCCGTGGCTGATCGAGCTGCGGAATCAGTACGCGGCGCAGGGCTTTGAGGTGCTGGGCATCTCGGCGGACGATCTCGATCCGGACAACCCGCAGAAGCTGCGCGCGGAAAAGAAGGAGATTGCGCGCTTTGCCGAGCAGATGCACATTCCTTACCCGGTACTGATCGACGGCGACTCGCTGAGCGATGCCTATGACGGGCTGGATGCGCTGCCTACCTCGTACTTTGTGGACCGCAAAGGGACGGTGGTGGCGGCGCAAATGGGATTGACCTCGAAGGGCGAGATCGAGGCGAATATCAGGAAAGCGCTGGGGGCGGGGAAGTGAGCAGGTCAGCGAGTCAGCAAGTCAACGAGTCAGCTATCCGTATCGCAGCGGTCCTGGTTTTTGGGATGGCGGGCTTGCTGGCCCAGGGGCAGGCCGATTCGCCGGGGCGGTCGATTTTGAAGGGCGCGGCGGTCGAGTACTTATTTCCCGAACAGGTGACGGTGACCGCGGGCAAGGCGAGCGAGATCGCGCTGCACTTTCGCATCGCGCCGGGGCTGCATATCAATTCGCATACGCCCAGGGAAGAGGAACTCATTGCGACGACGTTCTCGATTCCCGATGGCTCCGGCGTGCGGCTCGCCGCGGCGAGCTATCCGGCGGGGACGGACTTCACGCTGGCGCTGGACCCTGGCACCAAGCTCAGCGTCTATAGCGGCGAGTTTGTGATTCAGGCGCGCATCGTGGCCACGACGGGCAATCACCTGGTCGAGGCCAAGCTGCGCTACCAGGCTTGCGATAAGACCGCCTGCATGCCGCCGAAGACGATCACCGTGCCGATTGATGTGATCGGGATATAGGAGCTTATCTCCCAGATTCCAGGATCCGAACACTTCGATTGGCTATGGTCCCTACCCCCACCCTATTTCTGTAAATAAATTATTTGTTTTCAATAGGATACGGCATGAGTTCCGCTGCAAATTCTTCATTCGATTGAAGTTATTCGCAGATTCTAGACAGCAAAGGAGTTACGGTACTTTTTGGGGTGTTCGAGGGCTTATGGCAGCGTGCCGTGGTACTTCCTTGCTGGACTTATTCCTTCGATTATGCGCTGCCGAATAGAAATTATCTGCAAACCAGATTTGAGGTCTTCACAGGTCCCCTGAGCGCGGCCTGGGCGCAAATTGCTTCTTGCAACGCTGCTCGGTCGAAGGTAAGATGGTCTTACCATGCAGACCAGGGTTTCCACAAAAGGCCAGATCGTGCTTCCCGCGCCGCTTCGCAGACGGCTTGGCATTCGCGCGGGTGATCCACTCGACATTTCCGTCGAGAAGGACCGGATTGTGCTGACAGCCCCGAAGCGGAAGCACTTCAAGGCAAGAATCATTGAGGACCCGATTACCGGACTCCCGGTCATTGACGCGGGTCCCGATGCGCCGGTTCTTACCAGCGAAATGGTCCGTGAGATACTAGCTGACTTCCCATGAAATACCTCCTGGACGTCAACGCATTGATCGCCTACGGTTACAGGAAGCATGATTTTCATGGCCGCGTCGGAGTCTGGATTCGATCCCGAATGAGCGATCGCTTTCTGACCTGTTCCATCACCGAGCTGGGATTCGTTCGAGTACTGGGAAATATTCGTGCCTATGGCATGAACGTGGCAGAGGCGAGATCGCTATTGATGGAACTGAAGGCATGGAGCGCTTTGCCGCTTGAATTCGTTCCGGATGGGATCGATGTCTCCGTAATGCCCAAGTGGGTAAAGACTCCAGCTCAGATTACGGATGGGCATCTGGTGCAACTGGCGAGCGCCAATGGAGCGGTTCTGGCTACGCTGGATGAGGGGATTCCGGGGGCTTTTCTGATTCCGTAGGGGAGTGTCGCGGGAATCCCTGTCTCAAGGGCTGGAAATGAGGAACCCAGCTATGGTGTGTCGTTCGAAACCGGCCATTTGGGAAAGTCGATTTCATAACGCTTAGTATTATCGAAAAATCTGAATCCGCCCATCTCTTTCATTCGTCGTTGAGCGAATTCAATCTCTTTCTTATCAGGGACTAAGTCCTCAGTCTTAATGTTGTATTCGCTCAATTGATAAGGAATATCAAACTTCACATTTACAGTCTGTTCGGGTGGAATCATCACACTACTATCCCACTTCACGCCATCGACCGTGTCAAGTCCCTTGTTCTCTGGGTTCACAATCATGAACCAACCGATGTTCGGCAGTTGATAGTCCTGATCTGTATTGTTGCGTAGGCCATATGTGACATCGAAGTGGAACACATCGTCACGCGTCTGAATCGCCATTCCTGCAAATGTTGCAGTGATTGCGTGAACATTCATCGGCTTCAGCTTCGCTGGCCGTTCGTTCCACCAAACCACGATGCCCAGTATGAATGCAGCAGCTAGCGCGAAACCCGCACCAAAACCTGCCGCTCTGAGAATAATTGTCTTCCAGTTTTCCATCAATCAAACAAATCTATCACAATGATGAAATTCAAACAAGGATTACATACGAAAAGGCCACCAGGTGCCCCAAGGTTAATTTTGACTTGTGTATATCGCTTACGATTCCAAGCCTGAGCTGGGTGTCGGTAGCAGTGGGAAAACCTTGTAGGGATGGATACGGAGACCGTATCTTTGGTTTACCAAACACATCAGATAGTGGCTGGTCTTCATAACGAATTTCAAATCCGCGTCCAGATCGGTCATTAAGACTTTGATGCCGTCCCCATGAATAATTCGATGACGCCGGTTATCAATGGCCTCCAGTCGTGTGTGGTCGAAGGTGTAGTTGCCAATCGGATTGAAATCGGCGGGTGGCTTGCAGAGACGAAGGAGCATGTCTACCTTCTTTAGCAATGACTCACGTCCAATTGACCTAGTGTCGCTGCGAGCAGTTCATCGCGAATTGCATCTGCAGAGCGGTCACGAACACTCGCATAGTCAATCTTCTTCGGCTCCAAAAGCGGTTCCCAATCCTTGGGAGCCAACAACGCGCAGACTCGGCAATACGACCAAGCAGAATCATCAAGCATCGACTGCGCGAAAACCAGTGAAGCAGCATCTATGGCGGCTCTCGAGTTTACAATGGCAGTGCTCGTCATGCCAGCGCGAAGGAATTCTTTTAACTCCTCGTCCATCTGGCTTTGAGTACCGTCGAGTTTGATGAAAATTTTGCTGTACTCAGGATCCGCTGCAATCACATCGACGGCTTGCGCGTGGATCGGGGTCAACGCTTCCTGAGCCAGTGGCAACGCTATCTCTGCCACTTGCCTCAATGACATAATGTGGGACCAGTTCGACATGAAACGTCCGAATGTTTCCGAAAACATTGCCTCAGGATCTTCCATTAGTGTGCCTCCGATATGAAGCAATCATAGAACGGCCCTCTGGACTTTCGCATGATGGTGCTTTACGCTCCGGCCTTCTTCTCGATCTTGGCCCAGGAGTCTTTGAGGGGGAGGGTGCGGTTGAAGACCAGATTGCCCGGAGTGGAGTCCGGATCGAGGCAGAAGTAGCCGACGCGCTCGAACTGGAAGCGGTCTTCAAGCCTGGCGTTGGCCAGAGAGGGCTCAAGCCTGGCGCCGGTGACGATCTCTAGGGAGTTGGGGTTGAGATTGTCGAGGACGTCCTGGCCTTCTTCCAGGTCATAGGGATCGGGCTTGGCGAAGAGATTGCCGTAGAGACGGATTTCGGCGGTGATGGCGTGGGCGCATGAGACCCAGTGGAGGGTGGACTTGACCTTGCGGCCGTCGGGAGAGTTGCCGCCGCGGCTGGCTGGATCATACGTGCAGTGGACCTCGACGATGCTGCCGGCCGAGTCTTTCACCACGCGCTGGGCGGTGATGAAGTAAGCGTTGCGCAGGCGCACCTCCTTGCCGGGGGAGAGGCGGTAGTACTTGGGCGGAGGCGTCTCGCGGAAGTCGTCCTGTTCGATGTAGAGTTCGCGGGAGAAGGGCACTTGGCGCGTGCCTGCCGATGGATCCTCCGGGTTGTTCTGGACTTCGACGTCCTCAACCTGACCAACAGGGTAGTTGTCGATGACCAGCTTTAGGGGGCGCAGGACGGCCATGGCGCGGGAGGCGCGGCGGTTCAGGTCGTCGCGCTGAAAGTGCTCGAGCATTTCGATATCCGTTATCCCATTGGTCCGCGAGACGCCGGCCTGGGCGCAGAAGGCGCGGATGGCTTCAGGGGTAAAGCCGCGGTGGCGGATGCCGCAGAGGGTGGGCATACGGGGATCGTCCCAGCCGCTTACACGCTTTTCCTGCACCAGCTGGATGAGCTTGCGCTTGCTGAGCAGGGTGTAGGTGATGTTGAGGCGGTCGAATTCGATCTGCTCGGAGGGAAAGATGCCGAGCTGGGCAATATACCACTTATAGAGGGGCTGGTGGTCGGCGAACTCCAGGGTGCACATGGAGTGGGTGACGCGCTCGATGGAGTCCGACTGGCCGTGGGCGTAGTCGTACATGGGGTAGATGCACCACTCATCGCCGGTGCGGTGGTGCGTGGCGTGGAGGATGCGGTACATGACCGGATCGCGCATGTTGAGGTTGGGCGAGGCCATGTCGATCTTGGCGCGCAGCACGCGGCTGCCGTCGGGGAACTCGCCTTTTTTCATTCTGATGAAAAGGTCGAGGTTTTCTTCGATGGAGCGGTTGCGGAAGGGCGAGTCCTTGCCGGGCTCGGTGAGGGTGCCGCGGTGCTGGCGTATCTCATCGGCGGAGAGGTCATCGACGTATGCTTTTCCAGTCTTGATGAGCTGCAAGGCCCACTCGTAGAGCTGGGGGAAGTAGTCTGAGGCGTAGCAGAGGCGCTCCCATTGGAAGCCGAGCCAGCGGACGTCCTGCTGGATGGAATCGACGTACTCCTGTTCCTCTTTCTCGGGATTGGTGTCGTCGAAGCGCAGGTTGGTCTTGCCGCCGAACTCGTCGGCGAGGCCGAAGTCAATGCAGATGGCCTTGGCGTGGCCGATGTGCAGGTAGCCGTTGGGCTCGGGGGGAAAGCGGGTCTGGATTTGGGCGTCGCCGAACTTTTTGGCGCGCACATCCTCGGCGATGATGTCGCGGAGGAAGTTGGAGGGAGTGCGAGCGTCCTGGCTTTCCGGATTCGAGTTGGTCATAGCTGCGGTTCCTTTATCTCTTGGATTTCGCCTTATTGATTGCGTCCTTTTTTATATCTTCCAAGCCCCATAAGAAGGCTGTTGATGGCTTGTCTGTCCAGTCTTTTTCTTTGCAGTAGGAGTCTTTGGTCGCACCCTTAAAAGTTGAGCTAAGAGTAATAATCTTTGTAATAAGGTCAACTCGTAAAGTGTTCACAATGCAAACTGGCGAGCTGTCCACTGCGATAATCTCATTATTATCCCAGCGGAGAATGTCAAAGGTATCAAGGGAAGCGATAGTGGTACCACTGAACTCCTCCAACAATGCACTAGCAACATCGCAGAACCCGAGCGTTTTATAGCAACGAATGTCAGTAGAAAGTGGTCCGGCATGGTCGCCTGCATCCGACCATTTCCCAGCAGCATAGAGGTAGAGTGTTTGAATCTTCTGCGCCCCAACAACGACATTAGAGACATCGAAGACTACTGGTTTTTGGGCAGCAGCCGGAATCTCCAGAGCAAGCACGAAAAATGCAAACAACACTAACGCGGTTGGTCTTCTCATGTTTTCATCAACCTTTCATCTCCGTTTTAGCATTCGCGGACTTTTCTGCGAAACCAATTCGGCTCATTCTAGTGCAATCATCCAAGATTCGAGCCTTGACCTTAGCGCGAAAGCAGCTCGGCGAATTCTGCCTCTCCCCATTTGTCCCGGTCCTTGTCCCCTTAGCCAAAAACGTCGCCCAGTTTGAAGCGTCACCGTGACTACAAGGTCAAGCGCATCTTGCAGCGAGGTGACTCTTGCGACGGAACCACCCGAAACTTCGTTATGGATGCTTCCAGGTTCAAGTTCGAATCCCCACAAAGCATCGTTATCAAACCAATGTGGCTGCCCGCGTCTGGTATATGCGATATTTGCAATCCTGTAGGTTTTTGACTGTGACCGATTTCGAATATCAAAGTTTGGCCACGCATAGAAAGCACCCGACTCCGACTTGTAACTCCAGTTGTAGGAGATTACCAAGTCAGTCGCCTTGAGGAACCACTGAATTATGATGTACCAGAGCAGGAAAAATAAGCCTGCTCCAATTCCACCAAGCACATTGCTCCACGTGGTCTGCAAAAAACTCATCTATTCCCCTATCTCTGAGAACCCTTCGGTCGAATATCCTCAACAAGCTTTTTCATCTCATCAGCCCAATTGCTAGTAGTACCTTGATTTTCAGCATCTGCATTTTCTTTTTCGATCACCCATCGCGCTACATGCAGAAGCAACATTCTTTCCTCGTCAGTCATTTTCCTGCCCCCTAATTTTTGGACTGCTGATTCTTCTTCAAATTATCCCCCATTTATGGACTGTACTCAATCGAACGATTGAAGGCTGGCTTCGGCCTGGCGGATGCGGGCGAGGCAGACGTCACGGCCGAGGACGGCCATGGTTTCAAAGAGCGGCGGCGCGTTTTTGCGTCCACAGACGGCGACTCGGATGGGCTGGAACATTGGCCCGGCCTTCAAACCAAGGTGCGAGGCTGCGGCTCGAAGCGCCTGGTCGAGCGAATCGTGATCGAAAGCGGTTGTGGCGAGAACTTCCAGCGTGTACTGGAGGACGCGGCGGGCCAGTGCGGCATCGCCTTTTTGGGGGATCAACTCGGCGGGGTCGTAGGGGGCGAGCTGGGGGAGGAAGAAGAAGTCGGCGGCGGAGACGGCATCGCGCAGGAGCTTGATGCGCTCACGGATAAGCGGAGTGACGGCGAGAAGCTTTTCGGGCGAGGGATGGAGGCCGGCCTGCTCGAAAAAGGGCTGGAGCAAAGGGCTGAGCTGCTCGACGGGCAGGGCGCGGATATACTCGGCGTTGAGCCACAGGGCCTTGGGATCGAACGGGGCAAATTCCGAAGAGTCAAGGCTGTAGAGGCTGCGGAAAAAGCCGGAGTTTTAGGCGGAATCGAAGAAATGCATCCCTCAGGGGCTAAAGCCCGCGATGAATTTACGGCACTTACGGCACGACTAAAGTCGTGCCCTTTCAAAGCCAAGCGTTTTTCCGCAGCCTGTGTATCCGAAGAACTCATGGCTGCTTCGTCGAAGTTGACGACGGCGTTGGCGCGGTTGACGCCCTCCAGAGTGAAAGCGGCGGTGAGCTCGTCGAGAGTGAGGAACTCGCGGTCATCCTTGGGCGACCAGCCGAGGAGGCAGAGGAAGTTGACGAAGGCCTGGGGGAGGAAGCCGGCATCGCGGTAGGTGGTGACGCTGACGACGGGGCCGTGGCGGCGCTTGGAGAGTTTGGCGCCGTCGGGGGCGACGAGTAGGGGAAGATGGGCGAATTGGGGCGGGGCAATACTGAAGGGTTCGGGGCCGAGGGCCTCGAAAATCAGCAGGTGCTTGAAGGTGTTGGTGAGGTGATCCTGGCCGCGGATGATGTGGCTGATGCGGAGATCGGCGTCGTCAGCGCAGGAGGCGAGGTGATAGGTGGGCTGGCCGTCAGAACGAAGCAGGGTGAAGTCTTCGACCTCGTCGGCGAGCTTGGACTGCGGGCCGTAGACGCCATCGGTGAAGCGCAGCGTACGGCCGTGGCCGCGCGGCACGCGGTAGCGGAGGGCGAAGGGCTCGCCACTGGCGGCGCGTCGGTCGCTGGCTTCTCTCGATAATTCGCGCATGCCGGGATTGCACAGCCATGCGCCTTGGGCCGAGGACTGGTCGCTGTCTCCGCTGTGGGCGGGGGTGAAGTCGCGATAGGCGAGGCCCTTGGCGAAGATGGCTTCGGCCTGCCGGCGGTGCAGGGCCAGGCGCTCGGATTGCTTGTATTCTTCGTCCCAGTTGAGACCCAGCCAGCGCAGTCCCTCGAAGATGGACTGGACGCTGGCCTCGGTGTTGCGCTCGACATCGGTATCGTCCAGGCGCAACACCATGGTTCCGTGATTGTGGCGGGCATAGAGCCAATTGAAGATAAAGGTGCGGGCGCTGCCCACGTGCAGGAAGCCGGTGGGCGAGGGGGCAAAACGGACGCGGGGCGCGCTTGAAGAGGGAGCCGATTCAGGCATCGTTCATATTACTTTCTATTCACGATGCTAGCACTGCGCCCTCTGGAGAGGACGCGGACAGGCTCAGGCCTGGGGCGGCTGCGGCGGGTAGGGCGGCTGCGGGGTCCATGCGGGCTGGGGCGCGGGCACTACCTTCCACTCTGAAAAGGCCAGCACGTACAGCAGGACCACGGTGCCGAGCGAAGGCATGATGCACAGCAAGGAGAGCCAGGGTGAAAATCCAGCCTTCTTCAGGATGAACCAGCAGGGCACCATCACGATGGCGATGGCCACCAAAATGATGAGCGGGATAATAAACATCATGGCCAGGAGGATGCCCTTGACGGCTTCGGGATCAGGCTGGCTTTGCAGAAAAAGCGCTACAAAATGCATACAGAACGCTCCGGGATTGGGATGGAACACTGAGACAAGATAAAGCCTGGGGAAAAAATCTGCAATCAGATTCGTATCGCCTGACAAACCGATGGGATGAGGAGCCGGTGTGAATGGTGTTCTGACGGGGAGAATGGTGTAGCCGAAGTCCGTGGTTTCCCACCCTTGCGATAAAAAAACTAAAACATCGCAAGGATGGGGCACCCAGCATTTGTGTGTAGGAAAGAAACGAAACGCAGATCCTTCGATTCCGCAGGTTGCAAGAACGCGGCCTGCTCCGCTCAGGATGACTGCACGGTTTTTTGTTCCCTGTTCCCTCGGCTACGTAATGTCCTCGGTGTCGTAGACCGGGCCGCCGCGTTTTTTGGGCACGCCGTGGACGGAGCTGAGCAGGTCTTCGACGACGTCTTCGAGCTGGCGCTGGCTTTCGATGACGGCGCTCATGCTCTTCAACTCATCGGGTTCCAGAACGCGCTCCACCAGGGCGACGGCGTGGCACTGGGCGACGTGGTCGAGGTTGAGCCCTTCGGGGGTTTTGGCTTTAATGCTTACCTGATCCGTGCCCAGATTGAGCAGGTCGGCGACGCGGGCGCGCATCTCTTCAACCACGGGAGAGATTTTGGGCGCGGCCAGGATAAGCGTGGTATCGACGTTGACGATGCGAAAGCCGGCGTGTTGCAGCTCCTCCATGGCGAGGTTGAGGAAGATGGCCGAGTCGGCGTCTTTCCAGCGGGGATCGCCGGGAGGGAAGAAGCTGCCGATGTCGCCGGCGGCTACGGCGCCCAGCAGGGCGTCGGTGATGGCGTGCAGCAGCACGTCGCCGTCGGAGTGGCCGGCCAGGCCCTCGGGATGATCGAGCGTAAGTCCGCCGATGCGCAGCGGCACGCCTTTTTTGAAGGCGTGCGAGTCATAGCCAAATCCGATGCGTGTTTCCATGGTGACCGTGCCTGTTTTTAGATCCTGGCGGCAGTGAACGAATTTTTGCTTGCACTAAAGAAGTGGAAAAGCAACCGCAGGTTTTTCGACTCCCCTTCGTCCGCCGCGGCGGACTCAATGTCGCTCAGAATGACATCCATTGATTGGTGCTCCGCTCAGGATGACAATATTTTTTGTTTCATCCAGCCGGGGTCAGGGGGAGCGCTGGCGGAGGTAGAACTCGGCCAACTCCAGGTCGCCCGGCTGGGTAATCTTCAGATTAACCTGAGAGCCGTGGACAACGGCTACCGGAAGGCCGGCGCGCTCGATGACCGAGGCTTCATCGGTGCCCACAAAGCCATCCGCGGTGGCCTCGGCGAAGGCTTTCTGTAGCAGGCCGAAGCGGAAGCCCTGCGGGGTCTGCGCCAGCACAATGTACTCGCGGGGGATGGTGGCGGTGACCAGGGCGCCGTGGGCGGTGCGCTCCACCTGCTTGATGGTGTCCACAGCAGGGAGGCCGACGATGGCGGCTCCGTACTCGGCGACCGCATCGATGGTGCGGTTGATGGTGGCCGCATCGATCAAGGGGCGCACCGCGTCGTGGACCAGCACAATGTCATCCGGCTGGGCGGGCAGGGCGGCCAGGGCGTGGGATACCGATTCCTGGCGGTTGTCGCCGCCTTCCACCACCTGCACGCGGCCGGCAAAGCCGTACTCGGCTATCTGGGCCTGAACGCGTTCCATCTCGGGTTTACGCACGGCCACATAGATCGCCGTGACCCGCTGGACGGCGGCAAAGGCGCGCAGCGAATGGATCAGGATAGGGAGGCCGCTGAGGATGAGAAACTGTTTGGGTTGCGGTCCCGCCATCCGGGTGCCCAGCCCCGCGGCAGGAAGAATCGCGAATACTTGCATAACTGGTGGAGTATACAACGGCGGGGCACTGCTTGCGGCAGGCATTTCATGAATGGCGCTGCCGGGGTTCGTGGCTTCCCATCCTTGCCTTCCGTCGTGGCGGACGCCAAGAATAGGGCACTGGGCTGATTGAGAGATGCCGGTCGAAGTATGAGGTCCCCACCCTTTCGCCAAAAAGAAAGCGAAAGGATAGGGCACGGGATGCCCGGCATGAAGCAAAATGTTCCGCAGCAGAATGCCGTATCGGCACCTTATCATTTTGGGATGCGCCGGTTGATTCATCCCACGCGGCCCCCAACGCTGCCCATTGACACGAAGCTGCTCCAGCCGGGTCTGCGGCTGGCCGTGGGCCTTTCCGGCGGCGCGGATTCCGTGGCCCTGCTCTGCGCACTCCAGCAGCGGAGCGGGGAACTGGGCCTGGTGCTGCACGCCGCCCACTTGCACCACGGCTTACGCGGCGAGGAGGCCGATGCCGACCTGGCTTTTGCGCGCGCGCTGGCTGGGAAGCTGGGCCTGGCTTTCCACGAGGCGCGGGTAGACACCAAAGGCGAGGCAGACAAGGCCGGGGAAACCATTGAGGAGGCGGCGCGGCGGCTGCGCTACGGCTGGTTCCGGGAACTGATGGCCTCGGGCGAGGTGGATGCCGTGGCCACCGCCCACACCCGCGACGACCAGGCGGAGACCGTGCTGGCCAAGTTTCTGCGCGGAGCCTGGACTGAGGGGCTCTCCGGCATCCACCCGGCGATCGAATTTCCCGAGGGGAGGATTCTGCGGCCGTTTTTGGGTGCGACGCGGGCCGAGGTGGAGGCTTATCTGAAGGCATTGGGGCAGGGTTGGCGGGAGGATTCCTCCAACCGTCATCTGACCTTTACCCGCAACCGGTTGCGGCATGAACTGTTGCCTCTTTTGGAGGGTTGGAATCCACGGCTGCGCGAGCACCTGGCGCAGATGGCTGAGCTGGCTCGCGACGAGGAGATGTGGTGGCAGGGGGAGATGGCCCGGCTGGCGCCGCTGCTGGTGATGCCAGGCCGGGCGGTGCGTGGTGGGGGCCGCGCCGCAGGCGATGGCCTGGCGCTGGACGTGACCAAGCTGGCCGCGCTGGTCCCGGCGGTGCAGCGGAGGCTTTTGCGGTATGCGGCGGAGAAATTGGGCGCGGCGCCCGACTTTGCCTCGACCGAAGCGCTACGCGCCCTGGCGCTTACAGGCCGGGCCGGGCAGAAACTCGAACTGGCCCAGGGGCTGCGCGCCGAGCGCACCCACCGCGAGCTGCGGCTGACAGCGGGATCGATGGCTGGGGAGAGCGGGGCGGAGGCAGTTGAAGAGTACAGCGGGCCGATTCCCGGCGAAATTGAGGCTCCGGCCTTCGGCCTTCGGCTGCGCATCGAGGTTACAGCGGTTTCTCCGGGGGATAAGCGCCAGGCGCCTGACGCAGGGACGGTGGCCAGGCTGCGTAACTGGAGGCCGGGCGACCGGGTGAGGCTGCGCCACTCGGGTGGGCCGCGCAAAGTGAAGGAAGTGCTGGAGCGGCTGCAAGTTACGGGAAGCAGGCGGGCGCTTTGGCCGGTGCTGGAGGTGGACGGCCGCATCGTGTGGATGAAAGGCGTGGAGTTAGAGCCCGAGCCGGGAATCGGCGTAGTGGCTACCGTAGTGGATACCGGGGCGGAGGCCTGATGGAAGTGCGCAGACCCAGCTTCGTGGTTTCCCACCCTTGCGCATGACCACCCCACGGACGAAGACCTGTCCATGGGGATCCCGGCAAAGCGCAAGGATGGGGCAGGGGCCTTTGTTGCGGTTCCGTGTCTCCAAGATCAGAAGCTCCAGGGAGGGGTAACGGCAGGGATACGGCCGTGGAATGGCCATCTGGAAGGTTTCAAGTTTAGAGGGCTTGGGAGTACAATCGATGTTACTGCTCATCCTGCGGCAAAAGATACGTGTATGCCGCCGGATGTCGTGTACTTTCTGTGACTTCAAGGGAGTTTCGAGCGTCTAAGGATGTAGGGAGCGGAGTGGGGGATCCGGGAGCGGATTTTTCCCCGCCGGGAAAGAGGAATCCTGGTGAATTCGACCGTCAAAACGGTCATGTTCTGGGTCTTTATCGGGGTCTGCTGCATACTCCTTTGGAGCTTGGTGCAGAGGGGCGCCGGTATGGGCAAGGACACTGAGATCGGCTACTCCGATCTGTTGGACAAGATCGAGGCGCAGCAGGTGCAGGATGTCACCATCCAGGGTACCGAGCTTCACGGCCACCTGAAAGGCTCCAAGGATCAGTTTCATACCACGATTCCCACCAACACCGACAACCTGACCAAAGACCTGCACACCAACAAGGTCTCTTTCACCATCAAGGATACGCAGAACAACATTCTGATTCCGCTGCTGATCAACGGAGCCCCGTTCATTCTGCTTATCGGATTCTGGTTCTTCATGATGCGGCAGATGCAGTCGGGCGGCAACAAGGCGCTTTCGTTCGGCAAGAGCCGGGCGCGGCTGCTCTCCATGCAGCAGAAGAAGATCACCTTCAAGGATGTGGCCGGCGTGGACGAGGCCAAGGAAGAGCTGAAGGAGATCATCGAATACCTGCGAGAGCCGCAGAAGTTCCAGAAGCTGGGCGGGCGCATTCCCAAGGGCGTGCTGCTCGTTGGGCCTCCGGGAACCGGCAAGACGCTGCTGGCGAGGGCCGTGGCCGGCGAGGCCAACGTTCCGTTCTTTTCCATCTCCGGCTCCGATTTTGTGGAGATGTTTGTCGGCGTGGGCGCCAGCCGCGTACGCGACCTCTTCGAGCAGGGCAAGAAGAACGCGCCCTGCATCATCTTCATCGACGAAATCGACGCCGTGGGCCGCCATCGCGGCGCGGGCCTGGGCGGCGGGCACGACGAGCGCGAGCAGACGCTGAACCAGTTGCTCGTCGAGATGGACGGCTTTGAATCCAACGACGGCGTGATCCTGGTGGCCGCCACCAACCGCCCTGACGTGCTGGACCCGGCGCTGCTGCGTCCCGGCCGCTTTGACCGCCGCGTGGTGGTGGGCCTGCCCGATGTGCGCGGCCGCGAGGAGATTCTGCGCGTGCACGTGAAGAAGGTTCCCGTCTCCGACGACACCAACCTGAACGTGCTGGCGCGCGGAACGCCCGGCTTCAGCGGCGCCGACCTGGCCAACATGGTCAACGAGGCCGCGCTGAGCGCCGCGCGCATGAATCGCAAGCAGGTCACCATGTACGACTTCGAGCTGGCCAAGGACAAGGTGCTGATGGGCGCCGAGCGCAAGTCCATGCTGCTCACCGAGGAGGAGAAGCGGGTGACCGCCTATCACGAGGCCGGCCACGCGCTGGTCTCGTTCAAGCGCGAGCACTCCGACCCCATTCACAAGGTCACCATCATTCCCCGCGGCATGGCCCTGGGCGTCACCATCTTTTTGCCCGGCGACCGGCACAATTACACGCAGGAATACCTGGAAGCCAATCTGGCCATCGCCTACGGCGGACGCGTGGCCGAGGAGATCTTCCTCAACCAGATGTCCACCGGCGCGGGCAGCGACATTGAAAGCGCCACCGATCTGGCCCGGCGCATGGTCTGCGAGTACGGCATGAGCCGCCTGGGTCCGCTCACCTTCGGCAAGAAGGAGGAGCAGATCTTCCTGGGCCGCGAGATCGCGCAGCATCGCGACTTCAGCGAAGAGACGGCGCGGCAGATCGACCTGGAAGTGCGCCGCCTGATCGACGAGGCCTACCAGTCGGCGCATGCCATTGTCGAATCGAATGCGGACGCCATGCACCGCATTGCCGCGGCCCTGCTGGAGCGCGAAACCATCGACGCCGAAGAGGTGAAGATGCTGATCGAGGGCAAGGAACTGCCGCCGCTGCGCTCCGTCCTGGCCTCGCCCAGCGACACCGGCGGCGACGTGCAGCAGGTGCTCAAGCCGGAGAGCCGCGGCGGTCCCAGCTACCCGGAGGGTTCGCCTTCGCCGGCTTGACGCTGTTCAGCTTGCTTAAAACAAGAAGGGCCGCTCCCATGGGAGCGGCCCTTCTTGTTATGCCTGCCCTGAAGCGAGCTTCAGGAAAGCGCCTCAGAAGATCTTGTAGCCGATGCCGACGCTGGCGCCGTAGGGTAAGAGATGCATGGTTTCAGGTCCCAAGGGAAACTTGGGGTAATACTGTTGCTCGTAGTCGCCGCGCGCGCTGAATCTCTTGGTCAGCCTGAAATCCACGCCGCCGCCGAAGGCGATGTCGGTGTATTGGCCATTTTGAACCGTGTAGGTTGCTCCCCCTGTGTAGGTGGGCCCGAGTCCCATCTTCGCGTAACCGATCAGCGCCTTGCCATAGGGGGTCATGTGCAGGAATTGGAAGTGGTGGATGGGAATGCGGGGACCTATCAGATAGTTGTCCTGGTAGATGTGATCGAACTGGTTGTAGCGCAGCCAGCGGGCCTCGCCCTCAATCTGAACCCAGCGGGAGAACCTCACATCCACATAGGTGCCGAAGCCGTACAGGCGGTAGGGGCTGGCTCCAACGACCGGGGTGGTATATCCCGACCCGGTAAATGCAGTGTAGTAGTCGGGCTGAAAGGCGGAAGCCAGTCCGCCGACGGTGAGAGAAAACTGGCTTTTGGTGGCTGCGGGGACCACTTGCGCGCGGGAAGTTAAGGTTCCGGCGGCGATCACGATGGCGAGTAGAGCAACGATTGAATGTCTCATAAGCATCAAATACGTCGGCACAAAATACGTCCAGTCCGGGGAACCTGCATGGCAGGGGTCTCGAAGTTATGTTCTACTGCTGGTTCGGCGCCGCGGCCGGCGGTTGCTGGGTGGTGGTTTCGCCAGCGGGAGGCTGCTCCGCGGGCGGGGTCGCTGGAGGCGTAGCCTCCGGTTTTTCGCCTCCCTGCGGCGCGGCAGCTCCAGTGGGGGCGGCCGTGGCAGGAGCCGTAGGAGTTTCGACGCGGGCTACATCATAGCGCTGCAGCTTGTAGAAAATCGGCGTGACCTCGAACGGCATTTTGTCGCGGGCGTTCATGGGCGCATAGCGTTTGGCGTTGAGCATATGCACCTTGTCGTCCCAGGGATCGGTCTTGAGCCAGCTTCCCAGCGGCAGCGCCGGAGACTGGGTGAGGTCGTCCCAATTCAGCTTGGGCGCCATTTTCTGCAGATCGGCCATCCACGGGGTTCCGTCGATTTTGAGCAGCGAATCGCCCAGCTTGGGAGTGTTGAGGCCCTTGAGCACCTTGGCCCGATCGACCAACTGCGCATAGTAGAGGCCGGCGGAGGGCAGCTGGTCCTTGTACATGGAGTTCTGCAGGTACTCCATGGCCTTCTTGGCAGCTTCCGCATTATCGTGGTCCGTGTGGTACATGTTGATGCGCTGGAAGGTGGACTCGTCGGGGAAGAGCAGGCGGTCGTTGAAGGCGTAGCGGGTGTCGATATGGTGGCCCATGGCGATGTGGGCCAGTTCCATGGCCACCACCGAGGCGATGGCCGCTTCGTTGGGCAGGGTATCGATGAGCCCCTTGCTGATGAGGATGGTGTTGCCGACCGTGGTGGCCTCGACGGTGGTCGGAGAGCAGGATGCGGGTATGCAACTGGTCGGTGAAGGCCAGGTTGTTGGGAACCACCAGGTTGATGACGATCTGGTCCAGGACCTTGTTTTCGTAGCCGCCTGGATCGAGCGGCGCCACCAGGCCGGCTTCCACCAGGCGGTCGATCACGTTGTTTTCGGCCTGGGTGACCCAGATGCGCGAGGCCTGCAGCGGACCCACGTCCTGCGAGTCCTCGCTCTTGTCTACGGCGTCGTCCACCTTCACGCTGACGTTCTCGCTATCCCGCGTGGGCAGCTTGAGGGAGTAGCCCCAGAAGTGCGTCTGGGCCTTCAGTCCCACCGTCTTTGCGCCTTCGATGCGCGTCGTCTCCTCCACGTAGACGGCCACCGGCAGCCAGATTCCGGGCTGCACGTTCATGCGCCAACTGTCGAAGTGGAAGTAGTACTTGGAGGAATCCTCGGAGGTGGGCCCGGTGTACGTGCCGTTGAAACGGACGACGTTGCCGTCCTCATCCTCGATCCAGATGCGGCCATAGAACCGGCCCATGCCGGGGACCTTGGGGTGCACGTCGTAGACCCAGGTGCGCACCGAGCCCAGAAACTCGCGGCGCACAAAGCTGAAGACGTAGTGCTGAGTGTCGAAGCCCGTGGGGTCGAGGAACATCATCTCCATGAAGCCGTTGGGCTGGTAGGTAAACTTCTCCAGTCCCAGCACCTTGGTCAGCCCGGTGATGGACCCCAGCGAACCCTTGAAGAAAGAGCCGTGCTTGGACTCGTTGCGCGCAGGGGCGACATAGGCCTTGTCGAAGAAGACCTTGCCGAAGTCGACGCGGCTCAGCATGTACTTGTCCGAAACCGGCACCTGGTAGAGCTTCACGTCCGGCCTGGTGTTCTGAATGTAGGTCTCCACCAGGGGGGTGCGCTGCTGAATGCTCTTGATCAGCACCTTTTCGCGCCCGACGGCTTTCTCCACCAACGCGGCCTGTTCGGGAGTGAGTTGGCGCGCCTGTCCGTACTTAGGTTCCTTTTTCGCGTACGCGCAGGCCGCACCCAGGGTAATGATCAGGAAGGTAAGGGAAATCTTCCGAAATGTCATATCAAGCTCCTAGCGTGAGTTCTTCCAGCTCTTCCTCTAGCCGCCATCGCCGTTCCGGCATCGCGCGGCTGAGTACAGCCATTGTTACAATATCCAGTGTACCGTTTCTACGCCAATTGAAATGTGATCGTGATAGTAGTGGTGGAGTCAACCGCCTGGCCATTGCGCGTGGCCGGACGGAAATGAATCTGTTGCGCCACCCGTCGAGCTTCTTCATCGAGGCCATGTCCCAGTCCATGCACCACGCTTTGCACCACCACCTGGCCGGAGGCGGTGAAAGTAACGCGCAGCACTACGGTGCCCTGGATTCTCAACTGTCTGGCTTCAGCGGTGTACTGGACAGGGGGTTTGGAGATGATCTCGATGCTGGTGGCGGTAGGAGCTTCAACCATCTGTTGGACGGCGACCGGTTTGACGACTTCGGGAATAGGAGCCGAGGCCACCTTTCCGCCGCCTGTGTAACCACCCGTTGCAGCCGTACCGGTGGCGCCGGGAATGCCTGCGGAGGCCACTTTGCCCACTACTCCGGTATTGGACCCGAACTTGAGCCCATTGCCGATACCCGTGGAGCCGGGCACTCCATGGGGCGCAATGGCCGGGCCGTTCATATTGCCGTAGGGGTTGCCGATGGCCGCGATGGTGGCCGGGCGGGTGGCGTTGGGATTAGGAGTGACGCCGAAGGTCTGGCCCAGATGCACCGGGGCCGTAGAGGGCCTGACGCGGTTGTCCTGCGCGGGCATGGCCGCTCGCAGGGCCGCCTTGGGTTGCGGCGCCAGGGTTACCACCTGGGGCTTGGCTTTGATGGCGGGCAGCGTTACCTTGGCTTCCATCTGGATGGGTTTCTCTTCCGGCTTGGGCTCCGGTTTGGGCATATAGATCTTGGGAGCCTCGAACTTGACCTCAGGCAGATCAGGCGGCTTGATCTTGGGCGGCTCTGGAATCTTGGCTTTCTCCGGAGGCGGAGTGGAGGGAATAATCAGCTCCGTCTGCTCGTATTTGTGATCGTCGATGATTTTCTTGGCCGTGGCCCCGACGTAGAGGGCCAAGGCAAGGCATAGCCCGTTAATCGCGATACTGCTGATAAACGAGACGGGGCTGCGCTCGGCTACGGGCAGCAAACCGAAATTGGTTCTACCGGCGGTGTATATCACGGGATTGTCGACCTCACTGGCCCCCATCGTTCATCCTCCCAATTTACTTCCAACGCATGCGGCTACAATTTGCAATCCCTCTTTATGGTCAGGGACGCATATCGCCCTCATTACAGCGAGATGACGCCCGCAACGGCCATGCCCTGTGCCTGGTAATGCAAGGCACAAGACATTCTACATCGCAAGCCGCCTCGGCGACTATTAGGAAAGTGGCAGGCCTCACGCCATCCTCCCCTGCAGCACTGTAATAGACTCAAGGTAAACCAAAAGCGTTCCGGAAGGACAGCTTTTTCGTGAAGATATTGGTGACAGGCGGTGCGGGGTACATAGGTGGTACAGTAGCGGATTTGCTCGCCAAAAAGGGACACCGGGCGGTGATTTTTGACAATTTGGCTCATGGCCGCCGTGACCTGTTGCCGGCCGGTGTGGAATTTGTGGAAGGAGAGCTGGCCGACCGTCCGGCGCTTGAAAACCTTTTCATATCAGCAAAAAAACAGGGTCAGCCCTTCGATGGGGTGCTCCACTTTGCCGCCCTCATTGAGGCCGGCGAGTCCATGGCGCGGCCGGAGATCTACTTCCGCAACAACACCGCCTGCACACTCACCCTGCTGGAGGCGATGCTGGCCCAGGGTCTGCGCCGGCTGGTCTTCTCCTCCACGGCCGCTGTCTACGGAGAGCCGGAATCCATTCCGATTCAAGAGGATGCGCGGCTTTTGCCGACCAACGCCTATGGCGAGTCCAAGCTGCTGGTCGAGCACATGCTGGACTGGCTGAACCGCATTCACGGGCTGCGCTATGCCTCTCTACGGTATTTTAATGTGGCTGGCGCCCCGGAGGAGCCTGAGGGCTCGGGCAACGTGACCAGGGGCGAGGCGCACGAGCCGGAATCGCACCTGATTCCGCTGATTCTGGACGTCGCCCTGGGCCGCAGCAAGTCGATCCGCATCTATGGCGAGGACTACCCCACGCCGGACGGGACCTGCATCCGCGACTACATTCACGTCTCCGACCTGGCCGAGGCGCACCTGCTGGCGCTGGATGCGCTGGAGAGGCGGGAGCGGCTGATTATCAACCTGGGCAACGGCCGGGGTTTCAGCGTCCGGGAGGTCATCGCATCGGCCCGCCGGGTTACCGGCCACCCTATCCCGGCTGAAATCCATCCCCGCCGCGCCGGCGACCCCGCCGTGCTGGTAGCCAGCTCCGAGAAGGCTACCCGCGAACTGGGCTGGAAGCCTCGTTACACCCAGCTCGACGAGATCATCTGCACAGCCTGGATCTGGCATCAGAAGCGGTACGCTTGATGGAGCGTTGGTGAAAGTGCCCGAATCCCCTCAACGGGCATGCCCGGCGAATGGGGGTTTTCACTTCTGGCACTTGCAGGGTGTATGCCTGTCTCGATAAAGTGACACCCACGAGGTATCTCACGAGGGAGTTTCGTTCCCCCCTCACCTGTCGCAAGCCGTTTTGGTATTTCTTCCCCTAAGGACGCCCTTAATGCCCGACTTGCCCGTTGCCGCCGTTGCCAACCTGGATATCGACTCAACGCTGCGCGAAAACCGTGTTTTTCCGCCGCCGGAGGAGTTCAGCGCCAAGGCTCATATCAAGAGTCTCGAAGAGTACGAGGGCTCTACAAACAGTCCATCGACGATCCGGAGAGCTTCTGGGCGGGTGTCGCGAAGGAGCTACACTGGTTCAAGCCGTGGGACAAGGTGCTGGAGTGGGATCTGCCGTGGGCCAAGTGGTTTGTGGGCGGCAAGTTGAATCTGAGCTACAACTGCCTGGATCGCCATGCTGGACGGGCCGCGCCGCGACAAGACCGCCATCATCTGGGAGGGCGAGCCGGGCGAGGTGCGCCGGCTGACCTACGCCGAGCTGCACGCCGAGGTGCAGAAGTTCGCCAATGCGCTGAAATCACTGGGGATCAAGAAGGGCGACCGCGTGGCGGTCTACATGGGCATGACCCCGGAACTGGCCATTGCGCTGCTGGCCTGCGCCCGCATCGGTGCTGTGCACTCCGTCATTTTTGGGGGATTTGCCGCCAACGCCATCGCCGACCGGGTCAACGATTCCTCCTGCGTGGCCATTTTGACCCAGGACTCGAGCTACCGGCGGGGCAACGAGATCAAGCTCAAGATGACGGTGGACGAGGCCCTGAACGCCTGCCACACGGTGAAGCACGTGGTGGTCTACCGGCGCACAGGAAGCGCGGTGAAGATGGTGGAGGGGCGCGACCACTGGTGGCACGACCTGGTGGCCGCAGGCCGCGCCCGACTGCCCGGCCGAGGAGATGGATTCCGAAGACCCGCTGTACATTCTTTACACCTCCGGCACCACCGGCAAGCCCAAGGGGCTGGTGCACACCACGGGCGGCTACGCCGTGCAGACTTACCTGACCACAAAATACGTCTTCGACCTGCGGGACGAGGATATTTACTGGTGCACGGCCGATATCGGCTGGGTTACAGGGCACTCGTATGTGGTTTATGGGCCGCTGCAGAATGGGGCCACGGTGCTGATGTACGAGGGCGCTCCGAACTGGCCCGATTTTTCCAGATTTTGGAAGATCATCGACGACCACCGGGTGACCATCTTCTACACCGCGCCCACGGCCATCCGCGCCTTTATCAAGTGGGGCGACCAGCATGTGGAAAAGCACGATCTCCGATCGCTTCGACTTCTTGGAACAGTGGGTGAGCCGATTAACCCCGAGGCCTGGATGTGGTACCGGGAAAAGATCGGGCGTAACCGCTGCCCCATCGTGGATACCTGGTGGCAGACTGAGACCGGAGCCATCCTGATTACTCCCCTTCCCGGCGCCGTGCCCACCAAGCCGGGCTCGGCTACACGGCCGTTTTTCGGCATCCAGCCGGAGGTGGTCAACAGGCAGGGCGAACCGGTGCCTGCGGGAAGCGGCGGCCTGCTGGTCATTCGCAAACCGTGGCCCTCGATGGCGCGGACCGTCTATGGCGATCCGGAGCGCTACCGGAAGACCTACTGGAGCGACGTGGAGGGCAGCTACTTTACCGGCGACGGCGCGCGCAAGGATGCGGACGGCTACTTCTGGCTGATGGGCCGGGTGGACGACGTGATCAACGTGAGCGGCCACCGGCTGGGAACCATGGAAGTGGAGTCGGCGCTGGTGGCGCATCCCAAGGTGGCCGAGGCCGC
Organism: uncultured Acidobacteriaceae bacterium; assembly: GCA_963796085.1. Taxonomy (GTDB): domain Bacteria; phylum Acidobacteriota; class Terriglobia; order Terriglobales; family Acidobacteriaceae; genus Telmatobacter. Next base: position 201,608 of record CAWCKF010000006.1, on the reverse strand, counting down.
GGTGGTGGGCCGTCCGGACGAACTGAAGGGCCAGGCCATAGCGGCGTTTGTATCGCTGGAGAGCGGCAACTATCCCAGCAATGAGTTGAAAGACGAACTGAGGAAGTGGGTCTCAAAGGAGATTGGCTCGCTGGCGCGGCCGGACGATATCCGCTTTACCGAGGCGCTGCCCAAGACGCGCTCCGGCAAGATCATGCGCCGTCTGCTGAGGGAACTGGCCACGCACGGGGAGATCAAGGGAGACATCACCACGCTGGAAGATTTTACCGTGATCGCCAAACTGCGCGAGGCGGAAGAGGGCTAATGACGCGGCAGTCTAACCAGGCAAACGCGACAGAACGTCATGATAAATCCGCCGGATCATGCGGCCTGCGTCAACCTTGCGTATCCACCCGGTAAGCGTCCAGGGTTTGAAGTTGAAACACACCACGCGGCAGCCGAGAAAGTCATGCTCTACGGCCTTCAAGTCCATTTTGCGCAGAACCGCGGCGTATCGCGTGGCGAGGGCGCGATGACAGAAGAAGGTCTTGCCCGCGCCGATACCGAAGGGAACAATCGATCGCGGCTGGGAAAAGTGCTGGTGGACCCCATCCGAGACGCCGGGCCACTCCTCGTTGAAGCAATCGTCCAGGATGACGATTCCGCCCTCGGCCAAAGCGCCTTCGGCGGTGGCCAGATCGTGCGCGGTGATTTCAGCCGTGTGTCCGCCGTCAATGCTGATCAGGCGGAACGGGCCGCGGCCAAGCTCCAGTAAACGCGCAGCGGTAAGCTGCGTGGAGTCTCCCTCATGAACGACGAGGCGGCTCAAGTCCGCATGGCGGCGGAGATTACGCTTGAAGCGCTCCAGATCGCCGGCGCCGGAGCGGTCGACGTTCAAGTCCTGATGCGAGAACAAGTCAATGGCGACGGCCAGTTCATTTTCCGAACTGAGGAGATAGAGCAGAATAAATAGCTTGCCGTGATGGACGCCGATTTCGGCTATATTGCCGGATAGATTGGCGCGGCGCTGCTCCTGAGACAAGTGAACGATCGCCTGAGCGGCTCCGGGCTGGAGCCAGCCCTTCACCAGTTGATGGCCGTGTTTGAGATAGGCATTCAGGCTTCTCTTGGCCACGCGGGGATTATAGCAAATCCCCATTTTGCTTCAGACTGACGCGCACGCTAGAAGAGATCGACGGCTATAAATTGCCGCTCTGGCGGACTGACATTGGGGGCTAAGCAAAAAGAGGCGTCCGCCGCGGCGGACGCCTCTTCTTGCCTATCGGCTGAATCTGAACGGTCAGAATCTGTAGACCACGCCGAACGAGGCGCGCGAACTCCTGGTTCTGTGCGGCGAGTAGGCCAGGGACGGCGTATTGTTGATCAGGGAAAACGAGGAGGCGATATCGTCGCCGGCGGCGCGAATGGACAGGCGCGGGCTCAGTTTGTACTCCATGCCCAAACCGACTCCTCCTGCAAAGGAGACGTTGGGGGTTTGGTTTTCACCGCCGGAGTGTTCGCCGCCCAGCAACACGCGACCAAACAAGCTGGTGCGTTTGAAGAAGTTGGCATGAAATACAGGCCCGAACAGGACCGAATCGACCACCGGGTTTCCGGGGTTGCCCGCCTTGATCGGGTACTTATAGTAGGCCCCGTCGGCGATGATTCCGAAGTGTTTGCCCCAATCACGGGTGACGGAGAGGTCCACGCCCTGCAATCCATAGCGCGATCCGTTGACCTGGTTGAGACTGGTGTAGCCGTAGCCGGCGAAGAACTCGTACTTGTAGGAGGGTCCCCCCCCCTCGACGGTAGCGCCTTTATGGGCCGGGGCGACCTGGCTTGAGGCCGCCAGGGACAGAAGCGCGGCCGGAACCATGGCCAGGATCGAAAGCAGTAACGTTCTCTTCAACTTGAAACTCTCCTCAATACCGTGCTGTGGCCGGCTAGCCGCTGGCAGGGCTTTCCCTGAAGTTGGCGCGGCGCCTGGGATGCGGTACGTTCATAGACTATCCCCTCCACCCCCATTCAACGAAGTCCAGCTAACGGTTTTGAACCGGAAGCGGCTCTGAGAGGGTCACGAGTTTGCCGGAATTGTCAGTAACGGTGACGGCGATTCCACCGCGAAGATAGCGGCCGATGACCTCCGGCCGCGCCCAATCCAGATTCCAGCCGTCCTCAATAGCCACTATGGTGTATGAGCCGGGGACCACATCGCGCAGGGCAAAGCTGCCGTCGGAGTCCGACTGGTCGCGCCGGATGAGACCCTGCCAGGCAGCCATGTTTTTGGGCACAAGCACGACCATGACGCCGGCCACGCCCTTGCTGTTCCTCCACCCCAGCGACGAAGTGGGTGCCCTCTGGGCATCGCTGGGGGCCCCGGTTCTGCGCGCAAAGCCCTCGACGCGCGTCTCCCCCAGTCTGACAGTCACCACGAGGGTAAGCGGGCGGTCGCGCACCGTTACCTGGTTGCCGGCGTGAACCCGGCTGCCTGTGGCGATAGAGGCGATGGGCAGCATTGTGGAGGAACTCCCGGCCCACAACTGCCAAACGCCCGAGGGCACCGACGCAAAGCTGAATGCGCCACGGTTGCAGGTGGTTTGTATGGGGTTCTGGCGATGCGCGGGGTCGAGCGAATCGAGGATCACGGTGGCTTCTTCCGTCAGCATAGAGCCGGAGGGCATCTGGATGGTTCCGGTAACGGCGACGGTGGGAGTGCCGAGGACTGTGTCCACCTGCTGGCTGACGGCGGCGTCCAGGTCCACGACGCGCGGCGGATCGCCCAACGCCAGCTCATAGTGGCCGGGAGCCACGCCGCCGAACTCCAGCGTTCCCTGCTGCGGATTGTTGGAGGAAGCCATGGTTTCAGTGAAGGATTTCGCGCCGAAGATGGTCTGGCGCAGCGTGGGCATGGCGGCCGCGTTCACAGCCTCCAGCGCGCCGGGCGCTTGAAGGGCGATATGCAGGGCTGGAACCGCGTGCAGGGTGAAATCGGCCTCCTCGCGGTTGCCCCCGGCGAGAACGATGGTTGTGGCCTCAGCTTCTTCGGTTGTGGAGTCGTAATAGGTGATGGGGTAAACCACGTCAAGCGCGGCGCTGGGGTCGTTGACCGGCCTGGGATGGGATTCATTGCCGGAGGGGTGCAGGGCGTACCAGGGCTCCGCCTTGACGGCCAGCAGATACTCACCCGCGGCCAGGTTGCCGAACTCGTAGGCGCCGGTGTCGTCGGTGGTGGCGGAATCCACCTCGGCAATCCGTTCACCAGGTCTGCGGCCCTCCGGCTTGCGGAAGAGCATCACGTCAGCGTCATTTACCGGGTCGCCACCGTCGGCCGTGATCACGCCGTGCAGTACGGAACCAGGAGTGAGGCGGAAGATGAGGTTTCCGGTGTCCTGGCCCGGGCCGGTGACAATGGCGGTCGAGAACTCCTCGTGCTCGTCGTAAAAGGCGGTGCGATATCCGCGCCTGGATGCGGTCAGTTGGTACTTGGCCGCAGGCAGTCCTGGCAGCGCGAAGTGCCCGTCGCTGTCGGTCACGGCCGATGCTGCGGCGTGGTTGTCCGCCTCTGCCAGCGCCGCAACCATGGCGCGCCGCACCGGCTCGCCGGTTACCGCATTCGCCACCTTGCCGGCGATGCGGTAGAGGCCCGAGTCAGGCGCAGGCGCGGGTTTTGAGGCCGATGGGGCAGTTTGAGGCAGGGCCGGTAGACACGTTATGGCCAACAATGCGGTTGCGACGACGTTGGGGATCAGGGTTTGTGGCTTCCCACCCTTGCCGCAAAACGGCAAGGATGGGGCACCCAGGGTCATCAGGCTCGAGGCGGCATGGGTTGGCATCAGGGTTCCGGCGCCTCCAGCACAAGGTTGGTCGTGGTTCCCGGAGAGAGCGAGACGGTCTGGCCCTGGTTGGGCAGCGCCGCCAGCACGGCGGGGTTACGGTATTCCAGGCGCGCCGCGGCGTCGAAGGTGTAGACGTGATAGCTGCCCGGCGCGAGGTTCTCCAGGGTCACAGTGCCACCGCTCGAGGGGCGGAGGGTGGAAGGCGCCACGTCTACCGTAGAGTCGAAATCCGGAACCACGTAGACGGTATAGAAATGCTCGTCTCCGGGAGCCTGCGCCATGAGGGCCTGCGGAAGGCTAAGGGTGAGATCTGCGCAGTCGTCGCGCAGGGTCAACGTCATGGGCGCTATGGAGCCGGAGAGCCCGATGATCACCGGCTCACGGGCCAGGTTGGCTCCCCCGGCCGTGAACGACTCCTCACAAAGGCCCTTCTGATCGATATGCGTATGCACCCAATAGGCGCCGGGCAACAGATAGTTGGTCAGCATGGGGCCCGGCTCGGAGCCGTTGGCATAGGCGCTGACCATGCCCTCGCTAATCCATCCCCCGGCCTGACCGCCGGCCGGGCTCAGCATCACGTGGATCTGTCCCGCTTTGCCTGGGGCCGCGCCGGACGATGCAGGGGACAAGGCGGTCCGAATGATCGAGAGTTGGACCGGATTGGGATGGGGGACCGAGAGAGAGACGCGCAGGTTGGGGATCTCGCGCCCGGCCACGGAAAAATCCACCGTTCCTACCAGCAGTCCCGCGTTCATATCGGCGCCGGAATTGCCCATGAGGGTATAGCTCCCTTGGCGGGGAACGGTAGAGACCAGCAAGGAGTAGGTTCCATCGGGCAGAAGGGCCTGGATGGTGTGCGTTTCCTGGATGTAGCTGGCGCGGTAGGGGAGCTGATGGCCGGCGGCGTCCATGATCACCGCGGAATAGTCAGTTTCGGCCGGGCTGGAGGCGGAGGATTGGAGCTGTGAAAGCACAATCGTGGCGGAGACGATTTGGAAGGGCTCGATGGTCAGCGTCATATTGGCCTGCTCCTGCTCTCCGGAGGAAAGCTGGATGCGCGCGGCTCCGGCCAGGTTGCGCGCGTCAGGAAAGAAGATGCTTGCGTATCCAGGGCGTCCGGCCATGCCGGCGGTGAAAAGATTGGCGGCCGGGTCGCTGTCCAGCGCCGGTTCGGTATACATCACGTACGCACCGTCGGCGAGCGAGGCAAAGCGATAGGCCCCTTCGCTATCGGTCTTGGTGATGGCCGCCGGAGTCCAGGCGGCCCGGCCGTCCTGCACCGTCTGCTTGAGCAGGTTGATCGTGATTCCCTGCGCCGCATCGCCGGTGGAGAGTTCGATTTGACCATGAATCGAGGAGGTGGGCGCCAGCGTGAAGACCAAGTCGGGCATCTCCGCGGTTACCAGAACGTTGTGCGCGGGACCGATGGTATCCTGGTCGGCGGCCGCTCCGGCGCCGTAAGGACGATCCCGATAGCCGGGCTTAATTACCTGAATGGCCTGCGGGCCTGTGGGCACGCCGGGAATCTCGAAACGGCCGTCGCCGTCGGTCAACGCGCCTGCTTCGGCGTCGCCTTCAATGTGCACCAGCGCCCGCGGCAGCGGCTGGCCGGTGGCGGCGTCGCGAACCACGCCCTGCAAGGTTACGAACGTGCTCGCGGAGGGGCTTGCGGACGCGGCCTGGTCCGGGAGTGGTTCCTGGGCCGCGAGCTGGACCGTCATAAACAGGGCGGAACAAGCGCCTGCAACCAAACAGCCTCGCAGAACGCGCCGCAGGCGGTTTTCCGTTGAGAGCTGTTGATGGATCGCAGGTTGAAAGATGGTCCGATGGTCCACTCCCCATTTTGACCGTTTGCGGCCGGGAAGGGAATCAGGCCGGGGATAAAATTCCGGCGTAGTCATGTTCCTTTCCGTGGAGCACCGCAAGGAGTGAATCGATTCAGCCCCGTTCCAGATACCAGGGAATGTTGATGACCACGATGCGGCGGTTGCCGCGCAGCAGCAGGATGACCTTGAGCATGTCGGCGCGGCGGTTGTGCAGCAGGTTCTCCCACCAGTGGCGCACCACCAGCTCCGGCACCAGCACGCAGACCTTGTTGAAGCTGGACTCGCGCTCCACGGCCAGGACGTAATCGACCACCGGCGCCAGGACGTAGCGGAAAGGCGATTGCAGAATCTCGAGTTTGGGAACGCACTTGCCGGCCGCGCGCAGCGGCGCGACCACGTCTTTCTCCCAATCCTGAGCAGAATTTCGTCCGGCTCCTCGCCGGTCTGCACGTGGAGGCAGCGGATATCGCAGGACATGGAGAGCGCAAAGGAGAGGGCCTTCTCCGTGATGCGGCTCCAGCGGTCGACGGGCACCACCACGATGGGCTGGGTGATCTCGGCGGGCACGATGGGCCGGTCGCAGGCGGTCTCGCGGTTCACGCGGACGTAGTGGCGCTTGACGGCGCGCATCAGCAGGATCATGACCACAATCAGCAGCGCCGTGATCCAGGCGCCGTCAACAAACTTGGCCACCAGCACCACGATGACGGTGATGCCCGTGGCCACCGCGCCGAGGCCGTTGACCAACATGCGCAGCGGATAGCCGCCTTTGCGCTTCCAGTGCATCACCATGCCGGCCTGCGAGAGGGTGAAGGCCAGGAACGCGCCGATGGCGAAGAGCGGAATCAGCCGGTCGGTGACGCCGCCGAAGACGATCAGCAGCAGCGCGGTGAGCGCCACCAGAACGTAAATACCCCAGGAGTAGAGCAGGCGGCGGCCGCGCAGCAGAAAGACGTGGGGCATGTAGTTGTCGAGGGCGATGGCGCGGGTGAGGCGGGGGAAATCGGCAAAGGCGGTGTTGGCCGAGAGCGCCAGCACCAGCAGCACCGAGCGATGGTGAGGTAGTAGAACCAGCCGTGGCCCATCACCGCGCGGGTCAGCATGGAGAGCACGCTCTCGTAGCCGGGTCCGCCGGGGTCGGTGGCGGCGATGCCGTAGGCGCGGCAGAGCAGCGCAATGCCGGCCAGCAGCGTGGCCAGCAGGACGATGATGATGGTCAGCGTGATCTTGGCGTTTTTGCGCGTGTCGTCGCGGAAGGCCATCACGCCGTTGCTTACCGCCTCCACGCCGGTCATGGCCGTGCAGCCGGAAGAAAAGACCTTGAGCAGCAGCCACAGGCTGACGGCGGCGGTGGCGGCGGGAAGCGCGGGCATCGGCGTGACCGGGTGCGGATGGCCCGCCGCTGTGCAGCACCTGCCAGGCGCCTGACGCCGATGACAATCAGAAGCGTTCCCGTGAACAGGTAGGTGGGAATCATGAACACCACGCCGGTGTCGTGGACGCCGCGCATGTTCACGATGGTGAGGATGGCCAGCACCCCCAGGCATAGTTGCAAGGTGTAGGGCTGCAAGGCGGGCGCGGCGGAGATGAGCGCGCCCACGCCGGCCGAGATGCCCACGGCGGCGGTGAGAACGTAGTCGATCATCAGGGCGGCCGCGGCCAGCAGGCCCGCGCCTTCGCCCAGATTCTGCGAGGCCACGGTGTAGGAGCCGCCGCCGTGGGGATAGGCGTCGATGGTCTGGCGGTAACTGAAGTAGACGATGACCAGCAGGGCCACGATGGCCGCGCTGACGGGGACGATGTACTTCACGCCCAGCAGGCCCAGCGGGATGAGCAGGGTGAGCGCCGCCTCCGGGCCGTATGCGGCGGAGCTGAGGGCGTCGAGGCCGAAGACGGGGATGCCGGCGAGGGGGCCGATGTGCTCGGCGCGCTCCTCGCTGGTGGCCAGCGGGCGGCCGAAGAGCAGATTCAATGCGCGTGTGGATAAGGCCATGTGCGGTTTTGTCCGGCAGCCGGAGAATGGAAGAGGGAAATGGCTACCGAGGGCATTGTCTCATGGCGCGGAGGAAGGGGAGTGCATGGGACAGTTTCAGAGAATAGGGAAGCTGAGATTTTTCGCGGCTGATCTTCATGAAGTTCGTGGTGCAACTCCTCAACTTTCACCCTGGCCTTGTCTAAAGCCTTCCTGCCAACGGCAGTGATCTTGTAAACCCGCCGCTTGCGTCCGCCAACATTTTTGAGGACAGACCTCAACAGGCCCCTGCGTTCCAAGCCATGCAAGAGCGGGTAGAGAGTTCCGGGGCCAATGCGATAGCCGTGGTGCACCAGCTCCTCCATCATGGCCAATCCAAAGATGGGCTGGTGAGAAGCGTGCACCAGCACGTGAACCCGTATGAGTCCGGAAAAGAGTTCCCGTTGCTCTTTTAACACAAGATAAATATATCGCTTCCGGCTCCATTCTGTATTTGATATTATCGAATTTCGATATATGCTGTTCGAGACGGGTAATGGCCTCAAAGGGAACATTATGGTCTTCACGAGGGGAGAGGAGGATTGATGAAGATTGACGGCAGATGCTCAGGGCTGGCGCTGTTCCTTTTCTTCATAGCCGCCGCGTCAACACTGTGGGCGCAGGGCCCTCCGTATCAAACCGACGATCCGGTGCCGGTTGACCTGCATCACTACGAGTTCTACATCTTCGGCGGCATGGACGGCACCACGGCGGAGATCGATTCCACGGGTCCGGCCTTCGAGTTCAACTGGGGCGCAGTTCCCAGGGTGCAACTGCACGCCATTCTTCCCTGGGGAGGCATCTTCCCGTCCAACAATCCCGTTTATCTGCCCGGCGGAACGGGCCCCAGCGCCTTTGGTCTTACTGATATGGAACTGGGCGTGAAACTCGCCATCATCAAAGAAACCAAGCACGTTCCGCAGATCGGCACCTTCACCATGTTTGAAATGCCGACGGGGAGTTATAACCAGGGACTGGGCGTCGGAAAGGTCTGGTACAAACTTCCCGTGTGGCTGCAAAAGAACTACGGTAAGTGGCTCATTGACGGCGGCGGCGGCTATCAGGTGGTTCCGCAGACGAACTATCGAGATTTCCCATACACGGGATGGCTGGTAAAACGGGAGCTCAACGAGAGGCTGGAGCTGGGCGCCGAAGTCTTCGCGCATGGGCGCGAAGGCTTTGCGGCAGCGCAGACTGGGCGCTCGGCGATGATCGACGTGGGGGGCTACTACCACTTCAAGCACCACCCCGGCGAGCAGTTTCTGTTCTGCTACGGCCACTCCGTAGCCGGCCAGACAGAGAATTACGCCTATGCAGGCATGTACTGGACCTGGGGAAAAGATAAAAGATGAACGGAGGCGGCGTGCCCGGCGACGATTCCAGTGCAACTCCACGATTGAAGCAGGCACACGGATCCTGCCTTGAGGTCCTGCTCGTCTTCCTTCGCCTGGGTTGTACCTCGTTCGGCGGACCTATCGCCCATCTCGGATACTTCCGGAAGGAGATTGTCGAGCGCCGGAAGTGGTGCAGCGAGGGAGCGTTGGCTGAGATCATCGCACTCGCACAGTCCCTGCCTGGACCGGCCAGCAGTCAAGCCGGATTTGCGCTCGGCATTCTTCGCGCGGGATGGCTGGGCGGCTTGGCTGCCTGGTTGGGTTTTACGCTTCCCTCCGCCCTGCTGATGCTGGCTTTCGCATATGGCCACTCATTGCTCGGGGGGGACGCGGGACAAAGACTGCTCCACGGATTGCAAATCGTCGCTGTCGCAGTGGTTGCGCAAGCGGTGCTGGCTATGCAGCGGTCGCTCGCGCCGGACCGGATGCGCGTCGCTCTGGTCATCATGACTACCGGTTTAGCCTTGCTGCTGCCGGCGCAGATGGCGACACTGATCGCCATCGCCGCCGGTGCGGCTGCTGGACTGTTGTTTTTCCGCTCAGAGGATTATGGAAGCAGCGAATCTATTGGACTGGCCTTGTCAAAGGCGGCGGGTATTGCTTCAGGCGTAGTTTTTCTTGCGCTCCTGGGTTTAGCGCTCACAACCCACTCTCTCTCAATTCCAGGGCTCAATGTCTTCTCAGCCTTTTACCGCAGCGGCGCTCTTGTATTTGGCGGCGGGCATGTGGTTTTGCCGCTGTTGAACGATGCCGTGGTCGCGCCCGGTTGGGTGACGCAGCGGTCTTTTCTGGCAGGGTATGGTGCGGCCCAGGCGCTTCCCGGCCCACTTTTTTCTTTTGCTGCTTACCTGGGCGCCGCGGTGCGCCCAACTCCGAACCCAATACTGTACGGCTTGATTGGCCTAGCCGGCATTTTTATTCCAGGTCTGCTGGCTATGACCGCCGTGCTGCCTTTCTGGGGTGCATTGCGCGGAGATCGCTTTGCTCAGGCAGCTATCCGAGGGATCAATGCGAGCGTGGTGGGCATTCTGATCGCCGCGCTCTACCAGCCCCTTTGGACCGCGACCATTCACACAGCGGGCGACTTCTGGATTGCGTTGCTGGCATTCGTGCTTCTCACGCTCTGGAAGGTACAGCCCTGGATCGCTGTGGCGTGCGTGGGAGCCGTCTCGATGATTCCTCCCGCCGTTCGCCTGTTCTGAAAGAGTGCGTTGCTCTACTTACGGAATATCTCCTGCCGGCGTAACGTCTCTCTGCCGAAACGCATTGGAGCAATCGGGGTCGGTACACATGTTCTCGACTGAGCTGCTGTCTTCAAAGTTATATTCGAAATTAATGTAATGCCCCGCTGTGACAATTATTGCGCAATGATCTTTATTGGGCGGAGCAGTGGTGTAGTTACCCTCGCATTGGCGGGGATGCTCACCGGGCGGCGGCGTAATCTCCGATTGCCCTTCGTATTGGATGATGAATCCGGCGCGGTTGCGATCCGGATGCTCCGTTATCCACGGATTGTCCGAATTTAGTTCGCTGAAGGTGCTGTCGATGCCGGAGTAAACCACGAAGTTAGTACCGCGAAAACCCAGGTCGCCGATCGGAACGTTCAGGTTTACATTTTCATGCTTGACCACTTTTCCGGTGACCCAGCGAAAGACGCCTTTGCTGAAATCAATGGCTATTTTTGTATTCGAGGGGTTCTTCGGGTCGTAGACAAAATCGTCCAGCGTTATGTCGGAGTTTGGACCGACGCTGAAGATGGTCTCGTCGGGCAGCAGAAGGTGAACCGTGCCGCCGCTGCCGGTGGTCAGGTGAGCGTTGGCAAGAGAGACGCGCGCTAGCTTATCCGGATTTGCCTGCGTAATCAAGTTGCCATCCGTAGTGGTGATTTGAAATGAGCCTTCCGAGGCGACTTTTCCCGTCCATGACTTGCCTTCGATCCAGGGCGTGGGCGGCTCATGAATCGAGAATCCTTTCACCTTCTCTGTCCACTCCTTCGCCTGATACATGCGCTCGGTTTTGTCTTCGAGCACAAAATCTTTTATCTTCTGGGCCGATTGCTTCTCCGCATCAACATTCACTCCTGCCGCTTCAGCCGCTGCCGTTTCTCTGTAGAACTCATCGAGTGCCGTCAAGGCTTCATCGTCGCGTCGCAGCGCCATCAGCATGGCCGCACGTTGAAGCGTCCAGTTGGGCCAGTTGGGATAAAGCGAGACCGCAACGTCATATTTTGCGAGTGCATCGCTGTACAGACCGAAACCCTTATCGGTAAATTCCCAGTAATTGGCTTTCTGCGCCAGGGCCCATCCCTCCTGCATCAACGCGTTGGCCCGGCTCATTCGGTCGGCAAGATCGCGCGCCGCCGCTTCTCTCTTCTTCAAATCGGCAACCGAGGGGCCTTCCTCGTAGTTGTATTCGCCGGCCTTGCAATGCGCCTTGGTGCTGTGGCAAACGGGCTTGGCGGGCTTCTGCTGTGCCGGGCCGCGGGTGTTCGCGTTGCCGCGATAGGGACTGGGAGGCTGGTGGTAAAACGGGGAATCCGGGGGCAGAACAGCAGGGCTGTATGCAGGGGTCTCCGACGGCCGCTGCTGGATTTGCGGGTGGCTGCAATCCACGTGCACGCCGGTCATGGCGCCGAGTTGAGCACATGCGCTCTGAGCCATGGCCGGCAGACCCAGCACCAGAAATACAAAAGTTATGCTGACGACACGTCTCATGGTTTTCATCCTATCCCTTCCTGATCTTCCTCGTTGGGTTCGCGAGCGCTTTTCTTACAGACTGCGCTGTGCGAGGTTAGGCCCGTTTAACTTTGTCACTTGTGGGATAAATCGAAACTATGGCGTAGCCAGGTGAGAATTGGCCATCGGTGTTGCCGTCGCAGCCATCTGGATTACACAAGTCTGCAGGCATAAATCTCTGCGCGAATTGTACTAGCTTTTAGGCGCGGCGGGCAGAGTGAACAGGAAGCGGCTGCCCTGGCCGGGCGTGCTTTCCGCCCAGATGCGGCCGCCGTGCTGCTCGACGATGCTGCGGCAGAGGGCCAGGCCCAGGCCGGTGCCGCCCAGGGCGCGGGAGTCGGAGGCGTCGCCCTGCTGGAAGCGGTCGAAGATATGCTCCAGTTTCTCCGTGGCGATGCCGCGGCCCTGATCCTCAACGATGAAACAGACTTCACTTGTCGCCGGAAGGCTGCGCGGCCAGGCGGATTTGCGTCTCCGGCGGCGAGAACTTGATGGCGTTGGCTACCAGCTCGTTGAGCACCTGCAGAGTGCGCTCTTCGTCGGCCAGGACCAGCGCCGGCGGAGCGTCAATGCGGAAGCTGATGTGAGCCTGGCTGGCCGATGCGTGCGCCACGTCCGCCGCGCGGCGCAGCAGGTCGATGGCCTCCACCGGCTGGCGGTTGAGGGGCAGCTTTCCCCTTTCCACGCTGTCGAAGTCCAGAATGTCGTTGACCAGGCGAATGAGCCGGTCGCAGTTGCCGATGGCCATTTCGGCCATCTGGCGCTGCTTCTCCGGGCGCTTGTCCAGCGCGCCGGAGGAGATGAGTCCCAGCGAGGCGCGCAGCGAGGTAAGCGGGGTGCGCAGTTCGTGGCTCACCGTGGAGATGAACTCGTCCTTCATCTTCTCCAGGCGGCGGCGCTCGGAGACGTCCTGGAAGGCCACTACCATGCCCGAGATCCGGCCATCCTCGATGAGCGGGCTGGCGCTGTATTCGACCGGAATGGAAGTGCCGTCCTGCCGCCAGAAGACCTCATCCCGCATGCGGATGGCCTCGCGGCGGCGCATGGCCTGGAGAATAGGGCTGGTGGACCTGGAGTAGGGCGTGCCGTCGGCATGGCTGTGGTGAATGACCTCGTGCACGTCGCGGCCGGTCAACTGATCGGGGGAGTAGCCCAGGGCGCGGGCGCCGGCCAGGTTGATGAAGGTGAGGCGGCCGTCCAGGTCGATGCCGTAGATGCCGTCGGCCACCGACTCGAGGATCAACTCGCGCTGGCGCATGGCCAGGTGCAGCGCCTCCTCGGCTTCGTGCTGCTCGGTCACGTCCATGCCGTGGTTGAGCACAAAGGGCCGCTCGCCGGGCAACTGCATGCGGCGGCTGCGGAAGGCAATGCGGCGGTAGACGCCATCGCTGCGGCGCAGCGGCAAGGCGCCCTGCCACTCGTCCTTGGTTTCCAGAGTCCGCAGGCAGTCCTGGAAGGCAGACGCGCCGGCTGCATCCAGAAGATCAGTGACAGCGCGGCCGGTCAAGGCCTCGGCGCGGTAGCCGAGAGTCTCGGCGGTGAAGGCATTCAGCGAGGTAAGACGGCCCTCCGTGGAGCAGGTAAAGACGAAGCCCAGCGAGTTTTCCACCACCTCCCGGTAGCGCACTTCGCTGGAGAGCAGCGCCATTTCCACCTGGCGCTGGTCGGTCACGTCCTGGCCGCTGACGATCAGGTACTGGATATCTCCACTGGGTCCCTGCAAGGGGCGCAGAGTCCAACTGACGCGACGGTTGAGGCCGCCGGCAATGCGCCAGGCAGTCTCGTGCGGGCCGGAGACCTGTCCGGCCGCGGCCTCGCGGAGCTTCTCCGCGGCCCAGGAGCGGTCATCGGCCTCCAGAACCTCCTCGACAAAGGGTTTGCCGACGGCGTCGGCCAGGCTTAGCCCGGTCAATTGCGCGCAGGAGTAATTCAGCCGCACCATGCGGCCGGCGGTATCCAGCACGGCAACCAGCGCGGGAACCGAGTCCAGCGTGGCGGCTACAAAGCATCGTTCGATGGCCAGCGCGCGCTCGGAGCGCTGCCGGGCTCGCTGTGCATGCTCCTGGGCGCGGATGCGGGCATAGAGTTCCAGCCGCGTAACCGCCTGGCGGCCCAGAATCTCCAAAAGCGTAATGTGTTCCTGGTTGAAACGTTCCGGCTCCCGCGCCAGGACCGCCAAGGTGCCGATGACCTGCTGGGAACTGGTGATGAGCGGTACTCCGGCGTAGGAGCGGCAAGGCGCAGCGCCGATGAGGGGGATTCCATCAGGAGGGAAGCGCGGATCCTGTCCGGCATCCCGGATCAACAGGGGCTCGCCCTTCTCCAGCACCCACTGGCAGGCGGTGGAAGAGCGCGGCTGTTCTGAGCCCTTGAATCCAAAGCGCGATTTGAACCACAGGCGGCTGAAGTCCATCCAGCCTGTGTAGGCGTAGTCCGCAACGCACAATACGGCGGAAAGCTCAGTCAGTTCGTCCAGCGCAGGGTCCGGGTTGCGGTCAAAAAGGTCGAATTCCGGGCGTGAAGCCGCGGCCTGGAAATCTCCGAGCTGTTGGCCCTGCATGGCGCACATAAGGCCCCCTACCCCGGCGACGAAGCGGGTTCTCTGGGCATCGCTTCACCCCGGCACACTTAGCCCATTGTCAGTATCCGGTAATTGTTAAAAATTGACTCTGACACAAAGAGGGGAATTTGGGGCGTGGCGAAGTACAACCTAGGTAACTCCAAATATGGACAGATGGCCCACTCAGGGGTTACCAAAGGCATATTTCTTTGGCCGCTTTTACATTAGATCAAGGACGGTATTGCATTCTGCACACTGGGCAGCGGTGGATATTTCCTGTTTTCTCAGTGGACGGCGGGCAGTTTGCAGCAGTCGCCGGCGTCTGCCGGCTCGTTGGCACCCGCATCCAGAACCACCTTCCAATTGCCGTCGGGCTGCTTGCGCCAGATGGTGATATAGCGGCCGGTGATGGTGACCGGATTACCGTTGGCGTCCTTGCTGTGACCCTCGAAGTGGCCCCAGGTGTAGCCAATGTCGCCCGACGGCCCCATAGTGGCGTCGGTCGGGGTCCAGGTGAGTTGATAGTCCTTGGGCGACCAGTTGGCGGATTTGGCGATGGCCACGCGGCCCACCAGAGGCGCCGCTCCGTTGCCCAGCGCCACGCCGTCCTCGGCAAACCACTCCGCAAAGGCCTGTCCACCCCGCTCGGCCACATCCCTGGCAAAGCGCGCCTCGAGGTCGAAGAGCAGCATCTTGCCCGGCTTTGCCGTAGGGTCGATGAGCGGATTGGGAACATTCGTGGTCAGGCTGCCCGGTTCCGGCAACTGGGCAAAAACCGCCTGGGAAGCCACACCGGCCAGCGCTCCTGCCAGAATCACCGCGCCAAAAATCCTTCTCCACGGTCCAGACACGTATCCTGCCCTCCTCGAACGCGCAAAGGTCTATGCGCCCATCGTAAACGATTACTCCGCCTGATAGCGGCGCAGGCGGCCCAGGCCGTTGAAGGCGGCCACTTTGTAGCACTCGGCGAGGGTGGGGTAGTTGAAGACGGTATCGATGAAGTAGTCCACCGTGCCGCCCAGGGTCATGACAGCCTGGCCGATGTGAACCAATTCCGTGGCGTCCTCGCCGATGATGTGCACGCCGAGCACTTTGTGGGTGTCGCGATGGAAGACGAGCTTGAGACGGCCGGTGGTGTCGCCGCGAATCTGGCCGCGGGCGACCTCGCGATAGTAAGCCATGCCCACTTCGTAGGGCACATCCTCATCGGTCAACTGCTCCTCGGTCTTGCCGATAAAGCTGATCTCCGGGATGGTGTAGATGCCGTAGGGATAGAAGCTGGGATTGGAGGGAGCGGCGTGGTCGTCGAAGGCGCGGGCGGCGGCGATGCGTCCCTGCTCCATGGAGACGGAGGCCAGAGAGGGAAAACCGACTACATCGCCGACGGCGAAGATGTGATTGACCCTGGTTTGGAAGTACTCGTCGACGGGGATGCGGCCGCGATTGTCCGGTTCGATGCCGGCAGCGGACAGGTTGAGGCCGTCGATGGCGCCCTGGCGGCCCACGGCGTAAAGCAGAGCGTCGCCGGAGACACGCTTCCTGCTTTCCAGATTGGCGACCACGGTGCCGTCGGGCAGTTCTTCAACGCTTTGCACCTCTTCGCCCAAGCGCAGGGTGACGCGGCTGTCGCGCAGGTGGTAGCTGAGGGCCTCGATAATCTCCCGGTCGGCGAATTCGAGCAGCCGGTTGCGTTTTTCGATGATGGTGACGCGGACGCCGAGCACGGCGAACATGCAGGCGTATTCGACGCCGATGACGCCGCCGCCGACCACGATCATGGCGCGGGGCAGTTCCGGCAGGTCGAGAATCTGGTCGCTGTTGACAATGCTGCGGCCGTTGATGGGAACCTTGGGCGAATCGGCGGGCCGGGTGCCCACGGCCACGATGATGCGGCCGGCCTCCAGCGTGGTATTGGCCTGAGGGCCTTCGACGCGCACCTGGTGGGGATCGACGAAGCTGGCGATGCCGTACACCACGTCGATGCCGTTGCGCGAGAGCTGAGCCTCGGTAACGTCCACCTCGGTCTTGATGACGGCCTGGACGCGGAAGGCCAGGTCGGCCATGGTGATCTTTTCCTTGACCCGGTAATTCATGCCGTAGAGGGAGCGGTAGTTGTAGCCGGAGAGGTGGAGGACGGCTTCGCGCATGGTCTTGGAGGGGATGGTGCCGGTGTTGATGCAGACGCCGCCGACGACGGAGCGGGCCTCGACAACAACGACGCGCTTGTTCATTTTGGAGGCGGCCACGGCGGCGCGCTGCCCGGAGGGTCCGGAACCGATCACAATCAGGTCATAGTTGACTGCGCTCATGCGTGCGTCTCTCTTCATAGGTTTGATGCAGTATTGGCCGCGCTGGGTCGCACCGGGAGCGGCGATGGTCCTCAACCGGAGACTACCATAACGCGGAGTGGCGGGAGATAGCCAATTTGTGTGAATTGTGAGCAAGGAATTGTGCCTCGCGATGATGAAAAATAGATTTCCCATTGTCACTTCAAGGAGGGAAACCAACGCCCCGAAGTAGGTATGACAGATATCTCAAACTATGTATCTATATCACACATACGACGTATTTTATCATTGATAAAAATCGGTAGACTCAGTTAAGAGTGTATCCTCTCGCTGGCGGGCATTATGCCGGATATTTCCAAAACCGTGCTTGACAGACCGTTTGTTCGTTACGCGATGACGCTGGTGGTAGTTGCCGCGTCGTACCTGCTGCGATACGCCCTGGTCCAGGGCCTCGGCCTGGATATGCCGATTTTCATCACCTTCTATCCAGCCGTAATGTTGGTTGCCGCTCTCGCCGGCCTGAGGTCAGGACTCCTGGCCACGGCTCTGTGTGTGCTGGGAACGGACTATCTGATTCTGCCGCCGGTCGGGCATCTTACCATCGCGCGTACCTCGGATATCGTTGCCCTGGCTATCTTTGCCGCGATGGGCGTTTTCACGAGTCTGCTGGCCGAGGGCTACCGGCAGAGCCAGCGGTCAATGGCAGCAGCTTACAAAGCGGAGCAGGAGCTGCGGCATAGCGAGTACAAACTCCAGCAGGCATCCGAATACAGGCAGTTGGCGCTCGATGCAGCGGGACTGGGCGCGTGCGAATTCCGCCTGGAATCCAGGGACGTAGCCGAAAACAAACGTTGTCGCGAGATATTCGGCTTTCAGGAGTGTGACCGCATCGATTATGAGGCGGTTCTTGAGCGCATTCATCCCGAAGATCGCGTTATGGTCGATGACGCCATCAAACAGGCGATAGCCGGAGCCGATGGAGGGTTATTCCATCAGGAGCATCGCATTGTCTGGCCAGACGGCTCGATTCATTGGCTGGCATCGCATGGACGGGCGTTTTTCAGTGGTGAAGGCGAAAACCACCAAGCCGCTCGACTCATCGCCGTTACCATGGACATCACCGCACGCAAGCGGACGGAAGAACATATTCGGAAACTCAACCGCGTCTATGCCGTGTTGAGCGACATCAACCAGACCATCGTTCGGGTGAAGGATTCTCAGGCGATGCTGGAAGCCGCATGCCGCATTGCCGTGGATAAGGGAAAATTCCGCATGGCGTGGATCGGCATGATCGATCCCGCGACGCAAGTGCTTAAACCAATCGCATCCGGCGGCATGGTAGATGGTTATCTCGACCAGTTGAGGATTGATTTTCTCGACCTGAAGACTGCCACCGGACCGTCGGCGCGCTGTTTCTATACCGGAAAATACGCCATCTGCAACGACATCGAGCACGACCCTCTTTACCTGCCTTGGCGAGACGAGGCATTACGGCGAGGCTATCGATCTTCGGCAGGCTTTCCGCTCACAGCCGATGGCCAGACGATTGGCGTCTTCAGTCTTTATGCGAGCCATCCGGCGTTTTTCGACGACGAAGAAACAAAGGTGCTGGACGAGATGGCGATGGACATCTCTTTCGCACTGGAGGTCAACCGGCGTGAAGAGGAACGGCGTCAACTTGAAGAACAATTCCGCCAGGCCCAAAAAATGGAGGTGGTGGGCCAGTTGACCGGAGGGATAGCCCATGATTTCAACAACCTGCTGACCGTGATCATGGGTTGTTCTGAGGTCATCGGTGTGGAAGTCAAAAAGAACCCGCATCTGAGCAAGATGGCGGATATGATTTGGGGCGCGGCCAAGCAGGGAGCGGAGTTAACTCATCGCATGCTGGCCTTTGCCCGCCGCCAGACATTGCAGCCCAGATCCGTCAACGTCTATCAATTACTTGTGGGTATGCAGAGCTTTCTGCGCCGCACATTGAGCGAGGAGATTGACGTGAACGTGATCCAGTGCGGGGAGGATTGCGATGCGCTCGTTGACCCGGCACAACTTGAAAGCGCACTCCTGAACCTTTGCCTGAATGCCCGGGATGCCATGCCCGGCGGCGGAAAATTGACCATCGAGACGGATAATACACTGCTGGACTCTGACTATTCGGACCGTAACCCTGAAGTCACACCGGGGCAATATATTCTGATTGCAGTCTCGGATACCGGTACCGGAATCAGCCCTCAAATAATAGACAGAGTATTCGAGCCATTTTTCACCACCAAGGAAGTTGGGAAAGGCACGGGCCTTGGCCTAAGCATGGTGTATGGCTTTGCCAAACAATCTCGGGGCCATGTGAAAATTTACTCGGAGCCCGGGCATGGCACATCGGTGAAGTTATACCTTCCCAAAGCTAACCAAAAGAGCGAACAATCCAATCAAAATTCAATGTCTATTGCCGATATTCGAGGTTCGGAGGTTGTTCTTTTGGTAGAAGACAATGCGCCTGTGCGTGAATTTGCGAAGTCCCAGTTGGTCAATCTCGGGTACCGTGTTATTGAGACTGCAAATGGTAAGGACGCATTGAAGGTCATCGGGGAGCGCGCGGATATAGACTCTTCTCTTTACGGATATCGTCATGCCAGGCGGGTTAAATGGCCGCGAATTGGGACTGGAGGCATGCCGGCTTAACCCGAAATTGAAGGTGTTGTATTGCTCCGGGTATGCGGAAAACGCGATTCTGCACGAGGGACTGCTGGACAAGGATGTACAGTTTCTGAGCAAGCCCTACACTCGGGGGGAACTGGCGAGAAAAATCCGCGGGGTGCTAGCTGGAATCTAGCTCCCATTTGAAGAGGAGGAACGCAATGCCAAGCAGACGCATTCTTATCCTGGACGACGACGCGGCTGTCGGCCAGACCATCCAATGGATGGCGGAGAGCCTCGGCTTTGAAGCGGAGTTCGTAACGCGCCCGGAAAAGTTTTTCCAGAGATTGGACCAGATGTGTCCCGACATTATTACCATAGATCTAATCATGCCAGAACTCGACGGCGTTGAAATCATGCGGCTCCTTGCGGAGCGCAAATCCAAGGCGCAGATCGTCATCTCCAGCGGAATGGGCACCAAGGTACTCGATGCCGCCCAGCAATCGGCCACAGAGCATGGCTTGAGTATTGCGGGTGTCATTTCCAAGCCGATCTCCAAAGAGGCTCTGTATTCGCTCGTCGGTGAAGGAAGTGAGAGCCAGGAGCCGGAATTGGTTGAAGAGCAATCCGCGCTCCGCGAAGAATATGGATTTACGAAGTCAGATATGCAGATTGCGCTCGATCGCCACGAATTTGTATTGGCCTATCAGCCAAAAATTGAATGCAAGAGCGGTGCGCTGGCTGGGTTTGAGGCGCTGGTTCGATGGAAACATCCCGACAAAGAACTGGTTATGCCCAACCACTTTATTCCAGTTGCGGAAAAATCCGGGCTGATCGATGCCTTGACAGCGCAGATTTTCGATCAAAGCCTGGAGTGGTTCTCCCAGTCTTTTCCCAAGTCGAAGCTCACGTTGTCTTTGAATATCTCCGCAAAGAGCCTCGTGGATATTCAGATGGCCGATAACCTTTCCAACCTTTGCCGTCAATATCTGGTTGCTCCAGAGTGTATTGTGCTCGAATTGACTGAGACCAGCGCGATGGTCGATCCGACCCTCTCTTTGGATTTGTTGACAAGATTGCGCGTGAAGGGCTTTCAACTGTCAATCAACGACTTTGGCACTGGATATTCCTCCATGGTTCAGCTTGTAAGACTGCCTTTCTCAGAGATTAAGGTCGATAGATCGTTCGTATCGAATGCATATCAATCCCAGGAATCGCGTACTGTCATCAAATCAATCGTCGATCTCGGTCACAGCCTCGGCCTCCTCGTCACTGCAGAGGGCGTTGAGGACCTCGATACTCTCAACTACCTCAATAGCCGGGGGTGCGATCTTGCCCAGGGATATTTAATTGCGCGCCCAATGCCGGGAGAAGCCGCCCGTATTTGGGAAGAGCAGAGGATATCGTCTTCGGCTTCATATATCTGATTCACTGTAGTGCAGCCCGGAATCAAGGATGACATTAAGCCGCCTTCACGTCTTGGCTTACAGGTGGGCAGGCCGCAGGATGGGCTGTAAGGCCGGCTGGCTTTTGCCGGCAAATGTTGCGACGATCTGCCGGTCTGCTTCCAGGCGGAACTGGCGGATCATGCCGTCCAGGTCGCTGGCCAGAGAGGCAAGATTTTTGAGGGCTTCGACGGCCTCCTCGGCGCCCTGCGCGGTTTCAGCCGACAGTTGGGAGATCTGGCTGGCGGATTCGGAGATCTCGCCGGAGGCGGAGGTCTGCTGAGTGGCCGCGGTGGCGATAAGGTGAATCTGGTGCTCCACCTGCTTGGAGGACTCGATAATGGCCTCCAGGCTCTGGCGGGCGTGGGCGGTTTCTCCGATGCCGGTTTCGACGGCGGCACGGCTGTCCTGCATCACCTGGAGGGTTTCGCGGGTCTCTTCCTGGATGCTGCGGATGGTGCCGGCGATCTCTTCGGTGGCGCCCTTGGTGCGCTCGGCCAGGCGGCGCACCTCGCCGGCTACCACGGCAAAGCCGCGGCCGTGCTCTCCGGCGCGGGCGGCCTCGATGGCCGCATTCAGGGCCAGCAGGTTGGTTTGCTCGCTGATCTCCTGAATGACGTTGACCACCTTGCCGATCTCCTCGGAGCGATGGGCCAGCGAGGTCATCTTCTCGGAGACCGAGCTGGTGGCGGCGGCAATCTTTTCCATGGTGACGGCCGCGGCCTGCATGACGGCGCCGCCCTGATCGGCAGTTTCGGCCGACACGCGGCTGGCGGCGGCGGCGCTCTCGGCGTTGTGGCTGATCTCGCCGATGGTCGCCGTCATCTCCTGCGCCGCCGCGGCAATCTGGTTGGTCTTGCTGGACTGGGTGTGCGCGTTGCCGGCGCTCTGCACGGAGCGGGCGCTGATCTCGGTGGTGGCGGCGGAAAGCGTCTCCGCGCCCTGGGCCACGGACTGCAGACACGCCGCGCATGGAGACAACGCTGTTGTTAATCGATTCGCCAAGCTGGCCGATCTCATCGGTTCCGGTCACTGTGACTAAAGCGCTATCGGTCAGATCTTTGGCCTCCATCCGTTCCACTGTGGTCCTTAGACTGACCAAACGCGGCGCGATCACCCGGGTAAGCAGGTAGCCGGTGAGCGCACAGAGCAGGACGATCAGCAGGGTGACCCCGATGCAGACCCAGGTGGCGCGGATGCTGACGACCGTGGCTGCCCCAGCCTTGTCCATGCCGAGGTTTGCGTAGCCCAGAAATCCAATGTCTGCTGCCGACAGAGCGTCTGCCAGCGACTTCATGACGGCGTCTGACGAGAGAAGGTCCAATGCGTCCGCCGTCTTGCCGGCGGTGAGCAGGCCAATGCCGCGATCGCTGGCATCCTGATACGCCTTTATGGATTCCATAAACTCCTGATAGTGAGCGCGCTCTTCAGGGATGATGAGGGGCTCCATGGCCGTCAATGCATCCTTGTATTCGGCGATGGCCTTCTGGCGCTTCGCGCCATGATCCGCTATACACGCCGGAGTCTGGCACAGCAGCAACTCGAGATCCTCCCGGCGTTCAACATTGACATCCGTGCGGATCTCGCCGATATGAATAAGGGAGGGAAGGCTGCTCCTACTTACCGACGCAGTGTCTGAGTCGATGCCCCGGAAGGTGAAAAAAGTGTAGACCCCCAGCAGGATGCAGAGGCTGCAAACGATGCCGAAGGCGAAGGTAAACTTGCGCGAGAGTGGGATATTGCTAAGCACGGACATGCCGGTAACCCTTTCTCAATGGTTCGTGTATTTCATCGGCGGATTCCGGCTGAGCTTGAGTCCATTCGCTTCCGGAGAGGCATGGAAAGCCGCCCGGCGCCAGCGCATTGACGGCCAGGTGCCTGCGCCGTAGGCTCATAGCATGGAGTTCAAGGTAAGCGAGCTGGAGCGGGAGCCGGTCGAATTCGACCTGGAACTGGCTCCGGGAGGGGTGGATTTTGGCGAGGAGGCCGAGCAGACCGGGCTGTTGGCCACAGCCGGGCGGGCGGAAGTGCTGCACGAGCACCGCGGTCCCAGGCACATTGTGGCCGACATCCGGCTGAAGGGGCGGTTTGCGGGGAATTTTGAGGTTCCGTGCGCGCGCTGCGTGGAGCCGGTGGAGATTCCTCTGGCGGCCGAATTCGACCTGATCTTCCGGCCCATAGGAGCGGATTCCGATGCGCCGGAGCGTTCAATTACAGCGCCGGAGACCGAAATCGGGTATTATCAAAAGGACAGTCTGTTGCTTGAAGATGTGCTGCGGGAGCAGGTGCTTTTGTCCCTGCCGGTCAGGACGCTGTGCAAGCCCGACTGCAAGGGACTTTGCCCGCGCTGCGGTGAGAATCGCAACAGCCAGGCGTGCACCTGCGAAGAGGGTCCAAGCGACCCCCGCTGGGAAGCGCTGGCTGGGCTCCGCGGCCGGATCAAGTCCTGAGAAATCAGCCCCAGAGAGCCTCAGGATCAATTGAGGATGCTCCGCCCAAGCCGGAAGGCAGCCAAGGGGCAAGTGTGGCCCGAAGCCGGCCGGGACTTGTAACAGGCCGAGACACGAAAGGAATTCCAGTCATGCCCAATCCGAAGAGGCGCCACTCGACGCGCCGCACCGCAAACCGCCGCAGCCACGACTTTCTGACCGCCGTAAGCCTGTCAGAGTGCCCCAACTGTCACGAGAGGAAGCTGCCCCATCGCGCCTGCACCAAGTGCGGAGCGTACAAGGGCCGCGCCGTTCTGGACGTCAAAGAAGCTGCCAAGTAATGAGCATTTCCAGAGATCACGTGATGGTCGTTAATATCGTTCAGGGCCGTCGCTTCCTGTTGGTCGCGCCGGCTAAAGTTACGTGGCTCGGTAATCCGAAATCTCTGGAAATGCTGGAGCCACGATGCTCATCGACATTGCGCTTGACGCCGTAGGTACCGACAAAGCTCCCGAGCCGGAGATCCGGGGGGCGATTCTCGCCTGCCGCGCCCTGCCTGTGCGGGTCCACCTGGTGGGGCCGGAGGCGGAGTTGCGCGACCTTCTGGACGAACATCTGGAAAACGAGGACCTGCCCATCGTCATCCACCATGCCTCGGAACGGATCGGCATGGAGGAGAAGGCGGCGCATGCGGTGCGCACCAAGCGCGACAGCTCCATACGCGTGGGGCTGAAGCTGGTGCGCGAGGGCAAGGCGGCAGGCTTTGTGACCGCGGGCAACACCGGCGCGGCCATGGCCACGGCCAAGATGGTGCTGGGCGCGCTGCCGGGCGTGGACCGGCCGGCCCTGGCCACTCCCATGCCCAGCGCCACCGGGAATCCCTGCGTGCTGCTGGATGTGGGCGCCAACGTGGACTGCAAGCCGCACAACCTGGCGCAGTTTGCGGTGATGGGCGAGATCTATGCCCGCAGCGTGCTCAAGATTCCCGAGCCGCGCGTGGGCCTGCTCTCCATCGGCGAAGAAGAGACCAAGGGCAACGATCTGACCCGCGAGGCCTTTCCGCTGCTCAAGGCGCTGCCCATCCGCTTCATCGGCAACGTGGAGGGCCGCGACATCTTCAGCGGCCTGGCCGACGTGATTGTCTGCGACGGCTTTGTGGGCAACGTGGCGCTGAAGACCAGCGAGGGAGTGGGCCGCTTTGTGCGCGACGTGCTGCGCGAGTCGCTCACCCGCACGGTCACCGCGCAGGTGGGCGCGCTGCTGTCGCGCCGGGCCTTCAACGACTTCCGCCGCCGCCTGGACTACAGAGAGTACGGCGGCGCGCCGCTGCTGGGCGTGCGCGGAGTTTGCATCATCGGCCACGGCTCCTCCAACGACCGCGCCATCTTCAACGGCATTCGCGTGGCCTACGAGTTTGCCAAGGCGGGCACCATCGAGCGCATCGAACAGGAGTTTGCCGGCCTTCCGCAGCGGGTCGCCCCAGAGGCTGAGACCAGCCCCGATGCGACCATTCAGTAGGGCTGATGCCTGACCATTCCAACCATCCTTTTCCATTTGACCCTGCGCTGGTGGACCTGTTGGCCTGCCCGGCCTGCCTGAGCGGTCTGCGGCTCGAACTGGACCGGTTGATCTGCGCGGGATGCGGGCGGGCTTATCCGATTGTGGATGGGATTCCAGAGTTGATTGCCGAACGGGCTGTTGAAGGCTACCGTTCAAAATGATTCAATATGGATTGCGGGGAATGCCGCTTCGTGGAGCTTCCGGTCCAGAGTGAGCAGTGCGTTACCGCGGACTGAAGCGTGCGCGCCGATCAGAAAGTCCGTCAGGATGCGGCGGGGAAACGATCCGGAGCTTGCAATTCTTCTCTGGACATAGCCTTGGAACGCGGCTCCAGCCTTGCGCCAGACAGCTTCCTCAAAGCGCCAGTCAATCTCAATACCGCCGCCCGTGAAGAACTCGTCGAGAACCGGTTGGGTTCTTGAGGGAAGCCCCATTAATTCCGCATAGACCGGGCCTGAAATCACCAGCTTGCCTGATCGCCTGCACCGGTTGATAGCAAGCCGAGCGGTCTCGCTCAGGTCCTTATCTTGATTGAGCAAGGCAATTACGACATTCGTATCAAGCGAGGTGATCGTCATACTCGTCGTACCCGCGGATTTCACGCATGTAGGCCAGTACACCTTTGCGGCCCGGACCAATGCCGGGGATGCCGATTCCCCGGAACTGCTCGAAGACGCTATCCTCAGTTTCCCGGCGCAGCCGGACACCGCTCGCCTGCTGCTCAAAGCGCAGATGATCGCCAGGCTTGATGCCCAGGGATTTGCGAATCTCTACCGGAACGGTGATCTGCCCCTTACTGGTGACTTTGGCGCGAAAGAATGGCGCTGATCCGGTTTTATGTGGAACGGACATGGCCGCAGACTCCTTACTTTCTCTAGTATACTCCTTACTTTCTCCTTGTACAGGCTATAGACAACAATGATGGAATTCTTTAATGGCGGTGATGGAAGGGGAGCACGATCATCATGGCGAAACCGATGGCCACGGCCAGGGCAAGCGCGATCAGGCTATAAAGAAGCATGAGGCTCGGACCCTGGGAGGGCGGGTTCTGCGAATCATCGCCGGGGGCGGCCGGCGGGCGCGCCGGATCACTCATCTCTGAGCGCCTCGACGGGGTCCAACTGGGCGGCGCGGGTGGCGGGCACGGTGCCGAAGAAGATTCCCACCGCCGTGGCTGCAGCCAGGGCGATGGCGACTGACCAGCCGGAGATGGGCAGGTCAAAGTGGGTGAAAAAGCGGAAGGACAAGGGCACAGCGAGCCCCACAAACGTGCCGACCACTCCGCCGACCAGCGAGATGATGACCGCCTCGGCCAGAAACTGCAGCTTGATCTCGCGGTAGGTGGCGCCCAGAGCCTTGCGGATGCCGATCTCGCGGATGCGGGAGCGCACGTTGGCCAGCATGATATTCATGATGCCCACCCCGCCCACCGCCAGGGTGACGGCGGCCACCAGAACCAGGACCACAGTCAGGGCCGTGGTAATCTTGTCGGCCATGACGAGCAACTCCTTGAGCGTTCGCGCCTGATAGACGGAGTCGGGCCGGTGGCGCGAATGAACGATGCGGACGATCTCTTTTGCGGCGTCTGGGACCTCGTCCATGCTGCGCATGGAAAAGTAGATCTGGTTCACATTTTCGGTTCCCGTGAAGTAGCGGGCCACGGAAAAGGGAATCAGGATGGTCTGGTCCTGAATCTCCGATTCGCCAAAGTCGTCGACGCTCTCTCTGAAGACGCCGATGATGGTGAAGGGAATGCCGCTGATCTCGAAGTTCTGGCCGACGGCCGCGTCAGAACTGCCAAACCGTTCGCGGGCGAATTGTTCGGTGACCACGGCGCACTTGATGTGGGCCTCATCGTCGGTCTCGTCCAGGAAGCGGCCTACGGTCACCAGCAGGTTGCGGATGTAGCGATATTGCGGACTTACGCCCAGCACCAGCGTGTCCTTGACTACCCCTCCGCCAAAGCTGATGCGGTCATGCATGGTGAGGATGGGTGAGGAGTAGAGAACCCCAGGCACCTGCTCATCCACGGCCTTCTCGTCCTCGTGGGTGAGGTAGTCGTTGTAAAGCACTCGCTCAGTGTTGGTAGTGCCGCCGCCGACATATTCCAGCTCGACTGAATTGGTTTCGACCTTCTGGATCTCCTGGAGGATGTATTTCTTGCCGGTCAGGCCGATGGTGACCACCAGGATGACCGAGGCTGTTCCGATGACCATGCCCAGCGCGGTGAGGGCAAAGCGCATCTTGCTCAAACGGAAGCTGTCCACGGCCAGCTTGAGAATCTCACTCAGCAGCATGGTGCGGCGGGCGCTCAGGAGCGTCTCTTGGAAGGAGTGGCGGCGGGACTGGTCAATCGGATTCATCCGGTTCTTCTATAGTAACGTCCTTCAGAAGCCTCGGCGCACACTCACCCGCGTCTGCCTTTCCAGGCGGGCAGTCGAGGTCCGGCGCGCGCAATCGCGGCGTCAATACTTGGCCGCTTCACCCTGCTTGCACTTCAGAGAATCCTTGCGCGTCCAACTGGTCACGTCCACCGGGGTGCCTTGCATGCAGTAGGTTGTACCATCGTACAGCACACCGGTGAATTCGATTCCGTCTCCAATCGCGGGGCGCGGTTCATTGATGAACACGTTATAGAGCTTGCCGCTCTTCACGTCCTTCACCATCAGGCATTGGAGCTCGACACCTGGCTCCACGCAGCCCTCCGCGTGCACCTCTTTGGAATCCGGCGCGGGGCCTGCGTCTGCCGTTACCGCGGCTGCAGAGAGCACCATCGCCGCCACTGCCAGAATCACTCGTTTCATGGGCGTTCTCCTTTGCGTATGTCCATTGACCCATTATCCACACTCCCGGCAGCGGCGACGAGTCCTATCGATTACCCATTGCGCTACCCTTACAATCTCTGGTACAAAAGACCAGGCAGGTCCAGCATCTTTACGGAAGACCGAATTCCCCCACGTTTTTGCAGTTGAACCCGCATCACTACGGGAAGCAAGAACGGAGGTTCTCCATGAAGATTCAGTTACTCTCCAAGCTGTTCAAATCAGCGTGCCGTTTGATTGCCCTGAGCGGCAGTGTGCGGTAGCCCAAGGCCGCGGCTACAGCAACCTCTCAGGCGTGTGACCGCGGGAGCGACTTTTGGGGCGCAAACGGGCCTTTGCAGATTAGGGGTTTAAGCGCGATGTTTAAGAGGCTGCAGCTACTCACGCTCTTGATTTTTTCGCTCTCTCTCAATGCCCTTCCGGCGATAGCGCAAACATTGCCCCCCAGCAGGCCCATCCTCTTTGTTCACGGCTGGTGCGGGAGCCCGTACGACTGGGCGCCGCTATTCGACCCTTTTTCCCAGGCACTTCCGAGCAGCATGTATCCCAACCAGGCTGTTTATCTGGTCCAATACAATAGCGTGGCCAACACCATCAGCTTCTGGACAGAGGATGATCCATCTGCAGGACCCAATACGACGCTTACCCCCATTGCGGAGGACATGATAAGTTCCGATGCACGATTCTTTGCACTCCAATTCATTGATCCCAATCCCACTAGTACAGACCCGACGGATCCTGCCAACGTGGCCGCAATATCAGTATTGAATAAGGCCTACGAGATTTCACAGGTCGTCAAGCATATAGTGCTTATTACGCAGATACAACAAGTTAATATTCTTTCCCACAGCATGGGCGGACTTGATGCCCGCGCATATGTTGAGAACATGGCATCTGCCGGCGCCTGCTACGATTATGCAAACAGTACTCCTGATTACACTGCGCCAACGTGCTCTCCGGGAACCGGGCTCGCAGCCTGGGCCGGTGATGTGGCAAACATTATTACCCTGGACACACCGAACACCGGCTCCTCGTTAGCAGACTCCAAGCTGCGTACTCTTGCCGGCATCGATGGCTATCAATGCGAAGCGGATACCACAACAAACAGCGTTGAAATTACCTCAGCGAGCAAACTGCTTGATGCTCTGAACTACAGCGGAAGTGAGCTCGCCGATACCTCACCACGTACGCTTGGCACTCCAGTGCAGGCGATCGAAGATTATATTTCCAATGTTACAAAATCATGGACCGGCTTGAGCGGATACTCGGATGATATTGTCCAGTTGCCAAGCCAGTTGATCACGCAGAACATTCCCGCTGCAGATGCTACCGCAACTCTTACCGATCTTCCTTTCCCCTATCTAAGTGCTACTATTACCAGCACCTCCGGCTGTACCGTATCTCTCCTCGGCATTAAAAAGCCACTCATGCATTTTCTGAGTTGCCTTGGGGCGCTGCAACCGACGCAAGACGCGGTAGAAAATCAGCTGATCAACGACAGCGTGCCCTGGATTACATCCTGGAACGTGACGCCGGCAACGCAAACGCTGGGGAGCAACTTCACGATCGGATATAGTGCGATGGATCTGAGCGCATACACCCTTTCTCGTGCCGAGCTGTGGAGGGCACCCGACGTGAATGGCGTACCTGGAACATGGAATGAGGTGGGTTCACCTCAAACACTGTCTGGAAACGGCCCAACCCAGGTAACATTCACAGATACTCCGGCAGCCGCCGGGAAGTATTGGTATGGCACACACCTGTTTGACAGCGGAGGCAACGAAGCTATAGAGCCTTCTCCAACGCAGGTTACGCTAATAGCCCCGTATACCCCGGCCGTCACGGTCATGCCATCTACATACAGCATCACGACGGCGCAGGCGCTGCCGGTGAAGGTTACCGTCAGCGGCGGAAATAGCAATCCCACACCCACTGGCTCGGTGACATTGAGCGGCGGCGGCTACACCTCCGCGGCGGCAACGCTGAGCGGCGGCAGCGTGACGATAAACATTCCGGCCGGATCGTTGGCGGCAGGCAGCGATACCCTGACGGCCAGCTACGCGCCGGATACCGCCAGTAATACGATTTATAACAGCGCCACGGGCATATCTTTGGCGGTGATGGTTACCGCAGTTCCCGCAGCCACGCCTACCTTCTCGCCTGCCGCCGGCACTTACACATCGACCCAGACGGTGACCATTGCCGACACAACGGCCGGGGCAACGATCTACTACACCAGCAACGGAACCACGCCGACGACGAATTCGACCAAGTACACCGCGGCGATCCCGGTAAGCTTGACGGAGACGATTGAGGCTATTGCTGTCGCCACTGGCTACACGACCAGCACAGTGACTACGGCGAAGTACACCATTACTCTGCCCGCTGCCACGCCTACCTTCTCGCCGGCAGCAGGCACGTATACCGCTAAGCAGACAGTGACCATCTCTGACACGACGGCGGGCGCTACCATCTACTACACCAGCAACGGAACCACGCCGACGACGAATTCGACCAAGTACACCGCGGCGATCCCGATAAGCTCGACGGAGACTATTGAGGCCATTGCTGTAGCCGCGGGCTACACAACCAGCACAGTGACTACGGCGAAGTACACCATCACGCTGATTGTAGCCACGCCCACCTTCTCACCTGTCGCCGGCTCGTATACCACTAAGCAGACTGTGACCATCTCTGACACGACGGCAGGCGCGACCATCTACTACACCACCAACGGAACCACGCCGACGACGAATTCAACAAAGTACACCGCCGCGATCCCGATAAGCTCGACGGAGACCATTGAGGCCATTGCTGTAGCCACGGGCTACACAACCAGCACAGTGGCGACGGCGAAGTACACCATCACGCTGACCGTAGCCACGCCCACCTTCTCACCTGCCGCCGGCTCGTATATCAGGAAGCAGAAAGTGACCATCGCAGACACGACGGCGGGCGCGACCATCTACTACACAACCAACGGAACTGTCCCGACAACGAGTTCGACCAGGTACACGGGCGCAATTTCGGTAAGCTCGACGGAGACCATTGAGGCCATTGCTGTGGCCACAGGCTATACAAACAGTGCGGTGGCGGTTGCGAAGTACACCATCCTTTAGACCGAGGCGTCGTCATCGATATCCGCGAAATCCAGCTAAGAATCTATCCCGCATTCGATATTCAGGGCAGATATATGGCCTTTTCATGTGCGGGATTCCGGTAGCGGAAAGATTTTCTGTGGGACAAATTCGTAGAGATGGCCCGACTATGCGTGATTTCTAAAATGTATATTAAACAAAATAAATAACTTAAGACTGCTTGACGGCTCTCCGATAAAGAGATGGCTAAATTGGCCATCGAAGAAGCGTCCAGGATTGGTATGCTCAATGCCGGGGATGAAGATGCGCTTGTAGTACATGTTCCCAAGATGTACCCCGCGTATTTTGGCAGCTATGTTCGCTTTGATATGATCCGCAACTACACAAACGGCTTTGAGAACCTCTTTCTGTTAGGCCGCAAGGCGTGCATGAATACAATAATCAAGACCACTCAATGCTAACCGCCATGAGGGCTGTTGGAAATTTAGTTATTTGTATTACCGCTAAGGACAATATCCGGGCCGTCAACACGGAGATGGAATTTCATGAAGAAATCGAAGAGAAACCCACAGCGGCGGAGTGATGGTGCGACCTCTGGCCATGATTCGGCAGGTAAGTCGAATGCGGCGTTTGTACATGAAAGTGGCAAAGCGGTTAGCGGCGGAGATAAACCACTCGTGATGAAACATACCGCTGATGGGGAGTCATTATCACGCCTTAGATTCGCCAACCGCATATCCATAGATTCATGGCTGGTAAGCCTACCATCGATGCTTCACTGGATCTTTCTGCTTCTCGGTATTCCATCCTTTATATATTTTGCAGTTTGCATGCCTCCATTCCAGGCCCCGGACGAACAAGCCCATTTTGATCGTTCTTATCAGATCAGCCGTGGCGGGTTATATGGAGGCAGCGGCGGATATGTCGATCGAGCAATTGACGAAGCTAGTTACCATTATTCTCAACTGCCTCAGCACCCCGAAGCCCGACTCTCCGATGCAGATGAATCTGCCGCGGCCAGCGTGAAATGGACAGGGCAGACAGTGTACAGCTCTTTTCCTAACACTGCCGCGAACCCGCCGATCGGTTACCTGCCACAGGCATTGGGAGTAGCCTTGGGCAGGATTGTGGATATGGGCGTGGTGCACACCCTTATACTTTCACGCTTGATCAACGGTGCGTTCGCTATTCTGATTTCGGCCCTTGCTCTGTACTGGTGCCGCCGCGGCAAACTGGTCATGTTTGCCGTGTTACTGATGCCTATGACCATGTTTCTCTTTGGGTCGTGCAACCAGGATGCTTCGTTAATCTCCTTCACCTGTCTGGCTTTCGCCCTGGTTTCGCGCCAGATTTCGGAAGGCGTTCCGCTCGCGTTGCGGATGACCATCGTGCTGGCCTCGGCACTCCTGATTGTGTCATTGGAACGGCCGCCCTACATACCGCTGCTGTTAGTTTTTCTTATCCCGGGCATTTTGCCCCCATGGGGGAAGAAGCCCGCCTGGCTGGCTGGTTTCAGCTTGGCCGGCATTTTAGCGATAGTAACAGTCATCTGGTGGCTGGCGGCGTTTTCATCGACACATGCAGCCGTGAATAGCAGCGCGAACGGCACTGTGGACGCAAGAATGCAATTCCTATATATATTCCATCATCCTGGAATGCTTCCTGCAGTAATGATAGGTACAAGCAGTTATTTCCCCTGGTACCTCAAGGAGGTTATTGGAGTTTTTGGATGGCTGGATACGGCCATGCCTCAGCCGTACTACACGGTTATGGAAATGATATTACTTGTTACTTTTGCAGGAGAGATGGTCTACCGCAGCAGAATCAGAATCAGCACGACAGCCATTATTCTCTTTGCCACGCTGTCGGCAGTCATAGGCGTCTTTTTTATCGAGTATCTAACCTGGTCCACCGTCGGCTCACTCAGCGTGGAGGGCGTCCAGGGCCGGTATCTGATACCGCTGGCGATAGCCGGCAGCATTGGCCTGCCTCGCCTCATTCGATCAGACAAAGGGTACAGGTTGGCAACAGCAGTTATTGTGCTGTCTCAGCTCCTGACGTTCTTCTATTTGCCGAAGGTAATTATAGAGAGATACTACCTGATGATAGATCCGCCGAATTTTATAGAGGAGCGGCTTTATTTTGCCGACGCTCATCAGGCGCATGGAAATATTGACAAGGCGGTTCAGGAGTACCACCAGGTGCTTGCCATCGAGCCGGATAACTACGATGCGCATAATAGTTTAGGCAATGCTTTGGCCAAGAAGGGATTAACGCAGGAAGCGATTAAAGAATTCCGGCTTTCTCTGGCCATCAAACCCGATCAGGCAACGCCCCATGCCGAAATTGGCTGGCTCCTTATTGGTACGCATCAGTTGCCCGAAGCGGTAGTGGAGTTAACCCAGGCGCTGCGGTTCGACCCTGCAGACGCTCATGCGCATAATAACCTCGCCGTGGCCCTGTTTCAGCTGGGGAACTATGAACAAGCGGTGGAGCACTTCAGCGAAGCGATACAGATTGATCCGGCCTATGACGAAGCAAGACGAAATCTCGCTCTTGCTAAAGCCGGGATAAAAAACGGAAAGGTTGAACAGGCAGGAAAATGAAAAATGCCGGTTTGCATTTCCTCATGGCGGCGCCGTTGGCGCTGATTTAAACGGTTGGTCCAGGCTGGCAGGATTCACGACGCCCCCCAGCGGATTAGCTCAAACACCTAGGTCGCCAGGAAGGGTTTTTCAGTAGTTGCAAAATCGCCATATCACTCATCAAGTGAAACTGTCAGCAGGGCCTGGTCCTCCCGCAGACAATCGGCGGCGTATGTACCTCCGCAGCCTGACGGCCCTGCCCGAGGGCCTGGTGCTCCCGCAGACAATCGGCGGCGGGCTGTACCTCCGCAGCCTGACGGCCCTGCCCGAGGGCCTGGTGCTCCCGCAGACAATCGGCGGCTGGCTGTACCTCCGCAGCCTGACGGCCCTGCCCGAGGGCCTGGTGCTCCCGCAGACAATCGGCGGCTGGCTGGACCTCCGCAGCCTGACGGCCCTGCCCGAGGGCCTGGTGCTCCCGCAGACAATCGGCGGCTGGCTGGACCTCCGCAGCCTGACGGCCCTGCCCGAGGGCCTGGTGCTCCCGCAGACAATCGGCGGCGGGCTGTACCTCAGCAGCCTGACGGCCCTGCCCGAGGGCCTGGTGCTCCCGCAGACAATCGGCGGCGGGCTGTACCTCAGCAGCCTGACGGCCCTGCCCGAGGGCCTGGTGCTCCCGCAGACAATCGGCGGCTGGCTGGACCTCCGCAGCCTGACGGCCCTGCCCGAGGGCCTGGTGCTCCCGCAGACAATCGGCGGCTGGCTGGACCTCCGCAGCCTGACGGCCCTGCCCGAGGGCCTGGTGCTCCCGCAGACAATCGGCGGCTGGCTGGACCTCCGCAGCCTCACGGCCCTGCCCGAGGGCCTGGTGCTCCCGCAGACAATCGGCAGCTGGCTGGACCTCAGCAGCCTAACGGCCCTGCCCGAGGGCCTGGTGCTCCCGCAGACAATCGACGGCGGGCTGTACCTCAGCAGCCTGACGGCCCTGCCCGAGGGCCTGGTGCTCCCGCAGACAATCGGCGGCTGGCTGACCTCCGCAGCCTGACGCCCTCCCACTGTATAGCCAGATGAGAACTAGGGCCAAAACTCTCTGATTTCCCATCCTGTTACCAGCAATTCTTAGTATCGGCCATCAATGTATATTAAACAAAATAAATAACTTAAAACTTGATGGCGGAGAGGGGAGTCTCCAGCGAACCGCTCTCCAGACCAAATACCCTGCTAACAGGGAAAAATACAGGGAATTTACGAATTCTGCTTGAAAATCCCACCTGTAGAGATCCCTATCTCGCTGAGTCTACGCAAGTATTAGATTTTAATACTCAATTCTAGCGCGGTACCGAACAGGGAATGATTACCTGCGTATCAGGGAACAGCATTTCCCTGCTATTGGCCTTCCGGGTCACCTCTACCACTGGCACTTCCTCCTCGGGTACTTAAACACCCAGCGATTGCTCCACGCCGAATCGCGCCTTAGTCATGTTCGGGTATTGCTGAAGACTAACATTTCCTTTGTTTCAAAAGTACCAGGGTCGATCAGAGTGGAGTGCCAGATGAATTCTGCACCAGTTTGTATCACATCTGTTGATACAGGATTGGTCGGGCACTCCAATCGACTGCTAGATTCTGCTACGGCCCAAACGCCAGGCTCCTCCCTTGAAGCCTGTCTTATTTACCTGCATCCTGTCGCCTTCAAGCTCGCTGATGGAGCGTTTTGGCTTTACAGTATGTGCTGTATGCATCCGGGCCTGCACGCTCAAATGTGGATTAGCCCGCGCTGTAACGCTATCACCACGGCTTGGGTACGGTCACTGGCGTTCAGGCGCGCCAGGATGACGCTGACGTGGCATTTTACGGTGGCCTCGGTGATGCCCAGTGCTTCGCCAATCTGCCGGTTGGTCTTGCCTTGTACCAGCAGTTTCAGTACCGCGCATTCGCGGCTGCTGAGGCTTGAGTCGGGCATGCGCGATGCCAGCGCCTGGGACATAGGTGGAGGAAGATAACGGCCTCCAGCGTGCACTCGCTTCACCGCATTCACCAGCATCTCCTGGGGCATGCCTTTCACCAGGTAACCGGCGGCTCCGGCCTCCATGGCCTGGAAGATGTCCTCGTCGCCCTCGTAGGTGGTGAGCACAATAAACCGGGCCTTGGGGAACTGGCTGCGAATGCGGCGAATCGTTTCCACGCCGCTGATGCCGGGCAGGCGCAAATCCATCAGGGTAATGTCCGGGTGATGAAGTGCGTGCAACGTGAGCGCCTCTTCGCCGCTGCCGGCCTGGGCCACCGTCTCCAT
This sequence comes from uncultured Acidobacteriaceae bacterium, assembly GCA_963796085.1. Taxonomy (GTDB): domain Bacteria; phylum Acidobacteriota; class Terriglobia; order Terriglobales; family Acidobacteriaceae; genus Telmatobacter. The sequence goes on along the minus strand of CAWCKF010000006.1, from coordinate 166,116 downwards.
CTCCTTGCTGGACGCAATCAGCGCCGTGATCCCCACCCGCATGATGGGGTGATCATCGACGATAAGTATGCGGATGGGCGGCATAGGCCTGAATTATAGAGCGCGGAGCGCGGTATGGTCAGCCCTGGCGAGAGTCACGCCGGAGGCGCATGATCAGGCCACGGCGCTGCGGGGAATCTCTACCCTCAGCCGGGTTCCCTGGCGGGGGGCGCTCTCAATATCCAGTCTGCCGTCGAAGCGGTTCATCCGCTCCTTCATGCCCAGCAGGCCGAAGTGTTCCTCGGTGAAGGCTTCCGCGGCGTCAAAGCCCCGGCCGTCGTCCTTTACGGTCAGCGCAAGCGATTCGCTCGCGTAGGCGAGGTCCGCTTCAATATGTTGCGCGTGACCGTGCAAAATAGCGTTGAATACCGCTTCCCGGGCCACCATCATCAATTCATGCGCAGCCGGCTGGCTGACCGGAAACGGCTTTCCCCGCAGCCGATAGGCCATCTCCACTCCATGTTCCCGGCGAATGCGCTCGGCCATGCGCTGGAGGGCGGCCTCCAGGTCGATGAGCGCATGATCCTCACCACGCAGATTCCATACCGCCTGCCGCGCCTCGTCCACGGTGGCGCGGATTTGCGTGGCTGCATAGTCGATCATATGCAAGCGCGACTCGTTGTCGTCAATCTCACTGCTTGACGCGGCCTCAAGCAGCGCGGAGATGCTTACGCATCCCTGGATGAGCGTGTCGTGCATCTCGCGCGCCAGCCGCGTCCGCTCCGCCAACACGGCTTTGAAGCGGTCGTGAATCTGCTTCATCCGCACCTGGTAGGCGAGGATGGTCACAAGCCCCGCGACCAATGCACAGAGCGCCAGAAACCACGATGTCCGGTAGAAGTAGGGTTTCTTGAGGAAGTTGATCGAGGCGTGGGCCACATGTTCCGGATGATCGGTCTCCCAGGCATCCACAAGAAATGTGTATTTGCCGGCAGGAAGATTGGTGTAAGTCGCGAGCCGCTGTTGCGCGCCTGCGTAGGTCCAGTTCCGGTCATATCCTTCGAGCTTGTAGCGGAAGCGAAGTTCCTCCTGCGAGCGCAGCAACACCGGCTCATATGCAATCTCCATCCGGCCGCTGCCCGAATCCAGATTCAGATTTCTGGACAAGGCCGCTTGCCGGCCATCGACAGTGATCGTTTCAATATTCAGGTGGGAGATGAAGGGGTGCTCCAGTTCATTTGGGCGGATGCTCCACAGCCCCTGGCTGGTGGGAAACCAGGCTTCGCCCGAGTCTGGCAAGAGCGCCGGACGGCTGCGTTCCCCCGTAAAATTGAGCCGGCTTGCCGCTCTCATTGGCACGGAAGATGCGCAGCGAAAGGGGCTGTTCCTTGTTGCCGGCCTGAGCATCCAGTTCGCTGCGGTTGAGCAGCATCACTCCGGAGGGACCGCTGAGCCAGAAATGGCCCTGCTTGTCTTCGAGAATGGAATAGATGCTGTCACTGGCCAGTCCGTTGGCCGTGGTGTAGTGGGATAGCTGGCCATTGCGATAGCGATAAAGTCCATGGGCGCGCGTGCCGATCCAGATTCCGCCATCCGCGTCCTGATGCAGCGCCCACACCTTTTCGTCGCTCAGTGCGGCGGTCACCTGATCTTGAATGAATCTCACTCTTTCTATACTGGCTCAATCCGTGCTCGGTGCCTATCCAGATGGTTCCGTCTCGATCCTCCAATATGCGAGCGAATGCTGTAATAGACCAGTCCGTTCTGTTCGTTGAAGTTGTGAAAACCGCCTCGATCCAGATGGCTGACGCCGTTATCGGTGCCAATCCAAAGGCTGCCGTCCCTTGACTCGATCATGACGCGCACAAAGTTGTTCACCAGCCCCTCGCGAGTGGTGAAGTGCTTTGCCCCCTGGGCGGAAACATGGTAGATGCCGCTTCCGTCGGTTCCGATCCAGAGAGACCCGTCGCGGCTGCGCAAGACGTTGCGAACCCGCGTGTCGCCGAGCCCCGGGATGCTGAAGGGAATGGCGTGGCCTGCCCGCACATGCACAAGCTGGTTTGAAGCGGCCCACAGCGAACCGTCTGTATCCAGAGCAACGGTGCCGAAGTCCGAGTCGGCGGCCGCGGGCATGGCCAGCACGCGCACCGGCGTTCGGCTCAGGCGCATCATGCCTGCCTGGGTGCCGATCCACAGATTTCTGTCGGAATCGGCAAAGATGGAGAGGACAGTGTTGCTGACCAGCGGCGAGGGCGCCTTGAGCCGGGTCACACGGTCGTCGCGAATCCTGAAGATGCCTTCGCCGATCGCGCCGGCCCACAATTCCCCGCTGGGCGTCTCGCGCAGACAGCGTATGGTGCCGGAGACTCCGGGAACCGGTTCGAAGTGGTTCCGTCCGGGCCGCAGCCGGTAAGTCCGCCCACCGTGCCCACCCAGATCACTCCGTCGGCCGTCTCCAGAAATGACTTCACCTTATTGCGGCTGTCATTGTCAGGCAGCGAATACTCGTGAGCACTGGCCATCTTTTATCGAGTAGAGGCGTGAACCGCCCACCCAAATGCGGCCGGTGTGGTCTTCCAGCACCGCATGAACGTTGAAAACGGGCAGGCCCAGCGGCTTGTCTGCCCGCTCCAGGCGGCCATTCCTGGCCCATAACAATCCGTCGTCGGTGGCCACCCAGAGCAGGCCGTTGTGATCCTCGGCGAGCGCCCGGACAAAATCGGCGGTCTGGCCATTCTCCGCGGGATAAGCACGAAAGACGCCGTTCCACCAGCTCGATCAGGCCGCTGCCGTCGGTGCCGATCCACAGGCGGCCATCGCGCGCGGCCAGCAGGCAAAAGACGCTGTTTTCCCCAAAGGCGGGCGTATTCTCATGCGCGAACAGGCGGAAGTGCGCCCCGTCAAAGCGCAGCAGCCCGCCACTGGTGCCCACCCAAAGATAACCGTCCGGGGTCTGAGCGAAGGCCTGCACAGTTTCTTCCGGCAAACCATCCTGGGATTGCCAGGATCGGATGGTGTAGTTCCACTCTTCGCCGCTCGTGGCGAGTGTTTCAACTGCCGGTTGCTGCGCCTGTACAGCTCGAGCAGTAGGCGCGAGCATTCCGATGACTGCCAGCAGAACGCCATGCAGCAGCAATCTGACGGTGCATGGAGTTCTTTGCGGCCGAGAGGGCAAGTAAGCCGGATGTGAGACAGCGTTCATGCGTCCTCTATCATTCTCGCTCACTTCGCCAGGGGACAATCCCCGGCATTCGTCAGCCGGCGGCGGCTGACCAACACGGACGAAAAAAAGCCCGGACGAAAAACGGAGGCCCGGGCATTGCGCCCGGGCCTCCGGTGAAGGCGCGAAATCAGAAGGTGAAGCGGAGGGCGCCTTGGAAGATACGAGGAGTGCTCGAGCCAGGACTGTTCGTGCCGCTGATCATGCCAAAAGTACCTAGCGCGCCTGATTAACGGTGGACGACGGGTTGGAGAAGTTCGGATGGTTGGTGGCGTTGAAGGCATCCCAGCGGAACTGGAAGGTCTTTCCTTCCGTCAGAACCCAGTTCTTCATGATCGATGCATTGATGTTAAAGAAGCCCGGTCCCCAGTAGGCGTCTCTGCCCGTGTCGCCGAAACCGCACCATCCCGGCGTATTGTCGTTACAGGAGGTGGGATCGGTGAAGGCGGCTGGGTTGAAGTAGCCTTTGCTCGGGTTAACCCAATCCCAGTGGTTGCCTTTGCCCATGCGGTTGGCCACGCCTGGGACGAAATCGGCGCGGTTATTCCACATGCCGACTCCGGGGATGTCCGTACCCCACGAGCCAATCGAGAACGGGTTGCCTTTCTGCCAGGTGAGGATGCCGCTCAACTGCCAGCCGCCAACCGTCTCTTCCATCAGCTTGCCCTTTTCTTTGAACAAGGGGGCCTGGTAGATAAAGTTGCTGATCCAGTTCCACGGCATGTCCTGGTAGGAGTTGCCGCGGCTCCACGCGGCGCTGATCGGATTGCCCAGCGACGGATTGCCGAAGGAGACGTTGCTGCTGCCGGCAATGTCGATGGAATGCGCCCACGTGAAGCTGGACTGCACCTGGAGGCCGTGCCATATGTGTTGATCCAGGCTGAACTGCAGCGAGTTGTAGCTCGCCGTCGCCCAGCTCTGGTCATCGTAAATGTCCCCTAAGTTCGAGTTCACGTACAACTTTGTGGCGTACGGTGGGTTCATGTCGATGAGCACCGACAGGTGTTCGGTTTCGTTGCCCACATAAGCCAGGCGGATGGCCGTCGTCCGTGTGAACTGCTGCTCGATCGACGCGTTCCAGGCATACGTTGTGGGCAGCTTGAAGTTGCGCGAGAATACCTGGCCGATTTGCTGGCCCTTGGGAATGGCTACGTTTTGCGGAGGCTTGTAGGAAATTGATGCCCAGGGGAATGTTCCCGGGAAGGGGCTTGTCGCATAGGGGGAGACAGAGCTGGACCAGGGGTTATCAAAGGGGATAATCCCGCCTGCATCGACAGTATCGTAGTAGCATGGCCAGCACCATCCCGAGAAGTTAAAGGTGGGGCTGAAGGGGGCGACGTCGGCGGCGTGGTTGTATTCCGAGTACTGCAGCGGACCGGTAAACAGGCCGAAGCCGGCGTGAAAGACGGTGTGCGGCAGAGCCTTGGGCTGGTAGGCCAAGCCGATGCGAGGCTCCCAGTAACCGTAGTCGCTGTTCATCAGGGTATCGGGCACGCCGGGGTCGCCGGGGAAGTCGAGTCCCGCGGGAGCGTTGGTAAACACGATGCTTTGCTGGCCGGGCTCGCTATTCGCGAAACCGGCGATGCTACTCGGGCCGGGGATCCAGGCCGCGCCACGGCCGCCCTGGGAGACGGGAGGCGTGTTCGGATCCCAGCGCAGGCCCAGGTTGATGGTCAGATTGGGAAGAATCTTCCAGTCGTCCTGGATGAAGGGACCAAACTGCCAGCCGGCCACATCGGAGATCTCGCCGGCGCCCTGCATGTACCCCATTGCGTAGCCCAACATATAATCGGCCAGGGATCCGTTCACGGCGTTTGTATACACGTTGGGCCAGTCTTTTGTATCTACATTGGCATAGGGAGTTTCGCCCGAGCCTGTTCCATTTCTTCCAAAGGCGATCATCGGCTGATTCGGATACTGCGTAATCTCGACCGCGTGCTGATGCATCAGGTCGATGCCTGCGGTCAGCGAGTGCTTGCCGAGGATCTTGTTGAGCGTATCCGCTAAGCCCAAGGTGGTGCGGACCTCCTGCGAGGGCTCATTCCAGCCGCTCTCAAAGCCGTAGTCCGAGTTGATGCGGAGAGCGCCCATGTAGCAACTGCCCGTGGGCTCGTTGACCCCAATACTAACCCCATTAGGATCCCCGCCACTATTGGAGAAGCACATCGGCTTGCCGTCGCTGCTCAGCTCCTGGGCGGCGTTGTGCGCACTCTGCTGGTTCATGAAGACCGAGATGGTGTTGACCGTCTTGGGATTGATCGTCCAGGTGTGCTGCAGCAGGTTGTTGAAGTAATACATCTGCTGCCAGAAGCCGCCAGTCCAGGTGGTATGGTTCTCTGCGCTCTCCATGTTGCCGGGAACGTCGGTCGACGGAGCCTCGAATTCGTTGGTATACGAGCGCAGCGTGAGGGTCTGCGAGGGCGAGAGGTTGTAGTCCAGCTTGAGCGTGCCCTCGTCGTAGGTGTTGTGGATGGTGGGATAGGTGTACATCATATCGCCGTCGGCTGCTTGCACTCCGGGCTGCAGAGTCGTGCCGTTGGCCACTATATTGGTGCTTTTGATCATGCCATATTTAGCATAATAAAGCGCGGCCGGAGATAAGCTGGCAATACTGGTGTCGAGTTGGTCTGGGTACGCCGCTGATCGTCTTGAAGGGACCAATCAGGTCTGTCGTTTCCGAAGCCAGATCGGCCGCCGAGGCCAGGCCGCTGAAGTCGCCAGTGAGCATGGCGGCGGTCGGCGTGGTGGTCAACAAATCGGTCGAGTTCGAGATGATCTTGGTGCCCTGGTAGTTGGCGAAGACAAAGAGCTTATCCTTCTTGATCGGCCCGCCGGCGAAGGCGCCGAACTGGTTGCGCCGCAGCGTATCGGCCTGGTGGCTGAACCAGTTGGTGGCGTTCATGTCGTTGTTGCGGATGTACCAGAAGGCGCCGCCGTGGAAGCTATTGGTGCCGCTCTTGGTGGCGATGGAGACCACTGCGCCGGGCGCAAAGCCGTACTGCGCGCCGTAGTTGCTGGTGATGACCTTGAACTCCTGGGTGGCGTCGGCGTTCGGGAAGGGCGAGGTCAGCAGGGTGTAGTTGTCCATGTTGGTGACGCCGTCGAGCATATAGAAGGTGCTGCCCTGGCGGCCGCCGGCGGCAGAGGCGCCGGTCTCGGTCGGGAAGGAGAAGCCAGTCTGGATGCCTTCGCCGCCGTGATTTATAACGTTGACGGTGCCGGGCGCCAGCAGAACCAGGCTGGAAGGATCGCGTCCGTTGAGCGGCAGTTGGGAGATGGCGGCTTCATTGACCGTCGATCCCAGTTCGGCCGATGTGGTATTGATCAGCTCGGCATCGGCAGTGACAGTGATTGTCTCTGCCTTGCCCGCGCCAACCTTGAGGCGCACATCCTGCGTTGCGGCCAGATTGACCGTCAGGATGATGCCCTTCTGCACATAGCGGGCAAAACCGGCGGCATCGATGGCAAGCGTGTAATTGCCGATCGGCAAAGGCCGGATCAGGTATGTTCCTACACGGTCCGTTTGGCCGGTCTGTATCAAATTTGTGTCGATGTTGGTGAGGGTAACGATTGCTCCGGCCACAGCCGCACCGGATGGATCGGTGACCTGGCCGGTCAAGCTGGCGCTGGTGCCCTGTCCGTAGACAAACAGACCCGAGCCGACAAGGCCAACAAGGATAAGGAGCAGGACAGAACGTACATACCTGTCGTAGAAGAGTTGCATAACTACCTCCAGAAGAGCGTTATCTGCGATGCCAAGAACGCCATCGCGCGAGTTGCGAACGTTTACATTCATTACGGCTTCCCCGCTTGACTCGTAAAGCTGAGGAACCTCAATATTTTTCCGCTGCTTCCGTGCACGTCAATTGGGATGACGGTCCCCGAGTCGAACCAACTGTACGCCTGCCCGCCAACGTCATGTATCCGTCGAAAGTAGGATTCGTAATATTTTTTTGTGGGCAACTCAAAGTGTACGAAATTGAAGCACAAACAGTGTATTTTCTTTAGCTTAGCTCGCCGGGCAAAGCTGTATCTGAAGCGCCTATTGTACGAGCGGCTGAGATCTGCGCTAGGGAGACTTGGCGGGCGACAGGCTGTTGATGCTCGATGCCGGCACTTCCACCTGTCGAAGCAAGCTCACGATCTGTTCTGGCGTATGCTTCTTCCCTCGTGCCTTTAAAGACTCCTTTCGTACCAGTCTCTCTCATTACAACTGGTACAAAAAGCGCCGGGCACTCCACGATAGCGGCAGAAGGAAAAAATAGGCACGGCATTCGCTGCATCCACCATCTACGGATTCGTGGGCAGACGGTGGGTCACGAAAAAGCAGATGAAGGGGTCGTTCCGCGAAGCACGCCTCACGCTCAAGAGATGGATCAAGGTCGTCAGTTGCGAGGTGGATAGGTGTCTCGGCAATGGTACTCAGGACGCCAGTCTATAGCAGTTCGTCTACGACTTTTTGATGCTCTCCAAGATTTACCGCAGTCCGACTTTCGTTGGATTCGCGATTCCTCCTGAAGCTCTATAGTTCCTGTTGCAAAGGATTCCAACTGCTATCCCGGTGCCTGACGTTTGTTTCTCCAGCGCTATTCGAGCCGGCATGGCACTTGGAAACGGTTCAGATTGAGAGCAGGGCATCCGAAACCCATTGTTCCTATCTATAGAAAGGCTCACGATGACGAATTGCCTTACGAGATATACCTTCAGCCTGACCTTCGTGGCTGCCTGCATGTTGCAAATCGTCGCGGCTCAGAACCTCGTCACGATTGATGCAAGCGAGCCGGCTGTGGCGCCTGTACCGGTAACTGCAAAACTGGGCTCTTCCCGAGCGCCCAACGGCGATGTTCTTGAAGTGAACTCGGAGTATCTCACCATGAACGGCAAACCCTGGCTGCCAGTGATGGGTGAGTTCCACTTTTCGCGTTACCCGGAGTCGAGATGGGAGCAGGAGATTATGAAGATGAAGGCGGCGGGAGTAAATATTATCTCCACCTACATCATCTGGATCCATCACGAGCAGACTGAAGGAGTCTTTGATTGGAGCGGACAACGCGATCTGCGCCGTTTCGTCCAATTGTGCGCCCGGCACGGTATGTACGTTTATCCGCGGCTCGGCCCATGGGCGCATGCAGAGGCTCGCAACGGCGGCTTGCCGGATTGGGTGCTGAAAAAAAGCCTTGTGCGGCAGGACGACCCCGTGTACCTCAGTGAAGTCGATGGCTACTATGCGCAGATTGCTCAACAGCTCGAAGGCTTGCTGTGGAAGGACGGCGGCCCGGTGATCGGCATTCAAATTGAGAACGAGTATCATGACACCGGTCCAGGCAAGGGTGATGAGCACATCAGAACCCTCAAGAGTATGGCGCTGCGGCACGGCCTGGACGTTCCTCTTTACACCGTTACCGGTTGGGACGGCGCTGCCATACCGCTGGACGCGGTGCTGCCTGTCTTCGGTGGATACGCAGCCGCGCCGTGGGATGGCGCCTACGCTAAGCTGCCCCCCAGTGAGGTATATGCGTTCCGGTTCGCGAACCGTTCGGCCGGCAGCATGGGAGCTATAGGCGATAACGGTCAGAACTCAGCCTCCAGCTATCGGGGCACACCCTTCCTTACGGCGGAAGTCGGCAGCGGCATCCAGGACACCTACTTCCGGCGGCCGGTGGTCAGCGCGGACGACATCGCCGCCATCGCGCCCGTAATGCTGGGCAGCGGGGTGAATTTGCTCGGCTACTACATGTTCCATGGCGGTAGAAATCCGGAGGGTGGCCCGATCACGCTGCAGGAATCGCAGCGCACCGGGTACGCGACAGACGTTCCCGTCAAGTCGTACGACTTTCAGGCTCCGCTGGGCGAGTTTGGCCAGGAGCGGGAATCGCTCCGCAAGCTGAAGCTGGTTCATTACTTCCTCAACGATTTTGGCAGCCTGCTGGCGCCCATGAAGGTCAGGGAACCGGCAGCAGTTCCAGCCAATCCTGGCGACACGTCTATACCGCGTGTTTCCGTGCGTACACGCGAGAACTCCGGCTTCATTTTTTTCAATAATTATGTTCGCGGCCTGGATATGCCTGCACGCGCGGGTTTCCAGGTGAAGTTGCGTCTGCCTGGCGGTGAGGTCAGCATCCCGGAGTCGCCCATCGTGCTTCCCTCCGGCGCCTTCGGCATCTGGCCGGTCGGCTCTGATCTGGAAGGCACAACGCTGCGCTACAGCACTGCACAGCTCTTCAAGCGCGTTCAGGTAAACGGGGACACATACTTTTTCTTTTTCGCTATCAACAAGGTGCGGCCCGAATGGATGCTGGAACCCGGTACAAAGGTCTCCGGGATCACCGGAGCAGTGCGGCGGGCCGTTACGGCTGCCGGAGTGCGGTTGCGCGCAACGGGCACTGCGCAGGCTGAGGTGCGGCTACCGCATGGTGTTCACCTGATATTGCTTCCGGAATCGCTAGCCGAGCAGGTCTGGCGCGTAGACGATCCATCCCTGCTGCTGGTGACGGGAGCTGATGCGTTCTCTGACCAATCGGCTTGGACCTTGCAGTCCGAGGATAACGAAATTTCGTTCGAGGTGTTTGGACAGAAGGCTGCTCCCACGGCACTGGAAGCCGCCGTGCGCTCCAATGGACAGGACGGGCTATTTCAGCGCTACGACGTGCATCTCCCTGCAGTCAGCCTGCGGCCGAACGTGACCGAGGTCCGCGCCCCGAGTTCCCGTCCGCCGTTGCATATGGGGCCGCCGACTGCGTGGCGTTCAAGACTGATTCCGCTTGCCCCTGACGACAAGGATTTCGACGGCGCCAGCCAGTGGAAGCTCACCTTGCCGCAGGTTCCAGATAGCCCAGCCGTCTCCAATGTTCTGCTGCGGATCAGGTACCAGGGGGATGTAGCTCGACTCAGCAGCGGCGATCGCCTGCTGGATGACAATTTCTGGAATGGTCTTCCATGGGAAGTTGGTCTGCGCGAACTCGGAGGTGACTGGCACACCGACTGGCAGCATCTCCAGCTTTCGGTATTACCCATGCCTGCAAAGTGCCCTATCTATGTGGACATGTCCGGCGAACTTCATTTCAGCGCTGGTCAGGCCTCCGCAGTCAACAGTGTTCTGCTCGTTCCCCAGTATCAGGTTGTGCTGCAAGCGCCGCCGATGCAGTGATCTGAGCAGCCCGGCGACATCAGGTGATGAGATAAACGGCCGAGTAAAATCATGGTTTACTCAGGCTATTTGGAGCCTCGCCTTGTAGGTTCTTATCGGAGGATGAATTTACCATGAAATCATTCAGATTCATAGTGGCGATAGCTCTTTTCGCAGGCGCTTTCCGCATCCCGGTCATCGCGCAGAGCTAGAACGGCATGGCGCCTTTTGCCATGGACCACAGGGGCGCTGCGCTGGCACCATCTCCGCTCGATATCTCTTTCCTGCTGGACGCGCCTGCCGGCAAGCACGGCTTCATCCAGGTAAAGGATGGCCACCTCGCTACCGGCGACGGGCGCCGCTTTCGCTTCTGGGGCGTCAATATCACGGACTGGAGCGCAGGCTCGCGCCAGATACCTTCAAAGGAAGACGCGGAGTTCTGGGCCGCGACCCTGGCGCGATTCGGCATCAATGCCGTTCGCCTTCAGTTTCTGGATCTCGATGCTCCGCGCGGCCTCATCAAGAGCGGAGTTGACAACTCCCGATCGCTTGACCCTGAACAACTGGACCGCGAGGATTACTTCATCGCGCAGCTTGAGAAACGCGGGATTTATATAGACTTCAACTTGCTGGTGGGACGCTCCTTTCGTGAGGGTGACGGCGTAAAGGATGCCAAATTGCTGGGCTGGGGAGCCAAGGGAACATCTCTCTATGATGCGCAACTGATCGAGTTGCAGAAGGAGTATGCACGCCAGTTGCTCAGCCATCTCAATCCTTATACCAGGCTGAAGTACAGCGACGATCCAGCCATCGCGGTCATTGAAATCAATAACGAAAACTCACTCTACGTGGCCTTTCACGCACCTTCACCATACTACGACGCGGAGCTGACCGCGCAGTACAACCAATGGCTTGCGGCTCATGCCGATGCAAAGCAGATTGCCATGCTGCATACCCTCGGTGGAACCCCGAATAACTCCCCGGTTCCGCTTCTGCGCGATTGGGCAACGGGCGCTCAGTCCCAGCCCGTTCGTTTCCTGATCGAGGCCGCATTTTACGAAGAGATAGAGCGCGATTACTTCGACGACATGGAGCGGTACATCAAGCAAACGCTGGGATCGAAGTCGCTGGTAATTGGGACAGCGGATCATCACCATGACTCAAGCGGATATCCCACGCTCCTGTCTATGAATTCGATGGATATCATCGACGGCCATGACTATTGGGAACACCCGGAAGACCTCTCCGTCACAAAAAAGGCTCCGATGGTAAACGACCCGCTGCAATCGGCGGTGGTCCGGCTTTCGCGTTCCGCGATCGCAGGCAAGCCCTACACCGTCAGCGAGATGAACGAGCCGTTTCCGAACGACTATGCCAGTGAGGGAATACCCATCCTCGCTGCCTACGGCGCCTTTCAGGACCGGGATGGAATCTTCTGGTACACCTTCGAGCCCAAGATCGATCCCAAGGCTCCGCCGTTGATCGGCGACCCGTTTGACATCAGCTTCGATCCTGTGAAGATGCCCGAACTGGCAGCGGGAGTTTCCTCAATGTGGAAAGATGACGGCGGAACTGGAAGCCGATTTGAGCCAATTCCCTTCATCGCACATCGAGTTACCGAACAGAGGTGAAGTGCGTTGAATCGGTGGAAGCGTGGCAGGGGCCTGGCTGGTTCTAATGTGCTGCGATTGAGGGATCGGGGTCCTACTTCGGCTTCCGCATCAGCAGCACCAGAGGGGCGGTCAGCAGGAACAGCCATGCCATCACACGAAACACGTCGACGTAGCTGAGCAATGTGGCTTGCTGTTGTAACGAGCCATACAGGAATCCAAGAGCTTGGTGCGTGGAGGTCACCGTGTCGGATCCGTGTTGAGCGAACATTGCCCCGGCTTGGTTCTGTGCCTGCAGCAACTGCAAATTGGAGAGCGCAATGTTGTCGGCAAGACGGCCCTGATGGAACTGCGATCGGCGAGCCAAAAAGGTGGTCACGAAGGATATTCCCATGCTGGACCCAATATTGCGCATCACGCTGTAGAGGCTGGTGGCGTAGGGTGTATCTTCCTTCGGAATAGGACCCATGATAAGTAGGGTCAATGGCAGGAATATAAACGTTTGACCTATACCTTGATTGATCTGGTGCCCCAGAATGTCCCAGGTCCCAGAGTTCAGGTCCATTCTCGAATAGCCGAAGAACGCCATGCTTCCTAAGAGGCATCCGAGAACCACCATCCATCGGTAGTCCCAATGCTTACCCAGCAGGTAGCCGACTACCAGCATGCAAACTGCCGTGGCAATCCCCCGCGGGCTCGTCCAGAAGCCGGCAGTTTCGGCAGTCCAGCTAAGCAACTCCTGCATGAACAGGGGCAGGGACACGAGGCTGCCATAAAGCACAAACCCCAGCACTGTTGTGATCACAATACCGACCGCGAAGGATCGGTGCCGGAAAAGCGACAGCTTTACAAGCGGCTGCGGTGTCTTCAGTTCCCGAATAACGAACGCCGTCAGCATGACGGCTGCGGTAACGGCAAGCGTTTTGATGAAGCGAGAGCCGAACCAGTCATCTTCCTACCCTTTATCTAACATGATTTGCAGGGTTCCCATCCCTACTGCCAGCATTCCCATGCCCCACGCATCGAACCGCATGGTTCCGCGTTTGATATACGGGGGGTCATAGACAAAGAGATAGATCAGAATCAGGCTGATGATCCCGATTGGCAGGTTGATATAGAAGACCCAGCGCCACGAGTAGTTATCCGTGATCCAGCCACCCAACGTGGGTCCCAGCACCGGGGCCGCGATAATGCCCAGGCTCCAAAATGCATCGCTTTGCCGCGTTCCACTCCGGGAAATTCTTCCAGCATCACGGATTGGGAAATAGGCTGCAATCCGCCGCCGGTGATGCCTTGAAGCACCCGGAAGAAGATCAGCAGAGGAAGGCTGGGCGCCAGGCCGCAGAGGACGCTGGACAACGTAAACCCGGTCACGACCGTCATTAATAATCGTTTGCGTCCAAAATAGTTCGAAAGCCAGCCGGTGATCGGCAGGATGATTGCATTGGCAACGATGTAGGAGGTGAGGACCCAGGTGGCTTCGTCGACCGTAGAGGAGAGGCTCCCTGCTATATGCGGCAGGCTGACATTGACCACCGAGGTGTCCAGCACCTCCATGATTGCACTGGACATAACAGCAATGGCGACTAGCCATCGCCGTGAAATGAACCGTGCTTCGGCCGGGGCTGACATCGTGGGTTGCTTTTCATACTAACCAACCCATGGCAAAAGTGTCGTTGCGGCTCTCCTTTGCACTCCTGCCTCGACCGCGACACGGAAGGCATCTCGGAATCGGTCCTGTCAAACGCCCATGGCGACGCCGATCCTCAAAGGGCAAAGTCTTGAGATTCCGGTATGCTAGCCGACTTGTCATTACCGATTCATGTGCCGGTAGCCCAAATCCAGGAGCCTCATGGAGGCCGAGAGCAGGCCACCCGCCCGCGTTCTATATCTGCCGGGGAACCGTGTCGTAAGTCTGGAAGCAATATCTGAGGTCATCAATCATCGGATCACCGAAGAGTGGCACTCTTGGTTTCAGCGACGGAAAGAACGCTCCCATCCCCGCAGGAGAAGGACTATCGTTGTCGCCGTAGTAGAACGCAAAATTTGTAATCAGAACTGCGCTCTCAGGCGTAGGCACAGTGGCAGCATTCCAAATCTCAAGGAGACGGTCACGAATCTCCTTCATCCAAGGAACAGTATCGACCGGAATATCCGAGTATGACGGAAGTCCCTTCTGTGGGCTATCGGGGACATTCGGGTCAATGAAAATCAGGAACGGTATTTCACCGTCGGGCGCTTGCTGTATTGCTTTATCGTAGAGGTCAAAAACATCGCCCTTGAGATGCGTTTCAGGCGTGACTGTGCCGGGGAAATTTATAGGTCCTGGCCGTCTGCGGCTCTTAGCTTCGACGCCGACTTTCTTACCCGTGCGTTTGTGGGTTGCGATGAACTCTGGGTGTTTGTCGGATGCTTTCGTGTCATCAATCCACTCGATCTCGAAGCCTGCCCGCGTAAAGACAGCAGCGACTAGAATTTCGTATCGCGCTCCTTGGAACTTGTGAAACTCCTTCAACCTATCGATGAGTGACTCGGGCAGCCGGTGGACCAATTGAAGCCAATACAGATCGTAGCCAAAACACTGGTAGGCTTTTGCCGGGCCAGTGAGAGTATGGCCAGTGCTAACACCGTCGTCTGCGTCTCCCGGCCTGCGAAGCAGCTCAACCATCGCCGTGCGCCATTTGACAATCACGTTCTGATTCTTGAGTGGAAGTAAAAAGTTGCTCTTCAAACCATTCCTTGCCGAGCGTCCCGACCACAAGCGCATCAAGGAACTGATGGAATGTCTCGTGCTGTGGGTAGTGCCAGACTGTGTTCCAGACGATCCGAAACCGGGTATCATCCTTGACCATGCTGGACTGAATTTGCGATAGAGCATCCGGCATCATTCTTGGAGCTGTTCCTCGCAGCATCTCGTTCCCAAGAGCGTGTATGCCTTTATCCTTGCAGCAGTCACCGTATGACTTCCCGTGGAGACCGCATGGACAAGGCTTCGCCGGGTCGAATGGTGGTATAGACGGCATAGCGAGATTCCCTCGCGCGACCACGTGTAGCCGAAGGATAAACGCGAGGTCGCATCCAAACCTTTCTCGCACCCCCACCCCTTGAAGAATGTTTTCAACGATAGCCTCAGTTACCAAGCTCCTATTGCGTCCGGGCATCACGTCTCCAATTTCCCAAACCGTATCGCGCGGACCATTGTCCTCACCTGAGAGCGTAAGCTTTCCGCCGTCGCCAATGGCGAAATAGCGATTCTTGACTAGCCTCTGCTCCGGGTCAACCAATTCCGCGCCAGAAAACCGGTATCCTTCGGTCTGCGAGTCCTTCAGGAACTTCAATGCTTCGGGACGGCGCGCGAATGTCGCGGGTTCCGGCGTCCGCTCCTTCGCTCGATCAGTTAGGGCCGTTGCCGTCCATTTCTGTCCTGCACGTCCGGCTTCGAGTCCAATGGTGTAGTCCATCTTCTTCATTGAGTCCTCCATACGTGGTCAAGTATAGAGCGAGTGGCCCCGGTTTCCGCGGTCTTCCAAACCAAGATGGGGTGCCCTCTGTACCTCGCATTTGAGGAACGGGGACACACGGAATCTCAGTCGGAAAGATATTGCTCCTCATAAACGCCCATGGCGCCGCCGACCGCTTGTCCAGGGACAGGTTTTGAGATTCCAGTCGCGATACCGACTTGCCGGTACTGATCTTTCCAGACGAGACTGGCCCGTTCCAAGTTGTTGCCCAAGTAGTAACTGACGGTTTGGCGGTTATCCAGGCGCAATGTGGGAGTTGATGCGCCGGTTGGCGGATATGACGGAGTTGCGAAGCCGGCTCGGATCAGTTTACGGGCCAGCGATTCTATGTCAACTTACACGGCGGACATGGGGTTAGCCACCGCTTTCCCCTCGGAATCCCCGTGCTGGCTCCGCCTAGGAACCGCTGAGGCCAAGAAATGTAAAGCCGTCGGCACGTGGGCTGTGGTGGGAGTATGATCAAAACAGTACACAATTCTCCCTTCTCGCCTCCCGCATTCTAAGCTCTGCCCCAGACGAGCACCGTTCAAGTACGCAACGGAACAACTGGAACTGCGATGAGCCTCCTCAAGAAATGCGATGCGAACAATCGTCTACCCGCGAGCCGTAACAAGAGCCAACGTTCATTTGGGCCGGTGCGACATGCCGATAGGGCCAATTCTTCAGAGATCAAGCCGGACGGACCATGAGCGAGCAGGCTGACTTTTATCGAAGACTTCACACTGGAACATTCTCTCCTTGGCTTGCAAATCACTTCGATCGAGATCTCAGGCAGTTTTTGAACCACGACCGAATCTAAGCTACGGTTGGTTCGGCAGAACGCCAGAAAGCGTTAGATATGGATTGCTCAATCTGTAGAGACTTGGCACGAGCCTTTGAGGCTGGGCTCAGCGAGTACATCAAGGCTCGTTCCTCAGCATGTTATCAGGTCAGCAAAAGGCTTGCGGCCAAGAAGAATGTTGATATGGAACGCGCCAGGTACGAACTGGAAGAGCACCGGCTTGTATGCGTCTCCGCCACCAGGGTGTTGGCACTTTTGCTGGAACCAGACGTAACCACGAGTTTGGGACAACTGGCGGCATAGTTTCGTGCAGGTTTTCTTTCGTCGCCGCGAAAGCAAAATGGAAATCCCGGTTAACAAATCCCGGAGTGAATACGCGGCTAATCTGCGCGCGGACAGGCAGAGGAATGAGGAGTCAACAGGGAATTGGGTGTGGAGTTTTCGGGCTGGCGCTGGTTTTGGGGCTTTCGGTCGCGGCGCCGGGGCAAACGGCGCAGCAAGCGTCCACGGCGAGCCTGGAACAGGGCTTCATGCAGCCGCCGGAGAGCGCGCGGCCACGAGTGTGGTGGCACTGGATGGGCGGCAACGTCACCAAGGTAGGGATCAAGCTGGATCTGGAATGGATGCACCGGGTGGGTATCGTTGGGTTCCAGAACGTTGACGCCGACCTGGATACGCCGCAGGTGGTGAAGAAGCGCCTGATCTACATGACTCCGGATTGGAAGGACGCGTTCAAGTACGCGACTACCCTGGCTGACCAGTTGGGCATGGAAGAGCAGATTGCGGGCTCGCCGGGCTGGAGCGAGTCGGGCGGTCCCTGGGTGCCGGCCTCGCAAGCGATGAAGAAGTATGTATGGAGCGAGACACCGGTCGAAGGCGGAAAGCCATTCACAGGCAAGCTGGCGCATCCTCCGACGACGACGGGGGCATTTCAGGGCCTCAGCATCCACGATTGGATTCGTACGCCGCAGGGCCTGGCCCACCCGCAGTTTTATGCCGATGCGGCCGTAGTTGCCTACCTCAAGGCAGCCGTCGATGTGCCCATTGAAGCATTACACGCGAAGATCACGTCGAGCGGCGGCTCTCCGGATGTGGCCATGCTCTCGGACGGCGACCTGGAAAAGACCACCAAGCTTCCGATCCCGGCAGCGGTCGGCGCCAGTTCCTGGATTCAATACGAGTTTCCGGCGCCGCAAACCATTCGCTCGATCACCTTTGTCACCAGGGAGCTGGGCGAGCTGGAAGCGAGTCTGGCTGGAATGGGCGCGCCGGAGAAGGCCCTTGAGGCGAGCGATGACGGGCAAAACTTCCGGCTGGTCGTGAAGCTGGAAAACAGCAGCGCACCTGAACACACCATTTCGTTTCCCGCGGTGACGGCCAAGTATTTCCGCGTGACGTTCAAGCGGACGCTTCCTCCTCCGCTTCCTCTCTGGGCCAGCGGCGTCGATCCGGCAACGTTTGGGATCAAAGTTGGACCGCCTCCAACCGATTATGAGATTGCCGAGCTGACGCTTCATCCGGGAGCGCGGGTGAACCACTTCGAGGAGAAGGCCGCTTTTACCCCGGAACCAGACCTCTACGGCTACGCCACGCCCCCCATTGCGCCGGACGAGGCGGTTGCGAAGTCCGATGTGATCGACCTAACCGCGAAGATGCGCCCGGATGGAACTCTGGACTGGACGCCGCCCGCCGGCGACTGGGTTGTGCTGCGATTTGGGTACTCGCTGCTGGGAATCACCAACCACCCGGCAACCGCGGAGGCCACCGGCCTGGAGGTGGACAAGCTGGACAGGAGATTTGTGATGCAGTATTTCGACACCTATCTGGACAGCTACAAGGAGACGGTGGGCGCGGATTTCATGGGCAGGAGGGGTATCCGCTACGTGCTCAACGATAGCTGGGAGGCGGGCTCGCAAAACTGGACCGACAATATGATCGCCCAGTTCAAGAGACTGCGCGGCTACGATCCGGTTCCCTGGATGCCGGTTCTGACCGGGCAGGTGGTGGAGAGCGCGGAAGACAGCGACCGGTTCCTGTGGGATTTCCGCAAAACCATCGCGGATCTGATCGCGGACGAGCATTACGGACAGTTGGAAGCTACGCTGCACGAACGCGGAATGGGTCATTACGAGGAATCGCACGAGTTTGGACGAGCCTTTGTCGGAGACGGAATGGAAGTAAAGAAGCTCGCCGAAGTGCCCATGGGCGCGATGTGGACCCAGACGCCGGGGGTGAACAAGGTGCAGTTCGATTACAATGCGGACGACATTGAATCGGCGTCGGTGGCGCATATTTATGGGCAGAATCTGGCGGCGGCCGAGTCGCTGACGGCCAGCGCTGCGCCCTGGGCGTGGTCTCCGGCCACGCTGAAGCCGACCGCCGACCAGGAATTCCTCGACGGTATCAACCGCTTTGTCATCAGTGTTTCAGTGCATCAGCCGCTGGTGAACAAGGCGCCGGGAATGACACTGGGTTCGTTCGGGCCGTGGTTCAACCGCAACCAAACCTGGGCCGAAGAGGCAGGTCCGTGGCTCGACTATCTGGCGCGCAACTGCTACCTGCTCCAGCAGGGGCGATTCGCCGCGGACCTGGTTTATTTCTACGGCGAAGATTCCAACCTGACCGCGATTTTTATGAACAAGGCGCCAAATGTGCCGGCGGGCTACGGCTTCGACTATATCAACGCCGACGCACTGATCCACGAACTGAGCGTTAGCGGCGGCCGCATCACGACCAAGAGCGGCATGAGTTACCGCGTGCTGGGACTCGATCCGTATAGCCGGCATATGTCGCTGCCGGTGCTGCGGGCCATTCACAAGCTGGTGAAAGACGGGGCGGTGGTGGCGGGACCGAAACCAACCGACGATCCCAGCCTCGCCGACGACCAGGCGGAGTTCAACCGGCTGAATAATGAGTCTGTTTGGCGATGGCATCGGCACGCGCAAGGTGGGCAAAGGTACTGTGTACGCAGGCGGGGACTTGAAGGAGGTTTTTGAGTCGTTGCGCGTGCAGCCGGACTTCGACTATACCAAGCCGGAGAGCGACGCCAGCCTTCTCTTTATTCATCGCAAGCTGGCGGACGGCGATCTCTATTTAGTGGACAACCGCAATGACCGCTATGAAACAGCGGATGCAAGCTTCCGCGTAACCGACAAGGCGCCGGAGTTGTGGCACGCAGACACGGGTAAGACGGAGCCCGCATCCTTCCGGATTGCGGATGGCCGCACCACGGTGCCGTTGCACCTGGAACCCTGGGGCACGGTCTTCGTGGTCTTCCGGAAACCCACTCGGGAGACTTCGCGTACGCTGCCCGCTAAGACCGAGACGGAGCTTGCGACTGTAGAAGGCTCGTGGCAGGTGAGCTTCCAGCCGCATCGCGGAGCGCCGCCGTCGATCGCCATGGACAAGCTGGCATCCTGGACGGAGAGGCTCGGACGCGGGGGTGAAGTACTTTTCGGGAACTGGAACCTATACGAAGAGTGTCGATGCTCCGGCGGCCTGGTTCAAGAGCGGCGCGCGCGTCTGGCTTGACCTGGGCGATGTAAAGTACCTGGCCGAGGTTACGGTCAACGGCAAGCCGCTGGGCATTGTTTGGCATACGCCGTTTCGCGTGGATGCAACCGGCGCGCTGAAGCCGGGAGCCAACCAGGTGACGGTCAAGGTGACCAATACGTGGGTGAACCGGCTGATCGGCGATGAGCAGCTGGGCGTGACCACGAAGATCACATTCGCCGACGTGCGTCCGTACCATGCAAACTCGCCGTTGATGCCTTCAGGACTGCTGGGGCCGGTGACGGTTTGGAGCAGCAAGGCGGCTTTGCCAGCCAGGTGAGCAAGGTCTCTGACCGCGTGATTTCGTATTGAGTGCGTTTTGGAGTTCTGGATCGTAGTAGCGGAGAGGCGCAGGAATCGCCGCAGGATTCGGTTGAAGCAGTACAAGAGTTCGTTCGCTTTGATTTCCCATTCCCGCAAGTCTACTCAGAATTGGAACAGCTTCCAAGAAGCGGTGGGGAGCGGCTCTAAGGGCGATTGAAGCGTAGCTTTGATGTTCCTCTTCGGTTGCTGTTGGATCGTCGCCAATCCTTCCTTATGCCGAATCTTCGCCCCGGAAAGCAACCGAATCTGGCCGGGATTTGAGTAAGGGAAGGGTAGGCGGTCAACCGCCCGGAACCCAGAAGTTCGCCCCTGACGCCTCGATGGGTGCTTCGGCGATTATTCACTCATCGAAACAGGCTGAGCGGAATCGTTGGAGTGAAGCCCATTTCCAGTTCGAAAGTGGATGTGGATGAGCGGCTTAGCCTTCTTTCAAAATACCGGTCGAGGCATGTTTCACAATCAGTGGATCAACAGTCCGACACAGCGTCGGCAGCGGCGCAACGCGCCGGGTCGAGCTAACATGAATCTTTGATTGGAGTCCGTCTTGGAACCGTTCCGCTTTCATCTCTTCGTATGCACGCAGCAGAAGCCGGAAGGCGTCAAATCCTGTCCAGCCGGAGGATCGTTGGCTGTACTGGACGAGTTGGACCGGCAGATACGAGCACATGGTTTGAGCGGCACCGTGCAACTGACAACCTGCGGTTGCATGGGACTTTGTGATGAAGGTCCCATCATAGTTGTCTATCCCGAAGGGGTGTGGTACCGCCGTGTTCAACTGTCGGACGTCTCTGAAATCGTCGAGCGGCATTTAGGCCATGAGGAGCCAGTTGAGCGGCTCGTTTGGAGAGATACTTCGGCGATGAAGGCCATGGCGGTCGACCACGGGGAGAAATTCCGTGCTGCGATGGAAGCGCGCGAGAAAGCAGGCACGCTGCCCGAACACTTAAATCAGTTGATTCGCAGCTTCATGCCAAGCCGGTGCCTGCTTACCGCACTCGAACTCGATCTTTTCACCGCGGTCGGAGACGGTGCCTCGGCTGAGCAGGCCGGTGCGAAGATCAACGCGAGTGCCCGTGCGACAGCCATGTTGTTGAATGCTCTTGTCGCTCTGGGACTGCTATCAAAAAGCGGCGACACCTATCAGAACACGCCCGAATCGGCCCAGTTCTTCGTGCAGGGATCGAAGGACAACCATCGCAACGGACTTCTGCACAACGCCAATATCTGGCATCGCTGGAGCACACTCACTGAAGCGGTTCGCAAAGGCGGAAGCATCCCGATTGATCGTGCTCGCACACCGGAATGGACGAAAGACTTCATCGCCAGCATGCAGCATCACGCCAAAGATCGCGCCCCACTTGTGGTGAACGCACTGGGTACGGCCAATGTTCGCCGAATTCTCGATCTGGGCGGCGGCTCCGGCATTTATTCAATTGCTTTTGCGCAGGCGAATCCCGAGGTGAAGTGCGAGATTCTCGATCTTCCTGAAGTAGTGCCGCTCACGACCGAGTATGTCAATCGTGCCGGCGTGCAGTCGCAAGTGAGCATTCGCGCCGGAAACATGCTCGCCGATGACCTGGGCTCCGGTTATGACATCATCATGCTGAATGCCATCTGCCACATGTTTTCTGAAGAGCAGAACCGGCACATCTTCCGCCGCGCTCGCGCGGCTTTGGCACCGAACGGCCGCCTGGTGGTGCAAGACTTCATTCTCAATCCCGACAAGACAGGGCCGCTACATGCAGTTCTGTTTTCGATCAACATGTTGGTGGGCACCGAGTCAGGCGCGAATTACAGTGAGCAGGAATACACTGACTGGATGAACGACGCCGGGCTCCGCGACGTGCGCCGAATCAACCTCCCCGGCCCCAGCGACCTCATCGTCGGCCGCGCGTCATAGCCTGACCGGAACCCCGCTAGATGTCGTTCACGTGATCGGGCGATGAAAGCGGCCTCTCCAGTTAGGCTTTAGAGGACCCCAGTCCGCTTTCGAGAGCCTAGCCGGTCTTCGTCAGACAAATTGCAATCAACGAGCGCGTTGCGTAGTACACGCCAACCCATGCCGGTGACACCGGAATCCCCTCGGCGTAACATACGATCGAGATGCTATTTGAAGACCTTGCTTTCGGATCAATCAGGATCGACGGAGTCGAGTACGATCACGATATCGTTGTGGACTGCGGAAAGATACGCGAGCGCAAGAAAGGTCTATCGAAGGCATTCCGGGGCCAATTCGGGCACACGCCCCTAACGACAAACGAGGAAATACCGTGGCATTGTGACCGGCTTGTGATCGGGACGGGGATTTATGGGCGGCTCCCAGTCAGTCCAGATGTTCAGTGTGAAGCCGAACGCCGCAAGGTGCAGCTTTTGATGGTTCCAACAGAACAGGCAGTTGCTCTGTTAAATGAGCAACCTTCGCATACAAATGCCGTTTTGCACTTGACATGCTGACGGTTTGCCTCACAAGCGCGCAGTGGATGTTGTCGCGCTGATGCGATTGCATCACAGCGAACGAGGCCCGGATCTCGACGTTGCGAACGGACTTGAGGACGTTTCCACGCTGGTCCGGTCGCGTGAATCTCAGTGATGGGAACTGAGCAAGCGCACGTCTATTGACGCCAACGCGGCCTCTCAGCTTCAATCCGCCAGAGCCCTGCGCGATGTGCTGCTTCCAATGCGCGTTCGTATTCGGCGGTACTGATCTGGCGGTTGATCTCTCGAAATTCCGACCCGGACACCCGTCCAGTGGGATGATATTGGCTCATCACGTTGACATATGTGTCGCGCGAGATTTCATTCGCAAGAAACCGCATGATCGATTCGGTTCCCGCGATGTCGCCGGGCATCACCAAATGGCGCACCAGCACGCCGCGCTTTGCTAACCCTCGTTCGTCACACTTCAAAACACCGGTCTGGCGGTGCATCTCGCATATACTGCGGCGCGCGGCCTCGGGATAGTCCTTGGCCTTTACATAGCGCAGCGAAGTTGCTCCATCCCAGAATTTGAAGTCCGGCATGTAGATATCAATGATGCCGTTGAGCATTTGCAAGCTGTCCAACGAATCATAAGCGGATGTGTTGTACACCAGGGGCAGCCGCAAGCCTCGTTCGGCAGCGATGGCCACGGCCTCGATGACCTGTGGAACTACATGCTCCGGGGTCACAAAGTTGATGTTGTGGCATCCCTCGGCCTGCAATTCCAGCATCATCGCAGCAAGTCGCTGCGGCGATGTTTTAGATCCACGCTGCGCTTGACTGATGTCGTAGTTCTGACAGAAAACGCATCGCAGATTGCACATCGAGAAGAATATCGTGCCGCTACCGCACCAGCCGCGCAGGCAGTCTTCCTCGCCCGAATGCGGGAAACAGCTGCTGACCTGGGCATATCTTCCAGTGTGACAAGCAGCCGTTCTGTTGACGATGCGATCGACGCCGCAATTGCGCGGACAAACTAAACAGTGGCGCAAACGTTCTACGGCATCGGCGGCCCGTCGGCTCAATTCGCCCGATCGGCAAAGAGCCAGATAGGCCGGCTCGAATTCGCCGCTCCGAATGAGAAAGGCATCCGCTACGGAGGAAGAGCTCGCCACGCGGCGATTGTAGCGCAGGACAGGCTTACTCGCGACAACGATCGAGCCTAATCGCGTCTCCGGGCGCGCAGTGAGAGAAATTTCAGCCGGTCGCTTGGGCGCTAACAGCGGTCGACCACCTAGGCCCCTGCCCGACGCCTGAGATTCTCGTTCCCAATGTCACCGACTGGCACGAGAGACGTACAATGATGCCGTTTTCAAGTTCAAAAGGAAATCCGGAACCCATGTTTACCGACGCTCCGCCGCGCAAGTCGAACCTCGCTGATTTTCAGGAGAGTGACCGGATCAACACGCTCGACCTGCCGAATGATGCGTGCTTGCCTGCAATCGCAAAGACTATTGAATCGGCAATGAAGGCTGAGGAGACTGCGAGTGTCCGCAGCGCCTGTGCCGAATTTCTAAAAGCTGCATCGCAGTTCTACCAAGTCCCGGATTGCAGCGTCCGGGTACTTGCCGCCCGGCCGCTGCGAGTTCGGGAACAATGGACGGCCGAGTTTTTTGGAGACTACACTCCCGAAAACATGTTGATCCGGGTGTGGACGCGAACGGCGGTGCGAAAAGAAATCACGTCTTTCGGCACATTCCTGAGCACGTTGTGTCACGAATTCTGCCATCATCTCGACTACAGGAAGTTCGGCTTTGCCGATTCGTGGCACACTCGAGGGTTCTACGAGAGAGCCGCTGTGCTCTACCATCATGCGCGGGGCACTCCGCAGAAGCGCCTGTTCTGGGTGCCAATACCTGGCGGGCGCTGGCGGATTGATTGGCCGAAGACAAATCGGAGTGCGCGATGAACCCAGTTCCCGTGCTGTTGCGTTCGCTAGCGGCAATCTGGCCGCAGCTGGGATTCAAACTGTCAATTTGGCGTGCGCAAGCGTCTGATAGAAATCATGCAAGCGCTAGACAATAAGCGAAGCGAGCTGTCACAACAGACCGGACAGTCGTCCGTGAAAATGAAGCATTAACTCTAAACCCAGTGCACACTGAGAGGTTTTCTGGGTGGGACCAATCGATAAGAGTACTTGCGTTCTCCGAGCATGAGGCCGCCATGGACGACGTACCCTTCGGGGACAGCTAAAGCCTTGCGGAGCGGTGCATGAACCCGAGCTACGCGGGTCATGAACCCGGCCCAGCACACGCCGAGACCCCGAGCCTCTGCCGCCAGCTCAAGAAAAGTAAGGGCGATGGCGCAATCCTGTTTTCCCCAGCCGTAGTCCTCTGGCGTGCACGCAACGATCACCACGGGAGCACCACGAAGCACGAAATCATATCCCTTTTCCCACTGCTCTAGCCTTGCTTGACCTATATCCGACGTCCGCAGGCAGTTCATTGCTTCCACAGACAATGCATGCACCTTGGTCTTACCATTCACAACGATCCAATGCAGTTTCTGCGAGTTGGAGGCCGTCGGTGCGCGACGGGCTACATCCAGCAGCATTTCCACTGTCACCTTGGCAATGGGCCGGTCCTCGAATTCTCGAACCGACCGCCGGCTTATCAGGAAGCTGTCAATCACTTCCGGACCTGGCGGTTCTTTGAGCGCGGGCAAAAATGGCTCCTTCGGCAAGCCGCTGTGAGTCAGGGCGTTGCATTCGCACACAGCAACGCAGTGGCCGCAGAGAATGCAACTGCCGTTTGGAACCTCCTCGGGGAATCCCTCTTCATTGATGGCAAGAATCCCGGACGGACAAACTGCGACGCATGCGCCGTCCTTCACGCAGAGATTTGTATCAACAGTGATATGACTCACAATTGCTCCCTCTCACCTCGCGGGCGAACGCTCAATGGATTTCAGGTGAAGTGTACTCCCAGGGGGTTTATGGGTAGTGTTGGCCTTGCCGCCGTAACTTCGCAACTCTTCCTCTGGAATCTGCGCAGTTGAGCACGTTCCCTGGTGCGCAGCCGGGCCCCCGGGACTGTCAGCGGGAACAGGCCCTGGAACCAGGACGCGTGCAGCTTGATCCACGCGGGTAACGGGATTTGCAAATCTCCATCCCGTCATGTGTCACGGATCACAGTCCGAGTGTGAGTCGTCCGGAGATCGTGGGAGGTCGTTGAAATTGGTGGCTATGATCGATGGCAAACAAGGAGAAGAGCGTTGGTCGGGCCTATCTGGTGAAGAAACTGCAGGATCGGGGTTTGTCGCGCCGTAAGGCGACGCGCGTGGTAAATGCCGTACTCGAGGCGATGATCAAGGCGTTGCGGCAGGGCAAGGAAGTGAAGTTCCCATTCGGCAAGCTGCGGCGGGTGAGGAAGCACTTCGGCCCGTATTGGGACTCTATCGACGCCGGGCCAGCGCCTCTTCCAGTGTCATTCGTCCGGTGCTGTCCGGTGGCGGCAAAGTGATTCGGGCTTTGGCTTTTTCTGGCGCTGACGAGGCTTTCATCACCCTCCTTGCCTTGCATTCCGGCAAGACCCGTACCTTTAACCGTCGCGAATAGCAGCAACCCCGCACAGCGGTGCAGCAATGCTCAGGACACTTATAGCCTAGCGAGCATTGCTCCAGACTCCGGCAATCGCACAGTTACAGCGCGGACAGTGTCCTGCGCGCAGCCTGTTTTCCACCACGCTGAAACTGCGCCGGCGAATCAGTCGCTCGCCACAAGCGGGGCAGTACGTGTCATCATGCAGGTCGCCCGGCACGTTGCCCAGATAGACAAAATCAAGGCCCGCTTCTTTGCCGATTTGCCAGGCGTGTTCCAGGGTTCCCAAGGGCGTCGAGGGCGCACTGAACTGGTAGGCGGGGTAATAGCGCGCGAGGTGCCAGGGAACGTCCCGCCCTAGGCTCGTTGCGATTCGGTCGGCGATCGCGCGAAGCGTCGTCTCGGAATCATTCACGCCGGGAATGACCAGAGTCGTAAGTTCGATATGCACGCCACGCGAGCGCGCGAGGCGGCATGAATTCCAGATCCTTTCAAAATCGATGGCCTTGCAGTATTTCTTTCCTACCGCGGCATCCCCTTTAATATCCACATTCATGGCGTCCAACCCAGCCTCGATCAGCAGCGACAGGGATTCGGGTGTCATGTAGCCATTTGTGACAAAGGTGTTGTAAAGGCCGCGGCGCTTGGCCAGAGGAAAGACGTCCAGTGACCATTCCAGGGAGAGCGTGGGCTCATTGAAGGAGATCGATGTGCCCTGGCACGCGCTCTCGACAGTGAGTTGCACGAAGCGCTCAGGGGAGACATAACGCCCCGACGCCGGCGGAGGCCTTTTGGCGATGTCCCAGTTCTGACACCATGGGCAGCCAAAGTTGCATGACCAACTACCGGCAGTCAGTACAGAGTCGCCGGGATGGAAGTGGTAGAAGGGCTTCTTCTCGATGGGATTCGCTGCCAGAGATGAAACCGCACCGTAGATCAGTGTGAGCAGCTTACCGTCGCGGTTCACCCTTGTACGACACCAGCCCCACCCACCCGCCGTCAGCAGACAGCGACGTTCGCAGACGTTACAGCGAATCTTGCTGCCCACTTTTTCAGAAAGTCGCGACTCGCGGACAAACACGCTTTCGGTATCTCCCAAGTTGGCAAGGGCAGAACGTGGCTCCGAGGAATTCGCGGGCCTACAATTCATAAAACGAGAATTTCTTAGTTCAGTATAGGCCCGCTTGGGATGAGCCTGGGGATCGGGAACGATGGATGGCAGGTTATCCCTCGTGAGAGAGGTCTGGCGAAGGCCGTGGGACTGAAGCTGCCGGATCTGTGGCGTTCCCTCGTTTCTGATCAGCGAAACCCTCGGGCTTTGACTCAGCTGTAGCCGTATTCGTCTGGAGGAAGCCCTCTGCTTTGCGCAGTCGTTTCATGGTCAGAACCGGCGACGGGCCTTCGATCTTCATACTGCAATTCAAGAGGTGGTGGGCCCGACTGGAACTGGACCAAATGCAAGGTTAGTGTTTGGCGGGTAAGCTCTCTGCCGCAGCTCCACACGAACCAAGCTGTAGAAAAAGTCGAAAGAGGCCGCCGAGTTGGAACGGTGGGTGGAAAAGGAGTACCTTGTACAGTTGTCAGTTGTACAGGAGGGGAAGTGGAATTCCGTGTACTGACCGTCTCAAGAGAATTTGGAAGTGGTGGGGGAAGGATCGCCAAAATCATCGCGGACCGGCTCGGCTGGAAGTTGCTTGATCGAGATCTGATTGAGGCTATTGCCAACGCAGCACACGTGGACTCGCACGAAGTGAGCCACTACGATGAGCGCTTGGACCCCTGGCTGCGCCAAATCAACCGGGACGTGATACGCAGCGTGGTGTTGGCCGCAGGCTGGATGCCCGAGGGAAGCAACAGCTTCAACATCGAAGTGATGACGCAACTTACCCGCAGGATCATCGAAGATGCTTACTCCGGCGGGAACTGCGTGATCGTGGGCCGGGGCGCGCAGTGCATTCTAAAAAAGAAGCCCGATGTTTTTCACGTCTTTGTCTACGCGCCGTTTTGCGACCGAGTTAATCGCCTGAAAGAGCGCCTGGAACTCGGCGCTAACATCGAACAGCGTATTCACACAGTGGATGAAGAGCGGGCCCGCTACCTGCAACAGAGGTTTGGTCAGAACTGGCACAATCCCCACCTTTATGACCTGATGATCTCCTCTCAAGAGAATGAGGACTCGACCGCGCGAGTGATTTTGTACGCGATGACTGGGCGGCAATAGACCTCCTCAACGCCGTGGCAGCGGTTGTGATATCGGAGCATCGGTGGATGGAAGGATCTTCGCGCCCGATCCCTGGCTTGTTCCTGTATGACTGGCGATCCGAAGGAAATTGTCAGTTGACACGAACAGGGCGAGTCACTCATCGACGCTGCATCCAGCCCCGGAGGGCTGTTCTGAGCCTATTGTCGCCAACTCGGACCTTTGACGAATCTTCGCCATCAAGTCGCCATCGACCCCGCCGTCTTGGGGTAGGGGAAGGGTGGGCGGTCAACCGACCGGAACACCAAGATTCTCCACTCAGGCACTCCATTAGAGGCGCGGCAATGTGGCATCCATCGACGAAAAACCGAGGGGATGGGTTATTTCACATCCAGGTTGAGCGCATAGATATCCTGGCTGCCAATATCCCGCAGCAGCAGCGGCGCGTCGTCCGAGTCCAGTCCAAACCAAAAGCCCTGTGCCCCCGCGAGATGCCAATCCTTCAGATCGGCAACCTGCTCCGCCTCCGTTCCATGCAGGCGGATGCGGAAGACACCCTGTCCGGCCTTCTGATTCAGGAGAAAGTAAAGAAACTGGCTATCCTTTGACCAGCCAGGGGAAAAAACCCAAATCGCCCTTTACCGGCAACGCCGACCATTTCGGCGCCAACGCTCTTTTCGCCATGCCATTTGCCTCAGGAGCGATACAATTGCCTCGAATCAGTGTCGAGAAAGGAGATTCCGGTTAAAAATGCTTTGGAAAGGCGAGCAAGATGAGAGCGACCGAATTCATTTTCAGTTTTATCCGCCGATTGAAGGCTGGAAGGTATTTGCCTATTGCGCTTCTGCTGGGGATATTTGCCGCGCAGGGAAACGCTGCCGTGACCGTTTCGCATTTGCGCTGCGAAAATCTTCTCGACCCGCAGGGAATCGATGCGTCCAGGCCACGATTGAGTTGGATTCTCGAATCCAGCCGCCCCAATGAGAAGCAGACGGCTTATGAGGTTGTGGTGGACGGCCAGTGGGACTCCGGCCGCGTGGAATCCGATCGATCGATCCAAGTTGAATATGGCGGCAAAGAGTTGGCTCCTGCCAGCCGCTACACCTGGAAGGTGCGGGTCTGGGATGCGGAGGGCAAACCTTCCGACTGGAGCAAATCCGCCACGTTCAGCACCGGCTTGAAGGAATGGCGGGCGAGGTGGATCGGTCACGATGAAGCTGGAAACACCTCGGACGAGCGACGGTTACCCGCCCGCTATCTGCGCCGGGAATTTACCGTCACCAAGAAAGTCGCTCGGGCCACGGCGTACGTTAGCGGATTGGGCTTCTTCGATCTCTATCTCAACGGGGCCAAAGTTTCCCAGGACATGATGGACCCGGCATTGTCCGATTACACCAAGGCCGCGTATGTGGTGACATTTGACGTAACCGATCAACTGCTCACCGGCGCCAACGCGCTGGGCGTGGTCCTCGGCAATGGGCGCTATTACGCTCCCAGGGCGGACTGGGACGGGCAGGCTATCGCCTTTGGGTATCCCAAGCTGCGTCTGCAGTTGGAGATCGAGTATGAGGACGGCAGCAATACAACCCTGATCAGCGACAAAACCTGGCGGCTGACGACGGAGGGCCCGATCCGCGCCAACAATGAGTACGACGGCGAAGAGTACGACGCGCGGATGGAGATGCCGGGTTGGAATCGCGCAGGGTTCGACGACTCCAAGTGGGAGCAGGCGCAGATTGTGACCGCTCCGGGCGGCGCGCTTAAGGCACAAATGATTGAACCGATGCGGGTGACGCAAATCGTACATCCGGTGGGCATCACCAACCCCAAGCCGGGGACCTACATCGTCGACATGGGACAAAATTTCTATGGGACGGTGCGGCTGAAGGCGACCGGACCCCGTGGAACCCAGGTGCGCATGGTCAGCGCCTACAGTCTGAACCCGGACGGGACGCTCAAAACCGCGGACAACCGTACCGCGCTTTCCACCGATGTTTATACGTTCAAGGGAGAGGGCGTGGAAGTCTGGAATCCTGTCTTCAAAGGGCAGGGATACAGGCGAGTGCAGGTGACCGGCTTTCCCGGCGCGCCTACGGTGGACAACTTCGAGGGCCTGGTGATCCATACGGCGGTTGAGCCGGTGGGTGAATTTGAGAGCTCAAACGGCCTGGTGAACAGGATTCATAGCGCATTGTGGTGGGGAACTCGGATGTTCCTGCGCTCTGCGCCTCTGGACCCCGACCGCGACGAGCGCCAGCCGTGGACAGGCGATCCGGCCAAGGATGCGGAGAGCGAGGCGTTCGACTTCAACGTCGAGCCTTTCTATGCGAAATGGATGGATGACGTGGAGAGATCGCAAAGGGCCGATGGTACGCTTCCGGATGTGACCATGTACTGGACGTTTGGCGATGGAGTTGAGTGGCCCAGCGTATTCACGATTATTCCGGATTGGATGATCGACTTCTATGGCGACGTCCGCGTGACGGAAACGCACTATTCCGCCATGAAGAACTGGGTTTTGGCCATGAGGCTGCATGAGGTGGAAGACGGCACACTGGAGGCCACCAGCTACCGCGACTGGTGCGACACCTACACCATGGACGGGAAGATCCCCGACAAAGGCGCCACGCCCGGTGAATTGATTTCAACCGCGTACCAGTATCACAACGAGCGGATCATGGAGCGGCTGGCGAAACAAATGGGGTACGCGGACGACGAGCGCACTTTCAGGGAATTGGCGGACAAACTGAAGATAGCGTTCAACAAAAAATTCCTCGACCCGCGGACTCACGCCTACCAGGGAGGGACACAAACTGGTTACGTTCTGGCGCTGGCCTTCGGTCTGGTGCCCGCAGAGCAGCGCGATGCCATCATCGCCAATCTGGTTGATGACATTATGGTCAAACATAACGGCCATTTATCGGTTGGCCTTATCGGCATGCAATGGTTGATGCAGACGCTTACCGATATTGGACGGCCCGATGTTGCCTGGACCATCGCCACGCAAACCACGCGCCCAAGCTGGGGCTATATGCTCTCAAAAGGCGCAACCACCATCTGGGAACGCTGGGACTACGACACGCGCGATCCAGGCATGAACAGCGAGGCGTTGCTGATCCAGGCCGGGAATCTGGATGCATGGTTCTATGAAACGCTTGCCGGCATCCGCCCCGCCGCGCCGGGCTTCAAGAAAATTCTCATCCAGCCAACCGTGGTTGGCGACCTGACGTGGGTGAAAGCTCATTTCGATTCGCCTTACGGACGGATTGTGAGCGATTGGAAGATCGAGGGCAATCAACTGACCATGGATGTGACCGTCCCGGCGAACACTACCGCAACCATCGTAGTGCCAGGGAAAAACGGCGGCACGCACGATGTGGGTTCGGGGCACTACCAGTTCACTTCGCCAGGGCCGAAATGGAATTGAGGTTGCTCCGCGATAACGATCTACATCTCCCGCGCCCGGCCCCGCTTGCCCTTCATGCTGTTATTGTCGGGTGCTTGCCAAAGTGCATGGCCCTGTTCGGCCGTCAACCAGTTCCCCAGGCGAACGCCAAGCTTCCGGACGCCTTTGACCCGGCGAATGCCTGCGGCAAGGTCGGCGCTCAGCAGTCCACAGTCGGCGGCTTCGTATGCGAGCCGGCGTATCGCACCGAGCCTGAGGTTGATCGTGCCTGAGGCCAACTGCCGGCCCTCGAGGTAGGTCCGGTATCTGAGAACCACGATCCGATTGAATGCGAGTCGGGGCTCCGAGCAATACCAGTCGACGAACTCGTCGATTGCGTGGCGATATCCGAGCCTCAAGTTGAAGACGCTGATCTTTCCAGAGGAAACTCACTTCACCAATGTGTTTGCGGCCGTTGCCCACGGATTGAGGTACGTGTTCCAGGCCGCCTGAACGGGCATTTGAACCGAAGCGGCGGCCTGTGTTCCCGGGCGGTTGGTCGCCTACTCGGCAGTTACTTTTGGGTTAACAGTTGTCGTGAAACAGGTTCGCAATGGACCAATAGGGTGATCGGCCCCGGTCTTTTCTGTACCAGTTGCAATGAGAGAAACTGGCACAGAAATGGCCGGGCACTCCAGTGTTCGGAAAAATCTGGAGGTGGGGTTCTGCTTGAACCTGACGACGTTACTCGCGCAGAATTCCGGTGTCCATCACTGCTGATGCGCCTGGTATGTCCTTTATTCTCTGATGCAACAATAGTCTGGAGTTCCAGCTTAAAGAATCGAAATGGCCAGTTAAATCTTGAAAGAAAAAACCCTCGTTTCCATACTCAGATGGTTTATAATCAAAGTAGATGGATGTTGAGTTCGATTCGTAATAATCAATAGCCGACCACTCGGGGTCCAGTGCGCCACAGAGTGCTCGCACGGCTGGTTAGAGCCATAATCTGACCCTCAGACACTGATTGGCTGATAGGCCTGTACTACAAGAGAGTTGTGTCTGTACTCCGCAAAACTACGTGCGAAGAGAGAGCCAGTTCTCTAAGCTCCAGAATGTGGCAAAGCGATTGACTCCGATCGATCCACTCTTCGATGACTTTCCGCTCACAGATTGAACAGGAATAAACTCTTGCTGCCATCTGAATTTGACGCAAGCGAATTTGCGTCTTTACAAGAACCAAGGACGCGTACTTCGCTAACCCTCTGACCTCACTGGGAAATCTTTCCCACTCCTATTCACAGTTCATGTTTTCTGCGAGTTGACTCCAATCTCGTAGCGCGGTGTTGTGTCTAACAGCGACTTGGATAGAAGTCGCCGTTGTCGCAAAAGTTTGATCCTCGGCTGCGTGCAGGACTCCTGACTGCTGCATTCGCCATGTCAACCACCGACGGCAACGGGAGAGCCGTCAAGACCAGCACTCATTCCGACCCAGTGGAATAAGGGTGCAAGGAGATTGTATGAAGGCAAAGGAGCACCACCCTCTTTTGATCTTGTATCAGAAGATAGACCAACTCAAACCATTCACTCGCAACGCACGCACACACACGAAACGGCAGATCAAGCAGATTGCCGAAAGCATACGCGTATTTGGTTTTTTGAACCCGGTCTTGGTGGGCCGTAACAACCGAATCATCGCCGGCCACGGGCGTGTGGAGGCAGCCAAGCTACTTGGTATGGACCAGGTTCCGACGATTCGGCTTGAGGATCTCGGCGAGGAACAGATCCAGGCTTATGTCATTGCTGACAATAAGCTCGCCGAGAATGCCGGCTGGGACAAGGAGATCCTCGCCATCGAGCTGCAGAACTTGCTGACGCTGGATTGTTCGGACTTCGATTGCACAATCACCGGATTCGAGATCGCGGAGATTGATGTGATCCTCGAGGAGGCGAGTCGAGCGACCGAGATGGAGGATTCGGTTCCAGAGCCAATATTGGACCATGCCCCCATCACCGAGCCCGGCGATCAGTGGTTCCTGGGCAAGCACCGGATCATCTGCGGCAACTCACTCCATGAAGACACCTATCGTACTTTGATGGGCAGTCGACGGTCGGCGGCGGTATTCACCGACCCGCCGTTCAACGTAAAAATCGACGGCCATGCCACCGGAAATGGAGCAATCCGGCACCGCGAATTTGCGATGGCCTCCGGGGAGATGAGCGGAGCCGAGTTTGTTTCCTTTCTGAACAACAGTTTGCGCCTGATGGCGCGGTACAGCGCGAACAACTCGGTCCACTACTTGTGTATGGACTGGCGCCATGTGGGTGATCTGATTGCCGTCGGCAAGCAGATCTATGACGAGTTCCTAAACCTCTGCGTTTGGGCGAAGGACAACGGCGGCATGGGCAGTTTCTACCGCTCGCAGCACGAATTGGTCCTGGTTTTTCGCAAGGGCAAAGGGCCGCATCGGAACAATATCCAACTGGGCCAGTTTGGCCGGAACAGGACGAATGTCTGGCAGTATCCAGGCATTCATTCTCTCTCTAAGCAGGGCGGGGAAGGGAACCTGCTCGCTCTGCATCCAACGGTTAAGCCAGTGGCCATGGTTGCCGATGCCATCCTCGACTGCACTGCTCGCGGCGAGATTGTTCTCGATGCCTTCCTAGGGTCGGGGACAACTGTAATGGCCGCCGAGCGGGTGGGCAGGATTTGTTGCGGCATCGAGATTGACCCACAGTATGTGGATGTTGCAATCCGTCGCTGGGAGAATTACACCGGCGAAACAGCTGTCCATGCACAAACAGGCAAACGATTTAATGAGGTTGCAGTTCAGAAGGAGGTGTGCCATGCCTGAGCATGATGCCCCGTATGAGGTTGGCTACGCTAAGCCGCCGAAGAGCGGCCAATTTGAGAAAGGGAAGTCGGGGAATCCAAAGGGGCGCCCCAAGGGATCTAAAAATCTCGCCACCGTCGTATTGCGGGAGAGTCGGCAACCTGTCCGGGTGAACGGCCCCCACGGATCTCGTACGGTGACCAAGTTGGAGGCTTCAGTGATGCAAATGGGAAACAAGGCGGCGCAAGGGGATATTCGCTCTCAACGCGAATTCATCTCACTTGTCCGAACTTCAGAAGAAGCAACCAACTCTGAAGTGTCGTCACTTACTACGCACGAGATAGACCAAAGTGTCATGGAAAGTCTTCGGCGGCGTATGGAACGTATCAGCGCCGACGCCACATCCAACAACCAAGAATTCAACACAAAGGAATCGTAATGAGTGCTTCAAGCGTATTTTCTGCAGACGAATATCAAGTCATCCTCCGGAATGACCTGACGAGCTTCATCGAACGCTCCTTCCTGGAGCTTAATCCGCAAACCACCTTCCTGGCCAGCCCGTACATTGAACTACTCGCCTCAACTTTGGGAAAATGCCGAACCGGCAAAACAAAACGACAGATCATCAATCTGCCTCCTCGCATCTTAAAATCACACGCAGCCAGCGTTGCCTTCTCCGCCTGGCTGCTCGGGCATGCTCCTGCAAAGCAGATCATCTGTGCAAGCTATGGGCAAGACCTGGCTGACAAACACGCGCGAGATTGCCGGATCCTGATGAACAGCCCGTTTTATCGCAGCCTCTTTCCAGCCTCAGTTCTATCCCCGGACAAGCAATCGGTGAATGAATTCATCACGAAAGCCGGAGGTTTCCGCATGTCAACATCGGTTGGCGGAGTGGTCACCGGCCGCGGCGCCGACTTGATCATCCTCGACGACATTCTCAAACCGGAGGATGCCCTCTCAGAGACACGACGCAAAGCAGCGAATGAATGGTTCTTCAACACGCTCCAGAGTCGGCTGAACAGCAAAGAGCACGGAGTAATCATCATAGTGATGCAGCGGTTGCATCAGGAGGATCTCGTTGGCGAAGTGATGGAAAGGGAGCCCTGGGAAGTACTATCGCTTCCTGCCATCGCAGAGCAGGACGAGAAATATCTCATTGAGTGCCCGATGGGAAACTATCACTACGAGCGCAAGGCTGGAACCGCTTTGCATCCGGAGCGCGACTCTCTAGAAACTTACCGAAAGATCCGTGAGACTGTTGGCGAGTATACCTTTCAAAGCCAGTACCAGCAGAACCCCATGACGCGTGAAGGTGGCTTGATTAAGAGGGAGTGGATCAAATACTACGAAACTGCGCTGCCACGGGATATGGAGTACATTTTGCAAAGCTGGGACACGGCGAATAAGGGTGGAGAGTGCAACGATTACAGCGTCTGCACGACCTGGGGAACTCGCGACGGAAACTTCTATCTGCTCGATGTCTTCCGCAAGCGGCTGAATTTCCCTGATCTGAAACGTGCAATTCTCGATCTTTTCAAGAAATATAATCCGCTGAAGCTTCTGATTGAGGACAGGGGGTCGGGCACGTCCATGCTTCAGGAACTCAAGTCTGAATACATCTGGTGCCTGGAGGCCTACAACCCTCAACAAGGCAGCGACAAATTGATGCGCCTGGCTAAGCAGTCGGTCAAATTTGAGAATGGCAGAGTATACCTGCATAAACAGTCGCCGTGGCTCGATGAATATATACAAGAGATAACGGGCTTTCCCGGTACCAAGCATGACGATCAAGTGGATTCAACTTCGCAGGCACTGGATGTCTTGGAGAAATATGCATTTCTACCCAACAAACGCCCGTTTCGCTGGCCAATTCGGGTGTACGAAACCTACTAGATGTGGCGCTACTTCTGCAGATGCTGCCCAGGTTTGAGTGAAGCTAGATGATTGCTGGTCACCTCGCCCAGTTGCCAGAATTTATCTCTCACGTTGCCCATAATTGCTTGACTTTTTGCTCCCGGCGAGCGGCTAGTCGACCGGCCGCTCAACGGGGGCATGCTGTGTGTATAGAGGCCAAACAAGACTTGACTTCCCGCCCCAACAGAGCGGAAATGTGGACACCAGAGAGGAGGTTCGCAGGTGTCCGAGAGGCTCGAAGTCGAGATTGCAGCATTACCGAAGATGAATATCGCCCAATTGCAGGCAAAGTGGCGGCAGGCTCTAAAACAGGCCCCGCCGCCCCACGTTCGTAAGCAGCTCCTGGTGCCGTTGCTCGCCTACAAGCTGCAGGAACAGGCCTATGGCGGCCTGAAGCCGGAGGTAAAGCGCCGGCTTCGGGAACTGGCCGCGGGCTTTAACCGAAATCCCAGAAAGGCCGGCGGCAAGTTCACGGATTCGATTCGAATCAAGCCGGGAACGAGGCTGATCCGACAGTGGGAAGGAAAGACGCACCAGGTTACAGTCGGTGAGGCCGGCTTCGAATACAACGGAGAGTGCTACAAGAGCCTCTCCGTGATAGCCCGGCTCATTACCGGCACCCGATGGTCAGGACCCCTGTTCTTCGGTCTTAAGGGGCGCCGTTCATGAGCACCCTCCAGAAGCGTTCCATCCGCTGCGCTATCTATACCCGCAAATCATCCGAGGAAGGACTTGAGCAGTCCTTCAACTCGCTCGATGCCCAGCGCGAAGCCTGCCAGGCCTACATCCTCAGCCAGCGCCAGGAAGGCTGGCGTGCGATTGACGCCCGTTACGACGACGGGGGCTACTCGGGCGGCTCGATGGAGCGGCCCGGACTCAAGCGCTTGTTGGCCGACATCGAGGCCAGGAAGGTTGACACGGTTGTTGTCTATAAGGTGGACCGGCTGACACGCTCGCTGGCCGACTTTGCCAAGATGGTCGAGGCCTTCGATGCTCGCGGCGTGAGTTTTGTCTCCGTCACTCAGCAGTTCAACACTACCTCTTCGATGGGCCGGTTGACCCTCAATGTCCTGCTCTCCTTTGCGCAGTTTGAGCGGGAAGTGACGGGAGAGCGCATCCGGGACAAGATTGCCGCTTCTAAGCGGAAGGGCATGTGGATGGGCGGGATGGTCCCGCTCGGCTACGACCTCAAAGACCATCATTTGATCATCAATAAACAGGAAGCCGAGCATGTGCGAGAGATCTTCAGGCTCTATCTAGAACTCGGCTGCGTGAAGAAACTGAAGGCGCAGCTTGATCGGCGCGGAGTGAAGAGCAAGATACGTATAAGCCGATCCAACCGGAGTACGGGCGGAACGGCGTACTCCCGAGGTGCCCTTTACAAAATACTGCAGAATCGAATCTATCTGGGTGAAATCCCGCACAAAGAGCAGTCGTATCCTGGGGAGCATTCGGCTATTGTCGATCGGGAGCTATGGGAAAGAGTAAGGAAACTGATGAGCGAAAACGTCCATTCCCGCCGCCATG
Source organism: uncultured Acidobacteriaceae bacterium (assembly GCA_963796085.1). Taxonomy (GTDB): domain Bacteria; phylum Acidobacteriota; class Terriglobia; order Terriglobales; family Acidobacteriaceae; genus Telmatobacter. The sequence continues at coordinate 128,127 of CAWCKF010000006.1, read as the reverse complement.
GCACCAATGCCAGCGCCCCCAGTCTCCTTCGCGGCTTGCTCTACGATGAAGACGGGAACCGCTTCACCCCTTCCCATGCGGTTAAACGCGGCAAACGCTACCGCTATTACGTGTCACAGAGAGTTATCAAGGATGCAGCCTCGGCATCAGTCCAGCCCGGCAGAATCCCGGCGCAAGAACTGGAGAAGCTGGTCTTGGCCAAGCTGAAAAGCTTCTTCTCATCTGCGGAACAGGTCATCAACGCACTAGCCCTGCCCGACGATAATCTTGGGATAACCAACAAGCTGATTGAGTCTGCTGCAGATTATTCAAAGCGCCTGGATGGGAATTCGACATTATGCCTTAGTGAGCTGCTCGAGGCCATCATGCATCGCATCTTGGTGCATCAAGAATCGGTCGAAATTCAACTCTACAGAGCCAAATTGCGCGCGCAGCTTCTCGGGTCACGCTTCACCGACCCTAAGGCGCAGAACGCAACGAACGATCTCAACCAGGCGCCAATCACCTTAACGATTGAGACAAAACTGAAGCGTTGCGGCGGAGAGATGCGGTTAATCATTCCGTCGCAATCAGCGGACCGGGCTCCAGGTACTGCAGTGCCGGCATTGATCAAAGCCATCGTTCGGGCGCAGGAATGGGTGCGATCGATCGTCGCAGGGGAATTTAAAGACCAGCGGGCCATCGCAGCCGCAACCGGTCTCAATGAACGCTACGTCAGCCGTATCATTCAGAGCGCGTTCCTGGCACCTGAGATCGTGGAGGCAATCGTCAAAGGTCGGCAGGCACCAGAGGTTACGCTTGCCGCACTCCTCGACGACATCCCGCTCAGTTGGGCAGAACAGAACGCGAAAATGTCTGCGGTTTGCGAGGGATAAGCAGGCCGATTGTGCGATCGCTGTGCTTGGAATCATTTGAGTTGAGCTTACGGACATGCATTGCGACGTTTTAAGCTACTGACTGAGAATCTCCATTGATACCCGTGCAGCAGGTTAATCGATCTAGACGACATAAACGCTAAGATACCCTAAACCCGCGCTGTTTATGATCGTGGGGGATTAGAAGATCCGTAAACTGGCGCGCCGACGAGCCACAGGATCCGGTCGAAGATGCGCACCCGGTAGGGATAGCCTTTGTTGTCGATGGCGGCGATGGAGGGTGCGTACCGGTCGTAGAGGGTTCGCCAGATTAGAACGAATGCACCGTATCTGGTTGCACCTTCTGGAACGGACGGCAGATCAGGTTCCAGTTTCGAGAGCGTCCATAGGGCTTGCTCTACAAAACCGTCACAAATTGGAATTTGATTTGGGTATCGCAGCCACAGAGCTTTTGAGGCCAGCGAGGTGAATTCTCTGTCTTTCCCATAGGCCTGGGAACAGGCTTTCTCCAAGTCTGCATGAGCATTTACGAGAGCTACCATTGTTTCCAGTTTGGATTCCGACGTTTGGCTGTCAGCCCATTTCAACGCAGTTTCGGATACGGCATCTCGCTTGTCGCCTTTGAGGCCCTGGAGGGCGTTATAGAAATTCAGCCACTTTCGGATCGCTTTGGTACGATTTTCCATCCATTGGTCGCGAATTGCACTGATCGCCTTGCTGTCCTGCTCCGATTCCCTGAGTGACATTTCCACGGCCGCTGGACCGAAATGCCTAATCAATGCGTCGAAGTTGAGCATGGCCTCGTTGATCCTCCTGCCTTCAGATTCCCTCCTTGAAATATTGAGCTACACTTTCTGCGGCCGGAAGTTCAAGAAGGCTGTATAGAACTGCGAGGCAGCTTTGAATCAGCCGTTCATCACGCGCCGGATCATCTACAGGCCCTTTTGGGAATTTGCCCCCATGGAACAGATTGTTTCGAACTGTGCGGATGTCCAGGAGGATTCCTCTGATTCTTGACTTCTCCGGAATGCGGAACGCCCAATCCAATTGACCGTCCCTGCTGATTTGTTTCTTAGGCGGGTGATTCTCCAAATACTCTGCAGCTTGGAACACTTGCGTTAAGGCGGCTTGATCCAAAGCGGCCAAATCGTCGGAATAGCGGTTCCAGTCGGGCAAGACACCTCGTTCATTGCTGAGAATGTAGCCTGATTTCTTGAGAGCAAATTCAAATCGCGCGAATGTGCCAAGGAACTCAAGAATGAGATTTCGCGGAATATTCAGCATATCGATGATCGATGTCGGCACCTGTCAACCTCCATTCGTCGGTCATGCCATCCGAGAGCACCTCTATGTGGAGAGGCCAGATTCCAGGTGTTCAAGGGGCGAATTCAACGCATTGTGGAGCACTGACTCAAGTAGGCGGCTCGCTTCAGCCTGGGCGGTGGTGAGCCGGGCTTCTAGTTGGTCGCACAAAGACATCAGCTCATCGACCTTGGCGACGATTCGGTGCTGTTCGGCGAGGGGTGGGAGCGGGAACTTTGCTCCCAGAATTCGTTTCAATGCAAGTTTTGGCTGCGCCATTTGCTTTGTCTTCTCTCTGAACTGCTCCTGAACAACCTCTGAATTTAAAGCCATACAGAAATAGTCTGGATTGAGTCCACGAAAGACAATCTTCGCGGCATTCTCTGTCAGGTTTTGGCCATCGAGGTGCGCTGGCACTCTCCCAACTTCGCCAATGGTTCCAGCGATAGTGATGTAGAGATCCTCTTTATTGATCGTGTATCGCGCAATCGCACGATACACCTCTGGCGAAATGTATCGTAGATCAGCGATATTGATCGTGCCGCTCTTCATGTCCGTCACGCGGATGTAAATGTGGCTTGTTGGTTCCTTCGAGAACGTCGCCCCATTGGGGAGACGCTTTCCTCCTTGAACTATTGCTACGTCGTCTACGGACGCCCAGACCCAAGTGGAGGGAAGAGCCATTTCTGTTCTCTGCAATGAGTGCTCTACGCTCTGTTCTCTGTGAATATGCTTATCGCGGAGCATCTCGGCTTTGATTCGTCGAATATTTGCAAGAAGACAGGAAGCAGTTTCGTCATGAGTGCTTTGCTCGACGAGTCTTCCCTTGACGGCCAGATTCAGGATAGTTTGGCGGAGTTGCTTAATCTGGTCGGGGCGGGCGGTAAGTCGTGGGAGATGGCCGATGAAGAACTGGGCGTAGCTACGAAGGGATTCTGCATCCGCTCCGTTGTTCAGGTAATGATGGGATGCCGCTGTAAGCCGATCCCGGCGGTTTTCCCGCTCGCGTTGCGCCGCCTCCAGCCGATCACACAACTTCATCAACTCATCTACCTTGGCGACGATGCAATGCTGCTCGGCAAGGGGTGGCAGGGGAAATGGGGAATAGGCAAAATGTTCGGTTGGCAAGCGCTTTTGGCCTGCTGTCCCCGTCATTCTTGGGATGCCCGATTCAATGAAGTATGGCGATTTCAGAAAGATCAGCACGTAGTCAGCGGATACGATGACAGGACGAACAACATGCAACTCCGTGGTTCCCGCACCGAAACCGCCTTTCAAGTTGCGAAAGACGGTGGATTTACCATTTTCAAAGCAGGGAGTGATTTTTGCCAAGCCCACATCGCCGTCAGCGAAGTGCGTGAATCCACTCTTTATTTCTCCCCAAGATCTGACTTCGTCCGTGTTAGCCGTCTCGTATTCTGCCGAGATCATGGCCATTGGCACAAAGGACACTAGGGTCTTGTCTTCGGCTGCGTTACGCGGGTTAAGGAAGCCAATTTCGGCCAGTTGACTCCAACACCATCCATTAGGAATCTGGAACAGGCTATCGTCTGGATCTAGGGGCGCCAATGGCTTTTCTTTCCGTGCATCCCCCCGTTCAATCGCCTTTCGCTTCTTTTGGCGAATCCGCTGAACCAGAGAAGAAGCCGGCTCATCATTCGGATTCTGCTCAATCAGCTTCCCACGCACAGCAAGATCAAGAATGAAGCGCCGTAGGCACGGGACAGCCTCCCGTGCATCGCTGATGCGATTGAAATGGGCGAGGAGCAACTCGGCATTCATCGGAGCAACGCCTCTGCTTAGAATGTACTTGAGCTGGTCGCGCAGGGCAGCCGCCTGGCCCTCTGCCTCATCAAGCTTGATGATCAACTCTTCCGGGTCGCCGTGCTCATCCGCCACCGTGTTGGGGTTCTTGAAGTCGAGGTTGTAGCCGCGCGCCTTCACCTCGTCCGCGGCCACCTTCCACGCAACCTCGGTCTCCACGCGTCCCTTGCGCTTCGCGCCGCCCCACCAGTCCACACAGGGCTTGAGGTGTTCGACGCGGATGGGCTTGGTCATGGAGTAGGCCTTCTGGCCTTCGGGCACTCGGTGCTCGTAGAACCAGATGTCCTTAGTCGGCTATGCCCTTCTCAAAGAACAGCAGATTGGTGCCGATGCTGGCGTAGGGCTTGAAGACGCTGTTGGGCAGACGGACGATGGTGTGCAGGTTGCACTCTTCCATCAAGTGTTCTTTGAGACGCGTCTTGACGCCTTCGCCGAAGAGCGAGCCATCGGGCAGCACCACGGCGGCGCGCCCGCTGCGGCTTGAGGATGCGAATGATGAGGGCCAGAAAGAGGTCGGCGGTTTCGCGAGTCTGGAAGTGTTTGGGAAAGTTGCTCTCGATGCCGTCTTCCTCCTTGCCACCGAAAGGCGGATTGGTGAGGACAATTTCCACTCGGTCTGACTGCGTGTAGCTGATATAGGGCCGCGCTAGCGTGTTGTCGTGGCGGACGAAGCTCGGGTTCTCAATGCCGTGCAGCAGCATGTTGGTGACGCAGAGCATGTGCGGCAGCTGCTTCTTTTCGACCGCCCGCAGCGCCTCCTGCATGGCCTGTTCATCCGCCACTCGCTTGACGTAGTGCTCGCGCATGTGGCGGATAGCGCAGGTGAGGAATCCGCCGGTGCCGCAGGCGGGGTCAAGCAGGACTCTCGCCGGGCCGGGGATCGATGCGGTCCACCATAAAGGCGGTGACGGCGCGGGGTGTGTAGTATTCGCCTGCATTGCCGGCGCTCTGCAGGTCGTTGAGGATCTGCTCGTAAATGTCGCCGAAGTGCTGGCGCTCGGCCAGGTTGTTGAAGTCGACCTCGTTGATCTTGTTGACCACCTGGCGCATCAACTGGCCGGACTTCATGTAGTTGTATGCGTCCTCAAAGACATCGCGGACCACGCGGCGGCGATCGCCCTGCTTGCCGGCCGACAGAAAGCTCCTTGAGCTGCGGGAAAGAGCTGGGTCATTGATGAAGCCGAGCAGTTCGTCGCCGGTAATGCCCTCGGGGTCCGCGGCCCAGGCGCGCCACCGCAGGCTGGCCGGGATAGGCGAGCGATAGTCCGTCCTGCATAAGTTCGAGTTGCTGATCCTGGTCGTCGATGATCTTGAGGAAGAACATCCAGCAGAGCTGGGAGATGCGCTGCGCGTCGCCATCGACGCCCGAATCCTGGCGCATGATGTCCTGGATGGATTTGACTGTGTTGCGAACTGACATGGCTCAGACCACCTTCTGGTAGAGGGCTGATTGAAGTTCTTGAACGGCGGAGGTAAAACCCGCCCGTGTCCCGAATTCCTTGATGAGCTGCAGTGGTGTTCCCATCGCATCGAGCGGCGGAATCTGCAGGATACGCGGATCACCCAAGTCGATGATGCCCTCGTCCTGATATTTCAGCAACAGCGCCTCCAGCACGGCGCGGGCCTGTGGGCCGTATTTGGTGAATACATCGCGCTTGCGCACGTTGTCTGCGCGCTCGCGCCGCGTGAGGGCCGGCTGGTCGAAAGCGACGTGGCAGATCAGATCGAAGGGGTCGAGGTCCTTGCCGACTTCCTCGGCCAGGGGAGCAAGGGACAGGCCCTCGTTTTCCAGCTCATCAATGATGGCCTGCTTGCGTTCGGCCGATTTCCAGCGCCGCAGGAAATCGTCGAGGCTGGCGAAGCGCTTCTTCAGGGCCTTCTTGGTAAAGTCGCGCAGGCTTTCGGTGACGAGCTTGCCATTCTCGTCGAGATATTCGACCCGCTCGGCGAGGATGGTGACCCCCACTCCATCGACATAGACCTTAGCGCGCCGTTCTGCGCCGGGCACAAGGTTGATGTCGGGCGGCTCGCCATCGACGATCACTTCGTCGTCGCCGGGATCAGGCGGAACGGGATCTTCGGCGTCGCTGATGGGCGGCACGTCGTCTGGCGGCGTGATTGGATCACCCTCGCCTGGTTCGTAGATCTGCACCGGCTCGCCATCGAAGTCGGGGTCGGCAAAGATGATCGGTGGCGCCCCGGAAATCGATGAGAGTGAAGTAGAACTTTTTGGTGTCCTCATGAACGCGCGTCCCGCGTCCGACGATTTGCTTGAACTCCGTCATGGAGCCAACTGCCCGGTCGAGAACGATGAGGCGGCAGGTCTGCACGTCCACGCCGGTGGAAAGCAGCCGCGACGTGGTGACCAGGACGGGGTATTTTGATTCCGGATCGATGAAGTTTCCAAGCTGCGCCTGGCCCTCGGTGTCGCTGCCGGTGATGCGCATGACGTAGCGATGATTCTCGTCGCAAAGGTCCTTGTTCTCGTTGACGAGCGCCTGCGCATGCGGGCAGCGTGCTCTTCGTCCACACAGAAGACGATGGTCTTCTGGAAACGGTCGCCGCTTTCTTTCAGGAAGTCCGAGACCTTTGCCGCAACAAGTTTCGTGCGGTCGTCGATGACCAGGGTGCGGTCGAAGTCCTTCGGGTTGTAAAGCCGGTCCTCGACTTCGTTGCCGTCGCGGTCCGTCTTGCCCGGTTCTGGGCGGTAACCTTCGACGTCCACGTCGATGTGGACCTTGACGACCTTATAGGGCGCAAGGAATCCGTCCTGGATGCCCTGCTTGAGCGAGTAGGAATAGACCGGCTTGCCGAAGTAGTGAATGTTGGAGACGTAGGCGGTTTCCTTGGGCGTCGCCGTAAGGCCGATCTGGGTAGCGGCAGAGAAGTGATCGAGAATCTCGCGCCAGGCTGAATCCTCGGCAGCGCTGCCGCGGTGGCACTCATCGACGACGATCAGGTCAAAAAAGCCAGGAGAGAACTCGCGGTAAAGCTTCTGGCGTTCCTCCGGGCCGGTGATGGCCTGGTACAGGCCCAGATACACCTCGTAGGCGGTGTCGATGCGGCGCTTCTTGTCGAGAGCCGTGGTGAGTTCAAGTTCCGTGCCGTCTTCGCGCTCGATAGTCTTTGCGCTGGTGCTGAGCTTTGCCATCGCCGCGCCGAAGGGGCGGAAGTCGTTGACCATTGTCTGGTCAACCAGAACGTTGCGGTCGGCCAGGAAGAGGATGCGCTTCTTGCGCCCGGCCTTCCACAATCGCCAGATAATCTGAAAGGCCGTGTAGGTCTTGCCGGTGCCTGTGGCCATGACCAGCAGGATGCGATCCTGGCCCTTTGCAATCGCTTCTATGGCAGCGTTGACGGCATTGCATTGGTAATAGCGCGGGGCCTTGCCGCTGCCGTCGTCGAAGTAGTCCTGGAGGACAATCTTTTCCTCGTCCGGCGTCAGCCCCTTCCACGCGCGATACTTCTCCCACAGTTCACTGGGCGATGGGAATTGATCCAGTGTGAGGTTCGACTCTTTTTCCGCGCTTGTGCCTGTGCGGTCATGAAAGAGGAATCCGTCCCCATTCGAGGAAAACACAAAGGGGATGTTCAGGGTGGTGGCATAGCCAAGGGCCTGCTGGATTCCATCCCCGACGCTGTGGTTGTTGTCCTTGGCCTCGATAATGGCGATAGGAATGTTGGGCTTGTAATAGAGGACGTAGTCGGCACGCTTGGCTTTACCGCGTGTAACGAGTTTGCCGCGAACAATGATCCTTCCATTGGTGAAGGAAACCTCCTCGCGGATCTGCACCAACGGGTCCCAGCCAGCACGCAGAACGGCGGGGCTGATGAACTTGGAGCAGATGTCGCGCTCGCTGAGGTCTTTCTTGTTCATACACATCTCTTCGCTTGGAGGTGAGCCCAGATGGCCATCTCACTTCGGACGAGATTGGTTCCAGACGTCAGTTGCTGATGTACAGTCGCAATTGTAATCTGGTGCTCTTCGAATTCGACCTACGGTCGAGAAAATCGACCTCACCTCGCCGGTAATTTACGTTTTTTCAACAGGTTACAGGTTTTCCGACACCTCAAGCCCGGTGGCTCAGGACTGTACTGGCCAAACCATTCGCCAGCGCACACATTCGACCTCTCGCCGAACGGCGGATTTGTCAACACCACGAGAGTCCTGCCGCATCAACTGAATCGGATTGTGCAATTGATTGGGCATGAGCTAGCGGACCAGTGCCAAAGCCTGCAGAAATCATCTCGTTCCTCGCCAAAGTCATCTATGCTGAACCTCTTCTGAGGACACGAGCTTTGGTCCCTATTATTGTGGAAGAGGCCGCGATGTCGGATTTAATCCCAGTTCCTTCTACCGTCAGATCTCCAGGAAGCGCTTTCCTCTTGAAAGTTGTCGAGGTCAATCGAGCTGGCTCTCGTCTTCCCACCAGACAAGTGAAAGCACGGTCTGGTTTATCCATGGAATCGAGTCTTCCTTGACCCAGTACTGATCCGCGCGGAAGTTCTTGATCCATTGGTCTGCGCCAAGCTTGCGCTGCCGCAGGGCCGGATTGCGCCGGCTCAGGAGCTCAGCAGCGCATGTGGATGGCCCGGGACGGTCGACAGGCCAGAGCTTGCCGGAAACATCTGAGCTTGCGACGTACCATTGGCGAACTCTGGCGCCATTGCATACAAGCATGGCGGGGTAGGATCCGTACTCGACCAGTCGGATCGCAGTCGCTGACAGGCTGGTCCGGAAGATGTCGGCCAACTGTTGCACCGATGCAAAGGTAACCGGGAGCCCTTTCGAAAAAGGGCGAAACATCTTCGCCGGGAGCAAGAGATCGGACGCGAAGCGGTTGGCGCGCTTTTCCGGGTTCTCTTCCGACCATTCGCGTGTGAACATCTGCTCGTTGCATTGAAAACTTGCCGTGCCTCGATCCCGCATCCAGTGGCCGAGTTCATGCCCGCCCGAAAACCGTTTCCGTTCAAGCGGAGAGGCGGCGTTGATGGTAATGATCGCGGCGTCACCTAGGCCCATGATGCGGGCTTCACAACCAGAGAGCGGCTTGTATCGAATCGTGGCTCCGCAGTGCTGGGCAATGGCCTCGATATCGAGATCTTCCGGATCCCGCACTCCCAACTCAGCCAGGATTTCTGATGGGGTTTGACCTGCCCTACTTGTTTCCATCATCGATTAGCTCCGCCGCCTGGTCGAATGCGCCAAGATCCATCAGATCTTCAAGCGCCGATCGGACATCCTCATCGGATAGCTCTCGTAGATCTCGGAACTTCGCCGTGACTATCGCCACCCGTTGATTGGTCGCGGCCGCATTTATCAGCATCTTGCGTCTCTCCGAGGCGCTATCCGGCAGTGCGAATTGTTTACAGCTTAGCTCTGTCGAGCGCTTCCGATAAGCATGGCGGGCGGCATGCAGCTTCCTCTGCTCAAAGTTGCGAACGGCATCGAGCAGAGTGTTCTTAACGTCGGCCGCGATGCGTTCTGTATCCTGGCTTGCGGCCTTGGCTTCTGCCAGAAGATCCTCCGGGGGAGCATGTTCGACGGCTTCGGCAAGATTGTCGAACAGTGTTTCGAGATCCATTTTGCTGCGATTCGTGTCAGCGGACATCGGGCATTCCTTCAGGCCAGTGCTTCTTGATCGCGCGATCCATTCTTCGCACGGCCGTGTCGAATTGTTGGCGGTCGAGGTCCAGAGCCTTCATGATTTCCGGGCCCTTGGTTCCTCTTCGCCATTCACTGAAGATAAGGGCAGCAAGCGCGTCATCGCTGAAGAACTCCTCCAGCTGTTCAAAGAGCTGCTCCTGGGTGATCTGCTCGTTTTGGATGAGCGCCCGCTCTGCGCCGGGGCGGAGGTCCGCTGTCTGCTGAATGCTGTTCGGAATCGGATCGCCATCCGAGTTCGAAGCCGGCAGGTCTGTCTCAAGAACGGGATTTTCCGGCCGCTTGGTCTCTTCGCGCCATTCAGACTCAATGCTCTTGATCACCCCAATGAGTAGACCCACGAAGTCAACCTTGCGAGGCTGCCAGTGACGACGCCCGTCCAAGACCCGCAGGACGGCTTCATTGAAGATTTCTTTGGGATCCACACAAAACACACGCCGGCGGAGGCGATAGGCAGTTCCTTCCGCCGCGCGCATCAGCTTGACCGATTCGGCCTCCGTGAGTGCAGCGATCGCTTGCCGCACCTCTTCGGCGCCGGCAACGGGATCCGGGGCCGTCTTGACTAGCGCCTTTTCCTTCATTCTGGCAACCGAAAAGACCTTCTACTAAATAATGCGCCCGGGTTGCCGGATTTGGACAGAGTGCCGGCAAAAAGCCGAATGCTACATGAATTCCTCCGCTTTTGTCCAAATCGACAACGCCGAGCGCCTTCTATAGTGAGGATTCCGAAAACCGGAATTCTCAGGAGAAGATAGATGACTCAGAGTAACGCGGCACCTGCTCAGATCGAACACGCGCACCACCACCGCACGGTCAAGATCTATATCGATCGTGTTGAGAAGGCCTCCCCAAACCCGACCACCGGCATTGTGCTGTATACGCTGGGTTCGATTCCCGACACCTACGTCCTGTTCCGGGAGGTCCAGGGACACCGCGATGACGAGCTTGTTCCCAAGACAGCGGCCGAGATTCATTTGACCGAATGGGAGCATTTCTACAGCGCGCAGGGGAAGCTGAACCCGGGGAGCGGCGCTTGAATGAGCTCACCCGCAACCATCGCTGTTTTACCCGAAGCCGACCTGGACTTTTTGAACGAAAAGGGCTGGCGGCATGAGATAGCGCCTTATCCAGGCGAGGTGCGAATTTACATCCGCGGCTTTCCAATGCCGCAATCATATACGCCTCGGCTGACCGACCTGCTGATCCGATTGCCATTCGGATACCCGCACTCGAATCCGGATATGTTCTGGACCGGGCCCGATGTGCGTCTGACCAACGGGGCCTTTCCCAACCGCGCGGACTATCACGATCCGACTGCAGATGGTTGGCAACGCTGGTCGCGGCATAGTACCTGGCGGCCGGGAACTGACAACCTACGCAGCAAGATAGCGTCCGTAAAACGGGAACTTGAGGCAGGCACCTGATGCGCTACTCCATCACATTTGTCGAATCGGACTTCATGGCTCTGACCGATCATCTTTTTCAACCCGGCCTATCCGAGCAGGCGGCCTATCTTCTTTGCAGCCACTCTTTCACGCCGTTGGAGTCGAGACTTCTGGTGAGAGACGTCATTCCGGTATCGCCGGCGGAAATCATCAACGCTTCGCAGCATCACATGGAGATCGCGCCGCAGTCCTTCATGCGAGCGATGAAAAGGGCCGACGCCGGGAGGATGTCTTTTGCTTTTGTACACTCTCATCCCGATGGCATCCTTGAGCATTCCCCACAGGATGACTTTACCGAGCGGAGCCTTTTCCGTACTGCCTATACGCGCATCGGCGGACAGAGCCTAAACGCTAGCCTGGTCTTCTCGGCTGCGGACAGGCCCCATGCGCGCGTCTGGCATCAGGACGGAAGCACCTCACCGATTGAGGTAATTCGTAGTGTTGGCAACAGGTTCAGATTCTTTGACCAGCGGCCGCAGATGAGTGTGGACTCCGTCATCTTTGATCGCCAGATACGCGCATTCGGTACGGAGATGCAGCGGTTGCTTAAGAACCGTCATTTTGGAATCGTCGGCACCGGCGGCACGGGATCTGCGGTCTCGGAGCAGCTGATTCGACTCGGAATTGGCAGGCTTTCGCTGTTCGAGGACCAAACGCTGGACGCGTCCAATGTAACGCACGTGTACGGCTCCAGGATGGCGGACGTCGGTCTGCCGAAAATCGAAATCATCGAGCGGCTCGCGCGAGAGGTTGGCTTCGGAACCGAATTTAGGCTATTCCCCGATCTGATCACCAACCGGACAACTGCAGGGGCACTCCGGGATTGCGAAGTAATCTTCGGATGTACCGATGATGAGTGGGGCCGGTCGATTCTTTGCAGGATTGCAGTCGATTATCTGGTTCCAGTCATCGACATGGGTGTGAAGGTCGACTCGAACAATGGAACGATTGCGTCCGTGCAGGGGCGTGTGACTACGCTTTTGCCGGGGAGCGCCTGTCTGTTCTGCAGGGGAAGGATTACCGCAGAGGGCGTCCGGGCACAGGTGATTGAAAGCTTCAATCCGAAGCAGGCAGAAGAGCTGCGCCGCCAGCACTATGCTCCCGAGTTAGAGGACAATGCGCCTGCTGTAATTGCATTCACAACCGCTGTCGCTTCGACTGCCGTCGCAGAGCTCCTCCACCGGTTGACCGGATTCATGGGGGCCGACCGGGTCAGCAGCGAAGTCATTCATTTCTTCGACGAAACGAAGATGCGAACCAACCAGGCTTTACCTTCAGCGGAGTGTTCCTGCGGAAACCGGGAGATTTGGGGTCGTGGTGACCAGGAGCCGTTCCTTGGAATGCTATGGCAAGAATGAACGTGTCAGATGCGCTGAAGCGCGTATGGGCAACTCTTTCGAGGAGACCAAAGTCACTTCGCGTTCGCGTGATTCCCTCGATGCACAAGCTCCCCTCTTCGCTCGGAAATCATCTCTTCATCGTCGGTGCACAATCGGGCTATAAGTGGGCGATCCTATCCTGCCCATGTGGCTGCGGTGAACGAATTGACATTTGTCTCATGCCATCGGCGAACCCGCGCTGGGAGCTTTTATTGCGGGGGAAGCGAGCCTCACTATCTCCTTCCATCTGGGTGCCCGCAGAGAGATGCGGAAGTCACTTCTGGATTCGTGACAACCGGATCATCTGGTGCGGGAAGTAACGACGAGGCGAACCTTTGAACCACGGATCTCACTATACTTCTCGAAGCGGAATTCCGGTCCACCGGTTCGCAGACTGTCTTGACCATCGAAAACGGTCGTGCCCCCGGTGTGACCAGGGGATGGATCAAAAGTTCCACTGCTCTCTGGCCGACCAGAGAAAAGGGTGACTCAAAGGGAGATTAGCTACTCGGAGAGAAATTCTCTGGTGGAAGATATATGCGGTATTAGCCCGAAATCCGGGAGATTCCAGACATCTAAGTTATTGATTATAAACAGGTTGACTGCGTGGCGGGGGGAGTAGAATTCGAACTCTCGATAGAGGGTTTGCAAGCGATTGATTTCAAAAGGTTTAGAGTAAGAATGATTCTCTGCGGTGGAGTTCTCAGCGAAGCTCCCGTCACAGACCGTCGAGCGGTCTATCCCGGGGTTGGCCAAAGGGATGGATCAAAAGTTCGACTGTTCTCTGGTCTACCTGAGAAAAGTGTGATCTAAAGGCAGATTAGGCCGACACGGGGCAGATTGCTTCCGCCAAGCCGACTTGCGGGGACTAATCCTGCCAAATACACTCTAAGCCATTGTGTATAATATAGTTATCTCACTCTTATAAACGACTATTTCTGTACTTGCCGCGCTCAGTTTGTTGCTACATGCTGTTCATCAAGCGAACGCCGCACAACCTACTCGGGCTTTCCTGTGTAGTGCCGATTGTGGTGGGTTTCTTCGTGATCTTCCAATGATTCCAGGTGGGTTATAACTTCCGCGGGCATCTCCAACTCGACCGGCAGGCGCTCTTCCAGAATTGTGGCCAGGCCGTGGGCCTCGTTCACTGATGTGAGCCGCGGAAACAGCAAATGCACTTCGATGATCTGGCGGCGTCCGGTGGTCCGGAAGCGCACGCCGTGGTATTGAATGTTCAGCTCAGAACAGATGGCATCCAGCCGCTTGCGAATCTTTCGGCCGGCCTCTGGATCTGAATAATCCAGCAACCCAACCGCCGAACGCCACACCAGGCGTCCTCCTGACCAAAGAATGTTTGCGGCCACTGCAATGGCCACCAGGGGATCGAACGGCTGCCAGTGCACAAGCAGCACCAACACCAGTCCTCCCACAACGCCGAAGCTGGTCCAACTGTCTGTCAAAACGTGTTTGCCATCGGCCTCGAGAATCAGTGAATGGGTGCGCCGGCCCACTCGCAACAGATAGTAGCCCAGAGCCGCATTCAGGATTCCCGCCCCCAGGATCAACAGCGTCCCGGCTCCCAGATGTTGCAACTGGATCCCTTCGATCCACTCGCGAATCGATTCATAGAGAATCGTGATCGCAGCGATCACAATCAGGGCTCCCTCAAATCCCGCGGAGAAAAAGGCGATACGTTCGTAACCGTAGAGAAAGTGGTGGGAGGCAGGCCGCGCGCTGAGGCGAAGGCTGAAACTGGCAAAGGCCACGGCAATCACGTGAATCACAGATTCTGCAGCGTCTGAAAAAATGGCTACCGAATGCGTCAGGAAAAAAGCTGTCGTCTTGCCCAGCAGCATGGCCACGCCAACCGCCAGAGAAAGACGCATGGCGAACTGCGCGTCGCGCATCTCTCGTTCTTCCCGCTGCCGCACGGAGTTATCCATCATCTTCCCTGACACTTCTCTCGACGCATGGGTTCCATCAATCTGTCTCATCTGGCTTCAGCCAATCGGAAGAGTGCTTCTCAATCGCGATTCTAACCAACTGGCTCCGGGTCCTGACCCCAGCCTTGTAAAAGAGCTCCTGAATAACTGCTTTGATTGAACTCTCTGAGGCTTTCAGCTTCCACGCAATCTCTTTGTTGGTGAGCCCGTCGAGAATGCCCCTCATGACTTCGCTTTGGCGGGAAGTAAGAGGCCGATGGTGCTCCATTTGCTCTGCATGGGAGCTCTTTGCGGACAGCAGAGAACGGGCAGCCTCGCTGTCCAGCCAAATTTCGTTATTAATAACGCGATGAATGGCGGCGACGAGCTGGTCAGGATTGCTATGCTTCAGAAAAACTCCGGAGGCTCCAGCTTCCATGATCTGCAGGATTGCTGCATCGCTCATGCCTGCCGTGACCATGAGGATCTTCACGTCGCGCTGGCAATTCTTCAGTTTTGTGAGCAAGCTGGAACCCCGCTCCTCGCCAAGATCGTAATCGAGCAGGACCACATCTGCCGCCGTCCTGGAAAGCGCGGAAACAGCTTCGGCTCCAGTTGCACATTGCCCAACAATCTGAAATGTCGGAGAAGCTTCAAGAAGCCGGCTCAGGCCCTCGCGAAAGAGGTTGTGATCGTCAACCATCAATATCCGGATTTCTCGCATTACAAGTCCTGCCCGGATGAAGCCGCCGCAACCAGGCTAACGATAAAGCAGGCGCCGCCGGAGAGAGGCTGGTAGCGCAGTTCCCCGCCAAAGGTGTGCAGGAACGCCTGCGACAGGTAGAGGCCCAGGCCGGTCGATTCGGCGCCAGCCTGAAAGGGGTGGAAGAGAAACTCGGGATAAGCAACTCCGCCGCCGTTGTCGGCAACTTCGACAAGAACCTGCTTATTCTCAACTTTAGCCGTAATGAACAGTTGCGGCCGCTCAGTTTTTGACAACGCCCTAACGCTGTTGGTAACCAGGTTAAGAAACACCTGCATAAGACTTGGCCGGTCAGCCCATACGAGCGGCAAACCCGGCTCCACAATCCACTGTGTCACAATATCCTCTTCCTGCAATGAGGGCGCAACTACAATTTTCAATTCATCCAGTAGAACGGTGAGATCGACTTCTGTGGCCTGTGTGGTGGCCTGGCGCAGATTCACGCTGGCAATGCGTTCCAGCGCCATGGCAAGGCTGCCCAGCGCCTCGAAATCCTTGTTTCCGGCCAACAATCCACCGCGCGCAAGATTCTGATGCACGACGGCAATGGCTCCGCACACATTGCGAACCTCGTGGAGACGGCGCCGATCGCAATGCGGGATCCGGCAAGCAGCTGATGCAGGCCGGACACCTCATGGGCACGGAGATCCTCCGACGCATCCAAAACCATTGCTGTCAGTCGCGTTCCTGCATTGGTCCGATAGGTGGAAAAGCAGATGTCCGCCAGAAATGCTTCCCCATCATCACGCTGGCCGCGGGCTTGCATCACAGTGCGAAGAAGCTGTTGGGATGTTTGCTGTATGGTGACGTTTGCCAGCGCGGGAAAGTGACGCTGAATGACTCTTCCTGGAAGCTCCCCATTCGGAACGCCCAGCATTCGATGCGCCGCCTCGTTGGCCATCAGCACACAGCCATCCGAATCCGCCGTAAGGATGGCGACCGGGCTGCTGTCAATGAGGATCTTCAATTGTTCTTCCGCTTCGCAGCGCGCATCTCTCTGCCGCTCGATTTCATGAAGGTGCTCCTCCGTTACCCTGCGGTTGCGGACCACCTCACGAATGAAGGAACCTGCTCCAACAAAGGCGGCGAAGAAGAGCACATCCCTGGAGATGCCGGTTCTCAGGTTCCAGGCCAGATCGCTGAACATTTCCGCCAGGAAGGTGCAAAGGGCGGCGACGGCGCAAATCTGCCAGCGGCTCAAAATGCTTCCAACCATCAGCATGGGAACCAGATAGAGGAAGCCGAGCGGAATCTCCGCAACCACCAACCAGTCCAGAAGCGCAATGGCCGCAATTATGGCTCCTGCTTTGAGCAGAACAGATCGCCTGGTTCCCTTGAAGAGAATTCCGTACATGAGCACCTGTTACGCCGCGCCGGCGAGGCTGGTGCAGCTACTTGAATTCTAGATACCCCTACACCGAAGTTCATAAGGATTTTCCAAAGACTTGATATTTGGCCAAAAGATAGGGTCGGTGTGGCAGAAAGATGGGATTGACGTGACTGAAAGATAGCGCGGCGATTTCCAGGCTTCGCTCTATGCTGAGGCTGTTCGTTCTTCGCTCCGTTCCGCCACGAGCGTAAAAGCTCGACATTGATTCGTTCTCGATATGCAGCATCCGAGGTCGCTCATGCAAAATTTGAAATTCCTGAGTTGGAAGACCTGGGGCGCCGTGGTCATAGGGCTCCTGTTGGCTTCGGGCTTATCCGCCGCCGCGCAACAAGCTCTGACTTGGGAGCAGGTTAAGGCGAAGTTTGAAGCGGCGAACCCGGTGTTGAAAGCGGATGCGGCCAACGTGGAGGAGATGAAAGCCGAGGAGATCACAGCCTTTCTCCGTCCCAATCCGCAATTCACTCTTTCGACGGATGGAACGCAGATCGCTCGGCATAACGGGGTTTGGTCGCCACTGTCCGGCACACAATATCAGCCCAATTTCAGCTATCTGCACGAACGCGAGCACAAGCGGGAGTTGCGCCTGGAAACCGCCAAGGAGGGAACGCAAATTGCCGGATCGCAGCACGAAGATCTGGAGCGCAATCTTCTTTTCAACCTGCGTTCGGTCTTTGTTCAGACGCTTCAGGCCAAGGCTGTTCTCGAACTGGCAAGAGCCGACCTGGAGTATTACGACAAGATCATCGACATCAGCCGCAACCGCTTCAAGGCGGGCGACATCGCTCAGATCGATCTGGACCGCATTGAACTGTTGCGCGTGCAATATGAGTCCGAGATCGAGACCGCGATCGTCAACCTGCGCACCTCGAAGATTATGCTGTTGCAGCTGCATCGACGAGCGCATGCCGGTAGATCAGTTTGACGTAACGGGCACTTTCGACTGGAGCAGCGCCACTCAGCCCCTGGACGACTACCGCCAGATCGCTCTCGATAACCGTCCGGACCTGAGGGCGGCGATTGAGGGCATTGAGCAAGCGAAGACCAATCATAAACTGGCTGTATCAAATGGATCGACGGATCCGACGTATAGCGCCTGGTACACCTACAATCCATCCTTCAGCAACCCCAACGCCAACCAGACGCTCGGCTTGAGCGTGAGTATTCCGCTGCGTATCTTCGACCGCAATCAGGGAGAGAAGAAGCGCACCTTGATTGACATCGACCGCAGCCAGGAGACGGAAGAGGCGGCTAAGGCGCAGGTGTTCAGCGATGTGGATTCGGCATACGAGCTGGTGCGCAGCAACATTGCGCTGCTCAAGCCATACAAGGAAAAGTACCGTGATCAGGCCACGCGGGTGCGCGACACTGTGACCTTTGCCTACCAGCATGGAGGAGCGTCGTTGATGGACTTCCTCAACGCGCAAAGCGACTACCGAGTCGTTCAGCTTGCCTATCTGCAACTGGTCGGTTCCTATCTGACGGCCGCCGGCCAAATGAATCTTGCCCTGGGGCGCGAGGTGTTCAATGACAAGTAAGTCTCTTCTATTGTTTTCCTGCTGCCTTGCTGCCTTAGTTTCCATTGCGGCCTGCAAGAAGGATTCCGCGGCAGGAGATGGCGCGCCGCCTCCGCCGCAGGTCGTCAAGACCGGAGACGCCAGCCTGGTGACGGTCGATAAACCGGATCAGTTCGCGCTGGTGGCGGCGGACAAGATGGAAGCTGCCGCGCAGTTGAAGGTTACCGGCGCGGTCTTTCCCGATATCGCGCGCGAGATTCCAGTGATCTCGCTGGCCAACGGCCGCGTGGTCGACATCAAGGCCCGCCTCGACGACAACGTTAAAAAAGGCCAGCTTCTGCTCAAAGTCCAGAGCCCGGACATCACCGCCGCCTTCGACACCTATCTTAAGGCGGCCAACGACGAGCACATGGCCAACTTGGCTTATGTGCGCGCGCAAACTCTTTTCGAGCATGGCGCTATCTCGCAGTCCATGCTGGAGCAGGCCGAGGACACCGAGAAGGACGCCCAGGCCGACCTCACCGCCGCCGAAGAACAATTGAAGACTCTCGGCGTGGACAAGAACCACCCCAGTAGCATCGTGAATGTTTACGCGCCCATCTCCGGAGTCATCGTGGCGCAATACGTGACCCAGGCCGCCGCCGCCGGCGTTAACCTCTCCGGCTCGGCAACAACCTTCACCATTGCCGATCTCTCCACCGTCTGGATCATCTGCGATGTGTATGAAAACGATATTCCCAAGATTCAACTCGGTCAGGCCGCGCAGATTCATATCAACGCCTATCCCGACAAAGTGCTGACCGGCCGCGTCAGCGACATCGGGCCGATGCTGGACCCCACGCATCCGCACCGCCAAGGTGCGCATCGAAGTTCCGAACCCTGGCATTCTCCGGCTGGGCATGTTTGTCACCGCGACTTTTGAGAGCAGGAAGAAGGAGGCCTTCGCGGTCGTCCCTGCTTCCGCCATCTTGCATCTGCATGACCGTGATTGGGTCTTCGCCCCCGCCGGCGGGAAGCAATTCAAACGCATTCAGGTGAATGTCGGGAACACGTTGCCTGGAAACAAGCAACAGATTCTTTCCGGGATCGCACCCGGCCAGCAGGTGGTGGCTGAAGTTCTTCAACTGGAAGCCGCACTGGAGGCGCAATGATCCGGAAACTTGTCGATTTTGCGCTGCACAACCGCATCCTTGTGGTGGCGATCGGGGTGCTGCTCTTTGCCTGGGGCGTCGTTTCATTTCATCGCCTTCCCGTCGAAGCCTATCCGGATGTTGCCAACAACTATGTCGATGTCATCGCGCAGTGGCCCGGAATCTCCGCCGAGCAGGTCGAACAGCAGGTTACTGTTCCGCTGGAAGTTGTGATGAACGGCATTCCGGGAGTTGTCCATGTCCGCTCCTGGTCGCTATTCGGGCTCTCCACGGTGGAAATGGTTTTCGGCGAGGAAACGACAAATTTCGAGAACCGCGAACGTGTTCTGGAGCGGCTTTCGCAGGCAACTTTGCCGCCGGGCGTCGTTCCACAGATGGGGACAGACTGGAGCCCGGTCGGCCAGATCTTTTTCTACACGCTGCAAAGTAACAACCCCGAGTACGACGTCATGAATGTGAAGTCGCTCGAAGACTGGGTGGTGGACAAGAATCTGAAGTCCGTCCCAGGTGTCGTGGATAACAGCCCGTTCGGCGGTCCCACACGCGAATATCAGGTCCGCGTCGACCCTGACAAACTGGTTTCATACGGACTCAGCATCGCCCAGGTAGAGCAGCAGCTTACTAATAACAATGTCAACGCAGGCGGCAGCTTCATTGAAGCCGGGCTGCAGCAGATCAACGTTCGGGAAGTGGGGCTGGTCAGAAATATCCAGGACATCGAGAACACGGTCATTACGACCAAGAGCGGCACACCGCTCCGGGTAAAAGACATTGCAGTCGTCACGCAGGGTCCGAAGATCCGGCTTGGCCGGTTTGCCCGGGCGTACCACCGTGAGGATGGAAAGATCATTGATAACGATGATGTAGTTTCGGGCATCGTAGCCCTGCAAAAGGGCGCGGATGCACAGCCCGTGCTGGAAGGCATTGAAAAGAAAGTTAAGGAACTGAACGACCACATTTTGCCGCAGGGCGTAAAGCTAGTTCCCTTTATCGACAGAAGCGACTTGATGCACTTCACGACCCACACCGTGCTGCACAACCTTGGCGAGGGAATCGTCTTAGTCGTCATTGTTCTTCTGCTCTTCCTCGGCAACGTTCGCGCCGCAATTATTGTGGCCCTCACCATCCCATTCTCTTTGCTGTTCGCCGCCACTTGTCTCGACCTGAAGCATATTCCGGCCAACCTGCTCTCGCTGGGAGCGCTGGACTTTGGCATGGTGGTCGATGGCGCGGTGGTGATGGTGGAGAACATCGTTCGCCACCTCTCACGAGTGAACGGCACGCGCACGCCTGCGCAGAAGATCAGCGATGCTGCGCACGAGGTGCAGCGGCCCGTCTTCTACGCCATCGCCATTATCATCACGGCCTATTTGCCGATCTTCACGTTGCAAGCCGTTGAGGGCCGCCTCTTCAAGCCCATGGCCTGGACGGTTGCCTTTGCATTGTTGGGCGCTCTGCTCTTTTCAATTCTCGTGGCGCCGGTTCTGGCCAGCCTCCTGTTCCGCAAAGGCACAAAGGAATGGACAAACCCGGTGATGGCATATCTCACGGTCCACTACCGCAAGAGTGTCGCCTGGGCCATCCATCACCGGAGTCTCACGGTAGGCACCGGCGTCGTTGGCCTTATCCTTGCCATTTATCTGGCTTTCGGCGGAGTCATCGGGTCGGAGTTCTTGCCCCACCTGGATGAGGGCGCGCTGTGGGTGCGCGGCTCTCTAGCTCAAAGCACAGGGCCCAGTGAAGGCATTCGGGTCTCCAATCAGGCCAGGATCATACTCTGCTCCTTTCCTGAGGTGACCCAGTGCACCAGTCAAACGGGCCGCTCGGATGACGGGACTGACCACACCAGCTTTTTCAATACAGAGTACTTCGTGGACCTGAAGCCGAAAGAACAGTGGCGTCCGGTCTTCCATCAGGACAAAGAGGCGTTGATCGCCGCCATGCAAAAGGAACTGGACAAGATTCCCGGCGTGATCTGGGGCTTCTCGCAGCCCATCGAAGACAACATGGAGGAGGCAGTCAGCGGAGTCAAGGGCGAGCTTGCCACCAAAGTCTATGGCAACGATTTGCATTTGCTTGAGGATAAGGCTGCACAAGTCGCGGCCATTATGGGTCAGGTCAAGGGCATTACTGACCTGGGAGTCTTTCAGGTTACCGGCCAGCCCGACCTGAACTTCGTGGTAGATCGCGAGGCGGCCGCACGCTTTCAGATCAACGTGGCTGACGTTCAGGACGCCATCCAGACAGCGGTCGGAGGCAATGCTCTCACCCAGGTTCTGCAGGGAGAAGAGAGTTATGACCTTGTGATGCGCTATCTCCCTCAGTACCGTGACACCTCGGAAGCGATCAAGAATATTCGCCTGTTATCGCCGTCGGGCGAGCGGGTTTCGCTGGACCAGCTCTGCAAGGTTCAGGAAGCGGACGAGGGTTCCGAAATCTATCGCGAAAACAACCAGCGCTACGTCGCTATCAAGTACAGCGTGCGTGGCCGCGCCCTGGGCGGCGCGGTTAAAGAGTCGATCCAGAAGGTAAATGATCAGGTAAAACTCCCACGCGGGTATCACATCGAGTGGGAGGGCGAATACCAGAGCGAAGTACGCGCGGAAGCGCGCATGTTCTTCATCGTTCCGCTCACCGTGCTGCTCATCTTCATCATCCTGTATTCGATGTACAAGTCCTTCAAGTGGGCGCTGTTGATCATGGCCAACGTCGCCATAGCCCGCATCGGCGGCCTGCTGGCGTTGCTGTTTACACACACCAACTTCAGCGTCTCCTCCGGCGTCGGATTCCTTGCGCTCTTCGGCGTCTCCGTGCAAACCGGCGTCATCATGCTGGAGTACATCAACCAGTTGCGTGCCCGCGGCCACACCATCGAAGAATCCGCGATCGAGGGTGCGGTCCTGCGGCTACGCCCCATCATGATGACCATGCTGGTGGCCACGCTTGGCCTGCTGCCGGCAGCAATCTCTCACGGCATCGGCTCTGACTCGCAACGGCCCTTTGCCATCGTCATCGTCGGCGGGCTGATTGCTGATCTCGTCATGAGCATCTTCCTGCTTCCCACACTCTACGTCTGGGTTGCCGGAAAGAACGACGTTCTGCCCGCGGGCGAATCGGAGTGGGCAAACGAATAACTGATTCAGGTGCGGCCCCAAAGGGCTGCATCGCAGACAATCTCAGGATTGAGACCGGAGCCTGTAGGTGCATGATGCTAGGACTACAGAAGAATCGCGCGCCTGGATCTTCCCGGCGCTCCCACCAGCATTTGATGAACCTGTTGCTGGTGGGCAGCGAGGAAGTATTTCAAAACAATGCCGCGAAGAGATTCTTTCAGGGTGATCGTTTCCAGGTTGTAGCCCGGTCGTCAACCCTGCTGGATGCGATTGTTTGCCTGGACTCCAAAGCGATCGATCTGGTTCTGTTGAGCCACGAATATCGCCGGGAAGAGTTGGATTTGTTTGCTTTCGATGCCCGGCGGCGCGGGTTCGCCGGCCTCATCCTGCATGCAGCCGATGCACCGGGGAATCTGACTGAGACCGAGCTGCAGGAGAAAAGTAGAATTCAGATCGGCGATTTCATTATCGATGTCTCCAGTCGCCGGGTCTGGATTCGCGGAGTTGAAACCCGCTGCAGCCACATGGAGTTTGAGCTGTTGCAATTTCTCTGCAGGCACCCGGGAGAACTCTTAAGTCATGGAACGATGCTTGAATCGCTGTGGGGTAATCCGGCGTCCTCGGCGCACGCTCTCAGAGTTCTCGTCCATTCCGTGAGGGCGAAAATTGAGACGGCCGCGATGTCTCGGTACATCCTCACACTGCGCAACTTCGGTTATCGGTTCATTCCATCGCCGCCGCCTTTGCAGTAGGGCGGCAAGCCACCTTCACCAGATAGGTGGAGATACAGGAGGCAAGCTATGTCCGGATGCCGATCGGGAAAAGAGCGGAAGCGAAGCCGGCCCTGGAATAGGGCTCTCTTCCGCTTGCTCTTCATAGTTGGGCTCGGAATGGCCATCGCTTGTGTCCTGGCGACCGTCGGCTTTGTTGTGCTTCAGGCGCACGATCAGGTTCTGCGAAAGTAGACTCCGCGCTGCCTCTGGTGCATCTTGGGGGCTCAATTCTTTGGAGTTTGGCAGGGACGCGGTGTTATCTTACATGGCCGGGTCAATGCGAACTGGCAATCACAGTGTTCGAAGCACGAGATTTTAGGAGTCAGAGGAGTGATGAATAGGAACGAGGTTGTTTCACAGATTCACGCCATCGGCATTGTGCCTTGTGCGCGCGTAACATCTCCGGAGTACGCGCTTTTTGCCGCTGAGACGTTGTACTCGGCCGGAATTCCCATTGTCGATATCCCCTTAACCTTGCCCGTGGCGCCGAATGTAATCGAGGACCTGGCAAAGCGCTATCCGGATCTGGTGGTGGGCGCCGGGACCGTCCTGGATGAGGAGTCTGCGCGCCGGTCGATCGACGTTGGCGTTAGATTCCTGACCAGTCCCGGGTTTGTTCCGGAGGTGGTGGCCTATGCAAGGAAGGCGGACGTCGTGGTATTTCCGGGAGCCCTGACGGCGACCGAGATCATTGCGGCATGGAAGGCCGGCGCGGATTTCGTCAAGATTTTTCCCACCGCTCCCATCGGCGGCGCTCACTACATACGCGCGCTCAAAGTGCCTCTGCCGCAAATCCCGCTGATTGTTACAGGAGGCGTAAATCAGTTGACGGTGTTCGACTATATTCTCGCCGGAGCCAGCGCTATTGGCGTGGGCGGAGAGTTGCTTCCCAGGGAGGCTTTGCATCTAAGGCAGGAATATCGTATCCATGAGCTGGCGCGGAGGTTTCTCAGTATGGTCAAGGAGGCGCGGGCTCAGCGAGATGCCTAGAACCTGCTGGTCGGCAATTGGTATGGCTGGACACGTAGGTTCCCGGGTATCTCGATTCACGAGAAGCTATTCCGAATGAGTGGTATTCAGATTCTGTACATAATCAGTACCGGGAAATGCCCTAGCGCCATGACATTTCGCCGCTCCGATCGCATATCACAGATTCCAAGACACTTGCCGACTTCCAAGTACCGATCCTGATGTTCAACTGAAAGCTGCAAATGCCCAATAAGGTTGGCCGGCTCTTGGTCCGATTTCGTGTTGTGTCGCATGGAATCTGTACTCCGGCTCTCAAGTGGTGACAGTTGGGGCCCAATCTCCGGTTTGCAGTTGGATCATTCCACGATCGTCATAAATGCCTGGATAAGCGTTCGACAGGCGGACATTTAGATACAGTTGCGGCAATCTTTGGAGCGACGATCGCTGTAGATTGGTGCCCTTGTTTTATCAAGCAGCCTGTTTGCGCCAAAGAACAACCATCAGTCAGGCAGCCCGACTCCGTGGCAGTGCCCTCGTTGGTGCGGAGCCGTTCCGTCCTTCGACAGCAGACCCAGGTTTGTTCATTCAAAGCCTACCCACCAGAAGTACAGTTTGTGCGAATCAGTTCTTGGAATGGCCTTCCGCGACATGAATGCCGCAAACAAGCCTCTGCTCCTGAAAGTCGTCGCTTTCCAGGCTGGGTCTCCGAGCTATAATATTGCATAATCTTACCCATTGCCCACGCACTGAAAGGTCATCGTTCACCGGCCTTCGAGTTGTTCGAGCACTGAGGTCGGTCTCTGAATGAACAGCGAAGAGCTTATCCTTGTCACCGGCGCGACCGGCTTTCTCGGGGTGCAGCTGGTGCGCGAACTGCTGGATCGTCAGCCGCACGCCAGGCTGGCGCTTGCTCATCCGCGACAGACCCGGCCAATCGGGTCAGCAGCGCGCCGATTTGATTGTCCCTCCAGCCGAGCGGTCCCGCGTCCAGGTCTATTCCGGAGATGTCAGCCAGCACAACTGCGGTTTGGACGCCGCTGCCTACCAGCGCCTTTCCGCGGAGACAACCCGCGTGATTCACTCCGCCGCCACGGTGCGTTTCGATCACTCGCTGGACGAGGCGCGCCGCATCAACGTCGAGGGCACCCGCCGCGTGCTGGATTTCGCCGCTGGCATGCGCCAGCTTCGGAGCCTCGCCTACGTCGGTACGGCCTACGTGGCCGGCGAGCGCACTGACCTGGTGCGCGAAAGCGAACTCGCCGTGGGCCAGAGCTACCGCAACACCTACGAACAGACCAAAGCCGAGGCTGAGGCGCTGGTGCGCTCGCGCCTCGGTTCCTTGCCCGGCGTCATTCTGCGCCCCAGCATCATCGTGGGCGATTCCCGCACCGGCGTGACCTCCAGCTTCAAGATGATGTATTGGCCGCTGAAGATCTACGCGCGCCGGTTGTGGCGCACCGTGCCCGGCTATCCCGACGCCGTGCTGGACATTGTGCCGGTGGATTTTGTCGCCGCTGCCGTGGCGCGCCTTGTCTTTGACGAGGCCGCCCTGGGCAGCACGGTCCACCTCTGCGCCGGGCCGCGCGGCAGCGCCACCATCCAGCAGATCGCGCGCCGCGCCGCGGAGTACTTCCACGCGCCGGAGCCGCGCTACGTCGATCCGAAGTTCTTCTTCGCCGCGCTGCGGCCGCTGCTGTTTCTCACGTTGTGGGGACGCAAGCGCCGCGTGCTGCGCGACGGCCGCGCCTATCGCGACTACTTCACCATGCGCATGCAGTTTGATACCAGCAACGCCGAGCGGCTGCTGGAACCCGCCGGAGTGTGCCCGCCGCCGGTGCTGGACTACCTCGACCGCCTGTTCCATTACTGCGTCGCCAGCGACTGGGGCCGCAAGCCGGTTTCTGCCCAATGAACATCTTCCGCCGCTTTCAACTCTCGCGCGACCGCAACGTCACGGTGGCCAATCTTGTGGACGAGTTGCTTCGGCGGAAAGGGGATTGCGAAGTCTCCGTCGGAGACGACGGACCGTTATCATCTCGCCGAGCTGCACTCCGACATCTGCTCCATCGATGCCTTTCTCCGCCGTATCGATCGCGCTGCGTCCCGGCCAGCCCGTCGCCATCTATCGCAGCAACAACCGGCGTTGCTTTCATTGGTTTCTGGCCATCATCCGCGCCGGAGGCATCGCGGTTCCGCTGAACCCGCTGCTCTCCCTCGCCGAAGTGCGCCGCATTCTGGCCGATAGCGGCACGGAGATCCTGGTGACCGACAAAGCGGTTTTCGAACGCAACATCGCAGACCGCCACGCGCTGAATGTGCGCACCTGGATACAAGCCGACGATGAGACAGAGACACTCGATGGATTCGTGCGCGTCTGCCGACACCGGGGCGCCGTTCCCGCCCGACCGCCATCGATCCGGCCGCGACAGTTGCGGTATTCCATACCTCCGGCACCAGCGGTTTTCCCAAAGGCGCGGCCCTTTCCAGCAACGCCCTGCTCGGGGCGCGCGCGTCCACGGTGCTGGCCGGACTATTTCTGGGACCGAAGGACCTCGCGCTCATCGCGCTGCCCTGGTCCCACATTATGGCCGTTAGCATTGCGCTCTATGGCCTGATGGCGGGCATTCGCGGCTGTTTCCTCGATCGTTTCGACGTCGCGGCGCGCGCTGGACCTTGTCGAGCGCTTTGGCATCACCGCCGTCGTCGGCGTGCCCGCGATGTTTGCCCGGCTGGTCAATAGCAATCCGAAGCCCGCCCGGCTCGCAAGCGTGCGCGTGTGGCTCTCGGCCAGCGATCACCTGCCATCCGAAGTTCGGCAACGCCTGCGGCAGTTCGGCGCGCTGGTCCGGCTGCCGGGTGGCCGGCGCATTCCGCCGGTGCTTCTGAACGGCTACGGCATGGTGGAACTGGGCGGCCTCGCCATGATGGGCATCGAGTTGTCGCTGTTGCCCGGCAGCGGCGACCTGTGCTTCCCCGTGCCGCCGTTTCGCATCCGCGTGGCCGACGAAAACGGCCGGCCCGTGCGAGCCGGCGTGACGGGCGAGTGCCAGATCCGCCGTCGCGGTCTTACTCCGCACTATTGGAAGGACAAGGGCGATGGTCAGGGCTTGCTCACCAGCGACGGTTGGCTGCGCACCGGCGACCTGGCCACGCGCAACCGCCTCGGCCTGATCCGGCTGGTGGGGCGCATGAAAGATGTGATCAAGTCCGGCGGCTACTCGGTTTACGTCCGCGAACTGGAAGAGGCCGTGCTGGCTCATCCAGCAGTGGCCCGCGCCGTCGCCTTCGGCCTGCCCCACAAGGAGAAAGGCGAGATTCCCGTCGCGGCGGTCGAACTGCACCTGGGCTCCCTGGCCAGCGAAAGCGACTTGCTGGACTGGTGCCGGCAAGAATCTTGCGGCCTACAAAGCGCCGCGCCGCATCTGGATTCTCGAATCCGGCGGCTTGCCGCAGAATCACAACGGCAAGATGCTCCGGCGGGCTCTACAGGAGCGGTTTTCGGAAGAGATGAACTGATGCTCCTGCATTTGCTGGCTGTCGTGGGCCATGGATTCGTCCCGGCAAACTCGTTTTATCGAACTCATTGTTTTTCGCGCGGAGTCGGACATCAGCGGAAAGCGTTCCAGCTCAGAGGAGAGAAGGCTTTTCCTTAACGACCGAAAAACGACGCATTGGCCGGAATGGAAGGATTGACGAATAGAGGCTACGGCTGGTTGGACCCTTTGGGGCTTTGGGCAAAAATAGCCAAATCGCGGCGCAGGCGCCGCTCGAATCGATGCGGACAAGGTGTTCGCTGATGCGATAGTCTGCGGTCTGGATGCGCTGGCGCGGCGCCGCTTGCCATCGCTCCTGCTGGGTTGGCCCAGTAGCCCACGCCAACCGATCGCCGCCACTCAACCCGTGGCGGCGATCGCCTCCGGAGCAGCAGCCGTCACCATCTCGCGGATGGAATCGATCACCAGTTGGGGCTCGTCGAGATGAATCCAATGCGCACTGGCGGGTGCGATCACCTGCTGCACGTTGTCGCCGATCCGTTGCAGGCTATCCTCTGAGAGCGGTGACGATTTTCCCGGTGTCAGCAGACAGCACGGGAATCCCGCGGATGGGCTCTGCGTCCTGCATTTCCCGCACGGTGTCCGGCACGGCCATCAAATGGCTGCGCATGCCCGCGTAATAGCCGGGCCGCGACCAATGGGCGGCGACGATGGGCCAAACTTCCCTGGGCATCTTGCCTACCTCTTCCGTGACCCGTCCCAGCACCTGGCGGCCGCCATCGCCGGCGACGCCGGCCAGCCGGGCCGAGATGCGCCCTGAGCGGCAGAACAGCGAAGTTACGGCCAGACGGACGAGCCCGAATCGGGCAATCGGAACCGCAAAACGGAATAGCTTGGTGCCGAGATCAAGCTGGGATTGCTTGCTGGGGTCGAGCGGCGGCCATTCTTCACAGCGCATGGGGTCGAGCAGCACCACGCCGGCGACGTCTTCGGGGTAGAGGAGGGCATAGCGGCGCATGACCAGCCCGCCAAAGGAATGACCGACCAGAATGTTTGGCGGTTTGATCTGGGCGCACTGCAACATGGCGTGCAGTTCCACGGCGATGTTGCCGGGGGTGCGGGCGGTGCGGCATGGGCTGCTCCAGCCAAGGCCGCTGCGATCGTAGGATACGGTGCCGGTAAAGCGGGAGACGGTCTCCTGAATGTGAAACCAGTTCAGATTGGTGGCAACGATGCCGGCTTCAAAGAGCACGGTCGGGCTGCCCGATCCTTTTTCGAGCAGGTAGAGCCTGTGTCCGCGCCCTATCGTCACCCAGCGCCCTGGGCCGGCAAAGCGCAGGCGGTCGCGATGCGCGCCGATCCATTGATAGAGAAATCCCACGCCGATCAAGGTTGCTGCTGAACCAACGATCCACAGAAATACATTCATGAACGATCCTAGAAACGGGTGAGATGCTCAGGGCTGAAGTCCCCGAGGGCGATCAGTGGCTGATGGAGGGTCTGCACGAGGTAGCCCGCGGCCCGAATGGTTTTGCGCCCGTCATTCCCACACCGCTCCGCGCCTGAGACGGCACCAATCATGGCGCATAGAATTCTATGCGCCTGGCGGCCTCGATGCAACAAGTTAACGCCACCGGTCTCAGAAAGTCCGAAGAAGGGGAAATACAGAGGCAGAAACAACTGGCACCGCACGTCAGCTCACCAAGTCAGTCGCCCCCGGTGCGTGCTCAAATCGCGCATAATCTAGGAAACACCGAAGGAATTCATGGAACCATCCCCACCCCTTGCACGTACAATCGCCCTGACCGCCGCCGAGGAGGCCACAACCTTGCCGCAAACCCCTTCGCCCATCCCTGCGCGAACGCCCCTGCGCACTGCCCTCCTGCTCGCCGTCCTCTTTGCCACCCTGACCTTCCTGATCCATCTCGCCAGCTCGCTCTGGGGCTCCCATCTCGGCTACGGCTTCTTCCGCGACGAGCTCTACTTCCTCGTCTGCGGTCATCATCTGGCCTGGGGCTACGTCGATCAGCCTCCACTGGTCGCCCTGCAAGCCCGCCTTGCCGAAGCGCTCTTCGGCCTCTCGCCCACCGGCATTCGCATCTTCAGCTTCGCCGCCGGTGGCGTAACCGTTGCCCTCACCGGCCTGCTCGCCTGGCAACTCGGCGGCCGCCGCACCGCGCAAGTCCTGGCCATGACCGCCGTCCTCGCCGCTCCCGTCTTCCTCGGCATCGCCAACTATCTCTCCATGAACTCCTTCGAGCCCTGCTTCTGGATGGGCGCGCTCCTCGTTGTCCTTCGCCTCGCCGAAGGCTCCGCCACTCCCCGCGCCTGGCTCCTCTTCGGCCTCCTCGCCGGCCTCGGAATCGAAAACAAGCACACCACCGTCTTCTTCCTCGTCGCGCTTTTGGTCGGCCTCCTCCTCAGCCCCCAGCGCCGCATCCTCTGGTCCAAAGGCTGTGCCGCCGGAGTCGCCCTGCTCCTCCTGCTGGCCCTGCCTAACCTCCTCTGGCAGTGGGTCCATCACTTCCCCACCTATGAGTTCCTCAACGGCGTCGCCCACACCGACAAGAACGTCAAGCTGCCGCCCGTTGCGTTCCTCGTCCAGCAAGTCAAAGTGCTCCTCATCGTTGCCGCCCCACTCTGGATCGGCGGCCTCGCCTGGCTCGCCTTTGCCCGCAAAGCCCGTCCCTGGCGCTTCGTCGCTCTCACCTATTTGCTGTTCCTGGCCATGATGATGGCCATGCATGCCAAGAATTACTACCTTGCACCCATCTATCCGGTGCTCTTCGCCGCCGGCGCCGTGGCCTTCGGCCAGCTTACCCGCCGCAGTTGGCCGCCCATCGTCTACACGGTGATTCTTGCCTACGTGCTTTGCAGCGCCACCGCTCCCGTGGTGCTGACCATCCTGCCGCCGGACAAGTACACCGCCTACACCGACCGCTTTGACCCCAACAAAGTCAATTTCGACAAATTCTACGGCCCCCTGCCGCAAATCCTCTCCGACCGCTTCGGCTGGCCGCAGATGGTCGAAGGCTTTGCCTCCCGCTACAACGCCCTTCCGCCCGACATCCGCGCCCACACCGCCATCTTCTGTGGCAACTACGGCGAAGCCAGCGCCGTCAACATCCTCGGCCCCAAATACGACCTCCCCACCGCCATTAGTGGCCATCAGAACTACTTCTACTGGGGATGGAACAACTACACCGGCGAATCCGTGCTTACCCTCGGCAACGACGCGAAGGACTACACCGACACCTACGCCGAAGTCATCGACCTCGGCCCCTTTGACGCGCCCTGGATCATGGACCGCGAGCATCTTCACTACTTCTGGCTGCGTCACCGCAAGCGCACCTTCGCCGCTGACTGGCCCGAGTTCAAGTATTGGTACTAATTGCTGGTAACATACGCGTAGAAGTTGCTTACCACCGTTGACGATGGTGTACTCGGCAGGTGGACGCTCCTGCGTGCGTTGACCAACAATGCTAGCATCCGAGTCAGGTTCATCAGGAAACTCCATTTTCAGCACTGATTCGCCCGAGTTTTATCACTCTTGAGCGGTACTCGAAAGCCTGAGGAGGCAAAGCCGAAGGTTCAGTCAGGCATCGTCGCGGTCAGTTGATGAAAATCCCCTTAGCATGAGCGGAAAATGGCGAAACTCTGCAAGAACCCGCAGGGGCCGGATTCCTCCCGTGTCAGGCGCAATTCGAAAACTAGCCACAATGACTATGGATTTGTACCGATAAACGCCGATGTCGCCTGGAATACTCTTCACTTTACGCCAAATTGCCGCGTCAGTAGTAAGTTGGCCATTAGCGGGTTGAGTACAGTGCCGAACTTTCGGGTTGCTCGGCCAAGCTCAAAAGCTCCACTGCTCTCTGGTCGACCAGAGAAAAGGATGGCTCAAAGGGAGATTGGCTACTCGGAGAGAAATTCTCTGGTGGAAGATTTGTGCGGAATTAGCCCGGAAATCGGGGAGATTTGCGACATCTAAGTTATTGATTATAAACAATTTGACTCCATGGCGGAGGGAGAGGGATTCGAACCCCCGGTACCCTTTCAGGTACAGCGGTTTTCAAGACCGCCGGTATCAACCGCTCACCCATCCCTCCGCGGGGTTGTGAGGCTGTCTTCGATTGTAAGGCCAAAGGGCATTGCAGAGCAGCTCTCCAGTTTATGGGTCTGATCAGGCATTGAGCGAGAGGCTTTTACATCACCCCGGTCAACCACCGCGGCCACGAAGCCGGTGCCGTGAAGTTTCTCCTCCATGGGGCCGTGGGTTGCGCCGGATTTGGTAGCATTGCGCTTGCAGCAGTCGGCATGATTGCGGGAAGTCTGCCTGGGTCACCGCCAACTGATCGAATTGTGAACTGCAGGGAGGTTGCTCTATGACTGCGAGGCTGAATCGATCGTCTTCAGCTCCGGGCGCAACGGCGCACAAGCTCATCGCTCCGTTCAGCAAGGAACTCGTGCACTTACTGCACGAGTTGGTAAGCGTGAATACGGTAGCCGTGCCACCGCGCGGAAACGAGACGGCGGGGCAGCGCGTTTTAAGTGAATTTCTAAGGCGTCATGGAGTCCGGGTTGAGTTGTATCCGACAGAGATGCTGCACCGGGCACGCAGCCAGTGGCGGCGCAAGGACCGGGACTATACCGGCCGGCTGAACCTGATGGCAACTATTTCAGGCTGCGGCCGCGGTAAAAGTCTCCTCCTGAATGGCCATATGGATACGGTTCCTCCCGGACGATCCGCCTGGAAAGGGTCGCCGTGGTCGGGCAGAGTGAGCCGTGGCCGAATGTATGGGCTGGGTAGCATTGACATGAAGGGGGGACTTGTGGCGCAGGCGGCGGTTCTCTGCGCTCTTCGCCGCGCCGGCATTCGGCTGAACGGCGACTTGCTCTTCGAGTCGGTAATCGACGAGGAGTGGGGCGGAGGCGGAGGAACGCTGGCAGCCCGTCTGCGGGGTTACACCGCTGACGCCTGCGTGGTTGCCGAGGGTACGCAGTTGGAGATCTACCGCGCCACACGAGGAGGAATGTTTGCCGATCTTACGGTGGACGCGGGCGACCCGACAAAGTACTTCTCGCAAAGCGAGGTGCTCAGCCCGAGCATTGCGTTGGGCAGGCTGCTCGGGTGGGTGGACTCCTGGTCGAAGCTGCGCAAGAAGGTGAAAAACGTGGGCGCCTACGCAGATTTTGCCGATCCCGCGCCTGTCCAGGCGTTGGCGGTTGAATCCAACAGCTTCGATCCCAATGTTCCCTGGAGTGTGCCCATGAACGCGGCGCTGCGCATCTACTTCCAGTTTCTGCCGCACGAGGATGTCAAGGCAGTCGAGCAACAGATCAGGCTTTCGCTAAAGAGATTTTGCGCCGGCGATCCGTTCTTCCGCGCGTATCCGGTCAATTGGAAAAGCCTGATCGATCCGCCGCTGCTGGGCTACGAGATAGCCGAGAAACACCCGTGGACGCAGTGCATGATGCGCAGCGCGGCCCTCGCTTTGGGCAGGGAGCCGGTGGTTACCGCCGCGCCCTTTCCGTGCGATGCGTCCCTACTTAGCCGCGAATACGGAATCCCTACCCTTGTTTTTGGGCCATGCGGGGGTGGGGCGCACAATAAAGATGAGTATGTGGAGATAAGATCGATGTTGCAAACGGCTGAAGTTCTTTTGACCGCGGCTATGCAATGGTGCGCATGAAAGTTGCGTCTCGCCGAGTGTGCCGCCTATTTTGCTAGCTTCAGGGTTGAGGCAAATTCTTCCAGCGCAGCTAAGTTGGCGCCGAAGTGTATGGTATCAGGCGAGGTAACGCTAAAGGAAGCCAGCAGCATGCCCAGATCCAATGCAGAAGAGAACTCACCACCCATAACTGCATCCCGGGCGTATGGTTTGCCATTAAGCGGCAGCCCGGAAGCCATGCCGGATAGAACGCCCGCCAGGAGCGCATCGCCGGCGCCCGCCGTGGAGACAACCTGCACGGCGGGCGCCGGCCGGTAATTCCATAAACCATCCTCAAAGGCACACGCGCCATCTGCTCCAACGCTGATCACAATGCGAATGCCGGGTTGTATCTTGCGAAGAAGCGATGCGCAATCCGAGAGGAAGCGCTGCGCATTTGGCGCGGAATACTCATAACCCACCAACCCAGCCGCCTCTTCCCGGTTCAGCGCCAGCAGATCCACCATGGACAATAACTTGAGTTCCATAGCTGCGGGAATCTCAGAGAGAGCAAAGGAGGCAGCGCGAAAGTTACCGCAGCGCGTGGCCAGCTTAAGAAACTGGTGCCGGACTTCAAATGGAACTTCCGGCAGGCAGAGTGCAATGCAGCGTTGCGCTATCCTGGCCATCACTTCTTCGCCTCTGCGAATGTCATTTGTGTCCAGGGCCGATGCGGCAGAGTTACTGGCGGTTATATTGCCGCCTGCACCGTCGGGATAGAGGAAACATACACTGAACAAGGTTCTATGATCCGCGACGATGCGCACCCACTCCGTTGCAATGCCCGCGCCGTTCATTTCCTGTAATAGCTCACGGCCCGCGGCATCCTCTCCGATAGCGCCTATAGCCAGCACCCGGCAGGCATCCTCGGTCTTCCCGGACCCCATCAATGTGGCAATGTAGTGTTCGACTATATGAAGTTTGCAGTAATCGCGCGCAGGCAGTAACTGCCCCAGCCTGCTCTCATCCCGGCCCAGCGTGTGATCACCCTCTAACTGAAACAGCACGCCTGTCCCGATGCCGCCGATGCCGACGACATGCGTAAACCCCAGGGTTGGATGGGGTTTCAGCGCGCGGCTTTTCATCTCAGAATAGCTCCCAGTCAGGATTTTCACTTATAGGATGACGAGCCGTCTCCAGGGTCGCCGTAATCATCGCGTCGGGATGCGTCTGAAGCAGCGTGATGGGATACTCGGGAACGGGATCGCTGAACAGGGCGACGCGCAGCGCGGTTTGCTTCCAGGCGCCGGTATCGGAATACACCCGTATTTTGCGAGCCGAAAAACATTCACGCATCCCGAGCGTAACCGACATCGGCGGCACAAACTGGTATGCAGCGCCAAAACTGCGGTGGGCCAGCGCGATCAGGGTATCCAGATTGTTTTCCTGAATGCGCACCGTGCTGTTGCGGAGATCGTCAAGGGTGAGATGATGAAAGGGCGTTCTTCGCGCCTGGTTATACGCCACATGGCCATCCTGGCCCCATCCGCCCATGGTGAGATCGATGGGCGCCTCGGCAATCGCGTCCCTGACGGTATCCATGGTTGCGGGAGACAGCCAATAGCGCTGATTCTGCGGAACGGATAACTCCGCCAGTATGGGATCATAGAAGTACCGTTCCATGAATGTACGGAAATTGTATGGATGGTTGCGAGGCAGAAGACGGCCCTGCCAGTCCAGGCACTCATCCATGTGAAAAACAAATAGATTCTTCAAAGAGATGCCGCGCGCGTTCACCAATGCCGCAAATGGCTCATACCAGCACTTAGGACCGCAGGGAATAATTGCACGCGTCATTAAGCCGCGTTGGTTGTTTTTCTCAATAACCGCGGCAAGTTCTTCCGCCATGAGAGAGCCCAGAATCCGGGCATCGGCGACCTGCCGGTACGGGACGCGGAGATCGGCGCGAAGAGGTAACTCTTCCGCAGGAATGGAGCACCACTTATATAGCTGCGGGAGGTTGACGAAATCGGAGTGTGTAACTGCGGCAGTATGTTTCATGCGGGAAATGTAAGTCGCTCCAGGATCTCGGTTCGCACCTGCTCGATGTAGGGAGCCTGTTGTTCGAAAAGCCGCGCGTGCACCGGATCGTCCTCAAAACTTTGCAATGCCTCCTGCACCGCGGCCAGACTTTCGAACTCGCATTCCCAGATCAGGCTATGGGTTGGTTCGCCGCCGGCCAACGGCTGAGACCTTCTTCCTTTGGGAAGCGTTTTTGATTGGCGCTCAAGATCCTGAAACTTAGACTCGAGTGCTAGAAACTCTTGCCTGTGAGCAGGTTTGTACGATTGGATAAAACGGAGTACATATGTCATGAGTTAGCCTTTGACAAAACCTGAGTCCGGATACAATTTACCAGATGTTACCGGGATATACCTTCAGAATGATGTTGTCAAGCGGGACGGTAAGCGAAGAGGACTATTATCGTTGACCAGTGATCCGCGCTTGCCGGGGGAGCCTGTGCGGCTCCCCCGGGTGTTGGTGTGAAAGCGGGTTTACTTGATGCCTTGCAGTTCATCGGCCAGGGCACCGGCGCCGTAGAGCTTGCGCAGGCCTTCGATCATGCCCGCAGAGTGCACGGCAACCGCCCGGTTCCTGGTTCCGTCATAGACAAAATCTCCGGCCATCGATTCAATGTTGCCATCGAAGATCAGGCCAACGAGTTCGCCGGCGCGATTGACGACCGGCGAACCGGAGTTGCCGCCGATGATGTCGCCAGTGGAGACGAAGTTGAAGGGCGTGGCGAGATCAAGCTTGTCGAGGCCGGCTGCTTCTTTGGGCGTCAGGTCGAAGGGCGGTTTGTTGCTGAAGCTGGCCGCGCGGTCGTAGAGGCCGTAGAAGGTGGTGAAGGGCGGGGCAATGGTGCCGTTGTAGGGGTAGCCATCGACCGTGCCGTAGCTCAGGCGCAGGGTGAAGGTGGCGTCGGGATAGGCGTCCTTGCCGTAGACCAGGAAGCGGGCCTTGCCGAGCTTTTCGCCGGCTGGGGTGAGCACGCTTACCAGGGTGTCGTGCAGGCGGTGATATGGTGGCGCGCGCGATGGGGTCAACGCGGCGCGCGGCCACGATCATGGGATCGGTGGAAGCGGCCACGGCTGCCTCGCCGCCGTCAAGCAGCGATTTGCGGAAGGCCGGGTCGGCCAGCTTGGTTCCGTCCACCAGCGAGTTTACGGTCGCGTCCACGTCTCCGCCCTGCAGGATGGCCTGCACGTAGGCATCGTCTTTACCCAGTTTTTCCTGGCCCAGCTTGAGCGCTGTGGTCATGAAGAGCTTCTCCGTGGAGGGATAGATCGGCGCCGGTGAAAGCATCTGGAACCTGAGCGTGTCTAGCCCGGCGTCGTGGAACTGCGGCAGCCGCTCGCCGTCCGGCTTCTTGATCTCGGCAACGTACTGCACGATCTGGAGCGCGATGGTGAAAAGCCGGCTGTCAGTGCGGCGGAAGATCTGACCCTTCATCTCCGGCTTCACCTGCTCTTCCACGCGGGCAATGGTCTCCCAGGCGTCGCCGTAGACCTTTTGCCACTCGGGATTGGCGGCGACCCTGGCGCGAAAATCGGCTTCCTCGGCCTGCTTCTTGGCCAGGATGGCCGGGTCGGCCAGAGCTTCAGCGCGGCCCACGTAGACCTTCAGGCTGTTTTGCAGCCCGAAGATGGTGCTGCCTACAAGGCGAGCCTGTTCCTGCCCCTGCGCAGCGAAGGCCTGGGCGGCGGCGATGCGGCGTTGCAGATACTCGGTCACGGCCGGAATACTCAAGTCGCGCTCCACCAGCAACTGGGCCACCGTGTCGTCACGTTCAGTAGAACCGGGATGGCCGGAGATGAAGATCAGCTCGCCCGGCGCCGCTCCCTTGGCGCTCCACTTGAGATAGTTATCGGTGTGCAGCGGCTTGCCGTTCTCGTAGACGCGGAAGAGGGCCATGTCCAGGTCGTAGCGCGGATAAGTGAAGTTATCGGGGTCGCCGCCGAAGAAGGCTGCCTGCTGCTCGGGCGCAAAGACCAGGCGCACGTCAGTGTAAGCCTTGTACTGGTAGAGCCAATACTCGCCGCCCTGATAGAAAGAGACCACGTCGGAGCGGAGGCCGGTCTTGTCCTTGCTTTCCTTTTCGATGGCGGCAATCTCGGCGTCGCGGGCCTTGAGCGCCTTGGCTTCGTCAGAGATGCCCTTGGCCGCGCCCTGCACCCGCGCGGTCACGTTCTCCATGCCGACCAGCACGTTGACCTCGAGGTCGGGGGACTTCATTTCCTGATCCGGCGTGGCGGCATAGAAACCGTCGCGCACGTAGTCGTGCTCGGCGGTGGAGTTCTTTTGCAACTGGCCGCGCGCCACGTGATGATTGGTGAGCAGCAGGCCGTTGGGGCTGACAAAGGAGCCCGATCCGCCGTCGTTGAGGCGGACGCTGGAAAGGCGGAGATGGTCAAGCCAGGCCTGGGTGGGCGTAAAGCCGTACTTGGCCTGGAGCAGTTTCAATGGCGGGTTGTCGAAGGTCCACATGCCTTCTTCGGAATGGATGGAGGACGGGGCGGCCAGCAGAAGCGCGGCCGCAAGCAGGATAGCGGAGCTAAAAGTACGAGTTAGCATACGTTCCTCATTGATTAGCGAGTTAGCAAGTCAGCTAGTCAGCCAAAAACCATTCCATTTGCCGACTTGCTTGCTGCGAAGCCGCTCTGACTTGCCGGCTCGCTGCTGTTACGGTTTCGGCATCACCAGGACTTCCACGCCGGAGGCTGCGTCTTTCTGGCGGAATATCTGCTCGGTGGCCTTCTGAAACTCCTCCGGCTTGGCGTTGGGGATGTCGGTGAAGGTTTGCGGGTTGCGGTCCGTCAGCGGGAACCAGGAACTCTGGACCTGAACCATGATGCGATGGCCGCGGCGGAAGGTGTGAAAGAGGTCAGGCATGGTGAAGTTGACGTCGGTCAGCTTGCCGGGCGTCAGCGGTTCGGGCTTCTCCCAACTGTTACGGAACTTGGCGCGGAAGGGTTCCCCGCGCAGCAACTGCTGATAGCCGCCCATGTGCAGCGGCGGCGCCTCCTGGATGCGCTTGTTGTATTGCGAGGTGGTGTCAGGGTCGGGGTAGTCCTCAGGGTAGACGTCGATCAGCTTCACGTCGAAGTCGGAGTCCGTGCCGGAGCTGGCGATTTTGAGCCGGGGCGAGATGGGGCCGGCAATGGTCAGGTCCTCTTCAAGCGGCTCGGTCTGGTAGACCAGCACGTCGGGCCGGTAGCTCGAGAAGCGCTGGTCGTCCACCATGTAACGCTGGGGCACGGTATCGGTGGTATAGCCCACAAAGGGCACGGGATGCCGGGGTTCGCTGACATACTCGTCCACGCCTTTGGTTTCGGTTGGTAGGTCGAAGCTGAGTTTTCCGTCCTTGTGGAAGTAGAGGGTTTTGGGCGCGGCGGCCTGGGGCGGCCAGGCGTCGAAGTTACGCCAGACGTTGGTTCCGGTCTCAAAGACCACGGCTTTGGGTTGCGCCGCGCCTTTGCCCTTGAGGTAATGCTCGAAGAAAGGGAACTGGATGTTGGCGCGGAAGTATTCGCCGGTTTTCGAGTTGAACTGGATATCGCCCAGGTGGCTGCCGTCGGTGTGCGACCAGCCGCCGTGAACCCAGGGACCTTCGACCAGCGTGGTTGGCGTCTGGGGATTGAACTTGTTGATGGCGTTAAAGGTGCGGAAGGGGCCGGAAAGGTCTTCGGCGTCAAACCAGCCGCCCACCACCAGCACGGCGCAGCGGACGTTCTTCATGTGGCGCGACAGGTCGCGCGATTGCCAGTAGCCGTCATAGGTCCAGTGATTGGCCTGGTCGTTGAAGAGCCAGTTGGAACCTTTCAGGTAGAGCTTGTCCAGGTTGGCGATGTTGCCGGCCTGGAGATAGAACTTATAGCCGTCATGCGTGCCGAAATCGAAATCGACCTTGGGCCTGGGTGTCTGCGGCTGCTTCTGCGGATAAAAGAAGACATAGAAGCCGAAGTTGGCCGAGAGCATGAAAGCGCCGCCATGATAGGCATCGTCGCCCATGAAGAGGTCGGTCATGGGCGCCTGGGGGCTGGCAGCAACCAGGGCGGGGTGGGAGTCGATGATGGACGCCGAGGTGTAGAACCCCGGGTAGGAGATGCCCCAGATACCCACTTTTCCGTTGTTGTTGGCCACGTGCTGGAGCAGGAATTCGATGGTGTCGTAGGTGTCTGAGGCGTCGTCCACATCCTGCGGAAATTTCTTGTCGTCGATGTGGGGACGCATTTCCTGATAATCCCCCTCGCTCATCCAGCGCCCGCGCACATCCTGGTAGACGAAGATATAGCCGCTCTTTTCGAATTCGTCGGAGGGGCCCAGGTGCTTGGGGTACTGATCCTCGCCGTAGGGCGCGACGCTATAGGGGGTGCGGTCCATCAG
Source organism: uncultured Acidobacteriaceae bacterium (assembly GCA_963796085.1). Classification (GTDB taxonomy): domain Bacteria; phylum Acidobacteriota; class Terriglobia; order Terriglobales; family Acidobacteriaceae; genus Telmatobacter. The sequence goes on along the minus strand of CAWCKF010000006.1, from coordinate 88,450 downwards.
GAACGGGTAGGGGCCGGCCGCGGCGTTCTTGGGGACATAGACGGCGGTGAAGAGGCGCTTACCGTCGCGCATGGGGATGCGGAGCTCATACTTGGTGTAGTGGGCGCGGACGTAGTCCTCGGCGGGCGCCGGGGGCGCGGGCTGCTGGGCTTGGACGGATGTGAGGGCAAGGGCAAGAACGGCCGGAACGGCGAAGAAAAGGCGGGGCAGTTTGGGCATCGTTTAGCAGAATCTCCTGAGCAACCAGAGTACTCCCCGGAGGCGGTGTCTGGGCAGGGTTCAGGGGCCGGATTTCGCTGTCCGGTTTAGAGTGGCAAGAGTTTTTCCTCTTTTTTCAACATCCCAAATCCTGAATTTCCGATTTTCTTATACGTTCCTTATGTGCGGCGGCCCGAGCCGGGTTACCCTATGCTTACAAGTCCTTAACCAGCCGCTGGCGCCATCGAACGCCGGGGGCTGCACCTTTTCCGCCCAACTTCCGCAAAAGGAGAACCATGTCTAACGAGTTACGCAATTTCCTCGCTCTGACCTATGAGCAGTTGGAAGAGTTCAACCTGGCCGCCAAGGCCGATCGCACCAACCGTGTGGCGGTGGGCGAGATCCGCGAAAAGCGGTTAAAGTATCTGACCGACGAGAAGCGGATCAAGGCTGTGACCGTGCTGTTCTCGGACCTCGAGGGCCGCCTGCACCTGCTCGACTACGACAAGAAGTTCCTGCTGGGATCTTACGAAAACCTGACCTTCGACGGTTCGTCAATCCGCGGGTTTACCGCGCAAAAGGAAAGCGACCTTCGTCTGGGCATCGACTGGGCGGCCTTTTACTGGGTGCCCGCCGATGTCTTTGGCAACGGCAAGATGGTGGTATTCGGCAACGTCATCGATAAAGACGGCACTCCCTACTCGGGCGACATGCGCGGGGTGCTCAAGAACTACTCCGACAAGCTGTTCGCAGAGAAGGGCTACACACTGAACTCAGCCAGCGAAATCGAGGGATTCCTGTTCGCGGGCAAGGACGCCGAGCAGCGCTACCACGAGACGGGCAAGTTCGAGTTCATCTCGACCGGCGGCTACTACCACTCGCTGCCTCTGGATCCGTTGCGCCAGTTCATTGACACCTCGGCCGAGGTACAGCGGGCCATGGGCTTCCAGAACGAGAAGGACCATCCCGAGGTTGCGCCCAGCCAGTTCGAGATCAACTACTGCTACTCCGAGGCGGTGGCGGCGGCCGACCAGATACAACTTTACAAGCTCCTGACCCGCCAAATAGCCAGCAACATGGGCTATACGGCCTGTTACCTGCCCAAGCCGGTGGTGGGCGTGAACGGCAGCGGCATGCACACCAACGTCTCAGTCTCCAAGGGCAAGACCAATTTGTTCTGGGACGAAAAGGGAGAGGAACAGCTCTCCACGTTTGGCTGGAATTTTCTGGACCGCATCCTGACCCATGCGCTGGACCTTTGCCTGGTGTTTAACTCCAGCGTGAATGCGTACCGGCGGCTGGACCCGCACTACGAGGCGCCCAACCAGATTCGCGCTTCGGCCGTCGACCGCGGCGCCATGATCAGGGTGCCCATCGGCAACCACCGCTCCATGAGAACCGAAGTTAGGGCTGTGGCGCCGGACGCCAACCCCTACCTGTCGCTCTACGGCATCTTCAAGACCGGCATCGACGGCGATATCTCCAAGGCGGACAATCTCCGCGCCGGCGGCCGCTACCTGCCCGACAACATCCAGAAAGCCATCGACGATTTCAAGTCCTCGGCCTGGATTGCGGAGATTCTTGGTTCTGACGTGCAGGGGCGCTATGCCGAGCTGAAGCAGGCCGCCGCCAACCGCTGCCCGCGCGAGCTGGGCACCATCGTCAAGGGCTCCGAGGTGCAGTTTCACCACGCTGTCTACAACCAGTCACTCTGGAATTTGTTTTAGAACGAGCGATTTAGAGCGGGCCGGGATTTCCGGCCCAGGCAAGACAAACACGGGCGGCGCGGCTTTGATGGGCCGCGACGCCCGTCGTGTTTTTACCCAGGCGTCTTCACCGTTTCCTGCAAATGCAGCGGCAGCAATGATTTTGCCCTGTTGAAAACCGGACACTCCTGAAATGCCTTTTTGTGCGCCATAACAGATTTTTGTTGAATCTTGATTAAATATCGGACAAGATACCAGAAAGCAATTGATTCCTAGGCGCTTCTCCCCGATGACGCCTTTTTCAGTCCGGCCCCGAGGGGGGCTCTTTTTCAGTAGCGTTGGCAGCGGCCATGGCCGCGGAGACGAGCATTTTTCCGGGGAAGAAGATCAAACACTGTGCGGCCAGCACCGGGACCGCAAATCAAGAACCTGCTCATAGCCACAACCGCATCACAAGAAGTGCAAAACAAGACCTTAGGAGGAACTGCCGTGAAACGATCCCTATGGGGATGGATGCTTTGCAGCATCCTTTCCGCCGCCACCCTCGCATCTGCCCAGACCGCAACCACCTCACTCCGCGGCACCGTCAAGGACCCCAGCGGCGCGTTGGTTCAGGGCGCGAAGATCACACTGGTGGACACGTCGAACGGCGCCAGCCTGAGCGCCAGCACCAACAACGCCGGCTTTTATGTTTTCGCGCAGATTCAGCCCGCCCGGTACACCATCTCGGTTACTGCCAAAGGCTTTGGCAGCCAGGCCAAGATCGCTGAACTGCTGGTCAACCAGCCGGCGACCGTCGACTTCTCGCTTACGGTCCAGGCCAGCATGGTTACCGTGGACGTGAGCGCCGTGGCGCAGACCTTGAATACGTCTGACGCGACGCTGGGCGATTCTGTAGGCAACTCGACCATCCAGGCGCTTCCCATGGAGGCCCGCGACCCCATCTCGTTGCTTACGTTGCAGCCCGGGGTGCTCTACCTGGGTAACCCGACGGAAAACGACACTGTGGACAGCCGCAGCGGCTCGGTGAATGGAGGACGTTCCGATCAGGGCAACATCACCCTCGACGGCATGGACGACAACGATCAGATCAACGGCACAGCCTTCACCGGCGTGCTGCGCTCGACTCTGGATTCGACCGAGGAGTTTCGCGTCACCACCTCCAACGGCACAGCCGATTCCGGCCGCAGTTCCGGCGCGCAGGTTACGCTCGTCACCAAGAGCGGCACCAACACCTATCACGGCGCGCTGTACGAATACTACCGGCCCACCAACACCGTAGCCAACCAGTGGTTCAATAAGTCCACAGAGATCTATCTGGGCGAGCCCAACATTCCCCAGCATTACGTTCAGAACACCTTCGGCGGCTCCGTGGGCGGCCCCATAAAAAAGGATAAGCTCTTCTTCTTCGTCAACTACGAAGGACAACGTCATGCGATCGATGAAATTGCAGTCAGGACTCTTCCTACGCAACAGTTTTACAACGGGGAACTCGGTTACCAGGATGGCAGCGGCAATACGAATTGGTTAAGCGCCGCAGATGTGACGGCTCTCGACTCAGACTGCAGCACAAATGTCCCTTGCGGTCCTAATCCCAATGTGCTCGCCTACTACAATCCTCTGGCAACGGCTGGTTTCTATGGCACCGCGCCCATTGTAGGCGACGGCATCAACAGCGCCGGTTATATCTTTGCCTCGCCCGCCCCTAAGACGTTCAACACCGGCATTGCCAAGATCGACTATGTTTTGAACAGCAAGCAGCATATTTTCTTTCGCGGCAACCTGCAGAAGGATACAGGCAACCTGCAAACCGGTTCCGAATCATGCCCTGGTCTGGTTGATTTAAATCAATGCGGGCTGGAAAATCTTCCCGGCCAACCCACCGCCTCCTGGTCTGAGGACAACACCAAAGGACTGGCCATTGGGCATACCTGGACACCGAAGGCAAACATCGTCAACGATCTGCGCTATGGCTTTATCCGTCAAGGCTACTCGACGCGCGGAGTAGGCTCAGGCATGGGCGATTGGGTAAACTTCCGCTTTCTCGACCAGCCCACTTCCCACGCGCTTACCACCGTGGTCAACGTGCCGGTTCAGAACATTACTGACGACCTCACCTGGACCAAGGGAACCCATACGATGAGCTTCGGCGGCAACTGGCGCGGCATCCAGAACAATCGCGGCACTGACGCGAACTCCTATTCCAACGCCAGCACCAATCCCTACTGGCTGTACAACGCCCCGAACGCCCCCGCCGATCTGGGCATCGGTTTTGAAAACTCCTACGAGATCGCCTATGACAACCTGGTGGGAATAGTGCCGGAGACTACCCAGCAATATAACTATTCGGTCACCAGCCTAACCAGCGGCGCTCTCTTACCTGACGGCTCTTTCATCAACCGCCATTTCAAAGCCAACGAATTCGAGTACTACGTGCAGGATTCCTGGCGCATCAAGCCGACCCTGACGGTGACATATGGTTTTCGCCACTCCCTGCTTCAGGCGCCGTACGAGGTAAATGGCCAGCAAATCTCGCCCACTGTGGATACGCACGCGTGGTACCTTGAGCGCGGCGCCGCGGCGGCCCAAGGCGATGTCTTCGAAGCGCCGCTCTCCTTTGCGCCCAGCGGCAAAGCCAATCATCAGCCCGGTTACTGGGCCAAGCAGAAGGACAACATTGCTCCGCGTCTCTCTGTCGTTTGGGCGCCCAACCCCCGCACCAGCATCCGCGCCGGGGCGGGCATGTACTTCGATCACTTTGGCCAGGGTATCGTGAATACCTTTGACCAGCTAGGCTCCTTTGGCCTGACCAACTCAATCATTACCCCGGCCTCCAGTTACACCGTTCAGAATGCGCCGCGCTTTACTGGGCCGCATGTAATTCCCCCGCTGTCCGGCTGCCCGAGTCCCGCGTCCACCGTCACCTATCCTTTCCAGCCGATTTCGAATGTGAACGCGCCGGACCTGGTTCTGAACTGCGGACTGGCCATTACCTGGGGCATCGACAACCACCTCAAGACGCCTTACGCATATAATTTGGACTTTTCAGTACAGCGCGAACTGCCGGCTGGCTTTGTGGTCGAAGCGAACTATGTGGGCGCCTGGGACACCATCTGCTGCAGCAACTCGATCTGGCCGAACCGGTGGATCTGGTGGATAAGGCGGGAGGCGGGGATTATTTCGCTGCCGCCGATATGCTCTCCAAGATCACCGATCAGAATGATGACGACCCGAGCGCGACTGTCGCGCCGATCCAATACTTCGAGGACATGTTTCCCTTCATGGCCAACACCGATTACATAGGCGAGAGCGCCACGCAGGCCATCTATTCGGACCTATGGTCTTACTACCGTGACGGCGCGGGGGAGACCTCCGCGCTCTATGTACTTGACCTTTACGCCAATCCCGCCGGACCGCAGTTCGACTTCTTTCAAAGCCAATTTTCCTCGCTCTACGCATGGTCTTCCATCGGCACCAGCTCCTACAACGCTCTGCAACTCACGCTGCGCCATCCCGCCAGCCACGGCCTGACCACCGATATCAGCTACACTTTTTCCAAGTCGCTCGATATGGGATCGGGGGCGGAGCGGTCAAGTGAGTTTTCCACCGACTCGTTCGGAGCAAACTCGGCCATCCAGAACTCGTGGAATCCCAAGCTGAACAAAGGCGTCTCGGACTTCGATATTCGCAATCTACTCACCGTGGACGCGGTCTACCAGCTTCCCGTGGGCCGGGGCAAGATGGTTGCGGGAAATGCAAACCGCGTTGCGGATGCGCTGATCGGGGGCTGGCAAATATCGGGCCTGAGCCGTTGGGCCAGCCCGCTCCCCTTCAGCGTTACAGCGCCTGGCTGGGCTACCAACTGGCAGATCGAGGCCTTCGGCGTGGTTACTTCTCCGGTCCAGGTGAAGAAGCACATCGCGAACGGCATTCCCCAGGTATTTGCCGGAAACACCGCCGCAACCATCAATAATGGCATTGCCAACGGATCGCCGATCCGACTGCCCTATCCGGGCGAAGCGGGCCAGCGCAACAACTTCCGCGGCGATGGTTACCTGGACGTCGACTCCTCGCTGGCCAAGACCTGGAGCCTGCCCGACCAGATGAAGCTGAGGTTCGCTGGCGAGGTTTACAACGTTGCCAATACGGTACGCTTCGATGACAGCCCGCTTAACCTCAACGGCGCCCTCACCAGCGGCACCCTCGGCGCCTACAGCGGCATGTTGTCCACTTACCGCCGCATGCAGTTCGGATTGCGGCTGGATTTCTAGAGCATCCTGAGAAGACCCTGTGAAACAAAGGGCCGGAGCAAATGCTCCGGCCCTTTGCGCTGCTGCAAGCTATTCGTTCCCCCTAGCTCAATTGCACCTCAATCTTCACTACGGAAGCGGGCGGGAAGGTGAAACCCAGTGAATTTGGGCGCAGGCTGAGTTCGGAGGTACGCGTTTTCACCTGATTAGGCTGATCGAAGGTGTTGTGGGCGTGGATGTCGCTTTCGGCCAGGACGCGAGCCGTGGCGCCGGCCGCACTTGCGCCGCGCAGGACGATCTCGGTCTCGCGCGGCTGGCTCACATCGGGGTTGACCGCGGTCAGCGTCAGCGTCTTGCCCTTCAGCGAGGCCGATCCCTTCAGTCCCCAGAAGCTGGCCGGCTTGCCGTCGCGGTCGTAGCGGACTTCGGGAGCGGAAAACTCGGCGCGCACCGCCGTTCCGCCCTGGTGTGGCGCGTACAGCTCGAAGACGTGGAAGACCGGCGTGGTGGTGAACTTATCTCCGTGGGTGAGAAAGAGCGAGTTAAGGCAATTGACCAATTGAGCGCAGGCGGCCATGCCCACCTTGTCGGCGTGGCGATTGAAGGTATCGAGCGTGAAGCCGGTCATCACCGCGTCGCGCATCGTAATCTGCTGGCCGAGCAAATGCCAACGTCGGAGACACCGGTGCCGGGAGTGGTACCAGGGTCCGTACTCGTCCACCACCAGCTTCACCTTGCGGTCCAGGTCAAACTCGCCGAGCGCGGTCCAGTGGTCCAGGATGATGCCTTCGATGCGGTCCGCCTCCTTGCACAGCTCATACCAATCGATGGGATCGAAGTTGAGCGCGTCTCCCTTGCGCGTTCCATCTGGGTCTTGCCGCGGGAGGTTCCCCGCATAGTGGTGGACGCTCAGTCCCCAGACGCCGTGCGAGTCGTGGCTGGGTTGGCCGTGGCAGAGCTTGAGAAGAAGCCGCGCGTCCAGGCCTGATCGTCGCTGTTGGGGCCGGAGGCCACAAAGCGCAGATTCACGCCATAGTCTCGGAACCCAGGTGGTGTAGCGCTTGAACTCGATGGCGTAATCCTCGGGGTCGAAGTTGCCGCCGCAGCCCCAGCTCTCGTTGCCCACGCCCCAGTAGCGCACGTTATAGGGGTCGGGCGAGCCGGCGGCCTCGCGGGTCTCGGCCAGCGTGGTCGCGCCGCGCGGCGAGTTGCAGTACTCCACCCAGTGATCGAAGTCGAGCGGCGTCAGGCTGCGCACATTGGCGGCGATGTAAGGCTCGGCGCCGCACAGCTTGCAAAAGCGCACAAAGTCGTCGGTGCCGAACTCGTTTGGCTCGTAGACCTGCGGGATGTTCTGCTTTCTGCAGCGAGGCGAGGGAACTGATCGGTCCAGAAGTTGGTGCGGCGCGGACGCTTGTCCGCGGGCCGATGCCGTCGCGCCAGTCGTAGCTGTCGGCAAAGCAGCCGCCCGGCCAGCGCACCACCGGAGCCTTGATGGCGCGCATCTTCTCGATCAGCGCCGAGCGCAGGCCCTGCTGGTTGGGAATTTTCGAGTCCTCGCCGACGTAGATGCCGTCGTAGATCACGGAGCCGAGGTGCTCGGTAAAGTGGCCGTAGATTTCCGGCGCGATGGTGGTGATGGGTTCGTCTATCAGAACTTCAATATGGCTACTCTGCCTGCTGGGCCAGGGTTGAGCGCCGTCCAAAGACCAACGTTGCTGCAGTTGACGCCGCTGCCGCCTTGAGAAAATTTCGCCGTTCCATGCAAGTGCTCCCAGTGATGAATGTATTTCTTGATGGTCTTAATGAGCCTTTTGTACCTTGGCCGCAATCGTTTTCAATTCCGGCAACACCTTACCAAGCGCTACCGGCTCCGCATCGCGTTTGCCCAAGGCAAAGTACACATCGCGATAATGCCGGTAAAGCTGCTCGTAAACCGCGGCGGCTTTGGCGTCCGGCTCGACCGTGCGCAGCGGCAGGCAGACCGCGGCCTGCGCCTCTTCGATGGTTTTGTATGCGCCGGCGGCCAGCAGCGCAAAGATGCCCGAGCCCAGGCTGGTGGGAATGCCCGCAGGCACCAGCACCGGCTTCTGCAGCACGTTGGCATAGACCTGGTTGAGCACTTCACTCTTCTGCGGAATGCCGCCGGCGTTGATGACGCGGTCGATGCGCACGTCGATGCTCGGCCATGCGCTCCAGGATGATGCGGGTGTGGAAGGCGGTGCCCTCGATGGCCGCGAAGAGCTCATCCTGCGCGGTGTGCACCAGGTTCCAGCCCAGCGTGACGCCGCCCAGTTCGGGATTCACGAGCACGGTGCGGTCGCCGTTGTCCCAGCTCAGGCGCAGCAGGCCGGTCTGCCCGGCCTTGTAAGCGTCGAGGCCCTCGGAGAGCGCGGCTACGGTGGTATTGGCGCGGCGGGCGATGCCGTCAAAGATGTCTCCCACGGCCGACAAGCCTGCCTCGATGCCGGTGTACGCGGGATGAACGCTGCCCGGCACCACGCCGCAGACGCCGGGAACCAACTGCGTTTCACGGGCCATGGCGATGATGCAGGTGGAGGTGCCGACGACGTTGACCGCATCGCCCTCGCGGATGTTGGAGCCGATGGCGTCCCAATGGGCGTCGAATGCGCCGACGGGGATGGGAATTCCGGCGCGCAGGCCGAATTTTTCAGCCCACCTTGCCGAGAGATGGCCGGCCAGGTGGTCGCTGGTCAGGTACTCGCCGCCCAGTTTGGCGCGCACCCCGGCCAAGAGCGGATCGACGGCCACCAGAAATTCCTCCGGCGGCAGCCCGCCCCACCGGGGATTCCACATCCACTTGTGGCCCATGGCGCAGACGCTGCGCTTCAGCTTGGTCACGTCGGTGATGCCGCACAGCGTGGCCGCTACCATATCGCAATGCTCCAGAGCGGTGACGAGGCGGGAGCGTTTTTCCGGGTTGTGGCGCAGCCAATGCAGCAGCTTGGAGAAACCCCACTCGGAGGAGTAGACGCCGCCGCACCACTCAATGCCTTCGAAGCCGGTTTCGTGCGCTTTGGCGGTGATCTCCGCGGCCTCGGCAAAGGCGCGATGGTCGCACCAGAGGTAATAGTCGTCCAGCGGTTCGAGACCCTCGCCCAACGGAATCACGCTGGAGCCGGTGGTGTCGAGGGCAATGGCCGCGACAGTGCTGCCATCAACGCCGGTGCTTTGGAGCGCGTCGCGGGTGGCGGTGGTGAGCGCCGTCATTTGATCGGCGTGGGATTGGGTGGCAAAGTTCGGGTCCTCGCGGCGGCGGTGGAGCGGGTAAGAGGCCGACGCGGTTCCGATCGGTCCTTTGCGGCTATCGACCAGAGTGACGCGAACGCTGAGTGTGCCGAAGTCAACCCCGGCGACGATGGTCATGGAAAAAATACCCCGGTAAGCGCTTTCTAATACGCCAACCAGAGTACACCATTCCAGGGATCAGAGATCAGGGAACAGGGATTGGGGCAATAGGCTGATTTGCGAACCTGCTACTTCTTTGTCCCCGGCAGCAAGCTCCTGAGTTTGTCCATCAGGCTGGGTTTGGCCAACGGCTTTCCTGCCGAAGGCTTGGCCGGAGTTTGAACCGGAAGCTGAGCCGCCAGCCTGGGCGCGGATGGCGCAGCCGGCGGCGGAACCTGCGGCTTTGTTCCTGTCTCTGTGAGGATTGGCGACTTCACGGCTCCCGGCAACGGCGTTGTTCCATCCACCACCTTGGACGCGGAAAGAGTCAGCACTGCATCGTTGTCGTTCTTTACCAGGATCGAGACCCTGCGGTTAGAGGGATCGGTGGGATTGTTTTTTACGCGCAGCATCTGGTCGGCGTATCCGCGCACCTGGGTGACCTGATCGGCGCGCACGCCGTCCTGTTGCAGCAGGCGCCGCGCGGAGTTGGCGCGGTCGGCGGAGAGATCCCAGTTGCTGTAGCTGGCGTCGTTGGAGTACGGCGTGGCGTCGGTGTGGCCCTCGATGAGCAGGGAGTTGGGCAGGGTCTTCAACTCCGCGGCCAGTAGCGCCAGCAGTTCCTGCCCGCTGGTGCTCAGCCGCGCGCTGCCGATCTCATAGAAGGTTCCGTCCTTGCCCTCGATCAGCTCGATGCGCAGCCCCTCGGGCGTAATCGTGATCTCAATCTGCTTGGAGAGCTTCTCCAGCTCCTTTCTCGCCTTGATCTCCTGTTCAAGCTTGTCTTTCAACTTTTCCAGCTCGTGGGTGTCGACCTGCGAGATGGTTGAGCCGGTGCCGCTCATGGTGGTGCCGAGCAGGCTGGCGGTTCCCTTGGGATCGTTGAAGTAACCGGCCACGGCTTTCTTGATCTTCTCGCTGGAACCCATCAGCCAGAGCACGATGAACAGCGACATCATGGCGGTGACAAAGTCGGCATAAGCCACCTTCCACGCGCCGCCATGGTGGCCGCCGTGGCCGCTCTTTTTCTTGATGACGATGATGGGTTGAGTCTTGGCGGCCATGATGCCCTGTTTCTCTCCCTAGGGTTTCGCGGACCTTATGCCGCCGCGGCCGGCTTCCACGCTGGCTGCGTGGCTCTTGCAGTTCTTTTCCATCTCGTCGAAGCTGGGCCGCACATGCGCGGGAATGGCGCGCCGCCCCATCTCGATGGCGATCATGGGCGCCGAGCCTTTGAGAAACGACAGCATCAGCACCCGCAGCACGTGGAGATATTCGTTTTGCGCCTCGGCGGTCTTGCCCATGTTGGAGCTCAGGGGGCCGACCACGCCGTAGCACAGCAGGATGCCCAGGAAGGTGCCCACCAGCGCGGCCGCCACCTTGTCGCCGATCTCCTCCGGCGGACCGCCCAGCGCGCCCATGGTGATGACCACGCCCAGCACAGCGGCCACAATGCCCAACCCCGGCAGCGAGTCGGCCACGGTGCTCAGCGCATTAACGGGCTTCATGGCGCCGTTGTGATGCACCTCCATGTCCAGCTCCATCATCTGGTCCATGTCGAACGGCTCCACGCCACCGGTGATGGCCGTGCGCAGCGTGTCGCACACAAATTCCCTGGCATGATGGTCGTTGAGGAACTCGGGATAGTTCTTGAAGATGGAGCTCTCCCTGGGCTTCTCGACGTCCATCTCCACGCTCAGCAGTCCCTCTTTGCGGACCTTGTTCAGGAACTGGTACATCATTTTGAGCGTGTTCAGGTAGCGCGTTTTGTCAATCAATGAGCCTTTCAGCACGCCCATCAATCCATTCACGATCTCTTTGAGAGTGTGCAGCGGATTGGCCACCAGCAGGGTACCTGTGGCCGCGCCCGCGATAATGAGCAACTCGGCCGGCTGCAACAGCACGGCGATATGGCCCTTCTCCATCAGGAAGCCGCCGATGACCGCGGCAAAGACCAAGAGAATGCCTATGATGGCAAACATGGCTGTCCTCCCGGCGCGAGCGTTATATGATTTCCGCCTTCATGCATGCTGGAGATCATTGCTTCCTGCGCCCGCTGCAACAGTTGCGCCAGCACTTCGGCCTGCTCCGCCTGAGCCGCGCCGATGCTCACGGTGACAGATACCCGATCGCCCCACCAGCGGAAGTCCGCCGTTCTGGCCAACCCGGCCAGCGCCTGCGCGCGAGCCGCCAGCATTTCGGGCGCGCATTCGTGCGAGATGACCAGAAACTCGTCATCGCCCCAGCGCCCCAGTTCCTCGGCAGGCCGCAACCCTTGCGCCAGAGCCCGGTCTACTTTTTCGAGCATCGTCTCGCAGGCCCCGGCGCCGTGCGTCTTGCGCAGTTCGTGAGCCTGGTCAACGGTGATCCACAGCAAACCGAAGGCCAGGCCGCCGCGCGTAAAATCCTCAAACAGCGACTCCAGCCGGTTCATGAGGTTCGCCTGGCTGGCCTCCACGCCATCGCTTTCGCCCGTCTCTCCATGGGGCAGCGCCTCCAGCATCTCCGCGGAATGAAAGACCACTGCCGTGCCGATGTGCCCGCCCAGGCCGTCGCGCAGGTGCAGGAATCGCGCCATCGCCGGCACTTCGTGGCCCAGCTTATGCCGCGCGTGAACCAGGATTCCGTGTCCCGGTTGAGGCACTGAATCGGGCTCTGCATCCCCGGGCGCAACACACCACTCCAGCAGCGCCTTCAGCGTCTCCGGCACAGGCTGCCCCACCAGGTCCAGCCCGCCGTATCCGGTAATCTCCTCCGCAGCCCGGTTCCAGAACACCACATGGCGCTCCTCGCCTAGCAGCGCGATGCCTTCCGGAAGACTGTCCAGCGCGGCTTCAAGAAGTTCCGTGCGATCTGTCATCCGAGCCTCTCCATCTCCTACATCGGCGGCAGGCGGGCCAACTTCATCTCTTGGGCCTGACCATCCCGCTGGGGTTAACCGGATTGACTCTTCAATCTGTGAATTTTCGGTAATCCTGGGACCAAGAGGCTGTAATCTCATTCGTAGGAAAATTGCAGCGAAATACGGTTTTTCATCTAAAGCCGTTTAGGAAAGGAATCCGGTTCATTGCAGTGTTGCAATTGCAGACAGTTCAAGGATTCTGGCGCCGTTCTGCCGATAATGTTGCAGGGGCGGAACAGATGCTTAAGCTCAAGCCACCGTCTCCGATTTTGCCGGAGATGAGGTTTGAGACATTCGCATATTGTTGAATTTGGGGCTACAGGACAGATGAGGCGCACATCATGAACAAGATCATCCTGGCCGATTCGCAGGCAATTTTTCGGGCAGGCACCGCCAAGGTGCTGGCCATGGACGAAGATCTGCGCATCATTGCTCAATGCACGGACCTGGACCGCATGCACCATGCCATCACCACTTTTCCCGGTTCCATCGTCCTGTTTGCCGCTTCGCTGCGGCCGGATTTGGCCCGGCTGCGCATTCTGCTGGAGACCACGGGCAGCCGCGGCATCGTGATTGCCGAGAACAACGAGACTGCCGGCGCTTACCTGCAACAGGGCTTTCGCGGCGTGGTCTTTCGCAGCGTCACCGGGCCGGCGCTGGTGGAGTGTGTGCGCCGCGTGGCCGCCGGCGACACCTGGCTGCCTCCGCAGCTCATGCAGCCCGACTCGCCTGAAGAAGATATGGTGGGCACGCGCGTCCGCGACCGGCTCACCCCCAAGGAGATGCGCATCGTGGCCCTCATTGTGCAGGGCTGCAAGAACCGCGAGATCGCCATGCGGCTCAAGACCACCGAACAGGTGATCAAGAACTACCTGCGCTCGATCTACGACAAGACCGGCGTAAGCGACCGTCTGGAACTGGCGCTGTTTACCATCCACCACCGGGTGCTGGCGCAGGCCGCCGCCGAGATGGGCAGCAGGCTTGAGTCCGAGGAACATGCCGTGCCTACGGCCGCGGCGTAAAGCCGGGCGCCAAGAAGCCTGCCTGAGCTAATCACATCCGTGGAGTTCGTGTGAGCGATCATCGAGCATCCGCCGCGCGCAGCGCCTCCGCCACGCTCTTGGCCTGGGTGAACAGGGTCAAATAATCCGGGCCGCCGGCCTTTGAGTCCGTGCCGCTCATGTTGAAGCCGCCGAAGGGATGCGCGCCGACCATCGCGCCCGTGCACTTGCGATTGAAATAGAGGTTGCCTACGTGGAACTCCCGCGCGGGCGTGACCGATGCGAGCGCGATCGGCGGTGTAAACGGAGCCGGTGAGGCCGTATTCGGTGTTGTTGGCAACCTGGAGTCCCTGCTCGAAACTGTCCACTTTGATGAGCGCGAGAACCGGGCCGAAAATCTCTTCCTGGGCGAGGACTGCGTGGGGCGGCGATGTCAGAGAAGATTGTGGGTTCAAGGAAATAGCCGCCTGCTGCGGTTTCGGGGGCATGGCCGCCGGCGATCAGTTTGCCTTCCTGCTTGCCGGTCTCGATGTAGGCCAGCATGGAGTCGAGGGCGGCTTTGTTGATGACCGGGCCGAGGTTGTGGTTGGCGGCGGGATCGCCCAACGGTCAATTGCGCCACGCGCTCCCGGAGGCGCTCGGTAAATACCTCATAAATTGGGGCTTCGACGATGGCGCGGGAACAGGCGGAACACTTTTGGCCGCTGAAACCGAAGGCCGAGGCCACCACGCCCTCCACGGCCGCGTCGAGATCGGCGTCGGCGCAGACGAGGATCGAATCCTTGCCGCCCATTTCGAGGATGGTCCGCTTGATCCAGATTTGGCCGGGACGGAGCTTTGGCGGCGCGCTCGTGAATCTCCAGTCCAACGGCCTTGGAGCCGGTGAAGGCGATGAAGCGGGTCTTGGGATGCTCGACGATGGCGTTGCCGAACGTCGGCGCCGGAGCCGGGGCAGAAGTTGACCACGCCGGGGGGAAGCCCAGCCTCCTCAAGGACTTCGACGAATTTGGCGGCGATGGTGGGGGCGTCGCTGGAGGGCTTTAGAATCACCGTGTTGCCGGTGACGATGGAGGCGGCGGTCATGCCCGCCATGATGGCGAAGGGGAAGTTCCAGGGGGGGATGACCGCGCCTACGCCGAGAGGGATGTAGAGCAGTTCGCCGCGCTCGCCGGGGTACTGGATGGGGGTGACAGCGGCCGCCAGGCGGAGGGCCTCGCGGGCGTAAAACTCAAGGAAATCAATGGTTTCGCCCACGTCGGCGTCGGCTTCCGCCCAGTTCTTGCCCACTTCATAGGTGAGCCAGGCGCAGAACTCGGGCTTGCGTTCGCGGATGATTTGAGCGGCGTTGAGGAGGAGGGAAACTCTTTCGTTTGTTGAGGTTCTGGACCAAAGGTCGAAGGCGCGAAGCGCCGCCTGCATGGCATCCTCGGCGTGCTCGGCGCCGGCTTTCTGGTGAATGCCGACCACCTGGGCGGGGCGGGCGGGGTTGAGGGAGCGGATTTTGGCCTCGGTTTTGAAGCGGCGTCCGCCGATGACAAGGTCATACTCTCGGCCCAACTGGCCGGCGACCAGGTCCAATGCGGTCTTCATGCTACGGGCGTTTTCGGGCAGTTTGAAATCTACAAAGGGCTCATTCCTGAAGACGCCCTGGGGTGTGCGGGGCTGAATCCGGGTGGGAAGCGATGCGGTGGACATGACGATTTTCAGCTTACAGCGGAGAGCGGACAGTTGTCAGGGCAGGGATCAGAGATCAGGGATCAGGGATCAGAAAAACTGGGCTTGGACGCGCGGAAAAGGCTTTACGTATAAATAGAAGGTTTTTTGCGAAAATTTGGGCAGTGGGGATGATGGCGCGGGCGTTTTGGGGGTGGTTTGATGCTGATTTCAGGGCCTAGATGCAAAAAACAGGTCCCACGCCACGGCGGGCAGGCTTTCGGCTCCGCTCCCCGCCGATGAAAGGCAGGACGGGATGCGGATAAAGGGGTGGGAAGAGCGGCTGCGTGAGCTGGATGAGGCGGCGATGGCGTTCCTGGTGGCGCGGGGCACGGCAAGGAAGCTGGCAAGGAACGTTCAGGGGAGCGGAGAGGGGTGGCTGCGGACGGTGCGGCGCGCGGTGGGCGTTCCGGCGGGGGTGGCGGCAGGCCGGATGGGGGTGGTGCTGAGCGACGTGTACCGCATGGAGTATGCGGAGGGGCGGGGGGTGATCGAGTTGCAGACGTTGCGGCGGGCGGCCGAGGCGCTGGGGTGCGAACTGGTGTACGGACTGACGCCGAAGGAAGGGACTCTGGCGGCGATGGCTGCGGCGATTGAGGCGGGGCGGGCGCAGAGGCGGGTAGAGGCGCGGGCGCGGAAGCTCGAGAAGGCCAAGGATCAGCGGCGGGAGGCGGCGCAGAAGAGCTGGCGGACGAAGGAACGGAATCGGCAGGCGGCAGAGTGGCGGGAATATTGGCGGCTGTGGGGGACGGAGATGCCGGCCAGCATGCGCCGGCGGATTCCGAAGGTGGTGAAAGAAACTCCGTGGTGGCGGGAGCAGATGCGGAAGGAGATAAAGAAGGCGCTGCGCAAGGAGGGGATACGGTTGAGGTGAAAAGAACAGGGACTAGGGAATAGGGAACAGGGAACAGGGAATAGGGAACAGGGAGTAGGGACTAGGGACTAGGGAATAGCCACCCCAACGAGTACAGATCGCTCGCTGGGGACCCCGGACAGCCACCCCAACGAGTACAGATCGCTCGCTGGGGACCCCGGGCGGGAACAGGGAATATAAAGACGGTGGGGACGTGGGTGGTGGAGCGGGCGGGGGCGGTTGCACCTTGAGCAACACCCCGTTTGAGCCAACTGAGGCTCAACGTCCGGATTGGCCCTTGTTTGGGACACATTGGGGATTTTGTGCTTTGGGTGATCGGATCAGTGCCTCTCTGCCGACTTGCTATTCCAGATGTCCGAATACACGCCGAATCTATGCACCGTGCGATAGGCCTACTCCCGCCCCCCCATCCCTTTGACACCGTTTCCCTAGTGACCGTGAAAATCTGTGCTAAGTTTCATATTGACAGTAGGAAGTGGGAGGGTAGTCCATTGAAAAGGAAGCGCGCGACGGTTAGAGAACTTGAAGAAAAATTTGAAGATACTGCATTCAGACTAACCCAAGAGAGGAACGACTTCCTTCTCCCGCAAGTGGTGGATTTTGTACGCAAAGAGAGATGGATAAACCTGCGTCCCGAATACCAGCGCAGATTCTGTATGGGATGCCCCTAAGAGGAGCCTATTCATCGAATCGCTTTTGCTCAACATCCCAATCCCTCCGATTTTTCTTTTTGAGCAAGCGTTGAGCAGATATGAAGTGATGGACGGACAGCAGCGGCTCAACTCCGTCGCGGATTTCTACGAAAACGGCTTCGCACTCAGGGGACTAGAGAAATGGTCGGAGCTCAACGGGCTACGATACCGGGACCTTCCTGAGACTCTCCAGCGGGGCCTTGACCGGCGTCGAATATCTGCAAACGTATTGTTAGCCGAGAGCACGAAGAAAAAAGAGTTTACTAGGAGCGACATCCGGAAACTCGTATTCGAACGACTCAACACAGGCGGTCAGACGTTGAACGCGCAGGAATTGAGAAATTGCCTATACGCTGGCGAATTCAATGACCTGCTGATAAGGCTCGCAGGCAATGGTCTCTTCACGGAAATCTGGGAGATCCCATCCTATGCAGAAAACGTTGACAGACACGGTACTGCCGCCGCAGTCCTCCGCGACAATGCACTTTACAAAAGAATGTTAGATTGCCAAATTGTCCTTCGGTTCTTCGCATTGCGCGATTCCGCAACGATCAAGGGTTCAATCCGCTCCATGCTCGACGACTGCATGGAGAGAAATCAAAATATCACACATGAGGATGCGAGCGAACTCGAGAGTGTATTTAAGGATGCTGGTACTAGCACACCGGCTATTTGGCAAGCACGTCTTCCGGATAAAGAATGCAAAAGGCAAGTGGGATTTGTCAATCCCTCTGTATGACGGGATAATGGTCGCCCTCTTCCGTCTTCGGAAAATGAAAAAGCAGTTAGTTGAAAAGAAGGCAACCATCGTCCAGAGGGTCGAGAAGCTGATTGGGGATCCTAGGGCATACGAAGTCATAGTCGGGAGGCCAAACACTGCTCAGGCGATTCGGGACCGCTTGGCAATGCTTACAAAGGCAATGGAAGGCTAGTCCGATGAGCCAAGCGCTGAATGAGTTCGTCCTCCGGGCGGGTGAGATAAAGAGCGATCTATCATTCCTGGAACAAGCATTCGAATTGCGGCCTCGCATCTATCTAGTGCTCGATTTCGAGAAGCGCGGCGAGACACTCGAAATGGCTAGGAAATTCGGGGACACCGTCGGCAATCGGCCTGCCTCCTTTTGCGGTCCAATACTAGTTCGACTCATCGCATCGTTCGAACGGTACCTACGCATGCTGATGCAAGAAACGGTGGATTCCTGGGCCAAGAAAGCGCAGTATTTTGATAACTTACCCGAAGGTCTGGCCGAGCGTAACTTGGTCCTGAGCGGCCGTTTTATAGGAAACAGCGACTCCCCTCGGGATTACATGACCTTGGATATTAACACGTTAGTCGACAACCTTGTAACTTGTCGCAAGGGAAGGTCCGAATTTCGATTAAACTCTGGCGTGTTTATGGACCTGATCTATGGAGTCACTTCAGAAGTGATTGAAAAGAGCTTAAATACCACGCGTATTAATAACTGGATGAATGTTGTGGGCGCGGATAGGCCACTCCAAGCAAGGTTAGGCGTAGATCGCGTCTCCGATGCTACCAAAGCAGTGACAGCAAGACTCAAGAAGCTCTCCCGCTGGCGGAACAACTGGGCACATGGGGGCGATGATGAGGTTTCTTTGACCATCAGAGAAGTGAACGAAGAGCTAGAATTCGTACTTGCATTTAGCAAGGCGCTAGACTCAGCTATAACGAAGTTGATCCAGAGGGCTAGATTGCCTTAGGGCGGAAATACCATGTCGTGTTGGAATAATTCAAGACTGGGGATCGATGAGGACCGCATTGACCGACGCCGAATGGCCGCATGGAAAATTAGTACTGCCAAACGCCCTTTCAGTCACTAAACACTCGAGTGGCCGGCAAACCGGAAGTTGGGTCAGCCATGGCCGCGGTCATTTGGCGCAGAATAGCTGTGCCGTGAAGTGAACCATGTGGGGGATGCGGCAGGGGTTGAAAAGCCGTTCCTGCGGGGATAATGCCCGCGATCATTTTGCTGGAGCCTGTTTCATAAATGGGCTCTATATCGCGTTGGCCATCCCTCAGGGGTTAAAACCCCTTGTTTTTCCGGCCTTTTTCGGCCCGGCTGAAGCCGTGCCCTGATACAAAGCTGGTTTTTAAAACAGGTTCTGGTGAGTCTCGTTGGTATCCCACCCTTTCCGCAGAAAGAAACGGAAAGGATGGGGCACGGGGCGTTCATTTTGCAGGTTTTATGCGGGGGTTGACAACCCTCGCCTCCCTCCGTATGGGGTCTTTTAGCTGCGTGTGAAGCCCGTATTCTTCCTACGCGACTTCATCGCGTTGATTGATTTTCAAAATAAGCGGTGGATGATTGGTGGCACGGTTAAAACCGTGCCCTTTCAAAGCGACGAAGAGCAAACGCAGGTCCTTCGACTTCGCTCAGGATGACAGCGTGAAGTGAAGCATGTGGGGGATGCGGCAGGGGTTGAAAAGCCGTTCCTGCGGGGATAAATGGGTGGGTTGAAACCCATCCCCTACCAGCCCGCGTTCATTTGGCAGGCTTTATGCGGGGGTTGAACCCCCGGCCTCCTCCGATTCCTCTTCGCTAATAAAAACTGTAGATAGGTGGAGCTATCCCACCTTAGGCGCAAAAACAAAGACGCGCCGAAGATGGGGCACCCGCAAGTTAGCGAGTTAGCGGAGGGCACTCTAGGTGGTTTCGGTGAGGGCGTCGGTGGCTTTGACATGCGGGCGGTGCGCTCGATTTTGTCCCAGTTGAAGGGCTTGCCGTCGATGGCGCGCTTGAGGGTTTTGAAGAGGACGATGGAAAAGAGCTGGCGGTAGGCGAAGCGCTGCAGCCAGATGTGGAAGAGAAGCCAGCCGTCGCCCTTGTTGGCGGGGTGGCGGCGCTCCAGGCGAGAAGGCTGCCGCGGAGGTGAGGAAGTCGATGAGCAGGAAGGCGAGGAAGTAGGCGAGAAGCTTTTCGAAGCTGGCGGCGGAGGCGGCTTCAGGGTGGAAGTGACGGTTGACGAAGTAGTTGAGGACGCCGGCCAGGAACATGATGTCGATGAAGGGCGAGACCAGGGGCAAGAGCATCTGGAAGATGAGGATGTTGGGCAGGGCGAAGAGGCCCATGGCCTTGTTGCGGACGAAGGCCAGGCGGTGCTTCCAGACGGCCTGCAGGACGCCGAAGGACCAGCGGAAGCGCTGCAGCATGAGTCCCCGGGCGTCAATGGGAGCTTCAGTGAAGGCCAGGGCGCGGTCTTCGTAGTCGACGTGGTAGCCCTGTTCGAGCAGGCCCATGGTGAGGTCGGCGTCTTCGGCGACGGTGTTGATGGGATAGCCGCCGGCGGCTTTGACGGGGGCGGTGCGCCAGGCGCCGATGGCTCCGGGGACCACGGTGACGACGTGGAAGAGGTCGAGGGCGCGGCGCTCGAAGTTCTGGCTGGTGATGTATTCGAGGGCCTGCCAGCGGGTCCAGAGGTTGACGCGGTTGCCGACCTTGGCGTTTCCGGCCATGGCGCCGATGCGGGGATCCTCGAAGTGGGGGATGAGCTTGGAGATGGCGTCGGGGGCGATGACGGTGTCAGCGTCGATGCCGATGAAGATTTCTTCGTCAATGCGGTCGAGGGCGTAGTTGAGGGCGGCGGCCTTGCCTTCGTTGGGCTTGGAGAGGACCTGGAGGCGGCCGGCGGCGATTTCAGCGGCGTAGGCCTGGCGGGCCACATCGAAGGTGCGGTCGAGGGAGCCGTCGTCGATGACGATGACGTGGAGGTTTTTGTAGTCGGAGTTGAGGACCGAGCGGATGGTGCGGACGATGACGGGTTCTTCGTTGTAGGCGGGGATGAGGACGGCGACGCGGGGATTGTAGCCGGGCGAGGCCTCGCGGTGGGGCTTGCGCAGGCGGTCAATGACGGCAAAGAGGCCGACGATGAGGAGGCGGGCGCTCATGAGGATGTTGCCGAGGAAGAAGACCAGCACGATGAACTTGGTGATGGAGGCCACCGAGGAGAAGGCGATGGAGTCGGGGATGGCGCGTATGTACTGCCACGTGGTGAGCTGGGGCATGACCTGGGCGGGGGATTTACCCAGGAGGGAAGAGATGGGGACGATGGTGTAGCCGTGGGCGCGGAGGGCGTCAATGAGGCCGGGCAGGGCGGCCACGGTGGACGAGCGGTCGCCGCCGCCGTCGTGCATGAGGATGATGGAGCCGCGGAATTGCGGCTTGGTCTTCATCAGTTCCAGCCAGTTGAGCACCTTTTGCGTGATCTGCTGCGGGCTCAGGTGGGGATGCTCGTTCCAGTCGTCGGTGTCGATCTTGTTGCCGACGATGATGTAGCCGGCCTTCTGGATGTGTTCGACGGGCGCGGCCTGGTCGTCGGTGTCAGGCTCCTCGTCAATGTCGTAGGGCGGAGCGGAAGTAGAGGGGCTGCACGCCCAGCTTGCTGGCGAAGAGCCGCTCGGTGAGCTTGAGTTCGAGGTCCAGTTGGCTGGGTTGAAATTTCGCTGATGTCGGGATGGGTGTAGGTGTGGTTGCCGATCTCATGGCCCTCGCGGACGACGCGCTTCATGAGGCCGATATTCTCCTGGGCCTCGGCGCCGATGATCATGAAGGCGCCCTTGACGTTCTTCTGCGGAGGATGTCGAGGATCTTGGGGGTCCACTTGGGATCGGGGCCGTCGTCGAAGGAGAGCGCGACCTGGTTGGGATGGTAGCCGTACTGCTCGACGGTGTAGGTGCGGGGATAGACATCCATGTGCTCATCGATGATGAGCTTCTTGCGGGGGTCGGGCTCGTCGGAATCCACTTCGACGGTGCGCTTGCCGGGCTGGGGCAGACCGGTGACGCGCATAATGTCGCCATCGCCCTCGGTGTCCACGTCGTGGCCGGGCTGGACGAAGCCCAGCGCCTGCGGCGCATCGGGGATGCCGGGCCTGTCCCACACATTCCACAGGGAGCTGTCTTCCTGCGCCCAGGCGCCATAGCGCGAAGGTCTGCAGGCCCAGGACGCGGGCGGCGCGCAATCTCGTTGAGCACGGTGACGCCATCGAGGAACCAGACCACGTGGCGCTGGTTCAAGTCCTCGTCGATGTACTCGTAGTGGGGATTGAGGGAGTCGTAATCGAGGTCCAGGTCGGCATCCGCGTCGGAGGCGCGCTGCCATGCGTCGGAGACCGAGAGGATCTTCGGTATTGATGACACGCGGCTTGGGCTGCCTGCGTTTTTTGGGATTGGGAATGGAGAGCGTCCAGTCGTAGCCGTAGTTGCCCAGGGCGCAGATCAGCTTTTCCTTGGGCACCACTTTCATGACCCGGCGCAGGTTGTTGACGAACCACTCCTGGCTGGCGATGGGACCGGGATCGCTGGTCGACCTGGTGCTGGTCGTAGTTCATCAGCACAATGCCGTCGGAGTTGGCGGCAATCTGCTTCAGGTCGTTGTCGTCGACAGAGGCCGTGGTATTGACGTAGAGGCGCAGATTGCGCGGATGCAGGTCGGCGTAGAGCTCCTGGATGAAGCCCAGGTAATCCGGGTAGGCGTTGTCGGGCAGGCTTTCAATGTCCAGCGAGAGGCCGCGATAGACCGGGAAAGGCAGTGAAAAAGCGGATAATCTGCTGGCGCAGCGCGGCGCGCTTGCCGGCATCGGTAAGCACGGCGCCGATGCTGGATCCCAGGTACTGGGTATCGCAGTTGAAGTTGTTCAGGTGGGGGAAGATCTCGGTGTCCACCTTGGCCGCCTGGATGACGCGCTTGATCTTGTTCATCTGGTCGGGGTCGTGAACGGCGGCGCCGTCTATCACCGGATACTCGCGGTCGTCCTCGGTGAGCGCCATCAGCGTTCCGTCGGGCGAGCTCGATGTGCAGCCACTCGGGAAACAGCATATCGATCTGGTGCACATGCTCCTTGAAGGAGGAGTAGCTGGCCGCGTCGTCCATGACGTAATAGGCGGCGCGCAACCCTTCGCCGGTGTTGAAGGGGATATCGGAGGGTTTGCGGGCGGTTTTACGGTGGGCGGGACGGGCCTTGGCGCGCGCAACAACAGGTTACGGTCGGGCAAGGCCTTGTAGTTGTGCTTGGGGGTGGGCAGCAGCAGTTCGGGCAGGTGCTGATTGCGCAGGACGTTGAAGATGAAGGCGACCATGACCAGGGTGGAAATGACGGCCGTGGCATCCAGAAAGCGGCGCAGGCGCTTCCAGCGCTTTCGTTGCGGGTCGAAAAATATCTGTTTATCCGGCATGGGCGGATCTGGATTCGTCTCCACGTGGGCGAAAACCGCGGAAACGGTCTACGCTATACAGTACGAATCGTATGGAAGCCGCGCCTCAGAGTCAATTGCCGGCCTGGCGCCGGGTGCTGGCCAAAGCCCGCGGAGTTGCGCGCGGGTGGCTGCCGGTTATGCCGGCGCTGGCCGCCGGCGCGCTGCTGCGCGTGTGGATGCTCAGGGAGTTTCCCCAGTTGGAAGGGGATTCGCTGGTCTATGGAGGGTTGGCGAAGAACCTTTTGCTGCATGGGCAGTATGCCCTCAGCGACGGCAACGGCGTGTTGCACGAGACGCTGTTGCGGCTGCCCGGGTATCCGCTGTTTCTGGCCTTGTGTTTCCGGCTATTTGGCATGGAAAACTACAACGCGGTGGCCTATGTGCAAATAGGGCTGGAATTGCTGGGCTGTATGCTGCTGGCGGATTTTGTGCGGCGGATGGCCTCGCGCGGCGCGGCGCTGGCCACGCTTTGGCTGGCGGCGCTGTGCCCTTTTACGGCGTCGTATGCGCCGGCTCCGCTGGCAGAGGCGACGACGCTGTTTGCGATGGCGCTGGCGCTGTGGGCGGTGGGCCGGTTCCAGGCGCGGCCGGGGTGGGGATATGCGCTCTGGTTTACCTTTGCGGTGAGCTTTGCGGCGCTGCTGCGGCCGGAGGGGGCGCTGGTGGGAGTGACGCTGGCACCGGCGATGGTGGTGGGGCTGGGGCGGGAGGAGATTTCACGGTCAAAGCTGGCCCGGATGGCGGCGGTTTGCGTGTTGCTGGCGCTGCTTCCGTTTGCGGTGTGGACGGCGAGAAACTGGCGGGTCTTCCATGTGATTGAGCCGCTGGCGCCGCGCTACGCCAACGATCCCGGCGAGACCACCTATCCCGGCTGGCAGCACTGGATGAAGACCTGGTGCCTGGACTTTATTTCCACCAACGATTTTTACTGGAACGTGCCGGGCGGGCCATTGGAAGTGGGCAAGCTGCCGGGCCGGGCCTTCGACTCGCCCGCGCAGTATGCGGAGACCGCCGCGCTGGCGGCGGAGTACAACGACAAGGGGCAGGACTTATCGCCGCAACTGGACGCGCGCTTCGAGCGGCTGGCCGAGGAGCGCATTGCCGCCCATCCGCTGCGCTATTATGTGTGGCTGCCGCTAGGGCGGGTGGGGGATATGTGGCTGCGGCCCAGGGTGGAAAACCTGCCCATCGACCCGGACTGGTGGGTCTATGAGAATCACGATAACGAGACCCTTTTCAGTTGGGGGTACGCGGGGCTGAATGCTGTGTACCTGCTGCTGGGACTGGCCGGGCTTTGCATGCGGCCGCGTTTCTCCACCCCAAGGACGAAGACCTGTCCTTGGGGGCCCCGGATTTGGCCGTGGATGCTGGCGTACCTGGTGCTGCGCAGCGCGCTGCTGGCGACCATCGAGGCGCCGGAGACGCGGTATACGCTGGAGTGCTTTCCCATGCTGTTTGCGCTGGGAGGGGTTGCGGTGAGTGGGGGTTTCAGGAAGATGGTGAGATTGCACGGTTCCTGATTTTAGATTTGTGGTTTCCCACCCTTGCGCCGGAAAAAATGCGCAAGGATGGGGCACCCGCAATAAAAAACTGTAGTAGTAAATATCCCACCTTAGCGGCAAAAACAAGGACGCCGGGCCCAGAGGGCGCCCCGGTGGGGTACCCCACTTTGTGGGGTTGGAGAGACGATGATTGAGGTCTGTGGTTTCCCAGGTCTCAAAGGCGAGACCTGGGGCACCCGGCGTTTGTGGGTGGGGAAGGGTTAAATAGCGGCTAGCGGTTGATGTATGTGGGATTGGGGCCGGTTTTGAAGGTGAAGGCGTCTTTGGGCAGAGGCTGATTGAACTTGAAGTTGGAGTAGTTGCAGATGCGGTAGGAGTTGCGCTGGTCGAAGCGCTGGCGGAGGCTGACGGCGCGCTCGACGTCGATCCAGATGGTGACCTTGACGACGATCTTGCGGATTTCCGGATCTTTGGCCACCAGTTCCAGCTTCTCAGTCTTGACGCCGCCGATCATTTCCGATCCCAGGTATGTGATCTCCCACTTCTCTTCGAGTTCCTTGCCGCTGGCGCCAAAACCGAGCATGGCATAACTCTCGTACTGGCCCGCCTTGGCGAAGCGGGTGATCTGGTTAGCGGCGTGTTCGTAGTAGGCGAGCTGGCCGCCGGAGAAGGTATAGGCATTGGCGACGGGCTTACGGTTGGCCTCATTGATGTGCGCCGACATCTTGAAGGTTTTGCCTTCGCGCTGGTAGTAGACGACGCCCTTCTGAATATCGGTGTCGGGGACCGGGTCGGTCTGCTCCGTGTCCGCCACGAAGTCGGCGGAGGTGGAGTGGAAGTTGGCGGCGGCGATGTCGAGGCGGCGCAGGACCTCCTTCAGATCCTTTTGATCGGCGGGGGCGGCATAGTCCAGGCGGCCGGGCAGGAGGAGGAGCGCGAGAGATGCGGTAAAAACAAGTTTGATTCCAGGATGCATGAGTTTCCTTATTATGTTGGACGCCGAATTGCGTCGAATGAAAATCGAAAAAACCAGATCAGGTAGTTATTGTTAAGTGCTTCTCCCCGCCGGCATTCCCGCAGGGGCTAAAGCCCTATCGATTTTGCATGATGCACGGCGCGGCTAAAGCCGCGCCCTTTCAAAACCTCAACTAAGTGCTTCTCATCGGTGGGCCCAGACCTTCCAGACGGGATTTCCCTGGGCGTCGGCGCCGGTTTCCCAATGCACGATGAAGACGTCGTCGCCGGTGACCGGCTCAATGGCCTTGCGCAGGGCCTGCTTCACCACTTTGTAGGGGGCGGTGGTGTGCAGGTCCAGGTTCACATCCGAGGCCTGCACGGTGACGATCACTCCCAGGCCGTCGTTGCCGATGACCTGGATGGGATGCAAAGGCCCGCCGATGGGGGAGGGATTGTCGCCGTAGCTCCACCCGGGGATTTGCGGGGTGAGGAAGATGAAGAGCAGGATGAGCGTGACCATGATGTCGTAGTGGAAGCAGCCGCGGGGGTAGGTCCAGTAAAAGTAGCTGAGCAGGAGCTGCCGGATGGTGCGGCGGGGTTGCGGCGGTTTGGGTTTGGCGGTGCTTGGAGTTTCCATCAGGAGTCCTTTGCGGTTATTTCCAGCGTAATTTTTTCCAGGCCACCCATGTAGGGCCGGAGGGGCGCGGGAATGAGCACTGAGCCGCCGGGCTGCTGGTAGTTTTCAAGGATGGCGAGCCAGGTGCGGCCGATGGCCAGGCCGCTGCCGTTGAGGGTGTGGACAAATTCCGGCCGGGCCCTGGTGCTTTGACCGGAGGGCCGGTAGCGGATGTTGGCGCGGCGGGCCTGGAAGGCGTCGAAGTTGGAGCAGGAGGAGATTTCGCGGTAGAGGCCCTGGCCGGGGAGCCAGACTTCGAGGTCCCAGGTTTTGGCGGAGGAGAAGCCGGTATCGCCGGTGCAGAGGAGAACGCGGCGGTAGGGCAGGCCGAGGGCTTCAAGGATTTCTTCGGCGTCGCGGGTGAGGCGCTCATGCTGGGCTTCGGAGTCCTGGGGGCGGGTGAACTTGACCAGCTCGACTTTTTGGAACTGGTGCTGGCGGATGATGCCGCGGGTATCCTTGCCAGCGGCGCCGGCCTCGGCGCGGAAGCAGGGGGTATAAGCGGTGATGGAGATGGGCAGGCGGGATTCGTCGAGGATCTCGTCGCGATAGAGGTTGGTGACGGGGACTTCGGCGGTGGGGATGAGCCAGTGGTCGGCGTCTTTGAACTCACCGCGGGCGACGGCTTCGGCGTCGGCATCGGAACAGCGGAAAAGGTCGTCGGCGAACTTGGGCAACTGGCCGGTGCCGTAGAGGGATTTGCTGTTGACCATGAAGGGCGGAAGGACTTCAGTGTAGCCGTGCCGGGCGGTGTGGAAGTCGAGCATGAAGCTGATGAGGGCGCGCTCCAGGCGGGCGCCGGCTCCGATGTAGACGGCGAAGCGGGCGCCGGAGAGCTTGGCGGCGCGTTCCAGGTCGAGGATGCCTAGGGTTTCGCCGAGTTCCCAATGGGGCTTGGGGGGGAAGGTGAATTGGGGGATTTTGCCCCAGGTTTTTTCGGTGAGATTATCGGTTTCAGAGTTGCCGGTGGGGACTTCGTCGCGGGTCAGGTTGGGAATGCGGGAGAGGGCCAGGTGAAGCTGCTCGTCGAGGGTGGAGGCGGTGCGGTCGAGCTGGTCGAGCATTTCTTTGAGGGCGCGGGTTTCTTCAAGAAGACGGAGTCCTTCAGGCGATTTTGAGAAATCCTGACTTTTATCGTTAAGGGTGGCGACTTTCTGCCACTCCGGCATTTCCGACAACTGTTTTGCGGTAGGCTTCTGAGCCCTCAGTCCCATTGCGTATTGATTTGAGAGCTCGTTGTGGCGCGCCTTCAGCTGCTCGGCCGTGGTGATGGCCTCGCGGCGGCTGCGATCGAGGGCGCGAAAATCTCCGAGGAGCGCGGCGGGGTCGAGGCCGCGGGCGCGGAGTTTTTCTTCCACCAGTTCCAGGTTGGCGCGGACAAAGGCCAGATCGAGCATCGCTCTTTCAGTTTAAACGACTGGGTTGGTGGGGGATTGATTCGAGATTCACGGTTTCCCACCCTTTCGCCAGAAAGAAGGCGAAAGGATGGGGCACGGGGCACCCGGCGTGTTTTCTGCCTAGCGCTGTTCCAAGCCCTCTTCGATTCGGGGCAGGTTCTTTTCCCGGTTTTTTCCTTGCTCCAGTAGTGTTGCCATGCCGCCGATCCGACCGCAGCAATAGCAAGGCGAAGATGAGCCCCGCCAAGCCGAGAGCCGCGAACATGACCTGGGTCGCGGTATAAGTTCCGGTGACGTCGCGGAGCTTGCCATTCAGGAAGGGGAACAGCCCGAGGCCCAAATTCTGGATGGCGGTCATCAGGCCGAAGGCCGTGCCCACGCGTTTCTCCTCCACCACCAGGGGAACCGAAGGCCACATCGCGGCGGGCACCAGTACAAAGGCGGCGCCGAGCACGACCATGCTGGGGATGGGATTCCAGTGGGTGATGCCCATGATCAGGTGGGCGGGAATCAGCATGAGGGAGCCCACCACCATCAGCGTGGCCCGCTTTCCGATGCGGTCCACCAGGTCGCCGGCGAAGGGCGCGAAGACCATGGATGCGAAGATCACGATGCTGGTGATCCCCGGCGCCGTCGAGAACATGTGAATGAAGTTGTCGAAGACCTGGGCCAGGAACCCGCCGCTGCCCGAGCTCACCAGCGGGATGCCCCACTTGTCGTGGAACATGTCTGTGGCGAGGGCCGTGAAGGGGAAGATGGCGCTGTAGAAGGTGACGCAGAGCAGGGTGACGAACCAGAAGGAGGAGTTGAACTTCCCGATATCGGAGAAGACGATCTTGTCGCCAGCGTCCGGTTTGGGAAGCGCGAGCACCTTCTCCCCATGGTGGTCCATGGCAATGTAGACCAGGTTGCACAGCAGGGAGAAGAGGCAGAAGCCCGCCGCAGCCCAGAGAGCCATGCGGTAGCTGCCGAAATAGTGGGCAGATGAGTTCTTCGGTATTGAAGCTGAAGAGGGTTCCGACGCGGCTGATGGTGAGGGCGATGCCGAAGGCCAGGGCCATCTCCTTGCCTTTGAACCAGCGGCTGATGATGGCGCTCTGCACCACGATCAGGGATTCGGAACCCGCGCCGAAGATCAAGCCGGCCGGCGAAGAGCTCCCACTTGGAGTGGGCGAAGGCCACTATGGTGGCGCCCAGGAGGACGAGGCTGCAGAACAGCAGGCTGGCGCGGCGGGGGCCCAGCTTGTCGTAAAGCATGCCGCCGAAGAACACGATGATGATGGCGGCCACGGAGTATGCCGTGTAGAGATTCCCGATGGTGCTGCGGTCCAGATGCAACGCATCGATGAGAGTGGGCGCGAGGGCGCCGATGCTGTCATAGGCGAAATAGCTCCCCAGCACCAGCAAGCTGATGAACATCAGGATAGTGAAGCGGTAAGGGCGCTTCGAGGGATGGAAGAATCCCATGGATTCAGGAGTTTCTACATCGGAGGCGGGTGAACGGCCAAGCGGTTCAGGCATGAGGGTGATGATCCTCGGAGCGCGACGGCGGAGATTTTGGAGTGAATAGACGCAAGCTATGAAAATAGCAGATTGGAGCAGGAATGGGCGTGCTATCCCAGGTCTCAAAATCGAGACCTGGGGCACCCGGCCTCATAAAAGGCGATAAAAGGCTGTAGATAGGTGGATACTGATCCCACCTTAACCGCGATGAAACTGCGGTGAAGGTGGGGCACCCGCTGTTTACTATCTACTGTTAACTGTCTGCTGTTTATGGATGCTGCTCGATGGTGATGTTGATGGTGGAGGTGTTTCCGGAGGCGGCCAGGGCGAGGAGATCGGTGGCTACGCCGGGGAGGGTTGCGGGGGTGAAGGCGACGGTTCCGTCAAGGGCGGAGGTGGCTGTGGCGGCCTGGGTGGCGAGGAGACTGCCCTGGGTGCAGACCTGGTGCGGGGAACAGGGCGGAGACCAGGCGTAGAGGGCCTGGTAGAGAGCTACCGAGCCGCCGGTCATGGGGTTGCCGTCCATATCGAGAAGGCGGAGGACGATCTGGGCGGGGGTTCCCTGGAGGGAGAGGCTCTGGGTGACGCCGGAGACGGCTTCAAGGTAGGCATACTCCGGGCGCGAGCCGAAGGCGGTGTATGCGACGCACTGGCTGGTGCCGTTAAGGCAGGCGCTGATGGTGGCGGTCTGGCCCTCGGTGAGCGGTCCGGCGGTGAGGGCCTGGGTGGCGATGCCGCTGGAGTTGGTGATGGCGGTGGCGCTGCCCTGGACCGTGATGCCGCTGCCGGGGGACTGCCAGGTTACGGATTGGCCGGCGACGGGAAGGCCGCTCGAGAGGACCAGGGCCTGGACGGTCCAGGTGACGGTGGCGCCGGCAGCGAGAGAGAGCTGGGGCGTGAGGGAGGCAAGGACAGGCGGCGTTCCGCCGGCAAACTGGGCCTGGAGGCTGGAGCCGTTGGTGAGCGAAGCGGTGACGATGGACCAGGTGGAGTTGACGGCGGTGAGGTTCATGGTGGCGCGGC
Source organism: uncultured Acidobacteriaceae bacterium (assembly GCA_963796085.1). Lineage (GTDB taxonomy): Bacteria > Acidobacteriota > Terriglobia > Terriglobales > Acidobacteriaceae > Telmatobacter. Next base: position 58,437 of record CAWCKF010000006.1, on the reverse strand, counting down.
CGTCGCCGGTGGCGGTGACGGAGCAGGCGGACAGTCCGCAGGCCAGGGTGGCCGTGCCGCTGGTGAGGGTATAGATGACGGTGACGCCGCCGGCGGGAGTGAGATCGGGACCCAGCGCGGTTACGGTGAATGGTAAGGGCACACCGGTGGGGACGGTGTTCATGGGGGCGGTGAGCAGGTTAAGCGCGTCGCCCGCGCCGGAGTCATAACTGACGCCGCCGGAGACGACAGCCGCCGCGTAGAAGGCGGGCAGATCGTCCACCTCGACGTCCACCGAGCCGGTGACGCCGGAGGCGGCGGGGGGAGCGATGGCGGTGATCTCGTTGGGCGAGACGCTGGTGACCAGGGCGGACTGGCCGCCCACCAGCACCGTATCCGCGAGACGAAACCCCATGCCGTGAATGACGATGGGGCCTCCGGATGCGGGCAGACGCGGGGGTGAAACCGTGTTGGCGTAGAGCACCCAGCCGTTATAGGGATAGTCGGGACGGCCGTCGCCGCGCTGGTCGGCGATGCCGATGCGGACCACGTCGTCGCCCAGGGAGCTGACGCGCAGCCAGGTTTCGCCGGTGGCCAGGCCGTTCATACCGGGGCCTGCGCCGACGGCCGTGGCGCCCACGGGATCGTAGGCGTCCCAGATACCGATGGCGGGCATGGCCTTGGATTCAGTGGGAGCGCCGGTCTCATCCAGGGCCTGGGTGACGATGGTGAAGGTGCGGTTGCCGAGGACCGGGAAACTGAACCAGTCGGATTGTCCCACCTGGCTAAGGCGGCCGCACCAGAAGCCGCTGACGGGCAGAATGCGCGGCGCGGCCTGGGCGCCGATGGCGTCCTCGTAACCGCCGACGGCCGAGTTGGCTGCGTTGACGGTGAGGGTTTGCGTTATGCCCGCCGACATTCCCAGCACGGAGATATACGACAGCGTGCCGGAGGGAGTGACCTGGCCGTCGCGATAGGGGCCGACCGCGTTGGTGAGGATATAGAGGGGATCGACGGCCTCGAAGGTGAGCTGGTAGTTGGCCGTGGTCATGCCGGTGGGCAGCGGAATACCGCTCAGGTTGAAGTAACCCTGTTGGGTGGAATCGTTGGAGCCCCACATGGTGAGAAGGTTGCCGTTGGCATCGGTGAATCCGGTAACGGGGTTGCCGTGGTTGCCGCTGAAGTAGGAGCCGGAGGCGAAGGTGACCGTGTACTGGTAGAGGGGGTTGTTGCCGGCGTCCACGGGGCGGGCCACGACGTTGACGCCCTGCATGCCCAGGCTGGTGCTGAAGGTGACGGCGCCCTGAATGGAAACCGTGTTGGCCGCGGTGAGCTGCTTGCCGGGAAAGGCGGCGAGATTTCCGGCGGTGATGGGGTAGATGCGGTTGAGGGCGGCGATATCGTCGTAGTGAAGCTCGAAAGGCTGGGGAATACAGAGGCCGCCGGTTGAGCCGCAGACTCCGCTGATGGGCTGCATCACCGGCCAGCCCTGGGTTCCGCCGGGTTCTTCATTCTGGAGCGCGCCGGGGTTGACCTGCGCGTAGTCCAGGTTGAGGATGTAGCCGAAGGCGCGCTCCAGCTCGAAACTCATCATATCGAGCATGTTTGTATTGGTGGCGCAGAGGCCGTTGAGCAGGATGATGGCGTGGGCGATGGTGGCGTCGGGATTGATGTTGTCCAGCCACATCCAGACGCCGTCGAACTCGCAACTGGTGGGGTCGCTGGCACCAGTGCCGAAGAGGGCGTCAATGACCGAGCCGTCAGCGTCGTAGATGATGCCCAGCGGATAGCCGGTGGCCGAGGGCGTGACGTCGGCGGGCTGGGCGATCTGGCCCAACTGGTCGAGCTGCTCGTTGGTGACCGTGAAATTTGTGCCGCTGACCACGATGTTGGCGCCGCCCACGTCTTCGTTCAGAGGACCCATGTCCGTGAGCGTGACGGCGGCGGTGGGAACGGCGGACCAGAGAGCCGCGGCCGCATCGACCATGGCCGTGGCCTGCTGATTGGTGACGGTGCTGCTGAGCGGGCCCTGATCGACGTAGTAGTTGACCTGCCCGCCGGCCCAGTGGATGGGCTGACCGAGGACGGCGGGATTGAAGTAGGTGACTCCGGCCACGTACCTGGGTCCGCCGGCGAAGGCGGCGGGAGCCAGGAGCAGGAGGGCCAGAGAGAAAAAGGGGCGCGTGGGAAAGCGGAGCATGCGGAGGGGAAGCGCGAGGCAGGGAACGGTTGCGGCGCGCAGGCGAGCGGAGAGAGAGAGGAGCACGGGATGCCCTCCAGACAGGAATTTCCCGCATGTGAGGGACCGGGGAGTTCCGGCTCGCCATAGAAATATCCAAGACTTCTTTAATTCGGTTGGAGGGGACCAATCGGGTTAGCGCTCTGCATTTCGAGTGCAGTCGCAGGGGTGGTCTATCGCAACCGGCTCAGGAGCGGTACAATTCGAGCGAATCCAATTAGAAGATTTCAATGGAGAGGAAATCGACAGCAATGACATTTCTGCGTGGCCGGGTTTCAATGCCTGTGCGGCAATCGGCTTTCATCAAGTTTGCGCTTCTGCTTAGCCTTTCCGCGGGGATGTTGCTGGCGGCCCAGACCAGAGTCGTTGTAATTCTGCCCAAGGACGCCGGAACGGTGGAAAGAGTTGCCGCGGAGGAACTAACAACCCACCTGCACGCGCTCTATACTTCGACGGCATTTGAGACAGGGGATGCTCAGGAAGGAGTTCCGGCTATCTATCTTGGAACCGCGCAGGAGTTGCCGGAGAGTTATGCCGCTCAGGTCAGGGATAAGTTAGCCAAGCCGGATAGCTTTGCGATCAAAGTTATCGATAATCGCGTGGCGGTTATTGCGGGGGCGAGCCCGCGCGTAGTGTTGTACGCCGTGGATACGCTGCTGGAAAAGCTGGGCTTTGGATTTTATCTTTCTTATAACACGGCTCCGCCTCCAAGCCAGTCGTCCTTTTCGTTTGCGGGCTGGGAGATGAACGACGCGCCCATTGCCGGCGAACGGCTTATCTTCAACTGGCATAACTTTCTCAGCGGGTGCTCGGCCTGGAACCTGGAGGATTGGCAACAGTGGATTACACAGGCCGAGCGGCTGCGCTTCAACACCATTATGGTTCATGCCTACGGCAACAATCCCATGTTTACGTTTACGTTCAATGGGGAGACCAAGCCCACCGGTTCTCTTAGCAACACCAGAAGGGGCCGCGACTGGGGAACGGAAAACGTGCTGGATGTGAGAAAGATTGTGGGCGGCGAGGGGCTATTCAGCGGGCCGGTGTTTGGCGCGGACGCCAGCATGGCGATGGACAAGGACAAAGTGGAAGCGGCCACGGCATTGATGCAGAGCGTATTTCGATTTGCCGCCGAGCGGGGCATGGGGATCGCGTTTGCGCTGGATATCGATTCGGAACCGGCCAATCCGCAGAATGTGATTGCGACTCTTCCGGCCCCGGCTCGATTTAAAACTCGATATGAATCCCATGACTCCGACCCCGGAACACGACATGAATCCCATGACCTCGAGTTAGCCGATCCCGACAGCAAAGAAGGTTATCTCTATTACAAGAACGAAGTCGAGCAGTTGATGAGGCTCTATCCGCAGATCACGCAAATTGCGGTTTGGTTTCGAGGCTATCCGGCCAGTCCGTGGACTTCATTGCGGCCGGAGGAGTTCCCCGCTGCATGGCGCGATGAGTACCGCGCGGCCATGGAAGCCAATCCTGCGTTGAAAAACGATCCGCGCGCGCCGGGCATGTTTGCCATGGGCAAGGTGGCCAAGGCGTTTCGCAGGGCGCTGGATGAAAGCGGCCACGCGCAGGTAACTCTGGCCGCGGGCAGTTGGGGATTCGGCTACCTGCCCTCGGCCGATGTTTTCATGCCGGGTGATGCGACCCTCATGCCTCTGGACGCGGGCTACGAGTTTTCGAGCGATCCGGTGCAGGAGAGCGTGCGCGCCATCGGCAGGCACAGGCCGGTGGCGCCGATTGTGTGGGCACAGCACGACGACCGCGAATACGCGGGCAGATCCTACGTTCCTTTTGCCGGGCTGGGATCGATGTTGCAGTGGAGCAACAGCGCGGGATACGGGGTGATCCACTGGACGACGCGGCCGCTGGATCTGTTTTTCAAGAATGTCGCGGACCAGGTTTGGGCGGGCAGCGAAGACGAGGCGCTGGACGTTACCGCGGCGGAGATGGCGAAACGCACATTCGGGAACGAGGCGCAGGAGTTGGGCAAGCGCTATCTGCTTGACTGGATTTATAACGCTCCGGCATTTGGCCGGGAAACAACGGATAAGTTCATCCTTTTGACGCTGGACGCGGAGAACGAGAAGCGCGGAGCGAAGGAGCGGCTGGAACTGCTGCAGCGGATGCGGCCCCTGGCGCGGGATGCCGCGGCTCAGGATTGGGTGGGATATTTTGAAGACTGGGAGGGCTACGCTCAGGGAGTCTTCGAGGCGCAGTCGGCATTACAAAAGTCGGAAGCCGCGCTGAAGGCCGGCGACCTGGCGCTGGCCCGGCGGGAGATTGCGGCGGCTGCTCCGGAGAGCGCGATCGAAGAATATGCAAAGACCATTCGCCACGGGATCACAAGCCGGGGTGAAAAGGGAATTCTTATTTCCATGAACCTGCGCTGGCTGCCTTATTTTGAGGCGCAACGGCAGGCGGTGGAACTGGAGCCGCTCAAGATCGAGTTTGCTCCTACTTACCACGACGCGCTGGCGCAGCAACCTGGTTTGTACAGCTATGATTTCGACCCGTCGCATCGGGTGATCGAGGTTCTTGGGCCGCAGGAACTGGGGGTGGAGGTGCGCGAGTTCGAGGGCGGCGCGCCATGCCCGAGCGGAATCGAAGTGCAATCTCCTGTGACGCTGACGGTGGGCGGTTTGGCGGGTACGAGCCTGCCGGCGGGAACCTATCGCCTGAGGCTGAATATGCCCGAGGCGGCGAGCGTTGCATTTGAGTCGGGGGGCAATCGCCAGGTGGTCACTTCGGCCGCGGAGGTCGAGGCGCAGGCCAGCGGCGGAGTGGTGCAATTTACGCTTTCACCTGTTGGGGGACCGGCCCGCGTTTGCGGACTGACTTTGAGACGGCGCGACTGATGCGCCGCAGGCCGGGCTCAGATTTCCGGATAAAAGTCGAAGAAGGCATCCAGGCTGCGCTTGAGCTGAGTTTCAATCTCCTGGCGCGAACCCTCGATAAGGTGCATGGTGACGTGAGCCTGGTGGCCGTTGGACAGCTTGAGGGTCGCATCCTTGATCTCCACGACCTCGCCTTCGGGGAGCAGCCGCAGTCCGTAGATAAGAGTCAGATTGGCCATAAGCTCATCTTAGTTCAACTACAGGGTTAACGCGGAGATACGAGACGCCGCCGATTCGCCTCACTTAAAAGTGTGCTTATGGCCCCAGGTTGCCGTCCAAAGGGCCAGCAATTGCGCGGCGGGCTGATTCAGGCCGATGACGGAATTGCGGTTCTGGATGTAACTCCCCTGCGCGGAGACAGTGCTGAACTTCATTACACCGGGCAGCTTCCAGGTGAATCTGCCGCCATATTGGCCGGTAAGCATATCGTTGGTCAGGGTGCCGTTGGAAAGCGTGGTCTGGAACTGCGCCACCGTAATCAGGGGAGCAAATTGCACAGCGGGCTTCTTCCACACCAATGCCGGCTGAATATTCACTGCAACGCTGCGCGAATCTCCCACCGTCAATCCGTCGGCGGCCACCCAGTTCACGCTGGCCTGCGAATTCAACTGGAAGTGTCCTTTGGTTACCAGGTTGGCGCCGCCATTCAGGGTAGAGGTAATGGTGCTGTAAATAGGGAAAAGCGTGTCGTGGAGCCAGTCTCTCTGTCCGCCCATGGTGAGCGTCATGGTTCCCACCCGGCGGCTGAAATTGATTCCTGCGGAGACGTCGCGCATGTCCTGCGCGCCGGTTACCGCGGGAGGCATGCTGAGCAGCGCCGCGGGCACCGTGCCGGTTTCGGTGAGCGACTGGCGCGCGTCCAGCGAGATATTGGTCTTCTTATCGATAGGCTTGCTCCAGGTTTCTTCAAAGCTGTTCAGCAGCAACTCGTCGCTGGTGATGGGCTGAACATTGTTGGCGAGGAAGGCATAATTGAAGCCGAAGGTACCGGTTTTCTTGGTGGTCTGCGCTATCGACGCATTCACGCCGCGCGCATCAGGCATGCTGTTGGGCGTCAGGCTGGGATTGGTGGGGTTGCCGAAGTTCGCGCTCACATCGTGATAGGTGATGCTGACTTTTGTTTTGCCGGGCTGCCCGGTGATTCCCGTTCGCCAGGCGCGGCCGAATTGCCGCAGCGAAGTTGGGGAAGTGGTGTCTGCATTGTCGTAGCTGGCCGCGTACTCCGTCGACCACTGCCATTTCTTCTTCTTTGTGAACTGCATAGTGAGCAGGGCCCCGTACACATCGCCAGAGGCGCTGGGCCCGCCGGTAACATTATCCGCAGCGTTGAGCCACATGACTCGCAGTTGCGCCCACGGCGGCAAGGGAGCCTGCCAACTGGCTCCCTCAATCTGCTGTTGCAGATTCATGCCGGAGCCGCCCCCCAGCGCTGAATCGTTGGTATTGGTGAAGCCGCTGAAGGTGCCCGCGGGCGTTTTGACGGCCAGCTCCGCGCCTTGCCGGGGCGTGGCCGCGGTGACGTATTGCGCGCCGGTATACAGCAACGGCGAGACGATGCCGAAACGCAGATTCGCTCCCCAGGTCTTATGCAGATCGCCGAGCTGAATTACATAACTATTCACTTCCCCGTGGCTGGTGCGTAGCACGCCGGGATTCAGAATTGAGTTCAGCAAGCCGCTGCCGTTGATTTCAAAATGCCACGGCCCCTGCTGATATTTCATGTGCTCCGCCGCGGATAACACGTTGTAGTCGGGAGGATTGGATCCTGAAGCCCACTCTGAGCTCATGCCGAGCTGTCCATCCTCCGAGGGGCCGACTTGCTTCTTTGGCGCTGCGCCTTTGGCCTTAGGCGTCTCCGCATCCGTTCCGCCCTTGGCCGGCGCGGTTGCCGGAGCACTTGCATCCGCCGGCATGGCGGCACTGGGAGCGGCATAATCCCCCTGCAGGGAGTCTGCCCCGATGGGAATCATTTGCCCGTCTTCTCCGCGCAGAATGAGCTTGGCATCCACTCCCATATACCTGCCGGCTATCTGCGCCGCGGCCACGGAATGCGGCGAACCCGATTCGCTTTCCTGCCCGCGATAGAGAACGCGCATGGGCAAAGGCCGGCGCGGCTCCCCCGATGCATCCACGGTGCGCACCGTCCAGTACAACTGGCCCTGGGGCAGGCTCTGCCAGATATCCGCCGGCACCTGCCACTGGTTCTCCGCGACATCGAACCATTCATCGATGGCGCCCAGATACGGCTGGCTGCTGAACCCCACCTGGTATTTCATGGCTCCGGGCACAATTGCCCAGAGCAGATGCGGCGCTTCGTTCAAATCGAAGACGGCGCCAGACTCCGGCTGAATCAGTTGCTCCAGCTTCCAGTCGCCCGGATTCACCACCACTGCAATGGTCCGTCCGGCCACCTGGTTGGGTTCCAGCATGCGCAACTGCAGCGTGTGCGCGCCCAGCAGCCAGGTGGGCAGCGACTGCCGCGTCGCGATGGTTGTACTTTCCCCACCCACAATCGCCGCCGAGAACTGCTCCACGACTATTCCGTCCCACAGCCACTGGCCGGTCACGGTGCCGGTTCCCGTCCCGGCCAGAACGGCTTCGGCATTCAATTCATCGCCCTGCATCACCACCGCTCCGTCGCGCGGATACATCATGGCCATATTCAGCACCGAGAGCGGCGAACCGATGGAGCCGGCCGGAGTCACGTGCATGGGCTGCGTGCTTCCATCCGGCGTGGCCATGGTGGCGTCGATGGTGCTGGTTCCATCCAGATTCAATACATCCACGGCGCGCAGGCCCAGCTCCGCGGTAGGACTCACGCTGATGAGCGCCGTCATCACGCCGGAGTTCACCACCGTGGAACTCAGCACAGTTATATCGCCGGCCTGGGTCTGTCCGGTGGAGGCGCTCAGCGTGGCCAGCGGAGGCGAGATCACCACCGTCGCGCCGGGGCGGAAGTTCGCACCCACCAGCGTCATGCTCACCTGCTCCACCCCTTGCGCGGCGAACCCGGACGAAGCGCTGATCAGCTGCGGAGATGCCGCGTTGACCACCCTGAGTTGCACCGTGTTCGAGGGGGTCGTGATGGCTCCGTTAAAATTCAAGACCGTGACATCTACATTTCCCGGCGTGGCAATGTCAGACGCCAGGATGGATACCTTCAACTCCTGCGCACTCACAAACATGGGCATGCGGTTGATGGTATTGATCTGGACCTCTGAGTTTGCCTGGAAGCCGCTGCCGGTGACTGTCAGCGTGAATCCCAGGCCGCCCACGGGCACGGCGTCTGGGCTGATGCCGGTAATTACCGGGGCCTGGGCCGTGGCAGGCGGACATAGGACCGCAATCAGGACAATCGAAGCAGCAGGAGAGCAGATCGACATGCGGCACAAGCAGCGATTTGCAAAACCGCTAACTGCCACGGATTTGAAGCGACCGAGCAAAGCGTTCTCCTTAACTGTTGCCCCAACTCCCATTTAGCCTGCATTCACTATTGAAAGCCTCTCATGCATTCGTCTAGGAGAAGCCGCCGAACAAGCCGGAGATATCCCCTTCAGGGTGACCTCAAAGGGCGTGGCTTCAACTTCAGCCGCGCCCTTTCAGCCCGAATAGTACTGGTCTTCAGTCGCGGTGGAAACGTTTCCGCGGTGCATGCAGACCGTCATTCGTACTTGTTCGGAAATACGCGTGTTTCTTCATAACTCGATTGTGATAATGATTTCCGGCGGGCAGCAACGTATTGTAATTGTCCATTTGATTGACTCAACATTGCCCTTGCCGCCGGTAGTGTCTTCGAAGGAGAATGAGGCGCCTTCGAGCTGCTTCTCGGTAAAGCCGTTCTTGAGCAACAGGGATTTTGCCTCTTCCGTATTGTTCGATCGCACGGCCTTGAGAAGCGCCTGCTTCTCGGCAGAGGACACCATGATGCTTTCTTTGGCCCTGTCCGCCGTGGCCTGGAGTTGCGCTGTCCGGGCCTCTGCTGACCCAGCAGCGTCTGCTTGTCTCTGCACTATAGTGTCAGTGCTGCCTGCCACTGGTGCGCTGCTCGCCCCTGGTGCGCTGATCCTGCAATAACGCGCTCCTTTGATCACCGCGACCGTTCCTGTGCTGTCCTGGTACTGGCAAGAGCTTCCCGCTGCCGGCGGGGTGTAGACACAAGCATATTTTCCGCCGGCGAATGTGATCGTTCCTGTGTCGTAGGTGGGGTTGGGGTACGGGCAAGCACTTCCTACTGCCGGAGTGACGTCACAATCATACTGTCCGTTGACTAATGTGACCTTTCCCGTGAAGTTCTGGATTTGGCAAGCACTTCCCACATGCCCAGTCCCAGTGGAACCGCTGTTGGGATTGATAACCGACAGGGGCCGAAGGGGCGGGTCGGGATAATTGATAGGCGGCAGGGGCGGAGCCGGGTCGGGGGGAAGTATGCACAGGGGTGGACACTGAGGCACAGCCCACGTGAATTTGCTTCCCGCCGCCATCAGGGTGAGCAATGCGAGTGTTGCAACAACCATACGAGATGCGATTTTCATGGTTCCTCCTTGGTGTGATACACACCGGGGAATGCTGGCGACAGATGAGCAGGGGAAGTCTGTTGCCAGGAGTGAGGGGGAATTCCAGCGCCATCGGAAATACGCATGGTACTTCAAAGATAGATTGTGATAGTGATTACCAGCGGGCAACATTCCACATGAATAGTAATTTTGAATTCTTCAAGTGTACCGCCTCCGGTGCTGCCGCCGGTATCATCTTTGAGCGCGATTTCGGCGCCTTTAAGCTGCTTGGCGGTAAAGCCATTCTTGAGCAACAGGGATTTTGCCTCATCCGTATTATTCGATCGCACGGCCTTGAGAAGTACCCTCTTCTCGGCAGCGGACGACTGAATACTTGCTGTGGCCTTGTCTGCCGTGGCCTGGAGCTGCGCCACGTCCGGGGTTGCCACTGTAGCGCTGCCTGCCACTGGTTCGCTGTTCGGCTTCGCTGCGTGCTGTGCCTTCGCGAAGTTGACTCCTGCCGCCATCATGGCAAGCAATACGACTGTCGCGATAACCTTTCCAGATGCGATTTTCATTGTTCCTCCTTGGTGTGATCCATACCGGGGAATGCTGGCGACAGATGAGCAGGGGAAGTTCTGCTGCCAGGAGTGTGGGGGAATCCAGCGCCAGAAGTGTGGGGGAAGTCCGGCGCCGGCCTTGTAACTCAGATGCTAGAAATCAGTGGCGGGATTGTCAAGAATAAAAATCGATATTGGGAGGATGCGCCGAAGATGACGCGGCTTGCTTCGTGACCATTGCGATTTCACGAATACCTTTCCCACAACTCCCTTCCTTCGTCCGGATTGGTGCAGGCTGGCTGAAAGCGCCGCCGGTCTGAAACCGCGGAGGGCGTGGAAGCATCTACAATCGAGACGGGAAACCTTATGACAGAGATTCGCGATACCGTGATTTTGGGCTCGGGCTGCGCCGGACTGACGGCGGCCATCTATACAGCACGCGCCGGACTGAAGCCGCTGGTTCTGGAAGGCCACGAGCCGGGAGGACAGCTCTCCATCACCACGCTGGTGGAGAACTTTCCCGGCTGGCCGGAGGGCATCCAGGGGCCGGAGCTGATCGAGAACATGAAGAAGCAGGCGGCGCGGTTTGGGGCAGAGATTCAACCGGCGCACTTGAATACCGCGGAGTTAGGCGCGCATCCCATCCGGCTGCACACCTCGGCGGGAGAGATTGCGACGCGCACGCTGATTGTGGCCTCGGGCGCGCGCGCGCGCTGGCTGGGCTTGCCCAGCGAACAGGCGCTGATCGGGCATGGGGTTTCAAGCTGCGCCACGTGCGACGGGTTTTTCTTCCGCGGCAAAGAGATTGCGGTGGTGGGCGGAGGCGACTCGGCGATGGAGGAGGCGCTGTTTCTGACCCGCTTTGCCAGCAAGGTGACGCTGCTGCACCGGCGGGAGAGCTTCCGCGCCTCGAAGATCATGCTGGAGCGGGCGATGGCTCATCCCAATATCGAGCTGCGCACCAATACAGTGGTGGAAGAAGTGCTGGGCGTGGATGAGAAGGAAGTGAAGGGACTGCGGCTGAAGGACGTGAAGAACGGCTGCGTGAGCGAACTGGCGATCAGCGGGCTGTTTCTGGGGATCGGGCACGAGCCGAATACGAAGATGTTTGCCGGGCAGACTGGATCTGGACGGGGAAGGGTACATCAAGACCACGGGGAACGTGCTGACGACGCTGAACGGAGTGATGGTGCCGGGAGTGTTTGCCTGCGGGGACGTGCAGGACCGGCGCTACCGGCAGGCAATTACGGCGGCGGGATCGGGATGCATGGCGGCGCTGGAGGCGGAGAAGTATCTGGAGGAGCACGGGCGCTGAGCACCTGCGGTGGGGCAGACGCTGGCTAAACGTTCGCAGGAGTTTCTTCAAAAAACTATGACGGCTCTTGCTGAAAATCTCGAACGGCTGGAAGTGGCGATTGCGGCGGCGTGCCGGAGGGCGGGGCGGGCGCGCGGCGAGGTGGAGCTGATGGCCGTTACCAAGAGCTATCCGGCGGCGACGGTGGCGGAGGCGGCGGCGCTGGGGCTGAGGCTGTTTGGCGAGAACCGGGTGCAGGAGTTTGCTCATAAAGCGGTAGAACTCGGTCCAAAACGCAAAGGCATGGAGTGCCATCTGATCGGGCATTTGCAATCGAATAAAGCGGCGCGGGCGGCGGAGTTATTTGACGGCGTGGACTCGGTGGATTCGCTGCGGCTGGCGGAGCGGTTGAACGAGGCGGCGGGTAAGTTGAGTAAGCGACTGCCGGTTTTGATCGAGGTGAAGCTGAGCCCGGAAGAGACCAAGGCCGGGCTGGAGCCGGGATCGGATGAGGCTGAACAACTGCTGGAACGGCTGCCGGATTTGGAGCATCTGGAGATGCGGGGGCTGATGACGATGGCGCCCTGGGGCGTGGCGGAGGATGAGACGCGGGCGTGCTTCCGCGGATTGCGGGAGTGGCGGGAGCGGTGGGCGGCGGGGCATCCGGGATTGAGGCTTGATGTTTTGTCGATGGGGATGAGCGGGGATTTTGCGCTGGCGATTGAAGAGGGCGCTACGCGGATTCGGATTGGGACGGCGCTCTTTGGCAAGCGCAAGCCCTGGACGGGGGCAGAGTGATGCTGCGCAGCGTGGAGGGCGGAGTGACGCTGGCGGTTCGCGCCCTGCCGGGCGCGAAGAAGAAGACCGCGATTCTGGGAGTTTATTGCGAGGGCGAGAAGGCGCGGCTAAAGATCGCGGTGCAGGCGCCGGCGGTGGAGGGGCGGGCTAACTCGGCGCTGGTTGCTTTTCTGGCGGAGATGTTTGGGGTGGCGAAGAGCCGGGTGGAGCTTGTTAGCGGGGAGTTATCGCGGAGCAAGGTGTTTTTGCTGAGGGGAGTTACTTTGAAACAGGCAGAGTCTTTGCTTGGTAAGTGGATTTACCAAGGCTAAATATTGATGTGGTCTTGATAGATAAAACCAAAATAAAACCGCAGGTCCCCGCCACGGCGGGCAGGCTTTCGACTTCGGTCGCTACGGCGACCTCCGCTCAGAATGACAGCTTTATTGTGATTGATTAACGAACTGAGTTATCCACTATGGGCTGCGAAGGCTGCGGCGAGGGCTTCTGCGGGCTCGGGACGGACGCGGAAGTCGGCGTGGGCTTCGGCGAGGACGATTTTTCTGTCCTTTTGGATGACATATGTGGCGGGGATGGGAAGACGCCAGCTCGGCTCGCCGTTGACGAAGGGGATGTTGACCAGGATGGAGAGGTAATAGGCGCGGTGGTACTCGGGGATGGTGTAGACGAGGCCGAACTTTTCGGCCAGAGCGCAGCCGGGATCGGTGAGCACGGGGAAGGGCAGGCCGTGCTGGCCGGCCATGAAGTCGCTTTGGCGTTCGGTCTGCGGGCCGATGGCGACCATGAGGACCTGGCGCTCGCGGAGCTGGCCGTAGAGGTCGCGCCAGGCTTCCAGCTCGGTGACGCAGTAGGGGCACCAGCGGCCGCGAAAGAACTTGAGGATGAGAGGGCCGAGGGCGAGAAGGTCGGCCGAGCGGACCAGGCGGCCGGCGGCGTCGTGAAGGGCGAACTCGGGAGCGATGGCGCCGACGGGGAGGATGCGGTCTTCAATGCCGGAGGCGAAGAGCTCCTGGACGGCGCGCTCGCCGATGGCCATGCGCTCGGTCTGCACCAACTGGCGGGTGTTGGCGGTGATCTCGTCGAGTTGGTCCTGAAGGGTGGTCATGGCTCAGCTTGTTTTCAGAATTCTCATGTTGCGTGATTTGCCTGGGTGAATCCCCTCAGGGGCTAAAGCCCGCGTCCATTTTGCCTAATTTGCGGCACGACTGAAGTCGTGCCCTGATACAAAGCTGATAAAGTCGTGCCCAGCTGAATAGTATTGAAGTCGTGCCCTGATACAAAGCTGATAAAGTCATGCCCAGCTGAATAAGCATTGAAGTCGTGCCTTGACATAGAGCGGACCATACGAGATCTCGTGATCTGCATCGAGCAATTCTATCGCCCGAAGCGCTGTTTTGCGCCCATGCCGCCCAGGCCGCCGCGCATCATGTTTCTGGCCAGGCCGCCTTTGCCCATCTGCTTGAACATTTTGGCCATCTGGGCGTATTGGCGGAGGAGCTGGTTTACGTCCTGCACCGTGGTGCCGCTGCCGGCGGCGATGCGCTTGCGGCGGTGCCGGAGATGATCTCGTGGTTGCGGCGCTCCTTGGGGGTCATGGAGTTGATGATGGCTTCGAGGCGCACGAATTGCTTTTCGTCCACGTTCTTGGAGGCCTGCTGGAGGCCGGCGAAGGGGCCGACCGAGGGCATCATCTTGAGGATCGACTCCATGGAGCCCATCTTCTTGATCTGGCGGAGCTGGTCGCGGAAGTCTTCGAGCGAGAAGCCGTCGCCGAGGAGGGCTTTCTTGGCGAACTCCTCGGATTTTTTGCGGTCGAGGGTGGATTCGGCCTTCTCGATGAGCGACATCATGTCGCCCATGCCGAGGATGCGGCCGACGATGCGATCGGGATGGAAGGGCTCGAAGGCGTCGGGCTTTTCGCCGGTGCCGATGAACTTGATGGGCTGGCCGGTGACGTGGCGAATGGAGAGCGCCGCGCCGCCGCGTGCGTCGCCGTCCATCTTGGTGAGGATGACGCCGGTGAGGCCGAGGCGGGTGTGGAAGTCCTGGCGGAGTTGACGGCGTCCTGGCCGGTCATGGCGTCGGCGATGAAGAGAATCTCCGAGGGGTTGAGGAGCTTTTTCAGCCGCTCCATCTCCGTCCATGAGCTCTTCGTCGATGTGCAGGCGGCCGGCGGTGTCGACGATGAGGGTGTCGCAGCCCATGATGACGGCTTCGCGGCGGGCTTCTTTGGCGAGGCGCTCGACGAGGGCGGAGTTGGCGGGTTCGCCTTTCTGGTCGCCTTCGTAGAGTTTGGCTTCAATGGATTTGGCGACGACTTTGAGCTGCTCGCGGGCGGCGGGGCGGTAGACGTCGACCGAGACCAGCATGGGACGGTGACCGCCCTTCTTGAGCCAGGCGGCGAGCTTGCCGGCGGTGGTGGTTTTGCCGGAGCCCTGCAGGCCGGCCATGAGAATGACGGTGGGCGGCTGGGAGGCGAATTTGAAGCGGGCGGTGTCTTTGCCGAGAAGGGCGATGAGCTCGTCGCGAACGATTTTGATGACCTGCTCGGAGGGCGAGAGGGCGGTGAGGACTTCGGTGCCGACGGCCTTGACGCGGATGTGCTCGATGAGGTCGCGGACGACGTTGAGGTTGACGTCGGCCTCGAGCAGGGCTACGCGGATTTCGCGCAGGGCTTCGGCGATGTTTTCTTCGGTGAGCGTGCCCTGGCCGCGGAGGGTCTTGAAGGCGCGCTGGAGTTTGTCTGTGAGGTTTTCAAACATAGGTCAAGTTCAAGTGTATCGCGGAGTGGGTATCGTGGTATCCCACCCTTTCCGTAGAAAAAACAGGATGGGGCCCCGGTGTTCGCGAGAATCCACACAGGGCGGTTTGTGGAATTGTGGTTTCACAGGTCTCAAAACGAGACCTCCACCCCACGGACGAAGACCTGTCCGCGGAAACCCCGGACTGGGGCACCCGGATTCATGAGTGGGAACGGGATAGAGACTATTCCGCCGGGGCGATCAGGTATTGCTCCAGCTTGCCGTCGGGATAGGTGTAGGTGGTGAGGGTGAGGCGTCTGGCCGGGGTAGACGATCTCGAAAGGCGCGGAAGGTCATGCCGCCGCGCAGTTCGGTGCGGGTCTGGCGGAAGCTGAGCGGCTCGCCCAGCGGCGCAAGGCTGCTCTGGAAGTCGGCCAGGGCCTCGGGGGTGAAGTAGTCGCTGAGGTTGGGGGCGAGCAGCGTGCGGTCGATGCGGCCCTGCTGGAGACCGTGGTAGATGGCGAGGGCCTGCTGCTCGGGCGCGGTGCGGGGAGCGTCGAGGACCGACGGGGGCGGCCAGGCGGGCGATGGTGGAGGCCGCGCCGACGGCGTCCTGATTGGTGAGGACGGCTACGGCGACGCCATCGTCCACCAGCACTTCGTTGTCGGAGACGAAGCCGGAGACCTCGCCGCTAGTGCTCGATGGAGCGGTGGCCGTTGCGGTCGATGACCTCGACGCCCAGGCCGTAGTGGGTTCCCTTGCCGTCCTTGAGCTTGACCTCGGTGAACATCTGTTTGTAGCTCTCGGGCTTGAGGATGGACTGGGCGATCAGGCTCTCGTCCCAGAGGGCCAGGTCGTGGGCGGTCATGGCCAGCTCGCCGGCGGCGAACATCCAGCCGCGGCCCTCCTTGGGAGCGACGCGCAGGGGGCCGAGGGCGTGGCGATAGTAGGCTGTGGCGTCGGCCTGGGTGAGCTTGGCTTCGTCGGAGTTCCAGACGGAGTTCATGCCCAGGGGGCGGAAGATGCGGCGGGTGAGAAAGTCCATGAGGGGCGCGCCGGTGACCTGTTTCCACGATGCGGCCGGCGATGACGTAGTTGGTGTTGGAGTACTGCCACTGGGTTCCGGGCTCGAAGTCGAGCGGCTTTTTGGCCCAGGTGTCGAGGATCTGCTGGGCGCTCTCGGGAGCGAGCATGGGGGTCATGACGTAGTCCTCGGGCCAGTAGTCCTGGTAGCCGGAGGTGTGGGAGAGAATCTGGCGGATGGTGACTTCGTTGCCGCGGGTGAGGCCGGGAATGTACTTGCCGACCGGGTCGTCGAGGGAGAGCTTGCCCTCTTCCTGGAGCAGCAGAATGGCCGCGGCGGTGAATTGCTTGGAGATGGAGCCGATGGAGTAGCGCATCTCGGGCGTGGCGGGGACGGCGGGAGTCGTTGAGTAGCGAGCGCGCGCTGCCGTAGGCGTGGGTGTAGACCAGTTTGCCGTGCTGGACGACGGCGAGCGAGGCGGAGGGAACGCCGGTCTGGTCGAGCACCTGGCGGGCGATGCGGTCGATGCGCTGGCGGAGAGCAGGATCGACGGCGTCGACTGTTTGGGCGCGCGCGGATGCGACGGCCAGCGGCAAGAACGAGATGGTAAGCAGAATTGCTGAAGCGAAAATCCGCGCAAGCTGTTTCATCGACAGAAATCTCCCTGGCATGGGTGGTGGGCCTGAAACCGACATCGACTAAGGTAACAGGCCTGCCGCCGATGCGGTAGGCTGGGCGTGGGTGAGAGGGAATGCAAACGAGAAAGGCCAAGTCCGCGGGAGGGCGCATGGAGCGGTTGATCGAGGGGCACAAACGGTTTCTGGCCGAGGTATTTCCGGGCCGGCGGAGCAGTTTCACCTGCTGGCGGAGATGCAGGCGCCGGAGTGGCTGTTCATTACCTGTTCGGACTCGCGGGTGGTTCCGGACCTGTTTCTGGGGACCGGGCCGGGGGATTTGTTTATTGCGCGGAATGCGGGCAACGTGGTGCCCATGACCAGCCAGGATGTGGATGGGGTGACGGCGACGATCGAGTACGCGGTGGAGGTGCTGAAGGTAAAGCACGCGATTTTATGCGGGCACTCGGATTGCGGGGCGCTGAAGGCGGCTTTGGACCACAAGAGCCTGGAAAGACTGCCCAAGGCGCGGCGCTGGCTGAGCCACGTAGAGGCGGCCTTCGCGCACCGCCAGCCGGTGAACCCGGCCGATGGGGAGAGCGCGGAACTGGCCGCGCTGATTCGCGGCAACGTGGTGGCGCAGTTGATCAATTTGCGGGCGCAACCGCCGGTGGCGCGGGCGGTTGCGGAGGGGCGGCTGACGGTGCATGGGTGGTACTACGACATATTGAGCGGGCGGATTGAGGAGTATGACGAGGCGATGCGGAGGTTTTCGCCGTTGGTGAACTGAGCCGGCAAGGGCGCGGCGGCAACAGGTTTTCGCCGCTGGGAAGGGCGAACCGCGGCGGCGCTCTTAAGCAAGCGCGCCGTGGAGCGCCGGCAGAGAGCAAGAGCCCGTTTGAGGGTCTCCTCAGCCAGATTTTTCAGCAGGGGAACCACGCCGTCCCGCTTGCCGTGGCCGGGAAGGACGCGTTCCGCCTGCGAAGCGAGCGCATCCCAATCGTGCCACTTGCCGGTGGCCACATGCATCTTCCTGAATGCCACGGCCAAGCGCCTGGCCTCCGGATCGGAGGCGGCGGAGGCCTCGGCCAGGTGCAGCGCCTGCTTGAGGTGCTTGCGATAGTCGTGCAGGCTGGCGCCGTCCAGGGTGGGGAGTTCGCCGGCCAGCCGGGTAAATATCCGCAATGCCTCCTGCGCGGCGGAGCCTGGGTTGGAGGGGATTTGAGGCGCCAGCGCCGTTTCCATCTCCCGGCTGAGCCGGTTGAGCCGTTTGCCGCGAGCGTCTATAAAGGCCCTCAGCCGATCGACTCCCTTCTGGCGTTGCCGCTTCAGGCGACTCAGGAGTTTGTCCATCTCACGCCGGCAACGTGGGCTGAAGCGCTGTTTGCCGCCGGTTGAATTGGCAAGGGCGCCGCGCAGGCCGCGCAGCCGGGCCAGATGCACATCCGCGTCGCGAACCGGCTGCAGCGCCCGCCGCAGCTTCCTGCCTTCTTTTTTCCAGCGGCTGAAGGCCTTGGCGGCGGCTGATTCCGGAGCCTGCTCCCGCAGCCGGAACTCCAATGCCGTGCGCAGGCGCAAGGTGAGGCTGCGCAGGGCATGAACACTCTTGCGGGTGGGCTTGGCTGCGCATGGGGCAAGCAGAGCGCGCCATGCCTCAAGCTGCTGCTGCCACTCGGGTTGGAGAGAGAGACCGTGCTGTCCGCCGGAGGGAGGGGAAGCGGAGTTCATCGGACTGTAACCTTCCTGTCCTCCATTGTGCACCTTGAGGGACAAGTCAAGTAAACCGGGCTGTGGATTACCGGAAAGCGGGCCTGCGGGAAGTGGACTGCAGGGGGAGAAGTTGCCGGCAGAATATATGTATTTGTAAGCGGAACAGGTATAAACTAGATTGTAAACTGGTAGGTTTATACGACCGGTTTGAGGTTTTATGCAGGCAGAAGATAGCGTTTATACCGAAATCGGAGCTTTTGACGCCAAGACGAAGCTCTCTGAGATTCTGCGCAAAGTTGATCAGGGAGAGCGGTTTACGATTACGGTTCGGGGGCGGGCGGTGGCCAACCTGGTGCCTGTGACTCCGGGCCGTTCGGCTGCTGGAGTCGCCAAGGCTGTTGAGGGCCTGATCAACTTCCCCCGTCTCAAAGGGGTTCCCGGCGACACGGTTTTGGAGTGGATTCGCGAAGGAAGAAAGTAAGGACGGGGTATGGCATTGGTTCTTGATGCATCCGCAACCATGGCCTGGCTGGTGGAGCGCGTTGATGCAACGGAAGCTCAATTGGCCATCGAGATGCTTCGCACCATTCAGACCCGG
Organism: uncultured Acidobacteriaceae bacterium; assembly: GCA_963796085.1. Taxonomy (GTDB): domain Bacteria; phylum Acidobacteriota; class Terriglobia; order Terriglobales; family Acidobacteriaceae; genus Telmatobacter. Next base: position 39,477 of record CAWCKF010000006.1, on the reverse strand, counting down.
GATGCCGTGGTGCCAGCCCTGTGGTTCCCCGAGGTTGCCAATGGCGTTCTGATGGCTGAACGCATAGGCGGAATCGGCAACTCGAAGTCGGCATTGTTCATGGGCATGGTGAACGCGTTGCCGATTGTGGAAGACGCGATGCGTCCATCGGCGGTGCAGGCTACAGTATTGACGCTGGCCCGCGCCTACGGATTGACGGGCTACGACGCCACTTATCTGGAACTCGTCCTGAGAACCGGCAGAGCGCTGGCCACATTTGACCGCCAATTGGCGAACGCCGTTCGCAAGGCTGGAGGGAGGGTCTTTGGCGATCCGGAATAGAGACGCCGGCTTCAAAGGAAGAGGCCGCCTGCTGGCCTATTCCGCCAGACTCATGATCACCTTATAAAGGCGCGAGCGATGGCAGCGCGACTCGTCGGCGCAGAAGCAACCGATGGAAACCGGGGTCCGGGCCGCAATCTCCGCGATCAATGCGGCGGCCTGCCGGCTTTCCGCGCTGGCGAGCAACTCCCTTTCATAGCTCGAAAAGAAGGCTTTGCGGACGGAGGCATCCTCAAAATCCAGTTTCTTGTGCCGCGCCAGCAGCGCGAGGGACGGCGCCAGAACGGGAAACCAGACGTCAAAGCAACCGACCCGCTTCCAGTCTGATTTGGGAACGCCGCGAGGCGGCCTTCTTGTGACCGCGATTCTCAGTCCTTCGCCGGGACTGGCGGGCGTGCCAATTTGAAAGGTCTTCAGGCGGATGGTTTTGCTCATGGCCATGGCATCTCCTTTTGCTGATTATGTCTCAATGCACGCCGGGTGGCGGAGCGGCGTGGCTGGCGGTCTTCTTGAACATCCAGGCAGCGGCGGCGCAGATGACGGCCAGCAGGGCGGTCCAGCGGAAGACGTCCACGTAGGCCATGAGGGCGGACTGCTGCTCCATGAGGCCGTAGAGGAGCCCGAAGGAGCCGGGACGGGCCTGGGCGGGGCCGATGTGATGGGCGAGATAGGCGGCGATGGCCCGGGAGTCCTGTTGCAGGACAGGGTTGGAGGGGGAGAGGTTGGCGCCGATCTCGGTCTGGTGCAGGGCGGCGCGGCGGATGAGGGCGGTGGTGGCCATGGAGATGCCGATGGAACCGCCGATATTGCGCAGCATATTGGCCAGGCCGGTGGCGTTGCCCATCTCCTTGTTGGGGATGGTGGCCATCATCATGGTGGACATGGGGACAAAGACGAAGCTGAGGGCAAAGCCGGTGAGGGTGATGGGGATGAGCAGGGTGTAGGGGCCGATGTCGAGGTTGACGGTGCCGAAGATGAAGGCGCAGACGGCGAAGCCCAGGAAGCCGGCGGAGAGCAGCTTGCGGTTGTCGATGCGGGAGCCGAGCAGGCCGACCACGGGCGAGCCGATAAAGGAGCCGATGCCGCGCGGGCCGACCACCAGGCCGGCGGTGAAGGCGGTGTAGCCGAGGATCTCCTGGTAGTAGAGGGGCAGGATGGCGATGGTGATGTAGATGCACATGCCCAGCATGGCCACCAGGAAGCAGCCGGTGCGGAAGTTGCGGTCCTTGAGGACGTGCAGGTCGACCAGGCCTTTGGGATGGGTCCAGGAATGCCAGATCCAGAGGAGGAAGGAGACGGCCAGGGCGGCGACGGCCCAGCGCACCCAGACGGCGCCGAACCAGTCGTCTTCCTGACCTTTGTCGAGGACGATCTGGAGGCTGCCGGTCCAGACCATGAGGAGGCCGAAGCCGATGTTGTCAAAGGGGCGGAACTTGGCGTGCTTGATGTAAGGCGGGTCATGGACGAAGCGGCTGATCATGATGACGGCCAGGATGCCGACGGGGATGTTGATGTAGAAGGCGTAGCGCCAACTGAAGGTATCGGTAAGCCAGCCGCCCAGGGTGGGCCCGATGACGGGGGCGACGACGATACCCAGGCCGTAAGCGGCCATGGACATGGAGCGCTTTTCGATGGGAAAGCTTTCCAGCAGGATGGCTTGCGATAAGGGCTGGAGGGCGCCGCCGCCGGCTCCCTGGAGGACGCGGGCCAGCAGGATGACGGCCAGGGAGGGGGCGGCTCCGCAGAAGAAGGAGGCGATGGTGAAGATGACGACGCAGGTGAGCAGAAAGCGCTTGCGGCCGAAGCGGCGGGCGAACCAGTTGGAGGCAGGCAGGATGACGGCGTTGGCCACCAGGTAGCTGGTGAGGACCCAGGTAGCTTCAGAGTTGGAGGCGGAAAGCGAGCCGGCGATGTAGGGCAGGGCCACCGAGGCGATGGCGGTGTCCAGCACCTCCATGAAGGTAGGCAGCATGACAGAGGCGGTAACCAGCCACGGGTTGACGCCCTGGGTCAGGGGATAACGGGCTTGGGCGGCGGCGGTGGTCATGAAGGGCGGAAATTTGAGGGTAAACGATTGGGAGGTTGGCCGCCAATGACGGAGGGAGCAGACCGTAGGCGGGATGGTCTGCCAGGTCTCTCCGTCACGGCGGATGAGGGGTTGTGCTATTGGATGGACCGGAGCCAGGCAACGATCTGCCAGCGTTGCGCCTCCGGAAGGCTGGACCAGGAAGGCATGCCGTGCCCGAGATCGCCCTGGCGGAGGAACCACTCAATGTCGCCATCGGTTACGGCGCGAATCCGTGCGCTGCGCAGCGCTGGGCGCTTGTGCCCGTCGCCCTGCGCATTGGCCTTGTGGCATTGCTGGCAATGGTCGCGGTAGACAAGCGCGCCGGCCGCAACCGCCTCCGGATTGCCGGCCAGCGGGTTGGAGCGGGCGTGATCCCTGATGGGAACATGCTGCCATCGGGAGCTGCCGGCGGCGGCAACAGTGAGCGTTGCACTCAGCACCATGGCGAGAATTGCAAAATTCCGTAGCATCATTGACCACCTCCCTGGGAACCGCCGCGTTCCTGCGCGTTATGGAACCAGCCGCCAACCTGTTCAAATTCAAAGGCCAGGCCCACACGGTAGATCCGGGAGAGGCTTGTCCCGGTGAGGCCAAAACCGGGCGAGAAGCTCATCCGGGCGCCCTTGGGCAGTTGCCAGCCGAGAAGCGGAGCGATGTAGTGGGAGGTGTCACGCATGGTGAGCGCGAAGGTGTCCCCCAGGCCGCCGTAGGCTTCAACGCCGGCGATGAACTTATCCGCGCAGAATGTGCAACTCCGGCTGCTGGCCGCGCCGCGCAAAGGATGGGTGGTCCCCACCGCGTAACCAAACTCCCACGGATCATGGCCGAGATCCTTTTCAGTGATGAAGTTCTCCGAGATGTTCCAGTCCCGCAGGTAGGAAGAAAGAATCAGCTTGAGTTCGGCCTCATGCTGATGCTCACGGCGGAGTTCGCCATTGGGTCCTGCCAGGTCAGCCTGGCCATCGTGCCCAACCACCTCGATGATTGTCTTGTCGGCGCCGGAGGTATTCTCGTACTCCACATAGAGCACCGGATTGACGGCATGCTCCAGCAGCAGGGGCCGGACGCGATTCTCCAGCCGGAAGCCGGTAAACACGGTCGAGTCCCGCGCTGTTGCCTGGCCGTCGAGGTACAGTTCGGTAGTCCACCAGGCGCGCGTACCGTACTCCAGTTCCATCGCCGTGGCCCCGAAGCGGTTGCCGCCATCAGGCCGCGCCAGCGCCGATTTGGTTTCGATTTCCAGGTTTCCGGGCTCCTCAAGATCGTGGGAGTAGGTGATGAAATAAGGTTTTTCCTGCGCGAGGGCAGGGAGGGTGAGCAGGAAGGGAAGGCAGGCAGCCAGCCCAAGGGGGCGCCTCACGATTCTGTAGAGCGTTTTTGCAAGCAAAATAGATCCTCCGGGAAAATTACGACTTAAACAGTCGTATATAAAATAAGACTAAATCAGTCCTATATCGTCGGCAAGCGTTTTTGCGCAAAATTGAGGAAGGCGGGGTTCAAGAGCCGGATCGGAGGAGAGTTTATGATAATATCATCAAATAAACTTGACACTATCTCGCTCAATCATGCATCTTAATAGAGACAGAATTTACTCAAACAGGCAGGGAATCAACCATGGCAAAGATGATCGGAATCGACCTGGGCACCACCAATTCGTGCGTGGCGGTTTTGGAGGGCGGGGAGCCCAAAGTGATTGCAAATGAAGAGGGTTCGCGGACCACGCCCTCGATCGTCGCCTTCACCAAGAGCGGCGAGCGGCTGGTGGGCCAGGTGGCCAAGCGGCAGGCCATCCTCAACCCGGAGAACACCATCTTCTCCATCAAGCGGTTTATGGGCCGGCGCTACAACGAAGTGACTGATGAGATGAAGATGGTGCCCTTCAAGGTGGTGCAGCAGGGCGACCACGTGGGCGTGATTGCGCAGGGCAAGGAGTACACCCCGCCGGAGATCTCGGCCATGATTCTGCAAAAGCTGAAGAAGAGCGCCGAGGCCTACCTGGGGGAGACGGTGACGCAGGCGGTGATCACCGTTCCGGCCTACTTCAACGACGCGCAGCGGCAGGCCACCAAGGACGCGGGCAAGATAGCCGGGCTGGACGTGAAGAGGATCGTGAACGAACCCACGGCGGCGGCGCTGGCCTACGGCCTGGACAAGAAGAAGGACGAGACCATTGCCGTCTACGACTTTGGCGGCGGCACCTTCGATATTTCCATTCTGGAGGTGGGCGAGGGAGTGATCGAGGTGAAGTCGACCAACGGCGATACGCACCTGGGCGGCGACAACCTTGACCAGCGCATCGTGGATTGGCTGATTGCCGAGTTCAAGCAGGAGCATGGGCTGGATTTGACATCGAAGGGCAACGAGAGCGCCCAGCAGCGGCTGAAGGAAGCCGCGGAGAAGGCCAAGATCGAGCTGTCAACGACCATCGAGACGGAGATCAACCTGCCCTTTGTGACCGCGGACGCCACCGGGCCCAAGCACCTGGTGCGCAAGCTGACGCGGGCCAAGCTGGAGCAGTTGGTGGAGGACCTGCTCGAGCGCTCCGTGGAGCCCTGCAAGAAGGCTCTGGCCGACGCCGGCATCACGGTCAAGGACATCGACGAAGTGGTGCTGGTGGGCGGGCAGACGCGCATGCCCAGGATCCAGGAGCTGGTGAAGAAGCTGTTCGGCAAGGAGCCGCATCGGGGCGTGAATCCCGATGAAGTGGTGGCGGTGGGCGCGGCGGTGCAGGCGGGCGTGCTGGCGGGCGAGGTGAAGGACCTGCTGCTGCTGGACGTGACGCCGCTGACCCTGGCCATCGAGACGCTGGGCGGCGTGGCGACGGCGATGATTCCGCGCAACACCACCATTCCCACCAAGAAGACGGAGACGTTTTCGACGGCCGCCGACTCGCAGACCGAGGTCGAGGTGCACGTGCTGCAGGGCGAACGGCCCATGGCGGCGCAGAACCGCACCCTGGGCAAGTTCAAGCTGGGCGGGATTCCGCCGGCGCCGCGCGGCGTGCCGCAGATCGAGGTGACCTTCGACATCGACGCCAACGGCATTCTGAACGTGACGGCCAAGGACAACGCCACGGGCAAGGACACGCGCATCACCATTACTTCCAGCTCGGGTCTGAGCAAGGACGAGGTGGAGAAGATGGCCAAGGAAGCCGAGGCGCACGCCGCCGAGGACAAGGAAAAGCGCGAGGAGATCGAGGCGCGCAACTCGCTGGACGGGCTGGTCTACAACATCGAAAAGATGCTGAAGGAGAGCGGCGACAAGATCCAGGGTGCGGAGAAGGCCGAGGTCGAGTCGGTGCTGGCCGAGTCGAAGAAGCTGCTGGAAGGAACGCCCTCCGTGAAGGAGCTGAAGGCCGCGCATGAGAAGCTGACCCACGCCAGCCATAAGCTGGCCGAGGTGCTTTACAAGGCGAATGCAGCTCGCTGCGCAGAGCGGACCAACCAGTGCAGAGGGGCAGCCGGTTGCCGAGCAGAAGAAAGATGAGGGCGTGATTGACGCGGAGTATGTGGACGTCGACGAGAAAAAGTGAGCGGAACTAGTACGCGGTGCCGAAGTAGAGGGCTGGCGAGTTAACAAGTCGGCTAGTCAGCAAATCATCGGGGTGGGCGAGTTGAAAGTTGCCCACCCCGCAATGTTTCCAATCGGTGCGTACGATGGGAATCAATGATTGAGACGGAAGACGACGTTAACTGTTGTCTCCACCTCAACAGGATTGCCGTTCAGCATATATGGTTTATAAACCCATCGCTTGACCGCATCTACCGCGGCGTCGCGAAGTTCATCCGGACCGTAGATCGCATGTGCACCGTGTATGTGGCCGTCTTTCCCAATGGTGGCCCGCACAACCACTGTGCCGGAGACCCGCCTTTCTTCCGCCCAGATCGGGTAGAACGGAGGATCTGCCTTGATGAGCAGCCCTTGTGAGATGCTACCTGAGATAGTGACCTTCTTGGGAATGGAAGCTACCTGAACTTGGGGTGCAGTAGACGGCAGTATAGGGGCCGTTATCGTGTTGAGTTTCGTCCCAGGTGGCGGCGCGAAGAGCGCTTCATCCTGCGCGTCAAAGCTTTCCAGAGTATCCAGGTGCGCATGAATTTCCGGCTTGCCGTCCCGGGTACCGATAAGATCGTTCACAACATAGCGGCCACGGAAGGCCACGATCGTATTAAAGAGATATTCCCGGCCTGTAGCCGAGAGTGTACTGATGCGGAGGGCGGGGATATCTTGTTCAATGCACATGAGGGGTCCGTAGGTATCGATCGACTTGTCACTCATTGCGGGGTTCTTACTCCGAATGCAGCGGAGTTTCGCTTTGCCGATCTGTTGCTTTTGCTCTTCAATCTGCGTTGTTTGTGGTACGGCAGGTTGTGCAAAAGGGAGTTTGAAGTAGTAACCAAAAGGAGCGATGAATTCCTGGCTGGTTTCGCTGAATACTTCCGGGATTTCGGTTTTCTCGCCTGTCTGCAAGAAACCATGCTCCGTGCCGTAGTCTATCTCGGTGAACTTGGCGTCAGTCTTGATGATTTTGTACTGATTCCAACTCGCCCAATATTCTTCATATATCCCACTGTTTGTTTTCTTGCCGTCCTGATCGAAGAGCGTGAAGCTGAACTTCAGATGCCAGGGTTTCATGTCATCCCCAGTCAGGCCGTTGGTCTTGGCGGCAAGCTGCATCAATTCCTTGGGGTCGCTGGGCATGACGCCGGCGGGAGTTACTTCGGCGGGGGCTGCGGGTGGGGTTGCGGCTTTTGTTGCTTCCTGGGCCACACCGGAGGTGATGTTAATTTTGCGGACTTCGATCTTCTGCGGAATTGCGTTGGATGGCGGAGTAAAGATAGCTTCGTCGATGGTATTGAGAGCATCGATACTATCAACATGAGCGGTAAGAGATTGAGCGGGAATAGATCCAAAGCTCGCGTATTGTATTTGCATATCTTCTGCAATGTAATGACCCTGGAAACTGATTATATTATTGCGTAGGATTCGCTCGGTTCCTCCCGCATCAGTGGTTCGCAGAGCAGGCTTTTGAGTATCCAGGCAGTATGTAAATCCTGATGGGTTACCGTTGGCGCGCTTCAAGTTCAGGCAGTTGAGCTTTTCGCCGTCCACCGTATCCTGCCGGAGACTAAAATCAGAATTCTCGACCGAATGGACGGACGGCACCGGACTCAGGAGATGGCGGCGCATATCGTGTGTATCCACCGGTTTCTCGCTGTCGGAATTAAGGACTCCTTTATCGGTTCCATATTCGGTTCGTGAACCGGTCTTGCTGGTGAACGTAAGTTTGTACTTAGTTTGACTGACCCAGTACTCCTCAAAAATTCCCTGGTCGGTGACGTTGCCCTTCTCGTCGAGCAGTTTGTACGAGACTTTCAGATGCCAAGGCTTCATGTCATCTCCAATCAGTCCGTTGGATTTGGCGGCGAGCAGCATCAGGGCCTTGGGATCGGTGGGCATGGCGGCGGGGGGAGAATCTGTGGCGGGGTTTGCGGCTTGGGTTGAAACCGGAGCTGCGGCAGACGGTGAATCCTGGGTGAAGGCCGGGAGGGGAGCGGCGGTGAGTACGGCAAGGCAGAGCAGGGCCGCGAAGGAAAAGAGAGCGTTCACGAAGGCCGTTTTTCGCATGGCGGAACGATAGCACAGGGCTCGCGAATTTGCTGTGATAAGACTCTACCTAATTTCGTGCGAAAGGGTTGCGGAGGGTAGTGCAATGCACTACAATAATCCTTGCCGGAAAACCGCCCAATTACGGTCGTCGAGTTGGACGAGTTCCTCGCCGCTACGCGCAAACTGATGGACGATTCGGAGCGGGCAGAGCTGGTCAATTATCTGGCCTATCACCCCACGGCGGGCGTAGTCGTCCCCGGAAGCGGAGGCGTTCGCAAGCTGCGCTGGGGGCTGGAGGGCCGCGGTAAGCGAGGAGGAGCGCGCGTGATCTACTTTTATCACGATATGGACATGCCGCTCTTTCTTCTTGAGGCCTATGCCAAGAACGAGCGGGAGAACCTGAGCCAAGCCTCCTGTCGTAGGTATCAGTTCGTCACGAGACAGATAGTGAAGGCTCACAAGCGACGGAGGTCTAAGGTATGAGCAAGAGAGTTGCAGACGGCATTCTGCGGGGGCTTGAGCAGGCCCTTGCCTTCGTTGAGGGAACCACCAAGAAAGGCACCTACGTCGTCCACATTCCACCGGAGATCGACGTGAAGGCGATTCGCGGGCGGCTGGGGTTGACGCAGCGGGAGTTTGCCATCCGGTTTGGTTTCAGCGTGAACACGGTGCGCCATTGGGAGCAGGGGCGGCGCGTTCCCGAGGGACCGACGCGCGCCTATTTGCTGGTGATTGACCGGGAACCAAAGGCCGTGCAAAAGGCGCTGCGGATTGCATAAGCCGGCCTTTGCGCGCGGATGGAACGCGCCTATACTGGACCCATTGAGGTAGCGGCGGAGGCTTTATGGACTACTCGCAGATCATTACCATCGACCCCGGCAAGCGCAGCGGGAAGCCCTGTATTCGCGGCTTGCGCATTACCGTCTACGACGTGTTGGACTATATGGCCGCGGGCATGAGTCAGGAGGAGATTCTGGCTGATTTCCCTGACCTCACCGAGACCGACATTCGCGCTTGCCTGGCCTTCGCGGCAGACAGCGAACGCAGATTCGAGATCGTCCCGCTGTGAAACTCCTGCTCGACGAGAATCTATCGCCCCGTCTGGCGCCGGCTCTCTCCGACCTGTATCCCGGTTCGGTCCATTTGCGGGAATGCGGGCTTCGGGGAGCTACGGATGCCGAGGTCTGGCAGTATGCGCTGGCGAACGGGTTTGCCATTGTCTCCAAGGACTCGGATTTCTCACAGAGGAGTTTTCTCCTGGGCAGTCCGCCGAAAGTTGTTTGGCTGCGCATCGGCAACTGCACCACTACCCGCGTCGATTTTGTTCTGCGTAACGGCGCGGCGCGCGTGCAGGCTTTCGACGGCAGCGAAGAAAGTTGCCTGGTGCTTAGGTATCCACGTATGCGCTGAACTTGCGGGCCATAGCCGGAGGCGCGGAAAAGCATTAGCAGTCTCTAGAATAGAGACGTACGCAATGAGCAGTGGAATTGCAAGGAAACAGAGGATCCGCAGTTCGGTTTAACCGGAGATCAAGTAACCACAGACCATGCCCACGACACAGAACAAGGACTATTACGGCACGCTTGGCGTGAAGAAGACGGCGACGGCGGAGGAGATTCGCAAGGCCTTCCGCAAGGCGGCGCGGCGGTATCATCCCGGACGTGAATCCGGGGGACAAGCGGGCGGAGGAGAAGTTCAAGGAGATCTCCGAGGCCAATGACGTGCTGAGCGACGAGAAGAAGCGCAAGATCTACGACCAGGTGGGCTTCTACTCCGACCAGATCGACCCGGCGACGGCCGAGGCCTATGCGCGGCAGCGGAGCGCGGGCGGCGGCATCCGGTGGACTTCGGCGGCTTCGACTTTTCCGGCTTCCAGAGCGGGCCGGGAATGCATCCGGGGCAGCAGGCGGGCGCGGGTTCGGCGTCGTGGGGCAGCTTCAAGGATATTTTTTCGGGGATTTTTTCGGGGGCGCAGCAGCAGCAACGGCCGCGGGGACCGCAGCCGGGCAGCGATCTCGAGTACCAGGCGACGGTGGACTTCTGGACGGCCATTCGGGGCGGCCAGGCGCGCATCCAGGTGAACCGCCAGGAGATCTGCCCCACCTGCCACGGCCAGGCGCATACCGGCGGGCCGATGCAATGCCGGGAGTGCAACGGCACGGGGCAGGTGACACAGATGGGCGGGCGCATGAAGTTCAACATTCCCTGCCCGCGCTGCAACGGGACAGGGAAGCATTTCAAACGACTGCGGGACCTGCCACGGCGAAGGGGTGGTGAGCCGCACAGAGACCGTGGAATTCCGCATGAAGCCGGGAACGCGCGACGGACAGCGCATACGCTTGCAGGGCAAGGGGAACGCGGGGTTGAACGGCGGGCCGGCGGGCGACCTGTTTGTGATTGTGCGCACCGGAACGCACCCGGTGTTTACGCGCGTGGGCGACGATATTCAGTTGACGGTTCCGGTGACTGTGGCCGAGGCCGCGCTGGGGGCCAAGGTGGAGGTGCCGACCATCGACGGGCGGGCGCAGTTGAAGATTCCACCGGGGACGCAGAGCGGGCAAAAGCTGCGCATGCGGGAGCGGGGCGTGGAGAACGCGCAACGGCCCGGCCAGCGCGGGGACCAGATTGTGACCGTGGAGGTGGTGGTGCCGCACCTGAACGACGAGCGCAGCAAGGAGATCATGCGTGAGTTGGCCAGGCTGAATCCGCAGGACCCGCGGGCGGCGCTGTTTGAGAAGCTGTGAAAGGGCAGGGAATAGGGAATAAGGCGTTGAACTGAGTGGTTACCTTTCTTCCCTGGCGTTAAGACAAAAGACGCCGCGTGGATGGGGCACCCAGATGATCACACTCCTAACGAAGCGATTAAGGTAAGCTGATTCGGGAAAAGACGATGGCGGCAAAACGCAAATCGAAGGGCGCGTACATGATCTCGGCGGTGGCCGAGATGTACGAGATTCACCCGCAGACGCTGCGCCTGTATGAGCGCGAGGGTCTGCTGAAGCCTTCGCGCACCGAGGGCAATACGCGGCTCTATACCGACGAGGACCTGGAGCGGCTGGAGTTCATCCTGAACCTGGCGCGCGACCTGGGGGTGAACATCGCGGGCATCGCCATCATTCTGCAGATGCGGGAGCGGATGGAGGAGATGAACCGGCAGATGCAGAGCTTTGTGGAGTACGTGCGCACGGAGATGCTGGCGCGCTTTCAGCAGGCCGCGGCGGGTTCGGCCGGGGCGATTGTGCCGCTGCGCAAGCTGGTGGTTGTGCCCAAGGCGGCGCCGGCGAAGAAGCCGTAAAGAACCTTTGCTTCATCCAGCGAGTACGCATTTCCTCAGGGGCTAAAGCCCGCATTCATTTTGTGCTTTTACGGCATGGCTGAAGCCATGCCCTGATACAATGCCGCACTGTATGCTGTACTTTCTTCTTGGATTGGCCGTCTTCGGCCTGGTTACTTCTACTGTCTTTGCCGGCATGGTGCTGTGGACTGTGCCGGGCTACCTGCGGGAGCGGCGGCGGGCGCTGGCCGAGCTCGAGATGCGGCCGGGGTTTACGCCGCCCCTGACTCTGCTGAAGCCGCTGCACGGGGCCGAGCCGGGCCTTGAGGCGCATCTGGCTACATTTTTCGAACAGGACTACCCGGAGTACGAGATTCTTTTCTGCGCGCGGTCGGCTGAGGACGCCGGCCTGGAGACGGCGCGGCGGGTGGCGGCCAGCGCTACCCGCAGATTCCGGCGAAGTTTCTGTGGACGGATGGCCAGCCGGAGTACATCAACGCCAAAGTGGCTTCGATGGAGCGCATGGAAGCCGCGGCCGCGCACCAGATTCTGGTCATCAGCGACAGCGACGTGCGCGTGAGGCCGGATTATCTGCGCGCGGTGGCGCTGCCCTTTGCCGACCAACGGGTGGGCGCGATGTGCTGCCTCGTATCGCGGCGTGGCGGCCGAAGGCGGGCTGTGGGCGCGGCTGGAGGCCGTGGGCATGAGCGTGGAGATGACCTCCGGGGTGCTGGCGGCGCGGGCGATGGAGGGGATGCAGTTCGTGCTGGGGCCGACCATGGCCTTCCGGCGGGAGGTGATACGGCGCATGGGCGGCTTCAGGGTGACGGCCGACTACTGCGCGGACGATTTTGTGCTGGGCAACGAGACCTTCAAGATGGGCCGGACGGTGGCGCTGAGCCACCACGCCATCGACCACATGGTGATCAACTCCAGCCTCGCGGCTTCGCTGAAGCACCAGGCGCGGTGGATGCGGTCTACGCGGTTTTCGCGGCCCAAGGGGCACTTTGGAACGGCGCTGACTTTCAGTCTGCCGTTTGGGTTGCTGGGGTGGGCGGCGGCGGCGGCGCTGGGTCATCCCTGGTGGGGTTTGGCTCTGCTGGGCTGGAGCGTGGCCACGCGGCTGGCGCTCTCGATTGCAGTGGGCCGGCTGGTGGTTGGCGACAGGAGCTGGTTGGGGCTGCTGGCGCTTTACCCGGTGCACGATCTGATGGGCTTCGGCTTCTGGGCGGCGAGTTACTGGTCGAGCCGGATTCTTTGGCGGGGGCGGGTCTTTCATCTGTTGCCGGGAGGAAAGATGCGGGCGGCGGGATAGGATGCGATGTTGTCACAGTTACAGTAGAAGTTAGATGGATCATTGCTTCATTTGATTTCATCCTTCTCAAACCGCTCCTGATAGTTCATCTCGTCCGGCTTTCCGGGCGCAGTTACATCTATATTCAATTGGCCGGTCCTGAGGCCTGGCGAGTATGCGGAAATCACGGCTCGCCCGGAGCGCGATGTAGAACGAAACGCCACGCGGGTCATGCCGTCAACCGCGTTCCAGGTATAGCCGGCACCATGGCCAAGCCACGCTTGCTTCAGTAGTTGCCCAGGGCCATAGGAGGTAAAGGTGATGGCGGGATGCTGGCCGGGAACTAACTCGCCGCTCTCATCCGTTACCGAAGCAGTGATATAAGCAAGACTGTCCGCATCTCCCGAGACGAGTTGGTCCGTATCCGCTGTAAGAACAATCTTGTAAGCGGGACCTGCCGTACGCCGCTGGTCCTCAATCTGCGTTGACCCCACTTTTGCAACCGCGCGCAAGATGCCGGGTTCATACGGGACCTGCCAGAGAGAAGGCGGATGAAGCAATGCCGTGTTGCGATTTATCGTTCCGGGGCCCAGCGATTTTCCGTTCAGGTATAACTCGACTTCTCCGGCGTTACTGTAGACCTTAACCTCACGGACCTTACCTTCCTGGCCGGGCCATGTCCAGTGGCCCACGATATGAACCATAGGCTTCTCAGTCCATTGGCTCTGATAGAAGTAGTACACCTCTTTAGGAATTCGCCAGATATCTTCCATGCCGAAGGAAACCATGTGGGGGATGACGGGATCGTAGGTTTCACCATCATAGTCAAACTGGTTCCAGATGCAGCCGCCGGCCATCCAGGGGCGGCGATTCAATTCACTTAGATAACTCTCATGATTGTGGAGCGCCAGGTCTTCGCTCTCCGGTCCCATGCCATATAAACCGCGGCCGATGAGCGCGGCGCTATACTCCGCGGTAAGATAAGGGCGGTCTGGATGCAGCAGATGTTCCGCGTCGGTTTCAGGACCGGCGCCCGCCCCGACGATGTCGACGAGAGCCTCAATCTCTTCGCCGCGCGGAGCATGCATGGCGACGGGCCTCGTGGGGTCGATCTGGCGATAGAGTTCGGCCACCGCTTTCACAACGCTTTTGGCAACGGAGGGAGGCGCGTTGATTTCACCGGCGATTCCCCACACCAGGACGGAAGGATGATTGCGGTCGCGCTGAATCATCTCCCGGGCTATGATAGAAACATTTTTGGTGTACGCGCTCATGTCTCCGATCTCTTTACAGATAGGCAGCTCCTCCCATACCATCAGGCCCAGCCGGTCGGAGGCTTCCATGGTGGATTCATCATGGGGATAGTGAGATGTGCGCCAGAAGTTGACTCCCATAGCGCGCATATCCTCAATATCCCTGATCTGGCGGGACTTTGGCATGGCATTGCCCATGCCCGGATAGGATTGATGCGCGTTAGTTCCCTGGATCTGAATGCGCTTGCCATTCAGGATCAGTCCATGCTGAGGATCGAACTTATACCAGCGAAAACCCAGCGGAGTCTCCAGGTCGTCTACGCGGCGCGAGCCCTCACTGAGCACGGTTCGTATGCGATAGAGATTAGGCGCTGAGGGCGACCATAGCTTAGGGTTAGTAACCAGGCTGCTGGTCTGAGTGATAGCTTCTGTTTTGCCGGCGGCAACCGTGAGCGACGATTGCGCTGAAGCAACGGCCTGTCCTCCGGGGTCAATGATCTGCTCGGTGAGAGTAAGGCGCCTGGCGCGGCTGGTTTGGTTAACGATCTGGCCGTGGAACACCACCGTCGCGGCGCCGGCGGTTACGGCCGGAGTGGTCCAGTAGAAATCGGAGACGAATACCGGCTCGGTGATAAGAAGCTCGACCGACCTATAGATTCCACCGTAAAAACTGTAGTCGGTTTTGACCGTGGGCGGCACCGTGGCATCGAAGAGATTGTCCACTTTGACGGTCAGAACGTTATCCGCTCCGAACCGCGGAGCGATGGCGACAGAGAATCCCGTGTAGCCGCCCCGATGGGTAGCCAGGCGCTTGCCATTGAGCCAGATTTCCGCGGTCTGATTCACGCCCTCAAATTCCAGCACGAACCTTTTGCCGGCATATTTCCGGTCCACACGAAAGTGCTTTCGATACCAGCCAATGCCCCGCCAATATCCCGGCTCTGCATCGCTGACGTCGTAGGCATTCCAGGTATGCGGCAAGTCAATGCGATCCCAGTCAGAGTCGTTATAGCCGGGCCGCTCGGCGCCAATAAATCGAGGCTCTATATGGGAGGCGTCCGCGGTAGTTCGATCGAAGGAACCGAGTGCGCCGCTGCCGTGCGTCTGGCGCTCAAAGAGCCATCCGTCATTCAGGTTCTCCCGAACGCGAACGCTGCTCTGCTCAGCTCCCGCCAAGGAGCATGCAGCGGCCAACACCATGACGGCTGCCAGGCATCCGGCTTCCGATAAGACCCTGTTCATAGTTTTCCCCGGCGATCCATGCAGCGCAGCTACTTATAAGGATAGCGCTATTTAGCCGAATAAGGCCGGCATAGAGTAACGGTGAAAGCGCATTAGAAATCCAGGCGCAGCGACATCTGCACCTGGCGCGGGCTGCCGATGGTGTGCAGGATGATGCCCAGCCCCGCCGGACAATTATAGAACGACGTGTCGGTCTGCTGGCCGGGGGCATTGCATCCGGTGGGCAACGGTGTGGCGCCTTCCACGGGATAGCCGTTGTAGTTCACGTTTCGCGATACCTGGTCTCCGGTCACGTCGAAATATGCATGGTTTTCGGTGGCGAATTGCAGCTTCGATGTGCAAAAAGAAGGACGAAATCAGGGCGCGGCGGGCGGGGAAGACCTGGGAGAGCTTTTGGCCGCCTTCACAACTGCATATACTGGGAAGCATGGCTGCTGAAGCCAACCTCGAATTGATGCGCCGCGCCATCTGGCTGGCCACTCAAAATGTAGTCACAAGGGCGGGCGGCCCGTTTGCCGCGCCGATCGTGCGCGATGGGCGGATCGTGGGCGAGGGCGTGAACACGGTAACCGCGAGCCACGATCCCACGGCGCACGGCGAGGTGAACGCCATCCGCGCCGCGGCCAGAAATCTGGGCACCTTCACGCTGGCCGGCTGCCAGCTCTACGCCAGTTGCCAGCCCTGCCCCATGTGCCTGGCGGCGGCTTACTGGGCGCGCATTGAAGCCGTCTACTACAGCGCCAGCTCCGCCGATGCGGCCCGCGCCGGCTTCGACGACGAGTTTCTTTACGAAGAGTTTCGCAAGCAGCAGCCCCTGCACACGCTCGCCGCCACGCAACTGCTCCGCGACGAAGCCTGGGAAAGCTTTGCGGCCTGGATGGAATCGCCAAAAAAGATTAAATACTGACGCGCAGCTTCAGCGAAAATTCCAGAGGTCATCTCATAAACTCCAATCAGTCTGTGCAGAGCGTCCTTCAGGGGCTAAAGCCCCCAGTTTTATTGGGCTTTTTGCGGCACGGCTGAAGCCGTGCCCTTTCAAAACCTGTTTACGAGATAGCTTCTAGAAAACGATGCGCATCTCGTAGATCAGGTTGTGATTGTAGGTGTGGAAGCGGGAGGTGGCGATCTGCATGCCTTGGTCGAATATCAGGAAGGCGTGCGCGGGCGGCCACTGCTTGCGCCGCACCACATAGTAGGCCGCCGGGGTGAGAAAGTTTTCCGTCATCCGGTCGAAGGGGCCGCCGTAGTTGTAGATGGCGTTGTCTTCGAGGTCCAGCCATAGATGCCCGCCGGCGTGCAACTGCGCGGTCGTGTTCCATTGGATTTGCCGGCCCTGCGCCCAGATTTTGCCTGTGGGCATCAATCCGCCCAGAGTGGACTGCACGTTGAAGCGGCCAAAGGCGCGGCCTGCGGCCAGTACCGGGTTGTAGACGCCGGTAGGCGCGCCGTTCTGGTGGCTGCCGGTGGCTGCATCCCAGGTCATTAACGCCGTCAGCGTATAGTTGCCGTGCTGGGCGTTGCCGGAGGCGATGCGGAGCTTGCCCTCTATCTGAGTGTCGCCGAAGCCGTCCTTGAGCGCGGGGGAGTGGTTCTGCACGTAGGGCGGAGCGATGAAGTTGAACTGAACGCGATTGCAGGCGATCAAACCCAGGGTGTGGTAATTGCCATAGTTCACGGTCCGCGTGCCGGCGGAGGTATAGGAATTGGAGAAGGAGAGGCGCAGGAATTGCCCCAGCCGCGAGTCGGACTGGATCAGCGGCGCCATCCACACCGGCTGCAGAGCGGTCATGGCGGTGTTGTGCGACCTGAAGCGCTGGTAGAACGATTGCTGCGCTTGTGCCGCAGATGCGCCGGCCATGAAGGCCGCAACTAACGCCAACGACGATATGGTTTGAAGGCTGTTCACGGATCGAATTCATCGGAAATTACCAATTTGGGTAATAAGAGGGATCTGCGATTCATCTCGGTTGCTAGCTCTCTGTTTATAATCGTTTCCTCTCTGCGATGATCCGTGATATAGAGTGACCCTGTCAACTTCTGCGATGATGGAAATCCTAACTCTGGAACGTCTCAACCTATCTGCGCTCTTACAAATTCCATCGCTTGCCGAAAAACCGGGATTCTTACGGCAGGCGCGTCGTTGGCCAGGCAGTGACTACCCCCCGGGACCTGGAGAAATTCGCACTTTACATTGAACTGAGACAGCTTCTCATTCATCTTTACGGATTCTTCGTATGGCACGTCCGTGTCCCCTGTCCCATGAATCAGCAGCGTAGGCGGGTACCCCGCCGAAACGTTGCGTATCGGGCAATATGGATCGAACCAATGGCGCTCGGCATCCGGGTCATGGCCTGCTACTTCTTGCGGCCAGATCCCTTGTTGACGGCAATATAAATAGAACCTGTCCCGGTGCTCGCCTTCTTGCGGAAGCCCTGACACGCAACGTGTTCCTACGGATTGAAAAGCCTCTTCTTTAGATACCAACGGCTGCCGCAGATAGAATGGGCTGGGCCGGGTGTACCAAGGCGAGGTGATGTCTCCGTAGCCCGACAAGGAGAGAAGGGCCCTCGGGCAAGGGCTCACGGAGAATCCCGCCATCAAGGTCAGATAGCCACCCGCGGATTCGCCGGCGACAGCCACTCTCTCTGAATCAATGCGAAAAAGTTTCGGGCCTCGCTCGCGTACCCATCGATAAGCATCCTGGAGATCCTCGACAATAGCCGGCAGTTTTGTCTCAGGTGCCAAGCGGTAATCAATCGAGACAACCACGTAGCGCCCGTCAGGGTTCAACCACTCAGGAAGAGCCTCCCTCGAGCCAAATATCAGAGCCCCTCCGTGAATCCATATGATGACGGGCTTCTTAACGATTAAGTCTGAACCGTAAACGTCGGCCTTCACTTCACATCCAGCGGCAGTCTTGTAGATGTAGGCTTTAGGTTGAGCCTGCGGCTCACCATTGGATGATCGCGAAACAGCGATTGATACCGCTGCTGCTGCTGCTCCCTTTAGAAACTCACGTTTGTTTATGTATGTCATCCGAAATCTCCTTTTTCGGATCCGATTTGGCTGAATTGTACTGCTCCTGAGTGGAACGGCAAGACCGGAGCTGCATTTGCAGGCGAAAAACCGGGCGATTCTGTGCCCTCCTGGGCTCGCCCGCGCACTCTAGCCGGAATTTCCATTTTGCTTTCCCGGCGATGACAGTATACCGCCGGTTGCCGCTGCTGCCCCTCACTTGAAGTGATCTATGACACGTTTATGGCTTTGCCGCGGGCCGCGCATCTATACTGCAGTGCATTAGAGCACGAACAACCGCAGGTCCTTCGACTACGCTACGCTCCGCTCAGGATGACAGCTTTTGTGGTGGTTCATTTCATGATGACAGCCTGTGTTGTGGCTCATTCCTTATAGGAGAATTAATGCTCCCGCGATTACCATCGGCGGCCTTGTTTGCGCAGCATCAACCCCCCACACGGTAAAATAGAGTTAAGCGGATGATGCAAACCTCCACAGCGGCTCCTCAACAGGCCTCCCGCACAGCGCGGGAGCCGGAGTTGCGGTCGCCCATGGTGCAGGTGAAGGGCCTAAAAAAGAGCTACCAGACCGCGCGCGGCGAGCTTACCCTCTTTCGCGACCTGAGCCTGCGGGTTCAGGCCGGCGAGATGGTGGCCATCGTGGGCCAGTCGGGGGCGGGAAAGAGCACGCTTTTGCACATTCTGGGCGCGCTTGATGCGCCCTCCGCGGGAACGGTATACTGCGCCTCAACCAACGTGGCCGAGTCTCTCTCCGCGCGAGGCCGCGGCTTTTCGCAACCGGGAGATCGGCTACGTTTGGCAGTTCCATTACCTGCTGCCGGAGTTTACGGCGCTGGAAAACGTGGCCATGCCGCTGCTGGCCGGCGGCGTAAACAAGCGGCGAGGCGCTGGCTGTGGCGGCAAACTGGCTGAGGGAGGTTGGCTTGGAGGATCGCGGCGAGCCATCGGCCCGGCGAACTCTCCGGCGGCGAGCAGCAGCGCGTGGCGCTGGCCCGCGCGCTGGTCAACAATCCGCGCCTGCTGCTGGCCGACGAGCCCACCGGCGACCTGGACGAGACCACCGCCGGCCGCGTCTTCGACCTGATTGAACGGCTGCACTCCACCCACGGCCTCACCTCGATTCTGGTGACGCACAACCTGGATCTGGCCGCGCGCTGTACGCGGGCTCTGCGCCTTGAAAGCGGGCGGTCTCGCCCCTCTGGAAGCTACACCATGCAGTGGGATTGCAAGCCGGAAAGCTTTGACGGAAAATGCACCATTCCGGGCGGTTTTTGAGTCTTAATCAGTAAGCAGCCTGGGAAAGGATGCGTACTTGTATCCACCAGGCCGGCAGGGACAGGATGGAAGTCTTTCCGGCAGCACGCGCGCCGCGGACAAAGGGGCAGAAGAAAGCTCTGCAACCATCCCCAAGGGCCGTTCGGGGCGAAGGTAGTATTTTCCAAGAGCCTCCGGCGGCGTAGTTAAAGAGAGGGCACGCGCAGGCAGGGCTGAAGCCGGCAGACAAACCGGACGGCCACTTCAGCCGATAGCCTGCGTTCAAGGGAGAACATCATGTTCGAACGCTATACGGAGAAGGCACGGCGCGTGATCTTCTTCGCGCGGTATGAGGCCAGCCAGTTCGGCTCGCCCTATATCGAGACCGAGCACCTGCTGCTGGGCCTGCTGCGCGAGGACAAGGCGTTGACCAACCGCTTCCTGCGCTCGCACGCCTCGGTGGAGTCGATTCGCAAGCAGATTGAGGCGCACACCACCATTCGCGAGAAGGTCTCCACCAGCGTGGACCTGCCGCTCTCGAACGAGTGCAAGCGGGTGCTGGCCTATGCGGCGGAAGAAGCCGAACGGCTGGGCCACAAGCACATCGGCACCGAACATCTGCTGCTGGGCTTGTTGCGCGAGGAGAAATGCTTTGCCTCGGAGATCCTGCAGGAGCGCGGCCTGAAGCTGGCGCAGATTCGCGACGAGCTGGCCCGCGTGACCCAGGAAAAAGTGCAGCCGCAGCAGCGCCAGCGCGAGAGCAGCCTGCTGGCCGAGTTCAGCCGCGACCTGACCCAGGCGGCCATGGACGGGCAGCTCGATCCTCTGGTGGGCCGCGACGGCGAACTGGAGCGCGTGGTGCAGATTCTCTGCCGCCGCACCAAGAACAATCCGGTGCTGATCGGCGAGCCCGGCGTGGGCAAGACGGCCATCGTGGAGGGCCTGGCGCAGCGCATCGCCGACGGCGAGGTGCCCAGTTTTCTGGCCGACAAGCGCGTGCTTGGGCCTGGACCTGTCGCTGATCGTGGCCGGAACCAAGTACCGCGGGCAGTTCGAGGAGCGGCTCAAGACCATCATGAAAGAGCTGATGGAGAGCCAGAACTCCATCATCTTTATCGACGAGCTGCATACCCTGGTGGGCGCGGGCTCGGCGGAAGGCTCGCTGGACGCGGCTAACATCCTGAAGCCGGCGCTCAGCCGCGGCGAAATTCAATGCATCGGCGCCACCACTCCGGCCGAGTACCGCAAGTCCATCGAGAAAGACCGCTCCCTGGAGCGCCGCTTCCAGGCCGTCAAGGTGCCTCCGCCCAACGAGGCCGACGCCATCAAGATCATCCACGGCATCAAGGACCGCTACGAGAAATTTCACGCCGTCAGCTACACCGACGCCGCGGTTGAGTTCGCCGTCTCCCATTCCAACCGCTATATCCCCGACCGCTTTCTGCCCGACAAGGCCATCGACCTGATCGACGAGGCCGGCGCGCGCGTGAAGCTGCGCCAGACTTCGCTGCCCGAGGAGATCACCGAGGTGCAGAAGCGCATCAAGTTCATCGTGCACAGGATGGACTCGGCCATTGCCAATCACGAGTTCGAGAAAGCGCGCTTCTACTCCGACGAGGAGCGCAAGGAGCGCGAAAGCCTGCGCGCGCTGCGCGACAAATATCATCTGGACGACTCGGCCGCAGGGATCGTGAGCCGCGAGGACATCGAGGACGTGGTCAGCCGCTGGACCGGCGTGCCCGTTACCAGCATCAAGGAAGAAGAGACGCAGAAGCTGCTGCGCGTGGAAGAAGAGCTGCACAAGCGCGTGATCTCGCAGGATAAGGCCATCGGGGCGCTGGCCCGCGCCATCCGCCGTTCCAGGGCCGGGCTCAAGTCGCCGGCGCGGCCTATTGGAAGTTTTCTGTTCCTCGGCCCCACCGGCGTGGGCAAGACGGAGATGGCGCGCACCCTGGCCAACTTCCTCTTCGGGTCGGATAAAGCGCTCATCCGCTTCGATATGTCGGAGTTCATGGAGAAGCACTCGGTCTCCAAGCTCATCGGCTCGCCTCCGGGCTACGTGGGCTACGAGGAGGGCGGCCAGTTGACGGAACGCGTCAAGCGCTCGCCTTACTCCGTGGTGCTGCTGGACGAAATCGAGAAGGCGCACCCCGATGTTTTCAATATTCTGCTGCAGGTTTTTGAGGACGGGCAGTTGACCGACGGCCTGGGCAACACGGTCGACTTCAAGAACGTGATCCTCATCATGACCTCGAATATCGGCGCGCGGCACCTGATGAAGAAGCAGGGACTGGGCTTCCAGAGCGACCGCGAGGACATGGTCAGCGACAAGATCGAGGAGCTGGTCAAGAGCGAGGTGAAGAAGACCTTCAACCCCGAGTTCCTCAACCGCCTGGACGAAGTGATTATCTTCCAGTCACTGTCGGACGCCGACCTGATTCAGATCGTCGAGCTGCTGGTGCAGCAGTTGAACAACAACCTGGCGCAGAAGTCCATCACCATCTCCGTTACCGAGGAAGCCAAGAAGTGGATTCTGGACAAGACCCTGGTGGACCGCAGCTACGGCGCGCGGCCGTTACGGAGGGCATTGCAGCGCTACGTCGAGGACCCCTTGTCGGAAGCCCTGATCGCGGGAAAGATCGCCGAGCGCCCGGCCTTCCTGGAGGTCTACCTGGAAGCTAACCAGCTCTTCTACCGCCCGGTCAGCGCGGATGAAGCCGTGAGCGACGAGAAAGCTGCTGGCGTGCTGCTCTTCAGCAACTAGCCGCATAGCCGCCGCTCACGCGACGACCCAACAGAAAAGCCCCCGGCCGGATGGCCGGGGGCTTTTTGTTGGTAGAGAGCAGCGATCATGGTCGGAGCATTTTCAAAGTTCCTGTAATGCCGGCATCGTGCTATCCCACCCTAGCCGCAAAAACAAAAGCGCGGCGAGGGTGGGGCACCCAGCTTTTTTATTTTCTTCCGTTTACGACCTTTCCATTTTTCATCAGGGCTTGAGCGGCATCTAGATTTCGCCTGGCAAGGGCATGGGACGGATCAATCCCTACCGTGTCGCTGAACTGACTGGCTGCTTATTCATCATCGCCCTGTTGAAACAGGGCCACGCCTGGTCATTGTGCGCATCTGCGCTGGCAGGGTTGAAGCGCAGCGCCTGGGTAAACTCCTCTACCGCTTGGGGAAGCTGATGCGACTTCATATAGATTCTGCCCATTTGTGAATGGGCCGCTGCCTGATCGGGTTGGATGGCCAGAGATTGCCGGAATTCCTTGAGCGCTTGCTGAGTTGGTCCTTGCTTGTCATAGATCATGCCTATGTTGTTATGCGCCTCGTAGATATTCGGCGCGATGGCCAGCGCCTGACGGCAACCACCGCGAGGATGAGGCAGAGGGCGACGATTTGCCACGGCTTATGGGTTGCGGGAACGGCCTTCATGGCCGGCGCCTGGGGCGGGCGCTGACCTGGGGATTTGCGCTGGCGCGATTTCCTGGTCATGATGGGCGGCCTTGGGATCATTCTAAGCAGAGAAGTTGCATGATGCTCCACGGCTGAGAAGCAATCTATTCAGAGGCCTCGTTGGGCGTTTTTGCATTTTGGAAATGCGGCATTAGACTATCTTGGTATGCGCCTGTTTGTGGGGATTCCATTGGCGGCAGCGGTTATCGACGAGCTTGCGGCGGTCTCGGCGCGGCTCAAATCGAGAGAGGACGGGCTGCGCTGGGCGGCGCCCGAATCGTGGCACGTGACGCTGCAATTTCTGGGCAATAGCGGGCCGGAACAATACGCGTGCCTGATGGCGCGGCTGGGGGAAGTGCGTTCGCCGCCCGTTGCGGTGCGGCTGGAGGGACTGGATTTTTTTGAGCGCGCGGGAATTTTCTTTGCCGGCGTGGGGCTGACTCCCGAGCTGCTCACGCTGCAACAGCGCGTAACGGCAGCCACCGGCCTTTGCGGCTTCATGGCGGAGACGCGCCCCTACCATCCGCACATCACGCTGGCGCGCAGCAAAGGCCAGGGGCGCAGCCGGGGGCTAAGCGAAGTGAAGGATGGGATACAGCGCCAGCAGGCCTTCACCCGCTTTGTGGCGGAAGAATTTTTTCTCTACGAAAGCCAGCTCCTGCCCGGCGGCGCCCGCTACGAGATTCGCGAGCGCTTTGCTCTCCAGGGAAGCTCTGTTTAAGCATCCCTCCGGGCCTAAAGGCCCCATTGATTTTGTTGGCTTTATGCGGGGGTTGAAACCCCCGCCTCCCTCCGGATCGAATTTTTCCGCAGCCTGTGAAGTCGTGCCCTTTCAAAGCAACGACTTATTCAGAGATTTTCTAGTTCAGATTTCTTCACCAAGGACAAGGGAAAAGATTACGGGACAACTATGCTTATGGTGTTGAATTGCTGCTCGTCCTTGTCTATCACGTTCGTCTGTCCGCTGGCGGCAGTGAGCAGCGAGCGAAGGTAGATGGGCGTGGTAGCGCCGGCGGTGGCAAGACCCTGGAGCGTCTGGATGCTGCTTACAAGCTGGTCCGGCGTATCGGGGGAAACGGTAAAGGCCGCGGTGGCGCCGGGGGGCGTAAATGTGGCCGTTGGCGAGGTACATTCGGTACCCACGTCGCCAAAGACCAGGCCTGTAACCTGGTTCCCGGTGAGGATGGCGGTGGCAGTCGCGGGAGTTCCCGCGCATCCGCTGATGGTGACCTTGGGGGCGGAGGCATACGTGCCTCCGTTGGTGATGGTGTATGCGGTGATGACTCCGGAGTTAAGATCATTGATCTGGTAATCAAAGACCACATAGTTGGGATCGAGAGGCTGCACCGCCGTGGCGTAGTTGGAGATGGCCCAGATGGCCGTCTGCCCGCCCTTGGAAGCATTGGTGAATCCCGTTGATGCACCCGCGGGATTGGTTGCCAGGAGGGATTGGAGGGGCGCGGCAAATCCTCCCCCGTGTTGCACTCCCCAGGAGTCCGCGTCCACCACGGTATAGGAGGAGGGCAGAAAAAGCGGCTGCTGCATTTGCGCATCCAGGGTGGACGGCCAGACATACCATACATAGTCCGATATATCGAAGGCGGTGGGTGCATTGCCGGTAAGCGAAACGTTGAAGGTGCCCGTGTTTCCATTGGTAAAGGGCACCGTAATCTCCGTGAGGCCGGCGATGGCGGTGTTGCTGTAAAGAGTGACCCCGTCCACCACCACGGTTACCGTGAGGCGCGAAGGCAGAGTAGCGCCGCTCTGCCCGCTGGCGCCGATGAAGGCATGGAGATATCCGCTCAAACCGCCCAGGTACACCGAGTGCGTCACGCCCTGACCTGCCAGCCACGCGCCTACCTCTGACCTGTAAGGCAGGCCACAGATGCTGGTAGCGTTGGGGTCCCGCGAATGAGAGGCGTAAAGGAGGGGCGCATAAAAACCGTTATAGGCCGGATAACTCGTTCCCTCGTACAGTCCCTGGTAAATGTTGGCGCCGGAGATAAAATCGCCCGTCGTTGTCAATCCTCCGGTCAAGGTGTATTCGGTCCCATAGGCGTTGCCGTAGGCATCGAACCAGCGGCCACCGGCCACCTCCCCGATATATCCCTGATACTGTTTGAGGTTGAACAGCCAGGTGGCCAGGCCGGTATAGCCCACGGAGGTCATGTGCTCCCCTTCGACACCGTCCCATAGGTTCCACAGGTTTTGTGCAGTCACGTTTTTGGCCAGGGTGGGGTATATGTTGACGGTGGTGGAGTTGCAACTGGCGACGGTATACGCGCCATAGCTTCCATCGTCGTGCTGGATAATGGACGCCCAGTCCGCAGTAGTGCAGTAATCGCCGATGCCACCGCTGCCCACCACCACCATGCCGTTCAGGGTGAGCGTTCCGCTGCCCGCCGCGCCGGTCACGCTCAATTGGCCCAGGTAATTGGGCCAGTTGGCAATTCCGCTGGGAGCCACCGTGGATACGCCCGCAAAGAATCCCCAGGAGTGCGGATAGAGGGGCAAGATTTGAATGGAAGTCTGCCAGGCGGTCACGGTGAAATCGGCCGCCGTCGATGGCCCGCCGCCGGGGGCGGGATTGGTCACCACTACGGGATAGGTTCCGGTGGCGGCAAGATCGGCCGCAGTGAGGAAGATAACCAGCTCGCCGGCATTGATGAATGTTACGGCATGGCTTACGCCATTGAGGGTTACCGTGGAGGAGGAAAGGAATCCTGTGCCGCTGATGGTGAGCGCTTGCGGCGTGGTCTGAAGCGCCAGGGAAGCAGGAGAGAGAGCGGTGATGACCGGGACGGGATTATTAACCGCTACTGTGGCCGAGCCGGATATGGAGTTGTCCTGGGTTGAGGTGGCCGTGATGTTTGCCGTTCCCAGAGCCGCGGGCGTGAAGACTCCGGAGGAAGTGATGGAGCCGCCGGTTGCCGCCCAGTTGACGGTTGAGCTGTAGGCGCCGCTTCCCACCACCGTGGCCTCGCAAGCGGAGGTCTGGGTGGGCAGGATGGAGGAGGGAAAACAGGCGACCGAAACCGAAGTGATCGAACTGGGAGGGGTTACGGTTACCGTGGCCGTTCCGTATTGGCTCGAATCCTGCGTGGATGCAGCGAAGATGAGCGCGGTTCCCGCGCCTGCCGGAGTGAAAACTCCGGCGCTGCTAACCGTTCCCATGCTGACGGGAACGACGGTCCAACTGACCGCGGTGCTGTAGTTTCCGGTCCCGCTCACCACCGGCGTGCAAGTTGAGGTTTGATTGGTAAAGATAGAAGTTGGGGAGCAAGTGAGCGCGACAGAGGTGATGGTCGGGCCTGACGATGAGTTACCTGCGTTCAGGTTGACCGAGGAACAACCGGCAACGAGGATCAGGATTGCCGCCGCGAACAGTAGGGCTGTGAGCCTCCACTCCCTGCGCAAAAAAGTATGAAGCCTGCAAAACACAGCCATCTGTTACCTTTCAAGGGATTCGGTATTTGAATACTACTATCCGGCCGCGTCCGGAGCAATATCCGGCCGTGTTTTCCGCCTGAAATTCAGCCAGGAAGACGCGCGATTGGTTCCGATATGCCGGCATCCCCAAAGGCATTCACTTTCTGATTACAAAGGGCCGCTTCGCATGCGCGGAGCGGCCCTTCTTTAACTGGCGCTGGAAGCTAAGTTATTTGGCGGCGACCAGGGGGCGGGTGGCGAGGGATCCGTTGGCGTAGCCTTTGGCGATCTCGGCGATGGAGATGGGCTTGTAGTCGCCGGCGTGGCCAGCCTGGCCGAACTGGGTCATGCGCAGGGCCACTACCTTTTGCATGGCCTCGCGGGCGGGCTTGAGGTAGTCGCGGGGATCGAATTTCTCCGGCTGCGTCCAGAGCACCTTGCGGATGGCGCCGGTCATGGCCAGGCGGTTGTCGGTGTCCACGTTGATCTTGCGCACGCCGTTGCGGATGCCGAGCTGAATCTCCTCGACCGGCACGCCCCAGGTCTCCTTGAGCTTGCCGCCGTACTGGTTGACGATGTCCTGCAGGTCCTTGGGCACCGAGGAGCTGCCGTGCATGACCAGGTGGGTGTAGGGCAGGCGCTTGTGGATGGCGATGAGCACGTCCATCTTGAGCACCGAGCCGTCGGGCTTCTTGGTGAACTTGTAGGCGCCGTGGCTGGTGCCGATGGCGATGGCCAGGGCGTCAACGCCGGTGCGCTCGGCGAACTCGACCGCCTGGTCGGGATCGGTGATGTGCTCCAGGCCGCTGCCGCCGGCGCCGTGGCCGTCTTCAATGCCGCCCAGCACGCCGATCTCGCCTTCGACGGTGACGCCGCGCGGGATGGGCGAAGTCGACCACGCGTTTGGTGACGGCGACGTTCTCCTCGAAGCTGGCCGGGGTCTTGCCGTCTTCCTTGAGGGAGCCGTCCATCATGACGCTGGTGTAACCCAGCTCGATGGCGCTCTTGCAGGTATCGAAGCTGTTGCCGTGGTCCTGGTGCATGGCGATGGGAATCTCGGGATTGAGTTCGGCGGCGGCCAGGATGAGGTGAAAGAGGTAGCGGTCCTGGGCAAAGGCGCGAGCGCCGCGGCTGGCCTGGATGATGACCGGCGAGTTGGTTTCCTTCGCGGCTCCCATGATGGCCTGGATCTGTTCCATATCGTTGACGTTGAACGCGCCGACGCCGTAACCGCCCTTGGCGGCCTCGTCGAGGAGCTGCCGCATGGAAACTAATGGCATGGAAAATTCTCCTGTGCGCCGGATCAACCGGCGGGGTTGGGTTGGCTCCGGCCGCCTGTGCGCTCGGACCTGTAAGGAGAGAAATCAGCCAGCCAGGCGGCAAAAACCGCAATCATCTTTATGGTAGCAGAGGGGTGCAAGAGCAAAGTGTGTTGGTGAACACAGGCGGGAAATGCAGTTCCGGGATGGGCGCGTCCCGATGCGGGATGAATGTCGTGACATCCCACCCTTGCTGCGATGAAACCGCGGTGCCCAGAGGGCGCCCAGATGGGGCACCCAGACTCACCGATATTCGGAGTTTCCCAGGTCTCCAAATCGAGACCCTTCGACAAGCTCAGGGCAGGTTCTCCACCCCACGGACCAAGACCTGTCCGTGGGGACCCCGGCTCTGGGGCACGCGGCCGCGTCCCTAATTGCTTGTACCAAGCCGGTTTACCCAATCCAGGCTGAGCGGGGCAAATTCATCAAAAGGATCATTATGGCCGCGATCTGGAAGTGAATAGAATTGGCGGGGCTCGTTTGCCAAGGCATATAGCTGCTTCCCCTGGGATGGGGGAATGATTTGGTCCATGGCACCGTTAACAATGAGAACAGGTACATGAACATTTTTAATCTTCTTGAAATTCTCATAACGGTCGAGAAGCAGATACTCCGCGGGGAAAAACGGATAATGGACCTGCGCCAGTTTTGGCATCGACAAAAATGGCGCTAACAGCATCAGCCCGCCAACATGGAACTCTTCCGCCATTTGTATAGCTACGCCGGTTCCCAATGAATGTCCAAAAAGAATAATGTCTTCGCTTCTTACTCCCTGCGACCTTAACCCATAGATATAGGCTCGTGCATCGGCATAAAGGCCGGCTTCTGTCGGCCTGCCCGGCAATCCACTGTATCCTCGATACTCTGCAACCAGAAACCCATACCCGGCGGCAATGTAAGGATCGGCGATTTCTGAAGCAGCATACAAATTATCGCCATTCCCGTGAAAGAAGACGAAGGTAAAGGGTTTGCTTGTTGCCGGCGCGTACCAGGCTTTCAAATCAAGTCCGTCTTCTGTTCTTACGTTGAGTTCTTTGAACGATCTGTTCGCGTGTGCTGCGCTTAATGGCACATAGGTGTGACTTGGGAAGTACAGGAAACTTCTTTGAAGCAGGAAAAAACCGACTAAGGATACTGCATATAAGCCAGCGAGAATACCAAAGAGCATTCCTAAGATTTTCATGACGGCTCCCTCTTGATGTTAAACCCGGCCTTTGAAGAGCCGAACTGAAGTATGACCAAGGTTTCCGGCACAATACCGGTGCATGGTGCGGCTGCTCTGTGGAATAATCTGGCGGTGACCCTTACAGCCTCGACTGCCCATGACTGGTATCTGCTGGCCTGCGTGGCCGGGACGGTGCTGCTGTTGTTGCTGCTGATTGCCAAAGTGCGGCTGCACCCGGCGCTGGGGCTGGCGGTGGGCGCGCTGGGACTGGGCGTGGTCTCGGGCATGCCGCTCATGCAGGTTCCTCTTTCCTTTGCCGCCGGGGTGGGCAACATGATGGGGCACATCGCCATCGTGCTGGGCATGGGCGCGATCCTGGGGCGCCTGCTGGCCGCCTCCGGCGGAGCAACTGCGCTGGGCAAAGTTTTGGTGGAGGGCTGCGGCCCCAGGGGACTTCCCTGGGCGATGCTGGGGCTGGGCATCTTTGTGGGCATGCCAGTGTTTCTGGAGGTAGGGCTGGTGCTGCTGATGCCCATTGTGGCCGAGGCGGCGCGGCGCAGCGGACGCCCGGCGATACTGGCCGGATTGCCGCTGCTGGCCGGGCTCTCCATGGTGCATGGGGTGCTGCCGCCGCATCCGGCGGCCATGCTGGCGGCTACGCAGTATCACGCCGACCTGGGCCGCACCATTCTCTACGGGCTGGCAGCGGGGATTCCCGCCGCCGCGCTGGCCGGGCCGGGGGTGGGGTGGCTGCTGATGCGGCGCTGGGAGAGGCGCAAGGCCAAGGGCGCGCCGCAGCCTGCCGAGGAGGGACTGACCCTGTTTGCGCCCACGCTGGCCGAAGATCTCAGCAGCGAGTTGCGGGCCAGGGAGACGGCCTCTGGCTTACCGGAGCCGAAGAGGGAGCGGATGCGCGCGCCGGCGGGTCCGATGCGCGCCGCGGCGGCCATCCTGCTGCCCATCGGGCTCATCTTCCTGGGCAGCTGGGCGGACGCGCTGGCGGCGCCGGGAAGCATAGTCAACCAGCTTCTGCGCTTTGTGGGCAGCGCGGATGTGGCGCTGCTGATCGCCGCGCTGGCGGCGCTGGTGACGCTGGGCGGATGCATCGAGAACAGGAGCCGGGGGAGCCTGCGCAAGCTGACCGCGGAGTCCTTTGCGCCCATCGCCCAGGTGCTCATCATTCTCTCCGCGGCGGGGGGATTGAGCGGCATACTGCGCGATTCCGGAGCCGCCCAGGCCACGGTGGGCCTGGCGCTGGGCGCGCACATGCCGCCCCTGGTGCTGGCCTGGCTGTTGGCCGCCGTGGTGCGGGTTTCGATGGGCTCGGCCACGGTGGCCATGGCCGTGGCTTCGGGAGTGCTGGCGCCCATGGCCGGCCACGCCGGGGTGCGGCCCGAGCTGCTGGTGCTGGCCACCGGCACCGGCTCGGTCATCCTCTCGCACGTGAACGACTCCGGCTTCTGGATGGTCCAGTCCTTCTTCAAGCTGGAGGTCAAGGAGACCCTGGCCACATGGACGGTGATGGAGACGGTGCTCTCGGTGGCGGGGCTGGGGACGACGCTGCTGCTGGCGGCGGTGCTGCGGTAACCTCGCCGACAAGCTGCGGGTATTATTTGGGTGGAGTCGCCTGATCCGCCTTATATGCCAGCATCGCCGCCAGCAGGCCAAGCAAGACCGCTCCGATGAGCGCAATCGACGTTCGGAGCCCGGACGACACTCCCGGAAATGCCGCATCGAATGCCGTTGCTCTCTGGAGCATCGTCCACCCCACAAAGGCCAGTGGAGGAATCAGTATCCTGAGGTAGTCCAGACGGTCCCACACATGGGCCATGACCCGGGCACCCGCGTAAAGCAGCATGCTGACTGCTATCAGCGCATAAAACACGCCCGTAAGCGTCGGTGCGTCGACAATAATGGTGCCTCCTGCCTTGTCGGGAGCCGTTAGAACCCCCAGCAGTGCGCCGTGAACTGCCAGAACCTCGGCAGGCACCAGGGAGGCCAGTGAATCGACCCATGTGTTAACTCCCGGGGCTTGTGCTGAACTACTTGTGCCCGGCATGGCCAGACAGCGTTTTGTCGTCAATGTGGCATATGCAAGAGTGCTCATGAACAGACCACCTTTCCCGGTCGGCATCACTATACTCGCCCCATCCCGTCGCGGGAAAGTCTCTTCCAACACCCCCGGGTAGGTCATTTTTGACCAAGGACATCTGACTTGCAGCCTAGATTCCCAGCACCGCCCGCTGGGCGGCGAAGATCTCCTTCAGCCCCGTCTCAGCGAGATCGATCAGCGCATTGAACTGCGCGCGGGAAAAAGAACCCTTCTCGGCCGTGGCCTGGGTTTCGATGAGGCCGCCGTCGGCGCTCATCACCACGTTCATGTCCACCTCGGCGGCGGCATCCTCCTCGTAGCAGAGGTCGAGCACGGGGGTGCCGTCCACCATGCCCACGGAGGTGGCGGCCACCAGTTGCTTGAGCGGCGAAGCTTTGAGGGTTCCCGCTTCGACCAGGGCCTTCAGGGCCAGGGCCAGGGCGACCGCCGCGCCGGTGATGGCCGCCGTTCGGGTGCCGCCGTCGGCCTGGATCACGTCGCAGTCCAGAATTACGGTGCGCTCACCCAAGGCCTGCATGTCCACTACTGAGCGCAGGCTGCGGCCGATCAGGCGCTGAATTTCGTGCGTCCGGCCGCCGATTTTGCCCCGTTCGCTTTCTCTGGGAGTGCGGGTCACCGTGGAGCGGGGCAGCATGGCGTACTCCGCCGTCACCCAGCCGCGGCCGGAGTTGCGCAGCCAGCCGGGCACGCCTGGTTCAATGGTGGCGCAGGTCAGCACCCG
Organism: uncultured Acidobacteriaceae bacterium; assembly: GCA_963796085.1. Taxonomy (GTDB): domain Bacteria; phylum Acidobacteriota; class Terriglobia; order Terriglobales; family Acidobacteriaceae; genus Telmatobacter. The sequence continues at coordinate 7,926 of CAWCKF010000006.1, read as the reverse complement.
GGTGTTGCCCAGCGAGACCAGAACGGAACCTTCGGCGGTCTGCACAAAGCCGGGGGCGAGGGTGAGGGGACGAAGCTGGGCAGGGCTCCTGCCGCCGGGACGGAAGAAACTTGCGGGCGCGTGCATAGGGCGATTGTACGGGAGAGCGGGAAGGACAGGGAGTAGGGAATAGGGAGTAGGGAGTAGGGAGTAGGGAGTAGGGAGTAGGGGGGCCTCTGGGCTCGGGACTAGGGGAATTGGGGAGGAGGGGACGCGGGAAGGGCGGGTTTCAAGATGGGAATCCGGTTCTGAAGCGGACCGGAATAGGAATAAGGCGTAACTTATTGAAAACAATATAAATACACCATTTTGTCTCGACAATCTTGTTCCATTTTGGGACGAATGGCCCTGCCGGCTCCTGCGGGGCTTTTCGGGAAACGGGCGGTGAACGCTTCCCTTATCAGGAACTTAGCGTGGGCGTCCTGGTTTGGCACGCTACGTGTATTAGAAGAGGACAAAACCCCGGCGGTCAGACAGGAACGGGAGCGGAAAAGTTGGAAGCAGCCTTTAGCTTCTAGCCTCTAGCTTCCAGCTGGTCAGGTGCAGGGATAGGGGTTGGAAGCGTGACCTCGAAGTCAGCGCAATGAGCTAGCAGCTGGAAGCTAGCGGCTAGTGGCTGTAAGAGAAAGGGAGCGGGCTATGCAGCAGACGGAACAGACGGCGGGATGGGACGGAGCGGAGCGCAGGCGGGTGGAAGCGGTGGTAGAGACGCTGGCTACTCTGGGCAGCCCGGGCGAGAGCCTGGCGGAGGTGGCGCATGACGCCAGAAACATGGTCACGGCGCTGGGACTTTACTGCGATCTCCTGGAGGAGCCGGGGGTGCTGGCGACCCAGTTTCTTCACTATGGAAACGAGCTGCGGCTGGTGGCCGCGGCCAGCCGCCGGCTGGTGGAAAAGCTGGTGGCTCTGGATACCCGCGAGGCTCCTCAAGCCGATGCCTGCACAGACGGCCTGCGCGAGCTGGGTAATTTGCCTGGCGAAATGGCGGCCGGCGGCAGGCTGGAAGGGAACCGATGGCAAGGGCAGAAGATGGAGCGCTGCGGGCGCGGGGATCCCAGGCGCTGGGAACTGATGCCGGCCGAACCCGATCGACAACCTGGCCGCAGAGCTCCATGCCAACCGCAATCTGCTGGCCGCTCTGGCCGGACCCTCGATTGCCGTCACCGTGGACGCCGAGGGCGGCGACCGGGCGGTGCGGCTGACGGGAGAGGACCTGACCCGGGTACTGGTCAACCTGGTGAAGAACTCGGCCGAGGCCATGCCCGCGGGGGGACGGATCCAGCTCAGCCTGCGGGAGAGCGAAGGCAGCCCCCCAGCCCAACCCGGCGCGCAACCCGAAGACGCGTCTCACGCCACTTGCAACGCCGGGTCCACCGTGCTGCTGACCGTGGAAGACAACGGGCCGGGCATTTCCAGGAAGGCGCTGGACAAGATCTTCGACTCCGGCTACACCACCCGGAGCAAGGCTGATGTAAAGACCGGAGGCTGGCCGGGGAGCCATCGCGGGCTGGGCCTCTCCATCACCCGCTCCATCATCGAGGGAGCGGGAGGGCGGATACACGCCGCCCACCGCAGCCAGCCGGGGGCGCGCTTCGAGATCGAGCTTCCCGTCCGCAACCGCTAGCCGGCGCAACAAACAAGCCGGCTGACCAGGACGCAACCGCCAGCCGGTGCAAAAAACATGCCGGCTGACCAGGACGCAACCGCCAGCCGGCGCAACAAAAATCATGCCGGGGAGCCGGCCGGAGATAACCCCTTCACCGAATCACGCGCGAGGCGAATACAATGCTCGAAACAGTCTTTAATGCCAGAACCATGGAGTTTATCCCTCAATTCGCGGAACCGGCGGTGCGGCTGCACCTGCTGGTGGTGGACGCGGACGCGGCGGTGCGCTCGGCCTGCGCCGAGATCGCCGCCAGCCTGGGCTATGCGGTGGAGAGCACCGGCGACCTGGGCCAGGCGCGCAGCCAGCTGCGCGGCCGCGCCGCCGACATCCTGCTGGTCAACCTGCCCGCGGGCTCCAACCAGGGCCTGGAGCTGGTCTCCGAGGTCAAGCTGCTCTACCCCGAGACCTCGGTGATCGCCATGACCGCCTCGGGCTCGGTGAACGCGGCCGTGGAGGCCATGCGCTGCGGCGCCTCAGGACTACCTGACCAAGCCCTTCGCCATCGACGAGCTATCCACGGTGCTGGACCGCGCCGCGCAGAGCCATCTGACCGACACCGCCACGCGCCAGTTGCGGGAGCGGCTCAGGCTTTCGCAGGGGCTGGGGGCCATGATCGGCCGCTCCGGGGAGATGGAGAAGCTCTACCGCATCCTCTCCAAGGTCGCCCAGAGCACGCACCCGGTGCTGGTGCTGGGCGAGAGCGGCACGGGCAAGGAGCTGGTGGCCCGAACCATCCACGCCTACGGGCCGAACTCGCAGAAGCCCTTTCTGCCCGTGGACTGCGGCTCGCTGGTGCCCACGCTGATCGAGAGCGAGCTCTTCGGCTACGTGAAGGGCGCCTTCACCGGGGCCAACCGCTCCAAGGACGGGCTGCTGGTCTCGGCCGAGGGGGGAACGGTCTTCCTGGACGAGATCGGCGAGCTCTCGCTGGACCTGCAGGCCAAGCTGCTGCGGGCGCTGCAGGAGAAAGAAGTGCGGCCGGTGGGCGCCACCCATCGCGTGCCCATCAAGGCGCGCATTGTGGCCGCCACCAACCGCGACCTGGCGGTGATGGTGGAGAAGGGCGCCTTCCGCAAGGACCTCTTCTACCGGCTCAACGTGGTCAATCTGCGGCTGCCCTCGCTGCGCGACCGCCGCGAGGACATACCGCTGCTGGCGGCGCACTTTCTGGACCGCATCAGCCGCGAGCACGGCACCAAGTTCACGCTCAGCGACGAGGCCCTGCGCACCATGATGCGGCACGACTGGCCGGGCAACGTGCGGGAGCTCGAAAACTCAGTGGAACGGGCCTGCGCCCTTTCTTCGGGGCCGGTGCTGCACCTGGGCGATCTGCCCACGCAGTTGCAGCAGCAGGGCCTGGAGGCCCGGCGCGCCGCCACCGCCGCCGGCGAGCCGGCCGGGGAGGGCAGCGCGCCGGAGGTGAAGACGCTGGCCGATCTCGAGCGGCAGGCCATTCTGGGCGCCATTCGCACCCTCAACGGCGACAAGCTGCAGGCCGCCAAGCTGCTGGGCATCGGCAAGACCACCCTCTACCGCAAGCTGAAGGAATACGGCATCGCCGACCCGCTTCGGGAAGAGTGAGCGGCCTGGACTATAGGCGGAAGGATTGGCGCCGATAGGACAAATACGGGAAAAGTAACGGTACCGATGCGGAGACCAAACCGCTGTTGACGGCAGAACCAGCCCAGGCCACAAGGCTGGCCGGGCGCGCTGGAGAGGAGCTGGGGATGAGCATTCTGATTGTGACTGGAGTGGAAGGCGCACGGAACTGCGCCGCCGTGGTGGCAGCGCAACTGGGCATGGAAGTGGAAGTGGCCGAGGGACGCAAGGCCGCGCTGGCAGCGCTGCGCCGCCGGGAGTTTTTGGCCGTGGTGGTGGACGAAACCATGGCGGAGTGCGATCCGGCGGCCGCCGAGGCGATCTGGGAGCACGCCGGCCTGGCCATTCCCCTGCAGATCAACTTCGCCCTCTCCGGCGCCGCCCGGCTGATCCGCGAGATTCGCTCCGCCCTGCACCGCCGCGAGCGGGAGCAGACGCTGGCCCGCCGGGCGGCCGCGGCGGCCATCGAGACCGAACTGAAGACCACCGTGGCCGGCCTGCTGCTGCACTCGCAACTGGCCCTCTCCGGCAGCGAGGTCTCCTCGCCCATCGCCGACAAGCTGCGCGTGGTGGCGGACCTGGCCGGCAACCTGCGCCAGCAGTTGAACTCACCCTCGCAGGCGCGCGGCGAGAACGCCGCCTGACCACCTGCGGTGGGGCCAACCGCCCCTTCGACTTCGCTCAGGGCAGGCTTTCGGCTCCTTCCGCGCGATAGAAAAGGCGGGGGCGCAAATCTTCCCTCCCAGCCTGCGCAGTGGAGTTGGCAAAGAACATTTATTGCGTTGCACGCGCAGCGCCGGGGCAGGAAGATACCCCGGCGTTTTTTTTTGCGCCGTATCAATCCGGTACTACAATGGAGACGCTGGTTGCCGTCGAGCTTCCTGCTATTCAGGCCATCATGCTCGCGGCACAGAGAAAGATGAGACAGGCGTATGAGAACTTGTCCGGTATGCGGCGCAGCCTATCCGAATCACTATGCGATCTGCGCCAAAGATGGCGCTATGTTGGTCGGGTCCAGACGGGTTCCTGTCTGGGTCTGGGCCGCATCCGCTGCGGTACTCTTGGTCGCGGCCTTTGCCGCAGTGTATATATTCTGGCCTAAACCCACGAACAGCGCACCAGTTGACTATGAAGCAGAAGCGAAGAAACTCGGGCTCACCTACACACCGTCAAATATAGCCAAGATAGAGCAACAGGCTGAGGTGCTCGACAGGCAGAATCGCTATTCCGAGGCGGTCCCTTTATTTAACCAGGCTTGTGCGGGAGGCAATGGTGAGGCATGTAATCATCTCGGCTATATATATCAACTCGGCGGCACCGGCGCAAAGGATTATTTGATGGCAGCAGCATTCTTCACCAAGGCCTGCGATGCTGGCAACTCCGACGGTTGCTACAATCTAGGCGGAATGTACGAATTCGGAGAAGGGGTCGCACTGGACCATGCAAAGGCAGCTGCGCTTTGGTCTATGGCCTGCGATGCTGGCAACTCCGATGGTTGCACTGATCTCGGCGCTGCGTATGACAAAGGCACAGGTGTAAAGCGGGATTACCATCGAGCAGTTGCACTTTTTTCAAAGGCCTGCAATTCGGGAAGAACACTGGGGTGCCACAATTTAGGGATCATGTACCTTGAAGGACGGGGTGTTGCTAAGGATATTGAGAAAGCAAAGGTGTATTTCAACAGGGGGTGTGCTATTGGCTTAACTTTATCGTGCGACGCACTCAAGGAAATGCAATAGAAACACAATTAATCTTGACGGGGCGCGCAAATAAACGCTGAGTTGCCAAGAAAATAGTGATAAATATCTCATTTTGTTGTTGAAATAATCTTCAAATTAAGTGTCCAATTAGCAATGAAGGAAATTCGCTCTGACCTTTGTCGCAATGTCCACGTCAAGGATGGAGCGATCGCCCTCAGGCGACAACTGTGAGCATTGCGTTAAGGAGATCGAGATGAGAGTGAACGAATTAACGGGATGGAATCCAAACGCAACCGGATCGTCGTATGGACGCGGATCTAATTTTACGATTCCTGCGGAGCAGGTAATCGTTAAGATGGTTGTGCAAATCGCTAAGAATTGCGTCGAATACATCGGCACATTTCAAGGTAAGCCATTACCATATTCCCTCGAAGCGCAGGATGAGAAGATGGCGAAGAAACTGGCAACGATTCTGGAAAACAACATCGGGATCAGCCTGCGCGATGTCGGGTTGGTGGAGATTCCGGAAGATTGAATCGCCGTGTACAGGTACCCCATCCTTCACTTTTTTTCTAGCGAAGTGTGAACGCAGCATTTAGCCGTAGTGATCTGCTCCTGTAATCTTGACAGCGCATGGGAACGTTGAGTTACCAAGAAAATGTTAGATAATATCTCATTTTGTTGTTGCGGGCTTTCCGAACAAGGAGTAATGATTGATTCCCAGGGAAGGAGAAGTCATATGGTCTGCGAATGTGACGAAAAATACCTGAGGGTTTGGCGTGAATGCAATTTTTCGGTCAGTTTAGGCAAGGATCGGGAAGCTACGCCCTTGTCATGGAAGGATCAAGAACTCCATTTCTGTGTTTTCTGTGGAGACATTAAGGCCAGGATACCGTCAGATGTGCTTCAGGTCATCCAGCAAGCAGACAGCTTGATGGAGTGATTATTGATTGGCTAGGTGCCTCATCCTTCGCTTAGCCGGGGTCCCCGGCGATTTGGGGTCCTCAACGACCGGGGCCACCAAGAAGCGGCACTTGCTTCTTGGGGTGGTAGCGAGCGATTTTTGCTCGTTGGGGTGAGGGAAGCGATCTTTGCTCGCAGGGGTGAAGGGACAGGTCTTCGTCCGTGGGGTGGTCGGGCGAAGAGTGGGAAACCGAGACCCTTCGTTCTCCGCGCCGAAGGCCGCCCGCCTGGACGGCCAGTCCTGGTTTAAGCTGGACTGAAGATGAAAGATTCCGCCGTTCTGCTTATCGACTGCCCGGACCGCAAGGGGCTGGTGGCCCGCGTTTCTTCGTTGCTCTACCAGTGCGGCGCCAACATTCTCCACGCCGACCAGCACCAGGACCACGAACTGGGCCTCTTCTTCATGCGCGTGGAGTGGGCGCTTAACGGCCTTGCAGACAATTCCGCGGACGGCAGCCCCTCCGCCGCCGGCGCGGCTGAAACTCACTCCAAAACGCCACTGCATGCAGTGCCCGCGCCCTCCGCAGTGCCTCCTCCGCCCGCAGTGCCTCCGCCGTCCGCGGTGCCTCCGCCGTCCGCAGGACCCTTTGATCTGGAAGGTTTTAAGGCTGCCTTCGCCCCGCTCGCCCGCGAACTGGGGATGCGCTGGAAGCTGAGCTCCAGCGCAGCGGCTGCCGAGGTGGCGCTGTTCTGCTCGCAGTACCTGCACTGCATGGCGGATCTGCTCTACCGCTGGCGAACAGGCGAGCTGGAGTGCGAGATTCCGGTCATCGTCTCCAACCACCGCGCGGTGGAGAAACTGGCGGCGTTTTACGGCATTCCGTTCGAATTCATGCCGGTTACGGCGGCGACGCGCGGCGAGGCCGAGGCGCGGCAGCTGGAGATTGCTTGAACACCATGGGATTGAACTGGTGGTGCTGGCGCGCTACATGCAGGTTCTTTCGCCGGCTTTTGTCGCCCGCTACCCGGCGGCGATCATCAACGTGCACCACTCGTTCTTGCCCGCGTTTACCGGGGCGCCAAGCCGTACCATGCGGCGCATGCGCGGGGCGTGAAGCTGATCGGGGCCACCAGCCACTATGTGACCGATGTGCTGGACGACGGGCCGATCATCGAGCAGGACGTGGCGCGCATCTCGCACCGCGACCAGGTGGAGGACCTGGTGGCGCGGGGACGGGATCTGGAGCGCATCGTCCTGTCGCGCGCTGTGCGCTGGCACCTGGACCGGCGCATCCTCTGCTATGGGAACAAGACGGTGGTGTTTGATTGAGGGGACTGGGATCAGGGATCAGGGAACAGGGAACAGGGACTAGGGAACAGGGACTAGGGGGTGCTCTCTGGGCGCGGGATAGAAAGAACGCGGTTCGCGGGGTGGGGTGCGCATCCCAGGTCTCAGAAGCGAGACCTGGGGCACCCCGGCAGAGCGTCCCTCAGGGGCTAAAGCCGTGCCCTTTCAAAACCGGTTTATGAGATAGCTTCTAGGGAACAGAGAATAGGATCAGCGCGGGCGGTCAGGATGAGGACTCGCGATAGAGCAATGCGGCGCCTATCAGCGGCGCATCTTCGCCCAGGGCGGAGCGGCAGATGCGGACTTTGCCGGCTACGGATTCGTAGGCCCGGTTGCGGACAAAGTCGATCAGGGGGTCCAGCAGCAATTCCGATGGTGCGTTGCTGATGCCGCCGCTGATGGCGATCAAATCCACGCTATTAATGTTGATCAGATTCACCAGCCCCATGCCAACGTACTTGACCACCCTGTCAGTCAGTTGGCGCGCCTGCGCATCTCCCTCGCGCGCCAATTGGTAGACGCACTGCACGCCATCCTGGGAGGGGTTGCTGCGCAGGAGTTCGTGAAAGGCGGGAACACTCTTTCTGCGTCGCGCACAATGGCCAGTCCGCCGGCGTATGTTTCCAGGCAGCCGCGGCGGCCGCAATTACAGAGATGGCCATCGAGTTCAA
>CAWCKF010000005.1:0-25435 GCA_963796085.1 uncultured Acidobacteriaceae bacterium | reverse complement strand
CCAAAGAGTGAGCCTCTATGGGAAAGTGCAAAGGATCATGTTTGATGGTCGGATTCATGGCGGCGCTGCTTGCCGCAGCTCCGGTGGTTTCGGCCGCCCCGCGCAAGGCGCACACAGTGGTTCTGGGCGCGGCCAAGAAAGTACCCTACTCCAAGGCCGGCGACCCGGCCGGTGCGGCTCCCGGCGAGGACGCCTTGAAGATTCGTGCCCTGCTGGTAGACGGCGTGCTCAAAGAGTGGACCACCGGCGACGCCCACGATGTGACCGACCGCAGCTTTGTCGTGCGCCGCGTGATCAAAATCAACGACGTCCTGCCCGGCGATGCATCTCGAAAAAACTCCGCCCCGGCGGCCGGCCCCTGGGTTTGGCAGCGGGGGCCGTGGCTGCTGGTGGACCGCGCCACCGGCCGCATCGCCGCCCTCAAGCTGCCGCGACTACGATCCCGGCGTGAGCCAGGTGAGCTGGTTCCGCGACTATGGGGCCTATTGCGGCGTGACCGCCAGCGGCAAGAGCCTCTACGCCGTGGTGGCCCAGATGGCGGCGCGCAAGCCGCTGCTGGCCAAAAAGTTGGCTGCCTTCGACCCCGAAAACCACCCCGACCCGGCCTGCGCAGCGCCCGACTGGCAGCGCGAGCCGCTGCGCATCACCTTTCATCCCGCCGGCAAGGATGCGGCGAGCTTCGATGTGGTTCCCGGCTCCGCGGTGCTGGTGGAGGACTCGGGCGACGAGCCGGAGACGCCGGCCCCGGCACCGGAAGCCAAGCCAAAATAGCGGCTGGCGGAGGGGTGCTTGAGGCCGGCGCGCCTTGACACGCCCCCCTCCGCGCGTATCTTATCTAGTAGGCATTCTTTTTGGAGTCAGGCCGCAACGGGGAGTGGCTGCATTGTGCGGCTTTCGGTTTTGGGCTCCAAAGGAAAGCTGTGTCGAACAGGAAGCAGACGGCAGTTGGGTCACAGGCAGGGTATGCGGGCGCGGAATGGAGTTCGAGTCCCAGGCCAGCGGCAACCGGACCCTTCTTCCAGCGCCTGGGCCGGAGATGACCAACGGCCCGGATCAGGCTAGGACCATTCCCGGAGACAAATTTTTCTGTCAGGCGACCGGCAGATGGCCGGGTGTGCCTGTGCCCTGAACGGTTCGCTGCGGCGAACGGCCGGGAGCGAGCAAAGGATGAGTGTGGCAACGAGTTTCGCATTATGGGCTGGCGCCGGCCGGACCGGGCGGAGGCGGCCATACGATGCTTCTGCCCATCTGCTGCTGATTCCGGTCTTGTACCTGGTGATGATCCGTCCGCAGCAGAAGCGGCAAAAGCAGTGGCAGCAGATGCTGGCCTCGATCAAGGCCGGCGACCGGGTGACCACCGCGGGCGGCATTCGCGGCATCATCCTCTCCATCAAGGACGACGTGATCATCATTCGCGTGGCGCCGGACAGCATCAAGCTGGAAGTGGCCAAGAACGCCATTGCCTCGGTGACCACGCAGGATGGGAGTTCGGGATCATAGCCGTCAGCTTTTAGCTCTTAGCTTTTAGCTTTTTTATGGGAGAACGGGCATTCAGTTCACCGGAGATGAGCTAGAAGCTAAAAGCTAATAGCTGTTTTTTAGATTTTTGAAGCAGAGAAACGGGACGATGAAGAAGAATCTCAACGAGCAAAATTGCCCTGATTGTCGCGGTCCTGGTGGTTTGCCTCTACGGCATCTTCTGGGGTGCCTCGGGGGTCACTCGCCAAGGACCTGGCGCAGGCCATGACCAAGCGCATTCACCTTGGCCTGGATCTGCGCGGCGGCGCTCACCTGATTTTGCAGGTGGTGGTCGCGGAAGCCGTCAACGCCGAAACCGACAACACGGTGGGGCGCGTTCAGCAGGATCTGAAGGCGGCCAACCTGAGCTTTTCGCAGGTCTACAAGCCCGATCCGGCCACAGGCCGGAGGTGATCCGCGTGGAAGGAACGGCGCCCGGCAAGTCCAGCGACGTGCGCTCCGCTGCTGGAAGCCAAGTACTCGAACGAATACGACGTGACCGGCGGCGGGGCCGACAACAGCTTCACGCTGACCATGAAGCCGATGGTGGTGACGGCTCTGGAGGAGAAGACCGTCCAGCAGGCCATTGAAACCATCCGCGACCGCGTGGACACGCTGGGCGTCAGCGAGCCGGTGATTCAGGAGTACGGCCTGGGCGACAATCAGATCCTGGTCGAGCTGCCCGGCATCGACGATCTCGACCGGGTCAAGAACATCATCCAGTCCACGGCCCGGCTGGAGATTCACGCCGTGGTGGGCGGCCCGTACAAGGACGAACAGGAGGCCCTGGCCAGCGTGGGCGGCGCGCTTCCGCCCGACGAGGAGCTTGTTCATGGCTCCGGCTCGGTGGGCGCCGGCTCCGACGCTGACAGCGTCTATGTCCTGCATCGCATCTCGGTGGTCGCCGGTACCGACTTCCGCTCCGCCGATCCGGGCTACGATCAGAACGGCCGCCGCAATGTCCGCTTCACGCTGACCAACGAGGCCGGCGACCGCTTCTACGAGTACACCAGCAAGAACGTGGCCAGAGCATGGCGGTGGTCATGGGCGGCCGGGTCAAGGAAGTGGCCACCATCCAGAGCGCCATCCGCGACCAGGGCGAAATCACCGGCAGCTTTACCCCGGACGAAGTCTTGATCCTCTCCAAGATGCTGCGCACCGGCGCTTTGCCGGCCTCGCTGAACTATCTTGAGGACCGCACCGTGGGCGCTTCGCTGGGCGCCGACTCCATCAAGCAGGGCGTTACGGCGGCCATCGTGGGCGTGCTGGTGGTCATGGCCTTCATGCTCATCTATTACAGCGGCTCGGGCATCAACGCCGACCTGGCGCTGTTTCTGAACCTGGTGATTCTGCTGGGCTTCATGGGCCTCACCAGGCCACGCTTACCCTGCCGGGCATCGCCGGAGTCATTCTGACCATCGGCATGGGCGTGGACTCGAACGTGCTGATCTTCGAGCGCATCCGCGAAGAGGTGCGCGCCGGCAAGGCCCCCTCGGCGGCCGTGGATCAGGGCTTTGCCCATGCCTGGGTCACCATCGTCGATACCCACGTCACCACCATCGTCTCGGCGGCCATCCTGTTCATGTTTGGCACAGGGCCGGTGAAGGGCTTTGCGGTCACCCTGACCTTCGGCCTGATGGCCAATCTGTTTACGGCGGTATACGTCTCACGGGTCATCTTTGATGCCCATTTGAACAGGATGAAGCCCGGCCAGTTGGTCTCCATCTAGCTTTAGGTTAGCTTTGAATGAGGCGATGTTTTGAAAGGGCACGGTTTTACAGCTTGCGGAAAAAACTCGATCCGGAGGGAGGCGGGGGTTTCAACCCCCGCATAATGTCAACAAAATTAACGCGGGCTTTAGCCCCGGAGGGACGTTCTTCGTGAGATTCGCTTGCTGTTCTCTCTTTTTCCGCAGCCTCTTTAGCCGTGCCGCAAAGGCCGAAAAAGGAAACCGGCTTTAGCCGCTGAGGGAATCTAAGTTATTGAAATGAAGCTTCTTCAACGCTTGAGCCGTACGGCATCGGCTCCCAGGTTAGGAAAGATTGGGAAGGGTGAATAGCAGTGGAATTGTTTCGCGGAATTAATGTGGATTGGCTGAGGTTGAAGTGGTTTTTCCTCGGCTTTTCAATGATCTTCAGCGTGGCCGGTATCGTCTCCATGGGCGTGCATTGGACGCAAATCGGCAGCCCCGTGCCGCTGGGCGTGGACTTCCGCGGCGGCACGCAGGTGCAGGTGCAGTTCCAGAAAACGCCGGATACCAACCAGATTCGCCAGGCCACCTCGGCGGCGGGCATCAAGGATGCGCGCATCCAGAGTTACGGCGAGGCCAAAAATAACGAGGTCCTTATCAGCCTGCCGGAGCAGACCAATGAGAGCGCGCTCGATGCCGGCCGCCAGCAGATCGTCAATGCCCTGCATGCCCATTACAACAACCCCTTCACCGTGCGTAACGTGCAGGTAGTGGGTCCCACGGTGGGCAAGCAGTTGGAAAAGCAGGCCCTGCTGGCCACCCTCTACTCCATGGCCGGCATGCTGGTCTACCTCTGGTTCCGTTTCCAGTTCATCTACGGCGTGGCTGCGGTGGTGGCCTGCTTCCACGACACCCTCATCACCGTCGGCGCCTTCGCCCTCACCAACCAGGAGATCAGCCTCACCGTCATTGCCGCCATCCTCACCCTGGTCGGCTACTCCATGAACGACACCATCGTGGTCTTCGACCGCATCCGCGAGAATCTGCGCCTCAGCCGCCGCGAATCCCTGCCCGACGTGGTCAACCGCAGCATCAACCAGACCCTGAGCCGGACCGTGCTCACCTCCGGCCTGACCTTCCTCACCGTCCTCTCTCTCTACGTCTTTGGCGGACAGGTGCTGCGCGGGTTTTCTTTCGCCCTGGTGGTGGGAATTCTCATTGGCACCTACTCCTCCATCGCCATCGCCGCGCCCATGCTGGTGGCTTGGCAGGAGTGGCGCGGCAGGCGCGGCAAGGTGGTGGTTCTTCCCGCGGCTAAACGTGCCAGAGTGTAAGATTTAACCGGAAATTGCACCGGTTTTGCAGCAGTGTTGGCAGGGCATGTGATAGAGCGGATAGGAGCGAAGCGCGCGGGTGTGATAACGTTTTGATGCGCGGGAACATTCGCGGTTCTCCCGGTGTCTATATAAAGTTAGGCATTACTTCAGGCTGCCTGGCTTCTTTTCGCTGGGCAGTTCCGGCTAATGAGGAGGATCTTGATGTTCAGTATTGCGGTCGTTTTGGTCATCATCATTCAATGGTTGATATCCCGCGCGGATAAACTCTCCAGCGCCATTCTGGGTTATGAGTTTACAACGATAGTCCTCCTCTGGGGTATGGCTGTCTATCGAGGCGGGGACCCAATCGTCTTTCTTACCCTTCATCTGCCCATGGCGGTATTCATCCTCCTCTGCGTGCTCTGGTACGCCTGGGATACCAAGACGCTCCTGGATTCCAGGAAGCCGGTAGTAGTGTCCGAGGCGACGGGCCTGTTTGCGGATTCCACCTTTGAATCCGAAGGCAGGATCAAGAGCGGCAAGATCTTGCGCTGGATGCTGTTGACCTACCACATCAACTTGTCGATTCTGCTTTTGATGGTCCTGATTCCGCTGATCTATCCCGAGGCGCTGCCCAAGGCCTACATGATGACGCAATTGATTGCCCCGCCGCCGCCTCCGCCGCCGCCTCCGCCGCCTCCCCCGCCGGAAGCAGTGCACCCCATTAAAGTCCAGTCGGAGATGATGAACAATCAGTTGATGGCGCCCACCCGGATTCCGCACAATATCCAGATCATCGCCGAGAAGGAAGCTCCCCCCTCAACGGCCTTTGGCGTGGTGGGCGGCTTCGGAGACGCCGGCTCCTCGGGCGGCGTGATCGGCAGCATCTTTGGCAGCACGTCGAACCAGCCCAAGGTGCAGCAGGCGGCTCCCAAGAAGGTGAACATTTCAGCCGGCGTGGCCGTGGGCATGCTGATTCAGAAAACCACGCCTATTTATCCTACCATCGCCAAGGCGGCCCGCGTCCAGGGAACGGTGGTGCTGCAGGCCACCATTTCAAGGACTGGATCGATCGAAGGACTCCACGTTGTCAGCGGACCCGCCATGTTGCAGCAGGCCGCCCTGGAAGCCGTGAAGACCTGGCGCTACAAGCCCTACCTGCTCAACAACGAGCCGGTGGAGGTGGAGACCACGGTGAACGTGATCTTCACCCTGGGCGGATGACCAACCCCCTGGCTCCTTCCCGCCTTTTTGAAGGAGCCTCGCTTTTGACCCGAATGCGAATCCGCAATGAGCCGCATTCCCAGCCATCCGCCGCGGCGGACAGTCGCAGTTCAATAGGAGGAACGATTCAGTGATTCTCGCTCAGCTCGCACATTTCGCTTCGCACACGGTCAGCAGCCTGGCTCTCTTCCAGGAAGAGCAGACAGTCAGCTTCAGCCCCCAGGGGCTGTGGGATCACATGGGATGGCCGGCACGGACCATCGCCATCATTCTTTTCATCGAGTCGATCTGGTCGCTGGCCGTCATGATCGACCGCTACCTGTACTTTAATGCCGCCCGCAAACAGTCGCGCGAGTTCGCCCCCAAGGTTGCCGGTGCCCTCAAAGACAGCAAGCTGGAAGAAGCCATCCGCATCGCCGACCGCAACAAGAAGTCGCACCTCGCCGAGGTGGTCACGGCCGGACTGCAGGAGTTTCGCGCCTCAGCCGGTTTGCCCACCGAGGAGACCATCGAGAGCTCCGGCCGCGCCTTGGAGCGGGCCGAGGCCATCGTGCACTCCAAGCTGAAGAGGGGCCTTGCCGTTCTGGCCACCATCGGCGCCACCGCGCCTTTCGTGGGGCTGCTGGGAACCGTCATCGGCATTCTCAACGCCTTCCAGCAGATCGCCCTGCAGAAGACCTCGGGCATCGGCGCTGTGGCCGGCGGCATCTCTGAAGCCCTGGTGACTACGGCCTTTGGCCTCTTTGTGGCCATCCCCGCCGTCATGGCGTTCAACTACTTTACCGGGCGCGTTGAGGCTTTTGATGTGGAGATGGACAACTCTTCAAGCGAGTTGATCGACTACTTCATCAAGCAGAGCCACAAGCGCTAAGCTAAGCGGCTGCCGGTATGAGCGGGAATTTGCGGTGGGCGGCAGAGGCCATGCCTCTTCTGCCCCCCGGTTTCATCCTCGCTCTGGCTAAGCGGGTTTAGCCATGCCGGAAGTCATACGCAGCAATCAACACTGTAGGCATGGAGCCGAACAATGGCACAAGCAGTTCGCGAAGAAGGCAAAAAGGTCAATTCCAATATCAACGTAACCCCCATGGTGGACGTGATGCTGGTGTTGCTGATCATCTTCATGGTCATCACCCCCATGCTCCAGCAGAAGGTGTCTGTCGATATGGCCAAGGTGGATAATCCCACCGCCATGCCCGACGCCGACAAGGAAGACGCCATCGTCGTAGCCATCACCAGGGACGGAAGCGTTTACCTGGGGCAGAACAAGGTCGCCGCCAATGAGCTTGGCCGTCTGGTTCGCGACAAGCTGGCGGACAAGCCCGGCAAAACCATCTACGTTCGCGCCGATGCGCGGGCGCAGTTCCGGGCGGTGGAAGACGCCATCGACGCCGTGCGCACCGCCGGCGTGGACGACGTGGGCTTGTTGACGCAGAAGCGCGAAGCCGGCACGCCGGCGGGCGGCGAGTAACCTTGCCCCCGCGTTGTCTCTTTAACCATTTTGAGCAATCGAGGAGTTTGAAGCCATGGCAATGACAACGGGAACGTCGGGCGGCAACATGTCCGACATCAACGTTACGCCCATGATCGACATTCTACTGGTGCTGCTGATCATCTTCATGGTCATCGTGCCGGTAACGCCCAAGGGCCTGGATGCGCTGGTGCCCCAGCCGCCCAAAACCCCGCAGATGCAGGCAAACCAGGACCGCACTATCGTGGTGCAGGTTCTGTACCGGGCGGGCAATACCCCCACTTACAAGATCAACGAGACCGACGTGGACAAGCGCGAGTTGTTGGCCCGCCTCACCGAAATCTATGCCAACCGCGCCGAGCGCGTCATGTTCGTCAGGGGCGACGATGATGTGGACTTTCGCTATATCGCGGATGTTATCGATATCGGCCGCGCGGCCAACGTGGATCACATCGGGCTGATGACGCCAAAGATTATGGCCGGCCAGTAGCGAGTTGCTGGGACGCGGTTTTCCCTGCATGGGGAAAGCCCGCGCTTGGCTGCATAGGTTACAGGCGCGCAATCCATAGGCGCCTGCCTGAAGGAGAAGGATAAGAAAATGAATGGACCCGCACGTTTTACGGCGCTCGCGGTAGCCTTGGCCGGTATGGTTCTTTCCATCAGCGGGTGCGACAAACTTGCCGCCCGCGACCAGTTGAACAAGGGCGTGGAGGCTTACAAGAGCCAGCGCTACGAAGAGGCCATCAACCACTTCCAGAGAGCCACGCAACTGGATCCCAGGCTGCCCATGGCCAAGAGCTACTTGGCCACCGCGTTGGCCCAGCAGGTGGTGCCCGGAATGGATACGCCGGATAACCTCAAGACCGCGTACCAGTCCATCGCCATCTTCAAGCAGGTTCTGGCCGAACAACCCAACGATGTGAACAGCATCAAGCAGATTGCGGGCATCTATTTCAGCATCAAGAAGCTGGATGATGCCAAGGAATGGCAGAAGAAGGTCCTGGAAAAGGATCCCAAGGACCCGGAGGCTGCCTATACCGTGGGCGTGATCGACTGGACCGAGGCGCACGAGAACGCGCTCAAGGCGCTGGTGCCCAACGGCTTCAGCGATGACGGCGTGGGCAACACCAAGGTGCCCAAGAAGGTGATGGCGCCGCTCAAAGAGGAGAATGGCTCGCTGGTCGATGAGGGCCTGCAGTATCTGAACCAGGCGGTGGCCAACCGGCCCAATTATGACGACGCCATGGCCTACCTGAACCTGATTTACCGGCGCAAGGCGGACGTGGACTACGGCGACGCGGCCGCGGTCAAGGCCGATGTGGCGGCCGCGGAAGACTGGCGCGCTAAGGCCATGGGCACGCGCAAGGCCAACGAAGAAAAGAAGAACGCCGGCCCGGGCGGCATCACCATCGATAACAGCGGCAACCTGAAGTAAGCGGCTGCCTCTGAACTGTAACACCAACGGCCTCCGCCATCGGCGGGGGCCGTTTTGCATGCGCCTGCAAAATCCAACCGCCTGCCCCGTGCCGGCGGCAGGTCCTTCGCTTGCTTCGCAAAGCACCTTGAGCTTCACGGCTGTTCTTAGAGCGGTTCGCGTATTGGTGTAGAGGGATGCCATTAGAACGGAGGGAGCAGGGGCCTTCAGGCCCCTCAACCGGGCGGAAAAAGTCACGCGGGCTTTAGCCCCGGAGAAAGGCTTTCCACCAATTTCACCCGAAATCCCGAGTTTTTCCGCAGCCTCTTCAGTCGTGCCAGAAAGGGTAAAACCAGTCTTGTATCAGGGCACGACTTCAGTCGTGCCGAAAAGGGCCGTAAAACAAGGGGCTTCAGCCCCTGAGGGAAATACGCTCTAGTTCAGCGTCATCTCCGCGCTCAGCGGTGTATTTTCGCTGCTGTCGCCGACGCGGATGACGAACTTGCCGGGATCGATGGTCCACTTGTGGGCGCGTCGCGTCCCAGTAGCTGAAGGCGCGTGCGTCCAGATTGAGAGTGACGTGCCTGGTTTCGCCGGGAGCCAGGCGGACCTTGGCAAATCCCTTCAGTTCGCGCTCCGGGCGGTTGGCCTTGGCTGAAGGATCGGAGACGTAGAGCTGGGCCACCTCGGCGCCGGCTACGCTGCCGGTGTTGGTCACGTCGAAGGTCACGGAAACGGTTGAGCCGGAGACAGCTGTCGCGGGCGCCTGCAGATGGGAAAAGCTGAAGGTGGTGTAGCTCAATCCGAATCCAAAGGGATAGAGCGGGTGCTTGCCGGTGGTGGTCCAGTAGCGGTAGCCGACCATCAGGCCGTCCCCGTACTTGATGTGGGCAATCTCGTAGTTGATCTTGCCGCCGTCGGTTTCCGTCACGTGCAACACGGTGTCGGCGCCCTTCACCGGGTAGTACCAGGGGGCCGAGGGGTTCTCCTCCCAACTGCGGTCGAAGCTCACCGGCAGTTTGCCCTCGGGGTTGTGCTTGCCGAAGAGGATCTCGCCGACGGCAGTGCCGCCCTCCTGGCCGGGATAGTAGGCGTCCAGCAGCGCGGGAACCTTGTCCAGCCAGCCCGGGTATCCATGCCGCCGCCGCCGTTGAGAGTCACGATGGTGTGGGGATTGGCCGCTGCCATGGCCTCGATCAGCGCGTCCTGGCCCCAGGGCAGCGTAAAGGTGCGATCATAACCCTCGCCCTCGGTGGGCGGATTGAAGCCCACGGCCACAACCACCGCATCCGCGATCGCTGCAAACTGCTTGGCATCCGCTGAAACCAGCTCCGGCTCGTAGGCCATGCCCAGGCCGAAGCGCACGCCGGGGGAGTGGGGCAGATACTCGACCGCCACCTTCACCGTCTGCCCCGCATTCAGATGCAGCGGCCAGCATTGCGGGCTCTGTCCCTCGGCGTGTGGGGCGGCCAGCAGTGGCTGGCCGTCAATCAGCACCTTGTAAGCGTCTTCGCCGGAAGCAGCGGCCAGGACCAGGTAGGTGCCGGCCTTCTCCGCCTTGAAGGCGGTGCTGTAGCGCATGCTGCGCGGAGACTTGTCTTCCGGGCCCCACATATCCGGCTTCCAGTCGGCGATGCTCCGGGGCGTGGATCTTTGCGGCGTGCCGCTAAAGTCCTTGCTGGGATAAGTGGCAACGCTTAGGCCGCCCTCCCACTGCGTTCCCCTGAAGATGTCGGCCATGGCGGGCAGGCCGCGGCTGTAGAGCACGCGCACATCGGCTCCGGCCGCGTTGGCGATGCCGGTGAGGATGCTGACCGGCTCGAAGGCGTGTGCTTGTGAGGAGCGCCCGCCGCCGGTCACCGCCGGATAAGCGTTGGGGCCGATGACCGCGATGGTCTTGATCCTGGCCGGGTCAAGCGGGAGCAGATGGCCTTCGTTCTTGAGTAAAGTAATGCTCTCCCGCGCGCCGTCCAGGGCAATGGCGCCATCGGCCACGGAGTAAGTGGAACCGGAGGGGTCGAACTGGGGGCGGTCGAGAAAGCCGTAGCGGAGCACGGCGCGCAAGAGGCGCAGAACCTTGTCGTCGATGGTGGACTCCTTAACCGCTCCATCCTTGACTGCGGCCGGCAGAGCCTTGGCGTTCATGAAGCGCGGGCTGGGCATCTCCAGGTCCAGTCCGTTGTTGGCCGCGCCCACCGTGTCGTAAGTGGCGTCCCAGTCGGACATCAGAATGCCCTCAAATCCCCAATCGCCCTTGAGCACCTTGAGGTTGAGAAACTCGTTCTGCGTGGCGTGCGCGCCGTTGACCAGGTTGTAGGAGTTCATCACCGCGTCCACGTGGGCCTGGGTGACGGCGGCTTCAAAGGCGGGCAGATAAATCTCGCGCATCGTCCGCTCGTCCGCATCCGCGCTCGCATTGTGCCGGTTGTACTCCTCATTGTTCAGGGCATAGTGCTTCACCGTGGCGATCACGCCCTGGGACTGGACGCCCTCAATCCAGGCAACCGTGATGCTGGCGGCCAGAAAGGGGTCCTCCGAAAAATATTCAAAGTTGCGCCCGGCCAGGGGCGACCGGGCGATGTTGACGCCGGGGCCGAGCAGGAAATTGACGCTGCGGGCGCGGGCGTCCTTGCCCAGTGCCTCGCCCATCTTGAGCGCCAGCGCCGGGTCCCAGGTGGCGGCCAGCGCCGCGCCGCCGGGCCAGGCGGTGGTCGGCCCCCAGGTGCGCACCCCCACCGGGCCGTCGGACATCTTCAAGCGGGGCAGGCCGATGGCGGGCGCGGCATGGGTATACATTTCGTCCACGCCGCCCAGCAGATCGATCTTCTCTTCCAGGGTGAGCTTGGCCATCATGGCGTGGGCTTTGGCCTCGATGGCGGGCGAGTCCGGCGCGGGCGCCTGGGCCGAGGCCTGGGCGCAGCCAAGCAGCGCCGCAATCAGGCATGTGGAGGCGAAGGAAAAAATCCATTGCGCCGCAGTTTGTTTTGTGTTTCTCATGACTCTGAAAAGGCTAAAGCATTAGCCCCGCGCATGTACACCGCTTGGGCCGCGGCCTCAGCGCAAACGCATCCGGCACGCAACAAGCCCTCGATCTGCCCATCCTATCCATAGCACTGCGTTGAAGCCGATTTCCCTGCTATACTGGCTCGGTGCCAGCCCTATATAACGCAGCTAACATGAGTGCAGAATCGACCTCGCTTCATCCCACCGAAGCTGCAACTCTCATGCTGCGAGGGCTGCTCTGAATATTTCCGGCGGCCATCATTCCTTTGCCGCCGGATCGCGATCCACCTTGAATCTGATGTCAGGAGCGGACAAATGAGACTGGCCGGACGGAATTTTGTGATTGCCATTGCGGCGTTTCTTCCCCTGGCTTTAGCGGCCGCGCATGGCCAGACCACGCCTGCCACTCTGCAGAGCCTGCTCTCGCAGCCGGTGCAATCAGCGGACGTAACCGCCTTTCAGTTACAGCAATATCTGAGCCGCCGCATCACGCCCCTGCCATCGCCCGGGAGCGCCGGCGAATGGACCGATCAGCAGCAGAAATTGCGCCAGCACGTCCTCGATGACATCGCCTTTCACGGATGGCCCGGCGAGTGGGTGCATTCCGCCCCCCACTTTCAGCAGGTGGGAGCGGCTGAATCCCGGAACGGCTACCGGGTGAGCAGGTTCCGCTATGAGATCGTGCCCGGCTTCGACGCCACCGCCCTTCTCTATGAACCGGAAAAAATCAACGGGCGAGCGCCGGCAATCCTCAATGTGATCGGCCATGAACCCAAAGGCAACGCGGCGGAGTATGAGCAGAAGCGATGCATCAACTTCGCCAAGCAAGGCATTATCGCGCTCAGTCTGGGATGGTCCGGCTTCGGGGAACTGGCATTGAAAGGCGACCATCACGATGATGCCGCCGCGCTCGACCTGGTGGGGGCCAATGCCCTGGGCTTCTTTTACCTCAGTATGCGGCGCGGCCTGGATTACCTTGCCTCCTTGCCGCAGGTCGATGCCGCCCGGCTGGGAGTTACGGGATTGTCCGGGGGCGGATGGCAAACCATCGTGCTGAGCGCAACCGATCCTCGTGTCGCGGTCAGCGTGGAAGTAGCCGGCTTTGGATCGTTCCCGTTCAATATCACCCATCCCCAGGATACCGATGAAATCGAAGAGAGTCCTGCCGATTTCAATCAGGATTTCGACTACGCCTTTCTTGTCGCCATGCGCGCGCCCCGCCCCACTCTTCTTATCCACAACGCCGAGGATAGCTGCTGTTTCCGCGCCGCCCTGGTGAAACCCGATAACTACGATAAGATAAAGCCCTTCTTCAACCTATACGGCCAGCCCGGTGCTCTCGCCTGGTACGAGAGCACCGATCCAGGCACGCATAACTATCAATTAGTGAACCGCCAGCATGCATACAGCTTCTTCGCCCAACACTTTCACATGCCTGCCGTCACTGAAGAGATTCCCAGTTCTACCGAGATCAGAACTCCGGAGGAGCTCGCCGTAGGCATTCCAGCGGACAACTTGACCATTATCGGCCTGGCAAAAAAACTTGCGGGAACCATCGCCAGGCCGGCCATCCCCTCCGAGGACAATGCGCGCAGTTCATGGATCGCCGCCCAACGGGAGAAACTCAAGCAAGTTACGCGCTACACGCCCGTCTCCGTGGAAAATGCCTGGAGAATCAGCAACACCAGGCGCATGGCGATGCAAACGCTGTCTTACCGCTTCGACCTCAGCAATGGATTGAGCGCTGCCGGCATCTGGTTGCAGGCCAATGACGCGGGCCAGGATGCTCCGGCGACCATTGTCCTGAACGATAAGGGCTATCAGGCATCCGGCGAGGCTGTATCCATGCATGTGAATCGCGGCGAGCAGGTCCTGGCCCTCGATCTGATCTTCAATGGATTTACCCGCCCGCAGACTCCCGACCCGTCGGATTGGGAGATGCTGGTAGCCAGCGCCGGTGATCGCCCCCTTGGCCTGGAGGCGGCGCAGTTGCTTGCCGTCGCCCATTGGCTGCAAGCCAACAACGCTCACCAGAAAATTCAGGTTGAGACAGACGGCATCCGTTCGGCCGTGATTGCCGCGGTGGCGGCGGCCATCGATCCTGGCGCATTCTCCGTTGTCACCAGCCGCCATGCCATGAAAAGCCTCAGTTATCTGCTCGACGCGCCGGTGGCCTTTCGCTCCGCCCCCGATCTCTTCTGTCTCGATCTCTACAAGTACTTCGATATCGATTCCATTACGTCCATCGCGGCTCCCACGGCCATCGAAAACGCAGCGCCTGTCCAGGAACTTCCATAAACAAAATCGCAACAGCGAGGTGAGATGAATTCAGTAAATGTCATAGAGCAGGCGGGAAAGCCGCCCCGGCCGCGCAGCCCGGGTCATGTGCGCTGGTGGATCGTTTGGACGCTCTTCTTTTCCACGGTGATCAACTACATCAGTCGCCAGACCTTCTCGGTTTTGGCGCCGGTGATCTCGGCGCAATTTCATCTGTCGCACACGGACCTGTCCAAAATTTTTGGCGCGTTTCAGTTCTCCTATGCGGTCACGTGGCTTCTGGGCGGCATCTTTCTCGACGCCGTGGGAACGCGGCTGGGGCTGGCCCTGGCCGTGGTCTTCTGGTCTGTCGTCAATATCCTCACCGGATTCGCTTCCTCCGTCTTCGGCTTCGCATCCTTTCGATTTCTGCTGGGCATCGGTGAAGGCTTTAACTGGCCCGGAGCCAGCAAGACGGTTGCCGAGTGGTTTCCCAGCCAGGAGCGCAGCCTCTCGGTGGCCATCTTTGACAGCGGTTCCAGCGTGGGAGGAGCCGTGGCCGCCCTGGCCATTCCTTTGATCGCCATAAAATTCGGCTGGCGCTCTGCTTTTCTCGTTTCAGGGCTGGTCGGATTTGTCTGGCTGCTGATGTGGTTGCGCGTCTACCATACGCTGGACCGTCATCCCAGGGTGACGCCTGAGGAGGTCGCCTATATTCGCGCCGGCCAGGAGGTGCCCAGGGTATCGGCGGAGAAAGGTATTTGGCGCTGGTTCAAGCTCTTAGGGCAGCGTAACGTATGGGGCATCGTCCTGGGCCGTGCGCTCACCGATCCTATCTGGTGGTTCTACGTTTTTTGGCTGCCTCAGTACCTGAGCGATGCGCGCGGTTTCAGCCTGCAGAAAATCGCCCTCTTTGCCTGGATGCCGTTTGTCGCTTCCGATCTGGGCAACTTCACCGGCGGCCTCATCTCCGGCTACTGCATTCGCCGCGGCATTCCCGTGGTGCGCGCCCGTCTATGGGTATGTGTCTTCAGTTGCCTGCCCGTTCTTGCCGGCATTCCCGCCGCCAGCGTGCACAGCGTCTATGCCGCCCTGGGGCTGATCTGTTTTGCCCTCTGGGGTTACGCCAGCTGGTCCACCATGGGACTCACGCTCCCCTCCGACCTCTTTCCCCACGATGTTGTGGCCACGGTTACAGGATTGAGCGGACTGGCGGCAGGCCTGGTCGGCGTGGTATTCACCTTCGCCGTCGGGATATTGGTCGATAAATTCTCCTACGGTCCCGCATTTCTGGCCGCGGGATTGCTGCCCCTCTTCGCCACCGCCAGCGTACTGTTATTGATCCGCACGCCCCGCAGTGCAATGGTGGCCAGTCACGAAAGCCTGGGATGATCGTGTAGTGGGTCAGTTTGAAGTGGAGGAGTTTCACTGGTTGCGGAAAACGCCGGTTTTGTATCAGGGCACGACTTTACAGGCTGCGGAATAACTCGATCCGGAGGGAGGCGGGGGTTTCAACCCCCGCATAAAGCCAACAAAATCAACGAGGGCTTTAGCCCCGGAGGGGCGTTCTTCGTGAGATTCGCTTGCTGTTCTCTCTTTTCCGCAGCCTCTTTAGTCGTGCCGCAAATAGTTGCAAATTGAACGTGGGCTTTAAGCAGTGTCTAACGAATCCAAAACGTGAGTAATTTGGAAGGTAAAGCTTTATAGCAGCGGAAAAAACACCAGTCCTGTATCAGGGCACGACCGGGGTACCCTCTGGGTCGCGTGCCGCAAATAGCAGCAAAATGAACATGGGCTTTAGCCCCTGGGGTGTGCTTTCTCTCATCGCTTCGATTCGTCAGACACTGCCTAGCCTCTGAGGGTCAACTTGTTCAAACTGACCCATTGCTGATGATCGCGCCGGCCTTCAACCATGCATGGCCAGCCGCTCGGCCTGGGCATCGGACGCAGCAGCACGCGGCTCGCGCAGGGTGAGAACCGGGCAGCGCGCGTGGGCCAGAACCCGGTAAATGGTGCGCTCCCGGGTGAGATTTTCAAGCGCCGAGCGCTCCGTGGCGCCCAGAACGATCAGGCTGGCGCCGCGCTCCTGGGCCTCGGCCAGTATCTCGATGGAGGGGTTGCCATGCGCCACGTGGGGCTCGACGGCGCTGCAGCAGTGGGCGCCCGTTTCCGCGGCCAAAACACGCAGTTCATGCATGGCCGCAGAGTCCAGCCCGGTGGCCAGGCCGCTGCGCTCCATCTCGTCCCTGGGGGGCAGCACATGCAGCAGCACCAGCTTGGCTTTTTGGCTGGCCGCGATCCTGCAGGCAAGCGCCGCGCTCGGGCGGGAGGCCTCTCTGAGTGTGGTGGCATACAGCACGACGCCTTGGCGATCGCCGCTTTCCACCGCGAGATGAGCCTCGGGTCCCACGGTAAAGACCGGGAGGTTGACCGAGCGCAGCACTTGTTCTGCCACGGAACCGAGGAGCAGCTTGCCCAGCTTGCTCCGGCTCCGGGTGCCGAGAAGTATGCGATCTGCATGATACTGGCGGATTGAGGCTTCAATCTGCTTGGCGGCATGGCCCTCGCGCACCACGGCGTCGCAGGCGATATTCCGC
The DNA here is from genome assembly GCA_963796085.1 of uncultured Acidobacteriaceae bacterium. Taxonomy (GTDB): domain Bacteria; phylum Acidobacteriota; class Terriglobia; order Terriglobales; family Acidobacteriaceae; genus Telmatobacter. The sequence goes on along the minus strand of CAWCKF010000005.1, from coordinate 8,949 downwards.
TCCTGGGCCAGCGCGCACCAGGATTCCAGCGTGTTGGCCGCAATCTCCACTGCGCCCGCCGGATCGTAATACGGCATTCCCGCCGCATCGGCCGACATGGCCGCGGCGGAGGCCAGCACGTGCAGCAGAATCAGCCGCGCCCCCGTCTCACTTGCCTGTTCCAGGGCAAACGGCATCAGCCGCTCCAGGTCGCTCAGATCGGTGGCCACCAGCAGGACGGCGGGATGAGTCCAACCGGCCTTCTCTGCCTCCGCGGCTGATTCCGTCATTCCATGCACCTCGTATCGGACAGCGTGCCACCGCGGACATGCCGGAGATGTGCCAGGGCGCACCCCCAGCAGTGATGCGGCTCACCATGAGGATATTCCAATGACCGTGGAAGACGCACCCATCCCGCTGATTAACGCTTTCTGAGAACTGCACGATATGTTGTGAAGAGAGATAGAAAATAAAAGATTTCGCCTGGGAGTGCGGCAGATGCGGGCCAGAGTCAACCAGGAATGCATCGTCAATGCCAACTCCCAGGTCTGGGAGCAGATGCTGGCCATGACCATGCATACCCTGCCGCTGGCCGAGGAGCTTTGCCTGGACCCCGGACACATGCTGGGGAGCGTGGATCTATCCGGCCAGTGGAAGGGCCGCATCGAGGTGCGGATGGCCGGCGGGCTGGCCTACGAGGCCACGGCCGCCATGTTGATGCAGCCGCTGGATACGGTGGGCGAGGCGGACGCGCTGGACGCCGCCAGGGAGATCGCCAACATGATCGCGGGGATGATCAAGTCGTCCCTGCCCCGGCCCTGCGCCATGGCCGTGCCCCAGTCCGTAGTGGAGAGCGAAGGGTTTCGCGGCCGGCCGCAAACGGAGGACACGCTGATGGTGGCCTTCCGCCACGCCGCCGGAGACCTGATGGTGTGCGTCCGGGAGCGGGAATGCCAACAGTAGGCGCATGAATAAGAATTCTTTCTCTGTTTTCGTCGTTGATTCTCTATCTTCTTGGATCACATTTGCAAAATAAAGGTTCACCCCCGAACATGGTCGCGTTCAACTTACGGTTCTCGCTGAAGATATTTTTGTCCAGGAAGATCGCCGGTTTCATGTCAGGACGCGGCCGGGGAATCGGGGAACCGGGGTGCCCTATGGGTCGGATGCCGTGCCGTAAATAGTTGCAATTCGCATTAGGGCACGGCTTCACGCGCCGCAGCGAGCGGAAAAACTCGATCCGGACGGAGGCGGGGGTTTCAACCCCCGCATAATGTCAACAAAATTAACGCGGGCTTCAGCCCCGGAGGGAAATGCATATGCCCTGGCCGGAGCTCACTCAAAACTCGCAAGTGCTATACCCGTAGCAGCAGCCGGGGTTGTGGGAAAGTGGAAAGCGTTCTTCAGCTTTCCACCTTTTCCATAACCCTCTTCTTCTGAACGGGCCAAACCAACCTTTTGAGACACGGCATTTAGCCCCTGAGCGTCATCTCCTTCAAACTGACCCGCTCCGGCAATTGCGCAAAGGTTTGCCTGGGGAATCTGGTACACTTCCTTCAGTAAACGCTTACCAGACCGGCTTGTGCCTATTCTCAGCTTCTTCGATTGCGCCGGGAACCCTGTGCGCAAACCCTGTCGCCTTTTCCAACGCCGCGCTTTCCCGGTTGACAGCCGTTGGAGTAAACCCATTTACTTAAGGACGAGCCTCCCAGGGCTCAGCGGACCAATTCACCCCCTGCAGGTGACGTAATGCTCGCATTGCTTCCCGCCTCCATCGCCGCCGGCTCCCTCGCCTCCCTGCCGTCCCTCCTGGCTCTCAACATCGCGCCCCTGGCGCATCTCAGGCCGCTCGACATCGCCGTGATCGCCATCTACTTCGGCATGGTCGTCTGGATCGGCTTTTACCTCAAGGGCCGCTCCAACACCAGCGAAGAGTTCTTCATGGCCGGCCGCGAGATGACCGCCTGGATCGCCGGCCTGAGCTTCGTCTCCGCCAACCTCGGCTCGCTGGAGCTGATGGGCTGGGCCGGCTCGGCCTACCAGTACGGCATTCTGGCCACCCACTGGTACTGGGTGGGCGCCATCCCCGCCATGCTCTTTCTCGGCTTGGTGATGATGCCCTTCTACTACGTCTGCAAGACCCATTCCGTCCCCGGCTACCTGAATCTGCGCTACGGCGAACATGCCCGCGTCCTGGCCGCCATCTCCTTCGCCCTGGAGATGATCCTGATGAGCGGCGTGAATATGTTCGCCATGGCCGTGGTGATGAAGGTGGTGCTGGGCTGGAGCATGACCTTCAGCATCGTGGTCTCGGCCTTCGCTGTCACGCTGTACGTGGCCCTGGGCGGGTTGCGCTCGGCCATCTTCAATGAAGTCCTGCAGTTCGTGCTCATCTGGGGCGGCGCGCTGCTGGTGCCCATCCTGGGCTTGATTCAAGCCGGCGGAGTGAGCGGGTTGAAGAGCCAAAATCATCGCCAACATGCGCTCCGACAGCTACTTCCACCTCTGGCGCAACACCGGCCATTTTGCCGACAACCCCATGGGAGTGCATTGGACCGGCATCGTCTTCGGCCTGGGATTCGCCATCAGCTTCGGCTACTGGACCACTGACTTCCTGGTGGTGCAGCGCGTGCTGGCCGCGCATAACCTGCGCGCCGCGCGCATGGCCCCCATCATCGGGTCGTTCTTCAAGATGGCGGTTCCCTTCATCGTCATCCTGCCCGGCCTGCTGGGCCTGGTGCTGTTGCAGAATCCCGACGGCAGCCGTATGCAGTTGATCCCGCAGGACACATGGAAGGCCTGCGTTCCCATGTCCCCCGACTGCGCTCCGCTCTTGAAACAGACGTCGCTTTCTCCGGCGGTCCAAAAGGATGTGCTTGACCGGAAAGAGGGGCCGCGGTCGGATTTGCACAGCTACAACGAGGTGCTGCCGCTGATGATGGTGCGCTACCTCGGCCCCGGCCTGCTGGGCCTGGGCATTACCGCGCTGATCGCCGGCTTTATGAGCGGCATGGCCGGCAACGTGAGCGCCTTCTCCACCGTGTGGACCTACGACCTCTACAAGCCGCTGATCAATAAAAAAGGCTCCGACAACCACTACGTGCTGGTGGGCCGGGTGTCCATCGTCGTAGGCGTCATCGTCTCCATCCTCGCCGGCTTACTGGTGCAGCGCGCCCACGGCATCATGGATTACGTGCAGGCGCTCTTCAGCATCTTTATCGCGCCGCTTCTGGCCACCATTCTCCTGGGCATGTTCTGGAAGCGCGCGTCCCGGCTGGCCGGCTTTCTGGGCCTGCTCTTCGGCATCGTCTTCTCGGCCGGCCTCTTCGAGTGGGTCCACCTCTATCCTGCCGCGCTGGCCCGCGTGGCCCTTTCGCCCGATGCCAGGCCCATGGCCGAAAATGTATTCCGCGCGCTGTGGGCATGCCTTTTCACCGCCCTCGTAATATTCGTGGTGAGTATGTTCACCAAGCCAAGGCCTGTGGCGGAGTTGGACGGCCTGGTCTATGGAGCGACCATTCTGCCTAAGGAAGAGCCGGTTCCGTTCTACAAGAATGAGTGGACGTGGGCCGGATTGGTGGTCGTAATCTTCGCCGCGCTGAATATTGTGTTCTGGTAATAGGAGCGTGTTCAATAACTGTTTGTAGCAGAAGCATGTTTCAATAACCGCTAGTAGCAGGAGAGTGATTCAATAACCGCTTTGTATCAGGGCACGACTTCAGTCGTGCCGAAAAGAGTTAGATAAACAAAGGGCTTTAGCCCCTGAAAAAGCGATTCGGAGGGAGGCGGGGGTCCCCAGCGACGGGTCCATGTCGCTGGGGTGGAAGAAGGGGGTTTCAACCCCCGCGTGAAGCAACAGAATCAACGCGGGCTTTAGCCCCGGAGGGATAGTAGACATATGCATGGTTCCGGAATTCCCATCTGGTTCTTCATTGGAGTGCTGCTGGTGCTCTATGGGCTGATGATCTTCGGCTACGGCGTCTATGAATGGCAGACCGCAAGTTATCCGCCCCTGGTGCAGTTGACCAACCTGCACACGCCGGTCTGGTGGGGCGGCCTGCTGGCGTTGCTGGGATTGTTTTACGTGGTGAAGTTCCGCCCCGGCAGCGCCCGCAAGTAGAGTGCGTTTAGAGGCTGTTTCATAATCCGGTTTTGAAAGGGCACGGCTTTAGCCGTGCCGCAGACAGAGCAGTAAAATTGGGGGCTTTAGCCCCCGAGGGAAAGCTCAAATACGCTCGGAATGCGGTTATGAAACGGCTTGTAATAACCAGCCATATGTAAGTAGAGCGTGTTTCAATAATCAGCTCGCCGCGGCGAGCGGAAAAACTCGATCCGGAGGGAGACCGGGGTCCCCAGCGACGGGTCCTTGTCGCTGGGGTGGGAGGCGGGGGTTTCAACCCCCGCATAACGGCCACAAAATCAACGGGGGCTTTAGCCCCTGAGGGAGCAGAGAAAATGGCAGCGCAACGAGCAATGACATTTGGCGTAGTGGTAGGCAACCGCGGATTTTTCCCCGACCATCTGGCCAAGACCGGCCGCGAGGAAATCATCACGGTTCTGGAAGCAGCGGGAGCGCGGGCCGTGGTGCTGAGCCCGGAGGAGTCGAAGCACGGCGCGGTGGAAACCTACGCCGAGTCGCAGCGTTGCGCCGAGCTGTTCAAGAAGCACGCCGAGGAGATCGACGGCATCATCGTCACCTTGCCCAACTTCGGCGAGGAGCGCGGCATTGTGGACGCCATCCGGCTCTCCGGGCTGAAGGTTCCGGTGCTGGTGCAGGCCACGCCCGACCGCTCCGACGCCATGACCATCGCCACGCGCCGCGACAGTTTCTGCGGCAAGATGAGCGCCTGCAACAACCTGATGCAGTACGGCATTCCTTACTCGCTGACCACGCTGCACACCGAGACCCTGGCTTCGCCGGAGTTCAAGGCCGACCTGGAGTGGTTTTCCGCGGTCTGCCGCATCGTCAAGGGACTGAAGAATCTGCGCATCGGCGCCATCGGCGCGCGTCCCACGGCCTTCAACACCGTGCGCTACTCCGAGCGCATCTTTGAAACCAGCGGCATCACCATCGAGACGATTGATCTTTCTGAGATCTTCGGCCGCATCAACCGCATGAAGGACACCGACGACGCCGCGCAGGCCAAGCTGGCCGCCATCAAGAACTACGTCACCACCGCCGGCATCCCCGATGCGGCGCTGCTCAAGATGGCCAAGCTGGGCGCGGTGATCGACGGCTGGATGAAGCAGACCCACGTCACCATCAGCGCCGTGCAGTGCTGGACCTCGATGGAAGAGTTCTTCGGCGTGGTGCCCTGCACCATCATGAGCATGATGAGCAACAACCTCATCCCCTCGGCCTGCGAGGTGGATGTGCCCGGCACGCTGAGCATGTACATGCTGGCCCTGGCCTCGGGCACGCCCTCGGCGCTGCTCGACTGGAACAACAACTACGGCGCCGATCCCAACAAGTGCGTCTGCTTCCACTGCTCCAACCTGCCCAAGCACTTCTTCAAGGACGTGACGCATGGACTACCAGGAGATCATTGCCGGCACGGTGGGCAAGGAGAACACCTTCGGCACCTGCGTGGGCCGCGTGAAGGCCGGCGCGATGAGCTACGCCCGCTACTCCACCGACGACCGCCGCGGCGTGGTTCGCGGCTACACCGGCGCGGGCAAATTCACCGACGATCCTCTGGAAACCTTTGGCGGCGCGGGCGTGGCCGAGATTCCGCAATTGCAGAAGCTGCTCAAGTACATCTGCCGCGAGGGCTTCGAGCACCACGTGGCCGCCAACTTCAGCGACGTTTCCAACTGCCGTGCATGAAGCAGCCCGCTACCTGGGCTGGGAGAGCCACTATCACCCCGCGCTTGAAGACTAAGCACAACAGGGAACAGGGACCAGGGAACAGGGAATAGGGAATAGAAAAGGCCCCGCCATGGTGAGGCCTTTTCGCTAACTCGCTAACTCGCTAACAAGCTACTCCACTTCCATCGGTTCCAGCGTCAGCCTTGCCGTCAGCACCACCAGCGCGGCCCACAGCGTATCGGCGCCCAGCAGGTGCGCCACCTGCACCCACACCGGAGCCAGCAGGAATACATCCAGCAAACCCAGCGCATAAACCGCTGCCAGCAGCAGCAGCACCAGCGCGGAGAGGCCGCGATTGTCCCAGTGCGAGTGTGCCGGGCGGCGCGCACCAGCAGCCAGATGAGGAAGATGCTGGCCAGGAAGGCGACGGCGGGATGCATCCAGCGCCAGCGCACCAGCCAGCCGCTGGTCGAGGAAAAATCCTGCGCCAGCGCCAGGCCCAGCGAGGAGGCCGGGAAAGAGCGTATCGCCCAGCGCGGCCAGCGAGCCGGTAACGCCCACCATCATCACCACCAACGACGGTGGCCACGGCGCCGAAGGGCGCAGCCAGGCGGACGCTGCCGCGCAGATAGCCCTTGCGCGCGGCTGAGCAGGTGCGCGGTGAGGGTGAGCGCGGCCAGCAGCAGCAGCGTGTTGGTCAGGTGCAGCGCCAGATAAGGCGGGCCGCAGCGGCGACTGGCTCTGCGCGTGTAGCCCAGCTTGACCAGCAGCGCGCCCAGCATCGCCTCAATCAGCGTGAAGGCCACCGAAGCCACGGCGGCCGCGCGCGCCAGGTGGCCGCGCACCGTGCCGGCGAAGGTCCACGCCAGCAGGCCCACGACCGCAAAGAACGAGAGGCCGCTGGTGATGCGATGGGTGAACTCGATCATCGTGTTCACGCTGGCCGAGTGCTGGATCACGGTGCCGTTGCACAGCGGCCAGTGGTTGCCGCAGCCGGCGCCCGAGCCGGTGGCGCGCACCAGCGTACCCCACAGAATGACGGCGATGAAGTAAGCCAGCACGCCCCAGGCAAAGCGGCGCAGGGCAGGCGAGGGCAAGCGTTGGGAATCGATCGGAACCGCACGAGTAGGCATAGAGGAAGGCTCCGGATGGAACCCACCAGTGTAGAACAAACGGCAAGGCCTGTTTGCGGATTTACGGCCTGCCGGTAGTGTCCTAATTTGGCGTTGTTTTGAAAGGGCGCGGCTTTAGACGTGCCGCAAATAGCGCCTTTAAAGGACGGCTTTAGCCGCTGAGGGAATGCTCACATGGAAATTAGGACACTGCCCGGCCTGCCTCTGCAGGGCGAAGGCAAACTGGCAGCCAGAAGCATTCCTCGCCTGTTACTCCGCCAGCAGCCGCACCACGTGGTTCACGATGATCAGATCCTCGGCCGGCGGAATGACGCGCACCGTGACCGGCGAGTTCTCCGCCGAAATCACGGCCTGCGCCGCGCACGTTGTTGCGCACCGGGTCGAGCACGATGCCCAGCGCGCCCAGCCCGGCGCAGATCTCGGCGCGGGCGGCGATGTCGTTTTCGCCGATGCCGCCGGTGAAGACCAGCATGTCCAGCCCGTTCAACTCGGCCACGTAGCTGCCGATCCACCTGGCGATGGTCCAGGTAAACTTGTCCACGGCCAGCCGCGCCTTGGCGTTGCCGTCCTTGATGGCGTCGCGCAGGTCGCGCATGTCGTTGGAGAGTTCGCTGACGCCCAGCAGGCCGGCCTTCTTGCTGGCCACGTCTTCCAACTGGTCGGCGGCGTCGGTGGCGCTTTCGGCCGTCTCGGCAATCTTGCGCAGGATGAACAGCAGCACGCCGGGATCGATGTCGCCGGTGCGCGTGCCGCTGATGATGCCGCCGGTGGGCGTCAGGCCCATGGAGGTGTCCAGGCACTGGCCGTTGCGGATGGCGGAGATGGAGGCGCCGTTGCCCAGATGGGCCACGATGAGCTTCTCCGGCACGTTGGGCTGCAACTGGTAGACGATCGACTCGTAGGAGATGCCGTGATGCCGTAGCGGCGCACGCCCATGGCGGAATACTCCTCGGGGATGGGCATGTGGGTGACCACCTCGGGCATGGTGCGATGGAAGTAGGTGTCGAGAAAGGCGAAGTTGGGAATGCCGGGAAACAGGCGCAGCGCCTCGCGCATGATGTAGACGGCGATGGGCGTGTGCAGCGGCGCGAAGGCCGTGTAGCTCTCCATCTCGTCGATCAGTTCCGGCGTGATGAGCTGGTTCTCGCTGCACCGTGGGCCCGCCGCAGACCATGCGATGGCCGATGGCCGCCGGGGCGGGGAAGTCGCCGGAGTGGAGCGCGTCGGCCACCAGCTTGAAGGCCACGGCGCGGGTGGGCAGGGCCGGCGTTTGATCGACCAGCTTGTTGCCGTCGGCGTCCTTGATCCAGAACTTGCCCAGATCGGTGCCGATGCCGTCGACCGCGCCCTCGAGGAGCTTGCGCCGTTCGCCGTCGCCGGCTTCATAGATGGAAAACTTGATGGAAGAAGAACCGCTGTTCAAAACCAATACGGGCAAAGAAGACATGAATGAGAAACCTCTGCGAGTTAAGAGGAATCCCAGGTTCGAAAATTCGGACCTGGGTCAGCAGTTAGTCAGCGAGTTAGAGCGTTTCTACTGTTCGCTATAAGGTGCCGTGCCCCATCCTGTCGCTATTTATTCTGGCGAAAGCGGTGGGAAACCACAATTCTCAGCTGTTCTTACTGCCTTATAGCAACTGTGAAAATGCTTAGCTTTGCGGCCAGCGCCAGTCCTTGATTTCGGGCAGGTCGTCGCCGTTTTCAGCCACATACAGCTTGTGGCGCTGGATCTCCTCGGAGTACCACTGCTCGGCCGCGTCGACCTTCGGCGCCAGCCGCGGCACGCGCTGGATGGCGTCCAGCGCCAGCTGGAAGCGGTCGATGTTGTTGAGCACGCACATGTCGAAGGGCGTGGTGGTGGTGCCCTCTTCCTTGTAGCCGCGCACGTGGATGTTGTCGTGGTTGTGCCGCCGGTAGGTGAGCCGGTGAATGCAGCCACGGATAGCCGTGGAAGGCGAAGACCACCGGGATGCCGACGGGGAACAATGGAAGCAACACGAACTGAACCAAGAGGCGGCAGGGGAAGAA
>CAWCKF010000004.1:0-176926 GCA_963796085.1 uncultured Acidobacteriaceae bacterium | reverse complement strand
ACCCGCCAACATGCGCAGCGTGGTCGTCTTCCCTGCCCCGTCGGGACCGACCAGGCCGAAGATCTCTCCGGCGCGCACATCGAAGCTCAAGCCGTCGACAGCGCGCACGCCGGGAAAGCTCTTCGTGAGTCCCTCGGCCACAATCGCGGATTGGAGCTGCGTCGGTCATTGCTTGACGGCGCGGCGCTGGATGCGCTTGCAGTTTGGCTGCGGCCAGTTCGAGATGCGCGTCGGCGGGCATGCCCGGCTTCAGCTCGTGATTGGGATTGTCGATGTCGATCTTGATGCGGTAGACCAGCGTGACGCGCTCCTGGTAGGTCTGCACGCTCTTGGGCGTGAACTCGGCGTCCGGCGAGATGAACGAGATGCGCCCGTGATACTGCTTGCCGGGATAGGTGTCGGTGGTGATGGTTGCGTCCTGGCCCCAGTGAATGCGGCCCAGGTCGGTCTCGGCGATGTAGGCGCGCAGCCAGATGTGATCGAGGTCGGCGAGCGTGACCACCGGAGAGCCGGGCGCGACCACTTCGCCCAGCTCCGCCTGGCGCACGGTGATCACGCCGGTAGAAGGCGCGCGCAGCGTGGTGTAACTCCAGGTTCGATCGCGCGACAGGCCGAGGTTGGCGTTGGCCTCGGTCGAGATTGGCGCGCGCGATGGCAATGTCTTCCTTGCGGCTGCCTTCCACGGCCTCGTTGTAGCGCTGCTGCGCGGCCTTGAAGGTTGCCTCGGCGCGCTTGAGCGCGGTTGCGGCCAGGTCGCGATCCTGCGCGGAGATCTCATCCTTGGCGAAGAGCTGCTGCGCGCGATCGTTGTCGAGCTTCTTCTCGTTCGAGATCGGCCTGCGCATCGATCATGGCCTGCTGCGAGGCCTTCACTTCCTGCTCGCGGGTTCCGGCCAGCGTGAGCGCAAGGTCGGATTCGCGCACGCCCACAGCTGGCCTCGTCGATGCGCACCCTCTGCTTGTAGTCGGCGTCTTCCAGCCGCGCCAGCAGCGCGCCCTGCTCCACCTGCTGGCCCTCCTCGACCGGCAGCTCGACGATGCGCCCCGGCACCTTGAAGCTCACCAGGCTCTCATGCGCTTCAATGTTGCCGGAGAGCGTGAGCTCGATTCGCGGGCGCCGGCTTTTTCGTCAGCCGCGGATAGAAGTACACGCCGGCGGCAATGGCCGCGGCCAGCAGAATCAGAATCGGTATCAGTCGTTTCATTGCATTCAACCTCGTCGAAGCGGAATCCGGATCGCCGCAGCCGCCTGTCAGGCACGCTTATGGATTCCCCGTAAACTGCAAGATGTTTTTCTCCGTATCGCCCAGGGCGCGGGCCAGCGCAAACTTCGCGTCCACGTGGCTGGAAACGGCAAGAATGTAGTTCTCCTGCGGCGCGGGCCAGCTCGTCCTGCGCGGTAACCACCTCAACATTGTTGGCCGTGCCGGACTGAAAACGATCCTGCGCCATTCTGCAGTTCGCGCTGCGCCAGCTCCTGGCCCTCTGCGGCCACCGTCACCTGCTCGGCCGCCGAGTCCAGATTCAGCAGCGCCTCGCGAATTTCCTCTTCAATGCCGCGGCGCAGATCGGCAATCTGATCGTCGATGCGCTTGAGCGCGGCTGGCCAGCTCCTGCGCCTCGCCTTCGCGGTCGCGATCGAAGACGGTGAAATCGATCTGGCCCTGAATCAGGCCGGTGGTCTGCACGCCGCCGATGCTGCGCCCAATCTCGCCGAAGTTGCCGTTGATGCTCACCTTGGGATAGAAGCGGGCGCGGTTGGCGCGCTGCTGCTCCACCAGTCTCCTGGCGCTGGCTGGCAAGCGAAAGATAGTCGGCGCGCGCGACGCAGCGCCGCGGGCAGCAGAGTCTCGGTCTCCGGCTGGCCAAGGGCTCGATAGCGAAGCGGCTCGGCCAGTTCCAGCGGCGTGCCCGGACTCATGCCCAGGTTGCGCGCCAGCTCCAGCAGCGACTGCTTGTACTGGTTCTCGGCGCATCGAGCAGCGCCTGCTTGTCGTTGGCCAGCTGCACCTGCGCGCGCAGCACGTCCACGCCCGTCGCCGTTCCCGCATCGTGCTTGTCTTTGGCCAGCTTGAGCAGCGTGCTTGAGTCGGTCACGCGCGATTGCGCGGCCTCGGCGCGCGCCTGCGGCCGACTGCGCATTCAGATAGAGCGCCGGCAATCGACGCGCACGATCAGGTCGCGCGCGTCCTGCTCAGTCCATCTTGCCTGCATCGAGCGCCCGCTCGCTGGCCTTCAACCCGCGATAGCTCTGCCAGATCGATCACGTTCTGCTGCGCATAGATGCGGAAATCGTAGTTGGAAAACGGCCCCACCACGTTGGGGATCGGAATGCCCGGCAGCGAGAGTCCGAAGGCGCGCAGATCGCGGTTCTGCGCGTTGGCATAGGTCTGCGCGTTGACGCGCGGAAGCAGCGCGGCCGACAGGCTGCGCTCGCGCGCGCCCTCGGCCTCGTCCACTCGCGTGCCGGCCACCAGCACGTTCAGGTTGGCCTGGAGCGCCTTCTGAATCGCATCCTGCAAGGTGAGGCGATAGGGCGCCGGCTGCTGCGCCGCGCAGACCGATGCCTGGCAGCGAGGCCGGCAATCAGGCCCGCCAGCATAGAAAAACGGCGATGCGGAATTTGTATTTCATGGTTCCTGCTTCTTGCCCGGAGCCGGCGATCGCTCTCCAGAAATGTTGAAAGCTGTCCTCGATCCATGCTGTCCAGCGCGGGCTCCCCGTGCAGCGACCAGAGCAGCACGGTGCCCATGAACGCCTGCAGAAGCTGCATCGCAACCTTTTCCTTCTTCAGCCGCGGGATCGATCTCTCCGCGCTCCTGCCCCGCCGCCACAATCTCGCGCGATCGTCTTGCGGCCCTCGCGCATGTTGCGTTTGATGATGCCGCGAACGCCTTCGCTGGCCAGAAAGGAGGAGATCAGAGCGCGCGCCAGGCTGGGGCTGCGTCCCGGCTCCTCGGCGAGCCGCCGGACCAGCTGGTGCAGCACGGAGTGAATCGACTGCCTGCCTTTCGCGGCATGCGCAGCGGCTTCTCTCACCTTGCCAAGCTGAATCTCGGCCATCACGCCCAGCACATGATCTTTGCTCTCGAAGTAGTTGAAGAAGGTTCCCTTGCCCACGTCCGCGGCTTCGGTGATCTCTTCCACCGTGACGTTGGAAAAGCCGCGCTCGGCAAAGAGCTGCAGCGCGCAGCGGAACAGCCGCAGCGCGCGTCTCGGCGGCGCGCCGCTCGCGGCGGCCCATGCCGGAAGTGTGCGGCACTGCCCCGGAAGCATGGGCTCCGGGGGGACGGGCTGTGCGTTTGAGCTGACTATTGTTCATAACCGACTCTTAGACATAATCGACTTTAGGTCATATTTTACTCCAGACGCCCAATCTGTCAAGAGGTTCTTTTCAGACAAATTCTTTCCCGCCATCTGCTACTGGATATTTTGAACCAAAGTCGCCAACAGGTTGGTACATTGGCCGATCCAGTCTCATGTTTCCTTGGCGCCGGAATCCATATCCAGATCTCCCGGCTTCTTTCCCGCAGCGCAGGACGAGCCGGCAACGAGAGGCGCAACGGGCATTGCAGCCGCCGTACGTTTACCGGTAAACTGGTTATGCGTAATGGATTTCCCGCTCCTGGGGACCCGGCATCCGCTTTGGCTGATTGTTGAACCGTTCATCCGGGAAGGAGTCAACTGAAGCGGCGAAGAGCAGCTTTAAGGCCCGACGGACGGAATCGAAAGAGTACGCAGTTTAAACAGATTGAAGATGTAACAGAGCGGAGAGGTGGCAGAGCCCGGTTGAATGCACCTGACTCGAAATCAGACATAGTCGCAAGGCTATCGGGGGTTCGAATCCCTCCCTCTCCGCCATTCGATATTAAGCTGTTTAGTTTGTTTAACTTACTCCGCAAGAAACCGTGTTTCTGGCCCTTTCAATATATATCTTCCCGCGTATCATCTCCCCTTCTTTCAGAATCCTGCTTGAGATGAGGCCCGATTCTCTGGTCTGATTATCAAATTTGCATAATGACGCACCGTAGCTGGAACTGGAGTGCAGGACAACTGATTCACCTTTTCGTGTGGCTTCAGTTTCTTGGCATGTAATAAGCTTGAAGCATTCGGTTGCTTTCCCAACTTTTCTGCGCTACGAGTTTTGCCGAATGATGGATGCCCGCTTCCCTTTTCCACGCATTAATGGTGGCCTGCTGCTGGTTCTAACCCGGAAGCCGCGAGTACCCGAGTTCGTTGGCGCTGGCCAATACATGTACACCATCGGTGTAGATGGGAAGATCACGGTAGCCGACCGGCCTAAATCAGGCTGATCGGCCTGCGTCCGGCGTCTTGCTGCGAGGTTGCCGCAGGTTACCGAATTCGTTTACGGCCTCCAGCCGTAACCAGCTTGCGGCGGCAGGCTACGATAGCGCCGGCAACATCATACAATACATTTCATCTAGTTACAGATACAACGCAGAGGGTCAGATGATCTCGGGCGCGGGCACGACCTACACTTACGACGGCTCCGGCGAGTGTGTCATGAAGCCGGGCAAGCTCTATTGGAAGGGTGTCGGCTCAACGGCGCTGGCAGAAACCGACGCCACGGACCACAACCCAACCCAGTACATCTTCTTCAACGGCGCTCGAATCGCGCGCATCGATGCGGGAGCCACGACGCCGAAGTACTACATCGCGGACCACCTTGGGTCGACGGCGCTGGTCACTGATTCGCTGGGGAACATTCTCAATGAGTCGCTTTTCTTTCCTTACGGCGTGGAACGGGTGATCGAACAGAACGACAGCGCCAACAATTACAAGTTCACCGGCAAGGAGCGCGACGCAGAGACCGGCCTCGATGACTTCGGCGCGCGTTACTACGTCAGCACGCTGGGCCGGTTCATGTCCCCGGACTGGGATGCCAAGCCGGTCACCGTGCCCTACGCCAGCTTCGGCGATCCGCAGACGCTCAACCTGTACAGTTACGTTGAGAATGGTCCGCTGAACAAGGTCGATGCCGATGGCCACGGCCCTCCTGATTCCAATCCTTCGTTCGGGGGCAATTCACTTGAGCACTACTACTTTGGCTCGGATGGGGTGAATGATGCTGCGTGCGCTGAACTCAATGGCTGCGGCGAGGAGGAGCAAGCCCAAAGACAAACGGAAGAATCGGGCGATGAAGCCGCCTATGTGGAGCGCGTACAGGATAGTGCGGCCCAACAGACGAGCATAAATCAAGCTCCCCAATACAGCGCACAAAGCTGGGAGTCGGCGGTTGCAACCGCCCAGACCATCCAGCACGTAGGAGAAGTCGTCTATCAAGAAACCCGTCCAATGTCGGACAATGGCAAAGCGAACGTGCCATTAACGACAGCGCGAGAGATGATTGCTGATGTATATCTCAATGGAAATCACAATATGGCGCTAGGAACAAATAATGCAAAGAGCAGTCAGGAGAAGGCTGCACTGTCTGATAGCATCCATGCAACCATCAATGCTGTAATGAACCGCCAATTTCACAATGACATCACTGGAGGTGCAAAAAAATATAACCAAAGCCCCAATGACCATTCTGGAAGAGCGGGCGGTGGTGCATTCTGTCCTAACTCTTGCCCGATAAAGGGGAGTTACGGGCCGTACCTTAATGCTAATCCAAAAGTACCTGTCGAGCACTACATCAACATCTACAATTGAGGTTCATTTATGCGAAGAAAGTGGATCGCCCCAATTTTGTTTTTCACCTTTGTCTGGCATATAGCGACCATTTCAGCGCTGAGTCAGCCGACAGCGCAGAGAAATGCAGCCGACCTAAAGAAGTGCGTGAAGGACGCAACCTGTTCAAGTGTGCTTGACGCGGCCTATAAGCTTGCGAGACGTCAGGAGTTTGATTTCCTGCTACGCCAATATCCCGTAGCCGGAAACAACACACAACAATTGCTCGTGCAGGCGATTTACGCATCAGAGCTTGGTCGAAACAACCCCAAAGTCGTTCGATTTATGCGAGACGTCGCCTTCTCGCAAACACCAAACGACCAAAGTTCTGATACAAGGTGGTATGCGTTACAGTTCTTGGCGGACATATGTGATCAGAAAGCATTGATGGAGTTAAATACGCATGGCGGCGATGCGCAAATACCTTATCAGTTTCAAGTATCATGCGGTGATTGGGCACGAACTCTAAGAACATTTGGCATGTGCAAATATACCCCGAGTCGAGAGGTTCTCGTAAATTCCTTGAACTCATTTTGCTTAGATGTTTTGAACGCAGCCGCAGCCAGCTTACAACGGCTGTACCCAGAAACCTGCCAGAAACTGAAGACATCGCGGGAAATCACAGATTGCTATCGTCGCTCTTGGAATAAGTGAAGGCCCAACAGCAGACAGGAGCGGCCCAACAGCAGAACTACGATAGCGCCGGCAACATCATACAATACATTTCATCTAGTTACAGATACAACGCAGAGGGTCAAATGATCTCGGGCGCGGGCACGACCGGCGTGGGCTCCAGCAACTGGTATAAATCGGACCAGGTGACGGTAACTACTGAAACCGTAGCCGGGCTGCCGGACAAAGCACGCAACCGTGGCGGCCGGGGTATCTAGAAAGCAGTTGAGTCCGAGCCAGACCAGGCACTCCTGTTGGTGTAGATTCAATGTTGGAAACGCTTTCAACACAGTTTTGTATAATTGGATATTTGTGGGGGGAACCACCATGTCGCTGATTAATCGGCGCGACGCTATAAAGATGACCGCGCTCGCATTGTACTCACCGCAACTTAACGCTAATAGCATCGGCTCTGTACTTCAACCGCTCGTGGACAGGCATACAGCCTTCGAACCGGCATACCAATGGATACGAGGAAACCGCACACTGATCGCGGAGGGTTACAATCCGCCGTTCTACCCTTCCCTGGACTACGAACCTGCCAAGGCTGTATCCATCGCGGCGGAGTTGAACTGCGATTCCATGCGCTATCCGGCAGCGTCCTACTTTGCCAACTTTCCTACCATCTCCGGATATCCTGTTCATCCCGATCTCAAAGACAACCCCATGCAGGAGACACTTTTGCTCCTGCGCAAGGCAAACTTACGCGCTGTCGCATACATTCCGCTCAATCATCCATTCATGGCTGTTGACTCGGCTGACTCGCGCTATGCGGACTGGATGAGGCGCGCCGCCGACGGCGCACCCATGGTTACAACGCACTACGGGTGGGGGAATTTTTATGAGGGGTGCCTCAACTCGCCGCTCCGCGAGGTCATACGCAAACTGACACTCGAAGTGCTTGCTTACGACTTCGACGTTATGTACTTTGATGGTCCCTACGAGGGGATGAACCATCAATCGGAGTTCTGCTATTGCAAGCATTGCCAGAGCGCCTATGAAAAGCGCTTCGGCAAGCCGGTTCCGGACGAGAGAAGCTGCTCCCTCGACGAGCGTGTGCAATACATCGAGTGGATGCGCGACGAGATAGTGCTGAGCTTCTTTCGGGATATCCGGGAGACCATCCGCAGTAGGCGCGATGTTCCGGTTCTATTCAACGACACTGGGCTGCTATCGAAGTCGGAATGGCGCAGCCGCGCCATTTCCATCGCGGACGGATTCATGTTCGAGGCGGCGGATACGGCGGAGGACAAACTGTTCAACCTGCAGCTCGGCAAGTCTACCGGTAAAGTAATCTGGACCTATCTCGGTCATCACACCGAATATAATCGGGAGCACATCAAGGATAAGGCCGTGCGTGGCTGGTACAGCTTTCCGGTAGAAGGACAGGAATTACTGCTCGACGGCGCCGTGGCTACAGCCGCGGGCGCGGGTTGTGTGTACTGGGGAGCGCAACGCTTCTTCTATCAGTCTGATCCGCCGTCTTCTTACGAGAGCGGACGATGCGTCAAAGATATTTTTGACTTTCAACAGAAGCACCATCAACTTCTTCGCTCGTTGTCCTCGCGTCCGCAGGTTGGCGTGCTTGTGAGCGACCAGACGATCAATTGGTACAACGGCGAGGACTTTGTTCCGGGAGCCTACGGCAACTACTATCATGGCGCGTTCAACTTGCTGAAGTCGCTGTCCATAGAGTCTGAACCTTTTCTCGACTGGGCCATGGCTTCGGAGTCGCTGGCGCGCTATGAGATGATCTTTGCCCCCAACGCAGCATGCATGAGCGATGCGCAGTGCGCTCTACTGCGACGTTACGTGGAGGGTGGCGGCACACTGGTGGCCACTCATCTCACCTCCGTCGCAGATGAATATGGCCGCGCGCGCAAAGATTTCGGTCTTGCGGATGTCTTCGGCGTATCGTACCTGAGCGCGGAACCGATGGAATATCCGGATCTATACGTAAAGCCGGACTCAGGCGAGTTGCTGCCGCAGGATGTGCAGATCATGCGCGTCCGCTTGAATGGCGGCAGGGCCGTAGCAACGACCTATGATCGCGGCAATCACCGCGACCTGGGCCCAGCCGTCGTTACGCATGAAGCTGGAAAAGGCAGATGCATTTATCTGGCCTCCGGTCTTGAAGCCGTCTACGAAGAAACGCGCATGGAACCTGTTCGCACGTTTCTGGCTTCGCTTTTGATGCCCAGGCTGGAAGGCGGCCGCAGTTACAGGATAGACTACATACCGGGCGTGACGCCGCACTACATGGCATCGGAAAAGAACATCGTTCTGCACCTGCTGGCCAATGCCGGCAACAAGGACTATCACTTCAAGGCGCGTGAACGTTTCTGTCCGGTTGAAAATGTAACGGTACACATTCGCGTTAGCGGCGCAGTCAAGTTCGCGGCTTTGCTGCGGGCCGGTTCCAGGCTGCAATATGAGCAGCACGGCAGTTGGGTTACCGTAACGGTGCCGCGCATCCTCATTTACGAAGCTGTATGGCTGGGTCTTGCGTGAAGTGCGCGCGGGTTGTCTTTTCGATGCGATGGGCAATGATATTCTTCTGCTTTATCGCAACGGTCATTAACTATCTCGATCGCCAAGCGCTCTCCGTTGCTGCTCCCATCCTCAGGCTTCAATTTCAACTCAGCAACGAGGCATACGCGCGAATACTTTTCGCGTTTTTGCTCGCCTACACGCTGATGAACGGTGTCTCCGGTCTTGTTATTGATCGCGTCGGCACCCGCTTGGGCTACGCGCTCTTTGTGGGATGGTGGTCGTTTTGCGCATTCCTGCACGTCTTCGCCCGCGGCGCTCTCACGCTCGGCATCTTTCGTTTTCTGCTGGGCATGGGCGAAGCGGGCAACTGGCCCGCCGCGGCAAAGGTGGTTGCGGAGTGGTTTCCGCCTGAAGAACGATCGCTTGCATCGGGGATGTTCAACAGCGGCTCAGCTGTCGGGGCACTGCTGGCCCCTCCGATCATCGCGTTCATGTTGTTGCGCTTTGGCTGGCGCGCGGCGTTTGCAACCGTCGCTACACTAGGCTTTGTGTGGCTGGCAGCGTGGCTCATCTTTACCCCATCCACAATCGGGAAATCAAGTCTTCCGGCCCCAACAGAAGCAAAGCCCATTTTGCACCTGCTGCGCTCGCGATTTGTATGGAGTTTCACATTGTCGAAGGTCTTCTTCGATCCGGTTTGGTACTTCTACATCTTCTGGTTTCCCGAATACCTCAGCCACGGGAGGCAATTCGATATGGCCTCCATCGGCCGCTACGGTTGGATTCCGTTTCTTGTCGCCGGCCTGGGAAGCGCATTCGGCGGTCTCATCGCCAGTGCCCTGATTGCATATGGGCTTTCGATAACCGCGGCGCGCAAATTGGCCGTATCGGTTGCTGCCATCATGATGTTGCTGGCCATTCCCGCTGTCACCGTTGGCTCTGCCGCGCTTTCCATCGCTTTCATTTCCATAGCCATGGCTGGCTATACCACGGGTCTCGCCAACATGCTTCCCATGCCCGCGGATGTGTTTCCGGCGGAAAAGGTAGCGACGGTCTATGGACTGGCAAGCATGGGATCGGGATTCGGCGGCATGCTTTTCACGCTGCTTACCGGTTGGCTTGTTGATCGCTATTCCTACACGCCTGTATTCTTCATGTTCGGACTGATTCCTATTCTTTCCGTCGTGGTTCAATGGACTCTCATGGGTCCGCTCACATCGCCGAATCATTCACCACAGGAGGCATTTCCAGTATTCCGATGAATACCGACAAATCGTTCCAACACATGACGGCGCTGGTAACGGGCGCCAGCAGCGGCATCGGCGCCGCCACCGCGGTTGCGTTTGCGCAGCGTGGCGCCAATGTCATTGTTCACTACCATTCCAAGCAATCCGCCGCGGAACAGATTGTTGCCCGGATCAATACATTTGGCGTGGAGGGCGAAGCCGTGCGTGCCGACCTCTCCACGGCATCCGGATGGCATAATCTCGCAGCCTTCGCTGCGGACCGTCCAATCGATATTCTGGTCAACAATGCCGGCTCGCTGCTGGCGCGAACGCGTGTGCTTGACTTCACGGAAGATCTCTGGGAGAGAGTCATGATGCTCAACCTCACCAGTTCCTTCTTTCTGGCCCAAGCCGTTCTGCGGGGCATGGTGGCGAGAAAGAGAGGATATATCGTAAACGTATCGTCGGTCGCCGCGCGCTTCGGCGGCGGACTCGGAGCATTGGCTTACGCTTCTGCAAAAGCAGCGGTCTCCGCCATGACCAAAGGACTCGCAAAAGAGTTCGCGCCGCAAGGCATTCGCGTCAACTGCGTCTCACCGGGCACGATCGATACCGGATATCACAAGGCGTTCTCAACGCCGGAGGGACTGGAATCCGTGCGCTCGGCAACCCCTGCTGGACGGCTGGGCACGGCGGAAGAGGTTGCCGATGCGATCGTCTTTTTATGTTCCGATCAAGCCAGCTTTATACATGGCCAGGTCATCGAAATCAACGGCGGCTTTCTCCTGGCATAGCCAGCTCACCACAAACCGCCGAAAGGTGCGCCATCCTGAAAATGCAGCGGGATAGTCCAGCGCCAGCCGGGCTGATCAGCATATTTTATGAAAAATAACGAATAATTGTGCTACCCCTCTTCGTAATTATGCATCAAAGAACATGAGTTCTTTCCGGTCCGCCGCGGCAAGGAGTTGCTGTGGCTGATTTCGTGCAGACCTCAATGAAGGCCGCGGCGACTGTGCTTGTGGGGAGTAAAAATCGCCTGTATTTCCGCTTCAGGACGCTTGCGCTCCTGGGATTGGCCTTCTGCGTATTCACATGGGGTTTGCAGTACAAGCTTTCCTTATACGATCCACCTCAGGCTGTTTCTCATCAGATTCCGAAAGCCAAGCTTCTGTCCAGAGATGAGCGATCCGGAACAGCTGAAAGTCCACTGGTAGTTCGAAGCAAAACCTCCTCCAGGGTTATCTACACGGCGTCTGCCGCCGTTTTCTTCATTCTGTTGCCGGCCCTCAGCATCTCGAATCGGCCGGGATCAGGCCCTGGAGAGCAGCGGTCAAATCGGTCGTGGCATCTGCGCCACGCCATCCTGAATACCGTTTTCGTTCGCCCCCCTCCCCTTCTCGCCTAGCCGTTTTTCCATATTCAAAACTGCAGCGTCCGATCGAGTGCGAGGGCCGGGCGCGACATGACCAATTCTCCGCCGGAGAATGCGTCCTGTGTTCTGAATTTAGCAAGCACAAATCGAATAAGAGGTGCATTCGGACATGCGAAAGCGAACCTCCTTGATCCTGGCAGTGGGAATCACATTTCCTGTTCTAGCCGGCATGGTTGCGTGCAATTTCAGGAATCAACACTCGGATGCGAATGCCGCGGAGATGCCTTCGGCGCAGGTGGCTGCGGCAGCACGGGGAAGCATTGCGCACACATTGAGTCTTGCCGGACAGTTCCAGCCCTACCAGGTGGTGGATGTTCACCCCAAAGTGACCGGTTTCATGGTCAAGATCAACGTGGATATAGGCGATAAGGTGCGCAAGGGCGAGACTCTGGCGGTGTTGGAAGTGCCAGAGTTGAATGCGCAGTTGAAGGGCACTGTATTCGAGATGCAGCGCGACCAAGGACGATCTGCTGCGCACGCAACATGAAATCAAGCGGGCAGAAGCCATCCATGCAGCGCTGCACGCGGAGTATGCAGCGGCTGCTGGAGACATCCAAGGCGCAGCCGGGCCTGATCGCGCAACAGGAACTGGACGATGCGCAGGGCAAGGATCTGTCCTCGGCGGCGCAAGTGGATGCGGCCAAGGCCGCCGCAGCCGCGGCTCAGCAGCATGCGGAGGTGGCTCACGCGGACATACGACCGGGTACAGGCGCTCAAGAACTACACCAACGTGGTGGCGCCGCTGGACGGCGTGATCGTCTGGCGCTATGCCGATACCGGCGCGCTGATCCAGAGCGGCACCAACTCCAACGAACAGGACATTCCCATTGTCAGGCTCTCGCAGAGCGGCCTGTTGCGCCTGCGCATGCCGATCCCGGAAAACGATGTGCAGTATGTGCATATCGGCGACCCGATGCAGGTTCGCGTGGATGCCATCGGCCGCTCCTTTACCGGCAAGATCGTGCGCTTTACCCGCGACGTGAACTTTGAAACCCGGACCATGGAGACCGAGATCGATGTGGAGAACCAGGACCTCTCCATCGCCCCGGGCATGTACGCCAATACGCAAATGCAACTGGCGCATGCCGATAACGTGACCACCATTCCGGTCGAGGCGCTGGTGCTCAAGGACAATCGGGAGACGGTCTATGCGCTGGACGCGGGCAATCGCATTCACGTCCGCAATGTGGAGGTGGGGCTGCGCGGATCGAAGCTGGCCGAGATCAAGAGCGGGCTTGAACCCGGCGACCGGGTGATTCTGGGCGGCCAGGAGAACTACGCCGAAGGCGAACAGGTTTCCCCGATCCTCACCGAGGAACCGGCCTCCGAAGATGTGCGCGAGCCGGGCGGCGTGATCGACATGAAAGCGGAAGCGGAAGAGAACAACGGAGGTGCGAAGTAATGCCGAAGTTTGCTCTCAAGTATCCCTTCTTCATCATCATGCTGTGCCTGATGGTGTCGCTGGTCGGAGTGGTCAACCGTGGCCCGCATGCCGGTCGATCTGTTTCCCAAGATCGACATGCCGGTGGTGGTAGTGGCGACGTTTTATAACGGCATGCCGCCGCAGCAGATTGAAGCCGACATTACCAATACGTTTGAGCGCTTTTTTACGCTGGGCGCCAATATCGACCACAGCGAATCGCGCTCGCTGACCGGGCGTGAGCCTGATCAAGATCTACTTCAAACCGGGCACCGATCCCAATGCGGCGCTGAGCAACATCGCCAACCTGGCCATGGCGGACCTGCGGCGTCTGCCGCCGGGCACGCTTGCCCCCGGTGGTGCTGGGCATGGACGCTTCGACGCAGCCGGTGTGCCTGGTGACGCTGAAGGGGCAGGGACTGAACGAAACCAATCTGAAGGACCTGGCGCAGTTCCAGGTGCGCAACCAGATAGCGAACGTGCAGGGCGCGTCGGTGCCGCAGCCGTACGGCGGGACCTACCGGCAGATTCAGGTCTATGTAGACCCGGTGAAGATGGAAGCGCGCAACCTCAGCCTGAACGACGTGGTGCAGTCGGTGAACAGCTCCAACCTGATTCTTCCCGCCGGCGACGTGCGCATCGGCTCCAAGGACTTCAACATCTACGCCAACAGCCAGTTCCCCGACGCGAACTCGATGAACGAGATGCCGCTCAAGTCGGTGGGCAACGCCTCGGTGCTGGTGGCCGACATGGGCAAGGCGGAGGACGCGGGCGCGCTGCAATATAACATCGTGCGCATCGACGGGCAGCGCTCCGTCTACGTGCCGATCTTCAAGCAGGGCGGCGGCAGCAACACCATCACCATCGTCAACGGCATGAAGGCCGCCATCAAGCACCTGGTCGATATTCCGGCCTCGCTGAAGACGGCGGTGGTCTTCGACCAGTCGATCTTTGTCAAGCTGGCCATTAAAAACCTGGTCAAGGAAGCCAGCATCGGCCTGGTGCTTACCGGCATCATGATTTTGGTGTTCCTGGGCAGTCCCGCGCGCAACCTTTGCGGTGATGCTTTCGATTCCGCTTTCCGCGCTGGTATGCCTGCTGTTGACCGACGCCATGGGCGGCTCCATCAATACCATGATTCTGGGTGGACTGGCGCTGGCCTTCTCACGCCTCATTGACGATTCGGTGGTGGTGCTGGAAAATATCTTCCGCTACATGGAGATGGGTCATCCGCCGCGGGAGGCGGCGGAAAAAGGAGGCATGGAAGTATCGCTTGCCGTGCTGGCGGCCACCTCCACCACCTCCATCGTCTTTTTCCCGGTCAGCTTTCTCTCCGGCATCAGCAAATACATCTTTACCCCGCTGGCGCTTGGTGTTGTGTTCTCCATCTTCGCCTCGTACTTCTTCGCCATGACCGTGGTGCCGCTCTACTGCGCCAACTTTATTCGCCTATCGGACGAGGACTCGCACGGCAAGAAGGAAAAGCCGGGCCTCTTCATACGCTTTGAGCGCCGGTTTAACGAGAAGTTCCAGCGCATGCTGACGTGGTATGAAGGCCTGGCCATGCGCGCGATGCAGCGGCCGGCGTATACGGCCGCCGCCATTCTGGGCGGCGTGGCGCTGACGCTGCTAGTATTCTTCCCTTTTCTGGGACGCGCCTACTTTCCACGCACCGACCCGGGCCAATTTGTTATCGACGTTCGCATGCCAAGCGGCACGCGATTGGAGGTAAGCAACGATTACATCGCCAAGGTGGAAGCAACTATCCGCAGTGTGGTTAAGCCCTCTGATCTGGGCATGATCGTTTCGAATATCGGCGTTTACCCCGATCTTTCCGCCATCTACACCACAAACGCATCAATGAACACTGCGTTTGTACAAACCAGCCTGAAGGAAGACCATAGTATCGGCAGTTACGAATACATGCAACGGGTGCGCGAGAAACTCTCCCATGAGATGCCGGAGCTCACCGCTTACTACCAGGCCGGTGGATTGGTTGATAGCGTCATCAATCAAGGCCTGCCGGCTCCCATCGACATCCAGATCGGCTCGAACGATATGGATGGCGCCTACGCATTGGCAAGGGATCTGGCGCAGAAGATCGAAACAATACCCAATGTCAGCGGCGTCTACATTCCCCAGGATATTGACTACCCCGGCCTTGCGCTGAACATTGATCGCGAGCGAGCCAGTCTCATCGGCCTCTCCGCGAGAGACATCGTAGACAACGTGATTACCGCCATGACCTCCGACGGCATGATCGCCCCCAGTTACTGGATCGATCCCAAGAGCGGCAACAATTACATGGTGACCGTCCAGTATGCGAACAGCTTGATCAACAACATGTCGATGGAGGATTTTCAGAACATTCCACTGCGCGGCGTCCATCCAGCCGGATTCAGTCCCATGCAGGATGCTCACGAAGCTGGTGACCAACCGCGCGAGTTCTGGAGGGGCGACCACACGTCTGGATATACGCCTCTGAGCTCCGTTGCAGATATCAAGATGATTAATACGCCGACAGAAGTGGACCACTACCAGATCCGGCGCGTTATCGACATCTATGTTGCGACAAAAACAGAAGCGCTGCAGACAGTAGGCGGCAGCATTAACAAACTGCTGGCACAGACCAAGACCGACAGGAACACAGTCCTGAAGGTCCGCGGCGCCGTAATCAACATGAACCGTTCGTTCCTGGAGTTTGGGCTGGGGCTCATCCTTTCAGTGCTGATGGTGTACCTGATCCTGATGTCGCAGTTCCGGTCATTCATCGACCCCTTTATCATCCTCATGGCCATTCCGCCGGGACTGGCGGGGGTTGTCATGACCCTTCTGGTAACAGGGAGTTCGCTCAACATCATGTCGCTGATGGGCGTCATTATGATGACCGGTATCGTGGTCTCGAACAGTATCCTGATCGTCGAATTTGCCGGTACCTTGCATAAGCAGGGGCTGCCGCTGTTGGAAGCCGTTATCCAATCGTGCAAAATTCGCCTGCGCCCGATATTGATGACATCGCTTGCAACACTCCTGGGCATGATTCCGATGGCGCTTGGAATGGAAGCCGGCAGCGAGCAATACGCGCCGCTCGCGCGGGCGGTCATCGGCGGCCTGGGAGTTTCAGTGGCCGTGACTGTCTTTCTTGTTCCCGCGGTTTATCTGGTGATTCACGGCAGGAGCGGCAACAACACCGCTGCGGCGGGGGAGGCATAGAAGATGGCGAAACATAGGCCAAACAACGGAGGTGCGCGGTAATGCCGAAGTTTGCTCTCAGGAATCCGTTCTTCATCATCATGCTGTGCCTGATGGTCTCGCTGGTCGGCGTGGTCAATATCGTTCGCATGCCCGTCGATCTCTTTCCCAAGATCGATATGCCCGTCGTCGTAGTCGCTACCTTCTACAACGGCATGCCGCCCGAGCAGATCGAAGCCGACATTACGAATACCTTCGAGCGGTTCTTCACGCTGGGCGCAAATATCGATCACAGCGAGTCGCGCTCGCTGACCGGAGTGAGCCTGATCAAGATCTACTTCAAACCAGGAACCAACCCTAACTCCGCATTAAGCAACATCGCCAACCTGGCCATGGCGGATCTGCGGCGGCTGCCGCCGGGGACTTTGCCTCCGGTTGTGCTGGGCATGGACGCCTCAACGCAGCCGGTGTGCTTGGTGACATTGAAGGGGCAGGGACTGAACGAAACGGATCTGAAGGACATCGCGCAGTTCCAGGTGCGCAACCAGATCTCCAATGTCCAGGGCGCTTCGGTTCCGCAGCCGTATGGGGGAACCTACCGGCAGATTCAGGTCTATGTGGACCCGTTGAAGATGGAGGCGCGCAACCTCAGTCTTAACGACGTTGTCAAATCGGTGAACAACTCGAACCTGATTCTGCCGGCAGGCGACGTTCGCGTAGGCTCGAAGGACTTCAACATCTACGCCAACAGCCAGTTCCCCGACGCGAACTCGATGAACGAGATGCCGCTCAAATCAGTGGGCAACGCCTCGGTGCTGGTGGCCGACATTGGCAAGGCGGAGGATGCGGGCGCGCTCCAATACAACATTGTGCGCATCGACGGGCAGCGCTCCGTCTACGTGCCGATCTTCAAACAGGGCGGCGACAGCAACACGATCACGATCGTCAATGGCATGAAGGCCGCCATCAAGCACCTAGTCGATATTCCTGCATCGCTGAAGACAGCGGTGGTCTTCGACCAATCCGTCTTCGTCAAGTTGGCAATCAGCAATGTCACAAGAGAAGCGGCCATCGGACTGGTGCTGACCGGGGTGATGATCCTGATCTTCCTGGGCAGCCCTCGCGCTACGATAGCCGTGCTGCTGTCTGTTCCGCTCTCCATGGTGGTCTGCCTGCTGATCTCCAATTACATGGGCGGCTCCATCAACACCATGATTCTCGGCGGTCTGGCGCTGGTTTTCTCCCGGCTCATCGATAACGGCGTCATCGTGCTCGAGAACATCTTCCGTCACATGGAGATGGGGGAATCACCGTCCGTTGCTGCAGAGCAGGGTGGAACGGAGGTTTCGATGGCGGTGCTGGCCGCCACCTTCACCACCTCCATCGTGTTCTTTCCGGTTACGTTTTTCAACGGCATCAGCAAATACATCTTTACTCCGCTGGCGCTGGGCGTCGTGCTCTCGATCTTCGCATCGTATTTCTTCGCCATGACGGTAGTGCCGCTCTACTGCGCCAAATTCATTCACCTGAAAGACGAGGGCGGACACTCCGCAGAGTCAAAGCTGGGCATCTTTACCCGCTTCGAGAGAAAGTTCAACCAGAAGTATCAGAAAATGTTGAGCTGGTACGAGAGTCTTGCCAAGCGGGCGATGCGGCGTCCTGGCTTGACGGCGGCCGCGATTCTGGGCGGCGTGGCGCTCACGCTGCTGGTGCTCTTTCCGTTCCTGGGCCGCGCCTACTTCCCGCGCACCGACCCCGGCCAGTTTGTTATCGACGTGCGCATGCCCAGCGGAACGCGGCTGGAGGTCAGCAACGATTACATTGCCAAGGTGGAGAACATCATCCGCAGCGTGGTCAAGCCCTCCGATCTCGACATGATCGTCTCCAACATCGGCGTTTACCCCGACCTCTCCGCCATCTACACCACCAACGCCTCGATGGATACGGCGTTTGTGCAGACCAGCCTGAAAGAAGGCCATAGTATCGGCAGTTACGAATATATGCGGCGCGTGCGTGAGAAGCTCTCCCGCGAGATGCCGGAACTTACTGCGTACTATCAGGCGGGCGGCCTGGTGGATAGCGTAATCAATCAGGGTCTGCCGGCTCCGATCGATATCCAGATCGGTTCGAACGATATGGATGGCGCCTACGCGCTGGCCAAGGACCTCGCCCAGAAGATCAAAACGATGCCCAACGTAAGCGGCGTTTACATTCCGCAGGATATTGACTACCCAGGCATTGCGCTGAACATCGACCGCGAAAAGGCCAGCCTGATCGGCCTCTCCGCGAAGGACATAGTGGACAACGTAATTACTGCCATGACCTCCGACGGCATGGTCGCCCCCAGTTACTGGATCGACCCGAAGAGCGGCAACAACTATATGGTCACGGTCCAATACGCGAACAAATTCATCAACAACATGTCAATGGAGGACTTTGAAAACATCCCTCTTCGCGGCGTTCTTCCAGCCGGGTACAGCCCGATGCAGGAGGCTCACCAGGCCGGCGATCAGTCGCGCGAGTTCTGGAAGGGCGACCACACATCCGGCTATACACCGCTAAGTTCGGTTGCGGACATCAAGCTGATCAATACTCCGACGGAGGTGGACCACTATCAGATCCGGCGCGTGATCGATATCTATGTCTCAACCAAAACCGAGGCGCTCCAGACAGTGGGGGGAGCGATTGACAAGCTCGTGGCAAACACCAAGACAGACAAGAACACGGTGCTGAAGGTGCGCGGCGCCGTGGTCAGCATGAACCAGTCGTTCGAGGAATTTGGGATGGGACTCATCATTTCAGTGTTGATGGTGTACCTGATCCTCATGACTCAGTTCACGTCTTTCATCGATCCATTCATCATCCTTATGGCCATTCCGCCCGGCCTGGCCGGGGTAGTGATGATTCTTCTTTTTACTGGGAGCACGCTAAACATCATGTCGCTGATGGGCGTGATCATGATGACCGGCATCGTGGTCTCGAACAGCATTCTCATTGTCGAATTTGCCGGCACATTGCATAAGCAGGGACTGCCGCTCATGGAAGCCGTGGTGCAGTCATGCAAAATCCGCCTGCGTCCGATATTGATGACCTCGCTGGCAACGCTGCTGGGCATGATCCCAATGGCGATTGGAATAGAGGCCGGCAGCGAGCAATATGCGCCGCTGGCGCGCGCGGTCATCGGCGGGCTGGGAGTTTCAGTGATCGCCACCGTCTTCCTTGTGCCGGCGGTCTACCTGATGATTCACGGCCGGCGCGAGAAGCTGTCAGCGAACGAGGAGGAGGCATAGAGAATGACGAGGCAAACTAGAGTCCGGCATCTGCATTCCAGGATTTTGCTTGCGCTGGCAATCTGTTCCGGCTCTCTCTATGCACAGACGGCAACCGTCAAGGCGCAATTGCCGGATGCACCGCCGGTTCCGCTCCTGGCCTATGCCGGGCAAAGCGCGACGCCCATGCCCCAGGGAATGAGCCAGGCCCCGGCTGCGCCGGCGGGCGGCGCCGCATCCGCTGCGCACCCGCGCCTGACGCTGGCGGATGCTGAAAGGCTGGCCATCAAGAATAACCCAAGAGTCAGCGTTGCCCGGCTTCTGGCGCAGGCGCAGCATCAGGTTGTGCGCGAAACAAGAGCAGCCGAACTGCCAACGGCCACTGCAAGCGTAACCGCAGAGGATGCGGAAAATGCCACCCGCATCTCGGCAGGCTCGCTGACTGCCTCGCGTCTCTTTGAGCATGCGGGAGCAGGAGGAGGATTTACCCAGCTGATTACGGATTTTGGAAGAACCAGCAACCTGGTGGCATCTTCCAAGCTGCAGGAAGAGGCGCAAAATGCAAATGCCCTGGCCACGACTGAAGATATAGTTCTTGTGGCCGATCAGGCGTTTTTCAATGCTCTTCAGGCCCAGGCGCTGCTCAAAGTGGCGCAACAGGACGTGAGCACCCGGCAGACCACGGATACGCAGATCAGCGAGATGACCAAGAACAAGCTCAAATCGACGCTCGATTTGAGCTTTGCGGACGTCAACTTATCGCAGGCCAAGCTGTTACTGCTCGAAGCCGGAAACAATGTCGACTCCACCATGGCGGCATTAGACGCGGTGCTGGGCCTTGACCGGCAGATAACCTATGACCTGGTTGATGACAATGCGGCCTTGAATGCGCCTCCGGCAGATGCCGATCAGCTTCTGCAGCTCGCATTGCAACAACGGCCGGACCTGCAGGCTCTTAACTATAGCCAGCAGGCAGCGCTCAAGTTCAGCCATGCCGAGCGGGAGCAGATGTTGCCCAGCATAAGCGCCGCGGGGACGGCGGGCAGCGTACCCATCCGGCCCGCGGAATACTACACAACCAATTGGTGGGGCGGCATCGGCGTCAACATGAACATTCCCATCTTCAATGGCTTCCTTTACTCGGCCCAGGCGAAGGAAGCGTCCATCCGCGCCCAGGCAGCCTCGGAACAGAGCCGTGATCTGCGCGACCGCATTGTCAGGGATGTGCGCACCGCGTGGCTGGCTGCAAACACGGCCTATCAGCGCGTAGCCGTGACCGCCGAGTTACTCAAAGAGGCGAACCTGGCGCTGCAACTGGCGCAAACACGCTATCAACTGGGACTCAGTTCGATTGTCGAATTGAGTCAGGCGCAGTTCCAGCAGACCGATGCGGCCATCGGCAATACCAACGCGCAATACCAATACCGGCTTGCTCTCGCCACCCTCAACTACCAGACAGGAGCGACTCCATGATTGAAAACTTCAAATTGAAAGTCTTCCGCGTGGTCGCGGATACGCTGAACTACCGCAGGGCCGCGGAAGAACTACATCTTACCCAGCCCGCTGTAACGGCTCAGATCAGGTCACTGGAAGAGGGCCTCGGAATTGCCCTCTTCGATCGCATTGGCCGTGAAACCAGCCTCACCCTGGCAGGAGAGACGCTCTTGCAATACGTGCGGCGCATCGAGGCTATTGCCAACGACGCTATTGCCGCGCTTGTCCCCTTCGGCGGACTGGAAGGAGTGGAGCTTAGTATCGGCGCGTCCCACACCATTGCCGTCTATCTCCTGCCCAGGCTTCTTCCCCGCCTGTTGCATGAATGGCCCAAGCTGCGAATTCATATCATGGGCGGCAGCACCAATGAAGTGCTGCAGGCTCTCAGCGCGCACCAGATCGGTATCGCCTTGATTGAGGCCCCGGCGCATCGTCCGGATTTGAAGGTCGAAGCATTTGGAGAAGACGAGCTGGCTCTCATCGTGAGGCCGGACCATCGCTGGACGAAAAAGCCATTGGTAAGAGCTGCGGAACTGGTACAGGAGCCGATCCTGCTTCGTGAGGAGGGCTCCGGCATGCGTCATTTTGTGGAAGAATATCTGGAACGGAACGGCGTATTGCGGCAGCAACTGCGCGCATGCATCGACATAAACTCCACCGAAGGAATCATCTCCGCGGTGGAGGCCGGTCTGGGCATCGGTTTTGCCCCCTTGCTAGCCCTTGAAAAGCCGCTGAAACTGGGCAGCGTCAAGGCGATTCAGCTTGACAACGGTCCCATCAGGCGCGAGTTGAGCGTTGCGCTTCCCAATGGGCCGGATCCAAGAGGGCCTGCCGGTCAATTGTTGGAGATTTTTCGAGAGTACGGTGCGGCTAAGCGGCACGCCCCGGCGAACGTTCCCATGAATAAAGAGCCGCAAACAGTGATGGTGATGGGAAAAGTGCATACGGTAGAGCATGAGGGGGCAAGGAGATAGCCACCATGCCCATCACAGGCGATAGGCCGGATCTGAGCATTGATGCGGTTGTATACGCAACCGACTTCTCTCTTTGTTCCCGCAACGCAGGCGCTTACGCGGCGCGCATCGCGGCCTATTTCTCCGCCAAGCTTCTGGTGGCTCATGCCTTCACGCTATCCCAGGCCGCCATGGAAGTGGAAACAGATAAGATGCTGGTAAGCGAGCAGAGAAAGGACTTGAAGTCTCAGTTATCCAGGATCGCATCCCAGCTGGCATCGGGCGCAGTGGAGGCTTTCCCCACACTTCTGGAAGGCGATCCGAAAGAAGTTCTGCCGGTACTGGCCGAGGAGCATGCGCCCTCCATGATGGTGCTGGGAACGCATGGAGGGGGCCGGCTGGAGCGCGGCGTCATCGGTTCGGTCGCCGAGCAGATTCTTCGCTCCACGCGATGGCCGTCGCTTACAGTTGGCCCGCAGGTTCGGCCCGTATCCGCGACCACTTTTCCTTTCCAGAGGATCCTTTTTGCCACTGACTTCACTGCCGCGGCCGCTCACGCGGCGGCGTTTACTGTTTTCTTTGCGGAAACGCTAGGCGCCGGCATCGATGTGCTGAACGTGATTCAGGAAGACGTCATTGTGCATCCGGATCGATTATCCGAACTCAAGAACCATTTCTACAGCGTCCTGGATGGCCTTGTGCCGCAACAGGCCAAAGAGTTCTGCGATGCCAGAACCTATGTTGCGGTGGGCAAGGCTCACGAGCAAATTCTGGAACACATCCGGGAGCGATCGATCGACCTGCTGGTGCTCGGTATCCGGAAAACTTCCCATCTAGGCATGGAAATGAGAACATCGAAAGCTTTTCAGATCATCGTAGGCGCGCAATGTCCTGTCCTGACCATCCGAAGGTGAGAAGCAGAACGGTGTAAGCCATCGTATCTTTATCAAAGATAAGATCTAACGCCCGGCAACCTGTCACATCTTGTTAGATTTAATCATATAATTTGCCGGTTAGAGCTTGCATTTAATCCTATACTTAACCGTCAATAATGTGATGGCTGTATGTTTTCACCTGACTAGACCAGGAAATTATCGATGAGTAAAGGGCATAGTGCCAGCCTCGCGAGATGTTTCTCCCTTGGAGAATATGGGCAGATCGCGTCCCGTTCAGGGAGGTCTGACATGGCGGATAGCTATGCAGAGTTGGATGCATACTGTGTGTACTGGTGGCACTATATCATGCGACCTTTGAACATCGGCCTCATCGGTCTTGCATTCGCGGTTGCATTATGGGGCTTTGCGTACAAGCTGTCGCTATACCAGTTTCGTCAGAATCCTTCTTCGCAAATCAGCGTAATGAAAATGTGGCTGGGCCCGGAAGGACCATCGGCAGCGGTAAGGAATCGAGCAAACTCCAACTCGCATTCAAAATCGACTCTGGAACCATTTTCAACCTGTAAAGCCAGATCCTCGCCGGCCTCGCGCAATGGAACACAGACAGCACCTGAAGTGGCTTTTGCCACAAGATGCCGCTCTACTATCTGCACACCTCGCTCGCCTCCCTCACAAGATAGCATGCCAAATCCTACTGTAGCGGCATAGTCTTTTCAGCAGTCAGGCGCTTTTCTCTTTAGGCTAGCCACTACTTGACCGCATCGGCAAGCCCTGTGCTTAAGGAGAGCAAATCATGCATTTGAATTGGATTCTGATTGCGATGCCCCTGGCATCGCTTTTGTACTTGGGTTGGGTTGTTACCTGGCAAAAGCCCACAGCTTATCGCGTCTCACATGCGATCTCAAGCCTTCCATCCAATACTATGCGGCGGTCGTTCCCGCAAAGCAGACGCATAATCAGGTGGATTTTGTCAAGAGAGTTCGAGGCCATAACTTGCAAGTTTCAGGATATAATCTTCATCGACCTTTTACCGAAGAGCAGCGATAGGCCGCTCCCATTCCATGGATTTAATCTCCTCTACGTTGAGCCGGACGAAATGTGCGATGTGCTCCGATGGTCTCCTCCCAGCAGTTGCGTGGTGCTATATGGACCCTCGATTTTATGCAAATCGATGCTCCGGAAAGCTCGCGAGATCGCCGGTCGTGCTCCTGTGTTTGTTCTCACTGTAAAGCGTTGATAGTACGAGTAACCGTGCCCCCTTGACAAGTGAACCTTTGATTTTTCCTTCGCTTGTCCACCGGTTTATAAGATGAGGTTGAGAGATGAAGCCAAATTTTCATGTATTGTTCATCGGCTTATCGGAGCCTTCAAGCATGGCGTACCATAGGTTTCTTGAGCAGCACGGGTATGTTCTAGCGGTCGCACAAGGGTACCGGGACCTCTACCAAGCAGACATGCACGAGGGTTGTGAGATCGCGGTACTTCATCAGACGCTTTCACAAAAGGAACTTATGGAGGCGGCGCATTTCGTCCGTAGACGATGGCCGTTGGCAAGAATCTTATTAGTCCGGGTGGAGGAGTGGTGGATAGATGACGCTCTGTATGACGACCGCGTAGTGCCCGGGGTGAATCCGGAATTGCTGCTGGCCGCGGTTGAGCGTCTTGCCTGGATGACTACAGCTGGTGTCTGAATAGCCGGTATTGTTGCTCAGCCGCAATCATACCAAGCCAGTGCTCTGCTCAACGCGCGGCAGGCAGCGCACATCCGCCGCGGGACAGGGCTGAACCAGGGCTATCGCTGTCCCCGCCATTACGCCCAGGTCGCTCCACATATTGGCGCGCAACTGGTAAGCCTGCGAGATGCGCAGCTTGTCCGGGGTAACCACCGTCATGAAGTACTTGAGTGGATTGGGAACCAGGGCCAGTATCTCGGCCTCGCGGCAGTATTTGAGCGTAGCCGGGTCAGTAAGGCCGGGACGCGCCTCAAGCAGCCGGTCGTAAGCCCACTTAAACTCCACGGTCAATTGGGGGACAACGGGGCGCGGACCCACTAGGCTCATATCGCCGCGCAGCACGTTCCACAGTTGCGGCAGTTCGTCGAGTTTGAAGCAGCGCAGCCATCGCCCCGACCGCGTGATGCGCGGGTCGGCGCCAAAGGTGTAGTCGAGGCCGGTGCAGGAATCCCGCATGGTGCGCAGCTTCAAGAGCTGAAAACGTTTGAAGCGCCAGCCCATCCGAATTTGGCTGAAGATCACCGGGCCCTTGGAATCCAGCTTGATGATGATGGCGGCGATGACCAGAAACGGCAGCGAAACTGCAAGGAGCAATCCTGCCAGTAAAATATCCACGCTGCGCTTGAACACGAACCCTCCCCAGTTCAAGGACCTTTACGCCCTCATCCGTTGCCGGCATAGAAAGCGTAAAGAGGGAACATGCTCGACGGTGCCGGGTGCGCATCTTTTTGGACGCTATGCCGGGTTTGCGTCAACCCGATAGGTCCAATCCCGTATTCCGTTTCAGCCGTTCCCTTCGTCACAACGCGGATAAATGCCCGATTTCTGGATTCTCCGCGGGGATTAAGAAGGTTCAGTACTCCAAGGAAACATCTTTGCGCATCTTTATGTCAAGGGTTAAATCACACTAGGAAAAATTATCTTTAATTGCCTTTGCGACCGGAGGAGAACAACCGGAACGCTTCCCGCCCCTTCCGCGCAACCGGGCGCTCGATTCGTATCCTCTTACCTTCTTGAAAGTGTGACAATACAAATCAATGAGCATGCCGGAGAGCGACCCATGGCTTGTCGATTCCCTGCCCGACCGGCCCAGCAACCGCCGCCAATTCCTTAAGAATGTGTCGCTTACAGCCACTGCTATGGCGTCTGCAAGAGCGCAGGCTGCCTTCGCCTGGGCGCAGACCGAAGCAACTCCGTCCAGCAACGTCTCCCTTCCAGGCTCCATTCCGGACTACCACATCGAGATCGCGGAGATCGAGTGGGAACTTGCGCCCCGGAAGAAGCTTCGCACCACCGCCTACAACAACCAGATCCCCGGCCCACTGCTCCGGGTCACCGAAGGCAAGCCGGTGACCATGGAGATCGTCAACCGGCTGGATCGCGCGGAGATCGTCCACTGGCACGGGCAATGGATTCCCGTGGACGTGGATGGCGCCATGGAAGAAGGATCGCCGATGATCGCTCCCGGCGGCCGGACGCGGATCACTTTTGCGCCCAGGCCGTCGGGCCTGCACTGGTACCACACCCATGCCATGGCCAATCGCAACCTCAAACGCGGCCTCTATAGCGGCCTGTTTGGAGCGCTTCAGGTTGAGTCCCGCGCCAACCCCGCCCGCTACGACCAGGAGCAATTTCTTATCCTGCACGATTGGGAGCCCTATTATGCCGCCAGCGATGACGGCTCCCTGATGGTCAACTATGTATCCGGTTCCATCAACGGCCGGATGCTGGGCTACGACGCCCCTATCCAGGTACGCCAAGGCCAGCGCGTCCTCTTCCACATCCTCAATGCCAGCGCAACTGAAGCCCACTGGCTCTCGCTTCCAGGCCACCAATTCCAGGTGCTGGCGCTCGATGGAGCCCCCGTGGCCACCCAAGCACAGGTGGAGACTCTCCGGCTGGGTCCGGCCGAGCGGATCAGCGCCCTGGTCGCCATGGATGCTCCCGGCGTTTGGATTCTGGGCGAAGCGCGCGCCGCGTTTCGCAATGCCGGCATGGGCACGGTCATCGAATACGCCGGCCGCATAGGAAAACCCCAATTTGCGCCGCCGGCCCGGCTGGCATGGGATTATCGCGCCTTTGCGGATGCGGCTCCGGTGGTCCGCAAGCCGGATGTAACTATTCCTCTGGTCTTCACTTCGCGCTTCAAGGGCCATGGCGCCCTCGATCAGTGGATGATCAACGGCATATCCTGGCCCGCGACCGATCCCATCCTGCTGCGCGAAGGTCTCCGCCACCGGCTGGTCTTCGACAACCGCAGCATGGACGACCACCCTGTGCATCTGCACCGGCACAACTTTGAGCTAGTTTCCATTCGCGGCGCAGCGCTGAGCGGCGTTCACAAGGACGTGGTGATCGTGGAAGCGGGAACCAGGGTGGAGGCCGATCTGGTCGCCAACAATCCCGGCAATACCCTCTTCCACTGCCACCAGCAGGACCACATGGACTCCGGCTTCATGGCCCTGTTTCGCTACGCATGACTGCCAGCGAGTTGGACAATTCAGATCGTTTTGAAAGGGCACGGCTTTAGCCGTGCCGCCTGAGAGCCCAATGCTGATGCGGCTTTAGCCGCCGAGGGAATGAATGCACCGCCAATTCATAGCGCCCTATCCATCATTCATGAAGTTCTTTTTTGCCGCTATATTCATCTGCGCAGCCGTCTCCGTAGCCCGCGCCCAGGGCAACTACGAGATTCAGGTCTACGGCGCGGAGACCGTGGCTCCCCTCAATACTATGGTCGAGCTGCACTCCAACTTCACCGCCGACGGCCAGCGCCGGACCATCGGCGGCGTTGCCCCCACCCATCACGCCGAGCACGAAACCATCGAAATCACCCAGGGCATCAACGATTGGTCCGAGGTGGGCTTGTATATCTTCACCAGCGAGCAGAGCGGCCTTGGCGTGCAGTGGGTGGGCGACCATATCCGCCCCAGGGTCCGCGTGCCTGCAAAGTGGCGCTGGCCGGTGGGCGTAAGCCTTTCCACCGAGATCGGCTACCAGCGCGCGCTCTTCTCCCCCGATACCTGGACCTGGGAGATTCGCCCCATCGTCGACAAAACCACCGGCCGCTGGTACTTTGCCGTCAACCCCGCCCTGGAGCGCACCTGGCACGGGCCCGACGTGAATCTGGGCATAGGCTTCTCGCCCGCGGCCAAAATCAGCTATGACTTTACCAAGAAGATCAGCGGGGGCTTCGAGTACTACGCCGACTACGGCAGCATCACCAACATCGCCAGCCTGCACGATCAGCAGCAGCAGCTTTTCCCTGCCATCGACCTGAACGTCAGCCCCGACTGGGAGATCAACTTCGGCGTAGGCATAGGCCCCACCGCCGCCACCGACCACTGGATCGTGAAAGCCATCATTGGCCGCCGCTTCAACTGGGGACGGCACAAGGGATGAGGCCCTACCCCACCAGCTTCGAAGGCGCGGATGGTCTCCTTGCGCACCGTGAGCCGCTCCACCAGTTCCGTGCGCACCTCGTAACCCCGGCCGGGCGTATCCGGAACGGCGATCTCGCCCGCCGCGGAAACCGTGACCTCCGGCTCGATGATGTCCTCGGCCAATAGCGGGCCGAGGCGGATACATCGCCGGGCAGCGTGAAGTTTTCCAGAGTCGACAGCGCGATGTTGTGCGACCGTCCCACGCCCGACTCCAGCATCCCGCCGCACCACACCGGAATGCCGCGCTCCTGCGCCGCGTTGTGCACCGCGATGGCCTCGGAGAAGCCGCCCACGCGGCCTAGCTTGATGTTGATGATCCGGCACGATTCCATCTCGATGGCCGCCAGCGCATCGCGGCGGTTGCGGATGGATTCGTCCAGGCAGATGGGCGTCTGCAAGCCGCTTTTGCAGCATGGAGTGGTAATAGAAGTCGTCGTGCCAGAGGGGCTGCTCGATCATCAGCAGGTCGAAGGCGTCAAACGCGGCCAGGTGGTCGGCATCCCGCAGGCGGTAGGCCGAGTTGGCGTCGCAACTGAGCGTGATGCCGGGCCACTGGTGCCGCACCCGCTCGAAGACCTCCACATCCCAGCCCGGCTTGCATTTGAGCTTGATGCGCTGGTAGCCGGCGGCCAGTTCCCTCTCGATGATCGCCATCAGCTCGGGAATCGAAGACTGAATTCCCAGCGACACGCCGCAGGGAATCGTCGTCGCGCACCCCGCCGATCAGGCGGGAGAGCGAAACGCCCTCGCGCTGCGCCTCCAGATCCCAGATGGCGTTTTCCAGCGTGGCCTTGGCCATGCGGTTGCCGCGCACCTGGCGGAAGATGCGCGGGCAATCGCCGCCATGCTCCGGCGCTTGCGCAGCCAGCATCGGCCCCAGTTCCTTGACGATCATCAGCCAGGCGCTATCGGTCGATTCGGCGCGAGAAGAACGGCCGCTCGCCCGCCGTGCACTCGCCCCAGCCGGTCAGCCCTTCCGACTGGATCTCCGCCAGCAGAATCCTCCGCTCGCGGGTTACGCCGAAGCTGGTTTCAAAGGGGCGCACCAGGGGCAGGTGCAGTTCGCGCAGGATGATTGCATCGATTTTCATAGATTTTTGTTTTCCTTGGGGAATCGAGTCCAGCTTCGCTTGAGTAAGGGGACCCAGTTCGAAGACTCCATTTCCTTCCGCATCCCGGACGAAGCCAAGTACGGCCAATCCCTGGGAAAATGCCTGCTGAAACTTGCGCCGGTTCTCCAACTGAACGGCCAGGGCTCGTTCGCGGCCGGCTTCCGAGGCCTTCCACTGATAGATGGAGGCCGGAACCGGAATGCGTTCCTCGATTTTTTCCTCGATGAACCGCGCGGCTGCCGGGCGGCCCTCCAGAATGGCCTGAACCCTGGGCGAATCCGAGCTGCCACTCGGCCAACAGGCGGTCCGTCGGCAAGCCCACCTTGCAGCCGAGATGAGGATACACCATAGAAATTCACCAGGTACCCGCGAGCCACGGCTCCCAGCTTGTGGATATTGAGAAAAGCGTTCTTGATTTCCAGCGGATCGAAGGTCCACTCGATGTGCCGGATGCCGCGCGATAGCGCCTCAAGCGCTGCTCCCGCTTGAGTTGCGCGCCCAGGCCGCGATTCCTGTACTCCTCCTTGACCGCCAGCATGTGGGAGTGCAAATAAGCCCGCGGTTCGCCCTTGTCGGTCTTCACTCCAGGCAAAGAAAAGACAAAACCCACCAGCGACTCCGGCCCTCCCGCAGCTTGTGCCGCCGGAAATCTCCGTGTCGAAAGCGCCGATGCACCTGGCCGCCGATCTTCTGCGCCACCAGAAATGCCTTGCGCGGGAACCACGTCGCTCGCGTCGTATGCCCCAGGTCTCAATCTGGAGCTGAACGCAGGCCTCCAGTTCCTCAAAGCCCGCGCAGGCGCGAATCACGATCATGCCCGCGCCCCCAGCCCGGATTCAGAAGCGGCGGATCTGAGTCGGCCGCCAGCTTCCGCTTCGCCTGCTGCCCAAAGCTCCTCCAGCTCCGCCGGGGAAAGCTCTTCCAGCGGCCGCGCGGAGGCCAGCTCCATCTCCCGGAATCGCTCCCGAAAGCGCCGGTTGCAGCCGCGCAACGCCATCTCCGCATCCACGCCCAGGTGCCGGCCCAGGTTCACCACGGTAAACAGCAGGTCGCCCAGCTCCGCCTCGACGGCCGGCTTGCGCGCCGGATCTTCCCGACGCGGCCTCGGCCTCCAGTTCCGCGGTCTCCTCGGCCAGCTTGGGCAGCAGATCGCGCCAGTTCGGCCAGTCGAAGCCGGACTTCTGCGCCTTGGCGCCCAGCTTGGCCGCCTCGGCCAGCGCCGGCATCGCCCGCTGCACGGAATCCAATCGCGACGCCGGGAGTCTTTGCGCCGAAGGCGCGTCCGCTGCATGCAATGCTTCTCAGCTGCCTTGATCTCCTCCCAGTTGCGCAGCACCGCCGCCGAAGAACCCTCCACCGCGGCATCCACCTCCGCCCGGTTCCCCGCCGCCCGCGAAGCCTCCTCGCCAAAGACGTGCGGATGCCGCCGCACCAGCTTGCGGTTCAGGTGGTCCAGCACATCGGCAATGGTGAAATGGCCCTCGTTGGCCGCCATCTCGGCATAAAACAGCACCTGCAGCAGCAGATCGCCCAGCTCCTCGGCCAGGTGCGGCCAGTCGCGCCGCTCGATGGCGTCGAAGACCTCGTAGGTCTCCTCCAGCGTGTATTTGCGGATGGAATCGAAGGATTGCTCGCGGTCCCAGGGGCAGCCGCCGGGAGCGCGCAGCCGCGCCATGATGTTTACCGACTGCTCAAACAGCGCCGCCGCCCGCGCCGCATCGGTTGCAGTCTGCGGCGCGGAAGCCTGTGCGTTGGAGCTTTCAGGCGGAAGGTCCATGCACCTCCAGTCTACCCCGCGCCGGTGCTCAAAAAATGCTGGGTGCCCCACCTTCGCGGCGTCTTTGTTTTTGCCGCTAAGGTGGGATACCTATGGCTATTTATGGCTTTATATAATCCTTCCCCATTGCTGTGGAGCCGTATACTCAACCTCGGCATGATTCGCATTCTCGGAACCATCTTTGCGGGGCTTCTGGGGCTGGCCTTCGGCAGCTTTCTGAACGTGTGCCTGAGCCGCTGGCCAGAGGGCGAGAGCATCGTCACGCCGCGCTCCCACTGCCGCAGTTGCACCCATACGCTCGCCTGGTGGGAAAACGTGCCGCTGGTAAGCTGGCTCGCCCTGCGCGGCCGCTGCCGCAACTGCCGCGCCTGGATCGGCTGGCGCTATCCGCTGGTGGAGCTGGTAGTGGGATCGTTATGGGCGACTATCGCATGGCGTTCTTATGACGCTATCTTCCCGTTCGAATTTGCCGCCGGAATGATGTTTCTTGCCTGGGTTTTAGTAGGCCTGGCCGTTCTCGACGCCGAACATCTTTGGCTCCCGGATGCCATGACTCTGCCAGGCGCCGTACTGGGATTCGTCTGGTGGTTTCTCCGGGGAGAACAAGTGGGATGGGCGTTGCACGTGCACCACACACCCTTGGCAGTAGTCAGGGATGCTGCCAGCAGACTACTCGCTATTTTCGTGGCCGCCGCCCTCATCCTGCTCATCCGCTGGCTCTACTGGCTCATCCGCCGCCGCGAAGGCATCGGCCTGGGCGACGCCAAGCTGATGGCCATGCTGGCCGCCTGGCTGGGCCTGCCCGGCGCTCTGCTCGCCTTCATCATGGGCGTAGTGCTCGGAGCTGTTAGCGGCCCTGCTTCTGCTGGCTTTCCCCTCCGCGCGAAGCCGAATCCGAACGCTGGGCAGTGACCAAGCTGCCTCTGGGCACATTTCTTTGCATCGGCGGCATCGTCAGCAGCCTGTGGGGGCAGACCATCATCGCCGCCTATCTCCGCTGGTCCGGCTTTTAATTGTTTAAAAAGGCCATCTATATTTGTTTTAACCCCCTACTTCAGCGCTCCCGCCGCCGGCTGTCCTGCCGGATGGCTCTTCGCATGCGCAATCTCCGGCTCCCTCAGCGCCTTGATGGCCTCCTTGCCGTGCCGGCTTTCGGGATCGTACTCGGCCACCTTTTGGTAGTAGGCCCGCGCATCCGCAAAAATCGCCCAGATGCCGCTCCGCCTCGGCCAGTCCCCAATAGACTTCAGGGTTCTCCGGGTCCAGCACCATGGCCGACTGGAAGCGCGACAGAGCCCCTTCCAATCCTTGGTGTCCAGATAAAAATTGCCCACATTGATATCTTCCTTCGAGGTTTCCTTATGCTCGGGCGCAATCTCCTGCGTCTTTCTTCTTCCTCTTTCCCGGCTGATCGTCATCCGGCTTTGGGCAGCAGCTTGTCCATGCCCGTCAGGCTGGAACTCGAGCCCTGTTCCTCTCCGCTGCCGGCCTCCGGGACGGGGTCGTCGGGGCTGCGCACAGGGTCCAGGTCATCTCCCGCCAGGGGAACGCTCCCCATCCCCGATCCGTAATCGGCTCCGCTATAGCTCCCCTCAGGCGGAGCAGGCCCAATATTTGAGGGCAGCACCGGAACCTTGCTGGTATCCTCGGGAAACGGATTGGAGTTCGACTGCGGTGGCGCGGCAGGCGGCTTTTGGCCCGCACCAGGCGGTGTACTCTGCCCCGCCCCAGTCCCTGTCCCATTCCCACCGGACGGCGCCTGCGCAAAAAGCATCGGCGCCGCAGCCAGGCAGCCCGCAAAAACCAGCGCAACCAGAGTGTCCCGTCTCATTTCACTTCGCCTCGCCGTATATGGCCCCTCGAATAGTAAGATGCGGTTCATACGGCACAATTTGCGCGCCCAAAGAAAGCATCGCACATTCGCATGGCACTTATCATCCGCTCCTCCGCCATCCACGCCGCCGGCTGCTACACCACTACCCCCATCCGCAAAGGCGCGCGCGTGGCCGAGTACACCGGCCGCCGCATGAGCAGAGAGCGAGGCCGACGCCCTCTACAAAGACTCGCCCATCACCTACCTCTTTGGACTGGGCGACGGCAAGATGGTCATCGACGGCCACTCCATGGCCATGTTCATCAACCACAGTTGCGACGCCAACTGCGAGACCAGCGAGGAGAGACGGCCGCGTCTGGATCAAGGCCATCCGCAACATCGCCGCCGGCGAAGAAATCACTTACGACTACTGCCTTTACGACGGCGGTGACGACGAGGCCGTCTGCAACTGCGGCGCGAAAAACTGCCGCGGCACCATGTACTCGAAGAAAGAGATTCGCCGCCGTAATGCCGCCGCAATCAAAGCCCCCGGTAAGGCCGCCCATAAGAAACGCGGCAAACGCCAGGCCGGCAAAAGTGCGAAGGCAGCGCGAAGCTGAGCAGCAAAACGCAGGAAGCCGGGCGGCCGTTTCTATCTCAGCGCCTGCACCATTCCCTTGCCCAGCAACTCCTCCACGCGCTCCACCCAGTCCCGATCCGCCGCCACGCTCATCTCCTCCGGCTCCAGGATCACCTCGTACTCGCCCTTCTTTTCCAGGTGCAGCATCACCTTCCCCGGCCCCGGCGCGGCAGCCGCGGCGCTCTTCAGCCCGGCCAGGCATCTCCTCCGTGGCCCGGTCAAGATTGATTCTTATCCGCACCCCCTCGGGCAGCTTCACCTGCACCTCTTCCAGCGCCTGGATGGAGCTGACCGCAATCTTGGGCGCCGCATCCTCATCGCCCATCAGCACCCCGCGCACCAGCACCGGCGCCTCGATCTTCAACTGCGCCCGCCAGCCGCTCGTAGTCGCGCGGAAAAACAGATCAGGTCGATCTTCCCCGTCGCGTCCTCCAGCGCCGCCTGCGCGTACAGCTTCTGGTCCCGCCTGCTCTTCTGCACCCGCAGGCCCAGGATCATTCCCGCCACCTGAATCTCGTCCGCCGGCTCCGATTGCGTGCCCCAGCGCTTCTCCGGCGGCTTGCGCTCCAGCGCCTCGGCCACCGAAATCACCCCGCTCAAATTGCGCAGCTTCTCCGCGTACTTATCCAGCGGATGCCCGGAGACAAAGAACCCCAGCACCTCT
Organism: uncultured Acidobacteriaceae bacterium; assembly: GCA_963796085.1. GTDB lineage: Bacteria > Acidobacteriota > Terriglobia > Terriglobales > Acidobacteriaceae > Telmatobacter. Next base: position 143,000 of record CAWCKF010000004.1, on the reverse strand, counting down.
TTCTCATTGGCCAGCCGCTCGCCCTCCTCCCAGTCGGCCACGCGCGGCAGATCGTCGCGCATCGCCGCACCCGCCGCTTCGGCCCCTCATCGAACAGCCCGAACAGCCCGCGTCTGTCCCTGCGCCGCATCCCTCTGCGCCTTCTGCGCCCGCTCCATCGCCTTGTCCACGGCCTCCATCAGCGGCGCCGCGCGTGCCCAGCGAGTCCAGCGCCCCGGCCTTGATCAGCGACTCGATCACCCGCTTGTTCATCACCCGCAGATCGACCTTCTCGCAAAACTCCCAGAAGCTCTTGAAGCGCCCGCCCGCCTCCGCGCGCGCCTTCAAAATCGACTCGATCGCGTTGCCGCCCACGTTCTTCACCGCCGCCAGGCCGAACCGGATCGCCTCGCCATGCGGCGTGAACTGCGCTCCTGAAACCTGCACGTCCGGCGGCTCCACGCGGATGCCCATCTCCCTGCACTCGCCGATATACTTCACCACGTTCTCCGGCTTCGAAGTCTCCGAGGTCAGCAGCGCCGCCATGAACTCCATCGGATAATGCGTCTTCAAATAAGCCGTCTGGTAAGCCACCAGCGCATAGGCCGCCGAGTGCGACTTGTTGAATCCGTACCCGGAGAACTTCTCCATCTGGTCGAAGATCTCGCCCGCCGCGTCTTTCGGATGCCCCAGCGCCGCCGCCCCGCTCATAAAGCGGTCCCGCTGCTCGGCCATCTCCTCGGCGATTCTTCTTGCCCATCGCCCGCCGCAGCAGGTCCGCCTCGCCCAGCGAGTAGCTCGCCAGCACGTTGGCAATCTGCATCACCTGCTCCTGGTAGACGATCACCCCCAGCGTCTCCTTCAGAATCCCCTCCAGCTCCGGCAGCATGTACTCCACCTTGCGCCGTCCCCACTTGCGCTCGATGAAGTCGTCGATCATGGCCATCGGCCCCGGCCGGTAGAGCGCATTCAACGCCGTCAGCTCCTCCACCCGGTCCGGCTTGTACCGCCGCAGAACGTCCCGCATCCCGCTCGACTCGAACTGAAACACCCCTGAAGTCAGCGCCGATGAAAGACCTTCCTGAAGGTCTCCTCGTCGTCCAGCGGAATGGCCTCGATGTCCACCTTCTCCCCGCGGCTCGCGCTCGATCAGCTTCAGGCAATCGTCGATCACCGTCAGCGTCGTCAGCCCCAGGAAGTCCATCTTCAGCAGGCCCATCTTCTCGACCGCCTTCATGTCGTAGGCGGTCACGATTTCGTCGTTCTTGGTCTTGTCCAGCGGCACCAGCTCGGTCAGCGGCCGCGGCGCAATCACCACCGCCGACGCATGCACCCCCGCCCCGCGCACCAGCCCTTCCAGCTTCTTCGCCGTGTCGATCAGCTCCCTGATCGCCGCGTCGTTCTCGTACGACCTTCCTCAGCTCCGGCACTTCTTCCAGCGCCTTGTCCAGCGTCATGCCCACCGTCGCCGGAACCAGCTTGGCAATCCGGTCCACGTCGCCGTAGGGCATGTCCAGCGCCCGCCCGCAATCCTTGATCGCCGCCTTGGCCGCCATGGTATTGAAGGTGATGATCTGCGCCACCTGCTCGCGCCCATACTTGCGCGTCACGTAGTCGATCACCTCGCCGCGCCGGTTCATGCAGAAATCCACGTCGATATCCGGCATCGATACCCGCTCCGGATTCAGAAAGCGCTCGAACAGCAGTCCATTCTGCAGCGGGTCGATATTAGTGATCTCCATCGCATAGGCCACCAGCGACCCGGTCGCCGACCCGCGCCCCGGCCCCACCGGAATCCCATTGTCCCGCGCATACTTGATGAAGTCCCACACAATCAGGAAGTAGCCCGCGTAGTTCATCTGCTTGATGATGCGCGATCTCCCGCTCCAGCCGCGCATCATACTCATGCAGCGGCATGCGCAGCGACCCCGCGCGCCTCCAGTTGCCGCACCGCCGTCTCCAGCCGCTTCTTGAACCCCTCCCGGCACACCTGCTCGAAGTAGCTGTCGATGGTGTGCCCCTCCGGCACGGCAAACTCCGGAAAGGGATTCTCCACCGGGTGCAGCTTCAGATTGCAGCGCTCGGCAATCTCCATCGTCCGCCTGAGCACTTCGCGGCGAGTCCTGGAACAGCAGCCCCATCTCGTCGGCGCTCTTGACAAAAAACTGGTCGCGAGTCGAAGCGGAAGCGCTCGCGTGTCGTGGATCTTCGCGCCCGTCTGCACGCACAGCATCACGTCGTGCGCGTGCGAGTCCTCGCCGCACAGATAATGCGAGTCGTTGGTGGCCACCAGCGGAATCTCCAGTTCCTTCTCCAGCCGGAAGAGCGCCTCATGAATCCTGCTGCTCCTCCTCCAGCCCCTGATCCTGAATCTCCAGATAGAAATTGCCCTTGCCGAAGATGTCCTCGGTACTGCTCGGCCACGCCGCGCGCCTTCTCGTAGTTGCCCGCCACCAGCTCCTCGCACAGCTCCCCGCTCAGGCATCCCGAAAACCCGATCAGCCCCTTCGGCATTTTCGGCCAGGTACCGCTTGCTCACCCGCGGCTTGCGGTAGAAGCCAGTGCAGCGAAGCCTCCGAGGTGATCCGCACCAGGTTCCGGTAGCCCTCCTCGTTCTCCGCCAGCACCAGCAGGTGATTGTTGTCGTCCCCCTCGCCCGGCGCGCGGTGGTCCTCGTTCTTGCAGATATAAAGCTCGCAGCCCAGAATCGGCTTGATCCCCTTGGCCTTGGCCGCCTCAAAAAAGTGCACCGCCCCATAGATATTCCCGTGGTCGGTCATGGCGACAGACGTCTGCCCCAGCGCCGCCACCCGGTCCACGAGCTTGGTCAGGTCGCAAGCCCCGTCCAGCAGCGAGTACTCGGTATGCAAATGCAAATGCGTAAATTCAGCCATAGTTACCATCGATTCTAGCCGCCAAGTGTTCTCTGCGTTCCGACCGAATTCCCGCCAACCGTCGACAAGCGTGAGGAAAACCGGGACATAATTACTGAACCGCCCGCCCTGTGTCCGAGGTTCGCCGCATACAAACACAGTTGTCATCCTGAGCGAGGCGGGCCGCGCGTCAGCGCGGCCCGCGAGGTCGAAGGATCTGCGGTTCCGGTATCCCCGCAGAACACGCTCCTAAGCGCCTGAGCGCCTCTGGGTTCGGATTCTCAGATCTGGGAGGACCGCAATCAAGTCAGCGGGGGGGGCGTCCTAATTTGCGTAAGCAGCTCACGTATCAAATGCTGATTTGGTAAGCGGACCGCTAAGGGTTGGCCGCTCTCCATATTGATCTTCTTATGATAGATTTGCTGCATGACCCACAGCGAGAGCAAGTCGCTTACTCCGAAAGAAGGCTGCGAGAAATGCAAACAACTCCGCAGCCAAGTGGACTCCGCAAGAGAAGCCAAAGCTTACCTGATCCACGGCGTCGGTACTGGATACAGACGGGAAAAATCAAGGTCGAGGCAGTACAACTATGTCCGCGAGCTAATGGATAGCAACGAGGATGCGGAGCGACTTGCCCAGTCAGAGTTGCGGCTCCACGAAATAGAGGTACACGATGGCGTAACGGAATCAAATGGGCGAGAGTATGTAGAGCACATGACGATATTGTTGCGGGGCGGAAGAAATAAGCCTTGACAAGGTCTAGCGCACCCATTTTCAACCTGCGAATTCAAATTAGGAAAGCACCCAGAGGCGGGAACGCCATCGAAGGGCATCCGTATCGAGATAGAATTTGCTCAGTGTATGGAAAAGCTGGGCCGCCCGCTGAAGGAGTGATCGCTGGTGCCCAAAAGGTTGACAGAAGAAGAGGATCGGCGCAGAACCCCAGACAATATAGAGTGGCTGGAGCTTTACCAGGGCGCGAAGAGGCACCGCCGCTGTCGCTGTCGAGAATGCCGCTGCGAATGGAAACCATCGCCGCAAAATGTCTGGAACTACAAAAGTGCCTGCCCTTCGTGTTCGCAGCATGACAAGGCGCAGGCCGTGGTTTTCTGGGCGACGAAGGCCCTGCTGGGGCTGGGGTTTGAGGAATGCGACCTCAACAAGCGCCCTCCCTTTCTTGGCGGGCTGGAAGCGGATATATATGTCCCCAAGCACGATCTCGTCATTGAGTACCAGGGCATTCAACACTACAAGCCAGGCAGGTTTCACGGCAGGAGTTTTGCTGAGGTGCCCAACGATCCCGCGTCTCTCTCGGCCATCAAGCAACGCGACGAGCAAAAGGAGCAAAGGTGCAAGGATGCGGGCAAGAATCTGATCGTGATCGATGGGCAAAAGATGAAGATATGGGAAATGCGGAAAAGTCTTGAGCCTCATCTGCGGCGCGAATTCGAGGCCCGCAGTATACCCACAGAACAGACTCCACTTGATTTCGATTTAATACTTCGACTCGTCAACGTGGGGAACGCTCTTCGTCCATTCATTCCAGAGATCAACCGGCTTAACGACGGAACGATGGCGCTGAAAGAAGCGTTTGAGATGCTGAAGGCCCGGCACCCGCAGGCATGGGCATTCGAGAGTTGGTCCAGGTTCAGGAACACGGTTTTTCGGAATTTTGTCATTTCTTGGCGGACACCCAAGGACGTGATCGCGCGATATAAGGATGAAATCGTAGCCGAGAGCACCAGGGGGCGTTATACCTGCGAGGATTTTCTTGAAATCCTGAAGAAGAAGCACGTGGAAGACATCCCGTTGCAAAAGGTCACCCCGGCTGCCTTTGACGAGTGGGTTTATCGCAACAGGCTTAGGTGGGCAAGGCCCCTGTCGGACGGGATGCGGTGGATGCTGGATCACCCTGAGCTTTTGATCAAATGGCGCAACGAAGGGTTGAGCTACGCGAGCATTGTTGAGCGACTGAATAGGGAAGTAGTCTCGACTACCCCTATGACGGTGCGTGACTTTTTTAAGGCGATTGGCGCGGGGGCGCGTTCCGTATCAGAAAGCCAAAGAATGTCAAAGCGATTCAAGGCTGCTCAAAAGGCAAAGTCCAATGCTTGCGGGAATTTTGGACGAGGATATAGACCTTGGAGCAACGAGGATTTGGGCCTCCTGAAGCAGTTGGAAGGCGAGGGAAAATCGGTGGAATATATGTCGCGACGCCTCAACAGAGGCATCAGAGCCGTATGCCATAAGATAGACGACCTTCACCGAACGATTGACGTTGCGACCTGATCGAGAGCCGACTGAAGAACAGGGTGCCCCATCCTTGACGCGCACTTTGCGGCAAGGGCGGGAGACCACATAACCCAACCACGGCCCTCGGGTCCTTCCCTTCTCCCGTCAGGGAGAACATGAAAATAGCCCAGGGTGAAACCCTGGGTTTCAATACCCCCAACACCCGCCCCGTCCTGTAGGGACGGAATGAAACCTCCATCACACAATCTCAAACCCCGTTAACCGCCGCGCCTTTTTATCGAACGTAAGCGTACTCTCGCAACCGGCCCACGCTCCCAAGGCTCCAATCAGCGCATCGGCAAACGCGCCCCATCCCCTTCTCAGCGCCACCATCGCCGTGTACACCTGCTGCTCGTTTTGAACCGCCAGCGTATCGGCCTGAAGAATACGCTCTACTGTATCGGCAATCTCCCCGTCCGGCAATTCATATACGCTCCCCAGTACCCACACGGTTTCAGCCATCGTGACCAGGCTGATGAAGCCGGGGTCTTCCCGCGTAAAACGCCGTTCGATGATCTGGGTTGCCTTTGGCGATTGGACCGGGTCGTCCTGCGTAAGGTAACGGACGAGAATGTTCGTATCGAGCCCGTTCATGGCCCCATCACCGGAGTTTGCCTCGCTTTATGCCCCTGGACGCGCCGGCCGCAACCGCTTCGCGCATTTCATCCAGAGAGGCAGGCCGCCGGCGCCGCGATGAGACCATGCCCCGCAAAGCCGATGTGGGCAGCTTAGGCAAAATCACCACGCTGCCGTCCGGATGCACGAAAAACTTCACCCGGTCTCCCGGTTGCAGATGCAGATGCTCCCGAATCGTCTTCGGAATGGTCGCCTGTCCCTTGATGCTCAGTGCGGATTCCATACGTTCCCCTTTACATTTCATAAAAAGTAATACCATCTGCAGCGCACAAAGTCAATCCCAGGGGCCGTCCCAGGCGGCCGGGGTGGGATAGTAAGCCCACTCCTCACAGATTGGCTCTATAATCCACAAAAAGGGGATGACATCTTGGAAACGACTCGACACAAATACCTTTGCGCTTTCGCTCTTGCTCTCCTGGCGCTGGTCTCCGTTGCCGGAGCCGGCGCGCAGCAACTCTCGCCGAAACTTCAGAACGCCATCGGGCGCTGGCAGATCGTCAACAGCGACGGCACGCCCGGAGGAAAAGCCGAAACCTACCTGCAGAACGGCAAACTCTTTGGCCGCGTCACCGAGGTGCGCCCCGGCCGCACTCCGCACGACGTGTGCGACAAGTGTTCCGGCGAGTACAAGAACCAGCTCATCCTGAACATGATCTTTCTGCGCAACTTCCACCCCGACGGAGATGTGTGGGTGGGCGGAACCGTGGTGGACCCGGAGAATGGAAAGGAATACCAGGGCAAGCTCTGGACCGTGGGCAATGACGATCTGCATATGCGCGGCTTTGTCGGCTTCTCGCTCTTCGGGCGTACCGAAACCTGGGTAAGGATTCACTGAGCCGGGCGCGCGGCGAATCTGGAGCGGCACTGAGCCCCACATGCGCGGCAAAGCAAGCGGCTCCGTAGGCAATACGCCTCCAACCGTCCGCATCTCCACGGAACTCAGCTAACCGGCTAACTTGCGAATGCCCGTGCAGCGGGCGCTAACTCGCTGCCGTTTCACCTGACCACCAGCCGGGTAAATGGCGCCACATACGCCATCAGATACACCAGCACGCCCACTAGCGCCGCCAGCGCCAGGCTGTGCAGAAAGACGTAACGTAGGATGGTTCCCTCCTGTCCGTAGCTCTGCGTAGCCGTGCTGGCCACCACCACGCTGGGCGCGGCGATCATCTTGCCCATCACGCCGCCGGCGGAGTTGGCTGAGGCCATCAGAACCGGCGATACTCCGATCTGCCGCGCGGTCATCTGTTGCAGGCTGCCGAACAGAACATTTGAAGATGTGTCCGAACCTGTGCTGGCCGTGCCCAGCCATCCGATCAGCGTCCCAAAAAACGGGTATAGAGCCCCGGTGCGCGCAAAGGCCAGGCCCAGCGTCGCATCCAGCCCGCAATAGCGGGTGACAAACCCCAGCGCCAGCATGGCCGCTATGGTCACCACGGCGAATCGTATGCTGAACACCGTCTTCACAAACATCGTTGCCAGCGACTTCGGTCCCAGCCCCATCAGAAAGCCGGCCAGCAGCGCGGCCGCCAGGATGCCCGTCCCGGTGGCCGCCAGCCAGTTCAAATTGAAGATCGCGGCCTCGGCCGTGGGCCTGGCCACCACCGGCGGAATGCGCTGGACAACGTTGTGCAATCCCGCCACGGCGAACTTGACCGAAGTCCTGGCGTCCACCCACTGCGAAAAGCGCGGCATTCCCCAGGCGAAGACCACCACGCTCAGAACCAGCCAGGGCAGCCATGCCTTGAAGGTGGTTGCGGCGCCATGCTCAAACCGCACCTGCGCCTGCCCGCTTATCTCTTCGCCCCTGGCGTTGAGCACTCGCTTCGGCTTCCAGAAGCGCAGAAACGCGATCAGCGCCACGATGGTCGCCATGGCGGCCACGATGTCCACCACTCCCGGACCGCTGTAGGTGGCCACCAGGTACTGCGTCACTGAGAAGGTCAGGCCCGCCACCAGAATCGCCGGCCAAACCTCCACCATGGCGCGAAATCCCGCGTATACCCAGACCAGCCAGAACGGCAGCAGAAAGCAAAACGGCGCCAGCACGATGGCGATCACCTTGGAAAGCACCAGCACATCCAGCCCGGTAACGGCGTGCAGCGCAACGATGGGAATTCCCAGCCCGCCAAAGGCTACCGGAGCGGTATCGGCAATCAGCGCCAGGCCCGCGGCTTCGATGGGACGGAAGCCGAGACTGATCAGGATCGCCCCGCACACCGCCACCGGCGTGCCAAACCCCGCCGTGCCCTCGAACAATGCGCCCAGAGCGAAGGCAATCAGCAGCAGTTGCAAGCGGCTGTCGCCGGTGATGTTGGCCAGGCTTTGCTGCAGCGTTTCAAACCGTCCCGTCTTCACCGTCAACTGGTAGAGATAGATCACCGGCAGGATGATCCAGCAGATGGGAAAGATTCCGTAGCCGGCCCCGTATGCGGCCGAGGTCAGCGCCAGCCGCACGGGCATATGGAAGACGGCGATGGCCACCGTGAGCGCCGTCAGCAGGCCGGCAACCGCCGCCACGTGTGCCTTCAGGCGCAAAACCGCCATAGCCCCCAACAGCACCAGCACCGGCAACGCGGCAAGGATCGTTGATAACCACCAATGGCCCGTGGGGTCGTAGCCTTGCGCCCACCGGCCTGTTGCCGGATTGGTCTTGAGCAGATACGCCACGCCCAGGACCAGCGCCGCAATTCCACCGCCCATGAACGCCAGCGACGAGCGAGTGCCGGAGTTGTCGCCCGGCGTGCGCGCATGGTCAGAGTTTGCAGAAGGAGTCGATCCCATTTCACCTCGCAGAACTGCACATCAAACCAACCATCCAATCTTATAGCCAACCGGCATTGCTGGACGTTTTAGAATGATCGGAGGTTGCCCTTTATGCCCAGGAAATCGCGACAGCGCAAATCCCATGGCCAGCTCCCGCCAGAGGCGCCGGCCGTGAAGTCCGTTCCTATTGCTGCCGCAACCCATAAGCCTTGGCAAGTTGCTGCTGTGTGCCTCGTTCTGGCGGTGGCTACCGTGGTTGCCTACCGGGGTGCGCGCAGCAACGATTTCGTTACCTACGACGATCTCAGCTATGTCCTGGAGAACCCGCAGGTGCAGCAGGGGGTGAACATGCAGAGCATCGCCTGGGCGTTTACATCCTCCTATGCTTCCAACTGGCACCCGCTGACATGGATTTCGCACATGGTGGACTGGAGCATCTATGGCAAAAATCCCGCCGGCCACCATATCACCAATGTATGTCTGCACGCCGCCAATGCCATCCTGCTATTCCTTTTGCTCTTGTACATGACCGGTTACTCAGGGCGTTCCGCCATGGTCGCATTCCTGTTTGCGCTGCATCCCGCGCATGTCGAATCCGTTGCCTGGGTTTCTGAACGCAAGGATGTTTTGTGCACGTTTTTCTGGTTTGCTGCGTTGCTTGCGTATGCGTGGTATGTACGCAAGCCATCCTGGAAACGATACCTGTGTGTGGCCTGCTGTTTTGCCTGCAGCATCATGTCGAAACCCATGGCCGTCACGCTTCCACTTACCCTGCTGTTGCTCGATTACTGGCCGTTGCACAGAATAACATTCACCCCGGAAACGCGCGCCCAATGGTTCTCTTCCCTTTGGAAGTTATGTATTGAGAAGTGGTTGTTCTTTATCATGGCGGCTGTCTCCAGCGTCATCACCTTTTACGCGCAGCGGGCCGGCGGCATGGTGGTTGAGCTTGAATCCTTGCCCTTGTGGGAGAGAATCTGCAACGCCGCCATCAGTTACTGCCGTTACGTGCGCATCATGTTCTGGCCTGATCCTCTTACGGCCTATTATTACCATGAGAAAAATCACCTCATGGTTTCCACGGCGGTGTTATCCGCCATTGCACTCCTGGCGGTTACCGCTGCCTGCTGGCTTTTTCGGAAGGAAAAACCGTATTGCCTCATGGGCTGGCTGTGGTTCCTGGGAACATTGGCGCCGGTGATCGGCATCGTGCAGGTTGGAGATCAGGCCCTGGCCGAGCGCTACACTTATCTTCCCTTTATCGGCCTGTTCATGGCCGTGGTCTGGCTGGTCGGAGACGCCGTTGCCAACTTCCCGAAAATCAAGGTCATAACTCGACTGCTTGCGGTCGCGGTCATTCTGGCGTGCGCCATTAAGACCGATGCGCAGGTAAAGGTATGGAAAGATTCGGTGACGCTTTTCAGCCATGTGCTGGCGATCGATCCGCGCGGTGGACCACCCAATTTAGGCCTGGGCATGGCGTACATGAGGCTGGGAAAATTTGCCGAGGCGCAACCATATTTCGAACGCGCATTGACCTATTATCCCTCTTGGCCTCTGGCTCTTTCCGATTCCGCCTTTTGCCTGATGCAAACCCATGATAAGAGCAAGCTTCCGCTTGCGGGGCAACACATCGAACAGGCATTGAGCATTGCTCCTAATGACCCAGGCGCCCTGACTGATATGGCGCTATGGTCATTTTTGATGGGCAGGCCCAAGGATGAGGAGACGTATAGTAGAAAGGCGATCGCCGTGCGCCCGGATTTTATAGCGGAGTGGCTTTATCTTGCCGATGCGCTACAGGCGCAAAATAAACTTGACGAGGCGGTTGAGGCTAACCGCCAGGTGCTGGCCATCGATCCGGAGTACAGCGATGCGCATATCAATTTAGGCATTATTTTTGAACGGCAGGGATTGAAGCAGGAAGCAATAAGGGAATTCCGGCTTTCTCTGGCCATCAAACCCAATCAGGCAGCGGCCCATTCCAGTATCGGCAGGATCTATGCGGAGACGCATCAGCTCCCCCAGGCGGTTGAGGAGCTTACCCAGGCGCTGCGCTTCGACCCTGCCAGTGCTTATACGCATAATGACCTCGGCGTGGTTTTATATCAACTGGGGGATTATGAAAAAGCGGCCGAGCAGTTCAGGGACGCGGTGCGAATTGATCCGGCCTATGCCGGCGCCAAGGTAAATCTCGATCTTGCCCAAACCCGGATGAAATATAAAAGGTAGAAACCGGGAGAAGATGAAAAATGCAGAGCCGGGTGGCCCGCGTCTTTCGCATTTTCCGGCAAATTCTATTTAGCGCTTTCGCTCAATCCCACTGATCTGTATTCTTTGATCACTGTCAAGGGTATACACTCATCCCAAGCCTATGCGTATCACCTCTCGCTCTCTCCTGCTCCTCGCCATTCCGGCGCTGCTTTGCGCGCAAACCACGGTCAAACCCCACTCCGCCCCAATGAAATCCAAAACGCAAAACCCCGCAGCGGTCCATCGCTCCGCCATCGTCATCGACACCCACGCCGACACCCCGCAACGCTTTGTGGATGAACACTTTGATCTGGGCGACCCGCTGCAGGCGCCGGGCAACCTCAATCTGGATTCGATCCACAAGGGCAACCTGGGCGCCGAGTTCTTCTCCATCTGGGTCGAGCCCGCGCAATACAAGGGGCAATACGCCCGCCGGACCCTGGAGCTGATTGACTCCGTCAAGCAGCAGGTGGCCAAACACCGCGACCAGATGGAGTTCGTCATCTCCCCGGAAGGCATCGAGGAAGCCCATCGCGAATCACAAGCTTGCCGCGCTCATGGGCATCGAGGGCGGCCACTCCATCGAGGATTCGCATCCCCCTCCTGCGCCAGTACTACGCGCTCGGCGTCCGCTACATGACACTCACCTGGACCAACTCCAACGGCTGGGCCGACAGCTCCGGCGACATCAACGACGCCTCCATCCCCCACACCAAAGAGGGCCTCACCGAGTTCGGCAAAGACGTGGTCTACGAGATGAACCGCCTGGGCATGATGGTGGATATCTCGCACGTCTCCGACCGCACCTTCTACCGCACCCTGAACATCAGCCGCGCGCCGGTCATCGCCTCCCACTCCTCCGCCCGCGCCCTCTGCGACGCTCCCCGCAACATGACCGACGACATGCTCCGCGCCGTGGCCAACTACGGCGGTCCCAACTCCAAAGGCGGCGTCGTCCAGGTCAACTTCTACTCCGGCTATCTCTCCCAGGCCTATCGCGACGCGCTCAAAGCCCTTGAGCCGGAAATCAAAAAGGCCGTCCAGGAGCTGCAAAGACAAGGCCAAAGCCGAAGGCAGAGAGATTACCTACGCCGAAATCGAACAAACTCCAGCGCCAGCTATGCCGACCGCATCCCCCGCCCGCCGTTCTCGGTTCTCATCGACCACATCGACCACATCGCCAAGGTAGCCGGCGTGGACCACGTAGGCCTGGGCTCGGACTTCGACGGCGTCAGCGGCCAGTTGCCTGAAGGCCTCGACTCCGCCGCCGACCTGCCCAAGATCACTGCAGCGTTGATGGCGCGCGGCTACTCCGCCGAAGACTGCCGCAAGATCCTGGGCGGCAACCTGCTCCGCGTCTTCCGCGAAGTTGAGCAGGTAGCCAGGGAGTTGCAGGCCGAAGAACGCCCGCGCATCACTGACAAGCAACCCTTCGACAAGTGGCAGAAGTAGAAGCAGCCATCGCCGGACCGGCGCCTAAGTCAATTAACTTGCTGGCTCGGCGCCAAGCAGCTTTGAGTACATCAGCCCCGCCCGCCCCCGTGCGTAGTAGTTCTCTTCCCTTCTCTCGCAACGGTAGCCATGCGCCTGGTAGAGGCGGATGGCATCTTCGTTTTCCGCATCCACATGAAGCCGCATAGCCTGGGCCCCCGCGGCGCGCGCGGAACCTTCAATGCGGCGCAGCAGCTCCCCTCCAACGCCCCGCCCACGCTGCTCCGGGGCAACTTCAAGTGTTTGAATGTACGCCATGATTTCGTCCGGTTCCCGCGCCCACTCGGCAATGGCAAAGCCCGCCATGCGCCCATCCTCCTCCGCAATCCAGGTGGCCGCATTGGAGCAATTCACGAGTTGGCGCATAGTCCCGCGGCCAAAGCGAAACGGCGGCTGAAAGCAGACCTCTTCGATGGCGTAAAGCGGGGCGAAATCCTCCGGCAGTGTAGAGGCGGTAGAGCACAGCCCAACTCTAACCTACTTTCAGCCACGTGGCATTGCCTGCACAAGCAAAAAGCCACCCTCGCAATGAGGATGGCTTTCTGCAAACTGAAGCGCAGCAGGCGCCCTAGACCTTCGCTTCCAGATCCGCGATCACGTCGAAGAAGCGCTGGTCGAGGCGGCGGTTGGTGGCGATGGCTTCCTTGATGGTGATGTCGGTGATGTCCAGTGCCCTTGAGCACGGCGATGCGGCCCCACTTCTTTTCGTGCACCATGTCGATGGCGTGCAGGCCGTAGCGCTGGCCGAGCAGGCGGTCATAGGCCGTGGGAACGCCGCCGCGCTGGGTGTGGCCCAGGTTGACCGAGCGGGTCTCGAAGCCGGTCTTCTTCTCGATCAGGTCGGCCAGCGCCTCGCCGATGCCGGAGAGGCGCGCATGGCCGAAGGAGTCCAACTTGCGCGTTTTCGTTGATCACCTGGCCGACCTCGGGCAGATGGCAGCCCTCGGCCACCACCACCACGCCGTAGTGCTTGCCGTGATCGTAGTTGTACTTGAGCAGCGCGCAGACGTGGTCGATGTCGATCTCCTTCTCGGGAACCAGGATCACGTGCGCGCCGCCGGCCACGCCGGAGGCATAGGCGATCCAGCCGGCATCGCGGCCCATCACCTCGATCACGATCACGCGGTTGTGCGAGTCGGCGGTGGTGTGGATGCGGTCCACGGCCTCGGTGGCGATCGATGACGGCGGTGTCGAAGCCGAAGGTCTGGTCGGTGCCGCTGATGTCGTTGTCGATGGTCTTGGGAACGCCCACGCTGGGCACGCCGTGCTCGCTCAGGAACAGCGTCACCGACTGCGTGTCGTCGCCGCCCAGCGCGATGAGCGCGTCGATCTTGTTGGCCTTCAGAACCTCCTGCACCTTCTCGATGCCGCCGGGAATCTTCTTCACGTTGGTGCGCGAGGAGTGCAGGATGGTGCCGCCCTTCAACTGGATGCCGTCGATGTTCTCCAGGGTGAGGGGAATGAAGTTGTTGTCCAGCACGCCGCGCCAGCCGTTGAGAAAGCCGATGAACTCATCGCCATAGTGGTTGATGCCCTTCTTCACCGCCGCATAGATCACCGCATTCAGTCCGGGGCAATCGCCGCCGCCGGTCAACAAAGCAACTCGCATCGTAAAATCTCCTGATCGAATTGGCGCGGCCGTTCCAGAATGGAGTGCCAGCCGGGCCGGGAACATGTCCCTGAATGGTGTACGCCTGCAACCGGTAGAATCGCCGGTCTCGACGCCTTAATCAGTGTACCCCGCCGCTGTAAAGACGAATCGTGACCGCGCTCACGCTCATGAAAATTTCACCCGGCGGCATTTCCTTGTTGGGAAGCGCGCCGCGGTGGTTCAATAAGGTATGCCCGGAACCGGAGCGCTGTTGTTGCTGGCCTTTGCCAGCCTGGTCGTCGTCGTGCTGCTGGTGCTGCTGCAGTTGACCCGGCTGGGGTTCCTGGTCCGCGCCACCATCCCCGACCGGCCGCGGCGGCGCATGTTCATCGCCTCGGTCTCCTTCCTGGTCACTTTTGTGGGCGTCCGCATCCTGGTCCACCGCATCGTGAATCATGAGGGACACTTTCAGTGGGTGGTGGTGCACGGCCTGCACATTCATCACCTGGTATGGGGCATTCTGATCCTGCTGCTGGTGGGCTACGGCTGGCTGCTGGACCTGGGGCGCTCGCACTCGCCGCTCTCCATCTTCTTCAGCCGGCTGATGTCGGTCGGCTACGGGGTGGGCGCGGCGCTCACCCTGGACGAGTTTGCGCTCTGGCTGAACCTGGAGCCGGATGCCTACTGGTCGAGCGCCGGGCGCCTCAACATCGACGCCATCATCCTGTTCGGCAGCCTGCTGGCCGTGGGCGCCTGGGGCGCGCCGTTCTTCCGCGGCCTGCAGCCGGATGTGGACAAACGCGCACCGTCTTGGGCGGAAACCTGGTCTTGCCTATTCGCCGCGCGCGGTTGCTTCGTCGGCGTAAAGTTCGGCGATCACCGCCGCGTATCGCGCCGTAATCACGCGCCGCTTGAGCTTCATCGAGGGCGTCAGTTCGCCCGTCTCGTGCGTCCACTCCTCGGCCACCACGCGGAAGCGCTTCAGGGTCTCAAAGTTGGCCAGGCTGCCGTTCACCTCGCGGACAATCTCGGCATAGAGCGCAATCACGCGGCTGTCGGCCACCAGTTCGGCGCGGGATTTGGCCTCGATGCCGTGGCGCCGCGCCCACTCCTCCAGCGCAGCGAAGTTGGGCGAGATCAAGCGCGGAGATGAACTTGTGCCTGTCGCCCACCAGCGCGGCCTGCGCCACCAGCAGATTGATCTTCAGCTTGTTCTCGATCGGCTGGGGCGCCACCATCTTGCCGCCTGAGGTCTTCAGCAATTCCTTCTTGCGGTCGGTGATGAAGAGGAACCCATCCGCGTCGAATGTGGCCGATGTCGCCGGTGCGGAACCATCCCTCCGCGTCGAAACACTCGGCATTGGCTTCGGGCTTCTGCCAGTAGCCGGCAAAGACCGACGGGCCGCGGACCAGCAACTCTCCATCCGCGGCCAGCTTTCAGTTCCAGATTGGGCAAGGGCATGCCCGCGGCGCCCATGCGGTGGTGCAGCGGGCGTGTTGAGGGCGATCACCGGCGAGGTCTCGGTCAGGCCATAACCCTCCCAGAGTGCAATCCCCACCGAGGCGAACCACTTGCGCCGTATCCATGCCCAGCGGCGCGCCGCCGGGAACAAATATCCTCACCCGGCCGCCGAAGGCCTCGCGCACCTTGGAATAGACCAGCTTGTCGGCCAGCTTCCACAGCAGCGAAGAGGGCCGGCGGCCGTCATAGACCGTGTCGCAATGGCCCGCGCCCACCCCCACCGCCCAGGCCAGCATGCGCTTCTTCACCGGCGACAGTGCCGCGCGGCGCTCCACCTCCTGGCGAATCTTCTCAAATACGCGCGGCACGCCCACGAATACCGTGGGCCTGATCTCGCGCATGGCCTGGGGCAGCTTGTCGAACTGCGAACAATAGGCCACCTGCACCCCGAAGGAGTACATGATGTAATCCAGCGCGCGCGCCGTAACGTGCGACAGAGGCAGGAACGAGATCAGCGCGTCCGTGGAGTCGAAGTAGAAATCCGTGGGGGCGTAGTTCTGGTTGGCGGCCATGTTGCCGTGGGTTAGCGCCACGCCCTTGGGCTCGCCGGTGGTGCCGGAGGTGTAAATCAGCGTGGCCATGTCCTTGGGCTCGACGGCGCGGACCAGCGCGTCGAAGACCGGGTCGCGCTCGCTGCCGCGGGCATCGGCCCCGGCCAGCACCGCGCTGAAGGCAATTGCTCCCTCCGGCGGCGGCGGAATCCATCATCAGGATGCGCTCCAGCTGCGTCTGGCCGCGGACCGCGTTCAGCTTGTCGAACTGCTGCCGGGTGGAGACCACGGCAATGCGGCAGCCGGCGTCGGCCACCAGCGCGGCCACCTGCTCGCCGGTGAGCGTGGGGTAGATGGGCACATCCACGGCGCCGATGGCCAGCGCGGCGAAGTCGGTGACGGCCCACTCCCAGCGGTTCTCGGCGATCAGGGCGATGCGGTCGCCCTTTTGCGCGCCCCAGCTCAGAAATGCCTGGGCCAGCGCGCGCACCCGCTGATAGATCTGGTCCGAGGAGATGGGTTGCCATTGGCCAAACTCGTCCTGCCAGAGCATGGCGCGCGGGTTGGCTGCCGCGGCTACGCGGCGAAAGAGGTCATTGATGGTGGTCAGCGGTACTTTCTCAGTCATTTGCGTTGTATAGGGGCGCGGACAAGCCTCAACCGCGATCATTTCGAGAGTGTAACAGCATGGAGCCGTGGTGGGGGAGTGGCGGCAACAGAAATAGGGCAAAATTGTTGACATGCCGCTTGCATCCGTTCTTCTCTATCGCCACAATTCCGCCATGAAGCCAGGGAGTTGTCTAAAGCGCAAATCGGAGCTTCATACACATTGGCGCTACAGGCTTGGTTGCATTTGTTATTGGGATTCCTTTTCTAGAGTCAACCCTAACGGAATGGTTTTTCCATCAGGAACCACTTTCTTCAACACTGTATTGTAGCCGCTCATTTTGATAGTGATTACGCGGGGGGTATCACCCTTTCTTAGCAACACGAATACCATCGGGGAAATTCCAACTTTGTTGCCGTCTATATCAATTTCAGCCCCGGGCGGGTCAGTTATCACAGCACACCGGGATGCTTGTCCGGCCTGTATCTGCGCAGCCAGTTCTTCGGGCGTTGGTATGTGGCCAATGTCTGCCAAGGCTGCGGCTGCGGCAGGCGAAGTCTTGGATGCTTCCGAATTCGCTACTATTGCCTGCCTCATAGCCTCTGGCAGCACTGGTGTTGGTTTGAGCGCGGTCAAGACTTCGGTAGTAATGTTTTCTAGTTGTTTGCTTGGTCTGCAAGGGTCGGTTAAGGCGTCCATCATATCGTCTACAGTGATAACTTCCACATAGTCTTTAGAGTCCAGCCGAGCTTCGCCTGTGCCGCCGTATCCGCCGAAGCTATTGTGCGACCGATAAAAATAGCAGACATCCGAGACGCCATGCTTGTTAGGCTTCTGGAGGAACACCGATTCAAGAACGAATGAATCGGGGTCTTTCATCATCCCACGCAGGGTGACCGCACCGGTAGCTGCACGTTTGATGTTTGCGGGGTTTGTCTGGGCAACAGCGGGAACGAGCGTTGAGATCAGGACAAGGACAAAGAGTGCGACCCGTTTCATGTTCTTCATACTTCGGCCACCGGCGGAATACTCCACGCCACACGCTGTTAAGTGTAACACCAGAGCCGTGCGCCGGGGGGATTGCATTGCCCGGACTCCATCGGCGCTCTGGAGGGGATCGGCACAAGCGGCCATGTCGGGCGCTCTGAAGCCAACGGGATCGGCAGACTGTTGCAGAGGCGCGCCCAAGGCGGGGTCTGTGATCGACGAGAAAAAACAAGACTTATAACGTTGAAGGCGTCATGTTGAGGATTTGTTTTGGTCATCAGCGCCTCACCTTCACTTTCCAGTCTCGGCAATACTGGGCCAAAGCTCTTCCGTTAAGAACTCCTGCATCTTTCGGGATGTCTTGAAGCATTTTGACGGATTGCAAGAGCTGAATTCCCTTGGCTAGAGTATGGTCATCTTTGATTGATTCTTGGACGGAATTTCTGATCTTCCATCCAGCAAAATCTCCCGCTTGAAGTCCAACGGCTTCTGCTTTTTCCAAGAAGCGAGGTTTCACCTTGTACGCCGATTTATGCTGCTGCTCAAAATTCCCCTTGTCTGCATCTCCATCCTCAAAGTAATAGAGAAGTGTGCTTTCCGCGCCCATCTTCTTAGCCCATTGGCGTAACGCGAAAGTGCAACTCATGGAGCAGAGAGCATACGGGCGTCCCAGGAATTCTTCAATCTCAAATCTCTGGTTGATTTGTCGCCAATCCCCAAGTATTAGAGTGGTGCGAAACGATTTTTCGACGTTTTCCTTGAGGACTACGCATAACCGTTCAATGAAGTGTTTTCTGCGGGCGGTCTTTCCCATCCATCCTTCGGCAAACTCCCCTTGGCTAGAGACAAAATCCGTCATGCGAAAAACCTTGATACCCTCTGAATGAAGAACCTCATTCCAGCCGAGATCAAAATTGCTCCACTTCTCAACAGTCGAAGCGAATCCCGCGACAGTCATTACCTTGCTATCGCGGTGATTTCCGCTCGCATCGAAATAAGCAGAGAACATGGCCATCAGCACATCCACTTTATACCTGGAAAAAACGTTGAGCGTGACAAGTGTTCGATAAAACTGTAGCGGGCGCTCATTGCACACCCCCATCATCCGCCTAGGCGCTCGATTCGTCTAGCGTAAATGGCAGTCTGCGACCGAAACCGCAGCCTATTGTGGTCAGTAGAGTCAAGTAAATACCCCTATTTGTGAATTTTAGGAATGGCCTTGCATACTTATACAATTCTGTTGTATATTTATTCAATAACGGCCAACCAAAGACGATGAAGTTTCAACGACACAACGCGATACGGGAACTGGTGGCCAGCTCCGCTGGTGGCCAACCAGGACGAGCTGCGCCGCAAGCTGCGACGGCGCGGCTTTGCAGGTGACCCAGGCCACGCTTTCGCGGGACATTCACGAGCTGCGCCTTTTCAAGGGGCCCGGCGGCTATTCCCTGCCCAACGGCAACGGCAATGGCACGGCCCGGCGGTGGAAGACGACGGCCCGCCCTCTGTCGCGCGAGATGATCGAGAGCTTTGGCCTGCGCGTGCGGCAGGCCATGAATCAGGTGGTGGTGGGCACGGTGATGGGCGGAGCCCAGCCGGTGGCCGCGGCCCTGGACCGTGAGGGATGGCCGGAGGTGGTGGGCACCGTCGCCGGCGACGACACGGTGCTGGTGATCTGTCCCGACCCGCGCCGGGCAGGCGAAGTGGAAGCCCGGCTGAGGACCATGCTGGAGTCATGACCGAAAGCATACAAACAGCAGTGGTGGGAGTGACCGGGTACGCCGGCGCGGAGCTGGCCCGGCTGCTGCTGCGCCATCCCCGCCTGAAAGGCAAGCCGCCGGTCTTTGCCGGGCGCGTGGACGCAAAGGACATCGCGCGCGGCGGCGTTCCTCTGGCCGAGATTCATCCGCAGCTGGCCGATAGCAACGGCAGCGGCAACCTCAAGCTGGAGCCTTTCTCGTGGGATCTGCTGGCCGACCGCGGCGTTGAAGTGCTGTTTCTCGCCACGCCGCACGAGCAGTCGCGGGAGTGGGTGCCGGAGGCGCTTAGCGCGGGTCTGCGCGTCATCGACCTGAGCGGAGCGTGGCGGCTCACCGAAGCGGCCAACCGCGCCGTCTATGCCTTCGACGATGAAGGCTCCGGCCAGCCGGACGATAAGGCCCAGGCCGCGGCAACCCAGGCGCAGGCCGTCTACGGCATGCCTGAGCTGCATCGCGCCGCAGATTGCCGGCGCGCGCCTGGTCGCCAATCCCGGCTGCTACGCGACCTCCGTCATCCTTGCCCTCAAGCCGCTGGTGGCCGCAGGACTGGTCGACCTCGACCACGGCATCGTCGCCGACGCGAAGAGCGGCGTGAGCGGCGCGGGCAAGGCGCCCACCGCCAAAACGCATTTCATGTACGCGGCCGACAATCTCTCCGCCTATGGCGTCTTTACCCATCGCCACACCGGCGAGCTGCTGGAGCAGATCGGCGTCGACGCGAGCCAGATCGTCTTCACGCCGCATCTGCTGCCGATTCCGCGCGGCATTCTCTCCACCATCTACGTCCGCTTCAGCGAAACGCAGACGGCCGCAAGCATCGCCCGCGTTTACCACGAATTTTTCGCCGGCAGTCCCCATGGTCCGGCTCTACGACAAAGCGCTGCCGCAGATTCAATACTCGGTGCGCACCAACTATGCCGACATCGGCTTCCAGCTTGCCGCCGACGGCCGCCGCGCGGTGATCGTCAGTTGCCTGGACAATTTGTTGAAGGGCGCCTCCGGTCAGGCCGTGCAGAATATGAACGTGATGCTTGGCTGGCCGAATCGGAAGGTCTCGAATGAAGTAGCCGCGGAGGGCCTGGAATGAAGTACGTCGTCAAACTGGGTGGAGCGGGCCTGGAAACTCCGTCGCTGCTGGCAGGCTGCACGCGCGCCATCGCCGAGCTGGTGCGCGACGGCAACCAGGTGGCCGTGGTCCACGGCGGCGGCGTGCAGTTGACGCGCATGCTGAAGGCGCTGGGCAAGCAGAGCGAGTTCATCAACGGCCTGCGCGTTACCGACGCCGAAACCCGCGACGTGGCGCTGATGGTCCTTGCCGGCAAGGTGAACAAGGGCCTGGTGGCCGCGCTGGGCGCGCTGGGCCAGCCGGCCGTGGGCCTCTCCGGCGGCGACGGCCTGCTCTTCCGCGCGCGCAAGAAGCGCACCGCGCCCGACCTCGGCTATGTGGGCGAGATCGCCGCCAGCGATCCGCGCTGGATTGAGGCCATCTGGCAATTGAACGGCGTGCCGGTGCTCTGTCCATGGCGCTGGGCTTTGACGGCGAGTACTACAACATCAACGCCGACGAGATGGCCGCGGCCTGCGCCATTGCCTGCCGCGCCGACGCGCTGGTCTTCCTCACCGATGTGCCCGGCGTGAAGGGCGCAAACGGCGAAGTGCTGCGATGGCTCTCCATCGATCAGATTGCCGAGATGGCCAAGAGCGCCGTCATCTCCGGCGGCATGTTGCCCAAGCTGAGCGCCTGCCGCGAGGCTCTGTTGAACGGCGTCAAGCGCGTACGAATTCTACCCGCGGAGGCTGCCGGTTCGCTTCCCGACCTGTGCAGCTCCCGCGTAGCCCACGGCACCGAAGTGATGGTGGCCTGAGGAGAAATGGAATTGACCAAACTCGAACAAATTCGCGCCGCTGAAGCGCGGCTGCTGCATTCACCACCTACGATCGCAATCCCGTCCTCTTTGTGCGGGGCGAGGGCGTGTACATCATCGACGAGCAGGGCGAGCGCTATCTCGACCTGCTCAGCGGCATCGGCGTCAATGCGCTCGGCTACGGCCATCCCGTGATCGAAGAGGCCATCGCGCGGCAGAGCCGCGCGCTGATCCACACCTCGAATCTCTACTTCCACGAGGGCCAGGCGGAGCTGGCGCTGCGCCTCACCGAGCGCACCGGCCTGGACCGCGTCTTCTTTGCCAACACCGGCACGGAAGCCTGGGAGGGCGCGCTGAAGCTGGCGCGCGCCTATGCCGGCCTGCTGCGCAGCGAAGGCAAACAGATCGGAACCAAGTTCCTCGCCCTCGAGCAGAGCTTTCACGGCCGCACCTTCGGCTCCATGTCGGCCACTTACAAGGAGAAGTACCGCGAGCCTTTCGCTCCGGTCGTTCCCGGCGTCGAGTTTGTGCAGTTTCAACGACGTTGCCGATCTGCGCGCCAAATTTTCCAACGAGGTCTGCGCCATTCTCGTCGAGGCCATCCAGGGCGAGGGCGGCGTCCGTCCGCTCACGCAGGAGTTCTTCGCCGAGGCGCGCGCGCTGGCCAGCTCCACCGGAGCTTTGCTGATCGTGGATGAGATTCAGGCCGGCATGGGCCGCACCGGCAAGTGGTGCGCCTACCAGCACTACGGCATTCAAGCCCGACGTCACCACTCTGGCCAAGCCGCTGGCCGGCGGCATTCCTCTGGGCGCGACGCTCTGCACCGAAGAGGTTGCGCGCGCCTTCCATGCCGGCATGCACGGCACCACCTTCGGCGGAGGCCCGCTGGCCTGCGCCGTGGCCATCGCCGTCATCGACCACATCGAAAAAGAAAATCTTCTGGCCCACGTCGACTGAAGTCGGCGACTACTTTCAGCAGCAAGCTGCGCTCGCTGGCCCAACGCCACAGCGCCATCATCGATGTGCGCGGCAAAGGCCTGATGATTGCCGCCGAACTCGACTCGGCCGACCTGGCCAAGCTCACCGTCGCCGAGATGCTCAAGCGGCGCATCCTCATCAACTGCACCAGCGATACGGTGCTGCGCTTCCTGCCGCCGTACATTCTGGAGCGCGCACATGTGGACACCGCCATCGCGGCGCTGGACGAAATCTTCACCGAACATGCGGGCGCGCAAGCGCCGCCCATTCCGCCGCCAACGCCGCAGGAGGACACAACCATGGCTAGCAGAGCAACCCTTGATCGCCCGGCCGCCGCCGTTCCCGTGCAGAAGGACCCCGATATTCTTGCCGCCGCCGCGCGCCTGGCCGGCGAAGATATGTGCTCCATCGCCGATCTCTCCAGCGCCGAGGTGCGCGCCATTCTCAAGCTGGGCCACGACGTCAAGCGCAATCCGCGCGAGTATCGCCATGCCCTCGACGCCAAGCAGATGGTGCTGATGTTCGAGAAGGCCAGCCTGCGCACGCGCCTCAGCTTCGAGGCCGGCATCAACACCATGGGCGGCAACGCCATCTTCGTCGATCAGACCAGTTCGCCGCTGGGCGAGCGCGAATCCATCGCCGACGTGGCGCGCAACGTGGAGCGCTGGGTGGATGTGATCGTGCTGCGCACCTACGCGCACGACACCATCACCGAGATGGCCGCCAACTCGCGCGTGCCGGTCATCAACGCGCTCTCCGACTTCGAGCATCCCTGCCAGGCGCTGGCCGACTTCATGACCCTCGATGAGCACTTCGGCACCGCGGCCGGACTCAACTTTACCTATGTCGGCGACGGCAACAACGTCTGCCACTCGCTCATGCTCACCGGCGCGCAACTGGGCGCCAACGTCACCGTGGCCACGCCGCGCGGCTACTCGCCGGACATCGAGATCGTCACCAGGCGCGCGAGATTGCGCAGGCCAACGGCTGCGAACTTCGCCTGCTGCAGGACCCGCAGGCCGCCGTCGAAGGCGCCGACGCGGTCTACACCGACGTGTGCGTCAGCATGGGCTTCGAGCACGAGTCCACCAAGCGCGAGCCCATCTTCCGGCCCTTCCAGGTGAACGAGGCGCTGATGGCCAAGGCCGCGCCGCACGCGGTCTTCATGCACTGCCTGCCCGCGCGCCGCAATGCCGAAGTCACCGACGCAGTGCTCGACGGCCCGCAGTCCATCGTCTTCGATCAGGCCGAAAACCGCCTGCATGCGCAGAAGGCCCTGCTGCTGCTGCTGCTCGGCGGACTGGCGAATACCGTCAGCTTTCAAAGCGCGTAAGACTCTCATCGCTCCCTCAATTGTTGTCATCCTGAGCGGAGTGAAACGGAGTCGAAGGACCTGCGGTGGTTTTTTATCGATCGCGCTGCGCAACGAGAGATTAAGTTGCAAGGAGAGAGTTTCATCATGGCAAATAAAGTAGTCCTAGCGTACAGCGGAGGCCTCGACACCTCCATCATCATTCCCTGGCTCAACGAAAACTACGGCATGGAGGTGATCGCCATGATCGCCGACGTGGGCCAGGGCGACAACCTGGACGAGGTCGTGGCCAAGGCATACAGGACCGGCGCAAAAAAAGCCGTTGTCCTCGATCTGCGCGAAGAGTTTCTCCGCGATTACGTCTTTTCCACCGTCCGCGCTGGCGCCATCTACGAACATAAATATCTGCTCGGCACCTCCATCGCGCGCCCGCTCATCGCCAAGCACCAGGTGCGAAGTCGCCGCTCAGTGAAGGCGCCGACGCCGTCGCCCACGGCGCCACCGGCAAGGGCAACGACCAGGTCCGCTTCGAGCACGCCTACCAGGCCCTCGCGCCCGAGCTCAAGATCATCGCCCCCTGGCGCGAGTGGGACTTGAAGAGCCGCGAGGACTGCCTCGACTACGCCGGAGGCCCACGGCATGCCGCTGGCCCAGCCAAGCAAGAAGATTCTACAGCCGGGACCGCAATATCTGGCACCTCGCCACGAGGGCGGCGAACTGGAGAACCCGGCCAACGCGCCGCTCGAGTCCATCTGGCAATGCTCGACGCGCCGCCCGCAAAGGCGCCGGACCAGGCGGAGGTCGTCGAGATCGGTTTCGAGCAGGGCATCCCGGTCTCCGTCAACGGCAAGAAACTCCGCCGCGTGCAGCTTATCGATGCTGAACGAGATCGGCGGCACGCACGGCGTGGGCCGCATCGATATCGTCGAAAACCGCTTCGTGGGCATGAAGAGCCGCGGCATCTACGAGACTCCCGGCGGCACGCTCATCACCACTGCCCATCGCGAGGTCGAGTCGCTCACCCTGGAGCGCGAGGTCATGCACTACAAGCAGTTGATCGCCCTCAAGTATGCCGACATCGTCTACAACGGCTTTTGGTTCACGCCCCTGCGCGAGGCCCTGGACAGCTTCGTCTCCAAAACCCAGGAGCGCGTCACCGGCACGGTCAAGCTCGCGCTCTATAAGGGCAACATCTCCGTCGCCGGCCGCTCCAGTCCTTTCTCGCTCTACTCCAACGAGCTCTCCTCCTTCACCATGGGTGAGAGCTACGACCAGAAGGACGCCAAGGGCTTCATTCGCATTCTCGGGCTGCCGGCGCGCACCCAGGCGTATCTCAACAGGAAGCAGAAGGAGGCCGTAAAGTGAAGATGTGGTCCGGCCGCTTCCGCGAGCCACTGGATGCGGAGTTCGAAGAGTGGCAGCGGTCTATTACGTTCGATTGGCGGCTGCTCCCTCAGGAGGTAGCCGCCAGCAAGGCTCACGCGTCCGCGCTGATTGCCGCACATATCCTCACCAAAAGTGAGACAACGGAGTTGCGCGCGGCGCTGGACGCGATTGCCGCCGAGCACGCTTCCGAAGCGGGCCAGGTACAGGTGCGCGACCACGCAACCGCCGAAGACATTCATCACTTCGTCGAGCTGAAGCTGGTGGAGCGCGTTGGCAAGCTGGGACTCAAGCTGCACACCGGCCGCAGCCGCAACGAGCAGATCGCCACC
This sequence comes from uncultured Acidobacteriaceae bacterium, assembly GCA_963796085.1. GTDB lineage: Bacteria > Acidobacteriota > Terriglobia > Terriglobales > Acidobacteriaceae > Telmatobacter. Next base: position 117,881 of record CAWCKF010000004.1, on the reverse strand, counting down.
GACCTGCGCCTTTATGTGCGCCGGCAAATCGGACTGGTGATCGAAGCTCTGGCCGCATGGGCCAATGCGCTGGTGGAGCAGGCTCGCGCTGCCGGCGAATCCGTGATGCCCGGCTATACTCACCTGCAGCGTGCCGAGCCCGTGCTGGTTGCGCATTGGCTTCTGGCTTACGTGGAGATGATTCTCCGCGATGCGGCTCGCCTGCGCGATTGCTCCACGCGGCTCAACGAGTGCCCGCTGGGTTCAGGAGCGGTGGCCGGCGCCACGCTTGCGCTCGACCGCAACATAGCCGCGCGTGAGTTGGGGTTCACCGGGCCCACTGGCAATTCGATGGACGCCACCAGCGATCGCGATTTTATTTTGGAATATCTGCAGGCGCTCACCTTCGTCGGCCTGCACCTGAGCCGCTTTGCCGAGGAAATTACTCTCTTTGCAACGGCAGAGTTCAACTTTGTTCTGCTGCCCGAAGCCTTTTCCACCGGCTCCAGCGCCATGCCGCAAAAGAAAAATCCTGACCTGACCGAGCTGATTCGCGCTAAGGTGGGCCGCATCCATGGCGCGGCTGAAGCCGTTGCGCTGCAACTCAAAGGCCTGCCTCTGGCCTACAATAAGGATATGCAGGAGATCCAGGAGCCAGCCTTTGCGGCCGGGTTTGTGCCGCAGATGCTCACTCTCGCGGCACGTTTCACCGCCGCCCTTCAATTCAATCGCCAGCGTATGAGCGATGCGGCGCAGTCCGGCTATCTGAATGCCATGGCCGCGGCCACTTACCTGGTCCATAAGGGTGTGCCCTTCCGCACCGCGCACGAGAAGGTCGGCAACGCCGTGCGCTTCGCCATGGAAAAAGGCGTCGAACTTGGCGATCTCACCCTCGACGAACTGCGCCAGTTTGGCGAAGAGTTCGGCGAAGACTTTTTCTCCGCCGTCACCCTCACCGCCACGCTCGACTGCCACGACGTGATGGGAGGAACCGCGCGCCGAGCGCGTACGCGCGGCCCTGGTTTCCGCGTCGGAGAAGATTGCACGCATCGCGGCGCTTGCCAACACGCAGGAGGCCGCTGATGCTGGTGCGTAAGGCCCTGCTCCAGGACGCCTCCAACGTCTACGACCTGGTGAACTCGCTCTCCGGCGACGGCACGCTGCTCAAGCGCGCCTTCGCCGAGATCTGCGAAAACATCCGCGACTTCACCGTCGCCGAATCCGATGGCGGCGTCTTTCTCGGCTGCGGCGCGCTGCACTTTTACGGGCCGCATCTCTGCGAGGTGCGCTCCATCGTGGTCAAGCCGGAAGCCAAGGGCCAGGGCGCCGGCGGCCGCATCCTGGCAGCGCTCATCGAGGAAGCCGAAGAGCACGGCATCCAATCCATCTGCCTCTTCACGCGCATCCCCGACTTCTTCTTCAAATACGGCTTCCGCACCGTCGAAGACAAGGCCGAGCTGCCCGACAAGATCTTCAAAGACTGCCAGTTGTGCCCGCGCCTGCACCGCTGCGACGAGGTGGCCATGGTGCGCGGCCGCATTCCCCGCATCTCCATCCTCGGCCCCCGCGAAGAAGCGCAGCAGTTAGTGCGCATCTCCGGCTAACTTCCACTTACTCCGCATCGCCCGTGCCCCATCCTTGCGTCCTTTTTCTAACGCAAAGGTTGGATATCTATATCTATTGTCCTTTATGGTTTATTGCGGAAAGTTCAATAACCACTTTCAACCTGGAGAGAACATAGACACATCTAACTCACTAACTCCGCTTAGTCAGCATCGCCGCCGCCACCACAGCCTGTCCATAACTCAACCCTCCATCCCCAGGGCTAACCTGGACGTGCTGAAACACCTCGAATCCCTCCGCCTCCAGCCCCACTCGCAACAATCGCGTCAGCCGCCGGTTATGCATGCAACCGCCACTCAGCGCCACCTGCTTCAAGCCGGTAGCCGCCCGCGCCAGCACCGCCGTTCTCACAAATCCCGTCGCCACGCCCGCATGAAACCGCGCCGCAATCCGCGCCTTGTTCACTCCGGCCCGCAACTCCTCGATCAATTCCCGCCATAGCTGCCCGGCACTTATCCTCACCGGCGCGCGCGCCTTCCAATTCCCACCCAGCATCTCCATCTCATAACCTGCTTCGGAGTCGGGTTCATCCACCGCCAACCCTTCCAGCTCGATGGCCGCCTGCGCCTCGTAGTCCACCTCACGCCGCCCCAGCACCACTGCGGCCACCGCATCGAAGAGCCTTCCGCAGACTCGAAGTTAACGGCGCATTCACCCCGCGCTCCATCATTCGCTTGAGCACCCGCGCCTCGTTTCTCCGTTGCGCCTACCAGGGCTAACGTCTCACCGGAAGCAACGTCAAAGCCCGCCGCCCGCAGGGCTCCTAGCGCCATCCGCCACGGCTCCCGGATCGCCGCCTCTCCGCCCGGCATGGGCACATAGTCCAGATGCGCAAAGCGCTTGAATCCGTCCAGCCGCGACAACAGCACTTCCCCGCCCCAGATGCGCCCATCCGTCCCGTAGCCGGTCCCATCGAGCGAAATTCCGATTACTTCGTCCGTGAGCCCGTGCTCGGCCATGCATCCGGCCACGTGCGCGTGATGATGCTGCACCGCGATCAGGCCCAGCCCCCGCTCGCGCGCCCACTCTTGAGCCCACTTCGTCGAGAGGTAGCCCGGATGCAGATCGTGCGCCACCGTCTCCGGCTCAATCTCGAAGGTGCGCATCAGGTGGTCGAGCGACTCGCGAAAGAATTCCAACCCCGTCAGATTCTCCAGATCGCCCAAATGCTGGCTCTGGTACACGTGCCGCCCCCGCGCCAGCGCAAAGACATTCTTCATGTGCCCGCCCACGGCCAGCAGCGGCGGCGCATTCACTCCCAATCCTGAGGCAACTCCACCCCCAGCGGAACAAATCCCCTTGCCCGCCGCATCAACTGCGGCGCCCCATCCACCACCGCCGCCACCGAGTCGTCACAGCGCTGCAGAATCTACGCGGTCATGCATCAGGAAGGCATCGGCTATCCCAGCCCAGCCGCGCCCGCGCCTCGTCGTTATCGATGGCGATCGGCTCCTCGCTCAGGTTGGCGCGAGGTCATCACCAGCGCCCGAACCCGCGCATCGGCAAACAGCAGATGCTGCAGCGGCGCATAGGGCAGAAACACGCCCAGCCAGGGAATCCCCGGCGCAACCGCTTCCGCAATCCCTCCACCGTCTCTCTTCCGCGCCAGCACAATCGGCCGCGCCGACGTCATCAGCAGCGCCTCATCCCCGGCCGTCAGCACGCACACCGCCCGCGCCGCCTCCACATCCTTCACCATCACCGCCAGCGGCTTCCCATAGCGGCGCTTGCGCTCCCTCAGCCGCATCACCGCCGCCTCGTTGGTCGCATCCACGCTCAGGTGAAAGCCGCCAATCCCCTTGATGGCCACAATCTGGCCCGCCGCCAGCCGGTCAATCGTCGCGGCCACGGCGTCGTCTGCAGCAATCTCCGCTCCGTCCGCCCCCACCAGCCAGACTCGCGGCCCGCAATCCCGGCAGGCATTGGGCTGCGCATGGAAGCGCCGGTTGGCGGGATCGTCGTACTCCGCCTGGCACGCCGGCGCACATCTTGAACCGCGCCATCGAGGTCTGCGGACGGTCATAGGGAATGCGCCGCGTAATGGTGAAGCGCGGCCCGCAGTTGGTGCAGTTCAAAAACGGATACCGGTAGCGGCGGTCGGTGGGGTCCAGCAACTCCCGCAAGCAATCCGGGCAGGTTGCCGCATCCGCCGGAATCCCCGTGCTCACCCGGCCCAAAACCTCGCTGGCAACAATCCGGAACCCTGCCTCCCCGGTCGCCGCCGTCTCCCGAACCGCAACCGAATCGATCCTCGCCAGGGGCGGCGCCTCCGCGCGCAATCGCGCCAGAAACGCTTCCACCCGCGCCGCCGGCCCTTCAATCTCGATGGTCACCCCGTCCGTATCGTTGCCGATAAATCCCGCCAGCCCTTCTTCCAGCGCCAGCCGGTAGACGAACGGCCTGAACCCCACCCCCTGCACCACTCCGCGCACCAGCACTTCGCGCCGTTCTCGTTTTGGTTGGGGTTTGCCAGTCACCATCGCACCTCATACCGGAAACCAGCATAGCGCATGAGGTCCCATGCACCCCTCTCTTTATCCGGGGAGATGATTTCCGCGCTTACTGAAGCGCACCGGACAGGGTCAAAGAAGCATAATCTGGATGAGAGAACGATGCGGGGATCAGCATGAACACTTTCAGGACATGGAACGCGGTGCGCGCGGCTGCGGCTGCATCTTGTCTGGCCTTGTTCGCAATAGCCGCGGTTCCGGCCCAGCAACCCGACGAGTCTGAGGTCATCCGCCGCATCGACGACACGGCCAAAGCCCGCTATGCGAATGTTCTGGGATTCACCGTAACCGAATCCTATGCCGTCTACAGGGGAAGAGACGAAACTCATCCCGTAGCTGCGATGACCGTGAAGACAACTTACATGAAGGGCTTGGGCAAGAGTTACACCATCCTCTCGCACAGCGGTTCTGAGATCATACTGAAGTTTGGCTTGCGCCCGCTCCTGGAAAATGAGAAGAACATCAACGTGCCCGGCAACGTGGAAAAATCGTGGTTCACTTCCGCGAATTACGAGATGAAACTGAAGCCCGGAGTGATGCAGCGTCTGGATGGGCGGGATTGCCTTGCTCTGGCCGTGACCCCCAGGCACAAGGCTCCCAATATGATCCTGGGGACCTTGTGGGTGGACACGGCCGACGATTCCATCGTGCGGATCGAGGGCATCGCATCCAAGAGTCCCTCCATATTCGCGGGCACTACGCACATGATGCGTAGGTACACAAACATGAGCGGCTATGCCATGGCTACCCACGCCAGGGCGGAATCACACAGCGCGCTCTTTGGCCGCACTGTAGTGACCATCGATTACTCGGATTACCAGATCCAGCTTGCCCCAGCCAAATAAAATGGCGCCTGTGACCGCCGCCACGCCGGTGGCGCCGCGTATGCGTTATACTGATTTTCGTGATACCGATCCTGAGCGACTGGAAACTGGACGCGGCGCTGGGTTCCTGCCTGCTGCTGGGGCTGCGCCACGGCTTCGACTACGATCACCTGGCGGCCATCTCCGACATCACGGCCGTGCAGCGCAACTGGCGCAGTGGATTGCGTTTAGGCATGACCTACGCCCTCGGCCACGCCTTCACGGTAGCCATTCTCGGCATTGCCGTTCTGGAGTTGCACCTGGGCCTGCCCGAGGGGCTGGACCACTGGGCCGAGCGGCTGATCGGCCTCACTCTGATCGTGCTGGGCATCGGCGTGGTGGCCGGTATCCTCAGGAAAGACGCCCACGGCCACTCCCACAGCCGCATTGAAAGCCGCCTGGGAATCGCCATCAACGGCGTCCTTTGGCTGGCCTGGCAGGTGTGCCGCTGCTGGAACCCGCAGGCCCCCAAGCCGGAGCGTTTTCAGTGGCTCTATACCGGTAAATCGGTTTTCGTGATCGGCATCCTGCACGGCGTGGGCGCTGAGACTCCCAGCCAGTTGGCGCTCTTCTTCCTCACCGCCAACCTGGGCGGCACATCGCGGGGCATGTTGGGGCTGGCCGCCTTCTCGGCGGGCCTGATCGCCATGAATGCCCTCATGACCGCCTCCATGGGCGGTGCCTTCCGCGCCACCGGCCATCATCACCGCTTCTACCACGCCATTGCATGGACCGGCGCAGCCTACAGTTGCATCATCGGCCTCATCTTCCTCTTCGGGATTTCCGGCCGTCTGCCGCAGTTGGGGTAGACGAGCCGGTTAACGCCCTCATTTCCCGGCCCGGAACGGCCGCAAAGCCGTTCCATAGAGTGGAATACCCTCCCACCCCAGTGACAGGTGTCACGGTGGGAAAAGCCTCCCGACCCATACAAATAGACTAGAGAAAAGGCGGAGCGCAGCCCCACCACCGCTCTGTAGACGGGAGGAATTGTGCCAGCTTTCACACCCCCGCCGCTGCCCAGCGACGACAAACGATGGAAGATCGTGAACGGCACCATGCGCAAGAACGGCTTTGCCCGCCACGCGCTCATTGAAACGCTGCACACCGTGCAGTCCTCCTTCGGCTACCTGGACGACGACTCGATTCGCTTTGTGGCCAATTCCCTGCGCGTGCCCCTCAGCCAGGCCTATGGGGTGGTCACCTTTTACCACTACTTCAGCCTCAAGCCGCCGGGCAAGCACACCATGACCATCTGCGCCGGCACGGCATGCTATATCAAGGGCTCAGCCAAGCTGGTGGACGCGGCCGAAAAGCGGCTGGGCATTGCCCCCGGGCAGACTACCAAAGACGGAAAAATCAGCCTGATGACGGCCCGCTGCGTGGGCGCTTGCAGCCGCGCCCCCGTAGTGCTGTGCGACGGCGATGTGGCGGGCGAGACATCCGCTGAGCATATGCTCGAGCAACTGGAAAGGTGGTCGGTGGAATGACGATCGAGGAGCTCGAACAGATAGCGGAGAGCGTTCGCCAGGAAAACGCCAAATTCGACTATGAGGTCAACGTATGCATGGACCTGGCCTGTGCCAGCCAGGGCGCGGGGCAGTTGCAGGAGGCGCTGGTGAGGGCGGCCGAGGCCTCCGGCAAGAAAGTGCTTATCCGAAAAACCGGCTGCATGGGGCCTTGCTCGTCAGGACCGCTGGTCCGGGTGGACCCGCAGGAAACCCACTATCACCATGTGAACGCGAGCCACGCGGAGGCCATTGTAGCCAGCCTGGGCGGCCAGCCGGTGCCCGACCTGCAGTGTGAGCTGAACGACCACTTCGACAGCCAGGTACGGGTGGTGCTGGAAAATGCCGGCTACATTGACCCGGAAAAGATCGACGACTACATCGCCCGCGACGGATATAAGGCGCTGCTTACGGTGCTGACCGAGATGACGCCCAACGGCGTAATCCACCGTGTCACCGAGAGCGGGCTCAGGGGACGCGGCGGCGGCGGCTATCCCACTGGCCTCAAGTGGAGCACAGTAGCCAAGGCCTCGGGCGACCTGAAGTATGTGGTCTGTAACGGCGACGAGGGCGATCCCGGCGCCTTCATGGATCGCAGCGTCATGGAAGGCGACCCGCATCGCGTCATCGAGGGCATGGCCATCGCCGCCTATGCAGTAGGCGCCAGCAAGGGCTATATCTACGTCCGTGCCGAGTACCCGGTGGCCGTGGCCCGTCTGACCACCGCATTGCGCGAGGCGCGCCGCCGGGGCCTCTTGGGCAGCAACCTCTGCGGCACGCCTTTCAGCTTCGACGTGGAGATTCGCCTGGGCGCTGGAGCCTTTGTCTGCGGCGAGGAGACGGCGCTGATCGCCTCCATCGAAGGCCGTCGCGGCGCCCCCAGGCCTCGCCCCCCGTACCCCGCGGTAAGCGGCCTTTTTGGCAAGCCCACGCTTATCAACAACGTGGAGACCTACGCCAATATCCCGCCCATCGTCCGCAATGGCGGCCGGTGGTTTGCCAACATGGGCTCGGAGAGAAGCAAAGGCACCAAGGTCTTCGCCCTTACCGGCAAGATCGCCAATACAGGCCTGGTTGAAGTCCCCATGGGCATCAAGCTGCGCGAGATCATTGAGGTCATCGGCGGCGGCGTGCCGGGCGGGCACACCTTCAAGGCGGTGCAAACCGGCGGACCATCCGGCGGTTGCATTCCCGCCGAAATGCTGGACCTTGGCGTCAGCTACGATGCCCTTATGAAGGTTGGTTCGATCATGGGCTCCGGCGGCATGATCGTCATGGACGACACCTCCTGCATGGTCAATGTAGCCCGCTTCTTCGTCGAGTTCTGCATGACCGAATCCTGCGGCAAATGCATTCCCTGCCGGGCGGGAACGGCGCAGATGCACACCCTGCTCACCCGCATCTGCTCGGGCGCGGGGACCATGGAAGACCTGGATCTGCTGGTGGAACTTTGCGGCACCATCAAGGAAACCAGCCTCTGCGGCCTGGGGCAGACGGCGCCCAATCCGGTGCTGAGCACGCTCAAGTACTTCAAGGACGAGTACCTCGAGCACATCGTGCATAAGCGCTGTCCGGCCGGCGTGTGCAATATGGAAGCTCCCGTGGAGGTGCCGGCATGAGTGTCGAAGTGGATGTAAAAACACTGATCATCGATGAGCAGGAAGTGAGCGGCCTGAGAGGCCAGACCATCCTGGAAGTGGCGCGGGAAAACGACATCTACATTCCCACCCTCTGCCATCTGGAGGGCCTGAGCGAAGTAGGCGCATGCCGCTTGTGCCTGGTAGAGATCAAGGGCAGCAACAAGCTCCTTCCCGCCTGCGTGGCCACCGATCTTCGAGGGCATGGAGGTCAGCACCAACACCGAGCGGCTGCAGCAGCACCGCCGCACCATCCTCGAACTGCTCTTCGCCGAGCGCAATCATATCTGTTCGGTGTGCGTCTCCAATGGCCACTGCGAGTTGCAGACCCTGGCGCAGCAGCAGGGCATGACCCATGTCCGCCTGCCCTACCGCAACCCCGAGCTGGCCGTGGATGCCTCGCACGAGCGCTTCACCGTCGACCACAACCGCTGCATCCTCTGCACCCGCTGCGTGCGCGTCTGCGCGGAGATCGAGGGCGCGCACATCTGGGATGTGATGGGCCGCGGCATCAATTCGCTGATCATTACCGATCTGCACGATGACTGGGGAAGCTCAGCCTGCACCCGCTGCGGCAAGTGCGTGCAGGTGTGCCCCACCGGAGCCCTCTTTGACAAGAGCAAGATCGGCTCCGACCATCCCAAGTATCCTGATTTTCTGCCCTATCTGAACCTCATGAGGGAAGCGCAATGAGCAAACTGAAACTGGCAACGGTGTGGCTGGACGGATGTTCCGGTTGTCATATGTCGTTCCTCGACATGGACGAACGGCTCATCGAGCTGGCGGAGCTTGTCGATGTGGTCTACAGCCCCATCGTGGACGCCAAGGAGTTCCCCGACGAGGTGGACATCGCCCTGGTGGAGGGAGCGGTAGCCTCGGTGGACGACGAGAAGAAGATCAAGAAGATTCGCGCCCACTCCAGGATGCTGATCGCCATGGGCGACTGCGCGGTGACGGGCAATGTGCCCTCCATGCGCAACCCCATCGGTCCGGAGGCTATTCTGGAACGGGCCTACATTCGAGAACGCCAGTGCCCAGCAGCAGATACCCTGCGTAGTAGTGCCCAAGCTGCTGCGCGTAGTGCGTCCCATTCACGAGTTTGTGAAGGTTGACGTTTTTCTGCCCGGCTGTCCGCCCTCGGCCGACACATTTCACACGGCGCTTACCGCGCTGCTAACCGGCGCGCCGCTGGATATTCCAGCCCTCACCCGTTTTGGAGCTTGAGCATGAGCCAGACCATCACCATTGACCCGGTAACGCGCCTGGAAGGGCACGGCAAGATCACCATCCAACTCAACGGCCAGGGCGAGGTGGAGGACGCGCACTTTCACGTCACCCAGGTGCGCGGCTTTGAGCGCTTTTCTGAAGGCCGGCCGTTCTACGAGATGCCCAGCCTGATGGCGCGCGTGTGCGGCATCTGCCCGGTCTCGCACCTGATTGCCTCGGCCAAGGCCTGCGAGGCCATCATGTCGGTGCGCATTCCGCATACCGCGGCGCAACTGCGGCGCATGTTGAATATGGCCCAGATGGTGCAGTCCCATGCCCTCAGCTTCTTCCATCTCTCCTCGCCCGACCTGTTGCTGGGCATGGAGTCTGACCCCAAAGCGCGCAACATCTTCGGAGTCCTGGCCGCCAGGCCCGATCTGGGCCGCGCCGGCATAGGATTGCGCCGCTTTGGCCAGCGCATCATCGAACTGTTGGGCGGCAAGCGCATCCATACCGGGTGGGTGGTCCCCGGCGGCGTCACCGAGCCGCTCTCTTCGGCCCACCGTGACGAAATTCTGGCCATGCTGCCCGAGGCCTATTCGAACATCGGCCTCGCCCTGGGCGCGTACAAAAAGATCGCCTCCAGTTTCAAGAAGGAGATCGAGGTCTTCGCCAACTTCCCCTCCAACTACCTGGGCCTGATCAACGAAGACGAATCCATCGAATTTACCGACGGCGCGCTGCGGCTGATTGACGCCCAGGGCAATATTGTGGAAGACGGCATCACGGCCAGCAGGTACACCGAGGTGATCGGCGAAGCCGTCGAGCCCTACAGCTATACCAAGTTTGCCTACTACAAGCCGCTCGGCTATCCAAAAGGCAGCTACCGCGTGGGCCCGTTAGCGCGACTCAACATCGCCAAATCCATGGGCACTCCGAAGGCCGAAAAGGAGCTGGCCGAGTTCAAGCAGTTGGCAAGCGGACCTGTCCAGAGCTCCTTCTACTACCATCATGCGCGGCTCGTTGAGGCCCTCTACGGCATCGAGAAGATCGAGGAGATTCTTGCCGATGCGCGCATCCTCGAAAAGCATGTGCGCGCCACCGCCGGCGTCAACCGCCTGGAGGGGGCGGGGCAGGCAGAGGCGCCGCGCGGAACGCTCAACCACCACTACAAGGTGGACGAAAACGGCAAGATCACCTGGGCCAATCTGGTGATCGCCACCGGCCAGAACAACAACGCCATGAACAAGGGTGTCTTGCAGGTCGCAAAGCACTACATCAAGAAGGGCAAGTTCACCGAGGGGATTCTCAATCGCGTAGAGGCCGTGGTCCGCACCTTCGATCCCTGCCTCAGTTGCTCCACCCATGCCTTCGGCCAGATGCCTCTTGTCCTGACGCTAGTCAACGCCGACGGCGAAGTAGTCGATCAGCTTGTACGCTAACGGTTGATACAAAATTGGGTGCCCCACCCTCGCCGCGTTTTTGTTTTTGCGGCTAGGGTGGGATACATTACAGAAACAAGACTGAATCCATGACCCAACCCACGGCCAAATGTTTCATCTTAGCCTGCGGCAACACGCTGCGAGGCGATGACGGAGTAGGCCCGTGGCTAGCCGAATGGGCCGAAAAACGATTTCGCGAAGATAGCCAGGTGCGCGTCCTGGTCCGTCAGCAATGGACTCCCGAACTGGCCGAAGAGATCGCCCGCGCCCACTCGGTCCTCTTTATCGATTGTTCCGTCGATTCCGCTCCCGGATCGGTCAGGCTTGTGCCCGTCGAACCGGCCGCCGGCAGCCAGGCGCTCGCCACTCATCACCTGGGCGCTGCCGAGCTACTCGCCCTGGTACGCGAACTCTATAATTCCCTGCCAGTGAATGCACAACTCCTGACCATCGGAGCCGGTTCAACCGGGTTGGGCGAACAATTCAGCGAAGCCGTGAAAGCCGCGCTCCCCCACGCCTGCCGCCTGATTGAAGAGACCGTTCTGCGCCTGCTTGGAAGACGCTAACTCCCCAGGCAGCATCAGCGCAGGTAATTGTGAATCTCCAATACGTAGGCATACTTGCCCGGCAGATCTTCCGGCAACAAGACTTGCAGCTTATCGCCCGCCGCCCTGGTTTTCAGTTGTTTCAGCCGTCCCCTGTTGCCCATAAGATATACCTTGATGTTGGGCGGCCATGCGAAATCCTCGAAGGTCATGGTCCGCGCCTTGGGAGTTCCCAGCACGATCGCATTGATGTGGCCTTGCCAGGTGAAGCGCAGGTCGTCGCCCTCCACCGTCTTTCCCTCCGCGCGATCCCATGGCTGCGTGTCGTAGATCGCATCGCCGTTCTGCCTGAGCCACTCGCCCAGCGCCTTTAGCCGTTCCATCTGCACCGGCGGAATGGTGCCGTCTGCCTCCGGACCCACATCCAGCAGCAGGTTCCCGTTCTTGCTCACAACGTCCACCAGCAGCGCGATCAAATCTCCCGGCGCGATGGTCTCCGCCTCGCCCTCGGCGCGGTTGTAACCGAACGACCGCCCCAGCCCGCGGCATTCCTCCCACTTCTTTTTGCTGATCTGCTCCAGTTTGCTGTATTCCGGCGAAGTAAAGTCCGAGTGCGCGATGCCGAAGCGGTCGTCGATGGCACCGTCCGGAACCGCGTTGTAGTAGTCGGCCTCCACTTCCAGCGCCTTGCCTGTTTTCGGCCAGTCGATATCGTTCCACAGCAGCGAGGGATGATAGCGCTCGATCAATTCGTGAATCTGCGCGTTGGCATACTTGCCGTACTCTTCGCTTTCGGGCTTCACCTTCTCGTAGTCCGCGGCGGTGCGTATGGGGCCGGGAATAAAGGTCCAGTCGTACCCGCCGGAGTAGTAGAGCCCCATGTGCATTCCCTGCTTCCGCACCGCGGCCGTCAACTCGCCCACAATGTCGCGCTCAGCGTGCTGCCGGTCCTTGGGCAGCGTGGGATTGGGGATGGAACTGGGCCACAGGGTAAAGCCTTCATGGTGCTTGCTGGTCAGCACCACGTACCTGGCGCCGGACTGGCGGAAGATTCTGGCCCACTGCTCCGGTTTCCACTTCTTGATCTCGCCATTGAAGACGGGGGCGAAGTTGTAGTAGTCGAAGTCCGCTCCATAGTGCTCGCGATGGTAGGCCTGGGTGGGAGAGCCGTCGATGCGCATGGTGTTCAAGTACCACTCCGCGTAGGGGTTGTACTTGATATAGTCGTCCGAGGCTGAAGTCGTGGCTGGGATGCGACAGCGGCGCCCACCCCGGCACCGAATAAAGCCCCCAGTGAATGAAGATGCCCAGCTTGGCGTGGGTATACCAGAAAGGAACCTCATGGCGGTCGAGCGACGCGATCGTCGCTTCATACTTTACCGGCGCCTGCGCCGAGCACAGGCCACACATGAGCGCGAATGCCGTCATTACCACTGCGGAAAGCGATTTGTTGTAAACCATTTCGACTCTCCTTCAATTTCGTTATTGATCAAGCAAATTGGTTGGCCGTATTTAACTCTGCGACTTGCAGTTAGTATAATCGCCCAAAGCAATGGAGATTTAACGATGCTTGAGAATGAATATGTCAACGAAGTCCGACTGGACGCATTCCGAAATATTATTGCGTTATTAATTCGACAGCATTATTACCAGAGCAGGTATTTAAGGGGAACTGGAATCAATTCTTGTTTTTCGAAACGGACATGATTTTCGCGCGGTCCTTTCCTGAGGTTGTAACTGATATTATTCGCATAGAGCAGGCAACGTCCTGTTGTTTGCTTAATTACAATCTGACACCTGTAATTGAGTATCAGGCTGCGGCGATGATGTTTCTGGATGAATCGCTTGGGGGAGAAGAGTATTTTTCACGGCTGAAAATGAACGGGCCATCATCTTTAGGTACAGAATGGCTGTTTAGAATGGACCGCTACGGATGTGCGTCAAATAAGGGGGAGTGGTGTATTTATTGCGAGAGGACGAACGATGTAGCTGTTATCGGATTGCGTAATTCCGACGGCGCAGCAAAGTTTTCCGTATCGCTGAAGAAGTTGTACGCTCATTCGATTGAGGCTTTTCTTGAAATGGGTTCTTCAGCGCCCGTACCATTTAACGTGCTGGTTGAGAGTTGGCGTCATGGCCTGGTTCAGAATTATTCGAATCGTTAGGTGACCGGGTGCCCCAGGTCTCATCCGCCGCGGCGGATGAGACCTGGGAGTTCCCTGGACGCGCATTCCTAAAACGCACCCACCGTCTGGCGCAGGCTGTAGGAGCTGAGCGTCTTGATGTAGTTGCCGCGATCGAAGGGCGAGGTATCGGGCACTGACCGCCGGCTGAGGCAGCCGCGCGTCTCCCTGAGCGAGGCTGTACTCGCGCTTCTCCAGCCAGTAGCGCACGTCGGCCAGCACCCGGCTGATGTGCTCGATGCCGTGAATATGCAGGGCCGATGCCATCATGGTCACGCTGGCCCCGGCCATGATGCCCTTGAGTACGTCCTCGGCGGAGTGGACGCCGCCGGTAATGGCGATATCGATGTTCACGTGCCCGTAAAGAATGGCCGCCCAATGCAACCGCGGCAGCAACTCGGAAGGCGTGGAGAAGTGCAGCGTGGGCCGGACTTCCAGGGTCTCAATATCGAAATCCGGCTGATAGAAGCGGTTGAAGAGCGCCACGCCGGCGGCGCCCGCATCCTGCAACAGGGCCGCCAGGTAAGGGACGCTCGTGAATGACTGCGAAAGCTTCACTGAGACCGGAATCTTGACTGCTTCAGTGACGGCAGTTACCAGTTCGAGCAGTTGCAGTCTCGAGCTCCGAGGAGGTCTGGTTGCGGTCCGTAGCCAGCGCGTATGTGTTCAGTTCGATGGCGTCGGCGCCGGCCTGTTCCATATCTTTGGCAAAGCGCACCCAACCGCCGGTGGTGGCGCCATTCAGGCTGGCCAGTACAGGAATCTTCACCGCCGCCTTGGCGCGCCGCAGGTGCTCGAGATAGACCTCGTGCGTCATCCGGTAATCGTTGAGATCGGGCAGGTAATCCAGCGACTCGGCAAAAGACTCGGTGCCCCGCGAGAGGTCTTCGTCCAGCGCGCGCGATTCCAGTTCCAACTGCTCCTCGAAGAGCGACATGAGCACAATCGCGGAGGCGCCCGCATCTTCCATGCGGCGAATGTTGTCCAGCGACTCCGAGAGCGGCGTGGACGAAACCACGATGGGGCCGCTCAACTTCAAGCCCAGGTACTGTGTTGAAAAATCGATCATTCTTCACCTCCGGCAGCCACGGCCGCCAGTTTCTCTTCAGGCTTCTCGTCGGGAGCGATGTGCGGCGTTTCTCTGCGGCCCGGCATGGCGGCACGCGCGGAGTAGACGCGCCACTGCCGTTCCACGTCGTCCTGCGCTTCCTTCAGCAGCTCCGCCGCCAGCTCCGGGTTGCCGCGCGCCAGCATGGTGTAGCGCGCCTCGCGATAGGCGTAATCCTTGAGCCGGATCGACGGCGCCTTGGAATCGAGCAGGAAGGGATTCTTGCCTTCCTCGCGCAACGCCGGGTTATAGCGCATCAGCGGCCAGTAACCCGACTGCACCGCCAGCTTCTGCTGCTCCAGGCCATGCACCAGGTCGTAGCCGTGCGCGATGCAACTGGAGTAGGCAATGATGATCGACGGCCCATCGTGCGCTTCGGCCTCCTGGAAGGCTTTCACCACGTGGCTGTCGTTGCCGCCCAGCGCCACCTGCGCCACATAGACGGAGCCGTAACTCACCGCTTCCATGGCCAGGTCTTTCCTGCTGTTGGCCTTGCCGCTGGCGGCAAACTTGGCCACCGCGCCGCGCGGCGTGGCCTTGGACATCTGCCCGCCGGTGTTGGAGTAAACCTCGGTATCCAGCACCAGTACATTCACGTTCTTGCCGGAACCCAGTACGTGGTCCAGCCCGCCGAAGCCGATATCGTAAGCCCAGCCGTCGCCGCCCAGTATCCAAACGCTCTTGCGCACCAGCGCATCGGCAATGGCCAGCAGGTTGCGCGCGTCCGATGACGTGTTGCCTTGCAGGCGCTTGCGCAGAGCCTGCACGCGCTCCCGCTGCTGGTCGATCTCGGTCTCGGTCTTCTGCGGGGCCTGCAGCAATGCCGTCGCCAGCTCGCCGCCGATGGCGGGCGCAAGCCGCGTCACCAGCGTCTCGGCAAAAACCTTTTGCTGGTCGAGGGCGATTCTCATGCCGAAGCCAAACTCCGCGTTGTCTTCAAAGAGCGAGTTGGCCCAGGTGGGTCCGCGTCCCTGGGAGTTGCTGGTATAGGGCGTGGTGGGCAGGTTGCCGCCATAAATCGACGAGCAGCCGGTGGCGTTGGCGATGTACAGCCGGTCGCCGAAGAGCTGGGTAAGCAGCTTGATGTAGGCTGTCTCGCCGCATCCCGCGCATGCGCCGGAGAACTCGAAGAGCGGCTGCAACAGTTGAATGTCCTTCACCTGGCTATGCGAAAGCTTGGCGCGGTCCACCTCGGGAAGCGTAAGGAAGAACTCCCAGTTGTCGCGCTCGGCCGCGCGCAGCGGCGCCTGGGGCGCCATGTTGATGGCCTTGTGGCTGGCATCGCTCTTGCTCTTCACCGGGCAGACCTCAACGCAGAGCGCGCATCCGGTGCAATCCTCGGGGGCCACCTGCAGCGTGTAGCGCTCCTGCTCCATGCCTTTCCACTTGGGCTTGGCCCACTGGAATGTCGCGGGCGACTTATCCCCCAGCTTCGGACTGTAGACCTTGGCGCGAATCACGGCATGAGGGCAGACCATCACGCACTTGCCGCACTGGATGCACAGTTCCTTGTCCCATACCGGGATGAACTGCGCGATGTTGCGCTTCTCCCACTGCGCCGTGCCGGTGGGAAATGCGCCGCCGGCCGGGATGGCGCTTACCGGAAGCAGGTCCCCGTGTCCCGCCGCAATCTGGCCCAGCACGTTACGCACAAACTCCGGCGCCTTGCCGGAGATGGAGGGAATCAGGTCGAAGCCGGAGGAAACTGCGCCGGGCAGCTCAACCTTTTTCAGATGCGCCAGCGCGTGATCCACGGCGGCAAAGTTCTTGGCCACCACAGCCTCGCCGCGCTTGCCATAGGTCTTCTGAATGGACTTCTTAATCTGCGCGATGGCTTCGTCGCGCGGCAGAACGCCGCTGATGGCGAAGAAGCAGGTCTGCATGATGGTGTTGATGCGCGTGCCCATGCCAGCTTCGCGCGCCACCTTGTAGCCGTCGATCACGTAAAACTCGATCTTCTTGCGCAGCATCTCCTGCTGCGTGATTTTGGGCAGATGGTCCCAGACTTCGGCCGCCGGGTAGGGCGAATTGAGCAGGAAGACCGCGCCAGCCATGGCCGCTTCCACCACGTTCATCTTCTCCAGGAAGCTGAAGTTATGGCAGGCCACAAAGCTGGCGCGGGTAATCAGGTAACTGGAGCGGATGGGGTTGGGGCCGAACCGCAGGTGCGAGGTGGTCATCGAACCGGACTTCTTCGAGTCGTAAACGAAGTAGCCCTGCGCGTAGTTGGGCGTCTTGTCGCCGATGATCTTGATGGAGTTCTTGTTGGCGCCCACGGTGCCGTCGGAACCCAGACCATAGAACAGCGCGCGCACCGTCTTCGGATCCTCGGTGGAGAAGGCCGGATCGTAGCTCAGGCTTGTGTGGCTTACATCATCATCAATGCCGATGGTGAAGTGGTTTTTCGGCTGAGGCTTGGCCAGCTCGTCGAAGACGCCCTTGACCATGGCCGGCGTAAACTCCTTCGAAGACAGCCCGTAGCGCCCGCCAATCACCGTGGGCTTGGCGGCGAAGGGCAGCGTGGCGGCATTTTCGGCCAGCACGGTCACGATGTCCTGGTAGAGCGGCTCGCCGGCGCCGCCCGGCTCCTTGCAGCGGTCCAGAACCGCAATCGACTTGACTGTTGCGGGCAGCGCGGCCAGGAAGGCCTTGGCGTCGAACGGCCGATAGAGGCGAACCTTGACCAGTCCCAGCCTTCTCGCCCTGCTTGTTCAAGGCATCCACGGCCTCTTCGGCAGCCTCGGCGCCGGAACCCATGATCACGATCACCCGCTCCGCGTCGGGCGCGCCGTAGTAGTCGAACAGGTGATAGGCGCGGCCGGTCTGCGTGGCAAAGCGGTCCATCACCGACTGCACGATGCCCGGAACCGCGGCGTGGAATGGCGTGCAGGCCTCGCGAGCCTGGAAGAAGACGTCGGGATTCTGCGCCGAGCCGCGAATGATGGGACGGTCCGGGCTGAGGGCGTTCTTGCGGAACTCGATGATGTACTTGTCGTCCAGCAGGGCGCGAATGGTCTCGTCGCTGATGGGTAGAATCTTGCCCACTTCGTGCGAGGTGCGGAAGCCGTCGAAGAAATGAATGAAGGGAATGCGCGATTCCAGGGTGGCGATCTGCGCCACCAGCGCCAGGTCGGCAACCTCCTGCACCGAATTCGAGGCCAGCATCGCCCAGCCCGTCGACCGGCAGGCCATCACGTCGGAGTGGTCGCCGAAGATCGACAGCGCGTGCGTCGCCAGGGTGCGGGCCGTCACGTGCATCGTCGCCGGGGTCAGCTCACCGGCAATCTTGAACATGTTGGGAATCATCAGCAGCAGGCCCTGCGAGGCCGTAAACGTGGTCCCAAAGGCCCCGGCCTGCAACGCGCCGTGCAGCGCGCCGGCCGCGCCGCCCTCGCTCTGCAGCTCTTCCACAATGGGCAACGCGCCCCAGATATTCTTCTTCCCCTCCGAGCGCCACTGATCGGCCCACTCGGCCATCGGCGACGAGGGGGTGATGGGGTAGATGGCGACTACTTCGGAGAGTCGATAGGCAACCGAGGCAGCCGCCTCGTTCCCATCCAAAATCACCAGTTTTCTGTTCACTCATTCGCTTTGCCTCATAGCGCGGCCGGGCGCGACACAGCCGCCATTTAAGTCTCTTCTCCGTGGGGGGTGTAGCCGCTGTGATGTGGGGCACAGGGCGGGTATGGAATACCACATTCTGCAATAAATCTTGCCTTATGCGCCAGATGGAGCACTGTGTCCGGCGCGTGATGGAGGCGATGATCGTCTTCTGGGGGAAGCGCCCAACCAAACCAGGCCGGATGCCCCATCCTTGCGGCGTTTTTCTGCCGTAAGCGTGGGAGAGCAGAAATCTTGGCTAGCTGGTTTCCCACCCTGCGTAAAAAACGCGAAGGAAGGGCCACGGAGCGTTTGTGACCGTCCGCAAACAGCGATTCCCTCACCCCAGCAGCGCGGAGACCCTGGGCATCCACTCGGCGATCTCGATCTGCTGCGGGCATAAATCCGCGCACGTGCCGCAGTCGATACAGGCGCTTGAACGCTGCTCCTCGGTGAGATAGATTTTGTACCGGAAGCGCGCCCCCTCAACGTCGTCGTACAAATGGGCGTAGTTGAAGAACTCGAAGTTGGCGGGTATCCACACGCCATTGGGACAGGGCATGCAGTAATTGCACTTGGTGCACGGAATCGCCATGCGCGTGCGATATTTTTCCCTGACCTCGGCGATCAGCGCCTGCTCCGCTGCGCTGAAACTCCCCACGTGCGAGCGATCGGCAGAGCGCAGGTTCTCTTCCACCTGGGTCATGGAGCCCATGCCGCTTAAAACCACCGAGACCTCCGGCTGATCCCAGAGCCACTCGAGCGCCCACTCCACGGGAGAGCGACGCACAGGAAAACGCTCCATGGCTGCGCGAACATCTTTAGGCGGATTGGCCAGACGGCCGCCCATCAGTGGCTCCATAACCACCACGGCCAGGCCCTTGCCTGCCGCCAGTTTCAGGCCGCGCGTTCCGGCCTGGTTCTCCGTGTCCATGTAGTTGTATTGAATCTGGCAAAAGCTCCACAGATCGCTGCCCTTGACGATCTCCTCGAAGCCCTCATACTCGTCGTGAAAAGAGAAGCCGAGATGGCGGATGCGCCCATCGGCCAACGCGGCCTCGGCCCGGGCCAGAAGACCGTGCTTGAGGACGATATCCCGCCAGCGGTTTCTGTTCAGCGCGTGCAGCAGGTAAAAGTCGATGTGGTCTGTCTGAAGCTTCTTGAGCTGTTCGTTGAGAAATCGGTCGAAGTCCGCCGGGCCTCTCCACCATCCAGACAGGCAGCTTGGTGGCCAGCCTCACCTTTTCCCGGTAGCCGTCCCTGAGCGCCTTGCCCAACACGACTTCACTCTGGCCTTCGTTGTAAGGGTAGGCGGTGTCGAGGTAATTGACGCCGTTGTCGATCGCGTGACGCACCATGCGCAGCGCTTCAGCTTCGACGATATCGGGAGAGTTGGGCTTTCCATCCAGCGTGGGCAAGCGCATACAGCCAAAACCCAACGCCGAAACCTTCCCATCGAGTCTTCCCAAGCTGCGATATTGCATCGCTGGTTCCCGCTTCCCGGTTCCAGGACAGAATCTTACTCCCGATGACCGGGTTGCGGCGCTCCGGTGCGATGAATCCCCCGTCCAGGACTGGCCGGCGCGATGGGTTCACTCCCCCGTCAATCCCTCCACCAGAGCCTCCCACTCGTCTTCGAGCTTAGCCCGGTAGAATCCGCGCCCGGCCCGGCTGTACCAGTAGCCGGCGTTCTCGGCCTGGCCATCTTTGCGGTGCAGGTAAGCGTGAACGGCCATACCCTCCGGAGTCTCCAGTGCATCCACCAGCCCGTGCGCCCGCGCCCAATCCCCTTTAGCCTCCCACCATAGAGCCGCCAGGGTAGCCGGAAGCCCCTTGGGCGGGTTCTTGCGGGTAACGGATGCGCGGAATTCCTTAGCCTTCATGGCTCCGTTCTACCAATGGCCTCTTCCTCCTGCAAGCGATTTATTCTCGCATCTAATGTGATACAGATCACATTCAACCAACCTCCACACTGATAAAAACAGGTCATCGATCCGATGAAGCAAGCAAAGAGGTCCGCCAAGGGGGCTTGAGAGGGGTAGGCGCCGGTTCGCCAACCATCCACCTCACGGAGGTCATACCATGAGTGTGCTTCGAACGAAAGATCTCAAAACTGCGGTTTGCGGCCAGCAAGCAATTCGTCGTATACTGAAATACGACCATTCCGGTCGTAGTTTTCAATCGGGCCTCCGTTTCAAGCTTTTACGCTTCAAACGGCCCCTGGGAGTACGGCGGTTGAGCGTGTTGAGCGAATTGAAGGTCGGCGAGAGCGGGGTTCTGGTGGCCCTCGACCTGCCTGAATCCGTGCAGAACCACCTGATGCATATGGGCTTTGTCCCCGATGCGCTGGTGACGGCCCTGCGCCGCGCGCCGGCCGGCGACCCTACCGTTTACAGCGTGGACGGCATGGAGATTGCCCTGCGCCACGAGACCGCGGAGGCCATCCGCGTGCGGGACCCGGAACGGAAGACGCAAATTCTCCCGCGGCCCCTGAATCCCCTTATGCTCGAAACTCCCAGAGCTGATTGAGGCCACGCGATGAGCGCTTGCTGCGAAGCTCCGGCCTTCAAGCCGCCCGCTGCGCCGCCGTCCGCCGCATGCCCTCAAGACAGTCGTACTGATCGGCCCGCCCAACTCCGGCAAATCCACTCTTTTCAACCGCTTGACCGGCCTGCGCCAGAAGGTGGCCAACTACCCCGGCGTCACCGTCGAGCAGCGCATGGGCCTCATGGCCGGCGTAGGCCGCGACGACCTCACCCTCATCGACCTGCCCGGCGTCTACTCGCTCACCCCGTACTCTGAAGATGCCCGCGTCGCCGTCGATGTGCTGCGCGGCAAGATGCCCGGCACTCCCAAGCCCGACGCGGTGCTGCTGGTTCTGGACTCCCTGCATCTCACCCGCCAGCTCATGCTGGCCGCGCCGGTGCTGGCGGTGGGCCTGCCCACGCTGGTTCTGCTCAACATGAGCGACCTGATGGAGTCCCGCGGCGGCCACATCGACTCCCTCAAGCTGGCCCGCGAACTGGGCGCGCCCGTGGCTCAGATCAGCGCCGTACACGGAACCGGCCTCGAAGCCGTTCCGCTCTTCCTCAATCAGCAAACCGGTCCGCACCGCCGCCAGGCCGCTGGCACTGCCTGTGGTGGGCAACGCCGCCAGCACCCACACCTGGGCCGCGCAGGTAAGCCGCCGCACCGGCTACCAGGCTCCCGCTCTCGGTCGAGGGCACGCGCAAGATCGACAACGTCCTGCTGCACCGCATCTGGGGACCGCTGCTCTTTCTGGTCGTCGTGGTGGGCGTCTTTGAGGTGGTCTTCTCCATCGGCCAGCCGCTCTCCGACGGTTTTGGCGACATCCTGGCCCGCCTCGGCGGCCTGGTGCGCCCCTTGCTTCCCGCCGGCTGGATCCAGTCGCTGCTCCTCGACGGCGCATGGAAGGGATCTCCTCGGTGCTCGTCTTCCTGCCGCAGATCCTGCTGCTCTTTCTCTTCATCGGCATTCTCGAAGACTCCGGCTACCTGGCCCGCGCCGCGCTCATCGCCGACCGCGTCATGCGCACCACCGGCCTCAACGGCAAAGCCTTCATTCCCCTGCTCTCCGCCTACGCCTGCGCCGTCCCGGCCATCATGGCCACGCGCACCATCGAGAACAAGCGCGACCGGCTGGCCACCATTCTGGTCACGCCCTTCATGACCTGCTCGGCGCGCCTGCCGGTCTATATGCTGCTGATCGCCGCCTTCATCCCCAACATCGTCTACCTGCACGGCTTTCTCGGCCTGCGCACCATCGTCATGCTGGGCCTCTACCTGGCCGGCTTTGTCGGCGCCATGACCACCGCATGGCTGCTCAAGAGCTCCATCCTCAAGTCCAGCGAAACGCCCTTCATCCTGGAGCTGCCGCAGTACCGCATGCCCACGCTGCGCTCGCTGGCTCTGCGCCTCATTGACCGCGCCCGCATCTTCCTGCGCCAGGCCGGCACCGTCATTCTCTGCGTCACGCTGGCCCTCTGGGTGCTGGCTCATCTGCCGGTGATCCAACTGCCCAGCGGCACATTGACCGCGCCCGATCTCGCCGACTCGCTCATCGGCCGCCTCGGCCACTTCATTGAGCCCGTCATCGCCCCCCTCGGCTTCAACTGGAAGATCGGCATCGGCCTGCTCTCCTCGGTCCTCGCCCGCGAGGTCATGGTCAGCACCATGGGCACCCTCTACGGCGCCGACCCCGCCACCCAGGCCATGCACCTGCAAACCGCCCTGCACCACGACATGACCCTGGGCGGCGCGCTGGCGCTGATGATCTTCTTCGCCTTCGCCATGCAGTGCACCTCCACCATGGCCGTGGTCCGCCGCGAGACCAACAGTTGGAAGTGGCCCGCCGTCCAGTTCCTCTACATGCTGGCGCTGGCCTACGGCGCCGCCTTCGTCGTCAACCACGCCGTCATGGCCATCTTCGGATAGTTTTTGGGTTCTATCCACCCGCGTAAATACCGAGTACCCCATCGCGCACTGAAGCTGGGTGCCCCATCCTTTTCGCGCTCTTTGCGAAAAGGGTGGGATACCACAAAACTAAGAGCATGCTGCCTTGCAAGAGTGCGGCTATAGCCGCCGAAACAGTCCCTCAGCCGAGCACTCAACCGGCTCGCCCCTGCGTCCGTTTACCGCAACGAACTCGATGCCCGCCCGCGTCTCCTTCTCTATACGCCGAATCACGGCGATGTGCCGGATTATCCCCGTCCGTTTCAGCCTCACGCCGTGCACATTCAGGTCCACCTCCACCTGGGCTCCCACCTGGGCCGGAATGGCGATCCCGAGTTCCACCCCGCATCCGCATTCGCTTATGTCGAGCAGGGCGCCCAGAACCTCCGGCCCGCAAGGCAGAATCCGGATCACGGCAGTTCCCTGCCAGGAGAATCGCGGCAGAGTACGGCGCTCCGTCTGCACGGCAGCCAGGCCCGGGGCGCTCCCTTCCAACTCGGTCTGAAATAAATCCATAGGTATCCTCTATGGGTTTATCGGCAGTTTTTCTAGTTTCATTCCGGCTTGCCGTCATTAATCTATGGCGGGCGGCCCGCCCTTCACCCAGCCGCAAACGTGAGGGTGCCCCATCCTTCGCTTTTTTCCCGGCGAAGGGTGAGATACCACAACTTTCAACAGGTCATGTTCATGGGGACATTTTGAATACACGATCCTCAATCTCTGGCCCTCAGAGATGACAGTGATCGACAAAACGCGCATAGGCCCCACTCAAAAGTCGAGAACGCCTCAAGGAAACCCCTCAGTGAACGCTGGATGCAAGCTAATACAGCCTTTTTTTGAGTTTTTTTGAAAGACTCCGAGGTAAATAGCTAATAAGTTCTTCATTTTAAATAAGTTATACATCGCCCGCCTACAATGCCTCATATCTCCAGCATATTCAATCACTTACCGTCGATAATTTCTCTCGTTTCCGCATCTTGTCCAAAACGCTCCAAATTCGGTGTACCCACAAGGCCACACTTTTATCAGTCCCCGGTGCCCGTAATCAGGGCAAATCAAGTGCATCTTCAGCGCCCTGCAATCCGCCCTGATTTCTGCTTGCATTCAGCACCGTCCCGCATTGCAACACGCCGGTTCTGCATGTGAGTCCCATCACAGCCCATAGGCAACCCCCGCACTAGCATTGCAGGCATGACGGCGGCGACCCTTATTCTGATTGCGCCATCTTCCCTCCTGTTGGGCGCAGCGCTCCAGCTTCTCGTAGCAAAGCTCTGTTCCTCCCGCGCCAAGGGAATCCTCGCCACTCTCTCCTGTCTTCCCGCGGTGCTGGCCGTGGCTGCAACCTCGCGCGCGGTGCAGGCAGGACAGGCAGTCGAACTCAACTTGTTCAAATGGGACGGCCCGCTGGCCCTGGTCCTCCACGTGGACGCGCTCAGCGTCCTTTTCGCTTTTATGGGCACATTTCTGGGCGCCGCCGTGCTCCTCTATTCCATCGGATACATGGCCCACGACAAGGCCGCAACCCGCTTCTACTGCTCCATGCTGATCTTTATCGGCGGCTTTGTGGGACTGGTCTACAGCGCCAACCTGTTTATCTTCTATCTGTGCTGGGAAGTGGTAGGGCTCTGCTCATTCAGCCTGGTGGGCTTTTGGTACACCAACCCCGAGGCGGTCGCCGGCGCGCGCAAAGTGCTGCTGATGACCCACATTGCCGGATACGGCCTGCTGGCTTGCATCCTGGTCATCTATACCCGCACCGGCAGCGCTCTATGGACCGATCCAGCCGTGGCGCACAGCTTTACCAGCGGCATCTTTGTGCTGATGCTGGTGGCGCTGGTGGCCAAATCCGTGCAGTTTCCCTTGCACACCTGGATTCCTGAGGCCATGGCAGCGCCCACCCCGGTGAGCGCCCTGCTGCACGCGGCCTGCTATGTGAAAGCCGGCGTCTATCTGGCCGCGCGCATGCACAGCTTTGGGGCCTGGCCGGCTGCCTGGGGCCAATCTGTAATGTGGGTGGGCACCGTCACCATGGCCGTCGGCGTAATGTATGCGATGGTCCAGACCGATCTAAAACGTATGTTGGCCTTCTCCACGGTAAGCCAGATCGGCTACATGATGATGGGTCTGGGCATCGGCACGCCGCTGGCCATTGCCGCGGGTCTGCTCCATTGCCTCAATCACGGCTTCTTCAAAGGCGGCCTATTCCTGACCGCGGGCTCTGTGCAGCATGCCTCGGGCACGCGCGACATGAACCAGTTGGGCGGCCTGGCTGGGCGCATGCCGCAGACTACACTCTCCTGGCTGATCGGCGTGGGCAGCATGATGGGCATTCCGCTGATGAGCGGCTTCGCCAGCAAGTGGATGCTCTACGCGGCGGCATTGCAGGCCGGGTGGGCCGTTCCCGCCGTGGTGGCCTGGGCGGTCAGCCTGGGCACGGTCTTCCTGGGCGCCAAGGCCACCAGCGC
The DNA here is from genome assembly GCA_963796085.1 of uncultured Acidobacteriaceae bacterium. Classification (GTDB taxonomy): domain Bacteria; phylum Acidobacteriota; class Terriglobia; order Terriglobales; family Acidobacteriaceae; genus Telmatobacter. The sequence goes on along the minus strand of CAWCKF010000004.1, from coordinate 92,743 downwards.
GGTCTTCCTGGGGCCGTTGACCGACGCGACCAAGGATGCTCACGAGTCTCCGCCCACCATGGTGTGGGGCATGGGAATCCTGGCCGCGGGCAGCGTCGTACTAGGCGTCGCGCCGCAGTTGGCCGTCAACGCTATTCTCAATCCGATTTTGGGCGCACTTCAACTCAAGGCGGTGCAGGTCACGTGGTTTGGACTCTCCTCCGATGCCGGCAGCTTTTCCACCACCGGCGGCCTGGTGCTGGCGCTGGTCTCGCTGGTTTTGGGAGGCCTGATCTACGCCATTGCCTACGTTGCCCGCCCCGTCCAGGTTGCCTCCACGGCGACTGGAGGCGCTGCACTGGCTGGAGGCGGTGGCGGAATCTTCACCGGCGGAGAACCTCTTTCGGAGCAGGACAGGCTCACCGCCAGCGACTTTTCCGAGATATTTCTGCAGAACTGGCGTGAGTTCTTCCGCTGGACCAATGTGGATCGCGTTTATCTGGGCATTTGGAGCGGTTTACAGGCTGCTTCGCGCGGCTTGGCCGTTATCGTCTCCTGGATGGAGCGACAGGCATTAGTCCTCGTAGTCGTATTGGCGGCGGCGGTGTTGGCTGGCATTCGCTGGTTTGCCCCCAGCATTGCAGCCGTCGCGCCTCTTGCCACTCCCCGTATGCCTGCACTGCTGATTGCAGCCTGCGCCGTTGCCGCGGTCGCATTGATCCTAGCCGCGCTTTCGCTCAAGACGAGCCGCCGACTGCTTCCGCTGATGATTCTTGCCGGCGTGGCTGCCGTTGCGGGCCTGACCGTTGCCGATCCCTGGCTTCGTCTTGCGCTTTTGGAATTGAGCGCCCTCGTGACCATCCCTCTGGTCTGGCAGAGCGCGCGAACCCGTTCGGCAAAGCTGACTTACCTTGCAGTAGTCCTCATCTCAGCTTTATCGCTGGTTGCCGGCGACCTGCTGATGGAACGCGGGCAGGCGGATTGGGCGCGGGCGCTGCTGCTCACCAGCGCATGCGTCAAACTGGCAGCGGTTCCGCACTTCTTCTGGCTGCTGCGGCTGGCCGACGAACTCCCTGCCCTGGTGCTTGGCCTGATCATTGCGGTCGTCGATATGGCCGCCTTCGGCGAACTGTACGTCGTGGCGCAGGCTTCTCTGGATCTGGTTACTCCGCAGGGATTGCTACTGGGTCTCGCTGCCGCCACGTCGTTGATCGCCGCTCTTCTGATGCTCACGCAGCGCAGCCTCAAGCGCCTGCTGGTTCTCTCCACGGTCGAGGATATCGGCTTTCTGTTCCTCGGACTGGCTTCGGCCAGCACTCTAGGATTCGACGGCGTGCTGTTTGCGGCCTGTACTCACGCATTGGCCAAGGCGCTGCTCTTCGCCTGCCTCAGCGCTCCCGAAGCTGCCGGCGCATTGGACGGCGAGCACACGGGCCTCATCACGCGCTACCCGGTCAGTGCCTTCGGCTTCCTCTTCGGGATGCTGGCCATGCTGGGCATTCCCCCCATGATGGGCTACCTCGGCCGCTGGAGGCTCTATGAGACTGCCCTGCAAATCAGTCCCCTGCTTCTGACGGTCTTCATTCTTTCTTCTGTTTTTGCGCTCATCGCGTATGTACTGGCTTTGACGCGTGTTTGGTGGGGACCCGCTTGTGAACCAAGTCCGCCCCCAACTCCGCCACATCAAATGAGTGAGCCTTTCGTTTTGCAAACCGTGATCGTTGTTCTCGTGGGGATTCTGCTGATTGCGGGTACATGGCCCGGCATGCTCGAAATGCTTCATTGGGGGAGACTATGAACCTCTGGAATCGATTGGTGTGCTACTCGCGGCGCCGCAGTCCATGGCTCTTCCACATGAACTCGGGTAGTTGCAACGGCTGCGATATCGAACTGGTGGCCAGCCTCACCCCTCGTTACGACGCCGAGCAGTTGGGTGTGCGTCTGGAAGGCAGCCCGCGCCACGCCGATATTCTCTGCATCACCGGCCCTGTGACCCATAACAGCGTCCAGGCCATAAAAACCGTCTATGGGCAGGTCTACGGACCAAAGGCTGTGGTAGCCATCGGCTCCTGCCCGGCCACGACCAACGTCTTCATTGACAGTAAAACCCTGGATGGGCCGCTCAACCGGCACATTCCCGTCGATGTCTTCGTGCCCGGCTGCCCGCCTCGTCCCGACGCCATTATCCTGGGCGTGGCCAAGGCGGCGGAGATCCTGGCTGCGCGCGGCAATCAGCCGCCAGTCGAGTCTGTCATGGTGCCCGTCGCCGATTCGGCCTGTTCGGCCTGCGCGTGCGCAGCCGCAACCGGTGCCTCGGCCTGTGAGGTGAAGTCATGAATCTGACCACTGCACTGGCGCGCCTGCTCATCTTTCCCGGACTTCTCTTCGCCGTCCCTGCCGCGTGGTTCTTCCTGTGGGTGGAACGCAAATCCGTAGCCTTGATGCAGGGACGTATCGGCCCACCCTTCATGCAGCCATTCTTCGACTTCATCAAGCTGCTGGGAAAGAACACGCCCCCGCGTGCTGGAGTGGCCGGCCTGCTAATGAGGCTATGGCCGCTGCTTGCGGTCTCCGCGGCGGCAGGCGCGGTTGGGCTACTGCCCGTGCTGCCTTCTTCGGGCGGCTTCGAGGGCGACCTGATCCTGCTGCTGGCGCTGCTGGAACTGCCTTCCATGTGCATCATCGCCGCGGGCTTCTCCTCGCGCTCCATCTTTGGCGAGATCGGCTCGGCGCGCGAAGCCGTCCTGAGCGTCTCTTATAACGTGGTCTTCCTTCTTGCCATCGTCTCCGTCGCAGCCTCGCAGCATACCTTCCGGCTGGAAGCACTGGCGCACCTACCCGTCTCGCCGCTGCAAATATTGGGCGTCGTGGCCATCCTGGTATGCCTGCCCGCCAAGCTGCATCTCAATCCCTTTTCCCTGCCCAACGCGGAGCAGGAGATCTACTCCGGCCCCATGGTCGAGTACGCCGGACCGGAACTGGCCATGTGGGAACTGTCTCATGGTCTCGAATGGGTTGCGGCCACAGGCCTGGTAGCAACGCTGGCCGCTCCCCATCTCACTACCTGGTGGCTGGCCGCCCTGGTCTTCGTCGCCATCTCCTTCGCAGTGGTTCTGCTGCTCTCTGCGCTCGCCGCCGCCACGGCCCGCCTGGCCATCGATACCACGGTACGTTTTTACTGGCAATGCACCCTGATCTTCGCGGTCCTGGCCATCTCGTCCGCGCTTTTTATGAGGTTTAGATCATGAACATCTTCGCCATGCTGTGGAAGAACTTGTGGGGCGGCTCCCGGACGTTGCTTTTCCCTGCGCGCCCCAAAGTGAGCAAAGGCTTCCGCGGCCTGGTGCGCTTCGATCCGGCGCTCTGCACCGGCTGCGCCATCTGCCGCTTTCGCTGCACCGCGCGCGCCATCGAATTCACGGCCGGCAAGGGTGAATTCACCTGGAGCTACGATCCCGGACATTGCACCTTCTGCGGCCGTTGCGTGGAAGGCTGCAAGGCCCATGCGCTGAGCCAGGACCCTGAGTGCCCGCCCATTTATCTGACCATTGGCGCGTTGAAGCACTCCTACACCGTGGCCCGCAAGCCGCCTGCTCCCAAGCCGGTCCCGGCTGCCCCGCCGGCTGTCGCCGAGCCAGCGGTGAACACTGCCCCAGGAGGCCCACTATGACGCGCAGCATGAGTTTGCTCGATAGCATTCCGGAAAAACTGGGTACCACCGAACACTGGGTTGAAAAGGGCGGCGTCCATTGGCTCTCGCCCAGCCCATTGAACGTGCGCGAACTGGCGGCAGCCTTGAACGATTGGAAGGCCCGCTTCGTCACCATTACCTGCTACCAGTTGCCCGGCGACCAGGGCTTTCGCCTGGAGTATCACTGGGATCTCGATGGCCAGTTGCTGGGCTTTCCCTTTCTTCTGGCCGGCAACTCCATCGAAAGCATTTATGACCTCTGCGAGGCCGCGGACTGGATTGAGCGCGAGATACACGAAGAATTCGCCCTGGACTTTACGGGGCGCGAGTATGAACCGCTCCTGCTGCGCCAGGGAGACAAGCCGGGAGTGAACCTGCGCGAGGAGGCAAAATGAGCTACAAAATCCCCATGGGGCCCTACCACCCCGCCCTGGAAGAGCCCTACAAGCTGGACCTGATCTGCGAAGGCGAAACCGTTCGCGACGCCAAGCTGCATATCGGTTTCAATTTCCGCGGCATCGAGCACCTGGCTGAAACCCGCAACTACATTCAGGTCGTCGCGCTGATGGAGCGCGTCTGCGGCATCTGCTCCTTCATCCACACCCTCACCCTCTGCCAGGCCATGGAGCAGCTGACCGGCCTCACGCCGCCTCCGCGCGCCCAGTATATTCGCGTCATCATGGCGGAGCTGGAGCGTCTCCACTCCCACGTGCTGTGGGCCGGCATCGCCGCCAAGCTCATGGGCTTCAAGACCATGTTCATGACCTGCTTCGAGCTGCGCGAAAAGGTGATGGACGTGCTCCAGGCCATCAGCGGCAACCGCGTCAACTACTCCATGAACCGCATCGGCGGCGTCAATCGCGATATCGACGATCCTCTGGGAGTGCTGGCCATGGTCGGAGCAGCTTGAGCGCGAGATGGTCCGTACCGTCATCCCCATCTTCACCACCAGCAGAACGGCGCGTTCCCGCTGCGCCGGCGTCGGCGTGCTGACCCATGAGAAAGCACTCTCCTGCGGCGTGGTGGGCCCGGTGGCGCGAGCCTCCGGGGTAGCCCCAGGACCTGCGCCGCGACGCCCCCTACGCGGCCTACGCGGAGATGGAGTTCGACGTGCCGGTGCAGCAGGATGGCGACGTGCGCGCCCGCCTGTTGGTGCGCGCTCTCGAAATCATGGAGAGCTGCCGCATCCTGCGCCAGGCGCTCACCAAGCTGCCCGCGCGGCGAGTTGAATGCCGGCGAGGAAAAGCTCGTTTTCACCACCGGAACGGCCACCAGCCGCGTCGAGGCGCCGCGCGGCGAAGTCATGTACAGCGTCACCTGGAAAGAGGGCTCCAGGAATCCCAGCCGCGTGCATGTGCGCACGCCCACCTTTGCCATCATGCCGGCCATCCGCTGGATGGTGATGGGCGCGCGCCTTGCCGACACGCCCCTGATCCAGGCCTCCATCGATCCCTGCTACTCCTGCACCGACAGATAGCTCGGAGTGCCAGTCTCTGGTTGCTTCGCGCTTTCCACGGCGTCGCGCAACTTATCCCTGCCGGCCGTGTCAATAGGATTGCGGGTTGTTACAACGAGATGAATTTTGCGTGCGTGACTCGGCAGCCAGACCAGTCAGGTACTCCTTGCCCGCATCCCGGTAATAATCGCTTGCATTTAAAGGATTTTTCGCCATACTGAAGGAGATAGAAAAGAACCTCACCGGGGGACCAGTGCTTTCGATGGGCAGAAGACGCAAAACCGTACCTACTTTAGTGGCCTTGGCGGTTTTGGCTCTTTTCTCCCCGTTCAGCCATGCCCAGGCAGCCCTGCTTTTGGAGGAGCCGTACGGCTTCTTCGGCACCATCAATCCCACCGGGCACAACGCAATTTATCTCCAGCGCGTTTGCGCCGAGACTCCCGTGAAGCTGCGCCGCTGCCATACGGACGAATTGGGTGTAGTGATCGCCCGCTACCAGGGAATCAACGGCTACGATTGGGTCGCGATTCCGCTTGTGCCCTACCTCTACTCGGTCGATGATGCCGCCGATGTTCCCGCGCGCGTGGATCGCGAAATGGTAGACCTGCTGCGCAATCGCTATCACGAAGCGCATCTGCAATCTCTGGGAAACAAACTGCCGGAGGGCAATATCGCGCACGGCGGCTGGACGCAACTGATCGGCGCGGCCTACGAACGGCGCATCTACGCCTTCCGTTTCGATACCACCCCCGATCAGGACGACGCGTTCATCGCCAGGATGAACCAGGGCCCTAATCGCTCCCACTTCGAATTCTTCTATAACAACTGTGCTGACTTCTCGCGCCGCGTGCTCAACTCGTATCTTCAGGGAACCTTCCGGCGCACCCTCTTTCCCGACGCGGGCATGACCACTCCCAAGCAAACCGCCTACAAGTTGGTGCGATATGCCCGCAAGCATCCGGAGACGCATTTGGAGATATTTGAGATTCCACAGGTCCCCGGTTATCGCCGTCATCAGCCACTCTAATCACGGCGTGGCCGAGTCGCTCTCCACCACCTACGCCGTCCCTATCGCTCTGCTTAACCCCTACATCGCCGGAGGGCTGTTTGTGGATTACCTGACGCGCGGCCGCTATCGTATCATGCCCAAACATCCGCAGGTGCTGGAGCCGGAGAATCTACTGGCATTGACAGCTCCCGCCGACGCCGGGCAGAATCCGTTCAGCGTTGGTGTACAGGCCCCCAGCGCCGCTACAGGAGGCCCCGCGGAAACGCAGGCGCCTGATAAAGCAAATCCCGGCCTGAGAGAAATCAAGGTCACGCATGAGTAAATCAGTCCCGCAGAATTTGAAGAACCACGTCCGCATCGATCCGGTGTTCCACATGGTTCTTTTCCTCATACTGGTTGCCAACCTGGTCGTCTCCATCGTCTTCCTCGTGCACCATCTGCATTGTTTTTATGCCGCATGGCTGGTGGTGCTCTCGGTGGCCGTGTTCATCGCCGTCTTTAAGCTGCGCATGTATCCGCTCAAGGTGCAGGACCGCGTCATCCGGCTGGAGGAGCGGCTGCGTTTGCAGGCGCTGGCCCCCGCCGAATGGCACACGCAGATCTATCGCCTCAGCGAGGACCAGTTGATCGGCCTGCGCTTTGCCGCCGATGACGAGGTTGTGGAGCTGGCCAAACAGGCCCTGGAACATAATTTGAACCGCAAGCAGATCAAGGAGCGCATCAGGAGCTGGCGCGCCGACTACTGGCGGGTCTGATCCGCTGCTACCGGCGCCCTGGCCGGGGATGGCATGCTCCTCAATCTTATAACTGAATAAGAAACTTGAAGGGGACGAGCTTCAGCCCGTCCCCTTCAAGTAATTCCGGGTTATTGAACAGGCTTATGCATTTGAAGCGCGGGAGGGAATCGTCGATCCCCTCCCGCGCCTGCACCTAGTCTAGTTCGACGGAGGCTGCGCTCCACCCTGCGACGCATCCGTAGTCACTGCCTGTTCAGCCTGGTTGGCCTGCTGATCCTGCTGCTGAACAGCGGTCGCATCCGTAGGATCAGGTGGAGGCGCAATCGCAGCATACGCGGCTTGCGTCGGCGGGGCCTGGGCCGAAGGCGGCGCTTGCGGCACTCCACCTGTGCCCTGCTTGGCCTGCAGCTGCTGCAGCCCCTGGTCGATGGTCGCCCGCATGCTGTTCTGCATCTCCTGCAGATCGGTCAACTGTACTGTAACCGTGTCGGATTTCTGGCATTCCTGGCCACCCTTGCTGGCCAGAACCACCAGGTTCGCCGTGGTCGCATCCGATGCAGGCGCGGTTAACAGTTGCAATACATCGCCGTCGCTGATGCTGCATTCCTGTCCGCTGGTGTCCACCACGTCCAGGGGGCCTCCGGCTACAAAAACGTGCGGATGGCCGTTGGCTACGTCATCCAGGATGCGCCCAATTCCGCTGGAACCGGGGTCCGTATTCTGCCCATTCGCGTTTTGCTGCGCTTCGGAGTTTTCCAGCGCCAACTGGTTCCTAACCTCGTCGGCGATCTGTTGCTTTATCTCTGGCGTCAGTTCCGGAGGACCGCCCCCAGCTACTGGACCGCCATCATTTTCGCCTGCCTGCTGCTGCGCCGCGTAGGCCGCCTGCAGATCCTGCGAGATGACATAATCCGTCAGCCAGAATGCGGCGCTGGGATAGACCGGGTAGGGCGCAAAGTAGCCGCCATAGAAGCCGAACCAGGGAGCTCCGCCCCATCCCCACCCGAAGGCGATGGGCGCCGGCCACGGGTTATAAGCCCAGCCATAGAAGCCGGGGGCATAAAAGGAGCCCGGGGCATAAACGTCAAACGATAACCCCCGGTACCCCCAGCCGCGGTAAAAGCGGTTGTATTCATGGCCGTGGGAGTAGTAAGCCCGCCGGCCAAAATCATGACCGCGGAAATTATATCCGCGCTGCGCATAGCCGGGACGGCCCCGTTCTGAAACAATGCGGCCGTGGTTGGGAAGCGTCCTCGAGATTGTCCGGTTCCCGTTCAGCCCGTGATGGATGTCCATGCCATTTTTGGGGAAATGCACGTCGCTGATCTTCCCGTTGGGCCGGGTAGTAAACGCGTTTCCGCTCTTGGTAAAGTGCGTATTGCTTCCCTTACCCGCGAGTCCGCCGGTCGCCGTGCGGGTGAAGCTGGTGGTGTGCATCGTTCCGCCGGTGGTTGGCCCATGCGTGAATGACCCGCCAGTGGTTGGTCCGTGCGTGATTCCGCCATCCGTGGCGTGCGTGCCGCCAGTGGTTGCTCCGTGCGTGATTCCGCCATCAGTGGCGTGCGTGCCGCCAGTGGTTGCTCCGTGCGTGATTCCGCCATCAGTGGCGTGCGCGGCTCCGCCGGTGGTCAGTCCGTGCGTGATTCCGCCATCCGTGGCGTGCGTGGCCCCGCCGGTGGTCGGCCCATGTGTGAATGTCCCGCCGGTGGTTGGTCCATGCGTGGTGGTCCCGCCGCCGCCTGTATTCATGTTGGTGGCCCCGCCGGTCGTTGGACCGTGCGTCTGCATGGTGCCGCCGGTCGTCGGTCCATGCGTGGTGGTCCCGCCGCCGCCTGTATTCATGTTGGTGGCCCCGCCGGTCGTTGGACCGTGCGTCTGCATGGTGCCGCCGGTCGTCGGTCCATGCGTGGTGGTCCCGCCGCCGCCAGTATTCATGTTGGTGGCCCCGCCGGTCGTTGGACCGTGCGTCTGCATGGTGCCCCCGGTCGTCGGTCCATGTGTGGTGGTCCCACCGCCGCCTGTATTCATGTTGGTGGCCCCGCCGGTCGTTGGACCGTGCGTCTGCATGGTGCCCCCGGTTGTCGGTCCATGCGTCGCGCCGCCGGTGGTCGGCCCATGCGTGAATGACCCGCCGGTGGTCGGCCCATGTGTGAATGACCCGCCGGTGGTTGGTCCGTGCATCGCGCCGCCGGTGGTCGGCCCATGCGTGAATGACCCGCCGGTGGTCGGCCCATGTGTGAATGTCCCGCCGGTGGTTGGTCCGTGCGTCGCGCCGCCGGTGGTCGGCCCATGTGTGAATGACCCGCCGCCGGTTGGTCCGTGTGTGAATGATCCGCCGCCGGTTGGTCCGTGTGTGAATGACCCGCCGCCGGTTGGTCCGTGCGAAGCGCCTCCACCGCCCCTTGGTGGCGGCTGGTGCGTAGTGGGTGGCGGCTGGTGCACAGCGGGTGTTCTGGGTGGAGGGGGCTTGGTCGCGGTGCCAGCGCTGGCTATGCTGACCAACCCCAGGAGCATGGTAAGAATCGTTGCTACGGAGATATTCCTCATGGCCCTGCGAAGATATTGCTTCGTCATTGGGTCCTCTTTTCCTTTCACTTTCAATCTCAATCTCTCGGCCCTGTGCTCATCTCGGCCCCGTGCTCATCACTAAAACGCGGGCCCGGCTGTGCGATTAACTATTCTATATCGTTTGCTTTTCCGTAGATACACGAATATTTTCATATCCTTGTAAAGGAAGAGTGTAGAGGAAGAGTTCATTTCGAGGGCGGGAGGGAATCACCCCTCCCCTCCCGCGCCAGACGACCTGTTTACTGCTCTAATAATCGATAACCTGTGCTCCAGGATTCGCCACTCTGGCTTAGTTTGGCGCAGGTTGTGCAGCCGGCGCAGCCGAAGCATCTGGCGCAGCAGCCGGTGTTGCGTCACCCTGCGACGCATCCGCAGTCGCTTGCTGTTCAACCTGGTTGGCCTGCTGGTCCTGCTGCTGAACAGCGGTCGCGTCCGTGGGATCGGGCGGAGGCGCAATCGCGGCATACGCCGACTGGGTCGGTGGGGCCTGGGCTGAAGGCGACGCCTGCGGCAATCCGCCCGTGCCCTGCATGGGAGCCGCGGCCGGAGCGGCTGTGGTATCCGCTGCCGGCTGGCCACCCTGATCACCCTGGCTGCTTTGTCCGCTTTGATCGCCAGTATTGTCCGCAGGCTGTACCGTGAAGACCTCGGAAACTGTCTTCACAAAGTCGTCCACCGGCGGCACGGACCCCTTCGCGAATGGGAACTTGACCTCCCCGTAGTAGCGGACGTTATTGTAGGGATCGCCGAATGCGCTGACCAGAATCCCGTCCTTTTGCAACGCAATTCCGGATACCCGGAACTTCTCTCCAGCGACAAACTTTCGCGAAGTGCAGCCGTTGTTCGCGGCATCGGTGGAGCTGCCGCTGCCACCCATCCCAAAACGGCCCCTAAAGTAGGACTTTGCCGCGTCCTTGGCGCGGTTTTCGTAATTCGCAGTCCAGGCTCCCCATTGTTAGATTTGCATCATAACCAAGACGGCAAGTCAATTGCGAATACTGAAATGGCCTTCTTACCGGCTCGAGGCGCAAATTTAACTTGACAGCAACGAATCAGCAGGTAAACTCTATCTTCTGTAGTCTCAATCAAATCCATCAAGGAAAACCCATGAACTTCAAGAGATCTCTTCCACTGCTGGCAATTCTCCTCGCCTTTGCCGCCGGAATCGTGGAACAACCGGCCGCGGCACAAGCCGCGCCCACTCGCAGACCCCGCATCGCCGTGCTCGACTTCGACTATGCCACTGTAATGACGAACTCTGCCGCCATCTTCGGCAGCGACGTGGACATAGGCAAGGGCATCACCGACCTGCTGGTCACCGATCTGGTCAAGGACGGCACCTTCTCCATCATCGAGCGCCAGGCTCTGGACAAGATCATGGCCGAGCAGAACTTCTCCAACTCCCAACGCGCCGACCCCACCAGCGCCGCTAAATTGGGCAAACTGCTGGGCGTGGACGCCATTATCGTCGGCAGCATCACAGAGTTCGGCAACGAAACCAAGAAGCAGAACATCGGTGGAGGAGGAGGCAACTGGGGCCATTATGGCGTGGGTGGATTCGGCCACTCCAACACCAAGGCCAACGTGGGCCTCACCGCTCGTATTGTCAACGTGGACACAGGCGAGATCCTGGGCGTAGCCGAGGGTGTGGGACAGTCCTCGCGCTCCAGCACTTCGATGCTCGGCGGAGGAGGAGGATGGAATGGCTGGGGCGGCGGTAACGTGGACTTCGGCAGCAGCAACTTCCAGAACACCATCATCGGCGAAGCCGTCAAGATGGCCGTCGACAAGCTCACTCTCGATGTCGTAGCCAATGCCCCCAAGGTCTCCGTACGCACCATCACCATTGACGGCCTCGTAGCCTCCGTCGACGGCGGACAGATCGTCCTCAATGTTGGCGCCAAGGCCGGAGTCAAGGTAGGCGATCAGCTTGAGGTCGTCCGCGTTACCAAGGAAATCAAGGATCCTGCCACCGGCAATGTAATCCGCCGCCTTACCAGCTCCGTCGGCGTCATCAGAGCCACCGACGTGGATGACGGCTCATCGGTTTGCGTGCCCGTCTCCGGCTCCGACTTCCAGGTCGGCGATCACGCCAAATCTGTCGCTCAATAACCCCGCTATCGCGGGCCATCGATCAAACGGCCACAGTTCAACCGGACTGTGGCCGCTTGTCTTTAAGAAGACAAGATATGAATTTTCCACCGGTCACCTATCCTTTCGATCCGCCCAGGATTCGCGAGTGTTTTATTCAACGTTAGTAACCGATCCATCGGTAAAGGTAACCTTCATATCCTTGTAATAGAAAATCTCTTTCGCACCCAGCTTGGCGATTTTCAGTGGCTGTCCGAAGGCTGCGGTTACCTGTACCTCGGTCTGACCAAGGGCTATGACCGGCGGCGGAGCATCGGACGGCGGGGGCGGCGGTGCAATCGCCGGCATAGGAGCCGGTGCCACCTCGGGAGCCGGTGCTGGCTGGCCCTGACTGAACCTGCCTTGCATCCGAGCAGCCCCACTGTCTGGAGCCGGAGCAGACTCTTGCTGATCACTCTGCCCATCCACTGTCAGAACTTCCGCAATCGTTTGCAAAACGCTATCCAAAGGAGGGACTACCTTCTTGTTTGGATAAAGAAACTTCAGATCTCCGTAATAGCGAAAGCCGTTGTAAGGATCGCTGAAGAGCTTGAAGGTCACCCCGTCTTTCTGAACATAAATGCCCGTCACCCAGAACTTTTCCCCCGGCACAAATTGCCGCTGCACCGTATTCGGGTTGCTCATGATCATAATCGTTCCAAAGCCCTGTCCAAGCGCTCCATTCTTGTAGTTATTTGTTGCCGGCACCGCCGTGCCGGAAAACATCACCAGGCCCGGCTTGTGAATGGTAACCACGTCCCCGGCCGTAACAATATCCGAACGGTCCGCCATAGTGGTCGTCAGTCTGTATTGCTCGGAAAGTCTCTGTTGAATCGCAGCCAGGTCGCCGGATTGCGCAATCGCTGTCATGCTGAAGATGGATAGAAGAGATGCCAACCCAAACGCACTGAATCTACGCACCTGTGCCATTTGCCTCGTGCCTCTCATGCGGCGTTGGAGAAATATTTGATCAGTCCATGAAGAATAAGCCGTTGCCATTGCATTGTCAAGGCGATGGCAACGGCTCCTCTTCTTAACGAAAATTCTTAAACTGACTTTGAATCGTCCGCGTTCCCAACTGACTTATTGGCCTCGTCAAATGGCGCCTTAACCTCGGTCAATGAATCCGCGTCTAGCCCGTGCTCATGCCGGTATTGCTCCACCGGCAATTTCCCGTCCCACCAGGCCCAGTTCATCGGGTACACATCGGGGTCAAAGAATACCTGGTAGAAGTGCCAGACCACAATGGCCAGCGTGGCCAGAATGGCCTCGTAGAAGTGCACCGCGGTGGCCACATCGATCCACCAGCGCGCCAGCAGGTTCCCCACCCAGACCTTGGCCCATAGCATGATGCCGGTTAAGCCCATCAGGGCCGTGCCCCAGACCAGCGCCCAGTATTCAACCTTCTCCGCATAGCTGAAGCGGCCGAAGCCGGGCTTGTCCTTGCTCAGGCCCAGGTAATAGCGCATCGTTCCCCATGCGTCGGAGGCGTCCTTCTTCACCGGCGCAAAGTCGCGGATCAGCCGCCACCCTTCCCTGGTGGCTGCGAGGTAGAAGAGGTGGTAGATTCCGGCGCCGATCAGAATCACTCCCGCCACGCGATGGGTAGTGCTACGCAGCTTCTCGCCCATCGCCAGCACCTCGGCCAGCCAGGAATAGGGAAACCGGAGGGCAAAGCCCGTTAATACCAGGACAATGAAGCTGGCCAGCAGAACCAGGTGCTGCCAGCGCTGGTTGGCGCTCATGCGCGTCATCTTTGGATTTTGCAGGTCGTGCCGGGCCACCGCCTTGCTGCGCCAGATGATGGCGTTATGCAGAAACATGGCGCCGATCACCACGGCGATCAGAACCAGGTAGAACCATCTCACCCATCGCACCGCTACCGTGCCAATATCCGAAGACTGGTCCCGCACCATGTGCACCTTATTCAGGGTGAACTTCTGCGTAACTCCCTTGTGGCACTTACCGCAGGTGGCGTCCAGGTTGGCGCGATTGATGGTGGAGCGGGGATCGCTGGAAGGCAGAATGTCGTGCACGCCGTGGCAACTGGCGCAGTTGGCCACCACCGCCGAGCCGCCCTCCGAGGCCAGCCCATGATAACTGTCCAGGTAAGTCGAGACGCGGTTTCCAGCCACGCCGAACTCCTGCGAGAGCCGCACCCCTTCGTGGCAGCGCGCGCAGGTGGTACGGGCTATGTTCTGCTCCGAGACCGATGAGTTGGGGTCGATATGCGCCTTGATGGTGTGGATCCCGTGGCAATCCGTGCACACCGGCGACAGTCCATTGCCCCGCGCAATTCCCTGCCCGTGAATGCTCTGCATGAAGACCTGCTCAATCTGGCCGTGGCACTTGCCGCAGGTCTGCGGAACATTGAACTTGTAAATCGGAGACTTTTGGTTGTTGGCGGGAAGAATCTCATGCGTGCCGTGGCAATCCGTGCACACCGCCGCCTTCTTCGATCCCTCTTCGACGGCCAGTCCATGCACGCTTTGCTGGTAAGAATAGAAAGGCTGGCCGCTCTCCCCGTTCGATTCCATCAGGAACTTCTGCCCGTGGCACTTGCCGCAGGTAGCGGGAATGTTGTCGTGATTCACCGGCGACTTGGGGTCGTCGGCAGCCAGAATCTCGTGTGTTCCTCCGTGGCAGTCCTGGCACCTGGCCGCCGCCGCGCCGGACTTATCCGCCTTGGCATGCAGGCTATGCTCATACGCCGTCTGTTCGTCGGCGTGGCAATCGGCGCAGACCGGAACCTTCCTGACCGCCTTGGTGACCGGATCGGTCCTCGGATGGTGGCAATCCTTGCAGATGAACAGGCTGCCGTGGATGGAATGCTTGAACTTGTCCATATCCACGTACAGGCTGACATTCTTGCTGTTCACCCGCTTGATCATCGCGGAGCCGCAGTGGCAGTTGATGCAGTCCTGGTTGGTGTGCTCTTTCCCGGCGTGCGCCGCACCGGCCCCAAAAAGCAGGGATAGAGCGAGCGTTGAGGCGAGATAAATTCTGGCAGTGGTCACGCCATTGAGGAGACGCTCGTGCGGAAAAAATCGCAGTGACTGGAATCACATCGGCGAAACGGTGAAGTCCTCGGCTTTTCTTTCCCGCCCTGCGTGGGTCGGCCTGATTGAGTACAGCTTCAGGTTCCGAAATAAGCGCTCAGCGTCAGCACCAGGAGCAGCAGGCCGATGAAAATTGCCGTGAAGCCCACTACCTTAGAGAAATTGAGCAGCCAGAGCGGCGGCTTCTCCGCGATCTTGGCCTCCAGTTTTCCCTGGCTAGCCAGCCGTTGATACTCCAGCGGGCGCTTGGTCTTGAACTCTTCCTCGCTCTCCACGCCGGTAAAAATCACCATGTCCATGGGAAAGCTGTCGGGGCGCAGATGGGTGTTGACGAAGTGGATGGAGAAGATGAACAGGATGGCGAGCAGCCCTTCTTCACTGTGAATCACCAGCACGGCGTTCAACGCCCAGCCGGGCAGGAAGGTTGCGAAGAAGGGGGCGAACCACATCGCATATCCTGAAAAGCCGATGACGATCATGCCCCAGAAGACCGCCCAGTAATCGAACTTCTCCCAATAGGCATAGCGCTCGAACTGCGGCTTGGGCCCCAGCCCGACGAACCAGCGAAGGTGTCCAAAGAGATCCTTTACATCCTTCCAGTTGGCCACCATGGAGGTAGGTCCCCAGAAGATTCCCTTCTCGTGATTGACCAGTCCGCGTGTGCAAGACGTCTTTCACGTGGTAGAGAAACGCCAGCGTCAGCACCACGGCGCAAAGTTTATGAAAGAAGATAATCGCCCCGAATCCGCCCACGCCGCTGGCGAACCGGCGCGCCCAGAAGCTCTGGCTGAAACGCATGGGCAGGCCTGTCGCCGCCAGGCCCAGAAAGGTGGTGAACAGGACCGCATGCAGGTATCTCTGCGCTCGCGTGAAGCGCATGAAATACCGGCCTCCTGCGTGCTTTTGCTGATTGCCGCCTTCTGCCGCTGGCTCCAGATCAGGCATTGTTTCCTCCTTTTACCGCTCTATTCTTGATCTGGTCGTATCGCGAGCGGATCAGCCACAGTATGGTGTGAATCAAGAAGAACGTCAGCGTGCCGATCAGCAGCAGGTTCATAAACAAACGGATAAAGTAGAGGGCCGGGTTCAGCTTGCGATTGCGCGCGTTGGCATGGGGCTGATACTGGACGAAGCTGAGGTTGGCGCCCGCATGGCACTTGCCGCAGGTGGCCACCAGGTTGGCCGGGGCGATGGGGGAGCGGGGATCGGATGGCGGGCAATATCTCGTGCGCCCCGTGGCAATCCCAGCAGCGCGCCGTCTCCACGTATCCGCCCAGCGAGCCCAACTGCGAGTGGAAGGTATCCCGGTAGGTGCTGAACTTATCCTTGTGGCAATTTCCGCAGATGGGCGTGGATTGCATGCGGAAGGCCGCCGCCGTGGGCTGCTCGATGGCGTGTGCGGTGTGGCAGTCCGAGCATACCGGCGCATCCAGATTGCCGGCAGCAACGGCCTTTCCATGCACGCCACCCATGTAGTCGGCGGTGATGCCCGCGTGGCAGTTACCGCAGGTCCTGGGAACGTTGGCCTTGTAGGTGGGACTTTGCGGATCTTTGTGGCTCAGTATGTGATGCGAGCCATGGCAGCTCTGGCAGTTTGCCGCCACCAGCAGCCCCTCTTTGCTGAGCGCAAACCCATGGATGGAGTCGATGTACAAGGGATATACGTTGGGCAGGCCGTGCTTCTTCGCTATGGCGTCGTTGCCATGGCACGAGCCGCAGGTGCGCGGGATGTTGAGTGGATAGACCGCCGACTTGGGATCATCCTTGGGGAAGATGGAATGGGCGTTCCCATGGCAACTGGTGCAGGGATGCTCCGCCCGCGATGCATGCACGCTTCCCACCAGCCCGGCCGCCTGGTCAGCGTGGCAGTTGTCGCACTTGACCAGCGTCACAGGATCGGGATGGGGATATTCCTTGATGGCGGTGTGGCAATCGTTGCATTTCAGGCTGCCGTGTATGCTGGCGCCGAAGGTGCGCCCATCCACGCTGACACTGTGCCCCGCTGCATCCTGCAAGCTCGCGTCCGCATGGCAGGCCAGGCAATCCGAGTTGGCCTGCGCCGCGCCCCGCGTCGCCACCGCCAGAATTGTGAACGCAAAAAGCGTCAGCCTGATGAAGGAAACGGTCTTCATGTCAACTCCCGTCAAATCCTACCGTTTCCAGGTGCGGGAGAAAGAAGGCTGCGGCCTCTCTCTCCTGGCTCACGTGCACGGTCGGAGTCTGCCTCGCGCACCGCTACTTCAGGCTACGGATATACTTGACCAAATTCTTGATCTGGTCGTCGCTCATGCTTTTGTATGCAGGCATCTTGTTCTTGCCATTCTTCGTAATATCGAAAAGCGTGGAATCGGATTCCTTGGCTACCTCCTGGGACTGGAAGGACCGCGCGCCCATCCTCACCCCTGTCGGAGTCGGGCTCCCGTTAGCCCCATGGCACATCTGGCACTTGGTTTTGTAGAGGGCTGCGGCATCGGTCTGAGCGATGGCAGGCGCCGCGAGAGAAGCAGCCAGCAGCATTACGGCTGCCGCAGTGATTCGTTGAGTCATAGTGTGGCTCCTTTGCCGGTGATCGAGGTTTTTCGTGTAAATATCTGTCATATAGGCTGCATTGCCTCATCGAAAGTGACGCCGATCACACCTCGGAATGATCCTTCCCCGCATTACGGGTACGAATTAAGGGCAAATGATCCCCTCAACCATCCGAATCGGCCCAGTATAGCGGCTGGTGCGCTGAAGTGATGTGGATCACTTGCCGCGGCCTGCCCGGTCAAGCACAATAAGCCCGCTGCTTGAGGATGAATGCGATGGGCACAGTTGCGGTATCTGATACGAAAACCATGCTTACTCTCCCCGGAGATGCGGTGCGCCAGATTCAATGGCGCTTTGCCGGCCGATTCGATTTGCAGATGCTCGTCCAGTCGGCGCGTAGCGTGGCGCGGGGAACCGTGGCCCGCTTGGTAGCCGCCGGGGAGCGCAATACCCACGAATGGACCCCTGGCAAGAGCGAGATGATGGAGGCCTTCGACCGCGCCGGCGTTACCGCGGCCTTCATGGAGCCGGAAGAGGGCGGTTTTATCGCCGGGCCCAAGAACCTGGCGCTGGCTCTGGCCGCCTTTGAGTTGGCCTGGGTAGACGGCGGCGCGGCCACCGCCAGCATGGCCAGCTTTCTGGCCCTGTCACCCATCCACGAGCGCGGCACCCAGGAACAGGTTACCCGCTACAAGAAACTGGCCGCCCCGCCGCAACCGGGAGAGGACCGCAAGCCCTGGCGCGGGGCCTTCGCGCTCACCGAGCCCATTCCCTACGTGGGCGTGGATACCGGTATGCTGAGCGGCAAGATCAGCGTGGCGGAGTGGAAGGAGGGCGAGGAACCCTGGCTACAGGTGGACAAGCGCGGCCGCTTTATCACCAATATCGCCTTCGCCAACTTCGTCACCGCCGCGGTCAACTCCAGCGATCCGCGCATCAAGGGCAGTTGCGTGGTGATTCTGGAGGAGGGCGACGAGGGCTCTTACGATCGCGGAACTCCCACCAAAAAGCTGGTTCACCAGCTTTCCTCCACCGGCGATCCCATCTTCAGCCTCAAGGTTCCCGCCGGTCGCATCGTGGGCGGATACACGGTCAAGGACGGCGTAATCGTCCCCAACTACAACCATGGCGAAATTATTGAAGCGGTCTTCCGCCGCACGCGCGTGCCGGTGGGACTGATGACGGCGGCCAAGCTGCTCTCGGCCATTGAGCCGGTCATCCGCTACCAGCGCCAGCGTTTTCGCGGGGCCGAAGGCTCCAAACCCGGCTCGGTCCGCTATGAGCAGGGCATCCAGCAGCGCGAGGACGCGCTGCACCGCCTGGTCGACGTCTGGGCCACCGGCGAGGCAGCCACCTCCCTGGGCTTTGCCGCCGCCCGCCTCTTCGATGAATTGGACCCCCTGGAAAAACAGAAGACGGCGCTGCTGAAAGAACGCGGCATCCAGGGCGGCCGCGCAGAGATGAAAGCGCTCAGGGAGAGCGAAGAGCGCGCCATCGAAATGCTCTCTCAGCCCAGACGCCCCGCGCCGCGCCGAGCTCGCGTCCGATCCGCTGGTTAACTACGTCCTCAAGGACGCCGAGGCCAACGTAATCTGCCCCGCAACCAAGCTCTGGAATACCGGCCACGGCGCCAACATGATGCGCGAGGCCGTAAGCCTGATGGGCGGCTACGGCATTACCGAGGACTGCCCCGGCTTCCTGGCCAACAAATGGATGGATGCACAACTGGAAGCCACCTACGAAGGTCCCGAAGCCGTCCAGCGCCGCCAGTTGACGGTGACCATGACCAGTGAGGTTTTTCTGGCCCAGTTCCGCGCCTGGACAAAGGAGATGCGCCGCGTAGCCTCTGACCATCCCGGAACCGGCGCCTGCACTTTAGCCTCCGCCATGAACCTCTGGCTGTGGACGCTGAATTACCTGCAGAAGGCCACCGACCCCGCCGGCAACAAGCTCTATCACGGCCAGCGTCAGGGCGTAACCTTTGCCCTGGCCGATGCTCTTTGCTGGCTGCTTGCCTCGCGCTATCAGATTCTCGATGTGCTCGAACTGGAAGCTCACGGCGCAGACGATGCCGTGGCCGCCGAAGGCCTGGCCGGAACCGTCCAATTCCTCGCGACCTCTGCCACGCCCAGGCGGCGCAAGCCGCCGGAGAGGCTTCGCGCATCTGCGCCGAACTGGTCTTCGGCTACAATTGCCACCCCTCCTGGGACCAGGAAGAGCACCGCAACTGCTTCCTGGCCAGCGAACTGGAAGAGTACGAGGAGACCATGCCCGGCATCTCGGCCTTTGCCGTGGATGTGCTGGCCGCCGATGGCAGCCATCCGCCCAAGGCCGGCCCCTGCGCCGGTTGCGCCGGCTCCAGCGAATTCCTCCGCCTGCAGAGCAAGCTCACCACCTGCCTGACCGGCGCGCGCCTGGCCAAAGACCGCGCCGCGGAGACGGTCAGCAAGGTCATGATCCCAGAAGCGCTGGACTATCCGGTATGAGTGGACTGAACCGCATTCGGATGGCGCCGGATGCCGCAACAAAGCTCCGTGCCCCATCCTTTCGCCTCTTTTTTGGCGAAAGGGTGGGAAATCACGAACCCCAACTGGCCACGTCAATGAGGTAACCCGAAATGAGCGTGGAAACCACAACCACAGGCGCGGGTTCCCCAGGTCCGGGGTCCCCACGGACAGGTCTTCGTCTGTGGGGTGGAGATCTCGCTTCTGAGACCTGGGAAACAACCCCGGCTGGCTCGCTTGCGCCGGAAATCGACCGCCAGACCATGGAAGTCGATATCGCCTGCGCCGGCTTCGGCCCCGCGATGGGCGGCTTTCTCACTACGCTCACCGATGAGTGGACCGCGCATCCCGAAGATCCAGCCTTCCAAAGCAAAGTTGCTCCTGGAATGCCCTTGCAAGTGCTCTGCTACGAACGCGCCGACGACCTTGCCGCGGGCGTCAGCGGCGTGGTCACGCGCGCCCAGGGCATTCGCGCCAGTTTTCCCGATCTCAATCCGGCCGAAATCCCCATGGCCGTCGAGGTCAGCCACGAACGGGTGCTCTATCTGCTGGACCCCATCGGCGCCAGCCGGCGCTCCCTCACTCTGCGCGCCGCCGATGCGGCCCTGCGCGCGGCCGGACCGCTGCTCGGCCTCCACGACCATGCCTTCGAGCTGCCCTGGACCCCGGCCTTTCTCCACAAAAACGGCGGTCTGGTGCTCTCCATCGGCCAGTTCAACCAGTGGGTCAGCTCGCAACTGATGGCCACCGGCCTGGTGCAGATATGGCCCGGCACGCCGGTCAGCGAGCCTCTTTTCGAGGAAAAAATTTCCGGCCAGCGCGTCGCAGGCCTCCGCCTCGCCGACCAGGGCATAGACAAATCCGGCGCGCCCGCCGACGGCTTCCTACCCGGAATGGATGTGCGCGCGCAGTTGACGGTCGTGGGCGATGGTCCGGTGGGTCAGATTGGCAGGGCGCTCGACCAAAAGCTCGGTCTACCAGAGGGCCACGCGCGCCGCGAGTGGGCGCTGGGCATGAAGTTTGTCATCGAACTGCCGGAAAACTCACGGCTCCAGCCCGGAACCGTCTGGCATACTTTCGGATTTCCCGAGCCGGAGATCTTCGGCTTCCTCTATGTGCACCCGGAGCGCCTTGTTTCGGTAGGCATCTTCGTGCCCTCCTGGATGGGCAACCCATCGCGCACCGCCTACCGCTATTTGCAGCACTATATCCAGCACCCCGCGCTGTGGCGCTACCTCAAGGACGGAACCCTGCGCTCCTGGGGCGCGAAGTCGCTCGAAGAGTCCGGCCAGCGCGGCGAGCCGTTCCTCACCGGCGACGGCTATGCCCGCATCGGCGAAGGTTCGGGCTCGACCAACATGCTCACCGGCTCCGGCGTCGACGAAGCCTGGACCACGGGCACGCAACTGGCCGAAGCCGTGGTGGAACTGCTGCGCGCCGGCCTTCCCTTCACCCAGCAGAACCTGTCCAAAACCTACGAAAAAAAACGCCGCGGCAGCTGGGTCGAACGCGGCGCTCGTGAAGCCAGGAACGCCCGCGACGGCTTCCACGGCGGCATGATCAAAGGCATGATCGGAATGGCGCTGGCCGGACTCACCGGCGGTAGGCTCTCCTTGCATGCGCACATCCCTCCCGCGCACAAGCAGATTCGCGGCTCCATCGACGGCCTCAAGCTGAAAGAAGCCGCGGCCCTGGCCCTGGCAGACGGTCGCCCCCTCCACGACGCGCTGCTCTCCGCCCGCGGCTGGCCGGAGATCCCCTTCGATGGCCGCCTGCTGGTCACGCACCAGGACGCGCTGCTGCTCGGTGGCAAGGTGCAGGCCATGCCCGGCTTTGCCGACCACGTGGTCTTCCTCGATAAAGAGTTCTGCATTGCCTGTATCGAGAAGACCTGCATCGCCATGTGTTCCGGGCAGGCCATCACGCTGGGCGACGACGGCCTGCCCGCCTTCGAGCGCGAAAAATGCGCCCATTGCGGCGCCTGCCTGTGGAACTGCGGACAGTCGCCGGACGGCGAGAGTTCCAACATAGAATTCCGCGCCGGCTCCGGCGGTCTTCACTCCGCAGAAAACTGAGTTCTCTCCTTGATTTATACTGATCAATGTGGTTTTGAAAGGGCATGACTTTAGTCGTGCCGCAAATACAGCATCAACGGGCTTGGACTTTAGCCCCTGAGTGATCGCTAACCGATCTCCGTTTGTGAGGCGAATATGAGAAAGTCAGTCGTGTATCTTCTTGTTTTTTGTTCCTTACCTTTCCTCTATGGGCAAAAGACTCGAATAGGTCAACCTCCACCCACCGCCAAAAAAGGCGTTGATTATCCCATCGCAATTCATGTTTCCGGCATACACGTCCGCACGCCGTGCAAAGGGGAGAATTGCAGCGACGTCGTCTATGCGGATGCAACCGTCGACGGAAAGAAAATCGAGTTGATGGGTGACTGGATCTGGTACCCGGGTTACTATCAACTTGCTCTATTTCCGGGCGACTATCGGGGACGGCTCCTGAAACAGTCTCTCAAGAAAAATGCCGGACCGATCTTTCAGCAGTATGAGCTCCTCTTGAGCGAGAATACAGTCTGGCATTGCACTGTTACCGGAGTCTACGAATAACTTATCTGCGAAGAACCTAGCACGTTTTGCATCAGGGCACGGCCGGCTCCGGCGGCCTGCATTCGGCAGAGAACTGAGTTCTCCGCATTCTCACTAAACCACTCACTGGCTATAATCTTCAGGGAGATAATCGATGAGAAAGTTTGTTCTAGCGTTGTGCCTTTTGCTTTGCTCCACATCTTCGATCTATGGACAGAAGACGCGATATGGGCAAGATACAGAAATACCCAAAGCCCCGAAAAAGTCCAATCCTGCCGACTCTGCCATTAAGGTGCATGTTTCCGCAACGCATATCCGGAGTTTGTGTGCCAATTGCAACCCAGAACTCTTCGCTGATGTGATCCTGAATGGCAAGAAATTCGAGCTAGAGGGAATATTCCCAAACGTTAAACATGAACTCATGCTTCTGGTTCCGGGAGATTATCCTGTCCGGCTCAAAAAAGATATTCATAACGCAGATAGTACAGCTATCCATCAGGAATATGATCTCCTTCTGCCCGATGGTACAGTCTGGCATTGCGTTACCTCTGGCATCTCCGAATAACGCTGTAATAAAGGAAAATACCAATGGCAAATGTGTTGCACATCGTGGGTTGTGCGGGCATCGTTCCCGACCCGCTTCAAACACTCGAGCCGGTTACCGGCCCCAACGGCCCCGGCCTGAAGAACGAGATGGTATTGCCGGCGGTCCTCGACCCCTGGGCCGCCTGCGCGCTCTATGAAGCCGCGAATCTGGCCGCCAAAAATCCCGGCAGCAAACTCTGGTTGGTCTCGCTCGGCCCCAAGGCCAAGCTGCAACAGGTGATGATGACCGTGGCCCAGAAGGTGGCCTTCGAGCTGGTCCCTATCGACGGCCCCATCGGCGGTTTCCCTGACGCGCACTCCACCGCCGCTGTCCTCGCCGAAACCATCGCCGCCATTCCCGGCCTCGACCGCTCCAAGCTCCTGCTCTTCGGCGGCTGGGAGTCGGCCACACGCGGCGCAGGCGTCACGCTCCAGTTGGTCGGCGAGCGCTTGGGCATCACCGACCAGTTCCAGGGCGTGGACCAGATCGGTCTCCGCGAAGACGGCTCCTTTGAAGTGCTGGAGCGCGTCGAAGGCGGCAAGCACCAGGTCTCAATCTGCGCAGGAACCCCTGCCGTCCTTGGCTGGGCCACCGGCAACCTGGCCGAGCCGCGCAACAATCCGCAGATCGGCATGGCCAACATGCGCACCATCATGCCCGCTCTGCAAAAGGCCAGGACCGCAACCCTTGCCGCCAACGGCCTGCGCTACCTCTCCGCCAGCCTGCCCAAACAGCAGCGCACCACCCGCGTGGTTAAAGACCTCGCTCCCGGCGAGATCGCTCGCGAACTGGTGGAGTGGATTGGAGCCGAATGATGGAAACGATCCTTGTACTCACCCACGCAGACGAAACCGGCGCCGCTCTGACCAAGGCCTCGCTGGAAGCCGTAACCACAGGCAAGCA
Source organism: uncultured Acidobacteriaceae bacterium (assembly GCA_963796085.1). GTDB lineage: Bacteria > Acidobacteriota > Terriglobia > Terriglobales > Acidobacteriaceae > Telmatobacter. The sequence goes on along the minus strand of CAWCKF010000004.1, from coordinate 69,001 downwards.
ATTAGCGGCCCAGCTCAACGCCTCACTCGCCATCGGCATCGTCGCCGCTGACGCCGCCGCTGCGGCCGGCGCTCTTGCATCCGCAGGAACACGTCTGCTTGCGGTATCCGGCGAAGCCTTCGCCCAGCCGCGTTACTCGAGCGATGCCGCGGCCCTCGAAGCCCTCTGCCGCGCCGCCAACGCCAGCATCATCCTCGCCCCCGCCAGTTCCCGCTTTGCGCGCGTGGCAGCAGGTGTGGCCCACCGCCTGGGCGGTTTCATTGATACGCACATCACGGCCATCGGCGGCACGGGGACTATCGAAGCAACCCGCTGGTTCTATCGCCAACGCGTGGAAGCGGTCCTCAGCCGCGATACCCGCCCCTGGTTCCTGCTACTCGACGCAGGCACTCACGCAGCCTACGCCGGTAAACCAGCCACAGCATCCTTGGAACATGTAACAGCGGAGCTGCCCGCGCTCCGCACCACCGTCAGCGGCCTCCGCGCGCCCTCGCAGGGAACGCAAACCATACGCCCCGACGCCAAACTCCTCTTCGTCGCCGGCGCCGGCTGGACAAAAAAACAACCCGACGGCCAGGTGCATGTTGCCGAAGCAGGCGAATTGATTCTCGGATTCCTGCGTCTTGCCTCCGCATCCCTCGGCAGCAGCAAATCACTGGTCGACCAGGGCGGCGAGGGCGAGCCGGTGCTGCCCTTCCTCACCCACATGAACCAAATCGGCCAGACCGGCGCCACGCCGCGCCATCTCAAGGGCCTCTCCACCTGCTGTCACGGCGAGGAGCCGCACGTGGTGGGCTGGCGATTCATCGCCGAGCGCCGCGCCATCTCACTGGACCCCAACTGCGGCTGGACCCGCGGCAAGGCCGACGTAGTCTATATCGCCGACGCCTTTCAGGTCATGGCCAAACTCAACGCCCTGCTTGAGTCCGGCAATTCGTAGCCACACCAGATGCTCCGTGCCCCATCCTTGCGATTTTTCACTATCGCAAGGGTGGGAAACCACGAAAGCCCTTCTGCTCCAATCCGCGGTGCTCTCTTTAACATCCCATGAATTCAACTGTGGTAGCTTAACTAGTAGAGCAAGCTCAAGCCATGTCGTCCATCACCTCGTTTATCAAGCACCACTATCGCCATTTCAACGCCGCGGCCCTGGTTGACGCCGCCAATGCCTACAACGCCCTGCTGGCCAGGGGCGGAAAAATGTTCGTCACCATCGCCGGCGCCATGAGCACGGCGGAACTGGGCCTCTCGCTGGCCGAAATGATCCGCCAGGACAAGATTCACGGCATCTGCTGCACCGGCGCCAATCTTGAGGAAGACGTCTTCAATCTCGTCGCCCACGACTTCTACGAGCGCGTTCCCCACTACCGCGACCTCACTCCCGCCGACGAGGCCAGGCTGCTCAGCCGCCACATGAACCGCGTCACCGACACCTGCATCCCGGAGATGGAGGCCATGCGGCGCATTGAGAACGAAGTGCTGAAAGAGTGGGTACGCGCCGACCAGGCCGGCGAGCGCTTCTTCCCCCACCAGTTCTTGTACAAGATTCTGCTCTCCGGCGACCTGAAGCAGTCCTATCAGATCGATCCCAAGAACAGTTGGCTGCTGGCCGCCGCGGAAAAGAACCTGCCCATCTTCGTCCCCGGCTGGGAAGACTCGACGCTGGGCAATATGTATGCCGGCCACTGCATCTCCGGCGACGTGAAAAATGTCCACACCGTCCGCACCGGCATCGAATACATGATGGAGCTGGCCGAGTGGTACACGGCCACCACCGCCGAAACTCCGCTTGGCTTCTTCCAGATTGGCGGCGGCATCGCCGGCGATTTCCCCATCTGCGTGGTCCCCATGCTGCACCAGGATTTGCAGCGCGAGCATGTGCCGCTGTGGGCCTACTTCTGCCAGATCTCGGACTCCACCACCAGCTACGGCTCCTACTCCGGCGCCGTGCCCAACGAAAAGATCACCTGGGGCAAGCTCGGCGAGCACACGCCCAAGTTCATCATCGAGTCCGACGCTTCCATCGTCGCGCCGCTGATCTTCGCCTATGTGCTGGGCTGGTAAATTCCGCAAGCTATCGTTTTGAAGGGTACGGGCTTTAGCCCCTGAGGAAATGCCAGCGCAAGCACAAGGGCTTATTCAGAGGTTTCCTAGAACTGCACCTGCCATTCTGCCGGCTCGCCCGTGCCCATGAAGCGCAGGCTGGCAAATTGTCCCTGTTGCCGCCATGAGGATGAGATCGGCTTTCCGGCTTTCCCATTCACCTGCACTGAAGCTTTTCGATAGCCGCCTGGAATAGTAAACCACAGCGTGTATGCCTTGCCGGCAACGGTTAGCGACTCGCCGCGCAAATTCTTCCCCGCTGCATCCCAGCTTTGGCTCACGATGGAATAGGAACCCGAAATGTGGCGCGAGTTTGCAATCAGTTGCGGCCGGCCAGCAAAGGGATGGATGAGCAGCACGCGTGTATCGTGCGGCCCGATAGTGAGATCGATCTTGCCCTTGAAGACTCCCAGCGGCTGCTGCTTCCAGAAATCGAAAACGATGTAACTGCGCTCTGCGCTCAGGCCTAACTTCCGGACGAACTCCAGTCTGCGCTCGACGCTTTCGCTGCGCCAGTTAGTCTCCGCCGCAACGTCATAAATGCCCGCCGGTGCGTCGACTTTCAGATCCAGTAACTCTGCATAATGATGAATGTAGTAGTTCGCCTGAACGTGCTTGAACTTGTCCCAGGCGCTGTCTGTTCCCCGGCTGAACAAGTCGATGGGCAGGATGGGCAGCGTGGGCATGGTCGCCTGCAATAGTTCCACGCGCTCGGCCGGAAGCTCCGGCATCACGCTGGCAAGCGGATAGACCACACCGGTCAGAGCCGCGTAAGTAACCAACGTCCGCGCCTCCGGGAGCGTGGTCCCGAAGCCAGTCAGCGGGTCTTCGCGCGTACGCTCTGTCTTGAGGTTGATTGCGGCACGCTTCAGCTTCGCCTGCTCCACGGTCATCGGCTCGCCCACTTCAATCCCTTCGCCGGGCATGACGTAAGTCACCATATGATTCAGGAAGAGATTGGCGCTGATGGAGGCTGAAGTACGCATACATTCCCTGCCAGTTGTTATAAAGATCTTCACCATTGAAATAAGAGTCGGCGTATCCTATCGCTTGCAGCGGAACACCGGTGGGGCACAGTTCAATGAAGCGGTCGGGGCCGATCGTGCGCCGGATAAGCGCCAGCCGCTCCCGGTAATTCTGGATGAAATCAGCCGATGGCGAGAACAAGCGGCTCTTATCCACCGGAGGAGCATAAGCCGGCAGCGGCAGCTCGCCGTCGAATTTGTAGTAATCGAAGCCCAGTTCGTCCAGCCTGGTGAACAGGTGCTTCAGATGGTCGAATACCTGGGGATTGGTGGAGTCCAGCGCCGGAGTTTGATAATCCAGCAGCACCTTGCCCTGCTTGTCGTAGAGATACCAGTCAGGGTGCTCCTTTAGGGCGGGAGCGTATGCGTTGGGCACCACCCACAATCCCGCCTTCAGTCCTTTGCCGTGGATATAACTTGCCAGCCATGCAGGACCGTGCGGGAACTTCTCGGCGCTCCAGTTATCCACCCACGAATGACCCTCGGGCTGTGTATCATAGCCGGCGTCGAGTTGCACATACTCGAAGCCATACGGCTTCAGGTTCTCAGCCAGCCAGTCGGCGTTGCTCGTAACATTCCGTTCAGTGACCGCACCATAGTAACTCGTCCAACTGGACCAGGTGATGGGCGCCGTGTGAAAGTGCGAATCGTCGTAGCGAATGTAGATAGGAAGCCCCAAGGTATGCGTGTAGTAGTCCGGCATAACTCGAATGGTGGCGCTATCGCGGACCGGAATGGTCAAAGCGTAAACATCGTTTCTGCCTGCCACGGCCTTCAACTCCGAGTCTTCGCTGAAGTCCACGGCGATGTCCGTGTCCCGATCGAAGAGACTGTGCAATCCCCCCACTGAAATGTGACCCAGTCCCATGTAGATAACTTCAGGGTTATGCCGGGGCAGATACGAGCGATTAATCGTGTGCGAGCCGCCGTAGGTTTCAACCACTTCGTCGGTTCCCTGCCAGTTGACCGGCAGTCCTTCCGGATCGAGCAGACGGGCAATAACTCGATCGGTGGGTGAATCCGCCCACCCCGTCATCACTCCGTGAAAGTCGGTGGTGATGATGGTGAGTTTGTCCGGCTGCGCATCGAATTCCCACGCCGTCCTGGGCTCAGTGGTTTTGATAATCAGTTGCCCACTGGCGCCGATGCTCGCCGAGAAATGAGTCAGCCTGCGAAGGCCGGATGGAGTCTCTTCATGGAGTTGAATATCCCGGGCAATGCTACCCAATCGATCTGCCGAGATCGACAAGGATGAGTCTTGCTGGGAACAGTCGATGCTCCAACCGTTCTGCCGCAGGGAAACAGTCGCGGCTGTTTGGGCGCCGGCATGGAGCGCGGTCAGGACGAATACAAATGCAAGCAGCAGTCTTCTGTACATAAATTCCTCTTGTGATGCGATCCGCGGTTCCGCGGATAGCTGTAACTTTGACGGCAAAAATCGTTCCTTCTGAAGGCGACCTTAGCATATCCTATTCCAATCATGTCAATTGCGAGAAGTCGCAGCAGAACAAAATCATAAAGGAGATGCGACAGGGACGGCGCGTGCCGGCGCACCTTCGCGAATGCACAACTCTCGGTGCAGGGGATGGTGCCCTCACCCGTGACGCCCGGCAAATGGTTTTATCTGTGTTGCTTTTTGTAGTGGCAGACCGGTTACTGCGGCTCCGCTCAAAAGCAATTGAATCGGGTAAATGATTTCAGATAAAAGAAAATATGGTGAATACGCTTGACAGGTGCGAGCACCCAGATTATCTTTTAGGCAACGTGGGCGGCAATGCTCATCTTCCAGATTCTCTGGATTAAGGCAGGCTAATCTGATAGCACCTTCCTCCTGGCCCGTGATACTACGCCAGGAGGTTTCCTCACGATCGATTCCAAGTAAATAAATAACCGGGCTAAGCACAGTTGTCGCCTCGAAATTTCTCCCCACATGACCGCTACTGTTGGTCATACGGAAAAAAGGGAGGGCGGCATGGGCTGCGTCGTCTGCGAGAATCTGGAACGAGTGTTTAAGACCAAGCAAAAAGAGTACATCGAGGCTTGTTCCGCTGCCTATTACCGGGTCAGCAGAAAGTTTGCGGCCTACAAAAATGTCGATATGGAGCGCGCCAGGAACGAGCTGGAAGAACACCGCCTGGTATGCGTCTCGGCCCTCAAGGATTCAGCATCATCTGCCGCTGGCAGCTCTGCTGTGCCTCACGCCGCAGGAAACGCTCCGGGGACATCCCCGTCTAAAAGTCATGCGGTTCGTCTGATCAAGGCGCAGGCGGCTCACGAGCCAATGCAGGTAAAAGCCGATTACGGCCGACGAGAGCCAGCCTTCTCGTCCTGAGCATTCAATGCCTCGCTCCAGGCGGGCATGGTTCAGGCAAGCAACAGAACGAACGGAGTTGCCATGAGCATCCACAAGAATAGAGATGTAAAGAATCATCGATCTGCCAGCAGGAGCAAAAGTCAGCATGCGCGCAGGACAGTGGGTCAACCCGAGGGAAGCGGCTTCCCAATGATAGAGCCGGGTTTAAGAAGGGCAAATGAGCGGTCTTTTGTTGAAGACTTCAACCTGGAACATTCTCTCGCGCGCGCATCCATCATGCAGATCACGATTTCCGCCAGCGCAGGCTTTGTGCAGCCTGCAACGCCTGTAAAGAACTATGCGTACGATCTGAATTCACCCAATTGCGTCTACATAGGGTAAATCTTCTTAATAGCTGCCTGACAACTCCTTACGACGGTGAATGGGGTTGCATTCCAGTCCAGATGCAAGGAGGAAGATGCAGGATCACTGCCAACTCAAACCCGGCACAATCAAACGCTTTTCGCAGAACAGAGTCACGCAGATGCGCACAACTTCTGCGTCCAATAGCGTTCCGGCATCCTTTTCTATTTGTGCCAATGCGACTCCCAAACCGTGTGCCTTCCGAAACGGCCGATGAGAGGCCATGGCTTCCACAATGTCCGCCACTGCCAGTACCTTGGATTCGGGGAGAATCGCATCCGCCTTGAGGCCCAGCGGATAGCCCGAGCCATCGAGCTTCTCGTGATGCTGGCGCACGATGTCGGCAATCGGCCAGTTGAAGGGAATGTCTTTCAAAATGGCGTAACCGGTCTCCGGATGCACCTTGACCAGTTCGAACTCCGTTGCAGTCAGCCGCCCCGGCTTGTTCAGAATCTCGGCCGGTATTGAAATCTTTCCGATATCGTGAACCATCGCCGCCATGCGCAAACCTTGCAGCCGGTCTTCTTCCCAGCCCATTTCCTTGCCAATGGCGTATACGATCTCCGCCACCCGGCTTTCATGGCCGGCGGTGTAAGGGTCTCGCATTTCCATGGCGGTGACCATGGCAGACACTGACGCGGCCAGGGCTTCTGACAGATGCTTTTGCGCCTTTTCCAGGTTGTTCCGCTCGGCATCTAAAAGCTGCTTCTGTTTTATGGTCTGGATACCGTTGACAATCTGCTCCACAAGGCGCTGGAATACTTCCACCGGCACGGCTTCAAATGCGTTGGCGCGTGCGGCATAAACGACCAACACGCCGCGCCAACTGCCCTCGATACGAAGCGGTATGGAGACGGAGGATCGTATCCCGAACTTCCTCGCTCGTTCGCGCCACGGGCCAAAGATCGGCGATGTCTCGGCATCCTCAAGAATCTGCACCGCGTCGGTACGAATGCAGACGCCCGCCGGACCTCGACCCTCCGGCTCATCTTCTGACCAGCTCAAATGCAGTCCGTTCAGATATCCCACGGCACTTCCCGCCGTGGCGGCAATCCGAATTTTCTTCATCGGCCCATCTTCCGCAATCCCTACCCATGCGAATACATAGATCGGGTTGCGCGTGATGGCATCACAAATGGAATGCAACAGAAGATTTTCTGAAGTATGATCACGGCCCAGCGCCAAAGCCGCGATGGCATAGGCGCTCAACGCCCAATTCTGCGTTGTAAGCTGATGGTCCTTCTCTTGTAGATCGGTAATATCGCGGAACTCAACCACCGCCAGCGGCTGGTCTTCCAACCTCAATGTATCCGACGACCAGACAGCGACTGGCACGCAATTGCCGTCTTTTCGCCGGATGTACAAACCGGGGTGTGAGGCTGCGTGCTGAGCGGTATTCAGGAATTCATCCCTGACCCACTCGCGCTCGACCTCAGGGAGCAGCATGGCCACATGCATCCCGATAAGCTCCACACGGGAACGGCCCATCAATGCTTCCGCGGCCGGGTTGGCATCCACAACAATCCCGGTGCCGGCGTCAACTGCCAGCTTCCCGTCCTGAGCATAGCTCCAACTCAGTGCGTACAGACTCCGCGTCTCGGTGGTAACGGGGAAGTGAATCATAGCCGTAGGCCTTTCTGGCCCGGCTGTAACCCTTATGGCACACCGACCAATGCCATAACAATTGCCTATAACGATAATATGTATTAAATAACGTAGATGTCAATTAAAAAGTGTGTGCAAAACCACGCCGATTAACTCACCCCACCCGGCTGCACTCCTCCACCGGAATCGCCACCTGCTCCACAATCTCCAGGCCGAAGCCTTCCAGCGCCGGAATGTGCATGGGGGTATTTGACAGCAGGCGGATGCGCTGGATGCCCAGGTCCGAGAGGATCTGACCACCCAGGCCAATGGCGCGCAAAATGCGCCCGCTGCGAGCCTGCAATCCTTCGCGCGCGCGCAACTGCTGGTGCAGGATAAGCCGGCCAGTGTTCGCGCCCAGCGCGCCCGGCAAGGCAGCCGCCCCGCCAGGCTCGAAGGCGCCTGCCGAAGCCCCCATCGAAGCCGCTGTCCGGTCAATCTCAAAGCCGCGCGAGGTGTTGTGCAGGTAGAGCACCACGCCGCAACCCACCTCGGCAATCATGCGCATGGACTGATCCAGGATCTCGCGGCAGCGGCAATCGGCGGCAAACACATCACCCGCGGTGCAGCGGGTATGCACACGCACCAGCACGGCGTGGGTACACACCGGCCGCGCTGCGTCCTGCTCCTCAGTTAAACCAGCGCCCGCGAAGCCCTCTGCTCCCGGTCCGCCCGGGAATGCGGGACAGTCCTTGCAAAGTTCGCCGCGCACCAGCGCGATGTGGCTCTCGCCACCGTTTACTTCGCTCTCGTACGCGATCATGCGGAACTCGCCGTAGCGGGTCTGGATGCGGCTCTCGCCCACGCGCACAATATAGCGCTCGTGGCGTAGACGGTATCGGATCAGCTCGGCCACGGTTAGAATCAGGAACCCGTGTTCCTTGCAAAAGGGGATGAGGTCGGGAATGCGAGCCATCTCTCCATCGTCGCGCATGATCTCGCAGATGACGCCGGCGGGATTGAGTCCAGCCAGACGCGCCAGATCCACTGAAGCCTCGGTCTGCCCGGCGCGCACCAGCACGCCGCCCTTGCGTGCCCGCAGCGGAAAAATGTGGCCCGGCCGGGCCAGGTCGGAATAGGTGGCGCCGGCATCGATGGCGGTGCGGATGGTGTGCGCCCGGTCCGCCGCCGAGATGCCTGTGGTCACGCCCTCCCGCGCTTCGATCGATCTCAGTAAACGCCGTGCCAAAGCGCGAGGAGTTCTGCTGCGTCATGGGGAACAGGCGCAGATAATCGGCGCGCTCCTCGGTCAGCGTCAGGCAGATAAGCCCGCGGCCGTAACGGGCCATGAAGTTGATGGCCTCCGGGGTCACATGCTCGGCGGCCAGGGTCAGGTCGCCCTCGTTCTCGCGGTCCTCGTCGTCCACCACCACCACCATGCGGCCGGCGCGTATCTCGGCCAGGGCGCCGGGAACGTCGGTGAATGGGGGCTCGAAGGTGCGTGGGGTCAGAGGCATAGCCGTCCTTTCATTCTCGCTTATGCCGGTCGTAAACAGCAAAAGCGCCGCCCGCAGGCAGCGCTTTTGTAAATATTACGAAGAAAACTGGCCTACAACGTCGATTCGATCTCAAATCCCCAGGCTTCGAGAAGAGCCTCTGGAATGTACTTGGAATTCTTGTTCCGGCGAGCCCACTCGCGCAGGCGGGTGGAGCGGATGTACTGATCCGGGCTGAGCTTGAACTCCTTCACGATTTGCTCGAAGGAGGTCACTGTGGGCACAACCGGGCCGATGGGCTCCGGCTTGCCCCAATTCGGATTTCCACGACGCTTTGCCATCGATTTGTTGTCCTTAAAGGAGGGTGTTTAGCATGTTCATTCTCTGTAACAGGCTAGGATGCCTGTCACTCCATAGGAAACGCTGAGTTTTATTTTACGGATATTTTCTTCAAAAATCAATAGATAAATGAAGAAAAAATTCCAGGACCACAGGGCGATGCCTCCATGCCGTTTTTGGCGTATCTGGTTGCTCCCAAATAGATTAGCCCGGCCGGGGCCATCTGGCGAGGATGTCCTGGCAGGCTCTGCCAGTAGCAAAACTGGCAACATCCCGGTCAAATTTTTGTCCGAGACACTATGACGCATGCTGGCGAATGTTGGCGGGCGGTTTGCTTCTCCCGGCCGGCGGACAGGCGCAGTGCCGCTCTACTCCGCCCAGGCGTTAAAGGCTCCTGCCCGCACTGCCGCGGCCAGTACATCGATATCCGGCGCCAATACCCGGTCCTGCTCCAGTCGCGGAACCACTGCCCGCACTGCGGCATAGGCGCGCTCCACCTCCCGGCTTGCCTTGAGCGGCCTGCGGAACTCCAACCCCTGCGCCGCGCACATCAACTCGATGCCCACGACGCGCTCGGCGTCTTCCACAATCTGCCGCAGTTTTAGGGCGCCGGTCATGCCCATGGAAACATGATCCTCCTTGCCCCCGCTGGTGGGGATGCTGCCCGTGGACGCGGGCGCGGCCAGCACCTGGCACTCGTTGATCAGCGCCGCCGCCACGATCTGCGCCATCATGAATCCCGACGAAAGTCCCGCATCGGGCGAGAGAAACGCCGGCAGCCCTTCGTTGATGTCTGGATTAAGCAGTCGGTCGATGCGCCGCTCCATGATGCTGGCCAGATCGGTCAGCGCCATGCGCCGCATAATCGAAGGCGTAAGCCAGCGGCGCCCCATGAAAATTCCCCCCCGACACGACTCCGTCGTTTTGGCGCTTTGGAGGAGTCATTTGGAGAATACGAGCGGATTATCCGTAGCCGACCCCGCCTCAATCTCCAGCACGCCGCGCCACATGCCTCCAGCACATCCCGCACCGCCCCATGCACCTGCGGCATGCAGCGCAGGCAATAGGCATCCTGCACGCGCGAATCGTGATCGCGATGCGACTCGCGAATCTCCGAGTCCTCCAGCAGCCGCATCAGGTGGGCCGCCGCCGCCATCTGCCCCGCGTGCGGCCGGGCCTCGTGAATGCGCGCATCGAAGGCCGCGGGCGTTCCCATCAGCGCTTCCAGCGACATGGCGCCCGCCAGGTCGGCCAGCATGGCCACGCGGCGCCCACGCGCCACCGCCAGCGCGCCCACGGCGGTCATGGCCTGGGTCCCGTTCAGCAGCGCCAGCCCCTCTTTGGCAGCCAGGACCATCGGCTTCAGCCCGGCCCGCTGCAGCGCTTCGTCACCGGCCATCCGCTCGCCCTTCAAAATTGCCTCGCCCTCGCCGATCGCCACCAGCGCCAGGTGAGCCAGCGGCGCCAGGTCCCCGCTTGCGCCCACCGAACCCTTTTCCGGAATCACCGGATGTACACCGGCGTTGAGCAGCGCCACCAGCAGTTCCACCAACGCCGGCCGGCAGCCGCTCAAGCCCTTGGCCAGCACATTGGCGCGCAGCAGCAGCATGGCCCGCGATTCGGCTTCCGACAGCGGCCGGCCCACTCCGCCGGCATGGCTGCGCACCAGGTTGGTCTGCAACTGCGCCAGGCTCCCGGGCGGAATGCGCACCTCTGCCAGCTTCCCAAAGCCGGTGTTGACCCCGTAGACCGTTTGACCCGCGGCCAGAATCTCCTCAATCAGAGCCCGGCTCGCGGCCATGCGTGCCAGCGCGGCAGGAGCGATCGCTACCGGACAGGCAGCCAGCGCCACCGCTTCAATCTCGGCCAGCGTAAGCGGCTGACCGTCCAAAGCCAGCATTTCCATGCCCATGATCCTAGGCCGCGAGCCCCGGTGGAGACAAATTGCGCACACGCTTGGCTCGGACCAGGAACTCAACTATGCTTACTATGGATAGCGATGAGGTCCAGGCCATGTTGAGCTTTACGCGAAGAGAGTTCGCCAAACTCGGTGCGCTGGGCCTTGCCGCCAGCTTGGCGTCACGCCTCCATGCCGAAGATCCCGCCAGGAAGACCGGCTACGCGGTCATCGGCCTGGGCCGCATCGCAGGCCATTTCATGCCCGGCGTGCTCATGACCACCAACTCCCGGATCACCGGCTTGGTCAGCGGCCATCGCGACAAGGCCGAGCGCATCGCCGCTGAATACAATGTCCCAGCCGGTTCCATCTACAACTACGAGAACTTCGACGAGATTGCGCACGACCCGGCCGTTGACGCCGTTTACGTGGCCTTGCCCAACTCCATGCACGCCGAGTACACCATCCGCGCCGCACAGGCCGGCAAGCACGTGCTCTGCGAGAAGCCCATGACCACCAGCGTGGCAGATGCCGAGCGAATGATCGCGGCCTGCAAGGCAGCCGACGTCAAGCTCATGATCGCCTACCGCTGCCACTACGAGCCCACCAACCTCAGGGCTGTTCGCCTCATCCGCGACGGCGTCCTCGGCCAGGTGCAGGCCATCGAAAGCTCCTTTGGCTTCAACATCCGTCCCGGCGAGTGGCGGCTCAGCAAGAAAATGGCAGGCGGAGGCCCGCTCTTCGATGTCGGCATCTACTGCCTCAACGCCTGCCGCTACCTTACCGGCGACGAGCCTGAACACATCTCCGCCTACGCTTCGGTTATCGACCATGATGGCCGCTTCAACGAAGTCGAGGAGAACGTCTCCTGGACGATGAAGTTCCCCTCCGGCATCGTCGCCAGTTGCAACACTACCTACGGCGCCCCAATGAATGGCTACTTCCGCGTCCACGGATCGAAGGGCTGGCTTGAAGTCGACCAGGCTTTTGTTTACGAAGGCCTCCGCCTGCGCGCCGACTTCTCAGGCACTCAACTCGACGAACCCAACCCCGCCCGCGACCCTTCCCACTTCCAGGCCGAAGCCGAACACTTCTCCCATTGCATCCAGAACGGATTGGAGCCAAAGTCCCCAGGCGAAGAAGGTCTCCGCGACATACGCTACATCACAGAGATCTATCGCTCCGCGGGAATCGCGATTTAATGCAAGCAAAAGTTACGCCCCTCCCAGCCCCAGAATCCTGCGATTCCGTCCCGGGTCCGTCCCGCCGCCGGCAAAATCGTCAAAGGCCCGTTCCGTCACGCGGATAATCCGCTCGCGAACAAACTTCGCGCCCTCCGCCGCGCCCACCTCGGGATGCTTCAGGCAGCACTCCCACTCCAGCACCGCCCAGCCGGGATAGTCGTACTGCGCCATCTTCGAGAAGATCTGGTGGAAATCGATCTGCCCATCGCCCAGCGAGCGGAATCGACCCGGCCGGTCAATCCAATCCTGGTAGCCGCCATAGACCCCCGACCGCCCACTCGCCCTGTACTCCGCGTCCTTCACGTGAAAGGCGCGCACCCGCTCGTGATAGAGGTCAAGGAAAGCCAGGTAATCCATCTGTTGCAGAATCATGTGGCTGGGGTCGTACAGGATGTTCGCGCGCTTGTGGCCGCCGACTGCCGCAAGGAAGCGCTCGAAGGTAGCGCCATCATGCAGGTCCTCACCGGGGTGCAATTCGTAGCAAACGTCTACGCCCGCCTCGTCGAAGAGGCGCAGGATCGGCAGCCAGCGCCTCCCCAGCTCAGCAAAAGCCTCATCGATCAGCCCCGCCGGCCGCTGCGGCCAGGGATAAAAAAAAGGCCATGCCAGCGCCCCGGAAAACGTGGCATGCGCATTCAGCCCCAGGTTGCGGCTGGCCTTGGCGGCATACTTCAACTGCTCCACCGCCCAGGCCTGCCTGCTCTTCAAGTCCCCCGCCAGTTCGGGCGGCGCAAACCCATTCAGCAGCACGTCGTAAGCCGCATGGCTGGCCACCAACTGCCCCTGCAGATGCGTTGACAGTTCGGTCACCGCAAGGCCCGCCTGGCCCACCACGCCCAACACCTCGTGGCAATAATCCTTACTTTCGGCCGCCAACTTCAAATCGAAGAGGCGCTTGTCCCAGGTGGGAATCTGCACGCCCGCAAATCCCAACCCTGCCGCCCATTGCGCCATCCCTACAAGAGTGTTGAACGGCGCCGCATCTCCTGCAAACTGCGCCAGAAAAATCCCCGGCCCCTTGATCGTCCTCATCTCTTTTCTCCTAGCAAGCGCAGATTCCTAAAACTCCACCCAGCCTTCCTTGCGGCTGCTCTCGATGGTGCGCTCGATATACCTCATGCCGCGCACAGCGGCCACAATCCCCGGCAGCGTCGCCGGCAAGGGGTTGGCCTCTCCCCGCCACCACGCCATCAAGCCATCGGCAAACTCGCGGTAGAGCACGGCGAAGGCCTCGATATACCCCTCCGGATGACCCGGCGGAACGCGCCCGACCGCCCGCGCATCCGCGCTCAGGTAACCCGCCGCCGCATGGCGAATCTCCTCCGGCCCATCCAACCATCGCAGCACCAGCTTGTTGGGGTCCTGCTGCCTCCAGTCTATGCAACCGTTCTCTCCATATATGCGTACTCGCACCTCGTTGAGTTCACCCGCCGCCACCTGTGAAGCTGAAATCACGCCGGCCGCGCCGTTGTTCAGGCGCACAAACTCATTGCAATCGTCGTCCAGCCGCCGCCCCGGAACCACCGAGCGTAGCGTGGCATTCAGGCCCGTCACTTCCAGGCCGGTCACATATTCCAGCAGGTGAAAGGCGTGGGTGCCGATGTCGCCGATGCAGCCGCCAGGGCCGTTGAAAGCCGGATCGGCGCGCCAGGCGGCCTGCTTGTGCCCGGTGGTCTCCAGCGGCCTGGTCATCCAGCCCTGCAGATACTCCACCTGAACCTTGCGAATCCTGCCCAGTTTCCCGCCGGCGCAGATGGCGCGCGCCTCCCGCACCATCCCATAGCCGGCATAGGTATGCGTCAGCCCGTAGGGCAGCCCCGCCTTCTTCACTGCCGCCTGCAGCTTCAGCGCTTCTTCATAATTAGCCGTGGCCGGCTTGTCGCTCATCACCGGAAAACCCGCCTCCAGCGCCGCCACCGCCACCGGCAGGTGCAGATGGTTGGGCGTGGTAATGGCCACAAAGTCGATCGCATCCGGCCGCTTCCGTTCCGCCTTGATCATCTCCTCGTAGCTCGCATACGCCCTGCCGGGATCGATCCCGAAACCTACTCCTGCCGCCCGCGAACGCTCCGCCGATTGCGAAAAAGCTCCCGCCACCAGCTCGATCTTGCCGTCCAGCTCGGCCGCCATCTTGTGCACCGGACCGATAAACGCTCCCGGCCCTCCGCCTACCATTCCCATCCGCAACTTCCGCGTCTCTGCCATAATTCCCTTCCTTTGATCTGCGGTAAACTCTGCCCCCAAAACATTATCACGCAAGACGATTTGCCCGTGTCTTACACGGTCACACACTGTCACCGGTTTATGCGATACAGTGTGATAGAACGGGCCTGCACAACCATGGACTCAATCCTCATCCCCGATTCGCTTCGCCACTGGGACTGCCTCTCGCTGGGCGAGGTCATGCTTCGCCTCGATCCCGGCGAAAGCCGCATCCACACCACGCGCCAGTTCCAGGTCTGGGAGGGCGGCGGTGAATACAATGTAGCCCGCGGACTGCGCCGTTGCTTCGGCCTGCGCACCGCTATCGCCACCGTTCTGGCCGACAACCCCGTGGGCCGCCTGGTTGAAGACCTCATCCTCCAGGGCGGCGTGGATACGGCTTTGCTCAAGTGGGTCCCCTATGATGGCGTAGGCCGCCAGATCCGCAACGGCCTCAACTTTACCGAGCGCGGCTTCGGCGCGCGCGCGGCCGCCGGCTGCTCCGACCGCGGCCACACCGCCATCAGCCAGGTCAAACCCGGCGACTTCGACTGGGAAGCCATTTTCTCTGAGCCGCTCGGATCCCGGAATCCCCAGGAAGCGGCAGGCGCCTTATGGACGGCTCCTTGGGGTGGTTCGCGCTGGTTCCACACCGGTGGCATCTTTGCAGCGCTCTCCGCTTCCACGGCGCAAGTAGCCGCGGAAGCCATGGATGCCGCCCACCGCCACTCCACCCTGATCTCCTACGACCTCAACTACCACAATTCTCTCTGGAAATATATCGGCGGCAAGGTCAAGGCCCAGGAAGTGAACCGCGAACTGGTACGCAAAGTCGATTTGCTGCTCGGTAACGAGGAAGATTTCACCGCCATGCTCGGCGTCAAGGTCAAAGGCGTCAGCGACGAGTTTGCCGAGCTGCCCATCGCCGGCTACGAAGAAATGCTGCGCGAAGTTGCCGCCAAATATCCCAACCTGAAGCTCATCGCCAGCACCCTTCGCACTGCCCCCACCGCCAGCCGCAACCTTTGGGGAGCCATCGCTCTCTATGGGGACCAGATTGTCCACGTCCCCCAGCGCGAGGTCGATATCTACGACCGCGTAGGCGGAGGCGACAGCTTTGCCTCCGGCCTCATCTACGGCCTTCTTGCCGGCAAGCCCATCGACTGGGCCGTGCAATGCGGCGTGGCCCACGGCGCACTGGCCATGACCACCCCCGGCGACACCAGCATGGCCACGCTGGCTGAAGTCGAACGCATCATGCAAGGCTGCTCCGCGCGCATCGCCCGCTAGAGGAAACCATGCCTGAAAGCACAGCCCAAATCCTCGAACGCGTGGGCCTCATTCCGGTTCTGCGCGTGCGCAACGCCGCCCAGGCCCATGCCGTGGTCAAAGCCATGATGGCCGGCGGCGTCCCCATCGTTGAAGTCACCATGACCGTTCCCGGTGCTGTGGATGTGCTGAAAGAACTAAAGCGTGAGTATGGAACGAAGCTCCTGCTCGGCTCCGGCACCGTCACCACCGCCGAACAGGCCGAAGCCACCATCGAAGCCGGCGCCGAGTTTGTCGTCAGTCCCAGCCTGCATCCTGAGGTGGTAGCCCTGACCAAAGCCAGGGGAAAAATCTCCATTCCCGGCGCGCTCTCCCCCACCGAGGTCATCACCGCATGGAACGCGGGTGCGGATTACGTAAAAATTTTCCCCTGTTCGTCCGTGGGCGGAGCCAGTTACCTCAAGGCCCTGCTCGCCCCATTCCCGCATCTCAAGCTGATTCCCACCGGCGGCGTCACGCTCGAAACCGCCGAGAGCTTCCTGCGCGCGGGAGCCCGCGCCCTGGGCGTAGGCAGCGACCTCGTCAACCTGGCCGCCGTCGATGCCGGAACCCCTGAAACCATTACCGAAACCGCCCGCGCCTATCTCAAAATCCTGGCCCAGGTGCGCGCGGAACTGAATTAGGACACTATGAAACTCGTAACCTTCACCGCCCGCGACGGCAAGACCTATCCCGGTGCCCTGCATGAGCCGGACAACCTTGTCATCGGCCTCCATGGCGCAGGATTCCATTCCGCTCTCGATGTGATTGCCGCAGGCGTCACCCAAACGAAAGCAGAAATCACCTATCCCTTCTTTAAGCTCGACGAAGTCACCCTGCGCGCCCCGCTACCGAACCCGCCGCGCATCTTCGCCATCGGCCTCAACTACCGCGACCACGCCATGGAGACGGGAAAGGATATCCCCACCACCCCGGTCGTCTTCTTCAAGCTGCAAACCGCCATCATCGGCCCCGGCGACCCCATCGTGCTCCCCGTCAACTCCGCCGAGCCCGATTACGAGGCCGAGTTAGCCTTCGTGATCGGCATGGGCGGCTATCGCATTCCCGCTGGCGAGTGGCGCAGGCACGTCTACGGATACACCATCGTCAACGACGTCAGCGCCCGCGACGTGCAGCGCGCCACCTCGCAGTGGTCCCTCTCCAAGAGCTTTCCCACCTTCTGCCCCATGGGCCCCGCCATCGTCACCGCCGATGAAATCGCCGACCCGCACGCGCTCGCCATCAGCCTCACTATCGACGGCCAGGTCCTGCAGAGCTCCAATACCCGCGAGCTGATCTTCAAAATCCCCGAACTGATCGAATATATCTCCTCCATTACGCCCTTGCTTCCCGGCGACATCGTCTCCACCGGCACGCCCTCCGGCGTAGGCGCAGGACGCACGCCTAAACGCTGGCTCCAGCCCGGCGAAACCGTCACCATCACCGTGGAGGGCCTGGGCGCCCTCACCAACCCCGTAGTTGCCGAGTAAACATGAAAACGGGGGTACGGCTGCTGGAAATCCAATCCAGCCTCCGAACCCCGCTGACTAGCGGACTTGCTAACTCGCCAACTCGCTGCCTCTGCGCTCCGCAAACAGCCACGCGTATAAACCGATAGCAGCAAAGCAGATCACCGGAACCAGGTAGGCCGTTTGCAGCCCACGCGCATCCGCAATCATGCCCATCAGTTTGGGCAACAATGCTCCTCCCATAATGGCCATGATCAGCAGTGAACCCGCCGTCTTAGTCTTATCCCCCATTCCCTTGATCCCCAGGACAAAGATGGTGGGGAACATCATGGACATGAACAGGCTGGTGGTCAACAGGCAACCCACTCCCAGCCAGTTTTGCCGCGTCACCGCCACCAGGCCCAGAGCCACATTCACGGCCGCATAGGCGCCCAGCATCAGGCGCGCCGGGATATTGCGCAGCAACCAGGCGGAGCTGAATCGCCCCACGGCAAAGGCCGCCAGCGTTCCCGTCAGCATGTATCCCGCGGCCTTATCGCCAACTCCGGTGGCCGACTCCACATACTGGATGAACCAGCTCCACGTGCCCACCTGCGCGCCCACGTAAAGGAATTGCGCAATCACCGCAAAAACGAAGTGGCGCTGGAACAACTTCACGTGCGCAGGCTTGGCGCCCGTCTCCTGGTAAACGTCCTCAGATCCCAAAGCGGGAAACCTAGTCAAAACCACCAGCAAGGCCCAGAGAAAAGCTACGGCCCCCAGCACCACGTAGGGCATCAACACGCGCAACGTTTCGGCATGAAGATAGGGCCGGTAGGTTCCCGCCGCCTGCATGGCCAGGACTTGCGCATCGGTCAGCTTCACGCCCGAGAAGATAAAGACCGTCCCCACCAAACCCGCGGCAATCGCTCCCAGGGGATAAAAGGCCTGGGAAAAGTTCAGCCGTTGCGCGCTCGAGGCCGGATATCCCAGTTGCGCAATAAAGGGATTGGCCGCCGTCTCCAGGAAAGACAGCCCGCTGGCAATCACAAACAGCGCCGCTAGAAAGAGCCCAAATTTCTCCGCCTGCGCCGCCGGCCAGAACATCCAGCACCCGCTGCCCAGCAGGACCAATCCCGTCACAATCCCGGTCTTGTAACCGAAGCGCCGCATCAGTTGCCCGGCCGGTATGGCCAGCAGGAAATATCCCAGGTAGAAATACGAGCTGCACCCCGGCGGCGCTGGAGCGGTTGATGTTGAACGACTTCATGAACTGCCGGATGAGGATATCGTTCAGGTTGGCGGGAACAGCCCATAGAAAAAACAGCGTTGTCACCAGCAGAAAAGGCAGCAGCCGTCCTTTGGGAATCAGTGAATCTTCAATTTCCTCATGCTGCGAAGGCCTGCGATCAGGCCTCATCGAACCGGTAGAAATGCTCAAAGTATGCTCACTCTCCTCCAATGAGATGCGCCTGCAGTCCCGTGCCTCCGAAGACGTTCATCTTCGGCGCATCTCTCGCCTGCCGGTGAATCGTTCCATCCTTTCTACCCAATCCGTCTACCCCATGGCAAATTCGGGCCGCCATTCCAGGGCTGAACCAATCAGAGGAGCCATGAAAGATTCCCTCACAGCACCCTACCCAGCCACTTCCCGGTATGCGAGAGCAAATTCTCCGCAATCTTCTCCGGCGTTCCTTCCGCCACAATCCGTCCGCCGCCTTCGCCGCCCTCCGGCCCCAGGTCGATCACCCAGTCCGCGCATTTGATCACGTCCAGGTTATGCTCGATCACAATCAGCGACCCGCCTCCGTCGATCAGCTTGCGAAATGCCGTCAGCAGCTTGGAAACATCGTCGAAGTGCAGCCCGGTAGTCGGCTCGTCCAGAATGTAGAGTACGCGGCTGGCCTGCGAAGGCTTGGCGGTGGCGTTGGCCGCCCGCACCTGCGCCAGGTGCGCCGCCAGCTTGACCCTCTGCGCCTCGCCGCCAGAAAGCGTAGTCGCCGACTGACCCAGCCGCAGATATCCCAGCCCGATCTCGTCCAGCACGGCCAGCTTTTCCAGCAGCTTGGTTTGCCCGGCAAAAAAGCGCAGCGCCTCCTTCACCGTCATTTGCAGCACCTGGTGAATGTTCTTGCCCTTGTACTCTACCTGCAGCACCCTGGCCTGATAGCGCGTGCCGTTGCATTCCTCGCAGGGCAGTTCCACATCGGCCAGGAACTGCATCTCCACCGTTACCGTGCCGTCGCCCTCGCAGGTATTGCAGCGGCCGCCCGGCACGTTGAAGGAGAAATGCCCCGGCGTGAGAGAGAGCCGCTTGGCCTCGGGCTGCGCGGCAAAGAGTTCCCGCACCAGGTCGAAGCCCTTGATGTAGGTGATCGGATTCGACCTCGGCGTGCGCCCGATGGGCGTCTGGTCCACCAGCACCACGTCGTTCAGCCGCTCCACGCCGGTCAGCGATTTGTACACGCTCGACGGGTCGGCCCCATCCGTCTGTCCCAGCGCCCGCGCCACGGCCCGGTAGAGCACATGGTGCACCAGCGTCGACTTGCCCGATCCTGAAACTCCGGTAATGGCCACCAGCAAGCCCAGCGGAATCTCCACGTCCAGCCCGTGCAGGTTGTTTGCCGAGGCCCCGCGCAGCACCAGCCGTTCCCTTCCCGGCGCGCGCCGCCGCGCAGGCACCGGAATCGAAACCTGCCCGGAAAGATAGCGCCCGGTCAGCGAGCCGGGATTAGCCTCGATCTCCGCAAGAAGCCCCTCGGCCAGCAGTTTGCCGCCAAACTCCCCCGCCCCCGGCCCCAGATCCAGCAGATGATCGGCGGCACGGAGCACGTCGGCATCGTGTTCCACCACCAAAATCGTGTTGCCCAGGTCGCGCAGCTCCTCAAGAATATGGATCAGCCGCGCCGTATCCCGCGTGTGCAGCCCGATGGACGGCTCGTCCAGCACATACAGCGCCCCCACCAGCCGCGAACCCAGCGATGTGGCCAATTGAATCCGCTGCGCCTCACCCCCGGAGAGCGATGAAGCCAGCCGGTCCAGGGTCAGGTATTCCAGGCCCACCGCGTCCAGGAAACTCAGCCGCTGCCGCACCTCGTGCAGGATCGGCCCGGCAATCTCCTCCTCCATCGGCGAAAGTTTCAGCGCGTAAAAAAACTCCTTGGCCTCGGCAATGGACAGCGCCGTCACCTGGCAGATGTTGCGGCCATTGATGCGCACCGAGCGGGCCTCGGCCCTCAGCCTTTGCCCGCGGCAATCCGGGCACTCCGCATAGCCGCGATACTTGCTCAGCATCACGCGCACGTGCAGCTTGTACTTCTTGCGCTCCATCTGCGCAAAGAAGCCGTAGACACCCGCAAAGCTGCCCTTGCCGCGCAGCACCGTCTCCCGCGCCTGCTCGGGCATATCCCGCCACGGCACGTCCAGCGGAACGCCCAGCTCCGCCGCCTGCCTGCGCAGATCCGCGAACCACGGCCGGTACTTGGGCCGCACCCATGGATCGATGGCGCCTTCGTTCAGGCTGCGTCCCTTGTCGGGAATCACCAGGTTCAGGTCGAAGTCTACTGTATTGCCGAATCCCTGGCAGCGCGGGCAGGCCCCAAAGGGATTGTTGAAGCTGAACAGCCGCGGCTCCGGCTCACGCCCAGGCCGATGGCAGCTCTTGCACTCGTATGCGCCGCTGAAGCGGTGCCGCTTGCGCTCCGCCGTCTCCTCCCGCGGAACCTCTTCAAAGATCACCTCGCCGGCCTCGCGGTACGAAATCTCCGCCGCGTCCACAATCCGCGCGCGGTTCTCCGCGCTGACTTGAATCCGGTCCAGAAGAATAAACACTGGAAGCGTGAAGTCCAGGTCCAGCAGCGACTCAGGCGTTGAAAACTCGAAGATCCTGCCCTGCTGGTAGAGCCGGTTGAACCCGCTCCCGCGCAGCTCCGTGAGCCGCGCCTTCAGCGTTTCCGTGTGCGGCGAATCGCCACCACTCACCACCGGCTTGCCTTTGGCGGCAGATTTCGCCGTGCGCACGGCAGCCTTGGCCGGTTTCGCCGCTGCCTGTGCTGCCTCTTCCGGCGGCGGCGTGGCGGTGTCCACGGGAAACAGCGCTTGCAGCCGCGTTCCCTCGCCCAGCGCCAGCACTGCCTCGGCAATCTCGTCCATCGAGTCCCGCTTTACCAGCCCGTCGCAGTGGACGCAATGCACCGTCCCGCAGCGTGCGTATAAAAGGCGCAGGTAGTCGAAAACCTCCGTCGCAGTGGCCACCGTCGAGCGCGGGTTCCGGGTGGTGTTTTTCTGCTTGATGGCGATGGCCGGCGCAAGGCCGTCGATCAGGTCCACATCGGGTTTTTCAATGCGCTCCAGAAACTGCCGCGCATACGCCGACAGCGACTCCACATACCGCCGCTGTCCCTCGGCATAGATGGTGTCGAAGGCCAGCGAACTCTTCCCCGACCCCGAAACCCCGCTGATCACCGTCAGCTTGCCATGGGGAATCTCGCAGGAG
The DNA here is from genome assembly GCA_963796085.1 of uncultured Acidobacteriaceae bacterium. Lineage (GTDB taxonomy): Bacteria > Acidobacteriota > Terriglobia > Terriglobales > Acidobacteriaceae > Telmatobacter. The sequence continues at coordinate 47,144 of CAWCKF010000004.1, read as the reverse complement.
ATGTTCTTCAGGTTGTGTGTCCGCGCGCCGCGGATGATGATGGCATCGTTCAAGGGGGAGCACCGTGCAGACGTTGTCCAGCCGCGTCTATGTCCCCACAGAAGGGCTCAGGACACGACCGGCCATTCTCCATTATAGGCCGTGGCGCGTCCAACCCTCAGCCGTTCCATCCACGCCCCACCCCGTTAAACTGTTCACTGAGGTATTTCGTGCTTCGTTCCGCCTTATTCCTCTTGCTCATCGCCTCGGTTGCCGGGGCCGCCCAAAATTCCGCTCCGAATCCTGAAGCGCAGGCCGCCGCCGCGCCACAACCCGCCCCCCAGCCCGTCTCTGACCAAGTCCAGGAAGCCGAAGCATTCATCCTCAAATCCGATTGGAAAGCAGCCGAGGCTAAACTGAACCCCTGGCTGGCGGCCCACCCCACCGATGCGCGGGCGCTCTTCGACGCCGGTTACGTGGCCGACCTCCAGAACCGCTTGGACGATGCCGCCGGTCTCTATCGCCGCGCCATTGAGGCTGATCCACGATCGTTTGAGGCGCATCTCTCGTTGGGGCTGATGCTGGCCCGCCAGGGAAAGTTCGCGCAAGCTCGTCCGGAGGTGGCAGCGGCCACCACGCTCGACCCCGGCGATGCCGGACTCGCCCTGAAGGCCCGCGCATGGCGCGCACTGGCCCGGATCGACCGGCAGACGGATGCGACCGAAGCCTCCAACGACCTGCTGGAGGCCCTCAAGCTCTCGCCTGAAACCCAGGACGATGCGCTGATGGCCGCCGAACTGGCCGACCAGACCGGCCAGCCTGAGGCCGCCGAGGCCGCATACCGCCGCATTCTGGCCAAGGATCCCAAATCCGCCCCGGCCAACGCCGGCCTGGCCCACCTGATGATCGCGCGCAAACAGTATCCCGAGGCCGAAACCTTTCTCCGCGCGGCCCTCGAACAGTCGCCCCAAGACCCGGCCCTCACCGCCCAACTGGCCGCCGTGCTGGCCGAGCAGGACAAGGCCGAGGCTCTGCCCCTGTTGCAACAACTTCACGATGCCCAGCCCGGCAACGCGGATATTACCCGTATGCTGGCCGAGGTGCTGTCAGAAGCCGGAGACGCCGCCGGCTCTGACCGCCTCTATGCTGGACTGCTCACTTCCAGCCCCGACGATCCGGCCCTGCTGATCGCCCACGGTCAGAACCTGACCCGCCTGCTCAAGTACGCCGAGGCCTTTGCAGCCTTCGACAAGGCCACCCAGCTGGACCCGGCCAACCCCGACGGCTGGAGCGGCCTGGCCTTTGCCGCCTCCAAGACCAATCAGCCTGCCGTCACGCTGCACGCTCTGACCATGCGGTCAAAGTATCTTCCCGAGGTTCCCTCCACCTACTTTCTCTGGGCCATCAGCTACGATGCGCTTCACCAGAAGGCAGCGGCGGCAACTTACTACCATCACTTTCTGAACTCCTCCGCCGGCAAATACCCCGACCAGGAGTGGCAGGCCCGCCAGCGGCTTCAGGTGCTGGAAAACAAAAGGTGAACAGCAGACAGCAAAAAGTTAACAGTTCACAGCCAGATGCGCCCAACGAACTGTGAGCTGTCGGCTGCAAGCTGTAAGCTGTACTTGGTGGCCGCCGATATTGTCCCCATCTTTCAGCAAGAGTACCGGGCCTTGCGTCCCAGGGCGCCGATGCCGCCCATCGCGGTCCGCTTCCGCCGCTTCACTTCGCTGAACACCACCATTCGTCTTCGCGAGGGGCAGATTCGCGTGAATCTCTCGGACTTGCTGGAGGGCGCGCCCGAGTCCGTCCTCCACTCCATCGCCCACATTCTGCTGGCCAAGCTCTACGACAAGAAGAAGCTCGATCCAGCACAAGAACTGCGCTACAAGCGCTTCGCCTCCTCGGCCGTCGTCGTCCGCCAGACCGAGCTGATTCGCGGCGCCCGCGGCAACAAGCGCTTCTTCGGCCCCGAGGGCCGCTTTTACAATCTCGAAGAAGTCTTCTACTCGCTCAATCTGCGCTTCTTCGGCAGCCTGCTGGGCCGGCCACAGCTCACCTGGAGCGAGCAGACCGCCAGGCGCGCCCTCGGCCATTACGACGCCGCCCACAACATGATTGTCGTCAGCCGCGTCTTCGACCGGCCCTCCAGTCCGCGCTACGCCATCGAATACCTGCTCTACCACGAGATGCTGCACCTGAAGCATCCCAGTCAAGAGGCGCGGCCTGCGCCGCTGCGTCCACTCCCAAGAGTTCAAAGACGAGGAGGCGCTCTTTCCGCAACTGAAAGAGGCGCTGGCCTTTATCAAGCGTCTGTAGCAAAATGAGACACTGCCAGGATTGGTGTCAATGAAAAGATCAGGCGCAGACCGCAAGTCCGCGCGCAAATCGTCCCGGCCAATTCCCACGTTTGCAGATTGATCCTGCTAGGCGAGTGAGTCTTATGCCGCCTGCGCCTTCGCGCTCTCTTCCGGTCCGGCAACCGGGTGCATGGCGGCCCACCAGATCAGCGCAATGCCCGCAACCACGGTTCCGGCGCTGGCCAGTTGGGCGTTGGATAACCCCCATAAAACCTTGGGGTTGCGGCGGATAAATTCAACCAGAAAGCGAGCTATTCCGCTCAGCAGCAGGTACTCGCCCACAATCTCGCCCGTACCGTGCCGCTTGCCGCCGCGCCACCACAGCCAGCCGCCAATGAGCAACCCGGCAGCCAGTTCGTAGAGCGGCGTGGGATGCACCCGCACGAACGGCGGAGTCGGCTCAATGCCATTGGGGAAGCTCATGCCCCAGGGCAGTTTTGTCGGAATCCCGTAGCAGCCGTCCCCGGAAAGAAAACAGCCGATGCGCCCAATGCCATAGCCGATGGCGGCGGCAGGCGCGGCCAGATCTAACGTCCGCAAGCCGCCGATCTTCGCCCACCAGCCCTGAAAGACCAGCGCTGCGATGCCAAACAGCACTCCGCCGTACCAGGCAAAACCAGCTGTATCCCACAGCACCCGCCAGCCATACACGCGAAATTCTGCCGGCGTGTCCAGGACGTGCCACAGCTTGGCCCCCACGATACCGACAATCACGGCAACGGCCACCATGCCCACGGCATCGGCGGTAATGCGCGCGCGGCGGAAGCTGCGGTCCACGACAATAGCGGCTGCCACGGCGGCCAGCCACAGCATCAGCCCGAAGGTGGGCACGGTCAGGTGCCAGATGTGCAGATGAGGCAACATATACGTTTAAGTATAGACGCGCGAGCCATGAGCAAAGCTTTCGTCACGGATTTGCACAGGCGCCTTCACCCCGCAAACCCGCATTCGCGCAATACTGTGTGTATGGCTACCACCTACCAGGGACTTGAGGTTCTCTTCACCCGCTACCAGATCGCCGATCGCGTGGCCGAGATGGGTGCCCAGATTACCCGTGACCTAAACGGTGAAAAGCTGGTCATGGTCGGCGTGCTCAAGGGCGCGGCGCCCTTTCTGGCCGACCTGTCCAGGGCCATCCAGGCCGACGCCACCTTCGACTTTGTCGCCACCTCCAGCTACGGCAAGGGGCAGCGCTCCTCCGGCGCAGTCAAGCTCATCAAGGATCTGGACGAGTCCATCGAGGGCAAGAACGTGCTGCTGGTCGAGGATATCCTCGACACCGGCCTCACTCTCGCCTATCTGCGCAAGCTCTTCCTGCAGCAGCATCCCAAGACGCTGCGCATCGCCACGCTTCTCGACAAACCCTCGCGCCGCCTGGAGAAGATCGAGGCCGACTACGTGGGCTTCTCCATTCCCAACCTCTTCGTCATCGGCTACGGCATGGACTACGCCGAGCGCTACCGCAACCTGCCCGACATCTGCCTGATGACCCCAGACCATCCAGAATAGATTTGAAATGAATAACTTACGCCGACATTGAAAATCTCATCCTGGCGCTGCAATGGCCTATAACTCATCCTAAAAGGCCCCCATAGCCACTCCAATTCATTAGTCTCCAGGACTCTTGTTGAACCCTGATTTCGGTGATGGCCGATGCCGGACCGGGTGACGCGCATCACTGTTGCCGCTGACGGCCAAGCCTAACATAATGCGGGTTCTAGGGGCAGCCTTTGATGGGGCCGGGAGGGCTTGTTTGTGAGCGATGCGGAAAAGCGGGACCGAGGCTTGCTACGGGTGGATGTGGAAGAGTGCAAGGGTTGCGGGTTGTGCGTGGAAGCCTGTCCGCCCAAGGTGATCCATTTGAGCGAGCGGCTGAATCACTACGGCTATCGTACGGCCACCTATGCGGGCGCGGGCTGCACGGGATGCGGAATCTGCTTCATGGCCTGCCCCGAGCCGGGGGCGATAATGGTGCTGCGCGCCGTCAACGGCAAGGCCGGTGAAGGACGCGGATTGGATACAAACATAGTGGGAGCGACTTCATGCGCAAGCAACTGATGAAGGGAAACGAAGCCATCGTCAAGAGCGCCATTCTCTCCGGATGCCGCGCGTTCTATGGCTATCCCATCACGCCGGCAAGCGAGATCACAGAGGCCGCAGCCGCGTACATGCCGCGGGTGGGCGGAGTGTTTCTGCAGGCGGAGAGCGAGGTAGCGGCCATCAACATGCTCTACGGCGCGGCGTCGGCGGGTGTGCGGTCGATGACGGCGTCCAGCGGGCCGGGCATAAGTCTGATGCAGGAGGGCATGAGCTATCTGGCGGGCTCGGAGCTGCCCTGTGTCATCGCCGACATTACCCGCGGCGGTCCGGGGTTGGGAAACATTGTCGCCGAGCAGAGCGACTATCACCAGGTGGTGAAGGGCGGCGGCCACGGGAACTACAGAACCATCGTACTGGCGCCGCATTCCGTACAGGAGATGGCGGATTTGACCGCGCTGGCCTTCGAGCTGGCAGACCGTTACCGCAACCCGGTGGTGATCATGGCGGATGGATACATCGGGCAGATGATGGAGCCTGTCGAGTTTCCTCAGACGGCCATCGCGCCGCAGTTGCCGGAGTGGGCCGTGGCGGGCACGGCCGAGTCGCGCGGCAATCTGATCAATTCGCTGCATTTGGATTGCGATGAGCTGGAGGCGCATGTTCGCCATTTGGAGGCAAAATATCAACGCGTGGAGCAGAACGAGGCGCGCGCCGAAGAGTGGCATACGGATGGAGCGGAGATTGTGCTGGTGGGATACGGAATCGTGGCGCGGGTACTGAAGGCCGTGGCGGCCGAGGCGCGTGCCGGCGGACTCAATGTGGGTGTGCTGCGGCCGGTTACGCTCTATCCATTCCCGAAACTGCATTTCCAGCGGCTGGCTGAGCGGGTGCGTGTCTTTGTGGTGGTGGAAATGAGCAATGGCCAGATGCTGGAAGACGTGCGGCTGGCGTTGAACGGCGCGTTGCCAGTGGAGTTCCTGGGCCGTTACGGCGGCAATGTGCCCACGCACGAAGAGGTGCTCGGGTTTGTGCGCAAGCAGGCGCAGAGTTACCTGCCGGCCGTGGAGCCGGAGGAAGAGCGGATGATTCATGTCTAGCGAAATGGTTGGTGAATACACGGTGGCGCAGGGCAAGGCCAAAGCCTTCTACGATCGCTATGAGCGCAAGGAAGAGTTGCAGCACCAGACCCACTTTTGCCCAGGGTGCGGGCACGGCATTGTGCACAAGATGCTGGCCCGGGCCATCGATGAGTTAGGCGTCCAGGACAGGACGATTCTTATCGCGCCGGTAGGCTGCTCGGTGTTTACGTACTACTACTTCGACGTGGGCAATGTGCAGGGCGCGCATGGCCGTGGGCCGGCCGTGGCCACGGCCATGAAGCGGAGCAGGCCCGAAAGCATCGTCATCGGTTACCAGGGCGATGGGGATTTAGCGGCCATCGGGTCGGCGGAGATTCTGCATGCGGCCAATCGCGGCGAGAACATCACCGTGATCTTCGTCAACAACGCCATCTACAGCATGACCGGCGGACAGGCGGCGCCGACCACCCTGCTGGGGCAGAAAAGCACCACCACTCCGGACGGGCGAAACGCGGCCACGGAAGGCTACCCGCTGCGCATGAGCGAACTGCTGGCCACGCTGCAGGCTCCGGTCTATATCGAGCGCGTAGGCCTGGGAGACAACAAGCAGATTGCGCAGGCCACGCGCGCCATGCGCCGGGCCGTGGAAAACCAGGTGCGCGGACTGGGTTTCTCCATGGTCGAGGTGCTTTCACCCTGCCCCACGATCTGGAAGATGACTCCCGTGGAAGCGCAGCACTGGGTGCGCGATGTAATGGAGAAGACCTATCCGCTGGGGGTGTGTTGCGATCGCACCAAAGAAGTCGAGCCGCGTCAGCCGCCTGAGCCGGGGCCGGCGCTGGACAAGATTCCGCAGATTCTTGGCGTTGACGAAGAGGGTTTGCCTGAAGGCAATGCCGGAATCGCACAGGCTCAAGAGGTTGATCTTCAGGTGCGCGTGGCGGGATTTGGCGGCCAGGGGGTTCTGCTGCTGGGCGAGGTGCTGGCTGAGGCGGGACTGGATGCGGGGCTGGAGGTATCGTGGCTGCCGTCCTACGGCCCGGAGATGCGTTCGGGCACCTCGAACTGCCATGTGCGCCTGGCCAGGCAGGTAATCGACTCACCGCTGGTGACGCAGCCCCATGTGCTGGTGGCGATGAATGAGCCTTCGCTCAGGAAGTTCGATTTGAGCGTGCGTCCCGGCGGATGGATCATCTACAACGGCGATACCTTCCCGGCCGATTGCGCGCGCCAGGACGTGCATGTGCTGGCGCTTCCCTTCACGCAACTGGCCGACGCATTGGGCGACGCGCGGGTATCCAATATGGTGATGCTGGGCGCGCTGCTGGAGATCGCCGGAGTGTTGCCCCAGGTCAGCATTGCTGCCGCGCTGCGGCGGCTGGTCAAGCATCAGAAATGGGTGGAACTGGACGAGCGCGCCATGGAGCGGGGGCGTCGAGCTGTACAGAGAGTCGTTGGCTAAGGTGTGAGATGAAAGCTGATGTGGATCCGAACCTGATTGTGTATTTCAACGGGCAGTATGTGCCGCTCGGCGATGCGCGCGTGGGCATCCTGACCCATGCCTTGAATTACGGCACTGGAGTCTTTGAAGGCATTCGCGCCTATTGGGACGAGGCGCAGAGGGAGCTGTTTTTGATGCGTCCCCTGGAGCACTACGAAAGATGGAAGCAGAATTGCGGAATTCTGCGCATTTGTGTTCCGCTGTCGCCGGCGGAGTTGTGCGCCATCACCGTGGAGCTAATGCGCAGGAATGCGCTTCGCGCCAATGCCTATGTCCGGCCGCTGGCCTATAAGTGCGCGGAGCGGGTGGGAGTGAGCACCGACGATCAGGATGCCTTTGCGGTCATAGCTCTGCCCTTTGGCGAATATCTGCCCTCCGACAAGGGATTGCATGCCGGCGTAAGTTCCTGGCGGCGTATCGAGGATAATGCCATTCCCGCGCGGGCCAAGATCTGCGGGGCCTACGTGAACAGCGTGCTGGCCAGCGACGAGGCGCGGCATTGCGGCTTCGACGAGGCCATCCTGCTGAACGAGAGCGGCCACGTGGCCGAGGGCGCCACCTGCAACCTCTTCATGGTGCGCAAGGGAAAACTGATTACGCCGCCGGTGACGGAGAACGTGCTGGAGGGCATCACGCGCGATTCGGTGATGGAACTGGCACGGCGGGAACTCGGCCTCGAGGTCGTGGAACGGCCCATCGATCGCAGCGAGCTGTACGTGTGCGACGAATTGTTCTTCACCGGAACAGCGGTGGGCATTGCGCCCATTGTCCGTGTCGATCACCGGCCGGTGCGGGATGGGGCGCCGGGCGCGCTTACGCTCCGGCTCCGGCAGTTGTACTTCGATGCTGTGCTACGGACGTTTGAAAAATTACAGGAACTGGCTGATGCCGGTTTACCAATCAGGCAAGACACAAGAGCAGGCCGCGGCTTCGCCGGTTGTGATGAAGGCGGGTTGAGCGGCTGCCCATGAGTAAAAAGCCTGGTGGGCTGGTTCGGCCAAGGAGGAAGAAAAAAGATGACCACAGCTAGACTTGCAGATAACTCCTATGACGTTGCGCTGGAGAATTTTGATACGGCAGCAGACGCCCTGGGGCTCGACAACGATACTCGGGCGATGATCAAGTATCCCGAACGGATTTTGACGGTGAGTATCCCGGTACGCATGGACGATGGGCGCATCCGCCGCTTTGAAGGCTACCGCGTGCAGCACAGCATGGTGCGCGGTCCCGCCAAGGGCGGCATCCGCTACCATCCCCAGGTAACTCTTGACGAAGTGAAGGCGCTGGCCACATGGATGACATGGAAGTGCGCGGTGGTGAATATTCCCTTCGGCGGCGGCAAGGGCGGCGTTACCTGCGACCCCAAGCACATGTCTCCAGGCGAACTGGAGCGCATGACGCGGCGCTACACCAGCGCGATTCTCCCCTTGATTGGGCCGGAGCAGGACATTCCCGCGCCGGATGTGTACACCAATTCGCAAACCATGGCCTGGATCATGGACACCTACAGCATGACCAAGGGATATCCGATTCCCGGCGTGGTGACCGGCAAGCCGATCAGCCTGGGCGGTTCGCTGGGCCGCAACGAGGCCACCGGCCGCGGCGTTTTCTACACCATCGAGCAGCGCCTGCGAGCATCTGCAGATCCCGTTGAAGGGCGCCACGGTGGCGGTGCAGGGCTTCGGCAACGCCGGATCGATTGCGGCGCAATTGCTGCATGAGGCCGGAGCCAAGGTGATCGCGGTCAGCGATTCCACGGGCTGCGTTTACAACCGGAACGGACTGAACATTCCGGAGTTGATCCAGCATCAAGGACCCACCGGGCATGTGGCAGGATTTCCGGAAAGCGAGGCCATCACTCCGGCCCGAGTTGCTGGCACTGGAGTGCGACATCCTGGTGCCGGCGGCGCTGGAGAACACCATCCACGCCGACAATGCATCCGCAGTGCGAGCGCAGGATCATCGCCGAAGCCGCCAACGGACCCATCACCCCGGCAGCAGACAGGATCCTGGAGAGCAAGGGCGTCTTTGTGATTCCGGATATTCTGTGCAACGCCGGCGGCGTCACTGTCTCCTACTTTGAGTGGGTGCAGGATGAGCAGCACCTGTTCTGGGATGCGCAGGACGTTTACAACCGCCTGGAACGCGTGATGAAGACTGCTTTCCGGGATGTGCTGAAGATCCATGTGGAGCGCAAGGTCCCCATGCGCATTGCCGCCAATATGCTGGGCATTGGACGCGTGGCGGATGCCGTGCAGATACGCGGTATCTATCCGTAGAAGGCCGTGAGGGAACGGGGCGAAGCGTTCCGCCGGGCGGCGTGGAGGTGTAGGATTTGTATGAAGCGGAAGTGGCATCCCCACCGGGAACATCTCCGCGAAAGGACAAATTCGATGCGGCCTCAATCTCCTCTGCGCCTCGGCTTGGTTCTGCTCTCATTTTTCTCCGGCATTCCGGCTATTGCTCAATCTGTTTCCACTCCATACGACGCGGGCGACCCCATCATCGGCAGCTCCGGCGGAGGCAGAACCTTCCCCGGCGCGTCGCTGCCCTTCGGCATGGTGCAGTGGAGTCCCGACACCACTCACAGGGCCTATTACAATTACGAGGACAAACAAATTCTCGGCTTCAGCATGACGCATCTCAGCGGCGTGGGCTGCCCGATTTATGGTGACTTCGCCGTGCTGCCCACCACCGGCGCATTGACCACCAGCCCCGGCGCGAATTTCGATCCCTACGCCGCCCCCTTCGATCACAGCCAAGAGGAAGCGCATCCCGGCTACTACGCAATCACGCTGGCTAACGGCATACGCGTCGAAATCACGGTAGCGGAACGCGCCGGCATCGCCCGCTTCATCTTCCCTGAAGGCGCAAGCGCGCGCCTGCTCATCAACGCCGGATCGAGCGCAAACGGGCTAACCCGCCAAACCGCCCCCATGCCTTACGAAGACGTCTTTGGCAATAGCATCGAACTCACCTCCACAAACTCCTATGCCGGCTCCGTCATGGCGGGCAATTTCTGCTCGACCGATTCGCACTATAAGCTCTACGTTGCGGGCCGCTTCAACAAGCCCTACAAGAATTCTGTATTGTGGCAGGACGATGCCGTCCTGAGTGCCGCTAAATCGGCGCAAGGCAAGCACACCGGCGCATGGCTCGACTTTGGCAACCAGCATGAAGTCGTTCTCAAGGTCGGTATTTCGTATGTCAGCGAGGCCGGCGCGCTCGACAATCTGGAGAAGGAAATTCCCGTCTGGAACTTTGACGCGGTTCACGTCCAGGCGCGCCACACCTGGAGCCAGTTGCTAGACCGCATTGCCGTCGAGGGCGGCACGGCGGAGCAGCGCAAAATCTTCTATACCGGCCTCTATCACTCCTTCCTCTGTCCCACCATCTTCAGCGATCGCGGGCGGCAATTACATAGGCTTCGACAATAAAGTGCATTCCCTGGCCGGATCGAAGCAGAAGGCCCAGTACGCTAATTTCTCCGACTGGGATATCTATCGCAACACCGTACAATTGCACGCGCTCTTCGACCCCGCGCGCGAAAGCGACATGATGCAGTCGCTGGTCAACGACGCGGTCGAGAGCGGCTGGCTTCCGCGCTGGCCGGCGGCCAACGATGTTACTTACGTGATGGGAGGCGATTCGCCGGCCATCCTGCTGGCCTCGTCCTATGCCTTTGGAGCGCATGACTTCGACGTTAAAACTGCGCTCACGTACATGGTGAAAGCCGGTACAGTGCCCGGTATCGGACCGCATGGCGGCTCCGAGCGTCCCTTCCTCGCCGACTACCTAAAACTCGGCTACGTGCCGGTTGACAAAAAGAACACCGCCGCCTCGGTCACGCTCGAATACGCCAACGCCGACTTTGCCGTGGCGCAATTTGCAAAAAATCTCGGCGATCAGGACGACTATCATCTATTCCTCAAGCAATCGCAGAACTGGACCTATCTCTTCGATCCATCCACTGGCTGGATTCGGCCCCGTTCGAGTGATGGAAGCTGGCTGGCTGGATTCGACCCCGAGCGCTCCCTTCCCAAGAGAAAGCCGAACGCACCCCCAGCAGGTGATCAGATGGGATTTGATGAAGGCAACACCTACCAGTACACCTTCATGATTCCCTTCGATTATCCCACCCTCTTCGCCGCCATCGGCGGAGACGACAAGGTCATTCCGCGCCTGGACAAGTTCTTTCTGAAGCTCAGATGCTGGGGCGAACCGTGCTACAACATCGAGAACGAACCCGACTTCGTTGTTCCCTATGCCTATATCTTTGCCGGCGCGCCGTGGAAGACCGAAGAGGTGGTCACGCGTATCGGCAATGAGGTCTTCAAGACCACGCCTGACGGCATTCCCGGCAACGACGATCTGGGCGCAACCTCCGGCGTGTATGTCTGGAATGCGCTCGGCTTCTACCCGGCCGTGCCCGGCGTGGGCGGTCTGGTTCTGGGCACGCCCATGTTCAGCAAGGTGACCCTGCGCCTGGCGGGCGGCAGAACTTTGGTCGTCAGCCGCCAGGGCAGCGGCATCTACGTCCAGAAAGTCACGCTGAACGGCGCGCCTTACTCAAGCACCTGGCTGCCGCTCGCTAAACTTCATCCCGGCATAACTCAACTTCAGTTCACCACGGATTCTCAACCCAACAAAGAGCGAGGCAATGCCATTGCGGATCGTCCTCCATCGTTCCGCTAACTTTGGACGATACAGGCTTCCACTTATCGTTTATTGCCGGGTGCCCCACTCTTGCCGCATTTTTGTTTTGCGGCAAGGGTGGGATACCGCAACTCACAAAACGTACAGCCTATATAGAAATTTCTTAATTTTCGATCGTGGTCTCTGCCTTCGCCGGCTTTTGCGTCACCTGTGCGGGCGTAGGCAACTGCGACCGGTCCCAACCCCCGCCCAGCGCCTCAATCAGTTGCACCGACGCCGTCATCTCCTCGACTTGCAGGTTGGTCAGAGTCTGCTGGTTGGAGAGCAATGTGGTTTGCGCGACGGCTACATCGATGTAGGGATCGATGCCCGTATCGTAACGCGCCTGCTCGAGTTGCACGTAACGTCCGCGCGGAGTCGACAGCTTCCTGTTGGCGCAGAATCTGCTGCGACAAGAATGCGAACCGCCGCCAGCGCGTCTTCCACCTGCTGGAATGCAGTAAGCACGGATTGGCGATAGGCGGCGAGATCTGCGTTGTAAGTTGCAATGTACTGATTCACTGTCGCGCGGCGCAGGCCCCCATCGTAAACAGTCTCGGAGACGGATGGGCCGACGGACCAGAAGCGGCTGGCCGAATCCAGCAGGTTCTTGATGGCCGAACTTTCCACGCCGCCGTTGCCGGAGAGCGTCAGGGCAGGATAATAGGCCGCATAGGCAACCCCGATCTGCGCATTGGCGGCGGCCATGTTCCGCTCCGCGGCGGCGACGTCCGGGCGCCGCTCCAGCAGTTGCGACGGCAATCCGACCGGAATCGGCGGAGGAGCGCTCGTCCTGGCTTCGACCGGAATAGAGAACGTCGAGGCCGGCTTGCCGACCAGCATGGCGATGGCATGCTCATACTGCGCCCGCGCAATTCCGAGATTGATTGCCGCCGATTGCGCGCTGGCCAGAGTGGTCTGCGCTTCAACCAGGGATATCTGGTCGTCCACGCCGGTGTCATAGCGAGCCTGCTCAGACTTCGAGCGCCTTCTTGTCGGCTTCCACCGTGTCGTTGAGGATCTTTTGCAGCGCATCCTGGCCGCGAATCTCAAAGAAGTACTCGGCCAGGCTGGCCTGTTCCGTCAGCCGCTCATTCTCCAGATCGGCCGCGGTCAGTTGGGCAGTATATTGGCTGGCGCGCACCGTGTTGCGGACCTTGCCCCAGAGATCGGGCTCCCATGAAACTTCGGCCGGAAGTGAGAAGACCTGCGACTGCTTCCCGCTTACGCTGCTGGCAATCGCCCCGGAAGTCAGACTTGGACGAAGCTCTGCGATGCGCGTATAGGAGCCGCCAACGCCAACCGTGGGAAAATACTGCGAACGCGCCTCGCGCACCAGGGCGCGCGCCTCCATGAAGTTCTCGAAAGCCTGCCGGATATTCTGGTTGTCGATATTGAGTTGTTCTTCGAGCGCATTCAACTCCGGCTCATTGTAGATCTCCCACCACTTGCCGCGCAGAGCCGCGTCCTGGGGCTGCGCGACTGTCCATCCCTCGGTCTCCTTGAACTGCGCGGGAGACTCCTTGAAGGCCGGCGGCGCCGTCAGCCGCGGGTGGAAGATACTTTGGCCCTACGTTGCATCCAGCCAGCATGGCACAGAGCACACCGGCATAGATTGCGTACATAGTTGCGAACGGTTGCCGCGATTGCATCGATCGAATTCTTCATAAGCAATGCTCCATAGCCACCCTATGCTAGGATGCCTCCGCGGTTCCATTGTGGAGAGCCGACGATTGATTGCGCCGGAAGCCGCAGGCGCACCCAATCAAAGAAAGATAGACAACGGGCGTGGTGTAGAGCGTCAGCATCTGGCTGACAATCAGTCCGCCGACGATGGTGATGCCCAGCGGACGCCTGAGTTCGGAGCCGGTGCCGGTGCCGAAGGCCAGCGGCAGCGCGCCGAACAAAGCGGCCATCGTCGTCATCAGGATGGGGCGGAAGCGAAGCTGGCAGGCTTCAAAGATGGCTTCGGTGGTGCTCTTGCCGTGCTCGCGCTCCGCCACCAGGGCAAAGTCGATCATCATGATGGCGTTCTTTTTCACGATGCCGATCAGCAGGATAATGCCGATGATCGAAATCACGTTGAGATCGATCTTGAACAGCATCAGCGCCAGCATGGCTCCCACGCTTGCCGAAGGCAAGGTGGAGATGATGGTGAGAGGATGCACCAGGCTCTCATAAAGTATGCCCAGAACGATGTATACCGCCAGTAAGGCCGTGCCGATGAGAAGAGGCTCGCTGGCCAGCGAAGCCTGATAGGCCGCCGCCGTTCCGGCAAAGGAGCCGCGCACGGTCTGCGGCATATTCAGCTTCTGCTGCATCTGGCTTACCTCGCGGGTGGCGTCGCTCAACGACATCCCCGTCGGCAAGATTGAACGACACCGTGACGGAGGGGAAGGTGCTGGTGTGATTGACGGTCAGCGGCGTGGTGCTGGCGCGGGCCGAGCTGACCGTGGAAAGCGGAATGAGGCCGTTGCCGGTGGTATGGAGGTAGATATTCTTCAGCCCATCGGGAGTCTGCCAGTAGGGCGGCGCTACCTCCAATACCACGTAATACTGGTTCAACTGCGTATAGATGATGGAGACTTGCGACTGTCCGAAGGCGCCGTAGAGAGACTGGTCCAGAGACTGCGGCGTAATGCCCAGCCGCGCGGCGGTGGGGCGATCATAGCTGAGTCAGCTCCTGCAGGCCGCTGTTCTGCGCATCGCGTGTTCACATCCTGGAAGCCCGGTAACTTTTTCATCCCCGCCAGCAGCATGGGGCCCCAGTGCGCCAGATCCTGCACGTTGTCAGACTGGATGGTGTATTGGTAGAGCGCGTTGCTTGACCGTCCGCCGATGCGCAGGTCCTGCGCCGCCTGCAGAAACGCGGATGCAACCGGAAGCCGGTTCAGCTTGGGCCGCAATCGGTTGATAATCGCCGGCGCTCCGATCTTGCGGACATCGAGCGGCTTGAGCGCGATATAAATGAAGCCGCCATTGGACGCGCCGCCGCCGCCGGTATAGGCAATCACGTTGGCCACCGCCGGATCGGCCTTGATCACATTCACCAGTTGCAGAACCGAGTTGTTCATCACCGCAAACGATGCGTCCTGCGGCCCCTGCACGCCGCCTGTCATGGCTCCCGTATCCTGCTGCGGAAAGAACCCCTTGGGGATAATGCGATGAGGATAAAAGTTCAACCCAATGGTGAGCAGCAGAACAACGAATACCGGCCAGGGATGTTTCAGCACCCAGGCTGAGAGAGCGGCTGTAGGTGGAGATCACCCACGCAAATCCCCGTCTCGCGTGATTCGATAGGCGCGGCCGTGCTTGACCGTTCTCTCATCCTTCAGCAGATAGGCGCACATCATGGGCGTAGTGGTCAGGGAAATGAGCATCGAAACAAGATGGCCGTCGACAGCGTGATGGCAAACTCGCGAAACAGCCGGCCGACGATGCCGGCCATGCAAAGGATAGGGATAAAGACCGCAATCAGCGACATGCTGATCGACAGGATGGTGAACCCTATCTCCCTGGAACCCTGCAACGCCGCCTTCATGGGCGGCATGCCTGATTCACGAAGGCGGGAGATGTTTTCCATCACCACAATGGCGTCATCGACCACGAAGCCCGTGGAGATGGTCAGCGCCATCAGCGAGAGATTGTCGATGCTGAAGCCGAACAGGTACATGACGGCGAAGGTGCCGATGAGCGAAGCGGGAACGGCGACGGTGGGAATGAGCGTGGCTCGCCAGTTGCGCAAAAAGACGAAGACCACAAGAATCACCAGGAGCACGGAGAGAATGAGCGTGCGCTCCACATCGCTGACCGAGGCGCGGATGGTGGTGGTGCGGTCCAGAACGATCGTGGTCTTGATGCCTTGCGGAATGGATGCCTGGATCGATGGCAACTCCGCCCGGACCCGATCGACGGTATCGATGATGTTGGCGCCCGGCTGGCGGAAGATGATGATGGTGATCGAGGGCGCGCCGTTCAGGTAGCCCGCCGCGCGAATGTTCTGCGCCGCATTCGATACATCGGCTACGTCGGAGAGCCTGCACCGCGGCTCCGTTGTGATAACCGACAATGAGCGGCTTGTATTGGTCCGCGCGGGACATCTGGTCGTTGGTGACGATGTCCGCGGTGGTATTGCCGTCGGAGATCTGGCCCGTCGGCTCGTGGGCATTCTGCTGGCTCAACACGGGCTGCACATTCTGGATCGTGAGTCCGTGGCTGTTGAGCAGCGTAGGATTCACTTCCACGCGCACGGAAGGGCCGGCGCCTCCGCCCACCGATACCTGTCCCACGCCCTGAATCTGCGAAAGCTTCTGCGCGATGACCGACGACGCCTCGTCATAGAGCGTCGGCTTGTCGTACTTGTCCGAGGTAAGCCCCAGAATCATGATCGGCGCATCCGCGGGATTCACCTTGCGATAGGTCGGGTTGGCGGGCAGGTTGGCCGGCAGATAGGTGCGCGCGGCGTTGATGGCCGCCTCCACGTCTCGCGCCGCGCCGTCGATGTCGCGGCTCAGATCGAACTGCAGGGTGATCGAGGTGCTGCCCAGCGAACTCGATGAGGTCATCTCCGTCACGCCGGCGATATGGCTGAACTGGCGCTCCAGCGGAGTTGCAATCGAGGACGCCATGATCTCCGGACTTCCGCCGGGCAAGCCGGCCGAAACCGAGATGGTCGGAAAATCCACTTGCGGCAAGGGAGAAACAGGCAGCACGTTGAAGGCGATGGCCCCGACAAGCGTGATGCCCGCCGTCAGCAGGGTGGTGGCTACCGGCCGCCGGATGAAGGGGGCGGAGATATTCATGCTCCCTCCGCCGCTTGCGGCTCGCCGCCGCTTCGATGGCCTTCCGCGAACGGCTGAAGCGCTGGCCGATGCGATCGAAGAAGATGTAGATCACCGGCGTGGTATAGAGCGTCAGCACCTGGCTCAGCAGCAGTCCGCCCACCATGGCAATGCCCAGCGGCCGCCGCAGCTCCGAACCCATGCCCTGGCCCAGCGCCAGCGGAATGCCCGCCAGCAGCGCCGCCATGGTGGTCATCATGATGGGGCGAAAGCGCAGCAGGCAGGCCTCGTAAATCGCGTCCCGGTGAATTCTTCCCGCGCTCGCGCTCGCCCTCCAGCGCAAAGTCCACCATCATGATGCCGTTCTTCTTCACAATGCCGATCAGCAGAATGATGCCGATGATGGCCACCACGTTCAGGTCCTGCCTGAACAGGATCAGGGCCAGCAATGCACCCACGCCCGGCCGAGGGCAGCGTGGAAAGAATGGTGATGGGATGAATGAAGCTCTCGTAAAGAATGCCCAGCACGATATAAACCGCGGCCAGCGCGGCCAGAATCAGCAGCCCTTCATTGGAGAGCGAGCCCTCAAATGAAGCCGCGGTGCCTTGGAATCCATACTGCACGCTGGCCGGCATGTTCAGGTCCTTCTGCACCTTCTTGATGGCCGTGATTGCGCCTCCCAGCGCGGCATCGGGAGCCAGATTGAACGACACGGTCACCGCCGGAAACTGCCCCTGGTGATTGATGGAGAGCGGCTCGGTCGCGCTCTCAATATGCGTGAACGCGCTGCAGCGGCACGGCATTGGCAGGCGCTGAACTGGCGGCTGCGTTGGCGGTTGAAGCTGTGCCGCTCGCGCCCACGCCGGAGGTGATGGCATTGGAGGGCGCGCTGAGCACCGCCGAGGACGGAGTGTAGGCCGCCGTAGTCGTAGTCGCATTCGAACCGGCCGACGAAGACCCCGAAGACGCATAGGACGAGGAGGCGCCCGGGCCCGAAGCCCCTGAGGATGCATTGGTCTGAATATACAAATCCTGGAGTTTGCCGGGGCTTTGCTGAATACTTCGGATCGGTTTCCAGAATCACGTGATACTGGTTCAACTGCGTGTACATGGTGCTGATCTGGCGCTGCCCATATGCGTCGTAGAGCGTGTTGTCGATGGTGGACGGCGCGATGCCCAGCCGCGATGCGGTAACGCGATCGATCACCAGCGATACCGCCAGGCCCCCGGTTTGCTGGTCGGTCGCCACATCCGCCAGTTGCGGCAGCTTCTTCATCTTGTCCACCAGCTGGCCGGTCCACAGGTTCAACTCGTTCGGCGTCGGGGTCCTCCAGCGTGTACTGGTACTGGGTGCGGCTCACGCGGTCGTCCACCGTGATGTTCTGCACCGGCTTCATGTAGAGCTCGATGCCGTCCACCTGCTTGAGGCTCTTCTGCAGCCTGCGAATCACGTCGGAGGCGCTCAGCTTGCGCTCTTCCAGCGGCTTCAGGTTGATGGACATCCGTCCGCTGTTCAGCGTGGTGTTGGTCCCGTCCGCGCCGATAAAGGAAGACAAGCTCTCCACCGCCGGATCCTGAAGGATGACGTGCGCCAGTTGCTGCTGCTTCTGCTCCATAGCCGCAAACGAAATCGTCTCCGGCGCCTGCGAGATGCCCTGAATCACGCCCGTATCCTGCATGGGGAAGAACCCCTTGGGGATGACGATGTAGAGAACGACAGTCAGCACCAGGGTGGCCACGGCTACCAGCAACGTGATGGTCTGGTAACGCAGCACAAACTTGAGCGTGCGGCCGTAAAACGCGATCATGCTCTCGAAGACGCGCTCCGAAGCCTTGAAGAACCGGCCCTGTTGTTCTTTTGCGGCGTGTGGCGCAGAATGCGCGAGCACATCATGGGCGTCAGCGTCAGCGAAACCACGGCGGAGATAATGATGGTGACGGCCAGGGTAACCGCGAATTCGCGGAACAGGCGGCCCGACCACGTCGCCCATGAAGAGCAGCGGAATCAGCACCGCGATCAGCGACACGGTAAGAGAGATGATGGTGAAGCCGATCTGCTCCGCGCCCTTCAGGGCCGCCTGCATGGGCGAGTCTCCGGCCTCCAGATAGCGGCGAGATGTTCTCGATCATGACGATGGCGTCATCCACCACAAAGCCCGTGGAGATGGTGAGCGCCATCAGGGACAGATTGTCCAGGCTGTAGCCCAGCGCATACATGGCGCCGAAGGTGCCCACCAATGAGAGCGGCACGGCAACGCTGGGAATGATAGTGGCGTACACATTGCGCAGAAACAGAAAAATGACCATCACCACCAGGGCCACGGTCAGCATCAACTCAAACTCCACGTCGGCGACCGAGGCGTTGATAGCGGTGGTGAGATCGGTAAGCGGCGTCACCTGGATGGAGGCCGGCAGGTTCACCTCAAGCTGGGGAAGAATCGCCTTGATGGCCTTCACCACCTTGATGGTATTGGCGCCCGGCTGCCTTTGAATGTTGACAATGACCGCCGGCGTCTCGTTCATCCACGCCGCCTGCTTGTTGTTCTCGATCCCGTCCACCACCTGCGCCACATCTTTCAGCATGATGGGCGCGCCGTTGCGGTAGGCAACCACAACCTTGCGATAGTCGTCGCTGGTCACCAACTGGTCGTTGGCATTGATCTGGTAATCCTGATGAGGGCCGTCGAAGTTGCCCTTGGCCTGGTTGACGCTGGTCTGCGCAAGCGCCGTGCGCAGATCTTCCAGGTTGAGCCCGTAAGACGACAGCGCCGTCGGGATTGGCCTGGATGCGCACCGCCGGCTTCTGCCCGCCGCTGATGCTCACCAGGCCCACCCCGCTCAACTGCGAGAGCTTGGGCGCCAGGCGCGTATCCACCATATCCTCCACCTGCGAAAGCGGCATGGAGTTGGATGTGACGGCCAGCGTAAGCACGGGCGCATCGGCGGGATTGGTCTTGCTGTAAACCGGCGGCGAGGGAAGATTCGAGGGCAGGTAAGCTCTGCGAGGCGTTGATCGCGGACTGAACCTCTTCTTCGGCGATGTCGATGTTCAGGCTGAGGGCGAACTGCAGCACAATCACTGACGAACCGCCGGAGCTGGTCGACGTCATCTGGCTCAGCCCCTGCAGTTGGCCAAACTGGCGCTCCAGGGGAGCGGTCACCGTGGTGGCCATCACGTCCGGGCTGGCGCCCGGATAGAAGGTCAGCACCTGGATGGTGGGGTAGTCCACCTGCGGCAAGGCAGAGACCGGCAACTGGGTATACGCAACGATACCCACCAGCAGGATGGCGGCCATCAGCAGCGAGGTAGCAACGGGCGCTGGATGAAAGGCCCGGAGGGACTCACGGAGTATTGCCCTCCGCTGGCATTGGCCGCAGCCGCCTGCTTTGCCACCACGACTTTGCTCCCGTTCTGCAGCTTTTCAAAGCTGCTGGTGGCCACAACCTCGCCGGGATTGATTCCCTCCACCGCGGTCATGCCGCCGTCCGCAACCCCCGTCGTGATGTTGCGCACGCTCGCAACGCCGTTCGTAATCACATACAGGAAGGCCACCTGTCCATTGTGCTGAACAGCGCGGCTGGGAACCAGCGTGACGCCGTCGAGCGTATTCACCAGCAACCTGGTGTTCACAAACTGGTTGGGGAATAGTGCGCCGTTCTTGTTGTCGAAGAGGGCGCGCAGCTTTACCGTTCCCGTGGTGGTGTCGATCTGGTTATCGATGGTGAGCAGTTTGCCCGCGGCTATCTTCGTGGTCTGGGCGCGATCCCACGCCTCCACCGGCAGCGTATGCATCTGCCGCATCCGCGCCTGCACCTGTCCCAGGCTGTCTTCCGCGAGCGTGAAGATCACGGTGATGGGCTGCACCTGCGGTAATGACCACCAGCACGGTGGCTGCCGCCTGCCTGCACCACGTTTCCGGGGTCCACCAGGCGAAGACCCACCCGGCCGGAAATCGGCGCGGTAATGTGGCAGTAGCTCGAGCTGGACCTGGTCGTAATTCACCGTGCCCTGATCGTTCTTCACCGTGCCCTGGTCCTGAAGCACGATCTTCTCCTGGTCGTCCAGCAGTTGCTTGTTGATCCCGTTGCGCGCCCACGCCGTGCGATAGCGGTCCAGGTCCATCTGCGCCTGCGCCAGAAGATTGGTGTCGCGCTCCAGCGCGCCTTGGGCCTCAAGCAACTGTGCCTGGTAGGGGCGCGGATCGATATCGATCAGCGCATCCCCTTTCTGCACGTATTGGCCCTCGCTGTAATGCACCGCGGTCAGCACTCCGCTGGCCTGCGCTGTGATGGAGGCGGTGTAGACCGGAGTTACCGTGCCGATGGCATCCAGGTAGATGCCGATGCTGCCCTTGGTGGCAGTGGCTGTTGTGAGTGTAACGGGCCCGCCGGTCTGCCCCCGCCCGCTTCCGCTCGTAGCTGGTTTGGTACTATCAGCGGCACCGCGGCCATGCAGAACCAGGTAGGCGCCAATGGCCAGCAGCAGCAAGACGATCCACAGAATCCATGCCTTGCGATACCAGGGGCGCGGCCGAGACTCCTGGTAACCGGCGCCCATGTGCTGAGCATCTGATCTATCTTCTATCCCAGACATTGCACACTCCGCGCCCAGGTTCCTTCGGGGATTCCCCCTGCAGATATTCTTCCATGCGGCGCATTTATATGGTCCGTTTTGCTACACTTGGTCAGGACAAATAAAAGCCTAGCACACCTCGCTTACCGTAATGCCGCACAGGCACGGCAGGTTTACGCTCCTCTTCTTTCCCCATATCCACAGCATATTTTTATTGCCCGTGCCACCGTGCTGGCGCACTTTGCTCCCGCATCCCGCTCATCAATACGAAAGTTGAGCAAAACGAGACAGACAGGAGCCTTGGCTCAAGGTTTTGATGGACAGAGCCAAGCTGCAACGAGGGAATAATGTCAATAAGCAGCGCCAAGCACAAATCCTTTGACCCCGCCGCCTTTCTTTCCAGCACCGGCCTGGGCCGGACAAGTGTTGAATTGAAGCCCAGGCAGACTTTTTTCAACCAGGGAGATCCGGCAGACTCTCTCTTTTATCTTCAAAAGGGCCGTGCCAAACTCACTGTCGTTTCCCCCTACGGCAAAGAGGCCACCATCACCCTGCTCTCCACCGGCGACTTCGTTGGAGAGGAATCCCTCGCTACGGTGCCTGGGCCGCGCATGGCAACGGCCATCGCCGAGAGCGTCTGCACCGCGCTCAAGATCAGGAGAGATGAAATGATCCAAGTCATGCACCAGGAGCATGCCCTCTCCGACATTTTTCTGAGTTTCCTGCTGGCCCGCAGCATGCGCACCCAGGCCGATCTTGTGGATCAGCTCTTCAACTCCAGCGAAAAACGCCTGGCGCGCATCCTCCTGTTGATGGCGGAATTTGGCAAGCCGGGAGTGGAGGAAACCTTCATTCCTCCCATCACCCAGGAGACCCTGGCGCAGATGATCGGCACCACCCGCTCCCGCGTCAGCTTCTTTATGAACCGCTTCCGGGAACTCGGCTTTATCAGTTACGACGGCCGCATCCAGGTGCATAAGTCGCTGCTCAATGTAATCCTGCTCGATCAATTACCGGAACATAACGCGGAAAATCCACTTATTGCAGTCGCTTCGTGAGCTGAATTGGGGGTCAGTCAGAGGATTCGCGTTTAGATTTGTCATCCTGAGCGCAGGTCGCCGCGGCGACTGAAGTCGAAGGACCTGCGGTTGCTTTTCTCCTCCTTGGCTCCACTGTTTCTGGCTGGATCAATAGAATTCAGCCCGGCAAAGCCACGGCTCCATTCGCTGCAGGGCCATGCGGTTCCAGCCCGTTGTCCACCGCCGTCTGCATCCGCGGCCCGGCCAGTGGTAACCATTGATTTGGCCCGGCGCTGCGGCAGGAACTATACTCATCTCCCGTACAAGGAGCATGACCCATGGCTGCGCCTATACCCATCCCGGAAGCGGATCTCGAATTCGACCACGGCAGCTTCGATTCCGCCGCCTTTGCCGCCCAGGCTTTATCCAGTTGGCAGGCGCTGGCCGCGGTCATCGACCACACCCTGCTCAAGCCCGATGCCACCCGCGAGCAGATCGAAAACCTCTGCGATGAGGCCATCCGCTACCGCTTTGCCTGTGCCATGCTCAACCCGGTCTGGGTCTCCACCGCGGTCGGCGTGCTCTCCGGCACGGGCATTCCCGTGGGCGTTGTCATTGGCTTTCCCCTGGGCGCCTCGCTGGTTTCCACGCTGCGCCAGGAGGCAGCCGCCCTCACCCGCCTGGGCGCGCGCGAGCTGGATATGGTCTTGCCCCTGGGCCAGCTCAAGAGCGGCAATCACCAGGCTGTTCACCACACCATCCACGCCGTGGCCACCGTCGCTCATCATCATGGCGCCTTGCTCAAGGTCATCCTTGAAACCGCCCTGCTCAGCGTGGAAGAAAAACTGCGCGCCGCCGAGATCGCTATCCAGGCCGGCGCCGACTTCCTCAAAACCTCCACCGGCTTTGCTTCCGCCGGCGCAACTGCGGCCGACGTAGCCCTGCTCCGCGGCGTAGCCGGCGCTCGTTGCGGTATCAAGGCCGCGGGAGGTATCCGCACCCTGGACGATGTCCGCGCCCTGCTCGAAGCCGGAGCCAACCGCATCGGCGCATCCGCCTCGGTCGCTATCGTCCGTGAGCTGGGAGCGGAGTAAGACGAGGGAATAGGGCGTAGGGAATAGAGAATAGTGTGTGTGCAATCCGGTTGCACATACAGCAATAACGAACAGAGTCTGTTGATTGGCGCTGATCACCGATGACGGCAATAAGTGCAGAGTCTACTCCCTGCTCCCTACTCCCTATTTCTTAGCCCCCTGCCCCCTAACCCCTGAATCCGCTATCATTTCCCTACACACATCCATGGCCACTACTCCCCCATCCCAGCCCCGCCATCACGACCTTGAAGGCGATTATCGTCCCGCCGGCACAGCCAACCCAGGCGCCCACCTTGACCCCATCAACCCCCGCGTAGAACCCGCCGATGTGGCCTACCTGATGCAGTTGGCCGACGCCCTCAACACCACCCTCGACCTGCAAACTCTTCTCAACCGCACCGCCGAACTGGTTCGCGCCGTCATCCATTACCGTATCTTCGCCATTCTCTTGCTCAACGACCGCACCCACGAACTGCGCGTCCGCTTCCAGATCGGCCACACCTCCGACGTGGAACAGTTGCGCATTCCCATGGGCCGCGGCGTGGTCGGCCAGGTGGCGCTTACCCGTGAGCCCGTCCTGCTCAACGACGTCTCCACCTCGGAGATCTACTTCCCGGTCAATCCCGGCGTCCGCTCCGAGCTGGCCGTCCCCCTCATCGCCAAAAATCGCCTCATCGGCGTCATGGACCTGGAAAGCGAAGCAGGCCGGCTACTTCCGCCCCGAGCACCTTCACCTGCTCACCATCACCGCCTCCCGCATCGCCCAGGCCATTGAGAACGCCCGCCTCTACGCCCGCGTCTCCCGCCAGGCGCAAACCCTCGAAGTCCTCAACGAGATCGCCGTCGAACTGGCCTCCATCCTCGACCTCGACCCGCTCCTGGAGCGCGTCGGCCAGCTTCTGCGCCGCCTCATCGACTACCAGATGTTCACCATCATGCTTCTGGACGAGAAGGGCGAGACCCTCATAACCCGCTATGCCTGGCGCTTCGGCCACGCCCAGGCCCCCTTGCGCCGCCTGCCCATCACCAGCGGCCTGGTCGGCGCCGCGGTCCGCGAGTGGCGCCACATCAATGTTCCCGATGTCCGCAACGACCCGCGCTACCTCCCCATCAACCCCGAAACCCGCTCCGAGCTGATCGTCCCTCTCTTTTACAAGGGCCGCATCATCGGCGTTCTGGACCTCGAACACACCCGCACCGGCTTCTTCCATGAAGAGCATGAGCGCATATTGACCACCCTCGCCGCCCAGGTCGCCATCTGCATTGAAAACGCCCGCCTCTACCAGGCCGTCCGCCGCCAGGAGGCACAACTGGAGCGCGATATCGCCATGGCGCGCGAGGTGCAACTGCGCCTGCTGCCCGCCCACCGCGCCCTCTCTCGTCAACGCCGAGATGGCGGTTCGCTTTCTTCCCGCCCGCGCCATCGGCGGCGACCTCTACGACTTCATCGACTACGGCCCCGGCCGCACCGCCATCGTCCTCGGCGACGTCAGCGGCAAAGCCGCCCCGGCCGCCCTGTTTGCCGCCCTGGTCAGCGGCATCATGCGCTCCGCCGCCGTCCATCAGCCCGCGCCCGCCCGGATGCTCGCCCTGCTCAACGACGCTCTTCAGGAGCGCAAGCTGGAATCCCAATACGTCACCCTGCTCTTCGCCCTCTGGGACGATGAAAACCGCACGCTCCAGGTAGCCAACTCCGGCGCCGTCCAGCCCATCCTCTGCCGCTCCGGCCAGTCCTCCACCATCCAGGCTGAAGGCTTCCCCCTCGGCCTCTTTCCCAACATCACCTATGAGGAGTTCAATGTCACCGTCCAGCCCGGCGACAACCTCGTCTTCGTTTCCGATGGAATTCTGGATGCCGAGAATGCCCGGGGCGAAATGTACGGCCATGACCGCCTCGCCAGCCTTCTCTGCGCCCATCTTGACCACTCCGCCCAGCAGATAGCCGACGCCATCCACGCCGATGTAGCCCGCTTCCAGGGCGCCCGCGACCGCTTCGACGACGAGACCATTATTGTCCTCAGAGTGCGATAGACGTTCGAGCAATGCTTATTGATTTGTCCTCCTGAGCCAGCTATGAGTCCGCCGCGGCGGACAAAGGGGGCCTGCATTTGATTCTGCTTTTCTCCGCTACAATTCATTGGGATAGCACCCAGCCGCTTTAGGATGATCGGAGATCGCTAATCATGTCGAAAAAATCGCGACAGCGCAAATCCGATAACAAGCGCCCGCCACAGGCGCCGGCCGGGAAGAACAATACCATTGCTCCCGCAAGCCATAAGCCGTGGCAAATTGCCGCTGTGTGCGTCGTCCTCGCGGTGGTTACCGTGGTTTCCTACCGGGGCGTGCGGAGCAACGATTTCCTTACCTCCGACGATCCCGGCTATGTCACAGAAAACCGGCAGGTGCATCAGGGGGTGACCATGCAGAGCATTGCGTGGGCGTTTACAACCTACAAAATGGGAAACTGGCACCCGCTGACATGGATTTCCCACATGGTGGACTGGAGCATGTATGGAAAAAATCCCGCCGGCCACCATATGACCAATCTGTGTTTGCACGCCGCCAATGCCATCCTGTTATTCCTTTTGCTCTTGTACATGACCGGTTACCTGGGGCGTTCCGCGATGGTCGCATTTCTCTTCGCGCTGCACCCCGCTCATGTCGAATCAGTTGCCTGGGTTTCTGAACGCAAGGATGTTTTATGCGCGTTTTTCTGGTTTGCGGCAATTCTGGCGTATGCATGGTATGTGCGCAGGCCATCCTGGAAACGGTATACCTTAGTGGCCGGCTGTTTTGCCTGTAGCATCATGTCGAAGCCCATGGCCGTCACGCTGCCGTTTACCTTACTGTTGCTTGATTACTGGCCGTTGCGCAGGATCATGTTCACCCCAGAAACTCGCGCGCATTGGTTCTCTTCTATCTGGAAGTTATGCGTTGAAAAATGGCTGCTTTTCCTGATGGCGGTTATATCGAGCATCATTACTTTTCTCGCGCAGAGGTCCCGCGGAGCCGTGGCTCCGATCCATGGCTTGCCCGTGTGGGTAAGAATCTGCAACGCGGCCATCAGCTACTGGCGCTACGTATGGATCATGGTATGGCCCGATCAGCTCAGGGCCTTTTATTACCATGAGAGAGAGAACATTATGGTTTCGGCGGCGATGTTATCGGTCGTTGCCCTCATCCTGGTTACCGCCGCCTGCTGGCGTTTCCGGAAGCAACGGCCTTATTGCCTCATAGGCTGGTTGTGGTTCCTGGGGACACTGTTGCCGGTAATCGGCATCGTGCAGGTTGGAGATCAGGCCATGGCCGAGCGCTACACTTATCTCCCCTTGATCGGCCTTTTTATCGCCGTTGTCTGGCTGGCCGGCGATGCCGTTGTTCAATTCCCCAGGATCAGGGTCGCAGCCCAACTGCTTGCGGTCGCGGTTCTTGCGGCCTGCGCCGTACAGACCGATGCCCAGGTTAAGGTGTGGAAAGATTCGGAGACGCTTTTCAGCCACGTGCTCGCGATTGACTCGCGCGGTGACTTTCCCAATTCAAGCCTGGGCATGGCGTACGTAAGGCAGGGAAAATATGCCGAAGCACAAGCATATCTCGAACGCGCATTGAAATATGACCCCTTCGATTCCCTGACTCTTACTTATTCCGCCCTATGCCTGATGCAAATCCCTGAGCAGCGCAATCTGCCGCTGGCCGGGCAACGCCTCGAACTGGCATTGCGGCTTACACCAGGCGACCCTGATGTCATGTCCGTCATGGCGTTATGGTCAAATTTGATGGGCAGGCCAACGGATGCGGAGGCGTATAGCAGAAAGGCGATCGCCGCGCATCCGGATCCTGTAACGGAGATTACTGCCCGGCTTTTTCTTTCCGATGCTCTTCTGGCGCAGGATAAACTTGACGAGGCGGTTGAAGAGAACCGTAAGGTGCTGGCCATGGAGCCGGATAACTACTTTGCGCATGACAATTTAGGCACTATTCATCTCCGCCAGGGATTGTCAGAGGAAGCGCTTAAGGAATTCCGGCTTTCTGTGGCCATCCAACCCCATCAGGCACTGCCCTATGCCAAAATAGGCAGGATCCTCATGGATTTGCATCAGCTCCCCGAAGCGGCAGAGGAGCTAACCCAGGCGCTGCGCTTCGACCCTGCGGACGTCGATACGCATAATAACCTCGGCGTAACCCTGGTTCAACTGGGAAATTATGGAAAAGCCATCGAACAGTTCAGCGACGCGTTACGCATCGATCCGTCCAACGCCGGCATACAGCGAAATCTCGATCTAGCTCGAGCCCAGATGAAAAACAAAAAAGGATGAAAAAGAACAAAAATGAATAATGCCAGGGTGAATATTCCAGCCGGCCCGATGGTACGCTAGCCCTGGACTTGCTCCAGGGTGATCGGAGTTTGCCAATCATGCCAAGTAAATCGCGACAGCGCAAATCACGAGGCCAGCGCCCGCCACAGGCGCCGCCCGGGAAGACCATTCCCCTTGCTCCTGCAATCCATAAGCCGTGGCAAATCGCCGCTGTGTGTATCCTCCTTGCATTGGTCACTGTCGTTGCCTTCCAAGGTGTGCGGAACAACGATTTCGTTTCCTTCGACGATGGCCTCTATATCCTGCAGAACCAGCATGTGCAGCAAGGCGTGACCATGCACAGCATCGCCTGGGCGATAACCACCTTCCATCAAGGAAACTGGAACCCTTTAACGTGGATTTCGCACATGGTGGACTCGAGCCTTTATGGCAAGAATCCCGCCGGCCACCATATCACCAATCTGTGCTTGCACACCGCCGATGCAGTCCTGCTTTTCCTTCTGCTGTTGTACATGACCGGCTGCTTAGGTCGTTCCGCAATGGTTGCGTTTCTGTTCGCCCTGCACCCTGCGCATGTCGAATCCGTTGCCTGGATTGCCGAACGCAAGGATGTTTTGTGCGCGTTTTTCTGGTTCGCGACATTGCTTGCTTATGCATGGTATACCCGCAAGCCATCCTGGAGGCGGTTTGTCTGGGTGGTCTGCGGCTTTGCCTGCGCTCTCATGTCGAAACCCATGGCCGTCACTCTTCCCTTCACCATGCTGTTGCTTGATTACTGGCCGTTGCGCAGAATTACATTCACACCGGAAACACACCCACTTTGGTTCTCTTCTATTTGGAAGCTGTGCCTAGAGAAATGGCCGCTATTCATCATGGCGGCTATCTCCAGCAAGATAGCCTCTGCAGCGCAGAGTGCCGGCGGCGCGGTGGTTCCGCTTAAAACCTTGCACCTGTGGCAGAGAATTTGCAACGCGCCGATAAGTTACTGCCGCTACGTGAAGATGATGTTATGGCCCGATCCGCTTACCGTCTATTATTACTACGATTTCAATCACATCATGGTTTCCGCGGCGGTGTTAGCGGCTCTTGCGCTCATTCTGGTAACTGCCGCTTGCTGGCATTACCGGAAGGACAAGCCCTATTGTCTCATCGGCTGGCTGTGGTTCCTGGGAACGTTGGTGCCGGTGATCGGCATTGTGCAGGTTGGAGAGCAGGCCTTGACCGAGCATTTTACTTATGTTCCTTTTATCGGTCTTTTTATCGCCGTGGTCTGGTTGGCCGGCGAGGCAGTGGCCAAATTCCCGAAGATTAAGTTCGCAACTCAGCTGCTTGCGGTCGCGGTCATTCTAGCCTGCGCCATTAAAACCAATGCGCAGGTGAAGGTGTGGAAGAATACGGTGACGCTTTTCAGCCACGCGCTGGCGCTTGACCCACGCGGGGATCTTCCCAACTTAAACCTGGGTGCGGAGTACGTGCGTCAGGGAAGGAATGCCGAGGCGCAGGTATATCTCGAGCGCACGCTGGAATATTATCCCACCCAGCCTCTGGCTCTTTCTTTTACCGCCTATTGCCTGATGGTAAGCTGCGAGCCGAATCAACAGCGCAATCTGCCGCTGGCGGGGCAACGCCTAGAGCTGGCAATAAGTGAAGCTCCTGACGATCCCGATGTCCTGAGCAACATGGCGCTATGGTCAACTTTGATGGGCAGGCCGAAGGATGCGGAAACGTATTGCAGAAAGGCGATCGCCGCGCACCCTGAATATATTACGGCGCGGCTTTATCTTGCCGATGCTTTCGAGGCGCAAGGAAAACTGGACGAGGCGATTCAGGAGTACCGCCAGGCGCTGGCCTTGGAGCCGGATAACTACGTTGCGCTGAATAAATTTAGCGCCTCTTTGGACCAGCATGGATTAACCGGGGAAGCGCTTAAGGAATTGCGGCGTTCTCTGGCCATTCAACCCGATCAGCCAGGCGCCCATGCCCAAATGGGCAGGATTCTGATGGAGACGCATCAGCTCCCCGAAGCGGTAGAGGAACTTACCCGGGCACTGCGCTTTGATCCAGCAAACGCTAATTTGCATAATGGCCTCGGCGTGGCCCTGATTCAACTGGGGGAAGATGAAAGAGCGGTCGAGCAGTTCAGCGAAGCAGTACGGATTGATCCGGCCTATGCCGAAGCAAGGCGAAATTTCGATCTTGCTCAAGCCCTTATGAAAAACAAAAAGGCTGTAAACAGACCAAAATGATAGATGCCAGGGTTAAGAAACCTCTGAATAAGTCAATGTTTTGAAAGGGAACAACTTTAGCCGCACCGCAAGTCGAGAAGAATTAACGCGGGCTTTAGCCCCTGAGGAAATGCCAGTGAAAGCCTTAATCAGAGGTTCCTTCAATCCCCGGTCTGCTCCATAGTACGCTAACTCTGCAATTGCTTCAGGATGATCGAAGGCTGGCAATCATGGCCAAGAAATCACGACAACGTAAATTCCATGGCGAGCGACCGCATGAAGCGCCGGCCAGGAAGACCGTTCCCACTACTCCCGTAACTTATAAACCGTGGCGGATTGTTGCCTTCTGCATTGTTCTTGTGGTGGTTACCGTTTTTTCCTATTGGAGTGTGCGGAACAACGAATTTGTCACGATGGATGATTACGGCTATGTCCTGCAGAACCGGCATGTGCAGCAGGGGTTGACCATGCACAGCATGGCGTGGGCGTTTACAACTTTCCAGGAGGGAAACTGGCACCCGCTGACATGGATTTCACATATGGTGGACTGGAGGCTTTATGGCGAGAGTCCCGCCGGCCACCATATGACCAACGTGTGTTTGCACGCCGCCAATGCGGTTCTGCTGTTCCTTTTGCTTTTGTACATGACCGGTTTCTTATGGCGTTCCGCAATGGTGGCATTCTTGTTCGCGCTGCACCCCGCGCATGTCGAATCCGTTGCCTGGATTTCCGAACGCAAGGATCTCTTGTGCGCTTTTTCCTGGTTCGCGGCGTTGCTGGCTTATGCATGGTATGTGCGCAGGCCATCCTGGAAACGGTAGGCATTGGTGGCCTGCTGCTTTGCCTGCAGCCTGCTGTCTAAACCCATGGCCGTCACGCTTCCATTTACCCTGCTGTTGCTGGATTATTGGCCGTTGCGCAGATTTACGTTTACCCCGGAAACACGCGTGCATTGGTCCTCTTCCTTTTGGAAGTTATGCGTAGAAAAATGGCTGTTCTTTATCATGGTGGCTATTTCGAGCGTCATCACCATCTTTGCGCAGAAGGTCAGCGGCGCGGTGGGTTCGCTTCAGGTCTTTCCCTTGTGGATCAGAATCTGCAATGCGGTCATCAGTTACTGGCGCTACGTGCGCATCATGTTCTGGCCCCATCCGCTCAGGGCCTATTATTACTATGACTCAAATCGCATCCTGATTTACGCGGTGTTATCGGGTATTGCGCTCATTGTCGTAACCGCCTTCTGCTGGCATATCCGGAAGCAAAGACCTTATTGTCTCACCGGCTGGCTGTGGTTCATGGGAACACTTGTGCCGGTGATCGGCATCGTGCAGGTTGGCGTTCAGGCCATGGCCGAACGTTACACCTATCTTCCCTTGATCGGCCTTTTTACTGCCGTTGTCTGGCTGGCCGGCGATGCCGTTGCCAAATTCCCGAAGATCAGGTTCGTAACTCAACTGCTTGCGGTCGCGGCTATCCTGGCGTGCGCCGTAAAGACCGATGTGCAGGTAAAGGTGTGGAACAATTCGTTCACGCTATTCAGCCATGTGCTCGAGGTTGATCCGCGCGGGGGATTTCCCAACTACAGCCTGGGCGTGGTGTACGCGAGCCAGGGAAAAACTACCGAAGCGCAGGAGTATTTCGAGCGCGCGCTGGTCTATGATCCAAACGGGCCGCAGAGTCTTTCATATTCCGCCTATTACATGATGCAAGTCGCGATGCAAACCCATGACCGCAGCAAGTTGCCTCTGGCGGGACAACGTCTGGAGCAGGCATTGCGTATTGCTCCCAACAACCCCGATATTCTGACCGCCATGGCGCTATGGTGTGATTTGATGGGCAGGCCGAAGGATGAGGAGATGTACAGCAGGAAGGCGCTCGCCGCGCGTCCGGATTTTATAACGGCGCGGCTTTATCTTGCCGATGCTCTGCGCGGGCAGGATAGACTCGACGAGGCGGTTCAGGAGTATGGTAAGGCGCTTGCCATTGAACCGGATAATTGCGATGCGCTGAACAATTTAGGCATGATTTATGGCAGGCAGGGTTTGGCCGGGGAAGCGCTGAAGAAATTCCGGCTTTCTCTGGCCATCCTACCCAATCAGGCAATCATTCATTCCAGAATCGGCAGGCTCCTTGCTGAGACGCATCAGACCCCCGCAGCGGTAAAGGAGTTTACCCAAGCGCTGCGCCTCGAACCGGCAAATCCTCATGCGCATAATGACCTCGGCGCGGCCCTGGTTCAACTGGGGGATTATGAAAAGGCGGCTGAGCAGTTCAGCGAAGCCCTGCGGATTGATCCGGCCTATGCCAATGCAAGGCAAAATCTCGATTATGCTCTGGCTCAAATGAAAAATAAAAAGATTGCAAACGGAAGAAAATAAAAAATGCCTGGCTGGGTGGCCCATATCTGAGAGTAACTAAACCTGCGCAGGGCGCCTCCGCTCTCGTTCAAAAAGAGTGCATCTTTAACGCCACACCGCCCCCACGCGCAGCAACCATCCAACATCTCAATACAGGCGGAAGTTTACCTCGACGGTAATCATCACCGGCACCGGCGTGCCTGCCTCTCTTCATCGCCGGCTTGAACTTGTACTTGCGAACCGCTTCCAGGGCCTTCTCGTCCAGCCCCATACCCAGCGTTCGAATCACGCGCGGATTCTGCGGATTTCCCTGCGCATCCACAATCACTGAGATCAGGCAGACGCCCTGGTACTTGGCCCGGCGCGCCTCGTCGGAGAACTCCGCCTCCACATTGTTCAGAGGAACCGGCGCGGAAATCCCACCGCCCACGCGATAGAGTCCGCCGCCGGCGCCTCCGCCATACCCCGGCCCATATCCGTTGCCGATCCCCGAACCTAAACCGCCCCCTGAGCCCGTTCCCATGCCGCTGCCTGAACCCTGTCCGTTGGAGGCCAGCTTGACGTTGGGGGAATTCGTGACTCCAATGGTCGGCAGCGTGGGGTTGTCGGGCAGCATGATGTTCTTCTGCACATCGATGGCCGCCTGCATGGGTATCTTGGGGTTGTCTACCGTCTGCACCTGGGGCGGCGTAATGGGGTCCTTCTCGATCTTGGGCAGATGGCCCTTGATGGGATCGACGATGCTGTTGTCGCCGCCGCCGCCACCGCCGCCGTTGGAGCCGTCGGCCCTGGGCGCCTTGGGCTGCCAGACTCCCACATCGATGTCGGTGGCGTGCAACTGCTGCTGGTTTACCGTGTCGATGATCTTCCTAACCCCGAAGAACAGCAATGCGGCCAGAATCATCAGGTTAATGGTGGTGGAGATGCCGAACGCCCAGGGGTTGGGCTTCACCGCCATCCGGTCAGGCACCGGAATGGGCGTCGAGGTCAACTCCAGCGGCGGCAACTTGGGGGGAAAGAAGATGTCGCGGATGTTCTCGTAGAGCTCGCTCCAGATGGGCTTTTCCTCAAGGGCCATGCCAAAGGAGATGTCGAGTTCGTAGCCGCCCGCGGGAAGCAGCCGCAGCTCGGGATTCCGTATCTGGTGGATGTCAGTAGATCGTTTGCCATGTTTGTTGCTGGCTCTGTTGCCTTTGGCTGCCCGATTTCGAGTTCGCTAGGGAGCCTTCCTTCGTCCCGGGCCATTCTCTCATTATGCTGCGCCCGCGTTCGCCCTTGTCTCTGAATGCCCCGGGGCGCTCTCCAGAGTCTCATCTTCCAGAGTCTCATATTCCGGCGTGATCAGGGTTCCCATAAACAATAGACGGCGAACCCTCCCGGTTGTTACCGAAAATATCTCGTCCCTCGCCATTTACACTAACAAATGAACAATTTCGCACATCGCAGGGAGTCACGATGTCCGCAGCGCCGGAGTTGAAGGCGACCCTTACCTTGCCGCAAACCGCCTTTCCGATGAAGGCCAATCTGCCTCAGAATGAGCCGCTTCGGCTGGCCCGCTGGGCCTCGCTCCGCCTCTATGAAGAGCTGCGCAAGGCCGGCCGCGGCCGCCCCGCCTACATGCTCCACGACGGCCCTCCCTACGCCAACGGCCCCATCCACCTGGGCCACGCCCTCAACAAGGGCCTCAAGGACTTTGTCGTCAAGTCCAAGACCATGGCCGGCTTCGACGCTCCCTACGTCCCCGGCTACGACTGCCACGGCCTGCCCATCGAGATCAAAGTGGACGAGCATCTGGGCCGCAAGAAGCTGGAAATGCCCGCCCCCGCCGTGCTGGAAGCCTGCCGCGCCTACGCGCAGAAGTACGTCGACCTGCAAACCTCGCAGTTTGAGCGCATTGGCTGCTTCGGCCGCTGGAACACCCCCTACAAGACCATGGCCCGCGACTACGAGGCCCGCACCCTGGAAGCCTTTTACGGCTTCCTGGAGAAAGGCTTCGTCTACCGCGGCCTCAAGCCGGTTTACTGGTGCATCCACGACCGCACCGCGCTGGCCGAGGCCGAGGTCGAGTACGAGATGCACACCAGCCCCTCGGTCTACGTGCGCTACCGGCTCACCTCCGACCCCGCAGCCATTCACCCGGCCCTGGCCGGCCGCCAGGTCTCGACCATCATCTGGACCACCACCCCCTGGACCCTGCCCGCGTCGATGGCCGTGGCCTTCCATCCCGATTTCGAGTACGTGGCCCTGGAGGCCGGAGACGGCGCAGACGCTCAGGTCTACATCGTCGCCGCCGAACTGGCCGCCTCAGTCGCCGCAGGCTGCAAGCTGGGCGCAACCAGAGAACTGGCCCGCTTCAAAGGCAGCCATGCTCGACCGCATCACCTTCCAGCATCCCTTCCTCGACCGCAGCGTCCTGGGCGTGCTGGCCACCTACGTCACCGCCGACCAGGGCACCGGCGCCGTCCACACCGCGCCCTCGCACGGCGCGGACGACTTCTATACCGGCCAGCGCTACGGCCTCGACCCTCACCTGCCGCGTCGATGCCACGGGCCACATCCACGTGGACCCCCACGCCTGGCCCTACGCCGCGCCGCCCGCCTTTGACGGGCAAAAGGTCTGGGCCGCCAATCCCATCATCCTCGCCATGCTCGAGGAGCGCGGCGCGCTGCTGGCCGGCAGCGACCTGGAACACTCCTACCCGCACTGCTGGCGCTGCCACCATCCGGTCATCTTCCGCGCCACCGAGCAGTGGTTCATCTGCTGGAAACGCCGGTGAAATCAGCCCAACGACCAGGAAACAACCTTCCGCCAGCTGGCCATTGAAGAGATCGACAAGGTGGTCTGGGACCCGGCCTGGGGCAAGGAGCGCATCACCAACATGATCGCCACCCGCCCCGACTGGTGCATCAGCCGCCAGCGCATCTGGGGCGTGCCCATCGCCGTCTTCCTGTGCGAAAGGTGCAACCAGCCCATCATCGACGCCGATCTCAACCGCAAGATCGTCGATCTCTTCGAGCGCGAAGGCGTCGAGGCCTGGCACACCGGCGCGACAGACGGAGCTGCTGCCCGCCGGCGCCGCCTGCGCCCACTGCGGCGGCACGGACTTCCGCAAGGAAACCGACATTCTCGACGTCTGGTTCGACTCCGGCGTCAGTTGGTTTGCCGTCTGCGAGTCCGACCCGGACCTGAAGTCCGCCTATACCTCCTTCCAAAACGGCGAAGGGCACGCGAGTGCCTTTATCTGGAGGGCGGCGACCAGCACCGCGGCTGGTTCCACTCGTCTCTGCTGACCTCGGTGGCTCTGCGCGGCCGCGCGCCCTACTCCCACGTCGCCACCGCCGGCTGGACCCTCGACGAGCAGGGCCGCGCCATGTCCAAATCCCTCGGCAACGGCGTCGATCCGGTCGATATCGCCAACCGCATGGGCGGCGAGATCGTCCGCCTCTGGGTTGCCTCGGTCGACTTCCGCGAAGACATGGCGGCCAGCGAAAACCTGATGCAGCGCTGCGCCGAAATCTACAAGAAGCTGCGCAACACCTTCCGCTTCCTGCTCGGCAACCTGCACGGCTTCGACCCCGCCCGCGACCGCGTCCCCGAGAGCCGAACTGCTCCCGCTCGACCGCTACATGCTGGCCCGCACCCGCGACCTGACCGAAAAGATCCTCGGCTGGTACGCGGCCTTCGAGTTCCATCGCGTCTACCACGCGGTCAACGAGTTCGCCATCGTCGACCTCAGCAGCCTTCTATCTCGACGTGCTCAAGGACCGCATGTACACCTTCGCGCCCACGAGCCAGGCGCGCCGCTCCGCGCAGACCGTCCTCTGGCAGATCACCGAAGCCCTCGTCCGCCTGGTCGCGCCCATCCTCAGCTTCACCGCCGACGAAGTCTGGGAGCATCTGCCCGCCGTCGAAGGCCGCGAAGCCAGCGTGCATCTGGCGCACTTCCCCAAACCGGAAGAAATCTTCTCCGAAGACCCCGCGCCGCTCATCGAAGAGTGGAAGAAATTGTTTGCCGTGCGGGATGAAGTCTTCAGCGCAATTGAGATTGAACGAAAGCAGGGCAACATCGGCAAAGGTCTCGGCGCAAGCGTGGAAATTCGCGCTAATCGGGAAGATGCGTCGCTACTACGCGCCTTTTCCGAAGGATGCGCTCGCGGAGTTCTTCAATGTCTCCACCGTCAAGATTTTTACCGCACGGGGAGTTAATGCAGAAGATGGTAAACCTGCTCGTCCCTCTGCCTCCGCTACCGTTGCCTCCGGCACCAAATGCAATCGCTGCTGGCGCTATACGAACGACACCTCCAGCTACGGCATCTGGCAGAACGTCTGCACCCGCTGCCAGTCCGCGCTCACCGAAATGGGCATGATCAGCCACCCACCGCCCCAGTTCGCAGAGGGTAGGCTCGCCTGACGTGAGGTTCCAATGAGCTGCGTTCCCCGCCGCCTGCCCTGGCTGCTGCTCATCTCCGCGCTCATCATCTTTGCTCGACCGCCTGACCAAGACCTGGGTCGCGCTCCACATCCCCATGGGCGGCGCCATTCCCGTCATACCCCACGTTCTGCGCATCACCCATTGGACCAACGAGGGCGCAGCCTTCTCGCTCTTCGCCAACTCCGCCTCGCCCCACGCGGTCCGCTGGGCCCTGATCGGCTTCTCATCTCCTGGCCGCGCTGGTCGTCCTCGTCGTCCTGGTCCGCCTGGGCGACCGCTTCACCCTCACTCACCGTCGCCCTGGCGCTCATCTTTGCCGGAGCCCTCGGCAACGTCCACGACCGCATCCTCTACGGCTCGGTGGTCGACTTCATCGAAGTCCACATCTTCACCTACCACTGGCCCGACTTCAACCTGGCCGACTCCTCCATCGTCACCGGCGCCTGCCTGCTCCTGCTCGACTCCCTGCTGCCGAAAAAGACCTCGGCGCCAATAACCCTTCATCCTCCGCGTAGGCTTCGCATGAAGATTCGTTGTACTCCGCCCCGTCGTTTCGCGCTGCTCCTTGCGTCAGTCGGCCGCGCTTCTGCCGGCCTTCTCTCTGGCCGCCGGCCCGCGCGGCAAACGCCCAGCGTCTGCCCGCTTCGACGTCCGCCCCGAGCACTACGCGCTCACCCTCACGCCCGACCTCAAGGCCGCAACCTTCGCCGGCGTTGAGTCCATCGACGTGACCCTCGCCGAGCCCACCGATCACATCACCCTGAACGCCGCCGAGATCGCCTTCCAAAGCGTCACCGTGACCGCCAACGGCAAGCGAGCAGACCGCCACCGTCACTCTCGACAAGGACAAGGAGCAGGCCACCTTCACCTTCCCGGAAAAGCTGCCCGCCGGCAAGGCCACGCTCTCCATCGCCTACACCGGCATCCTGAACAACGAACTGCGCGGCTTCTATCTCTCCAAAACCGCCCGCCGCAACTACGCCGTCACCCAGTTTGAAGCCACCGACGCGCGCCGCGCCTTCCCCTGCTTCGACGAGCCGGCCTTCAAGGCCACCTATGACATCTCGCTGGTCGTCGACAGCGGCGACACGGCCATCTCCAACAGCCCCATCGAAAGCGACACGCCCGGCCCCGCCGCCGGCAAGCACACGCTCAAGTTCGCTCACCACCCCCAAAATGTCCACTTACCTCGTCGCCTTCCTGGTCGGCGACTTCCAGTGCACCGCCGGCGAATCCGACGGCGTGGCCATCCGCGTCTGCTCCACGCCCGACAAGGTCGCCCTCACGCCCTACGGCGTCGATGTCGCCAAGTACGTGCTCCACTACTACAACACCTACTTCGGCATTCCCTACCCGCTCAAGAAGCTCGACCTCATCGCCCTGCCCGACTTCGAGGCCGGCGCCATGGAGAACTTCGGCGCCATCACCTACCGCGAGACCGACCTGCTCATCGATCCCAAAACGGCCTCCGTCGGCGCCAAGAAAGAAGTCGCCCTGGTCATCGCCCACGAGATGGCCCACCAGTGGTTCGGCGACCTGGTCACCATGCAGTGGTGGGACAACATCTGGCTCAACGAGGGCTTTGCCACCTGGATGGAGAACAAGGCCGTGGCCGCCATGCATCCGGAGTGGAACATCGACCAGACCGTGGTCGCGCGGCGTGGACGACACGCTGAACATCGACGCGCAGCCCACCACCCGCGCCATCCGCGCCAAGGCCGAGACCCCCGACGAGATCAACCAGATGTTCGACGGCATCGCCTACGGCAAGGCCAGCGCCGTGCTGCTGACGGTGGAGAACTACCTGGGCGAGGAGACCTTCCGCAAGGGCGTGCACAACTACCTGGCCGCCCATCTCTACGCAAACGCCACCGCGGAGGACTTCTGGAACGCGCAGACCGCCGCCAGCCACAAGCCGGTGGACAAGATCATGGAGAGCCTGGTGGCCCAGCCGGGCGCGCCCATCCTCACCTTCGGCGAGCCGGCCAACGGCAAGGTCTCCGGTGGCGCAGAAGCGCT
The DNA here is from genome assembly GCA_963796085.1 of uncultured Acidobacteriaceae bacterium. Taxonomy (GTDB): domain Bacteria; phylum Acidobacteriota; class Terriglobia; order Terriglobales; family Acidobacteriaceae; genus Telmatobacter. The sequence continues at coordinate 8,672 of CAWCKF010000004.1, read as the reverse complement.
TCTTCCTCAGCCCCAGCATCCAGCCCGACCCCGCGCAGAAATGGACCCTCCCCGTCTGCTTCAAGTCGGAGGCCAAGAGGCAGGACTGCCAGGTTCTCACCCCCGCCACCACCGCATTGAAGGTGCCCGAAGCCGGCCTCTTCTTCGCCAATGCCGGCGGCAAGGGCTACTACCGCAGCGCCTACCCGCCCAGCGTTTACGCGGCTCTGGTGGCCGGCGTGGAAACCACCCTCACTCCCACCGAGCGCATCAGCCTCATCGGCGACGAGTGGGCCCAGGTGCGCGCCAACAAGGCTCCCATCGGCGCCTATCTTGACCTGGTGGCCGCCGTCAAGAGCCGATCCCAACGCCGAGGTTGTAAGCTCCGCCCTGGGAGGCGTCGACGCGACCTATGAGCGTGTTGCGGAGACACCTGAAGAGAAGGCCGCGCTCTCGGCCTGGATTCGCTCCACCTTTGCGCCGCAGTACGCCAAGCTCGGCGCTCCTTCCGCGAAGCGATTCGCGCCAACACCCGCGAATTGCGCGCCCAGCCTCTTCGGCGTCCTCGGCTACTACGGCAAGGATCCCGCCGTCCTCGCCCAGGCCCGCCAGATCGCGCAGAATTATCTGGCCAATCCCGCCTCCGTCGATGCCACGCTGGGCCAGACCGCCCTGGCCATCGCCGCGCGCAACGGCGACGCCGCGCTCTTCGACCAAGTTGCAGAACGTCTTTGAAACCTCAACCAATCCCGAGTTCCAGGAGGGCGCTCTCCGTTTGCTGGCCCAGTTTGAAGACCCCGCCCTGGTGCAACGCTCCCTCGACTACGCCGTCTCCGGCAAGGTCCGCAACCAGGACGCGGCCATCCAGTTCGCCATCGCCCTCCAGATCCAGGAAAACCGCGATCAGGCATGGAAATTCATCCAGAACCATTGGGACCAGGTCCAGGCCCAGCTCACCACCGAGATGGGCGCCGATGCTGGTCAGCTCCACGGGCAGCTTCTGCTCCACCGATGCCTACGGCAATGTGAAGAACTTCTTCGCCACCCACAAAGTCGCCTCCTCCGATCTGGCCCTCAGGCACGCCCTTGAACATATCGACGGCTGCATCGAGTTCCGCACCCTGCAGGAACCGAATCTGAAGCAATGGATTGCCACGCAACCAATCAGAAAGGACCGCGTCATGACCCTCCATGCAGAAGGATCATTCGATGTAAAGACCACGCCGCTCCCGCCGGACGATGCCACCACAGGCACATCCATCGGCCGCTACGCCCTCGACAAGCAATTCCACGGCGATCTTGAGGCCACAAGCAAAGGAGAAATGCTTGGCGCCGGCGACCAGGCCAAGGGCTCTGCCGGCTATGTCGCCATCGAGCAGGTCACCGGAACCCTCCAAAGTCACACCGGCTCTTTCGCCCTCCAACACAGCGGCGCCATGGATAATGGCAGCTACAAGCTCTCCGTCGCCGTTGTGCCCGGCTCAGGTACGGGAGAACTCGCCGGCATCGCGGGAACTATGAATATCACCATCGCCAGTGGCAAGCACTCCTACAGCTTCGACTACACCCTGCCCGCACCCGCGCAATGATCCATAGCGACCTGGTTCGCTACCATAAGACCCATGCCGCAATTTTCTCCAGGCCAGACCCTGCTCATCGACGCCGACGATACGCTGTGGGAGAACAACATCTACTTCGAGCGCGCCATCGCTGCCTTCATCGGGTACCTGAACCACCGCACCTACTCGCCGGAAGAGGTGCGCAAGGCCCTGAACGCCGTGGAGCGCGAAACCATCCTGGCCCACGGCTACGGCCTTTCCAGCTTTACCCGCTCGCTGGTCACTTGCTTTGAGCGCCTCAGCCCCGCCCCGGTTACCGAAGAAAAGGCCCAGCGCATCCTGAGTTTCACCCGCTCCATCGCCGAGCAGGAGATCGAACTGCTTCCCGGCGTGGCGGAGACCCTGGCCGAGCTGGCCAGCCGCCACCGGCTTATCCTCATGACCAAAGGCAACCAGGCCGAACAGGCAGACAAGCTCGCCCGTTCCGGGCTCTCCGGCTACTTCTCCGCCGTGGAAATCGTCCAGGAGAAAGACCCTCCCACCTACCGCCAGGTCATCGCCCGCCATGAACTCTCGCCGCACACCAGCTGGATGATCGGAAACAGCCCCAGGAGCGACATCAACCCCGCACTGGCCGCCGGCCTGCACGCCGTCTTTCTCTTCCACAAAGACACCTGGGAACTGGAACGCGCCACGGTCGATCCCGCGCCGCAGGGTCAGCACCTTATCGAACTCGATTCCTTCGAAAAGCTCTGTGCTATCTTCTGAAGCAACCAAGCCGCCGTCTGTTCATCAGGAGCCATATGTACTCGCCCAAATTCAACCAAATCGCCGACCGCGCCATTCTCATCGAGGCCATGCAGTCCTACTCCTTTGCCATCCTCGTCGGCCCGCAATCGGAGCCGCAGCCTCCAGCGCCTCTCGCTGCCACCCACCTTCCGCTGGTGGTCAAAGACGAGGGCGAACACGGCCTCATCGAAGGCCACTTCGCCCGCGCCAATCGCCACTGGCAATCCCTCGCCGGGCACGAAACGCTGGTCGTCTTCCCCGGACCGCACAGCTACGTCTCGCCCACCCTCTACGTCGAACCGCTCTCGGTTCCCACCTGGAACTACATCGCCGTCCACGCCTACGGAACTCTCACGCTGGTCGAAGACGAACCCGGCAAGGAAGCCCTGCTCGCCGGCCTGATCCAGGCCCATGAGCCGGCCTATGCGGAAAAATGGCGCGCCATGCCTGACGGTTTCCGCCGCACCATGCTGGCCGGCATCGTCGGCTTCCGCATCCCCATCGCCCGCATCGAAGGCAAGTTCAAGATCAGCCAGAACCGCAACCAAGCCGAACGCCGCAACGTCCACGCCGCCCACGCCGCCGGAACCCCCGACCAGCAGGCCCTGGCCGCCTGGATGACGCGGTTAGGCGTGTGAGCGGTTCCTGAAGCGAGAGAAAGGCGATACGCTCCCAATCCGCTGGGTTCGGCGGCTCAGTTCGTCTATTCCCGCCATTCTCGTTCTGCCTCCACTTTTTGCTATACTCGTAATGTTCACCCCTGTGCGGAGGTGGTGAAATTGGCAGACACACCAGCTTGAGGTGCTGACGCCCACAAGGCATAGGGGTTCAAGTCCCCTCCTCCGCACCAAAGATTCTTCTGTCCGCAACAGCCGGACAGACTTGGAAAGCAGATAAAAAATGCAGATGCTTCTCTACTTCGTCGTCGTCCTGCACGTGATTGTGTGCCTCTTTCTCATCGGCGTCGTACTCCTGCAGCAGGGCCGCTCGGCCGACCTGGCAGGAGCCTTCGGCGGCCAGGGTTCGCAGACCGCCTTCGGTCCCCGCGCCGCGGCCAATGTGCTCACCCGGCTCACCACCTGGTCGGCGGTCATCTTCATGCTCACCTCCATCAGCCTGACCGTTCTCTACGTACGCACCACCGGCTCGCACTCGGTGCTGGAAGGCTCCCAACCCGCCCCGGTTTCCGCACCCGCAAGGCCCAGCAAGTAGCCTCCGGCAGATTCAGGATTCCGGCAAGCCCCTCAAACTTTCCGGATTGTAATTCCGCATTCTCAAAGGCAGGTCCCACCGTGCCTGCCTTTTGCACTTCTCTGCGGCCCTACAATAGAACCATGATTCTGGAAACCTTCCCCGTCGGCCCGCTGGAATGCAACTGCACCATCCTGGGCGACGAGGAGGCCGGCGAGGCCATCGTCATCGATCCCGGCGACGAGGTCGGCCGCATCCAGCGCCGCCTTACCGAACTCGGCCTCAAGCTCAAGCAGATTCTCGTCACCCACGCCCACATCGACCACGTAGGCGGCGCGCTCAAGCTCAAGCGGCTCACCGGCGCGCCCATCTTTCTGAACGAAAACGACCTGCCGCTGCTCAAAATGATGGCCGCACAGGCCGCCTGGCTGGGCGTGGCAACCCCGGAGACCGCGCCGCCCGACGAGAGCCTCACCGACGGCCTGCTCGTGGGCCTGGACCGCTACCCCGCCCAGGTGCTGCACACTCCCGGCCACACCCAGGGTTCGGTCTGCCTCCACTTTGCCCCGCTCAAGATGCTCATCGCCGGCGATACGCTCTTTGCCGGCAGCATCGGCCGCACCGACCTGCCCGGCGGCAACTCCGCGCAGATTATCGACTCCATCGAAACCCGTCTGCTGGCCCTTCCCGATGAAACCAAAGTCCTGCCCGGCCACGGCCCCGCCACCACCATCGGCGCCGAGCGCAAAAGCAACCCCTTCCTGCGTACCATAATCTGAGCGGAAGATAAATGCTTAACTTATTTGTTAATAATTACTTACGAAATCTACTTCAAGCAACGCTTATGCCTTGAGGGCGGGCTTGTTACCACCTTGATTCGTTTCAAAATAGTCAACCAGTACGGATACTCCGGTACTGAATTCCCTCTCCGGCCCCAGCAGGCTCACCACCAGCCAGCCCGACTCCGCCATCCCGAAAAAGTATCCCGGATGGACCCAGACCCCACGTTCCAGCAGCGCCAGCACCGTCTGCTCGTCCGGCTCGAGCGCCGGAATCCGCAACACCGCGTACCAGCCGCCCTCCACCTCCAGCCTCTGCACCGCCGGCAGCCGGCCCAGTTGCCGGTCCAGTTCAGCCAGGTTAGCGGCCAGCCGTTCCCGGATCTGCCCCTGGATCGCCGCGCGTCCCTCCAGCCACGCCGGCAGCGCGCATTGGACCGGCGCATTCATGGAGAGAAACGTATCGGCAATCACCTCCAGCCGCTCCAGCGCCTGCGCTTGCCGCGGGCCCGGTCGCCACAATCCAGGCCGCCTTCATCTGCGGCAGCCCGGCAATCTTGCTCAGCCCGCTCACCACGAACACCGGAACCCCCTCGAGCCCCGTCGGCAAAACTCCGCCCGCCTTCCGCCAAAGCCGTAGTCCAGAAAAACCTCGTCCACAATCAGCGAAAGATCGAACTCCCGGCACAGCCGCGCCAGCTCCTCCGCCTCCCAGGGCTTGGTGAAGTGGCCGGTGGGGTTGTTGGGGTGCACCAGCACGATGGCCCGCGTCTGGGGCGTGATCGCCCGGCGAAACCCCTCCGGATCGATCTGCCAGCCATGGTCGTAGACCAGCGGCGCGGCCTTGAGCCGCACATCGTCCAGCACGGCCAGAAAGTCGAAGAGCGGATAGCCCGGCTGCGGAACTACAGAATCTCGCTGCCCGGATCGCAGAGCAGCCGGAAGAGGTAGCTGTAAGCCTCGCTGGTGCTGGTGGTCAGCACAATCTGCTCCGGCTTCAAGCGCAACGCCGTGGCCCGCATAGTACGCGCAGACCGCCTCGCGCCCGCGCAGGCTGCCCTCTGGGCTGCGGATCGTAGTCGAGCGCCCTGCGGATCGGCCAGCGCCGCCAGCAGTTCCGGAGCATACTCAAAGCCGCAGCGGGTCGGATTCGAAGCCGTCAGGTCGGCAATCGGCAGGCCGGCCTGCGCGCGCAGCCGGTGCGCCCGCGCCAGTTCGCTCTCCTCCGTATTCCAGTCCGTCCTTCGCGAAAAGCGCATTCTTTCGTCCCATCGACGATCAGAAGTCGTCGCCCACGCAGGTGCTCGCCCGCCCCACCGCAGGTGCTCATGCACAATAGGAGCAGGCGCTCCTTTTCAACCATACACGGGCGTTCACATGGGGAGGAACATTGGCTCTGCGCGCGGTTGTCTTCGACTATGGAATGGTATTGACCGGCCCGCCGGACCCCGAAGCCCACGCCGCCCTGCTGCGCATCACCGGCCTGCCCCCTGCCCGCTTCGAGAGCCTCTACTGGGCCGACCGCCACGCCTACGACGAAGGCAAGCTCACCGGCATCGCCTTCTGGCAGAAGTTCGTCCGCGACGCCGGACTCGACTTGCCCAGCCGGCGCCGTCGAAGAGCTGAACCGCTGGGACGCCCGCATGTGGACCACCGCAGAACCCCGCCATGCTGGCCTGGCAGCTCGCAGCTCAAGCAGCGCGGCCTGCTCACCGCCATCCTCTCCAACATGGGCGACAACGTGCTCGCGAGCGTGGAGCGCGAGTTCGACTGGATTCACCGCTTCGACGTGCTGGTCTGGAGCTTTCAGTGTGCGCATCGCCAAGCCCGACCCCGCCATCTATCGCCTCGTCCTCAAGGAACTCGGCACGCGGCCCGGGGAGACGCTCTTCCTCGACGACAAGCTAGTCAACATAGAAGCCGCGCGGGCGCTGGGCATGAAGGCCCTCGAGTTCACGACCGTCGAACGGCTTGCGCGCCGACCTGATCGCAAGTAATTTCGACGCTGATCTGCCTTTGCCGGCTGATTGATCCGCCTCCTGAAGATTGAAAGCAAGCCGGGTGCTGAAACAAAGCTGGGGTGCCCGATCCTTGCGCGTTCCTTCTGGCGCAAGGGTGGGAGAGTATGCTGCCTGCATTACAGGAAACGTGAAATGCTTTAAGCCGATTACGACGCCATTCCCAGCCCCACCAGATTGGCGGCCGCAATGATGACGAGCATGCCTGCCCAAAGCAGGCGAATCGGCCTGCTGCCCACGCCGGTCCACTCGCCCAGCGCCAGGCCCACCAGCCCGCCGCACAGAACATAGATGCTCATGTGCAGCATCCAGTTCACGTAGACGAGCCGCTGCGGAATGTTGGCCGCGCCCCAGGCGTAAAAGAAGAACTGCAGATACCACATGATTCCGCCCGCTGCGGCCAGGCATCGCGTTCTTCATCAGCGTCGCCCGCGGCTGCCGCAGATCGGTCGCGCAGGGAAATCCGCTTGAGCGCCGCCAGACGGATGAAGCAATAGCTCATATTGACGACCGCGCCGCCGCCCATGATGAACACGTAGCTCGGCAAGGCGCGCATAGAGCGGGTTCACGCCCAGGTGCAGCGCGGCGGCTTCCATGGGCCTTGCCGCATCGATGGCAAACGACATGCCCGACGAAAAAATGCCGCACATCACGGCCAGCAGCAGGCCCAGCTTGACATTGAACTCCTCGCACCTCGGCGCCCAGTTGCACCTCTTTCTGGTGGCCGGCGTAGGAGACGATGGCCACGCCGATGAGCGCCACCAGCATGCCCGCCATGGTGAACAGGCCGCTGCGCGTGGTGAACAGCATGGCGACCTGCCCGTGCATCAGCGGAGGCACCAGCGTGCCCACGACCAGCGTGACGCCGATGGCCACGCCGATGCCCAGCGACATGCCCAGGTGGCGCATGGTGAGCCCGTAACTCACATTGCCGACGCCCCACATGGCGCCGAAGAGCGCGACCTTCAATAACAGGTGCGGGCTCGAGCGATGCGTAAAAGCCGCGAAAATCCGGCAGCAGAATCAGGCTCACGCCGATGGGCAGCAGAATCCACGAGAAGAAGCCGGCGATGGCCCAGGTGGTCTCCCACGACCACTTCCTCACCTTTTCAATGGGCGCATAAAACGATGCGGCGCATGGCCGCGCCCACAATGTGCCACCCGATTCCAGCAGAATTGCTATCGGCATTCTTTCTCCATTTCCCGTTTTTTCACGGGCGCTCGCAGTACATGCCTGCCCGCAAGCAAACTCAAAGCTATCGGTTGCGCGTCCACTTTGTACAGCGCAATCGAGCGACCTTATTGCCAGAGCTTGACCTCGAACGTGTAGCTCCCGGCGCCAGCTCAAATCCGCTCGCCCGTCGCGCGTCCGCCTTGGCCAGCTTGCTCTCCGGAGCGGCACTCCATCCAGCTTGTACTTCGCCGCCTCGTCCGCGCTCAGCGGCAGCCATCCCGTCGTATTCGCCGGAATCGTGACATGCCACTCCGCCGTCGCGCCCTTCACCGTCCAATCCGAATGAATCGCCCCGTAGGCCGAGTCGTAGTCGAACGCAATGTGCCCAGCCGCGCATCGAAGACCGGATGCAGCACCACGGTGTGGAAGCCCGCATCGAGCGGCGTCGCATCCACGCCCGCCGCGTAGCGATAAATCCAGTCGGCCACCGCGCCGTACGCGTAATGGTTGTAGGAGTTCATGCTGGGATCGCCCATCATCTGGTCGCCGTTCCACCGCTCCCACATGGTCGTCGCGCCGTGCTCCACCATGTAGCCCCACGAGGGGTACTGCGTGTTGAGCAGCAGCGTGTAGGCGAGCTTCGCGTAGCCCGCCTTTGTCAGCTCCTCCAGCAGATACGGCGTGCCCAGAAAACCCGTGCCCAGCAGACCATGGTTGGCTTCGATCTTGTCCACCAGCCGCTTGGCGGCCGCGGCGCGCAGCTCATCGGGCAGCAGGTTCATGTGCAGCGCCAGCACGTAGCCGGTCTGCGTGTCGCCGCCCTTGCTCTTCGCATTGGGATTGTTGATCACGCCGAACTGCGACGGGCTGTTGTCCGCGCCGGCCACAAATCCGTCGTCGTGCACAAATTGCTTTTGAAATGCCGCGCGAATCTTCTCGAACAGCCGCGCATATTTCTCCTCGTCCGCGTGCGGCCGGTGGCGTGCGCCATCTGGCGCATCAGCGTCACGTCCCAGGCCCAGTAGGCCGTGGCGATCAGCACGCTCGTCGGTCTTGCCTTCAGGCGAGAGCCAGTCGCCGAACGGCGCGCCGTATTCGTTCTTCCACAGGCAATCGGGGTTGGCGGCCGCAATGGCGTTGAGATATTTCTCCATCGCAGCCCAGTTCTGCTCGATGATGCTGG
>CAWCKF010000003.1:2500-201555 GCA_963796085.1 uncultured Acidobacteriaceae bacterium | reverse complement strand
ATTCCTTTTCAGGGCTCTCTGGGCATTATCAGATGCGAGCGCTGAACTTCCTCGCCGGAGACCTGGTGTGCGCTGGGACGCTTTAACATCATGCGCCTGAGCAGTGCTCTAGCGTTCCACTCCTCAACGCCTCGCCGCCGAAGCCGGCTGACGCTGGCGTGCTCGGCCAGCCCCTGTTTGATCTACCCCGGCGACCCGGTCACGGCTGCCGGCCATGTGGCTACCTGAATCCCAAGTGGAAGGCCGTTTATTCCTGGACGGGCAGCGGTGTGACGGGCAGCGATACCACGGTCAATGTGGCCACCGGTTCGCTGGCTGCGGGCACCTACACGGTGAAGGGCGCCGTAAAGGAGGGCAAGGCCGACAAGCCCTGGGAGACCGCCGATTGCACGGCCAGCTTCACGGTCAAGGCCTACGAGCCGCCCACCATCAGTTGCACGGCCAACCCCAGCACCATCGAGACGACTTTTTCACCATTACTTCTGTGGGGTGAGCCCGCAGAACTGCTCCTCTTACCTCTGCTCGGCATCGGCCGGCCGGTCAGCGGCAACGGCGCCGTGCGGAGTTCAATTCAGCGGGCGCCGCCACCGGTGGGAATTCCGCAACGTCGCCGACGACAAAGGCCACACCGCAAGCGCGAACAGAACGGTATCCTCACGGCGCCGTATGTGCCGCCGGCTCCGCACGCCCAGGCGCTGTGCTCCATCGCCTTTGATAAGGACAAGCTGCGTCCGGCGCGGGTGGACAACGAAGCCAGGGCCTGCCTGGACGAAGTGGCGCTTGACCTCGAGAAGCAGCCCGATGCGAAGGCTGTGATTGTGGGCAAGGCCACCGCCGCGGAGAAGGCCGGACCGCAAAGCAGGAAGCGGCGGCGAAGAAATACAAGCATGCCAAGGTTGAGGACCTGGCTGCCGAGCGCGCCGTCAACACCAAGGCATACCTGGTGACGGAGAAGGGCATTGACGCATCGCGCATCAGCGTGGTGACCAGCGTCACGGATGGCAAGGCGGTGGAAGACTACCTGGTGCCCTCCGGAGCCGACTTCTCGGCCGATGTGACGGGAACCACCCCGGTGGATGAGACTGTGGTGAAGCCGCAGGTGCGCAAGCCCCTGGGCGTCAAGGCGCACGCCAGGAAGCCGGTCAAGGCCGCAACAGCGGCTCCAGCCGCCAAGCCTGCGCAGTAGGCCCCGGCCAGCACAGGCATTAATCCGGTTCGTCAAGCCTTCCCGGTACTCCGGGAAGGCTTGACGCTTGCACGGCTGAACGACTCCTGCCGCAATCCTTCCCGGCTGACCGGCCTGTTGGCTGCATTCAAGCAGTTGCCTTACAAAATCAAGCGGCTATTATTCGATGGAGGAAGCGCATGATGAGAGTGGGAGAGATGTTCACGGCCAGGATGGCCCGCAGCGGCGCAACGGCTTTCTTGTTCATCGTTTCATGGGCAGCAAGTGCCGGCGCCAGACCATTCTGGCCACGGTATCCTTGCCGCCGAATACCTGCTGCAGCGTTGCCGTCAATGTTGCGCTAAACAGAATCTATGTGAGCGGCGGAGCCTCAGCCCACCAGCAAGTTTTTGTCCTCAACGGGAGCACCTTCAAGGGCGGGGTTGCCGGCGCCGGGAGCGGAGCCAGCGTGGACAGCAGGACCGGCAACTATTGGGCGGCGACTGTCTACGGCGGCAGCGCCATTGTCCGCGGCGGCAGCGACAACCTGGAAGTTGCCATTGTTCCTGCCAGCGATGGCTGCCCGGTTTCGACGGCTATCGACGACAAGGCGCGCAGAGCGTGGGTGGCCACCCAGTGCGGCAACGGCAGCGACCCCGTCTTCGCCTTCGACGCCGACAATTTCTCCCTTATCTCCGGACCCATCCGGTCTGGCGGCGTGCTGGGACCGGCAGTCGTCAATCCCATGACGGGCAGGCTTTATATTGGCCCCTCCGGAGCTTCAAGAAGGGTGAATGCGAAAACCTTCGAGGTCACCGACAATGCCTTCGGAGTGGTGCAGGCCGTCGACCCGGTCAGCGGCAAACTGTATGCGCTAACAGACACTACGTTGCAGATCATCGACGGCAGGCCCGATCCCGAAGCTATCGCCGCCAGCGTCGAACTGGGCTACTCTCCGGGCGGGGTGGGAGTCAATCACGCGCTGGGCCATCTCTACCTGAGCAATCCCGCCAAATCAGCCGTCGAGGTGAGGAATCTCGAAACCGGCGCCCTGATTGCCACTTTTCCGCTGGACGCGGGAGCGAGTCCCATGAGCATCGGCGTTGACTCCACCCTGGGCAGGTTGTACGTCTCTGCCGCCAGGAATGGCGAGTCTTTTCTCTATGCCATCAAAGACAATTCAAAGCATGCGTGGCATTGGTAAACCCGGATGAAGTGAGTAATCCTCTCTTCCGTGCATCTGCCGGTTGTGAGAATTTCTTCTGATCAGCGGTAAGCTAACGAAGTTACATTCCCAGGTCTCTCCGCCGCGGCCCGCCACGGCGGAAGACCTGGGCACCCATACCTACTCCCTGTCCCTGGTCCCTGCTCCATCACTTGCCGATCAGGCCGCGCGCAATCGCATCCAGCATCCCGTTGAGGAAGTTGATGGACTCCGGCGCGGAGTAGCGGCGGCCGATCTCCAGCGCCTCGTTGATGACGATGGGAAAGGGCGTGCCCTTGAAGCCCAGCATCTCGCCCACGGCCATGCGCAGCAGGTTGCGGTCCACGGCGGGCATGCGCTCCAGCCGCCAGTGCTTGGAGTTGGCCACGATCAGCTCGTCGATCTGCTCCTGGTGCGCGACGGCCGCGCGAACAGGTCCTCGGCAAAGCCGCGCACTTCCGGCTCCACCTCGTCGCCGGCCTTCCAGAAGGTGGCGCGCACCTGGTCCGGCGTCTGCTTGCCGATGTCCGCCTGAAACAGCATCTGCATGGCCAGCTCGCGCGACTTGCGGCGGGGTCCGGCGGTCAAGCCGGGCCGCCTTCCACCCCGCGGCCTTCTTGCAGCTTGCGGCGCAGGCTCACCATCTCGATGGCCGCTGCGGCCGCCTCAAATCCCTTGTTCCCGGCCTTGATGCCGGCGCGGTTGAGCGCCTGCTCCAGCGTCTCGCAGGTCAGCACGCCAAAGCTGTGCGGAATGCCGGTCTCCTGCTGCGACTGGCCGATGCCCCGCGCCACTTCGTTGTAGATCGCTTCGTAGTGGGCGGTCTCGCCGCGCAACAGGCAGCCCAGCGTCACGATCGCGTCCACCTGGCCCGCATTGGCGATCGTCCGCGCCGCGGCCGGAATCTCCCATGCGCCGGGAACGCGAACCACCTCGATGTCGGCCCGCTGTGCGCCGCTGCGCAGCAGCGCGTCCAGCGCGCCTTCCAGCAGCCGCTCGGTAATCACCGCATTCCAGCGCGCCACCACGATGGCAAAACTTCATTCCGGCGGCGGAGAGATCGCCTTCCACGGCCACCGGCTTGCCGCGCAGCGGATCGGTCCACGCCCAGAAGCTAAAATGGAAATCCCGGCTCCGGCTCAACGGTAAAGATGCGCGACTTCCAGTGCGTTTCCGTGATGGGCTTGAGGCGCGCCACAGCAGCCTCGCCGCCCTGCGCGCGCAGCCAGCTTGCAGCGGCCTGGTACACCGCATCGAGCGCGGTTACCTCCACCATCACATCGGCGGCGGAGGGGAATTGGCCATCAACAATTTCCAGGTTGCCGAGCGGCGCCAGAAACGAAGCTCCGCGGCTGTTTTCTTCCATCCACCCTTGCCGGGAGCAAACCCCAGCGCGGCAAAGAAGCTGGCCAGCCGGTCATAGACCGCGGCGCTTCCGGCAGGGCGAAGAAAGGAAATCCCCTTGATCATGGATTGATTCTATCGCGCGGAGTTCGGCGGGTTGGCGGGTTGGCAAGGGCGGGTTGAGGTCCTTGGTTTCCCACCCTTTTCGGAAAGATCGCGGGGTCCGGAGGGCGCCCGATGGGGTGCCCGGCATTTTTGCGCCCTGTTGCATCGGCGAACAAAAAGGCCGGCGCGCGCCGGCCTTTTTTCCTTGCGCTGATGCGGGCTGAAGCCTATGTCTTGGTGCGCGGCTTGACGGCGATCACCGTCGCCGGCACGATGGTTCCGCTGCCCGAGTAATTGCAGCCGAGGTCGATGCCGGGCATGCATGCGGGCAGGTTGGGGCTGATCTGCTGCGTGTCGGCACTGGTTGGATCGCTGCTGACAAGGGGCACGCTGATGTAGTGAATCTTATTGTCGCCCGCCGTGGAGACGAAGAACAGCGAGTTGTCCGGGCTGAAGGCGCCGGCGATGGGAGCCGTGATGGCCGCGCTTCCCGTCAGGGGCAGATAGCTCACCGTGCCGCTCCCCGGCACATAGTACGGCAGCGTGGCTCCGGTGGTGGCGCCGCTGTTGGTGTAGGTGAGAAACGCCAAGTTCGACTGGGGCGAGGTCACCACCTGATTGACGGTGGTATCGGCGAGGGTCGAATTGACAGTCACGGGAAGCAAGGCATTGAGCGCAGGATTCGTGGAGAGCGCCATGAGTGTTTGTACCGTGGTGGGAGGCGAGCCGGAGGTGTTCGAGGTCATGGGGCAGGCGATCGGGGTCTTGATGCCACTCGGCAATAAAATGGTGGGAATCTCGATTCCAATGTCGCTGAGCGTAACTGCGCTGCCGGTGACTGCCGCGCCCAGAATATGCTGGCCATCGGTGGTGGCGCCCAGAACGTTGGTCTCCACGTCCAGCGAATCGCTCTGCGGATAGAAAGCGCTGATGCTGCTGGTGGAATTACCGTTGGCGGGAATGGTAACCGTGCCCGTGGGGCACCAGGTGTGGGCCAGGGTGGGATTGCCGCTGAGATACGCGCCCACGCCGGGAATGGTAATGGCCAGACTTTGCGCGCCGCTGGAGGGAGAGGCGCATAGGGGACCGGCGACGGAACAGGGCAGAGGATAGGTGGTCCAGCCGGTGTCAACGTTGTACACGTACAAGGTGTCGGTGTGGCCGGTGATGCCCGCCGCAATGTTCTCCGGCGTGTTGTTCAGCGCCGCGCTGTCGGTAATGTACAGGGTCTTGGCGTCGGGAGTCCAGGCGGCGGCATTGCCCATGCCGCCAAAAGCCGCGGATATTCCGCCGGTAGGGGTGTACAGGTAGAATGCCTGGCGCAACTGGTCGTTGATGAGCAGTTGCTGATTGCTCGGAGCGACGGCCAGCACCACGCCCGGCGCGCCGGTGTCCTGCTTGGTAACCGAGTTGCTGGCGAGGTTGTAGATCATCAACTCGTGGGATGAGCCGAAGAAAAGATTGGTGCCCAGCCGGTCCATCTGCACCGAGTTGGGCACATAAGGTAGGCGCACCGTGGAGCCTGTCGTGCCGCTGAGCAGTTCCACGGGAATGACGTACTGCGATTGGCCGGGAGCCATGAACCAGACGTAGTCGCTGGCCGTGCCGGGCGTGGTGATGCTTACCGGGTTGGAGGAGATGGAGAGGCCGGTGCCGTCAAAACCGAAGAGATTGATGGGGACAGGATTACAGGTGGTGGGCTGGCAGATGGCATACACCGTGGCCACGCCGGGGAAGTTGGTGGTGATGGCGCTGTTGCCCACGCTGATGTCGATGGGGTCGGTGGACTGGTAGTCCAGCAACAGACCGGTGATGGTGCTCCCGTTGGTGTCGGTGATGGTGGTGGTCAGATTCTGGGTTACGCCCTGGGTGATCGTTCCTTGAGTACTACCGTTCGCCAGAGTGACGCTGATCGATGCCGGCGGGCAGGTGGTGAAGTAACCCGCCGATGCACTCCCGCCGGCTATCGAAGCGGTGATCGCGGTGGTGCCCGGCTGCGCCGCGGTGATCTGGTTGGTCTCGGTATTGAGCGAGGCGACGGAATTGTTGCCGACCGCGTAGTTGAGATTGCCGATGGACGTCGAGCAGTCGGGAACCGAGGTCAGGCCGGCAGGCAGCGGGCAGGCATAGCCGGGAGTTGATGTGCTGGTGACCGTAGACGGCGCGCAAAGCAACTGCTGTTGATTGTTGCTTCCCTCAAAGCATGCCTGCGCGTCGAGTGTCGCCACCGTGCCCTGGGATTGGCAGGTGGTCGGCCCCACAAGGGTGACTGAGGTCACTTGCGGATGCACAAAAATTTCTATCGGGTTGGAGCTCACTGAATAGGCCGAGGCCGTGATGTAAGCAACCCCGTAAGGCAGGCCGCCGGTGGAAGGCAGAGGATCGGGGAAGTAGCAGTAGGTGTAATTGGCAATGCCTCCGCCGGTGTTCCGGTTCCATGTTCCGGCGCACATGTTGCCCGTGGGTGAAATGTCCACCAACTGATTGTTGCTGGTGCCCCAGTTGAAAGTGTTCACGGTGACCGTATCGCCCTGGCACGTCCTGGCCACGGGCGCAGTCATCTGGTGCGTCTGCCCAAAGGCCATGGAAACGCCAAAGCTCTGCGGCTGCAGCGAGATGGTGTCCACGTCCGTGATCTTCAACCCGTAACCCTGGCCATTGCAATAGTTCGCGCCAGGGTTGCGCGTGCAACTGGATATCGAAATCCCCGCCGGAATGGACAGGCACAATAAGCTAACAAGCGTCAAGAACCGCCGCATGAATCCTCCCCGTCCCGCCGCTTCGATCCACGGAACGGTCTTTCCGAATACGTCAGAAATTCGTGTTTCCAGCAGTTCTCCAATAGCTGTATCCCGAAGCCAGACCGTAAAGTCGCTCACCGCGGCGAGCCACCCTGCACCGAGTTGGCAAGGGCACGTGAATTGGAGAACCGCTCCAGCGATATTCCCAAGGCTGGCCATGCAGCCGGCCGGCGAATTACGCTTTCAAAACTCCCATAGAAAAGTGTATCAGGGCGGGGCTGTCCCCGGCATGAAGCCCTGGGGCGCGTTTTCCCGCGCCCTTCTTCCCCTGAACTTCGCCAGTCCCGGATGGCCAGCAGATTTTCCCTCACTCGCCGGGAGGCATATAGCGCTCGAACCACTCCACCGCCCGCTCCATCACGTCGCGCTGGTGGGCCGGGTCCACAAACCCATGCCCTTCGTTGGGGTAAACCACCAGTTGCGTGGGTACGCGCCGGTTGCGCAGCGCATGCCAGAACTCGTAGGATTGCAACGCCGGACACTCGCCGTCCCGGTCGCCCACCACCACCAGCGTAGGCGTCCTCGCCTGTTTGATATAGTCGATGGCCGAGCTCCGGGCGTAGACCGCCGGATCGTCGTAGACCGAGGCGCCGAAGTAGGGGATCATCCACTGGTCGATGGAGTTTTCTCCGTAGTAGCTCTGCCAGTCGGAGATTCCCGCCCCCGCCACCGCCGCCTTGAAGCGCTCGGTCTGGGTCACGGCAAACATGGCCATGAATCCGCCGTAACTCCAGCCGGTCAGGCCCACGCGGTTGGGGTCCACCGGGTACTGGGCCAGCACCGTGTCCACTCCGGCGAGAATATCGCGCAAGTCCCCGTAGCCGAAGTCCTTGCGGTTGGCCTGGGTAAACGCTTCGCCCTGCCCGTAGCTGCCGCGAGGATTGGGCAGCAGCACAAAGTAGTCCAGCGCGGAGAATGCCGCCGCGCTCAGCCCGAAGCCCGAACCCCAATGAGCCAGCGCCGCCGAGGCCGGTCCGCCGTGGACCTCCACGATCAGCGGATACTTCTTCCTGGGATCGTAGTGCAGGGGGAGCAGCAGCCAGCCCTGCACCTGGAACTCATCGCTCTTCCAGGTGAGCGAAACAGATTTGCCCCACGCCGGTTCCTCGCCGTCGTTGATGTGGGAGAGCTGGGCGAGGGCGGCGAGACCGGCGGGCCGGCTGGAGGGAGATGCGGCGGTTCTGGCGGCGTAGATCTCCGGCGCTCTGTCGAAGGTGTTGGCTCGAAAGACGAAGAGCGAACGGTCGGCTGTGGAGGAAAGGCTCGGTCCCTCCATCCGCCCGTCGCCGGCACTGCCGGGAATATCTCGAAGATGGGCGTGCGGCAACTGGTGGCCACGCTCTCGCTGGTGCGGTCGCCCTGCAGCTTCATGCGGACCAGTTGGCAGTTCCCCCCGGCTATTTCGCTCACAAAAATATGATCGTTATCGTCCCACTCCATCCAGGCCGGCGAGTTGTGCCGATGTGTGGATCAGGTTCCGCGGCAGGACCTCCGCCGCGGAATTTGACAGCGCAGCGGCAGCAACTCGCCGGCTTGGATTGAGTGGGACGGGAACGAATATCTTTTTGTGAGCGAACTAGCCGGGGGGAACTGCCAGTTGATCCGGATGAATCTGGAGGGCGACCGTACCAGCGAGAGCGTGGCCACCAGTTTCAGCACGCCCATCTTCAGTATTCCCGGCAGTGTGGGCGACGGGCGGATGGAGCTGAGCCTTTCCTCCACAGCCGACCGCTCGCTCTTCGTCTTTCGAGCCAGCACCTTCGACAGAGCGCCGGAGATCTACGCGGCCAGAACCGCCGCATTCCCTCCAGCGGCCGCCGGTCTCGAGGGCCTCATCCAGCTTTCGCACTTCAACGACGGCGTGGAACCGGCCTGGGGCAAATCCGTTTCGTTGACCTGGAAGAGTGATGAGTTCCAGGTGCAGGGCTGGCTGATGCTGCCCAAGGACTACGATCCGGGCAAGAAATATCCGCTGATTGTGGAGGTGCACGGCGGGCCGGCCTCGGCGGCGTGACGCACTGGGGTGCGGGCGGCGGGCTTAGCGCGGCGGCGTTCTCGGCGCTGGGCTACTTTGTGCTGCTGCCCAATCCCCGCGGCAGCTATGGCCAGGGCGAAGAGTTTACCCAGGCCAATCGCAAGGACTTCGGCTACGGCGATCTGCGCGACATTCTGGCCGGCGTGGACACGGTGCTCGCAAAGTACCCGGTCGACCCCAACCGCGTCGGCCTGACCGGCTGGAGCTACGGCGGATTCATGACCATGTTTGCCGTCACCCAGACCGCAGCGCTTCAAGGCGGCGGTGGCGGGCGCGGGCATCTCCGACTGGCAGAGCTACTACGGCGAAAACTCCATCGACCAGTGGATGATCCCCTACTTTGGCGCCTCGGTCTACGACGACCCGGCGGTCTACGCCAAAAGCTCGGCCATCAACTTCATCAAACAGGCGAGCACGCCCACGCTGGTGGTGGTGGGCGACCGGGACGGCGAGTGCCCGGCGCCGCAGTCCTTCGAGTTCTGGCACGCGCTGCGCGACCGGCATGTGCCCACGCAACTGGTGGTTTACCCCAACGAGGGCCATGGCTTTGTCGACCCGGCCCACCGGCGCGACGTGATGGACCGGGCCGTGGAGTGGTTTGCGCGCTATATGCCCCGGCGAGTAGGGAAAATCGGTGGCCATCCGTGACTGGCGAAGTTTAGCGGAAGAAGGGTGCGGGAAAACGCGCCCCAGGGCTTCGTGCCGGGGAGCTCCGCCCTGATACACTTTTCTATGGGAGTTTTGAAAGCTTTTTTCGCCGGCCGGCTGCATGGCCAGCCTTGGCATTCACGGAGCGGTTCTGATTCACGTGCCATTGTTCACTCGGTGCAGGGGGCACGCCACTTTGAGCGACTTTACGGGCTGTCTTCGGGTACGGCTATTTCAAACTTCTGCACTTTTCTGACGGATTCGGAGAGACCGTTCCGCGGTTCGAAGCGGCGGGGCGGGGAGGATTCATGCGGCGGTTTTTGACGCTTGTTTGCTTGTTGTGCCTGGCCATTCCGGCCGGGATTTCGATCTCCGGCTGCACGCGCAACCCGGCGGGGAACTATTGCAATGGCCTGGGTTACGGCCTGAAGATCACGGACGTGGACTCCATCACACTGCAGCCGCAGACCATCGGCATCTCGCTGGCCTTCGGGCAGACGCAGCAGATGACTCGCCCTCGGCCAAGACGTGCAAGGGCGCTACGGTCACCGGGGACTTTACCTGCGGCACCACCAACAACCAGTTGGTGGATATTTCGCCCACCGGCAACATTTGCGCCGGCACGTGGAACCGGAACACCGGCGGCGGCATCGCCAACTACACCTACTGCAACTAGCCCAATCCGCTGCCCTCGACCGGCGGCCTGCCTTACGGGATTGCCTACATCACGGCTTCGGCCGATTCGGTGACCTCCAATCCGGTGGAGGTTTACGTGCATGCGCAGGTGACCTCCGTCACCCTTGTGGGGCCGACCACCTGCCTTTCCCAGGGCACGGTGGCGACACTCGACGCGCAGGCCTGCTTTAGGGAAGCAACAACAACAGCAGTTGCTCTGCGCGCCGTCTACGGTCACCAGCACATCAACTCCCGGCTATGCCTGCCCGCTGCCTGCCGGCCTGACCTCGGTTCCCGACTGCTCGACGTCCATCGGCACTCTCAACTACGCGGTCGGCAACATTCCGTCGCCTCGCTCAATACCAAGACCAACCAGATCACCGCCGAGCAGCCGGGAACCACCGCGATCACCGCTTCGATAGCCGGCGGGAGTCTTCGGCCGGTTACTTCTCCACCTGCCCGCCGGCATCGATCAGCGTCACTCTGGCCAACGGTAGTACTCAAGGAACGGTCACCCAGGGCGTGACCCAGAATCTGACCACCACCATCATCGACACCAACGGGAACACCATCACCGGTCTGTTGCTGGACTACCAGTCCACCGACCCGATCGACATCAGCGTGGGCAACAGCGCCATCACCACCAACTTCCCCGGCGTGGCCTCGGTGTATGCCATCTGCCAGCCCACCACCTGCAATCCGTCCCCATCAATCACTTCGGTTTTGACGGCACCGGCCTCTCC
This sequence comes from uncultured Acidobacteriaceae bacterium, assembly GCA_963796085.1. Classification (GTDB taxonomy): domain Bacteria; phylum Acidobacteriota; class Terriglobia; order Terriglobales; family Acidobacteriaceae; genus Telmatobacter. The sequence goes on along the minus strand of CAWCKF010000003.1, from coordinate 190,835 downwards.
ATCTCCTCCAACCCGGTAAGCATCACTACGCCCGGCACGGCCAGCGACTACGTCTGGTTCGTCGCTCCCGGCCAATCGCAGTACTTCGTTCCCGTGGAACTGCTTAACGGCACGATAGGCTCCACGGTGCGCCTACCTTATGTGCCCAACTCGGTGGTGATGGACCGGCTGGGCACCAATCTTTTCTTCGGCTCATCCCACGAGTTGATGATCTACAACCTCCCAGCAACTCGGTTACCAAGCAGGACACCAGCGCGCCGGGCGTGGTGCTGGCCGTCGCGCCGAACAACCAGAACTGCTCATCAACGACCAGTTGCGCCAGGTCTTCTACCTGTACACCCCTACCGGCGGAATATCCGCGACTTTTGGCGGCGTGGGCAATGCCGCCGCCTGGACTCCCGACGCCAAGACCCTGTACATTACCGACAGCGCGGCGCTGAACAACACGCCGGAGAACATTGCGGCGGGCATCACCGGCCACACCGACACCTTGTACGTGTACAACGTTGACACCGGCTGGACCACCTATCCTCTGCCCTGTTCCGTCGCCGGTCCCCTATGCGCCTCTCCCTCCAGCGGCGCGCAAAGTCTGGCCATTACCATTCCCGGCGTGGGCGCGTATCTCAGCGGCAATCCCACCCTGGCCCACACCTGGTGCCCCACGGGCACGGTTACCATTCCCGCCAACGGTAATTCCACCAGCAGCATCAGCGCTTTCTATCCGCAGAGCGATTCGCTGGACGTGGAGACGAACGTTCTGGGCGCCACCACCGATGGCCAGCATATTCTGGGCGCGGCAGTCACCGGCAGCGCAGTTACGCTCAGCGACATTGGAATCGAGATTCCCACCATTTTATTGCCGAGTGGCATCAAGACCCCGATCGCCTGCCCCATGACCTCGAACACCTCCGGCTCGCCTCCCACCACGGTACAAACACTCATGGCGCTCTCCACGAATCCTGCGCTCAATGCCTTGCTTCCCGTGACTGTCAATTCGACCCTCGCCGATACCACCGTCAATCAGGTGGTGACCTCGCCCCAGTCGAACTTGGCGTTTCTCACCTACACCAACAGCGGCGCCACCACCGGAGCCACGCTGCCGTACTATGTGCCGGGGAGCGGCACGGTGAGCTATCTGCCCCTGACGGGAAGCGCGGCCATCACGGCTCCCATCGCCGGCGCCTTCAGCCCGGACAACTCGCTGTTCTTCGTCTCCACGGCGGGCGACAATAAGATTCACTACATCAGCGTGCCCCTTGTCAGCAGCGATCCAACCAGTGCCGACACGCAGCAGATCAGCCCCAACCTGCCCGCATGCATGCCCGGCATCGACCTCGGCTGCAATTACTCGGGCAGCGGAACCATCGTGCCGGCGACGGTGATCGCCGTCAAGCCGCGCACCAAGACATAGGCTTCAGCCCGCATCAGCGCAAGGAAAAAAGGCCGGCGCGCGCCGGCCTTTTTGTTCGCCGATGCAACAGGGCGCAAAAATGCCGGGCACCCCATCGGGGCGCCCTCCGGACCCCGCGATCTTTCCGAAAAGGGTGGGAAACCAAGGACCTCAACCCGCCCTTGCCAACCCGCCAACCCGCCGAACTCCGCGCGATAGAATCAATCCATGATTAAGGGGATTCCTTTCTTCGCCCTGCCGGAAGCGCCGCGGTCTATGACCGGCTGGCCAGCTTCTTTGCCGCGCTGGGGTTTGCTCCCGGCCAAGGGTGGGTGGAAGAAAACAGCCGCGGAGCTTCGTTTCTGGCGCCGCTCGGCAACCTGGAAATTGTTGATGGCCAATTCCCCTCCGCCGCCGATGTGATGGTAGAGGTAACCGCGCTCGATGCGGTCTACCAGGCCGCTGCAAGCTGGCTGCGCGCGCAGGGCGGCGAGGCTGCTGTGGCGCGCCTCAAGCCCATCACGGAAACGCACTGGAAATCGCGCATCTTTACCGTGGAGCCGGAGCCGGGATTTCCATTTTCTTTCTGGGCGTGGAGCGATCCGCTGCGCGGCAAACCGGTGGCCGTGGAAGGCGATCTCTCCGCCGCCGGAATGCGTTTTGGCCTCGTGGTGGCGCGCTGGAATGCGGTCATTACCGAGCGGCTGTTGGAAGGCGCGCTGGACGCCCTGCTGCGCAGCGGCGCACAGCGGGCCGACATCGAGGTGGTCCGCGTTCCCGGCGCATGGGAGATACCGGCCGCGGCGCGCACCATCGCCAATGCGGGCCAGGTGGACGCCATCGTGACCCTGGGTTGTTTATTGCGCGGCGAGACCGCCCACTTCGAGGCCATCTACAACGAAGTGGCGAGGGGCATCGGCCAGTCGCAGCAGGAGACCGGCATTCCCCACAGCTTTGGCGTGCTCACCTGCGAGACCCTGGAGCAGGCGCTCAACCGGGCCGGCATCAAGGCCGGCAACAAGGGATTCGAGGCCGCCGCATCCGCTATCGAGATGGCGAGCCTGCGCCGCAAGCTGCAACAAGGCCGCGGGGTGGAAGGCGGCCCGGCTTGACCTCCGGACCCCGCCGCAAGTCGCGCGAGCTGGCCATGCAGATGCTGTATCAGGCGGACATCGGCAGGCAGACCCCCGGCCAGGTGCGCGCCACCTTCTGGAAGGCCGGCGACGAGGTGGAAGCGGAAGTCCGCGGCTTTGCCGAGGAGTTGTTCAAAGCGGCCGTCGATCAGCAGGAAAAGATCGACGAGCTTATCGCGGCCAACTCCAAGCACTGGCGGCTGGAGCGCATGCCCGCCGTGGACCGCAACCTGCTGCGCATGGCCGTGGGCGAGATGCTGGGCTTCAAGGGCACGCCCTTTCCCATCGTCATCAACGAAGCCCTGGAGATCAGCCGCCGCTACTGTGCGCCGGAGTCCATCAACTTCCTCAACGGAATGCTGGATGCGATTGCCCGCAGCATGATTGGCAAGTGATGGAGCAGGGACCAGGGACCAGGGAGTAGGTATGGGTGCCCCAGGTCTTCCGCCGTGGCGGGCCGCGGCGGAGAGACCTGGGAATGTAACTTCGTTAGCTTACCGCTGATCAGAAGAAATTCTCACAACCGGCAGATGCACGGAAGAGAGGATTACTCACTTCATCCGGGTTTACCAATGCCACGCATGCTTTGAATTGTCTTTGATGGCATAGAGAAAAGACTCGCCATTCCTGGCGGCAGAGACGTACAACCTGCCCAGGGTGGAGTCAACGCCGATGCTCATGGGACTCGCTCCCGCGTCCAGCGGAAAAGTGGCAATCAGGGCGCCGGTTTCGAGATTCCTCACCTCGACGGCTGATTTGGCGGGATTGCTCAGGTAGAGATGGCCCAGCGCGTGATTGACTCCCACCCCGCCCGGAGAGTAGCCCAGTTCGACGCTGGCGGCGATAGCTTCGGGATCGGGCCTGCCGTCGATGATCTGCAACGTAGTGTCTGTTAGCGCATACAGTTTGCCGCTGACCGGGTCGACGGCCTGCACCACTCCGAAGGCATTGTCGGTGACCTCGAAGGTTTTCGCATTCACCCTTCTTGAAGCTCCGGAGGGGCCAATATAAAGCCTGCCCGTCATGGGATTGACGACTGCCGGTCCCAGCACGCCGCCAGACCGGATGGGTCCGGAGATAAGGGAGAAATTGTCGGCGTCGAAGGCGAAGACGGGGTCGCTGCCGTTGCCGCACTGGGTGGCCACCCACGCTCTGCGCGCCTTGTCGTCGATAGCCGTCGAAACCGGGCAGCCATCGCTGGCAGGAACAATGGCAACTTCCAGGTTGTCGCTGCCGCCGCGGACAATGGCGCTGCCGCCGTAGACAGTCGCCGCCCAATAGTTGCCGGTCCTGCTGTCCACGCTGGCTCCGCTCCCGGCGCCGGCAACCCCGCCCTTGAAGGTGCTCCCGTTGAGGACAAAAACTTGCTGGTGGGCTGAGGCTCCGCCGCTCACATAGATTCTGTTTAGCGCAACATTGACGGCAACGCTGCAGCAGGTATTCGGCGGCAAGGATACCGTGGCCAGAATGGTCTGGGCGCCGGCACTTGCTGCCCATGAAACGATGAACAAGAAAGCCGTTGCGCCGCTGCGGGCCATCCTGGCCGTGAACATCTCTCCCACTCTCATCATGCGCTTCCTCCATCGAATAATAGCCGCTTGATTTTGTAAGGCAACTGCTTGAATGCAGCCAACAGGCCGGTCAGCCGGGAAGGATTGCGGCAGGAGTCGTTCAGCCGTGCAAGCGTCAAGCCTTCCCGGAGTACCGGGAAGGCTTGACGAACCGGATTAATGCCTGTGCTGGCCGGGGCCTACTGCGCAGGCTTGGCGGCTGGAGCCGCTGTTGCGGCCTTGACCGGCTTCCTGGCGTGCGCCTTGACGCCCAGGGGCTTGCGCACCTGCGGCTTCACCACAGTCTCATCCACCGGGGTGGTTCCCGTCACATCGGCCGAGAAGTCGGCTCCGGAGGGCACCAGGTAGTCTTCCACCGCCTTGCCATCCGTGACGCTGGTCACCACGCTGATGCGCGATGCGTCAATGCCCTTCTCCGTCACCAGGTATGCCTTGGTGTTGACGGCGCGCTCGGCAGCCAGGTCCTCAACCTTGGCATGCTTGTATTTCTTCGCCGCCGCTTCCTGCTTTGCGGTCCTGGCCTTCTCCGCGGCGGTGGCCTTGCCCACAATCACAGCCTTCGCATCGGGCTGCTTCTCGAGGTCAAGCGCCACTTCGTCCAGGCAGGCCCTGGCTTCGTTGTCCACCCGCGCCGGACGCAGCTTGTCCTTATCGAAGGCGATGGAGCACAGCGCCTGGGCGTGCGGAGCCGGCGGCACATACGGCGCCGTGATGGTTACCGTGGTGTTCGCGGTTGCGGTCTGGCCTTTGTCGTCGGCGACGTTGCAGGTAATTTCCACCGCACCGGTGGCGGCGCCCACTGAATTGAACTCCGCCGCGGCGCCGTTGCCGCTGACCGTGCCGGCCGATGCCGAGTAGCTGTAGGTAAGAGGACGATTCTGCGGGCTCACCCCCACAGAAGTAATGGTGCTGGTGTCGCCCGGCTTGATGGTGCTGGGGTTGGCCGTGCAACTGATGGTGGGCGGCTCGTAGGCCTTGACCGTGAAGCTGGCCGTGCAATCGGCGGTCTCCCAGGGCTTGTCGGCCTTGCCCTCCTTTACGGCGCCCTTCACCGTGTAGGTGCCCGCAGCCAGCGAACCGGTGGCCACATTGACCGTGGTATCGCTGCCCGTCACGCCGCTGCCCGTCCAGGAATAAACGGCCTTCAGCTTGGGATTCAGGTAGCCGGCCGTGGCGGTCACCGTGACCGGGTCGCCGGGGTAGATCGAAGCGGGGCTGGCCGAGCACGCCAGCGTCACCGGCTTCGGCGGCGAGGCATTGAGGTGGAACACTACGCCGCTGCTCAGGCGCATGATGTTAAACGTGCCGGCGCCGCCATCTCCGGCGAGGAAGTTCACGCTGGCATACTGATAATCCGCCTGGACAAGGCGAAAGGCCAGGCGATGCTTTAACCACGGCGTCTCGATATCCAGGCCGCCGCCGGCTGTCACCACCCAGCCCCATGTGTCGAGCTGAAATAGACTGCCAACGCGTTCGCCGCCGCCCAGGGCATGAACCCAGGGCGTAACATGTGCGGTGGGGAAGCGGAGGATCAAGCCGGCCGATGCGCCCGCAAAATCGTCATTGGCGTTAATTGCCGAAGTGTTGGAGCCGGGGGGCCAATCCTCCGATTCCATGTGCTCATCGCCCTCGAACTGCAAGCCTACATTCTTATTAAAAAAGCGGGCAACACTGGCAATGCCGCCGTAGTTGATGTTCTGATAGACGTTCCGGCCTACCGTTCCCTTGGGCGCCAGGTAGCTGTAACCCACAAAGATGTCCCATTTGGACGGGGTATCGTTGCCTGCAAATTTCGCCGCTGACGTGGCCGTAACCTGGGCTCCCAGAACAACAGGCACTAAGGCCGCAATGGCCAGGGCGAAAACCCACCTCATAGACTTTGATACTACAGATTTCATGCGCTTACCCTCCGCAACCAGCAAAACGACCCAAAGATGATTTTGTAATGTTAAATTTTTGTTGAGAATCCTCTACAGAATACATCAACCTGGGTATCCATCCACAGATATTTCCATGACCAGAGTAACCAATACCCTTTTGAAGCGATGCGCCGTGTCCATTCCCGGTTAAGAACCAATAACATAAACGCGTTTCTTCGGCCGCGCGGGGAGATGATGGCCAGGGTAAATTGTCCTGTAACGAGCCACCTGAGGCAGTCTGCGGCGACGGCCATTCCAGTATCTCGACCCTGCTATTCTTGAAGGGTGATACAGCGGTGCAAAGCCGGTGGATTGTTGGGCATGGCCCTGTTGCTGGCCGTGGCCCCGATTGCCTGCCACAAGGAAGAACAGGAGGTGGTAGGCGCGGCCCAGAACGCGGTCAACGCCGAGCAAAAGGCGCAGGCCGCCGCGCAGGCCGCCGCCACAGAGCGCGAGCAGCAACGCGCCGCCCTGGCGCGCATCCCGCTGCCCACCAAGAGCCTTTATGTCGATGTGCATGAGGCCAGTGCATGGGCCAATCCTTTTCTCAGCGTGAACACCGATACCCTCAGCCTGCGCGTTACCATGGCCGACGCCAACCCCAGCAGCCTGGGGCAGGGAACCATGCTGCGCCCTGAAGCCGCCCGCCGCCAGGAAGTTCAATTGCGTCCCGGCGACCTGGCCGACGCCCTAGTGGCGCTGCCCCCCGGCGCCTGGCGCTATGGCCGCGTGATCGCCGTGGCGGAGTCGCCGCTGGCCAGCCGCAAGGACCGTCCCAGGGTCCGCCGCAACGTCGAATCCGCCATCCAGCAGCTCAACGACCTGGGACTGGTGGTCGAAGAGTGGCCGGCGCGCTGAACACTTCCACCCCCTTCGCAGCGATTTAACCCAGACGCAGCGGCATTCTTGGTATACTCGCCGAATTATGAACTATTGGCTTGCCCGGAACGGCCAGAAATACGGCCCTTATTCGCTGGAAGACCTGCGGCGCATGGTGGCCGAAGGGAGCATCTCCCCCACGGACCTGGCATGGCATGAGGGAATGTTGAACTGGGCTTCCCTGGCCGAGATCGTTCCTTTGTCTACCTCGCCGCCTCCCCCGCCTCCGCCCCAGGCGCCTCCTGTTCCGGCCGCCTGGAACCCGCCCCCGCCTCAACTCCCCAATGCGGGCGCCTATCCTCCTTCCGGATACGGTTATGCGGCTCAGCCTCTCACGCCCCCCGATCTTCACTGGGCGCTGGTGCTGCTCTTCGGCTGCGTGACCTTGGGGTTTTTCCTGATCGCCTGGTACTTCGTGGAGGCCAACTTTGCCCGCAAGATCGATCGCCAAAGCCACGCTATTCTGCTTGGGATCCTGGCCTACGGCGCCTGCTTTATCAGCGGAATCGTTCAGGCGGTGGCCCAGGCGGGCGATGAAGCCAGCTCCGGGCTCTCCGTTTTCGGAGGGCTGCTGGAAATTGCGGGATTGGTGCTGTTCTTCGTTGCCGTCTTTAATATCCGCAAGTCCCTGGTGGATTATTACAACCGCATAGAGCCCATCAGCCTGAGGCTCAGCGGCGTAATGACCTTTTTCTTTAACATTTACTACTTCCAGTATCACTTTTCGCGCATCGCGGCATGGAAGAAGACCGGCAGGCTTGTTCCCCAGTAACGCCATCTTGCGACAAAGCCGGCGGTATGCGGCGCAGACCTTCGGAACCGTTCCGTTTTTGGGCTGTTTTTCGGTGCCGCCGCCGGCAAATTCCTTTGGCAGCCGTCAAAACAGCAGCCATGCGGCAGCCATTTGCTGTATTGTGTTGAAGAGGAGCAGGTTACCGGCGTAACGGGGAAGACCTTGCAACTTAGGATGCGCAACCGCGTCCAATGCGTTGAGATTGGCGCGGGATTTCGCTCCGGACTGGAGCACGCGCCGGCCTCTTCATCCGGCGTGCGCAACGGGACGGCAACCGTGCCGGGATTTGCGGCACACCGGAAAGTTTTGATACGCTCAAGCATTCATAAGGCTGAGCGAAAGGAGTGTTCGTCATGGCAGAGGAAAACAAGTCATACGGCCTGGCATGGTTTCTGGCCGGGTTGGGCGTGGGTGCGCTGGTGGGGATTCTGTATGCCCCCAAGAGCGGCCGCGAGACCCGTGAGAGCCTGGTAAGCGGCGCCCGCGAGGGCACTGAGTATCTGCGCTCCCGCGGCCAGCATGCCGCCGAGCAGGTGAGCGCCCTGGTGGACAGGGGCAAGGAGCAGGTGGGCGAGTACATGGATCGCGGGCGGGCGCAGTGGGAAGAGTTTGTGGAGCGGGGCAAGAACCTGGTCAACGACCAGACCACCCGCGTGAGCGCGGCCGTGGATGCGGGGCGCCAGGCTTACAAAGCCAGCACCACCGATCCGGCGGAGCGCTGAACAGCGCTTTGCCTGAGGTGCATTCCGCTCCGGTCTCCTTTTGTTCCATCAACCGTTGCGGGACTGAGCGCGCCAGTGGCAACAGCGAAACCACGATTGGTGTAACCAGGGCCACGGCTCTGAGGTGTTGATTTCCTTGAGTTTCAACACGGGCACGGTCTTTCAGGGCAGCGCTATCGTGGTTTTCGCTCCAGGCAGGACGCGCGGGCGCGGGTCAGAGCGCTTCTTCCTGCCGGGGGGCGCGTTCAACAAATTGTATTGATGTCCGCAGTTGACCTGCGCGAGAACACGGCGATGCCTAATTTGGACAATCAAACTATTCTGCTGGCCATTGTTGCCGTTACCGCGCTGGCATTGTTGCTGCAGGCCATCGTTCTGCTGGCCATCTTCATCACCATCCGCAAGGCTGCCCGCTCCCTCAGAGAGGATGTCGAGGAGCTGCGTTCCGCGACCATGCCCATCATCTACGACACGCGCGATCTTCTTACCCGCGTGACTCCGCATGTGGAAACCACGGTGGCCGACGTGGCGGCGGTGGCGCATGGTTTGCGGGAGCAGACCGCGGTGGTGGAAACCACGGCCCGGCATATCATTGAACGCGTGCGCCAGCAGAGCAGCCGCGTGGATGCCATGCTCACCAGCGTTCTGGATGCCGTGGACCGGGCCGGCGGCTTCCTGTCTGACGCCGTCAGCAAGCCGGCGCGGCAACTTTCGGGCCTGTTGGCGTCTGTCAAGGCGGTCATCGAATCGCTGCGCGCCTCCGATGCCGAGCCGCCGCCGCCGGACTTTCCCGGGGATGAAGAGAATATCCTTTAAACGATCCATCCCCCGCCCACTACTTCGTCGCCGTTATAAAACACCGCAGACTGTCCAGGGGTGACGGCGCGCTGGGGTTCGTCGAAGGTGGCAATGACCTCATCCGCGCCGGCCGGTTCCAGAACCGCCCAGGCGGGCTCGTGGCGATGGCGAATCTTGGCCTGCACGCGCATGGGCGCGGTCAGCTCGGGAATCGAAATCCAGTTCAGGCGGCGGGCGCGCAGGGTGCGGGTGGCCAATTCGACGTCCGGGCCCACGGTCACGCGGTGGCTGACCGGGTCGATATGGAGCACATAAAGCGGCGACGGCGAGCTGACGCCCAGCCCCTTGCGCTGGCCCACGGTGAAGTTGAAGATGCCCTCGTGCCGGCCCAGCACCTCGCCATTCGAGGCGACCAGTTCGCCGGCCGTCTCCGGAACCTGCTCGCCCTGCTCTTCAAGATAGGCGGTGAGGAACTGCTTGTAGTCGCCGCCGGGGATGAAGCAAATCTCCTGCGAGTCGGGCTTCTCGGCCAGCATCAGGCCGTGGCGGCGGGCGGCCTGCGCGCACCTCAGGCTTGGTGAGGCGGCCCAGGGGAAAGAGCGTGCGCGCCAACTGCTCCTGGGTCAGGCCGAAGAGGAAGTAGGTCTGGTCCTTGGCCAGGTCGGCAGGGCGCTTGAGAATCCAGCGCCCGCGCCGCGGATCGTACTCGTTGACCGCGTAGTGCCCAGTGGCGATGCGGCCGGCGCCGATGGAGCGCGCGGTCTGGAGCAACTGGTCGAACTTGAGGTGGTTGTTGCAGAGCGAGCAGGGGATGGGCGTGCGCCCGGCCATGTACTCCTCGACAAAAGGCCGCACCACATCGCGCTCGAAGCGCTCCTCCTGGTTGACGACGTAGTAGGGAATGCCGAGGTGCTCGGCAACGCGGCGGGCGTCGTAGACATCGTCCAGGGAACAGCAGCGGCCGGCCTTGGGCGCGTCGGGGATGCCATGCCTTCCGGCCAGCCGCGTCTGGTCCCAAAGCTGAAGCGTCAGGCCAACTACATTATGCGGAACGGCGGAGCCGTCGTCCCCGTGGGCGAGCAGGGCCGCAACCGTCGAGGAGTCCACCCCTCCGGACATGGCCACCGCAATTGTTGTCTGCTCACTCATGGGGAAACTTATCTACTTCGGAAAATCGCGTAGCATTGAAAGGACACGGCTTCAGCCGTGCCGCAAAAAAACAAATCACAGAATCCGGCTTTAGCCGCTGAGGGAAAGTCTCCTAATAAGATTCCCCTCAGGGGCTGAAGCCCGACATTTTCTCATGGTCAGGCGGCACGGCTAAAGCCGTGCCCTTTCAAAACTTCGACTTATTCAGAGATCCCTGACTCTGCTCTTCTCATTCTCAGCCCAGCGTTCCGGCTGCTACAGGCGAAAGTGCGCGCAGGTGTTCGACGGCCTCCGGAACCACCTGCAAGATATAGTCCACATCCGCTTCGGTGGCGGTCTTGAGCAGGCTGAAGCGCAGGCTGGCGCGGGCGCGATTCTTGTCCAGGCCCATGGCCATCAGCACGTGGCTGGGCTCGGTGGCTCCGGAGTGGCAGGCCGAGCCGCCGGAGACGGATACGCCCTTCAGATCCAGCGCAATCACCAGCGCCTCGCCCTCCAGATCGTCGAACCAGATATTCGTGGTGTTGGCCACGCGGGGGACGGGCATGCAACCGTTCTCAAAAACGTGTCCGGTTGAGTTTTGAGGTTTCCCACCCTTGCCGCAAAAACAAGTACGCGGCAAGGATGGGGCACCCGGCAGTTGTGGAATTAACGACCCGTTCACGCCGGTGCCGGAAATGCGCAGAATGCCCGCTTCCAGCCGGTCGCGCAGGGCCGCCAGCCGGTGCATGGTTCCATCTTCCAGCAAGCGCATGGCCAGTTCCGCAGCTTTAGCCAGGCCCACGATGCCGGGTACGTTCTCAGTACCCGCTCGTTGCCGGCGCTCATGGCTGCCGCCTACCAGCAACGATTCGAGTGGCGTTCCGCGGCGCACGAACATCGCTCCAACGCCCTTCGGCCCATGCATCTTGTGGGCGCTGATGGAGCAGAGGTGGCAGCCGAAGCGGCGGACATCGAGGTTGATTTTGCCCGCGCCCTGCACGGCATCGATGTGAAAGAAGACGCCGGCCGCACGGGCGATCTCTCCAATTTCTTCCACTGGCTGCAGGACGCCGGTCTCGTTGTTGGCCAGCATCACGCTGATCAACCGCGTCTGGGGGCGGATGGCGCGCTGAATATCCGCCGGGTCAATCAGGCCGCTCGCCTGGGGCGCGACAAAGGTCGTCTCCACGCCGCGGTCGGCCATGCGCTGCGCGGCCTGCAGAATGGCCGAGTGCTCTATCGAAGTGGTGATGAAGTGGTCGCCGGGGCGCAGCAGGCCGAAGATGGCCGTGTTGTCGCCCTCGGTGCCGCCGGAGTTGAAGACCACCTCGGCGGCATGGCAGTTGAAGAACTCCGCCAGCGTCTCGCGCGCCCGGTTCACGGCGGCGCGCGCCTGCTGCCCGTCGAGATGGATCGAGGAGGCGTTGCCGAAGCGCTCCATCCAATACGGGCGCATGGCCTCCATCACCTCCGGCAGCAGAGGGGTGGTGGCGTTGGCGTCTGCATAGACTCGGCGCATGGCACAGTTCTCCTTTTATAGATTGTAGAGGCTTCCGGGATTTCGCGTGCGGCGCCCGGCTCTGAACCTGATGCATTTGGAATGAGAGTGGTTGCTTGCAATGCGGCGACGGAGCGAGCGAAACCGGATAAACGGCTGCGCTTTTCAACAGGCGGCTTTTGCGCACCAAGGTAATGGAATCGATGCCTGCGGATCAGCAAAATCGGCTTACCTGAGCCGCAATCTTTGATATATTGAGGCTTCCGGCCCCCTGGCAGGGATGCCAAGCCAAGCGTATAGTTGGATGAAAGTACATGCTTTCATTCAGGAATTTGCGCGTGTTCCCGGATGCGGCCTGTTTGCCCGGGCCGGGGGATGTGTAGAACAATTTCCCCTAGTGAGGATGGCTGAAGATTGCGTACTATGGCACATCGGCGGATTCGATCGAAGCGTAGTTCCGGGGCGGAAACCCAGCCGGTTGCGTCCAGCGAGCCGAATTGGTTTGCCGTCTACACGGCCTCCCGCCACGAGAAGCGCGTAGCCCAGCATCTGAGCCAGAGAAAGATCGAGTATTTCCTCCCCCTCTACCGGTCGGCGCGTAAATGGAGCGACGGTTCCAGGGTTATCGTGGAGCTTCCGCTGTTTCCGGGTTACCTTTTTGTCCACATCCGGCGCAACGAGCGCGTGCAGGTATTGAAAGTGCCGGGCGCCCTGGCCGTGGTGGGCGGAAAAGGGCGCGAGCCTGTTCCACTGCCGGATGGAGCCATCGAGGCGTTGCGCGCCGGGCTTCACCTGCGGGTTGCCGAGCCCTGCCCCTTGCTGACGGTGGGACAGAGGGCCCGCATCCGATCCGGCGCGCTGGCGGGAATGGAAGGCATTGTGGTGCGCAAGAAGAACAGCCTGCGCGTGGTCCTCACCCTGGAACACATCATGCAGAGTATCGCCGTGGAAGTGAACGCGGAGGACCTGGAGCCTTTGCAGGCCAGGGCTCTTGCCTGCGCCTGAATCTGCGCTCCTTCAAAAACTTTCCGAATAGCATTGAGTGACGCCAAAGCTGCTAAGTGGATTTGTCTTTATGCACAAATCCACTCAGCAGGAATCTTCCCTGCGCCACGTGATTCGAGCCATGCTCGACGTGGCTTATTCCTTGTAAAGCGCAGCGCCGGCAATGGAGGCTACGACGAGCTCAACAAGAGCGCCCGCGGTGGTGTAGGCCGTCAGATGACGCGAAAAAAGGTGTGGAATCCACATGAAACCCAGGTTGGGAAGCAGCGCACCTATTACCCAGAAGGCCACGCCGGCGCAGACCGCGGTCATCACTCCGGCGCCAAAGCGAGGCCGGATGGCGGCATAAAGCCAGATCATGGCAATGCCGCTGACCAGTCCGAGCACGTTGAACCAAATGATCTGGTTTGTCGAGAAAGCGGGATGCTGGAGAGCCGCCAACCCGGCATTCCATTTAGAGGCCAGCAAGACGCCATCCACAAGGAAACCCAGGATATCTGCAACGATCCCGGCAACCAGGCCCCCGAGGATTACGCGACCGATATTGATTTTTCCCATACATTGCTCCTTGTCAATTCGAGTTGGAAACTCCGGAAAGCAACTGCGTTCAAGCAGATGCTGAGGAATCGAGCCAGTATAAGCACCGCTGTTGGCGCAGGGCAAGCATTTTTTACTGCGGCGGGGCGAGCGCTGAATTTGCACCAAGGGGAGAGTCAACGCAGGCTGCGCTTGCGTGCGCAAAACATCCCATAAGCCATTGATAATAAAGGTAGTATTTGGTGGAGGCGGCGGGAGTCGAACCCGCGTCCGAAATCGCTGTCAGCCAGGAGAATCCATGCTCAGTCCGGTTCCGAATGATTTCACCTGGCGGCGCTCAGAACGGACAAGATGCGCCGGAAGCTAGTCCGATGATCTCGCGCGAACGACACGGACCGAGCCGCTCACGCCAGCCTACTGTGCGACGCCCGCTCACGGCCCACAGGCAAAGCCGTGGAAGACGGCAGCTTAGTTAATTAAGCTGCAAGTGCCAGATTATCGTTGGCAACTTTTGTTTTGCAGGCGATTACGGGTGCCCACACCCCGGCATGCCTCCTGAGCCGCAATCGATCCCGTCGAAACCGTGACGCCCCCAAATGACCACCCCAACGAACAAAAATCGTTCGCCGGGGACTCCGGTAGGGAACGAGCCGGGCCAACTGGCTCGTGCTGCTAGCTTCGATTCTACGCCCATTCCGATTCTGCCGCAGAAGGGTCTACTGCTTCTCCAGATCGATGCTCTCGTACTCGTGGCGGGCGATGGCGGCGCGAATCTCGGCCGGGGTCTTGCCCAGCTCTGGTCTGCTGGTAGGCGAAGAAAGCCCTCCTTGGCGCAGGTGGAGCACTCGGTGCTGTGCGCATTCTCATAGCAACTGCGCAGGCTGGTGTGGCCCAGCGCGCGGTCGCAGCGGCAGTTGCAGGGCAAGCTGGTAGAGCACGTTCCCGATCTTGGCCGCCTGCTGATAGACGTGCACCTGCCAGGGATAGCGGAAGTTCTCGCCGGTCAGCTGGCTGCCGGAGAGGATCGGCGGCAGGGCGCTCACCTTGAGCGGCGCGGAGGGGTGATAGGCGGGAACATCGTCGGCCGGGTTCGACCACTGCGCATAGCTGGCCGCGGTGAGGACGAAGACGGCCAAACCCAAGCTCCAGCGGCGCTTGATCAGGCTTCTTCATGGCAGACTCTCTCAAGGCCATTGTAGACCGGAAGCAGGTTGAACCGGAACCGGGACGGAGCCAGGGCCAAGCAGGCCTGCGACAGCGGCTTGCTCAGGCGCAAAAAAAAGACGGCACGAACGGTCTAGCTGTTCGTGCCGGGAGGCCAGTGACGCAACTTACTTCCAGCTACGGAGCGGTAAGCTCTACCGCCTCCTCACTGGAATATATACACCATAGCATAGATTCAGGCAGAATGCAAATACAAAAATCGAAATTATTTTTGCCTTCAGGTCCATTATCGTTATTCACCCGTTCGGCATCTAAAACGCAACCTTCAAAATGGACAGGAAATGCAGGGAACAGCCCCGGCCAGGGCCCTTTTCGAGCATGACAAACCATTTGGAATCTGCAACTTCTTCCACTTCGCAACGGGCAACCGGTCAACGATCCGGCCGGCTCAAAGTGGGAATAATCGCCGCAGCGTCGGTGCTTGCCGGAGGTTTGGCAGCCGTCTGGTGGTACCGCAATACGGTAAAAGGCTCCGCCAGGCTGAAGAAATCTCGCCCAATCCCCAATTTGTTATACCTGGGGACGAACCAGCGGACGAAACCTGACGGCAGGAGTCCCGGTAAGGACACAGGCTCTCAGGCCAGCTTGTCCGCGCCGGCGGCCACGGCAAAGTCCTTGCTGGTGATGCCGCCTGCGTCGTGGGAGACGAGGGCCAGGCGAACCCGGTTGTAGCGGATGTCGATATCCGGATGGTGGTTGGCCTGCTCGGCGATCTCCGCTACCCTGTTGACAAAGGCCACAGCGGCAGGGAAGGTCTCGAACTTGAAGGTGCGCACCAATTCACCGCCTTCAATGCGCCAATCGGGGCGCAAGCTCAGGTGGGAAGCAATTTCAGCTTGAGAAAGTAGGGTCATGGTTTCTTCTCCAAGGGGAAATTTCAGATCAAATATCTTGGATGCAAGTTTCCAGTCTTTGTATGCGGCAAAAAATAAAAATGCCTCACAGCGCCGGCGGGGTGGAAGCTTGCACAAATTCGAAGGTCGAGTAGCGCCTGTTCTGGGTGGTGATCTCCGAACGCAACTCGTTCCAAAGCTCATTGGAGATTTTAAGAACGGCCTCTACGACGCCGGGATCGAACTGCGTTCCGAAGCAGCGCAAAAGCTCTTTGCGGGCATCATCGAAGGTGCCGGCCTTGCGGTAAGGCCGGTCGCTGGTGATGGCGTCCAGGGCGTCGGCGACGGCGAATATGCGCGCGCCGATGGGAATCTCTGTGCCGCGCAGCCCGCTGGGATAGCCGCTGCCGTCGTAGTGTTCCTGATGGGAGAAGACGATCTCCGCCGCCCCGGAAAGAAAGGGAATCTTGCGCAGAATATGGTAGCCGCGGGTGCAATGCTCGCGCATCACCTCCTGCTCTTCCGGGGAGAGCTTGCCGGGTTTGCGCAGGATCTCGTCGGGAATCGCCATCTTGCCGATGTCGTGCAGAAAGGCGCCGCGGGCGATGATCTTGATCTCCGCCGGGCTGATGCCCATGGCCCGGGCCAGCGCGATGGTGTAAGCGGTCACCCGCTTGGAGTGTCCTTCGGTCTCTGAATCCTTCAGGTCCAGCGCGTCGCCCAGCGCCTCCAGCGTGATGTCGTAGGAGTGCTCCAGGTTTTCCATGGCCTGGCGGAGCATCTCGGTTCTGGCGCGCACCACCTGCTCCAGGTTCTGCTGGTAGTTGTGGTTCTCCTGCAGTACCTGGCGGTGGTCCAGGGCGCGCTGCACAGTGTTCACCAGGTGCTCGCGCTCGAAGGGCTTGAGCAGATAGTCGTAGGCGCCGCGGCGCATGGAGTCGATGGCCACGCTGATGTCGTGAATCGCCGTCACCATGACCACGGGAAGCTGCGGTTGCTGCCCGTGCATGCGATCCAGCAGGGCAATGCCGTTTCCATCCTGCATCACGATGTCGGTCAGCACCAGGTCAAAGGCATTTTGTTCCAGCATCTCCAGCGCTTCGTTGCCGCTGGCGGCCAACTGCACGTCATATCCCTGGCGTTCCAGCGTGGAGCCCATCATGGAGCGGACGTGCGCTTCGTCGTCCACCACCAGAATCCGCGCCGTCCTGCGCCGTCTCGCCTCCGCGCGCGCATCCGCCTCCGCGCGCTGATTCACCGCGGGTTCCGGCGCTCCATATCCTTCCAGGTTCTTTGCCAAGACGGCTTCTCCCATGATCATCGCCAGCCCCAGGCACGGCGGCGATAGCGTGCTCCTATGAAACCATTGTTACCCTGCTGTCCGCCGGCCAAAATTAAAGCACATAGAAAAATGCAGCGGACAGTTCTGTCACAAAGCTGATGACCTCGCCTGAATCCACCAGGTATACGCACCGGGAAGGCGCAACGTTCCCCGATGAAGTGATGGCCATAAAATGGCCTCTACACAAGCCCTGCAATGCCTTTATCCCCGATCCTCATTGCGGCATACAGAAAGCGTTTAACCCGGCGTAATAAAAATAAAAAATGTGTTGAATCTTTCGGCTAAAAAAATCAGTATCGGAAGCGGGTGGTCAACTCAATCCTTGCCGGCATATCCTGTCCACCGCAAGTTTTATGCATTATATCGAAGTGCTCCACCCGCACGCCGGGGAGGGTTACAACTTTCAGGGCACTCGCATGGGGAGATGAACCAAGAAAGCCACGAGGACAATGGCTTCTGCGAGCGATTTTTGCGGAAATTATCACGCGCGCCGGTAAGAATCAGTCAATTTTCTGCTTCTTTTGGCGGGCGCGCCTGGCGGCGGCCCAGCCCTCCCGCGCCATCTGGCGAGCCCGGCTCACGGCCAAAGCGCCCGCGGGCACGTCCTTGGTAATGCAGGAGCCGGCGCCGATGTAGGCTCCATCCCCCACCGTCACCGGCGCCACCAGAGTGGAATCGCTGCCCACAAAGACGTCCTTGCCGATGCGCGTGGTGTGCTTGCGGACGCCGTCGTAGTTGCAGGTGATGACCCCGGCGCCGATGTTGGTTCCCTCGCCCACCTCGGCATCGCCCAGATAGGTGAGGTGGTTGGCCTTGGCGCCCTTGCCCAGCTTGGCCTTCTTGGTCTCGACAAAGTTGCCCACGTGGGCGTCTTCGCCAATCTCGCTGCCCGGCCGCAGGTGGGCGAAGGGGCCGATTTTGGCTCCATCCGCAACCGTGCTCTCCGGCCAGCACGCAGCTCTGGCGAACCAGCACCCGGTTGCCCAGAGTGCAGTTTTCGATCACCGAATAAGAGCGGATCAGGCAGTCGGCGCCGATCCTGGTGCGGCCCAGCAACTGCACAAACGGCTCGATCACCGTATCGGGCGCAACCTCGACCTCGGCGTCGATCACGCAGGTTTCCGGGCGGAAGATGGTGACGCCCGCGGCCATCAGACGGCTGGCGGTTGCGGCGCGCAGAGTGGCATCCAGGGCCACCAGCTCGGCGATGGTGTTGGCGCCCAGAACTTCGGCCGCTTCGGCGGCCTGGATGGCCACCACTCGCTCTCCGGCAGTGCGCAGCAGGCCGGCCATATCGGTGCAGAATCAATTCCTCGTTGGCGTTGTTGGCGGTGAGCTTGCCAAGATGAGCCAGCAGCGGCGCGGTCCTGAAGGCGTAGATGCCGGAGTTGATCTCGCGCAAGGATCTGCTGCTCCGGCGCGAGCGCCTTCTGCTCGACGATGGCCTCGACCTCGGGCGAATCCGCCGCCTTGCGCACGATGCGTCCGTAGCCGGTGGGGTCCGCGGGAGCGGCGGTCAGAATGGTCATGGCCGCCTGCTGGGCCTGGTGAAACTGCCAGAGCTGCTCGAGGGTCTCCGGCCGGATGAGCGGCACATCGCCGGAGAGCACGAGAATGTTTTCGTAGCCGGCGATGGCTTGCGCGCGCGCACTGGATGGCGTGGCCGGTGCCGCGCTGCTCCTTCTGCTCGACAAAGCGGACGCCGGTAGCAGCCACCGCTGCCTTCACCCGCTCCGCCTGGTGGCCGATGACGGCGTAGATGTCGCCTGGGGCCACAACCCGGCTGGCGGCGGCAATCACGTAATCCAGCAGAGGCTTGCCGCCGATCTCGTGCAGCACCTTGGGCCGGCGCGATTTGAGCCGGGTTCCATTGCCCGCCGCCATGATTACTACCGCCAGCTTCGAGGCCGATTCCACTTTGCGACTCATGAACGGACTCCCGTTGAGATTTGTGGTTTCCCACCCTTTCGCCAGAAAAAAGGCGAAAGGATGGGGCACGGAGCGTTTATGGCACATTCAGGCCAGTTATTACGGTCTCTTCTCCGCCGGGCCTTGCTCCCCTGACGGCTTATCCGGTCGCGGAATGGTGATGTCGATCGGTTGCACCGGCCTCAGCTTCAGCTCTTCCAGGGGCGGCTTGATCTCCGGCCCGTTGCCTACCACCAGCACGGCATATTTCTCAGAGTGAATGTATTTCTTTGCCACCGCGGTCACATCGGCCAAAGTCACCTTCTCCAGCGCGGCCTTGTAGCTCTCAAGATAATCCGCCGGATAGCCGTAGAACTCCAGCAGCACCCGCTCGTTGAGCACCTTTTCCCTGGTGTCGTAGCGGAAGAGGAACGAGTTGAGGATGTTGTCCTTGGCCCGGTCCAGCTCTACCTGGGTGAAGGGCCTGGCGTTGAGCCCGTCGATCTCGGCCATGGCGGCTCGGGTGGCGTCCACGGTGGAGGCGCTCTTGGTGAGAACAAATACGCGGAATTGAGCCGGATGGTCATAGTCGAAGCTCAGGCCGCCGCCCACCGCATAGGCCAGGCCCAGCTCGGTGCGCACTTTCTGGAAGAGACGGCTGGCAAAGCCGCCGCCCAGAATCTCGTTCATCACCGCCAGCGCGGGCACGTCGGGATTGCGGCGGTCCGTGCCCAGGCCCACGATCTCCACGTTGGATTGGTTTACGTCTTCCTTGTCGATAAAGTAGATGCCGGATCGGGGGCCGGGAAAGAGGTCGTGGCGGGCCGGCGCTTCCATCACCTGCGGCAGTCCCTCAAAGGCCGCGCGCAGCCTGGCCTCCATGGCCACGGGATCGAAGTCGCCGCAGACGCCCACAATCAGCTTGCCACCGATGGTGCGGTCGTGCCAGGCCTGGAGATCGTCCACAGTGACCGCAGCGATGGTGGCCAATTCCGGCTGGCGGGTATAGGGGCTGTTGACTCCGTAAACCAGCTTGGCCGATTCGCGGCCGGCGATCTCCTCTTCGTCGTCATTGCGCCGCACGATGGCCGTGGCCTCCTGCTGCCGGGCCAGTTCAAGCTTCTGCGCGCGGAATTTGGGGTGAAATAGAAGGTCCAAAGCGAGCGAAAAAACCTGGTCGGCATCGCCCGTGAGCGAATCCCACTCCACCGAGGTGGAGTCTTCGTCGCCCCCGGTCTCAATGTGGGCGGCCTTGGCTTCCAGCAGATCGTCCAGCGCGTCGCCGTCCAGATTAGCTGTGCCGCTGGTGCGCCACGCCTGACCGTAGAGGCCGATAAAACCCGCCTTGGCCGGGTCCTCCTCGCGCGAACCGCCCGGAATGAGCACCGATCCGGAGACGAAGGGCAGTTCGTGATCCTCCTGCAGGAAGAGGACGATCCCGTTCTTGAGCTCAATTCGTTTGGGTTGGTGGGGTTTGAACTCGTGCAGCTTGGGGATGGGAATTTTTTCCCAGGGCTTGTTTTGCTGGGCAGGGAGGGCGAGGGAGGCAAAGAGGACAAGGCATATCGAGGCCGCGTGCATTGGAAAGTGTCGTGCCCGGCTCTTCATTGCGCGCCTCCATCTTTCGGTGCTGCCGCTGATTGCTGCGCTGCGGGAGCCGCTGTTTCAATCCAGGCTTCAGTGCGGTTGCTGGAGACAAACACCTGGTTGGCCACGCGGCGGATATCGGCCTTGGTTACCTTGTCCACCCGGTCCAGTTGCAGGAAGAGCTCGCGCCAGTCGCCGTAGCGGGTCTGGTACTCGGCCAGGTCGTTGGCCAGTCCCTGGTTGTCGGCCAGGCCGCGCAGCAGGTCGGCGCGGGTGCGGGTCTTGTACATTTGCAGTTCTGCATCAGTCACGTCTGCGGTTTTCAGCTTCTCAATCTCTTTATGGATGGCATCGCGCATCTCCGCCGGCGTGTGACCCGGCAGGGGAACCGCATAGAAGACAAACAGGCTGGGGTATTTGTCGCCCGGATAGGGACTAAAGCCTCCGGACTCGGCGGCAATCTGCTGGTCGCGCACCAGGCTGCGATAGAGCCGGGAGACGCGGCCGTTGGACATGATGTCGCTGATGGCGTCATAGACCGCGTCGTCGGGATCGCGGTAGCTTGGCCGGTGGTAGCCCTCGAGGTAGATGGGCTGGGTGGGCTCGCGAATATCCACCGTCTTCTCGGCAAACTGCTTGGGCTCGACGGTGGTCATCTCCTCCGGCTTGGGCCCGGCGGGAACGCGGCCGAAATATTTTTCCAGCATGGGCAGCGCGTCTGCTGCTTTGACGTCGCCCACCACGGCCACCACGATGTTCGCGCCCACGTAGTACTTTTTGTGGAATTCCATGGCCTCGGTGGCGTTGATCTGGCTCACCTCGCTGGGCCAGCCGATGCCGCTGCGGCCGTAGTTGTGGGCCACGTAGGCCGTAGCCAGGAACTGCTCGAAGAGACGGCCCTCGGGATTGGAGTCGGTGCGCATGCGCCGCTCTTCGATCACCACGTCGCGCTCCTTGTAGAACTCGCGCGGCACGGTGTCGGCCAGGCGGCTGCTCTCCAGCCAGGCCCAAAGCTCCAGGCGGTTCTCCGGCATCGACCAGAAGTACATGGTGTCGTCGAGTCCGGTTTCGGCGTTCAGGCCCTCGGCCCCGTTGCGCTCGGCCACGTCAGTGAACTGGTTGGGGATGACGTACTTGTGCGCCTCGGCCTGGGCTTCTAGGAAGGCCTTCTGTTTCAGCTCGGCCAGCTTCTGCGGATCGCGGCCCACGGGCTTCAGGTACTCGGCCTCGTAGGCGTCGTTGGCCGCCTCCACTTTGGCCAGCGCAACCTTTTCGGCGGCGTAGTCCGTGGTGCCGATCTCGCTGGTTCCCTTGAAGGCCAGGTGCTCGAACATGTGCGCCAGGCCGCTCTCGCCCGAGGGGTCGTTCACGTCGCCGGCGTCGACAAAGGTGGAGTAGCTGAAGACCGGCGCTTCAGGCCGCTCGCAGATGATCAGGGTGAGCCCGTTGGGCAGCACCTTGGTGGTGATCCTCTGCTCGAAACTCTTCAGATACGGCTCCTGCGCGCCGGCGAAGACAATCGCCGCGGCCGCCAGCCCCAGGGCCAACAAGCTCTTCCAAATCCAGGAAGAAATTTTGCTCTGCATCCAATCTCCTTGTTCGAGAGGTCAGGAAACTGCAACTCCCGCACTCTTCCAAGTTATTGCCCTCGACCGAAGGGGGTCAAACCGGCGGGCGGCTCATGGAGTTCCGGGTCAGTCTCCTTGGCATATCGATTCCCGGCAAGCGGAGCTGATCGCCGAAAACAATAGGAGCGCAAATCGATTCTTGATACCATGGAGATTCCATGCCGCGGAACTCGACAAATCGCCGGCGCCTTACCCCGCTCTGGAGAGCGGTGATCGAGGTTGCGTTTATCATCTTTCTGTTTTATTCCAATTTGCTGATGGGAGAGTTTACCGTTTCCCATGGGCACGGGAAGAGCCTGTCGTTCGCCTTCTTCGACATTTTTACAGGTACGAATTTCGCGATCGCCATGATCTCCGCGCTGATCGGGTATGGGGTCTTTGAGTATCTGCGCAAGAAGCTATAGCGCCGGCCTCCATTCATTCCCTGCTTGACCGCGAGCCGTGCGCTTGCGTATGCTGCCTGCGTTTCCGCGCGGTGGATGGTTTTGAACTCCAACCCGCGCAGGAGAGCCCGCATGAGCACGACTTCCCCGGCTGCAACTTCCGTTTCCAGTCCTGCCGCCCAGCCGTTTCTGGTCCGCCGCGCCGCGGTGCTGGGCGCCGGAACCATGGGTTCCCGCATCGCCGCCCACCTGGCCAATGCCGGAATCCCTACGCTGCTGCTCGACCTGGTTCCGGCTGGCGAAGGCGACGCGCAACCGGCTGGCGAAAGCCGCGCTCGATGCCCTGGCCAAGGCCAAGCCCGCCGCCTTCTATGAGCCCTCGCTGGCCGCGCTCATCACGCCCGGCAACTTCGAGGACGATCTGGCCAAGCTGGCCGCATGCGACTGGGTGATCGAGGCCGTGGCCGAGAACCTGGCCATCAAGACGGCGCTGCTGGCGCGGGTTGCGCCTCATCTCGCGCCCCATGCCGTGCTCACCACCAATACTTCCGGGCTGCCGGTGAGCCGGATCGCCGCGGGTCTCGCCGTCACACCGGCGAGCGCTTCTTCGGCACGCATTTCTTCAATCCGCCGCGCTATATGCGGTTGCTGGAGGTGATTCCCACCGCCGAAACCGATCCGGCCGTGGTGGCCGCCTTTGCCGCCTTCGCCGACCGCATCCTGGGCAAGCAGGTGGTGTTTGCCAACGACACGCCCAACTTCATCGCCAACCGCATCGGCATCGCGGTGATGTTCAACGCCGCCACCCTGATGCTGGAGCAGGGGCTGACCATCGAAGAAGTGGACGCGCTGACCGGCCCGGCCATCGGCTGGCCCCGCACCGGCACCTTCCGGCTGGCCGACATGGTGGGCATCGACATTCTGGCCCACGTGGCCGCGAATTTTCCCCAGGGCGTGACGCAGGGCGGTTTTGCATCCGTTCTGGACGAGATTGTGAAGCGCGGCTGGCTGGGCGACAAGGCCGGCCAGGGCTTCTACAAGAAGAGCCGCGGCGCGGACGGGAAAGATCGAGCGCCTGGTGCTCGACCTGGCCACCTTTGAGTACCGTCCCGCGGCAAAGCCCGCTCTGCCCGCCCTGGAGATGGCCAAAAACGCCGCCACGCTGCCGGAACGGCTGCGGCTGCTGCTGGCCAACGACCCGGCCAAGGACAAGGCCGCGGCTTTTCTGTGGCCGTTTCTGGCCTCGCTGTGGAACTATGCCGCCGACCGCATCGGCGAAGTGGCCGGCGACGCGGCCTCCATCGACCGCGCCATGCGCGCCGGCTTCAACTGGGAGATGGGTCCGTTTGAGATGTGGGATGCGGCCGGTGTCGGCTCGACCGTCGACCGCATGAAGGCGCTCGGACTGCCGGTGAGCCCGCGCGTCGAGGCTCTGCTGGGTCGCCGCGGCGACCTGGCCGCCGGGCAGCCGACCTCGGTCGCCGCGGCGACCTGGTATGCGCGCGATGGCCGGGAGTGCTTCCAGCCGGAGAAGGGCAAGCTGGAGCCGGTTGCAACCGTTCCCGGCCACGCGCGGGTTGCGGATTTCCGGCGGTCGAACGGAGTGGTCCGCTCCAACGCCGGCGCTTCGCTGGTGGATCTGGGCGACGGCATCGGCTGCATCGAGCTGCACTCGCTCAAGAACGCCATCGGCGGCGATGTGCTGGCGCTGGTTTCGGCGGTGCTCAAGCCGGACTCCGATGCGGTGCGCGACTTTGCCGGCTTTGTCATCACCGGCGACCGCGACAACTTCAGCCGTGGGCGCCAACCTGATGCAACTGCTGCTGGCGGCGCAGGAGGGCGAGTGGGAGGAGCTGGCCGCCGTCATCCACGGCTTCCAGCAGATGACCGCGGCCATCAAGTTCTGCCCGCGGCCGGTGGTGGCGGCGCCCTTTGGCATGACCTTGGGCGGCGGCGCGGAGATCTGCCTGCACGCCGCGCGCCGGCAGGCTCATGCGGAGACCTATATCGGCCTGGTCGAAGCCGGAGTGGGCCTGATTCCAGCCGGAGGCGGCACCAAGGAGATGCTGCTCAGGGCCGTGGATCGGGCCGCCGCGCTGGCGCCGCCCGACCCGCGCGACCCGCCTTCGCGCTTTGCCCAGTCGGCAGAGTTGGCCACGGCGCTGCGGCGGGTCGTTCGAGACGATCGCCCTGGCCAAGGTCTCCACCTCGGCCGCCGAGGCGCGGCCGCTGGGGCTGCTCTCGCCTGCCGACCGCATCACCATGAACCGCGAGCGGCTGCTGCTGGATGCCAAGGCCCAGGCGGCGGCGCTGGCCGAGGCCGGTTATACCGCGCCCCAGCCGCGCACGCAGATTCCCGCTCCCGGCACGGCGGCGCTGGCCACGCTGGAGACCGGCGTCTTTCTCATGGGCGAAGCCGGCTATGCCTCAGAGCACGACCAGAAGGTGGCGCGCTGGGCCGCGTACATCCTGGCCGGCGGACGGGTTACGGCAGGTTCGCCGGTGAGCGAGCAATATCTTCTCGACCTGGAGCGTGAGGCGTTTCTCTCCCTGTGCGGCGAGCGCAAGACCCAGGAGCGCATCGCATTTACGCTGAAAACCGGCAAGCCGCTGCGGAACTGAGCGATGAAGCGCCTGGTTATGGCACGATGATTCGCCATGGTTCGCGCAGGTCCAAGACGGAGTGTATGGATGCTTAGCGGGCTGCTCTGCGCCTGCGCCCTGGTCCCGGCCCAGGCGCGGCAGCCCAGGCCCGCCCCACTCATCGCGTCGGGCCAGATCGTCATCGGCGGACACTCCATTCCTTACCTCATCCGCCATCTGCCCGTCAGTTCGTTTCCCGAGTTGCCTGCCTGGGTTCAGGATTCGCTTAACCAGCGCGGCTGCCTGATTCCTCAAACCTACGAGGCGCACCAACCCGAAAACGTGATTCATGCCAGCCTGGAGCGCGCCGGCTCCTCCGACTGGGCGGTCCTGTGCTCCGCCGAGGGAACGGTTTCGCTGCTGGTCTTCTTCGGCAACTGGATTTCGCAGGCCCAGGGTCAGCCGCTGGTTCTGGCCTCAGCGCCGGAGACCGAGCGCCTGCAAGCCCACGACCCCAGCGGCGTTCTGGGCTTCAACTGGGGCATCGATCCCGCATCGCCGCAGCAGGTGCACGAGGCACAGGCCGGTTTGGCGCACCGTCCGGCGCTCCTGGACCACGACGCCCTGGCCGATTCGGTCGTCGAACAACGCACGGTCTACCATTATTTTGCTAAAAGCGCCTGGACCCTGGTGGAGATGCCGGATTAACAGTTGCGTGAGCAATCATAAAAGTTGCGGTAAGGCTCGGAGTTTTGAAAGGGCGCGGCTTTAGACGCGCCACAGGAGTCTGCAATACAAATCCGGCTTTAGCCGCCGAGGGAATACAAATTATTGAAAGAGACATTCCCTCGGGGGCTAAAGCCCAAGATTTATTCTCTCTGTTGATCGGCGCGGCTAAAGCCGCGCCCTTTCAAAACAGAGCTGCACCATGATCGCCAAGGAGCAATACTCATGCCGGAAGCCGTTATCGTCAGCGCCGTTCGCACCCCCGTTGGCCGCGCCCCCAAAGGCGCGCTTTCCACCACCCGCCCCGACGACCTGGCCGCAACTGCGTTGAGCGGAGCTTTGGACCGGGTTCCTGGGCTGGACAGGGCCGAGATCGACGACGTGATCCTGGGCTGCGCCCAGCCGGAGGGCGAGCAGGGCTGGAATATCGCCCGCTGGGCCGCTCTGCGCGCCGGGTTGCCGGTGGAGGTTCCCGGCGTCACCGTCAACCGCCTCTGCGCCTCCGGCCTGGAGGCCATCGCCCTGGCCGATCTGCGCATCCGCTCCGGCGGTGACCGGGTGGTGGTGGCCGGCGGCGTCGAATCCATGAGCCTGCTCCCCTTTGGCGGCCTCAAGCCCAGCCCCAATCCGTGGATGGCCGAGAACTACCCTGCATCCCTGCTGACCATGGGCCTGACCGCCGAGCGCGTCGCCCGTCACTACGGCGTTTCGCGCGAAGACCAGGACGCCTTCGCGCTGGCCAGCCACCAAAAGGCACTTGCCGCGCAGGCCGCCGGGCGCTTTGCCGATGAGCTGATTCCGGTGAAGATCACGACGGCCGTTCCCGGCGTGAAAGCCGGCAAGCCGGAAGTGTCGGAGAGACTCTTTGCCGCCGACGAAGGCCCGCGCGCGGACACCTCCGCCGAAGCCCTGGCCAAACTCAAGCCCGCCTTCCACGCGCAGGGAACGGTTACCGCCGGCAACTCCTCGCAGACCTCCGACGGCGCGGCCGCGGCCGTTCTGATGGAAGCCGGCCGGGCACAGGAACTGGGGATTCGTCCCCTCGCCCGCCTGGTGGCCTACGCCGCCACCGGCTGCCTGCCGGAGGAGATGGGCATCGGCCCCATCACCGCCATTCCCAAGGCCCTGAAGCAGGCCGGGCTCACGCTGGCCGAGATCGGCCTGATCGAATTGAACGAGGCGTTTGCGGCGCAGGCGCTGGCCGTCATTCGCGTGCTGGGCCGGAACGGCTTCGAGATGGACCCCGACCGCATCAACGTGAACGGGGGCGCCATCGCCCTCGGCCATCCGCTGGGCTGCACCGGGGCCAAACTTACCGCGACACTGCTCCAGGAGATGAAACGCCGGAAGGCACGCTACGGCATGGTGACGATGTGCGTGGGCGGAGGCATGGGCGCGGCGGGCATCTTCGAGCGGCTGGATTGAAGCAAAAATTCTATGATCTTTGGCGGGCCTAAAACAAAAACAGCCAGGATTGCTCCCGGCTGTTCTTGCTAATTTCAATTTTTTACTGCGCCGCGCTACGCCTTGGCGGTAGCCAAAGCCTTCAGCCGCGCGTTCAGGCGGCTCTTGTAGCGGGAGACGGTGTTGTCGTGCAGAATGCCCTTCTGCACGCTCTTGTCGAGAGTGGAGACGGTCTCGCGATACTGCGCCTGGGCGGCCTTCACGTCGCCCTTGGCGAGAGCCTCGCGCAGAGTCGCGCAGGCTGGTGCGCACGCGGCTGCGGTTGGCGCGGTTCACTTCGGTGCGGGTTTCGGTCTGCCGGGCGCGCTTCAGCGACGATACATGGTTTGCCATTACATCTTCCTTCATCTTCAGGGATGATGCGGGGTCAGAATGCAACTACGCCGCATCCCTCGCAATTTCTTAGTCTACGGGAAAGCAGGGCCGCGGGTCAATGCGCCGCAGGTTGGGCCTTTAATGCGGGCGTGCATCCGCCGCGGGGCTCATGCCCTTGATGGGGGCGTACCACCGCAGGTACCTGCCAAGGCACAGGGGTTACCAAAATTCATCGTTGGGTGGATTGACGGCGGGGGCGGTTGGCGCTACTCTCAAGCGCAGATACCGGATTTGGTCGCCTACGCCATCCCGCGGATTCACAAGGCAGCCCAGAGCATCGGCTCGGCTCTGCCTGGCGTCTGCCGGTTTCCCGCACAACCAGTTGATTGCTATCGCTTGGTCAGTCGCATTGCGCACGTTCACGACGCCGCGCAACGGCTACAGGTTTTGAAAGGGCACGGCCGGGTACCCTCTGGGTGCCGTGCCGCTAAACGCCCCCATATAATCGCGGCTTTAGCCGCCGAGGGCATGCAAGTGGCGGAAAACACATTCCCTCAGAGGCTAAAGCCCTGGTTTCCTTCTTTCACTCTTGTGGCACGACTAAAGTCGTGCCCTTTCAAAGCTGACAATTTCACTTCAACCTCACCACGCCGCACTGGAGGCTACCGAAACCTTTGAAGATCGCTCTGGAGATCACGCCCAACCTCGAGCCCCTGTTCGGGACTCGCGATGAAAACCTCAGGCTTATGGAAGACTCGCTCGGCGTGCGCATCGATCTCCGCTCCGACGCCGTGCATGTGGAGGGACCGGAAGAGGGCGTGGCCCGCGTGCAGCGCATCTTCCAGGACTTCGAGGCGCTGCGCCGGCAGGGCGTCAACCCCCACAACGGCGAACTGAACGGGATGCTGCGCCTGGTGGTGGCCGACCCCGCCACCACGCTGCGTTCGCTGGCCGACGCAGGCAAGCAGCGCTCGGCGGGCGTCAAGCGCACCGTCCAGCCGCGCTCCATCAATCAGCGCAAATACGTCGAGGCCATCGAGCAGAACGATATGGTCTTCGGCGTGGGACCGGCGGGCACCGGCAAAACCTATCTGGCCGTCGCCATGGCCGTGGCCGCCCTGAACGCCAAGAAGGTCAGCCGCATCGTCCTGGTGCGGCCCGCGGTGGAGGCCGGCGAGCGGCTGGGTTTCTTGCCCGGCACGCTGCAGGAAAAGGTGGACCCCTACCTGCGCCCGCTCTACGACGCCCTCTACGACCTGCTCGATCCGGAGAAGGTGGACAAGATGTTCGAGAGGAACGTCATCGAGGTCGCGCCCCTGGCCTTCATGCGCGGGCGCACGCTCAACGACGCCTTCATCATCATGGACGAGGCGCAGAACACCACCATCGAGCAGATGAAGATGTTCCTCACCCGCATGGGCAACAACTCCAAGTCGGTCATCACCGGCGACATCACCCAGATCGACCTGCCCAACCCGCGCAAGTCCGGATTGCTGGACGCCATCAACATTCTCGATGGCGTCGAGGGCATCCACTTCTGCCACTTCGAGGAGTGCGACGTGGTGCGCCACGCCCTGGTGCAAAGGATTGTGCGCGCCTACGAGTCGTCCAAGCCAGTGCAGCAGGAACTGCCGCTCGCGCTCGGCGAAGCCATCGAAGTGGATACTCGCGTAGACCGGACTCCGGCGCAGGGGTTGCACCCGGCCAAGCCGCAGTGAGGATGCGAAATATCCAGCGTGCTTATTGGCCGGGATTGCAAAATTGCCTTGTTCTCCCATTGGACGTACAATGGGATTGAGCCGGAACCAGGGAGAGATTCCATGCCGCAATCCGCAACCATCGACCGTCCCGAGCGCCGCGCCCGTGCCTTTCGCCTGGGTTTCCGCGTCGACGCCGAAACCAAGCGGCTCGTCGAGCGCGCTGCCGCCCTCGAACGGCGCAGCCTGACTGATTTCTGCCTCTCCGCGCTCACCGAAGCGACTCGCGCTGCCATCGCTCGCCATCAGAATCTTGTGCTCTCCGAGCGCGACCGCACAGCCTTCTTTGACGCACTGGTTCATCCGCCCAAGCCCAACGCGCGGCTGCGGCGAGCCTTTCGCTCGGCACGGGAGCGGGTCGCAGGCTGATGAGCGCACGCGAGGAGCTTTTTCTCCTTGAGCCGCTCGGCAAGCACCATGACCGGGCCGCATTTCACTGCGGCATTGAGAGCCTCGATCTCTATCTGAAGACGCAAGCCTCGCAAGACATGCGCCGCAAGGCCAATGCGGTTTTTGTGCTGGCGCCAGTGGACTCGCCCACCCTGATCGCCGGCTACTTCACCTTGTGCGCTTACGGACTGGCTCCGGGAACCGTTCCCGAAGCGGCGCGGAAGCACATTCCCCGCTATCCAATGGTCAGCGCGACGCTGCTGGGGCGGCTGGCCGTCTCCACTGAGTTTCAGGGCCAGGGCCTCGGCTCCATTCTTCTGGCCAGGGCTCTTGCCAAAGCATACGGGAACGCCGCGCAGGTTGGCTCATCAATGGTTGTCGCGGACGCCATCAGCGAACGGGCAGCCAGGTTCTACGCGGCGCACGGATTCATTCAGCTTCCGGAGTCGATGCGTATGATTCTGCCCATGCGTACCATCGCGGCGATGATTGAACCAAAGCGTAGAATGGAGAGTGAACCGGGGCCGCGTATTGCGGCGCCGTGACGATGATCCTCCTCGACCCAGACCTGGACCCCGACCCCGTGCCCAAGACAACTTTGGCGAAGCGGATGGCTGCCTCTGCCGCTCGAAAAAAATCCCCCAGTTTCCGTCTGCCTTCCGCGCGTGCGCTGGTTCGTTTTCTTGCCGCTGCGCAGGCTGCCGTGCGTTCGCGCGGCCAGGTCACCGTGCTGCTGACCACCGATGCGGCTATTCGCAAACTCAACCGCCGTTTCCTGGGCAAGAACAAAGCCACCGACGTGCTCTCCTTTCCCGCTGAAGGCCGCATTCCCGGTTCGTCCGCGGAAAAGATCGCCGGCGACCTGGCCATCAGCGTAACCACGGCGCTCCGCCAGGCAGCCGAACAGGGCCACTCGCTCTCGACTGAGATCAAAGTACTCATCCTCCACGGTCTGTTGCACCTGGCCGGATACGACCACGAAGCCGATCATGGCCGCATGGCACGCCGCGAGCGGCTGCTCCGCGCCCGGCTCGGACTGCCGCAAGGCTTGATCGAGCGCGCTGCCTTGCCGAAGCAGGCAGGGAGAAAAGTTGCCAAAAAGCATCCCTCAGGGGCTAAAGCCCATCTCGATTTTTCAGCACTTTCGGCACGACTAAAGTCGTGCCCTGATACAAGACGGAGTCCGCGCCCATGACCCCGCTCATCATTCTCCTCATCTTCTTCCTCGCCGTGGTGGAGACGCTGGCCTAGCTACATCAGCCGCGTCTACGCCGAGTTCGGCAAGATTCTCGCCCGCGAGGAACAGGAAAACCTGGACGCCTGGGAGGAGCTGATCGAGCCGCAACTGGGCCTGAGCCGCGAGCACGCGGCCATCTGCGCGGCGGTGCTGCAGCAACTGGCCCTGGGCATCATCGCGCTGGAATTCGGCGCGGTGCTCTTCGATCGCGCTCCGCATCTGGCCCGGCCCACCTATGCCGAGATCGCGCAAGCCGTTCTCGCCGTGGTGCTGGTGGTGGTCTTCTGCAACCAGCTTCTGCCCTCGCTGCTCTTCAACCGCACCCGCGGCCGCTGGGTGGGGCGGCTGGTCTGGCCCATCCGTCTGCTGCTCTGGCTCGATGACGCCCATCACCGTCTTTGTGCGCTTCTTCTTCTCCGTGGCCTCGCTGGCCGAGGAGCCGGCCACGCCCGAAGAGGAGACCGCCGTGGATGTGGAGGCGCTGCTCGAAGCCGGCGAAGAAGAGGGCATTCTCGAAGAGAACGACATCGACCTGGTCCGCTCCGCCGTCGAGTTCGGCGACAAGCTGGTGCGCGAGGTGATGACCCCGCGCCCTGAAGTCTTTGCCGTTCTCGGCTGCGACCACCCTGGAAGCAATTTCTCGACCCAACTGCGCGAGCACAACTTCTCCCGCGTGCCGGTTTATTCCGGCTCGCTGGACAACGTGACCGGCATCGCCTTTGCCCATGACCTGCTGCAGATCTCCGACGAGGAAGCCCGCACCCGCACCGTGGCCAGCATCCAGCGCGCCGGCGGTCTTCGTTCCCGAGACCAAGCGCGGCTACGAACTGCTGCGCGAGATGCAGCGCGAAAAGCAGCACATGCGCATCGTCATCGACGAATACGGCGGCGTCGCGGGCCTGGTCACCATCGAGGATCTGCTCGAGCAGATCGTGGGCAACATCCGCGACGAGCACGAAGAGGATGCCCGTCGAAGAGCCGCAGCGCGAGCCGCACGGCGTCTGGCTGGTGCCCGGCAGCTTTCCCGTCGATCAGTTGCCGGACCTCTTCGGCGAGCGCCGGTCTGAGCGATTGGGCGAGGCATACGAAGCCACCACGCTGGGCGGCCTGGTGAGCGAGATCGAGGGCCGCATCCCGTCAGCCGGCGAAGTGGTGATGCTGGAACCCCTGGGCATGCGCATGGAAGTGGTCGCCTCCACCGACCGGCGCGTGGAGCGCCTGCGGGTATTTCCGCCGGCAGCCGCAACTGCTGCAACGCCCCCCGCCTGAATTCTCCGCGCATACAGTCATCCTGAGCGAAGCAGGCCGCGTTATTGCGGATTGCGTAGTCGAAGGACCTGCATTGATGCCTCTTCTAACCCACCGGTATCGCTATCCAGTTATAGCGCAAGTGAAAATGCCGTAAACTCAGTCAGGAGCATACCTCTCTTTGAAATCCGGATTTGTCGCCATTCTGGGCCGGCCCAACGTCGGCAAAAGCACGCTGCTGAACGCCCTGACCGGCGAAAAGGTGGCCATCGTCTCCGCCAAGCCGCAAACCACGCGTAATCGCATCGCCGGGGTGGTGGAGGTGGAGGCGCGCAAGGGCGTGCATCGGCGGCGCAGATCGTTTTTGTGGATACTCCCGGC
The DNA here is from genome assembly GCA_963796085.1 of uncultured Acidobacteriaceae bacterium. Lineage (GTDB taxonomy): Bacteria > Acidobacteriota > Terriglobia > Terriglobales > Acidobacteriaceae > Telmatobacter. Next base: position 158,453 of record CAWCKF010000003.1, on the reverse strand, counting down.
GTGCACAAGCCCGGCTCGCACCTGGACCGCCGCATGTTGCAGGAGGTCTACGAGGCGCTGGAGACCCGCGACCTGGTGCTGGTGCTGATGGACGCCACGCGCAGGGTGAAACTGGAAGCGGTGGATTCCCAGGTCTCAGAAGCGAATCCTCACCCCAGCGACGAAGACCTGTCGCTGGGGACCCCGAGACCTGGGACACCCGGCGTGCAACTCCAAGCGCACGGCCGCGAATCCACTCCAAAGGAGAGAAGCGCGGGAGCGCCCAGCGAGGATGAGTTTCTCTTCGGCCTGATCCGCAAGCTCGACTGCCCGGTCTTTCTGGTGCTCACCAAGATCGACCTGGTTCCCAAGGACCGCCTGTTGCCGCTGATCGACACGCTCACCCGGCAGTTCCACTTCGCCCAGATTATTCCGGTGAGCGCGCGCAAGCGCGACGGTCTCGATCTGCTGCTGCGCAAGATCGTCGAGGTTCTGCCCACGGGCCAGCGCTACTACCCCAAAGATCAGTACACCGATCAGCCCCAACGCTTCATGGTCGCCGAGCTGATTCGCGAGAGCATCCTGATCGAAACGGGCGAGGAGGTTCCCTACGCCTCGGCGGTGGTGATCGAGCAATTCGAGGAACCCGAGCCGATGCCCTCGTCCAAAACGGGCAGAAAACCGCTTACCCGCATCGCCGCGGCCATCTACTGCGAACGCGGCGGGCAGAAGGCCATCCTGATCGGCAAGGGCGGCGCCAAGCTGAAGGAGATCGGGACCGGAGCGCGGCGGAAGATCGAGTCGCTGCTCGGGACCCGCGTATATCTAGAGCTGCGCGTCATCGTCGAGCCTAACTGGCGCGAGTCAAAGAGTTTTGTCCAGTCGCTGGGCTGGCGCAATCAGTTAGAGCGGCTGGCCGAATCCAGCATCACCGAAAAATCCGCGGACGAAAAGGAATAAGGTAAAAAACGGTTTAAAGTTTTTTGATAATTGCGGATTCTATCTTTATCGCTGCCTGAGAATCCGGTCTACGCCCCATTCACCCAGCCCCGCCCATTGATCTTCACCGCGTACATGCGGGTATCGGCGGCGCCGATGATGGCGTGGACGGTGGCGCCGTCGGCGGGTCCGGTGGCCAGGCCCACGCTGGCGCTCACGCGCAGACGGAGCCCGCTCTTCATGGGGAAACGGGTCTCCATCAGCGCCCGGTTCAGTTCTTTTGCCTGAGCCAGGGCGGCCTCGTCGCCGGTCTCCGGCATCAGCATGACGAACTCGTCGCCGCCGTAGCGGAAGCACCAGTCCTGCTTGCGGCTCAGCTCCTGCAGGCGGCTGCCCGGTGCGGGCCAGCAGTTCGCTGCCCACCAGGTGGCCGTGCGCGTCGTTGACCAGCTTGAAGTGGTCCAGATCAAGAAAGGCCAGGCTCACCGGCAGGCGCTCGCGGCGGGCACCGCTCCAGTTCCCGGCCCAGCACATCGTAGAGATGGCGGGCGTTGTAGAGGCCGGTGCAGTCGTCGGTGATGCTCAACTGCTGGATGCGAGCCACGTCGCGCGCATTTTCGATGGCGATGGCCGCGTGATCGGCCAGAATGTGCAGGAAGGCGATGGTGTAGTCGGTCATCTGGTCGGCGCGGGGATTGAAGATCTCGATCACGCCGTGCGTTCCTTTGCGCCCGCGCAGGGGCATGGCGATCACCGAGCGCATACCTTGCGGCTTGACGGCGCCCTCCTCCCGCAAGCGCGGATCGTGATCCGCTTCGGGAACGATCAGCGTCTCGCCGTGCTGCGCCACCCATCCGGCCACGCCCTCGCCCACCTTTACGCGCAGGCCGCGCAGCGCCGCCTGCTCTCCGCCCGCGGCGATAGCGTAGTAAAGTTCCTGGCTGGCATCGTCCAGCATCAGCAGCGTCCACAGCTCCGCCTCCATGATCCGCTCCATGTGCTCGAGAATGGTGCGCAGTATGGTATCCAGGTCGAAGCTCGAGGTAAGCGAGCGCGTCAACTGGTGGAAGACAAGCAGATCTGCGAGCGGGATGCGGTTCTCCGCCTCGTTCGTCATCTTGGGACCCTTGGGGAGTCTATGCAAGCCATTCTTGCACACAAATGGCGCCAGTGCATGTTCGCGCCAGGCCTATTTCACATTTGCGTGCATGGCCCGGTGCGGAGACGCGCTCCGCGGGAGATCCTGGAGCCGCCTCAGTCTACCCGCGGCGTTCCCCGGCGCAAGAGGATACCGGCGATGCCCAGGACCAGGATGAGGGCCAGGACGATGACGAAGTAATAAAAGATGGGATGCGCCCAGCCCGGCGAGTAGGTAAGGTCCTGGCCTACCCACAGCAGCAGGATGGTGGCAATGACCGCAAACTGCCCGGCGATGACCAGCAGGGTGTGACCCAGGTCGCGCCGCCTGTCCAGCGCCTCCACCTGGTCGGGAGTCAGATTGCGTTCTTCGGGGGGAAGCAGAGTATTTACCATCTTCTCTCTCCTGTTCATTGGGCGGGCCGAGTTAATTTTTGACGGCTTCCCGGCCCGGCTGCTCACACTTTCGATTCAATCACAGGCCGCGGGGCCAGCGCCAGAGCAGCGGTACGCTCTGCCTGTTGTGCCGCCTGCAAAGCCGGCCTGGGTGCCCCACCCTTGGCTTTTTCAAGGGTGGGATTCACAACCGCCCGCCCAGCACCCTCCTCTGCTCCTCGCGCATTTGGCGTATGGCCGTGGACAAAGCCCTACCTGGGCGGATAGCCGACCGATTGCGCGTAGAGAGCGCGTTTTTCCGCGGGCAGCTTCAGCGCCGCCGCAACCTCGGTTGCATCCTGCTGCCCGTGGAGGGCGTAGAACCAGGCGTTCAGCCCTTCGGAAGCGGCAAACAGATACACGTTCTGGCCGATGAAGCCCACATCCACCTGGGCGTAATCGTCCTTGACGGGAGCCACGTAGACGATGGTCACGGCCGCCTGCCCGGCGGGAGGCGCGCCCATTTTGGCGCGCATATCGCCGGCCAGAAGCGGGCGCAGGCGGTTTGCCTCCGCCTCATAGACGTAAACTCCCTCCGCCAGCACCACGTCGAGTTCGATGTCCTGGCTGTTCATGGCCGAGGGCGCCGTGCGCCCCAGTCCCGGCTTCACCTGGCGCGGCCGGTTGACGCCGAAGGCCGCCCACAGCAGATTGGAGAGGGTTTGCAGGGGGAGCGGCTGGTCCTGAAAGGCGCGCGTGGTTTTGCGCTGGGCCAATGCCTGCATCAGGGGCATGCCGGCGGTGATCTGCGGCTGGGGCAACTCAATGGGCTTCAGTTCCGCGGCCAGGACCGGCGTGGCGCTCTGCTGGTGGCAGGCCACAAGCTGCGCACCCCATGCCAGGGCCATGAGGGCCAGCAGAACGGCCGCGCGGCGGAGCGGAAACAGGAAACGGGCTGGAATGTGCATGGGTTCTCCTCGAACGACGAGGCTGGGCACGCCTGCCTCCGGGGGTGTGCGGGATGGGGGAAGAACCGTTTCAGTGCATACGGAACCGCAGTGGGATCAGATGCCCAATCTTGACTTAAGAACCGGCCCATCGCTCTGCTGTAGTAGCGCGCCAAATTGTCTTCTTACGGCACGTCGATCTTCGGGGGGCTTGGGTGCGATAGATCGATGATAATTTCGGGTTCCCGCGGCATTTGGGAATCCTGCCGTATATTGATCTCTCGCGCATCAAGGATTCCCGACTTTCCGATCGTGTATAACATATAGACGCCGAAGGGATTCACACCTAGGAAGCTGAACGTGCCGTTTCCGCCGCCCGTATCCGTTACGGCGCTGTCGATCATGTAAGGGACATTCACTCCCGACATTGTCAGGAAAACAGGCCTCTCATTGGCGGGAATGTTCCTAAGCTCCCCGTGTACGACATTTTGCGGGCCACGAGAGACTGGGAAATCCCCGTAAGCGAATGACATCATACCCGAAAAAACCCAAACATCCGGCTGCAAAACATCCACTTCACGGATGATGTAGCCGAAGGAAGTGTTGAACTCGAGATGGTAATGACCGTAGGGAACCTGCTCCGCGACAGTACCTTTGAACAGGCTGGCCATCTCTGTCTTGTCGCTGTTATTCGTAAACTGTATATGCCTGACCTCGCCGGGGTCGGCTGCTTTTACCGAACCGAGGGATTCATCCAAAAGAACAATATGCACCCGTGCAAAATGGTTAGGGACCTCTACCCGCGCAAAATGGTTAGGGGCCCCTAGCGTCTCATTCTTCTGGCAGTAATCGATCACGCGTCCGAATACATCCGAGTTGGACCTCGATTGCAACTCGATCCGATATCTTCCGTATGGCATATGCTTAGCTGTAAGGGGGAATCTCGGATCGGGATATTTTGGGTCGACACCGAACCATCCGGCTCGATCGATATTGGATCGCAGATCGACGAACTCCTTCACATAGAAACCCTGGTCTAACACGCTCCCCAGCCCGTCGGTGGGCACAATCTCCAGAATATTGTCTCTCTTGCCGTGGGTCTCATCGCTGCACTGTGGCCTGCAGTACGGCGTCGATACCGAAAGGGCAACTGCGATCGTTATCAGCTTGATGACATTCATGACTAAACCCCTCTATTGCCGGGAGGAACCGCCGGCGCGCCCTCCCGCTCACTCCGACAAAAACGCCAGCGACTGCAACGAGGTGATCTCGAATGCCTTGCGGCAGCGGATGTTGGCGCAGGCCAGCTTGTCGTCGCGGCGCACCATGTACGACTGCGCCTTGGCGAAGCGGGCGCGGTCGCGCTCGTCGGCCCCGCGAGGCAGTTGCGTCCGCTTGCGCCGCACTACCCAGGTGACCTTGTACTCGCCCTCCTGCCCGCATTTGGGGCAGATGAGGGTGTGCGTGCGCAGTTCCGTGGTTTCGTTGAAAAACTCGCGCTCTTCCATGGCTCTCCACGCGGCCGGAGCTCACCACCCCACGGACAAATCCGCCGCGGCGGACGCGGGGACCCCGGGGCTCTTCCACTCCGGCTCAATTTATTCCATACTCATCCTTGCCATGACGAAACGCAAGCCGGGCAAATTTTCGGCCACCAAGGCGGTCAAGGCCAAGGCCCGCGAGCGCGTCGGCCAGCCCAAACCTTCGCGCGTCGTCGATACCGGGCCGCGCACCGGCCGCGAGGCCAAGCACAAACCCCGGCTGGAGGAGATCATCCGGCAGGCAGAGCAGGAGTAGCCATGGCCAAAGCCATTGGCGTAGGCGGCGTCTTTCTCAAGGCCCGGGATCCCCAGGCCCTCTCTGCCTGGTATGCCGCCCATCTCGGCATCCCGGAGCAGGAGGGAGGGTCTCTGGCCTTCGATGGGCCCGGGTCAGCCGGTATGACCGTCTTTGCCCACTTTCCCCTCGACTCGCCCTACTTCGGCGACGGCCCCCAGCCATGCATGGTCAACTTCCGCGTGGACGATCTGGATCAACTACTGGCCCAGTTGGCTGCTGCCGGGGTGCGCATCGACCCCCGCCGCGAGGAGTACGCCTATGGCCGTTTTGCCTGGATCTGGGACCCGGAAGGCAACCGTGTGGAACTGTGGCAGCCGCTGCCGGCGGATTGAACTCCGGAAGTTACCCGGAGGTGGTAAGGCAGCATGTGAGACGGAATGGAGGATCAAACCGGCTCTGTCTTACTGGTCTTGCCAGCGTAAGACAAATGACTGACGCATGTAAGACAGGCCACTGCCCCGGCTGGAAGCTGCTTTTTCCGTATAGACTGAATGCACTACCGCGATGAGAGACTCCATCTACGTCTCGAAAGAAAATTACCTGAAGGCCATTCTGGAGGCCGAGGCCGAGGGGCGCGAGGTGATTCCGGCCGTGCTGGCGCATTGGCTTGAGGTGTCGGCGCCGGCGGTGACCATGGCGCTGAAGCGGCTGAAGCGCGACGGCTTCGTAGAAGTGGGCGCGGACGGCATTGTGCGGCTGACCGCGGCGGGGCGCGAGACCGCTTACCGGACGGCGCTGCGCCACCACCTCATCGAACGCATGCTGAGCGAGGTCTTCGGCATGGAGTGGCACGAGATCCACGAAGAGGCGGAGCGGCTGGAGCACGCCGTTTCCCCGGCTTTCGAGGCCAAGCTGAGGGAAAAGCTGGGCGAGGGCGGCGCCTGTCCGCACGGCAACGCGGTGCTGCCGGAGAGCCCGGCGCAGCGCAAGCAGCGCGGCGAGATGCCGCTCTCCGAGGCTCCCGAGGGCCGGCGCTACACCGTCGTCAGCCTGCAGGAGCGCGACCCCAAGCTGCTCCTGTTTCTGCACCGCACCGGCATCGGCCCCGGCCGGAGCCTGCGCGTGGTGAGCCAGAACTACGATCAAACCGTTTCGATTGAGATGTCTACAGGAAATTCGCATTCTGGGAAGCCGGCGGCGGAGGCGGTCTGGCTGCGGCCGGAGCATTCACAGTAATTCAACATAAGAATATTCATTAATCATGATTAAACAGTTGTGGCATACTTAGGTTGAGTGATCCCTGCCGCTCGCCCCCGTAGCATCCATGGCCACGATCTCCACATGTCCCGCCAGGCCCACCGAGCCCTCCTTGCCGGAGGTGCATTCGAGCGTGCGCATCTCCCGCTCGCCGATTGACTGGCGGCGGCTGCTGGGGTTTCTCGGGCCCGGGATTTCTGATCTCGGTGGGCTACATGGACCCCGGCAACTGGGCCACCGACATCGCCGGCGGCTCGCGCTTCGGCTATACGCTGCTGTTCGTCATCATGGCGTCGAACCTGATGGCGATTCTGCTGCAGAGCCTGAGCCTGAAGCTGGGCGTGGCCACGGAGCGGGACCTGGCGCAGCTTTGCCACGAGAGCTATGGGCGCTGGGTGAGCTTTGCGCTGTGGGTGGGCGCGGAGATCGCCATTGCGGCCTGCGACCTGGCCGAGGTGATCGGCTCGGCCATTGCGCTGAACCTGCTGTTTCACATTCCGCTCTTCTACGGCGTGCTGATCACCGGCCTGGACGTGCTGCTGATTCTCGTGATCCAGCGCTGGGGCTTCCGCTACGTGGAGGCGCTGGTGATTACGCTGATCGGGACCATCATCGCGCATGTTCGGCGTGCAGATGTTTCTCTCCAGGCCGGAGTACTGGCCGGTGTTGCGCAATCTTTTCATCCCCTCGCCCTCCATCGTCACCAACCCCGCCATGCTCTACATCGCCATCGGCATTCTGGGCGCGACGGTGATGCCGCACAACCTCTACCTGCACTCCTCGATCGTGCAGAGCCGCAGCTACAAGCGCACGCCGCAGGGCAAGCGCGAGGCCATCTTCATGGCCAACATCGACTCCGCGCTGGCGCTGACCGTGGCGCTGTTTGTGAACGCGGCCATTCTCATCGTGGCGGCGGCGGTCTTCAATCGCAGCGGCCTCTTCGAGGTTGCGGCCATTCAGGACGCCTACAAGCTGCTCAGCCCGCTGCTGGGCGCGGCGGGGGCGAGCACGCTGTTTGCCATTGCGCTGCTGGCCAGCGGGCAGAACTCCTCGATCACCGGCACGCTGGCCGGGCAGGTGGTGATGGAGGGCTTCATCCACCTCAAGTCTCGCCCTGGCTGCGCCGGCTGATCACGCGCTCGCTGGCCATCATTCCCACCATCATCGTGGTCGCGATCACCGGCGAGCAGGGCACGGAAAAGCTGCTCATCCTGAGCCAGGTGATTCTTGTCGCTGCAACTGAGCTTTGCCGTGGTGCCGCTGGTGATCTTTACCGGCAGCCGCAAGAAGATGGGCGAGTTTGTGAACGGGCGCTGGCTGCAAGGGCTGGCCTGGTTCACGGCGGCGCTCATTGCCGGGCTGAATGCCTGGCTGCTGATCCAAACCGCAATGGGCCGCTGAACCCCTCATTTCCCCACGGAGGTTACGCATGATATCAACGCGAACGATCTGGTATATCTCTCTCTGTTTTCTCCTCTTAACTATAGTTAACTCGCAGTTATCTAGCAGGGCAAAGCGGCACATCGAGCGCCATCTCAGGGACGGTGACGGATGCGACCGGCGCGGCGCTGCCCAATGCCGCAGTTACGGCAACCAATGTGGATACCAAGGCCATCCGTGCCGGGCAAACCAACGGCAGACGGGCGGTTTCTGTTTTCGCAGGTGAATCCGGGCACCTATACGGTGACGGTGAGGGCAAACGGGTTTGCGGAGCAGACTTCGCCGCCGGTTGCCGTTGAAGTGGGGCGCACGGTGACGTTGAACTTGACTCTGTCCTTGTCCTCGACGTCGCAGAGCGTGGAAGTGACGGCGCAACAGGCGATGCTCAGCCTGGAGAACCCGAATACCACCACCACGCTGGAAGCCAAGACGATCGCCAGCCTTCCCAACCCCGGACAGGACCTGACCTATATAACTCAGTTCGCGCCGGGAGCGCTGATGAATACGGCCGGCTCATCGAACGACGCAAAAGCTGCCGGCGGCTACGGAAACGTGGAATTCAACGGCCTTCCCGCAACCTCGAACGGCTACATATTGGACGGATACGACAGCAACGATCCGTGGCTGGGACTGAATATCGGGTTATCGACGAACCTGGTGATTGGCCTGGATGCGGTGGAGGAGGCGACCGTCAATACGAATTCCTACTCCGTCGATCAGGGAAGATATGGCGCGTCGCAGGTGAATTACTTCACCAAGTCCGGAACCAACAAATTTCACGGCGACTTTACGAGTTATGGAATGGCTCCCTGTTGAATGCGGAGAACTACTTTCTTCACGCCAACGACACGGCCGGCAGCATCGCCAAAAAGCCGCGCTCCACGGTGAATGAGTTCGGCGTGAGCGTGGGCGGACCCATCCGGCAAAGACAAGCTGTTCTTCTTTGCCCACTATGAGGGAATCCGGATTGCGCTGCCGTCTGGTTTCGCAGGCCGTCGTCCCTACGCCCGCCTATCAGCATTATGTGCTGGGCCAACTGGCTGTGGGCGGCACAGACCCGATTACGGGAACCGCGCTGCCGGCCCAGCCGGGGGAGATTGCGTTCTACCAGTCGATGTTCAATCTCTACAGCAATACGGCCGGAACGCCGGTGCCGGTGAGTTCCTGCCCGCTGGACGCGAGCGGCGCTCTGCTGCCCGGCACGCAGACAAGCGGCAACCTCTTCAATGGAAGCGGCTGCGCGAACCAGAGGCAGGTGTCGCTGACCAACAGCGACAGCGAGAATCTTATGGTGGTAAAGATCGACCACACCATCGATCGAAACAACAGCGTCTGGTACCGCTTCCAGCAGGACACGGGATTGCAGGCTGCCTATACCGATCCCATCAACTCCATCTTCAACTCGTACTCTCCGCAGCCGCAGCGGACGCTGGTTGCCGGCTATACGCATATCTTCAGTCCGAATCTCGTCAATCAGTTCAATCCCGGCGCGAGCTGGTATTGCAGCATCTTTGAGCCGAATAACTTTGCCAAGGTGCGGCAAGACCTTTCCCATTGTGCTGGCGGCGGGCAGCAACAACGCGCCGTTCACAACCATAGGCGGCAATGACAATACCTATCCCCAGGGGCGTAAGGTGACCCAGTGGCAGATCAACGACAACCTGATCTGGACGCGGGAGAAAAATACCTACAAGTTCGGCATCAATACGCGGCGCATCGACGTGAGCGACTACGATCTGGGCGAGGGAATCGTACCTACCGTCATCTATAACGATCTTGCCCAGTTCACTTATGGCGCGGCCTACACGGCCAGCCAGACATTTCCCGTTTCGCTGAAGGAGCGGGTGGCGGCGGGTAATCTGGATCTCTATGCGATGGATACCTACAAGCCCGCGGCGCGCACCACACTGACCGCCGGGGTGCGGACGACCTGGAATACCAATCCCGTCAATCAGCAACGGCTTGTTTGCGCGCCCGGCAGGATCGTTTCTCGATCTCTCCCACCAACATCGGCCAGCCTCTCGATCAGGTTATCCAAACCGGGGTTCGCGGATCTGTTTCCGGCGACGCCGCTGCTGGTGTGGCAGCCGCGCGTCGCCGCGGCCTACGAAGTCAGCTCGCGGGACAGTGGTGCATGCCGGGTTCGGCGTCTTCAACGACATTATTCCCGCGCAGATTGCCGACCTGGCCGCGACCAATGCTCCTTACGCGCCAACCTTTGTGGGCGGCATCGGCGGCCAGGTGGGCGGCGTGGGGATTGCGCCGAATGTAAGCGGCAGCGCGGTGGATGCAACCGGCAACGCCGAGCAGAGCTTTCAATGCGGTTTTCAGCGCGGGCGCGGCGCCATGCGCAGGCATTGCCGCGGGCGCGCCAACTTGTCCCCTGGCGGTAAGCATGAATACCTTTCCCAGCGGCACGCTCAAAACGCCCTACTACTACCAATATAACTTCGGGATTGAAGAGAAGACGGGGACGCACGGCGCGGCGCGAGCCGACTATGTTGGCACGCGCGGCGTCCATGAGCCGTACCAAGTGGAGTTGAACGGCTACCAGACGGTCTGCGACGGATGCTTTGCGCCTTATCCCTACCAGAAGCCGCTCGATCAAAGATTCGGCAGCGTCAACGAATTTCAAACCGGCGCCAACAGCAGTTATTCCGGCTTGCAGACCAATATCACCGAGCAGATCGGCGGTCTGACTCTGCGCGGTAACTACACCTTCAGCCATTGCCTGGATGAGGTGTCGAATGGAGGACTGCTCTCGTTTTCCACGCAGGGAATTCTTTCGCCGCTGCCGGGCGAACTCAGCCGCCAGTATGGAGATTGCGACTATGACGTGCGGCATAACATCTCGGCCTTCGGAATCTACCAGATACCGTTCACGTCTTCTCACGCGCTTCTGCGGGCGATGTTAGGCGGCTGGTCGTTTTCCGAGACGGCATTCTTTCATAGCGGGCTTCCGTTCACCGTGCTCAGTCAGCCTTACACGGCAAACGGCAACGGAGTCTTTCAAGCCAGCGGGCCGCAGTTTGCCCGCAGAGTTCCGGGCGTGCCGCTATACCGGAAGACTCCATACTCCGGAGTTACCGTGGCGGGGACCAGGCAGTGGCTGAATCCGGAGGCTTTTGTCTCGGTGGTCGATCCGACCACGGGCGCCTGCACGGGAGGCGATTCGGTCTCCAATTGCCAATTCGGAGATTCGGGGCGCAATACGGTGCGCGGACCGCACTTTACTTACTCGGACATCTATGTGACGAAAAAGTTTCCCCTTACCAAAGCGGTTTCGTTGCGCTTCGATACGCAGTTTTTCAATGCGTTCAATCACCCGAATTTTGCCTTGCCCAGCAATGTGGAGGCGGGAGTGCCCGGAGTGTATATTCCGGCAAAATTCGGCACGCTGGAAAGCACCGTCTCGCCGCCGACGGGGCTGCTCGGCGTGGGCCTGGGCGGAGACAGTTCGCCGCGCATGATTGCATTTCAGGCCAGGATTGAGTTCTGACATCAGCTACCATGGATGGCATGCACGTTCTTTCCGCTGCCGAGATGCAGGCCTGCGACCGCGCCACCACCGAGCGGTTCGGGATACCCTCGCTGGAGTTGATGCGGGCGGCCTCGGCGGCAGTGGCGGCACTTTGCGCGGGAGCAGTTCCCGCGGACGCGGCGCGTAACGGTGCTGTGCGGCAGGGGCAATAACGGCGGCGACGGAATGATGGCCGCGCGCCTGCTCGCCGATGCGGGCCTCAAGGTAACCACGCTGCTGCTGGGCGCGCCCGATCTGAAGGGCGACGCAGCCCAGGCATGGCTGGAACTGAACGGTCTGGAACGCGGGCCCGCGCACAAGCTCATCTACATTGTTACCGCGCCGGAGGACCTGGCGCGGCTCACGGGCGCCCTCGAAACCGATCTGATTGTGGATGCGGTGCTGGGCACGGGCTTCAAGCCGCCCCTGAAGGGGCTGGCGCTGGCGGCGCTGGAATGGGTGAAGGCCAGCCGCGCGCCCATCCTTGCCGTTGATCTGCCCTCCGGATGGCCGGCGGACGAAACCAGCGCCACTTTGGCCACTCCGGTCTTTCCCGCCGATGCGGTAATCACCTTTACCGCGCCCAAGCCGGCGCATGTCTTTGGCCAGTTGACCAGAGCGTGGGACCAGCCCATTGTGGTGGCGCCCATCGGCTCGCCGCAGGAGGCCATCGTTTCGGAGATGGGATTGCATTGGGCGGGCTCGGCGGTGGAGCTGGTGCAGGCGCCCAGGGCAGCGGGAGCCAACAAAGGCAACTTCGGGCACGTGCTGGTGGTGGGTGGGTCGCTGGGAACGGCCGGAGGCAAATCCGGCGCACCGGCCATGGCAGCCCTGGGCGCGCTGCGGGCGGGGGCAGGCCTGGTCACGGCGGCGGTTCCCGCTCCGGCGCTGCCGCTGGTGGCCCCCGTTGCGCCGGAGCTGATGACTTTCCAGCTTGCGGCAACCGCATCCGGGCAGATTGCGGCGGCGAACCTGGCCGCGGAGGTTTTGAAGGCGCTTACGGCGGGGAAAACCGTGCTGGCCATCGGGCCGGGGTTGGGACAGGGGCCGGAGACGATCAAATTTACAGCCGGGCTGCTTTCGGCGGCAAAGATTCCAGCGGTGATTGACGCGGACGCGCTCAGTATTCTGGCTGCCAAGCCGGTGCTGCTGGCCAAGCTGGCTCGCGGCGGCGAACGCACCCTGGTGCTCACGCCGCATCCCGGCGAGATGGCGCGTCTGGCTGGTATCACGGTGGCCGAGGTGCAGGCCAACCGGCTTGAGGTTGCGCGCGGCTTTGCCCGGCGCCTGGGCGTGACGCTGGTGCTCAAGGGCGCGCGCACGCTCATCGCCCATCCCGACGGCCGCGTGGCCGTGAACACCACCGGCAATCCTGGCATGGCCAAGGGCGGCAGCGGCGATCTGCTCACCGGGCTGATCGCCGGATTGCTGGCGCAGTACCCGGCGGAGCCGGCGCGCGCGGTGGAGGCGGCGGTATACTCTGCACGGGCTGGCCGCGGACCTGGCCGTGCGCGAGGCCGATGAGCATACGCTGTTGGCTACAGATATTCTGCTTCAGCTTCCCCGGGCTTTTCACTTTCGTTCCCGCGGGCCGAACGGGTATCTTTGGTTGCAGGGACTGCCGGCTGAAGCCTTGCAGGCCGCAGCCCTTCATGAGGCCACCGAATGAGTCCAGAAGCCCCTACCGCCGCAGGCCGGACGCACGAGTTCACCAGCCAAAGCGGCGCGGAGACCATCGAAGTGGGCCGCAAGCTGGCTCATCTGCTGGCGCCGCCGCAACTGCTGATCCTGCGCGGCGACCTGGGCACCGGCAAAACCACTCTGGTGAAGGGTATCGCCCAGGCCCTGGACGCCGCCGAGGCCGACGAGGTGACCAGCCCCACCTTTACGCTGATTCACGAGTACGTTGGCGCGCGAGACGGCAAGCCGGTGAAGCTTTTCCACCTGGATGTCTATCGCCTGGAAGGCGAGCGCCAACTGGAAACTCTGGGCCTCGATGAGTTGCTGACTCCGGATGCGCTGGTGCTGGTGGAGTGGGGAGAAAAATTCAAGAGCATCCGCAAAAAGTCCACCGGAGAGATTTTAATTACCTCAACCGGCGGCGACGCGCGCAGGATTACGGTGACACTGAAAGAATAGGTCGGGATTACTTGAACCGGACCTATTGAATTTTGTGGTCTCCCACCCTTGCGACAGAAAAAAGTCGCAAGGATGGGGCAACATCAGTTCGTTAGAAACTCATCCAAAACCAGTCTCACCCGTTCCGGTTTTTTTAGGCTGCATTCCCAGATGACCTTGCGTTCCCATCCAAGTAGACGCAGAAGTTGCGCGACGTGTTGATCCCTCTTTCTATTTCTCTCCACCTTTTTCACCCAATATTCGCGATTGCTGATCGGTACGCGTTTGCCGCGTGCGCATTGATGGCCATGCCAGAAGCAGCCGTGGACGAAGATCACTTTTTTCCGGCTGCTGAAAACGAGATCAGGGCGACCTGGAAGGACCTTACTATGGAGGCGGTAACGATAGCCTTGCGCATGGAGGAGCCTGCGGACAAGCATCTCGGGGCCAGTGTCCTTGCTCTTTACCGCCTGCATTGTGCGATGTCGTGCCTCTGACGTTTCCATCAGGCCCTCTGGATCGGGGTAAAACTCGACTCCCGCGCCACCACTCCTCCGCGGCGAATCCGCGTGAGCCTCTCGGTATCAACTCCCTTGTGCTCGATTTCGAAATCCACGTAATTCACTTCATCATCTCTGCCACGAAAACATTCATGGAATGCTTTTAGCAGGTGGACATCGTCTAGGGACTGCGCTATTGGTCGAGGATTGTTTCTTGGGCTAGCAATCGTTGCTGGCATCACGTATATGCAAGGAGGTGGCAGCACGTAATGGGCGACCGTTGTGAGTCTCTCCGGTGTTTCTGTAACCTTTGGACAGGGCCGCCCAACTGTAGCGCAAGCCATATCCCAAATAATGACGCCGTCTACCCGCTGTTGCCGCGAGATGATTTCGGCGCTTAGGCGCGTGTGGATTCCCGACCATGCGTTAAGTCTCGGGTCCGCGCCCGGATTCGTGCAGAGGCTCCAGATTACAAACTCCTGTGCGTTTGTAGGCCGCTCGAAAATATTTGTGTTATTCCCATCGAGACAGCCTTTTAACTCAATTGCGCCTATTCGTCCAGAGTTAAGCTTGACAACATAGTCGTGGCGATTGGCTTCTCCTGCGGACTCCCAGTCTCGGATGAAGCCTTGGTCCTGCATATAGTTCAGCACGTGGCGGGTAAATTCACGTTTGAGAGCCATTGTGGCGGCGAATTGGCCGCGCACCCGTTCGATTGCTCCTCGGAACAGGCCGCTGTTATAAAACTCGGTCTCATTTAATCCGTGTGCACCGAGCTTGTGTGCATCGGTCTTGAGCACCTCAGCATAATCGCGGATAAGCGCCCTGAGTTCCACATTTTGCTTGCAAGGGATAACACTCATGCCGCCACCGTTTTTCGCGATGGAGAAAACGTCAATATCTGCTCGAAGATATTTTTGGCAAGGTACCGCACGACAGGAACTACCACGCCGTCTCCAGTAAGATGGTATGCTTCGTTGTAATTTGTCGGGAGCGTGTACTCATCAGGTAGGCCCATAAGCCGAGCGGTTTCGCGGCTTGAGATTAGTCGCGCCTTCACAGAGCCTCCCTCAATCACGATGATAACCTGCCGACTCGATCCGCCCGCCGGCGTCCGAAGACATCCGGACATGCCGTCAAACCGAACTTCTGCGCGCTGTACTTTTCGTCCGAGTTCGTTAGGACGAGTTCGCTTATAGACTGCTCCGACGATCCTACGCCTTTGCCGCTTCGCTCTTGCTACCTTCGCTTGGTTTACGGGGCTCATCATTTCGAGCAATTGCCGCGTCTTATCCGCGCTGAACCATTCCACACCATCAGAAGGTTCCTCGATCAAGTCCGAGAATGCAATATTTTGCTTCGGTGGGAGTGGGAGCCTCCACCAAAGCCAAGCGTGCTTAGTCTTCGCGGGCAAACTTCTGTACGCTCTGATGAGCGCCTTGGTGTGCCAGGGCGCCATAGCGTCTTCCCTTACCAAATCCTTTGGCAAATCTACGTTGCCGCGAACACCTATGATGAATAGGCGTGGCCGGGATTGTGGTACGAATAATGCTGCATCCACAACAATCGCACCCACGCTATATCCGGCTTGTTCAAATACTCCGCATATTGTTGCGAAGTCCTTCCCTTCATGAGAAGTGAGAGTTCCGCAGACGTTCTCTAAAATGATCAGGCGCGGCGCGCGGTCCTCTCGTATTAAGTCCGTCATTAGATTCCAGAACGGCCAAAATGTGCCCGAGCGGTCGCCCTTCAGGCCGGCCCCGCCGCCTGCAAGAGAGAGATCCTGGCATGGGAAAGAGCCCCAGGCCATGTCGGCGATATTCGGAATGTCATTGGTCGTGAGCGTCGAGATATCAGCTGTCTTTAGCTCACCGTCGCCCCAGTTGAGGCGGTATATCCGCCCCTTCTTCTGATCGAAGTCGTTGGCGAAGAGGCAGTTCCAGTCGGCGCCAAGCCCGGCGCGAACCATTCCGCCGCCCGCGAAGAACTCGTAGAAAGTATGAGAAAACGGGCGATGATCAGCCATTTCTGGCCTCCCGGAAAAGAGGAAGCTCGTCTGAAACATATTTCTCTGTTGCATCCCGCACCACCCACGCAAGGGAGACCTTCTTCTTCTTTGCGATTCTCTCAAGGGACGCGTACGTCTCCGAAGGGAGAGTAACAGACAATCGAGGGGATTGTTCGCTTTTGGGCGCGCTGGTCGAATTGGGCTTTTCCGCCATTTACACCACTTTACATCATAACGGTGCAAATTTGTAGTTTATTTATTGAGATTCTCTGATGCAGAACTGTGGCGAGGGTACCTGCCTTTTGTTTTGTGGCATTTACGGCACCTTTCGACTGTGCTCAGGGCAAGCTTTGAAGTCGTACCCTTTCAAGGCAACGGGCGGAAACCGCTAGTTCAGAATCCCATGATGTTATAGCCGCAATCCACGTAGAGGGTTTCGCCGGTGACGGCGCTGGCTAAGTCGCTGGCCAGGAAGAGGGCCGCGCCGCCGACTTCTAACTGGTCCACGTTGCGGTGGAGCGGAGCGCGGTCGGAGTGGGACTTGAGCGTATCGCCTAATGCGCCCACGCCGCGTGCGGCCAGGGTCTTGATAGGGCCGGCGGAGATTGCGTTGACGCGAATATTCCTGGGGCCGAGGTTCCAGGCCAGGTAGCGGACCGTGGCTTCAAGCGAAGCCTTGGCTACGCCCATGACGTTGTAGTTGGGCACCACCTTCTCCGCGCCAAAGTAAGTGAGGGTGATGATGCTGCCGCTCTCGGTCATGAGCGCGGCGGCGGCGCGGCTGACGGCGATGAGCGAGTAGACGCTGACGTCGTGGGCGATGCGGAAACCCTCGCGGCTGGTGTTGACGAACTCGCCGCGCAGCTCCTCGGCGGGGGCGTAGGCCACGGCGTGGACCAGAATTTCGATCTTGCCGTACTTCTCCCTGAAGGCGGCGAAGACAGCCTCAATCTGCTCGTCGCTCGCAACGTCGCACTGGAAGCCCGAAGCGCCGGTCAACTCGGCGATGAGTTCTTCGGCGTCGGCCTTCATGCGCTCGTTCTGATAGCAGATGGCCAGGGTGGCGCCGGCCGCGTGCAGTTTTTGGGCGATGCCCCAGGCGATGGAACGCTTGTTGGCCAGCCCGAAGACCACGGCCGTCTTACCCGCCAGATTGATCATGCTTGCTTTCTTCCTCCATGGTCCTTGTGCTGGGGATGCCGGACCAACCGACTCCTAGAATATCAGCCGCAAAGCGAAGTTCAGCCGCCCAGGTCCACAAGCTCGACCTTGCCCACGGGGCGGCCTAAAAAGCGGGAGCCGAGGCGCGCAAACTTTTCCACGGAGTCAGTGGCGAAGCAGCGGATCTGCGCGGCACCGGATGAGCCTGCCGCAGGGGCTAAAGCCCGGTGGGATTCTGCTGATCCTGCGGCACGACTAAAGTCGTGCCCTGATACAAGACCTGGATCCACGGTTGCCTGCAAGTCTGCGGCGCGGCCATCGAAGAGCCGCGCGGCGGCCTCGGCGGCGGCATCGGCGGAGTCGATGACCCTCATCCCTGCCGGAACGGCGAGTTCGATGAGCGGGCGCAGCAGCGGGTAATGGGTGCAGCCCAGGACCAGCGTATCGGGCTTGAGGCCCTGGGCGGCGGCATCGGCGTTCAGTTCATCCAGGTAGATGCGAATGACCTGGGCGGTGACGGCCACCTGCGGTGGGGCAGACGCGGCTTCCGCCGCACCAGGTCCATTGACAGCCGCAGGAAAGTCTGAGGGGCCGGTCCAGCCTTCCTCGACCAGGGGAACCAGCAGCGGGCAGGCTTTCTCCAGAGCGCGCAGGCCCAGGGCGCGGCAGGCGGCGGAGTAGGCGTGGCTCTGCACGGTAGCGTCGGTGGCGATGACCAGCACGTCGCCGCTACGGGAGGCGGCGCGGGCGGCAGAGGCGCCGGGCTCGATCACGCCCAGCACCGGAACCGGCACGGCGTCCTGAATGGCGTCGAGGGCCAGGGCGCTGGCGGTGTTGCAGGCGATGACCAGGAACTCTGCGCCCTGCTCGCGCACCAGGAACTGCGCGCTCTGCACGGCGTAGCGGGCGATGGTGCGGCGGGATTTGGAGCCGTAGGGCAGCCGGGCCGTATCGCCGAGAAAGGCGAAGCGGGCCTGCGGGAGCCGTTCCATGAGCGCGCGCAGGACGGTGAGGCCGCCGAAGCCGGAATCGAAGACGCCGATGGTGGGGCCAGCGTCCACTGCTGCTTGCTCAGGACTTGGTCTCAGGTTCGCAGAGGAGGCTGCTCATGGGTGGGCTCCCTCGGTGGGGACGGCGTCGGCGGCGAGATAGGTGCGGGTGAGGTCGGCGTGGCCGGCCAAAGTGGAGCGCGCCTGGCCGTCCACCAGGAAGCGGACCTGGGTGACGCGGGGCAGGTTGGCGTGCAGGGTGCCGCAGATGGAGAGCACGGTGAGGGTCTCGGTCTCAATGCCCGAGGGATGGGTGGCGGCGAAGCTGCCGGTCAGGTTGACGACGGCGAGTTCGGGGCCTGTTGGCTGGGGGCCTTTGGCCTGGGAATCCAGCGATGGAAAGGCTGGGGTTGCGGGCGCGTTGGAGTTGCCTGCAAGGTTCAGGGCCGGCAACAGGAAGACCTGGGCGATGGAGTTGGCGCCGCCGGGAACCGGGTGGGCGGCGTCGGGAGCGGCGTAGAGGTCCAGCAGCTTGCCCAGCACGGCGCGGGCGCGCGCGCCGGGGTCCGGGGGCAGGGGCAGGGATTGCACCTGGGTCATCAGGGAGCCGTCGGCGTCGTTGGCCACCAGGAGAGTAGCCGGTTCAGCCGGCGCCACCTCGGGGGCATGTGTGGGCGCCGAGTCCTGGCCCGCGAGCAGCCGCTGGTGGGCGCGCTCGCGCAACTGCCACAGGACCACGCCCATGACCACTGAAGCCACGAGCAGGATGATGAAGAGGACGGCCTGGTAGCGGGGGATCACGGACGGGCCTCCGTTCGCCATTCCAGCAGCGCGGCAGCCAGCGCCTCGGCCACGCGGGCCTGGTAGCCTGGATCGTCCAGGGCAGCGATGATTTGATGGCCTGAGTCGCGCTTGGGGGCAATCTCAACGGCTACGGCGGGGCAGGTCATGCTGTCGATCGCGGGCAGCGCGGTGCGGCCCAGGGTGACGTTCATGCCGGCGTGCAGGAGGGCGGAGTTGAGCGTCCCGGCCAGGGCCAGGCTGCGGGTAACCCAGGCGGTTTGCGCGGTCTTCCAGGCGGCGATGCGCGCGGGCTCTGCCGGGGCCAGAGAGGAGACAAACAGGTGGACGCCGGAGCCGCTTTCAGAGGCGTGCAGGCTCAGGCAGGCCTGGGCGTTGGCGTGGTTGGCAAGCTCGGCGCGGCGGTTCAGGTCGATGGTAGCGTCGGATTCGCGCGTGGTGACGGCCGGGATGCCGCGCGCCGCCAACAGGGAACGCAGCCTTACGCTCAGCGCCAGGGTAAAAGTCTTTTCCAGTTGGCCGTTGCTTAGCCGCCCGCCCGGATCATCGCCGCCGTGAGCGGCATCCAGAACCACCACAAAGCGGGCTGCGGGAGGCGCGGGGGCTGCTGGAGCAGGCGGAGCTTGCTGCGCGGCGGCCCCTTGTCCGGTTGCCGCGAGAGCCGCAAGAGCCCAAACCAGTACCCAATTATTCGAGCGCATAGATAGTCAGGCCGCTGAGCAACTTGGGGAAGAAGTCGGTGGACTTTTGCGGCATGACTTCGCCGGCATAGGCCACTTCCCGCAGTTGCTCCATGGTGACGGGGTTGGTGAGGAAGGCGATGTCGGCCTCGCCGCGGCTGCCCGCCGTGGCGGGGCGAACCTGGTCCACCGCTTCGCCGGCGTCGCGCAGATAGCGGATATTGGTCTGCTCGCGGACTTTTTCAGCATCCAGGCCGAGCAGGCGGTCGAGCACGATGGAATGCAGGAGGTTCAGGCCAAGCTGGCGCTGCCGCTCGGGCAGGCTGGCCAGCGCGGCGGCAACGGCATCCGGTTTGGGGCGCAGCAGCAGAGCCCCGGAGCGGGTGACGGCGACAAAGGCTATGCCTTGCTGTTTGCCGAGGATACCGGTGTAGCTGGCGGCGTCGCCGTGGGGAAGCTTTTCCACCTGGAAGAACTCCTTGGCGGCGCGGGCAAAGGCGGCGGGTTCAAAGCCGGGAAGGCTGTGCACCACGCGGCGGGTGGGCAGAATCACCAGGCCGTCGGAGTCCATGTTGACGAAAGTCATCATCACGGCGGCTTCAGGGGTTGCCGGCTGGGGCAACTGGCTGGTGCTGTGCTGGGTCGTGGGCGGCGAAGCCGGTGCGCGCTCCTTCCAGTAATTCAGCGCGGTCTCATAGCGGTGATGGCCGTCGGCGATGATGAGTTTCTTGTCGGCCATGGCCGTGGTCAGCAGGCGAATAGCCGCCGGGTCGCTGACGCGCCACAAACGGTGCAGCACGCCGTACTCGTCGGTGACCTCGGCTTCGGCGGGGCCGTTGCCGTCGTAAAGAACCCTCTCCATGCTGCCGCCGGGGTCGGAGTAGAGCATGAAGATCTGCCCGAAGTGCGCGTGGGTTGCCTGGAGCAGGTTGAGACGGTCGCTTTTGGGCTTGGAGAGCGTCTGCTCGTGGCGGAAGACGACCTGCTCGGCATAGTCGTAGAGCTTGCCCAGGGCGATAAATCCGCGCCGTTCTTTCAACCCATCGGTTTCCGGGACCCGGAAACGCTGCGAGTAGGCGAAGATGCAGGGGTCTTTTTCCTGGATCAGCACGCCCTGTTCCCGCCAGGCGCGAAAGTCGCGCGCCGCCCGTGTATAAACATTCTCGCCGCGTTCGCTGTCGAACAGCTCCGGCAGTCCCAGGATGATGCGCACCAGGTTGTAGGGGCTGCGCTGGTAGTAGGCCTGCTGCATGGACGGCGAGATTTTGTCGTAGGGCTGGGTGACCACGTCCTCCAGCCGGACCACGGAGGGATTGTAGCGCCAGGCGCGAAATGGATAAATGCGGGCCATACGGAAGGTCTTGCTCCCCGTTGCAACGGCGGAAGTTGCGCACCGGAGTCCCATCTTGCTCACTCCAGAACCCTTGTGCGCCCAGGCTCGATTGTATCTCAGACTCACACGGGGGCAGCCATATCAATCCTGGCTTTTGATAAACAGGGAAGCGGGAATGCATGATCAGCTTTAGCGTTGCGGGAAGCAAAGACCTGCCCCATGGCGGCAACTGGCGTAAAGTGAAGGTGAGGAAGAATCCTGCACGAGGATTGCCTCCGCTGTCTGTCCATGTTCGCACCGTCTACTATGCGCTTCTGCAATATCGCGATGCTCGCGGCCTTTCTTGCCGTGGCGGAGCTCGCCCCGGCGGCGCAACAGGCGCCGGCTCCATCTGCCCCTGCGCCCGCTCCGGCCGCGGCAGGACAGGCTCCATCCCTCACCGTGGACCGCGACCCGGTGCGCTCCCCGGATGGCGAGCCGGCCCCACCTCCGGCCGCGCAGATGCGCAAGCAGGGCGAGAGCTGGGTTCTGCACACCGACGTGGAAGAGGTGGTGCTGAATTGCACCGTGCTGGATGGCAATAATCTGGTTCCCAACCTGAAGAAGGAAAACTTTGAGGTCTACGAGGACGGGGTTCAACAAACCCTCATCAGCTTCCAGCACACTGACCTTCCGGTTTCCATCGCCATGGTGGTTGACAACTCCGGGTCCATGACGCGCAAGCGTCCCGCGGTGAACAAGAGCGCCCTGGACCTGATTGAGGCCTCCAACCCGCAGGACGAGGCCTTTGTGGTGAATTTTTCCGACGAAGCCTTTATCGACCAGGATTTCACTTCCGATGTGAACAAGCTGCGCGACGGGCTGGGGCACATCGAGGCCCGCGGCGGCACCGCGCTCTACGATGCGGTGGTGGCTTCGGCGGACAAGCTGGCCGCCGACGCCAAGCGGCCCAAGCAGGTTCTCATCCTGATTACCGACGGCGAAGACAACGCCTCCACGCTGAGCCTGGAGCAGACCATCCGCCGCGTGCAGCAGCTCTCCGGGCCGGTCATCTACTCCATCGGACTGCTGTTTGGCGACGAGATGAGCCGCACCGAAGTGAAGCATGCGCGGCGGGCGCTGGAGATGCTCTCCACCGAGACCGGCGGCATGGCCTTCTTTCCCAAATCCATCGAGCAGGTTGACCAGATCGCCGCCGAGGTGGCCCGCGATATCCGCAACCAGTACATGCTGGGCTACCGCTCCACCAGGCCGACCACGGAACCGGGATTCCGCCGCGTGGAGGTGAAGGCTGAAGCCAGGGGCATGAGCAAACTCAACGTCCGCACCCGCACCGGTTACTTCCCCATCCCCCACGCCGCAATCAAGCAGGCCGGTTCAGCCCCGCAATAGACGGGGCTCCGGATTACAGCCGGAACACATGATCTGTGCCCAGCGCGATAAGCTGGAAGACAGGAGCTTAATCGCGAAAGATGAACCCTTCCCCATACAAATACTCGACCCTTGCCGTTCATGCCGGGCAGTACCCTGACCCGCATACGGGCGCCGTGAATGTGCCTGTTTACCTTTCATCGACTTTTGAACTGACCGGCATCGGCACGGACCGCGGCTGGGACTACTCGCGCGCCGGCAATCCCACGCGGGACCGGCTGGAAGAAGCTCTGGCGGCTCTGGAAGGCGGGCACAGCGGCCATGCCTTTACCAGCGGCATGGCGGCCATCTCCGCGCTGGTGGCCATGCTGCGCTCGGGCGACCACGTGGTCTGTTCAAAAGATGTGTATGCCGGCACAGTGCGGCTCTTCGACCAGATCGTGGCGGGCTACGGCATCGAAATCGAGTATGTGGACACCAGCAACCTTGACACCGTAGCCGCGGCCATCCGGCCCACAACCAAGCTGGTTCACATTGAAACGCCCAGCAATCCGCTCATGGTTTTGACCGACATTGCCGCGGTCAGCAAGATTGCCCACGCTCGCGGCGTCGAGGTCAGCGTGGACAACACCTTTCTGTCGCCGGTCCTGCAGCGTTCGCTGGAGCTGGGCGCCGACATCGTGATGCATTCCACCACCAAGTACCTCAACGGCCACTCCGACGGGCTGGGCGGAGCGCTGATCGGCTCCACGCCGGAGCACAAGGAGCGCTTTCTGCTGGTGCAAAAGGCGGCGGGCGGAGTCATGTCGCCCTTCGAGTGCTTCCTGGTGCTGCGCGGCATCAGGACTCTGCCGCTCAGCGCATCGGGCAGCACGAGGAGAACGGCCGCGCTGTGGCCGAGTACCTTTCCACGCATCCCAAGGTGAAAGGGCTGGCCTATCCGGGACTGAAGACCCATCCGCAATACGATCTGGCCGTGAAGCAGCAGAAGGGATTCGGCTCCATGATGAGCTTCGAGCTGGATTCGCAGGAAGCCGCGGGACGATTCCTGGGCGCGATCAAAATCTTCCTCAGCGCGGAGTCGCTGGGCGGGGTGGAGTCGCTGGCCTCGCACTCGGCCACCACCACGCACGCCTCGGTGAGCGAGGAAGTGCGCCGGGCCATGGGCATCACCCAGGGGCGGATACGGCTTTCCGTCGGCATCGAGGACAAGGAAGACCTGATCGCCGATCTGGAGCAGGCGCTCAAGGCGGTATAAGGCCGCTTCGAAGTCCCATTCTGGAGTATCATGTATGCGTGGGTTCGTACCGATTCGATGGAGTCACCTTCCGTGTGTATCCGGAAGATCACGATCCTCCGCACGTTCATGGCCGATACCAGGGAGTTGTTGTCATCCTCGAATTGAACATCGATGGACGTGTGCGATTGGCTGAACGGTGGGATGCTATCCAACCTAGCAATGCGAAAAGGAATCATGTGCAGCACATATTCAGCGCGGCCAATGCGCATTTCAACGATCTGATGGAATTGTGGGAGGAAGCCCATGCCTGAACTTGCACAGGTTGCTGTTACGGACGCGGAGATCGATGCGGCTCTCGGACGAGCGCGCAAGTACGCAAAATATGATCGAAGGGTATTGAAAGCCACCTACTCGAAGGCGACGGACAGGTTGCGGTTGGTCCTCGACGATGGTGCGATCTACACTATTCCGCGTCGCCTGATACAGGGGCTTGCCGGTGCTCCAGTGAAAGAACTAAGCCGAATTCAGATACTAGGCGGCGGCACAGGCCTGCTCTGGCCGTTTCTCGATGTCGCCCACTATGTTCCAGGGCTGCTTCAAGGCGTCTATGGATCGGAGAAATGGATGACGGCTCTATACAAGCAACGACGGAATCTGAGACTGGTAGATACAACGCGCAGTTCGAAGCGCAAATAAGTGTATGGGTGCTTGATTAGAAAGGAGAGCAAGCAATGAGCACGGGTCTGGATAACCGTCACCGCGATAAGAACGGACGGATCGACGAGAAGAGGGGAGACACTCTCGTACGTACTCTTCGCAAAGAATACGGAGAGGATTTCCTGCGCGATTGGCGCGGCAACGCCAAGCTCTCGACGGTACGGAAAGAGACCGATATGTCTCTTACGGAACTGGTGCGCCAACACCAGCGCGGGAAAAAATAACGTTTCCGTCAGTATCCCACCTGCATGGGCCGGTCTGGAAGCCTAGGTTGTGGCTGTGTCATGCTGAGGGGGTCATGTTAACCAGCCAACCATCTTTGGAAACGTGTGCTCAGGCTGGTCTGTTCCCGCCGCACGCTTTGCTTCTCTGGGCATTGAGGACAAGGAAGACCTGATCGCCGATCTGGAGCAGGCGCTCAAGGCGGTATAATCAGCCGCCATGCAAGACTATGCCTTTCTTCTCGCCATCGACACCTGCGGACCCACCCCCACGGTGTCGCTGGGGCAGCAGCTTTTCGGAGAACTCCAAATCCTGGGCACCTCACAACTTGGCGAACGCCGCAGCTCCGACAGTCTGGTATCGTCCGTCTGCGAGCTTCTCAGCCTGGCCGAAGTGCCACTGCCGCAGCTCAGCGCCATCGTCGCCGTCAACGGGCCGGGCAGCTTTACCGGGGTGCGCGTGGGCCTCAGCGCGGTGAAAGGCCTGGCGGAATCTGCGCGTATTCCCGTCGTGGCGCTGTCGCGGCTGGAGGTGCTGGCCCATAAAGCCGGCATTCCCTCCGCGGCTCTCGATGCCCAGCGCCAGGAGATTTTTCTTCGCCTCGGCGAGCCGCAAGCCCAGGCAAGGGAACTGCTGGCCGGTGCCCAGGAGCTGGCCGCCATCGACCCCGCGCCCAAGCGCATCGCCGTCTGCGATGAAGCAGCGGCGGCTCTGCTGGCGGCGGCCTGGCCGGCCACGGAATTGGTGCGGACTCCGGCCCCCACTGCCGGCGATGCGCTCCTCTTCGGCGCGGCGCGGGTCGATGCCGGGGTATTTGTTGACTTGGCGCTGCTGGACGGCCACTACCTGCGCCGGCCGGATGCGGAGATCTTTGGCGAAGCTGCCGAGGCGGCCGAAGAGAGCGCGAAATCCGAGCCGGTGATTCTGGTGCGGCCGATGTGCGGGATGGACCTGAATGAGGTGATGGAAGTTGCCGCGAGCCTGAACGAACTGCCCCACTGGACGCGCAAGAACTATCAGGCCGCGCTGGACCGGGACGCTGTGCCGCGGCGGATTGCGCTGGTCTCACAAGAGGCGCTCAATGTAACGGGCTTTCTGGTAGCCAGCCTGCAACCGCCGCAAGCCGAATTGGAGATTATCGCGGTCGATGCTCGATTCCAGCGCCGGGGCCTGGCGCGGAAGCTCTTTGAGGAGTTGGTCTACCAGCTTGGCCTGGCCGGGGTTACGGAGGTTGTTCTGGAGGTGCGGGCCTCGAACCACGCGGCGCTGGGGTTCTACCGGGCAACGGGCTGGAGCAAAACCGGCCGCCGCCCGCGCTACTACGCTGATCCTATTGATGATGCGGTTCTGCTGCGGTTGCAATTAGAGTGACAGAGGGGCGGGAATAACAGCGTGTAGGC
Source organism: uncultured Acidobacteriaceae bacterium (assembly GCA_963796085.1). Classification (GTDB taxonomy): domain Bacteria; phylum Acidobacteriota; class Terriglobia; order Terriglobales; family Acidobacteriaceae; genus Telmatobacter. Next base: position 132,540 of record CAWCKF010000003.1, on the reverse strand, counting down.
CGGCGGCGCGGCTGTGATCCCCGGCGCCAATGCATGTTTTTCGTACAGGAATCTTTATCTTCAAATGACCTTCACTCATTTTCCGGCCGTCCCCATCTTGCAGATTGCGCGCCTGCGGGGGAATATGTAATTGTTCTGTAACAAGGGAGGTGCTTGATGGACGAAGTACAGGATCCAACGCTGAGCGAAGAAATTAATCGCCTGCATGCCGAACATCATCGCTACGCTCAGCGGTTGGAAGAATTGCTTCAAAAGCCCTATCTCTCCACGGAAGAACAGCTCGAGGAAGTGCGCCTGAAGAAGCTGAAGCTGCACGCCAAAGACCTGATCTTTGCCCTGGAGCGCCGGTCGCCGGCTGTCGCATAGGGTTTAGAGAGCAGCCGGTTTCAAGCAGGCGAATCGCTTGAGCGCCAGTTCCTGTGGCCTCAGGGCGGGTGGTGTGCGCCAAGGTCGCAGCCCGATGGAGTCGGCAGAGGAAGGCAAAACCAGGGATACTATGTCTTGTTCGGTTTTGTACAGGGTCGCCGCTCCCTGATGGTCGCGTCGACTGGAGTGCTGGGGTTTCGGGATACATATCCCTGGTTTTGCTATCGCGAAATCACCGTATAATCGTTGGGACAATGGTTCGTGACGGTTACATTTACGGTTTGAGCTTTCTGGCGGTGGCGGGGTTGCTCATGTGGGCGACGGGCAATTGGGCGTGGGGCATGGCGCCGGTGCTGCTGGCGGCGTTTTTTCTATGGTTTTTCCGCGATCCCCGGCGCACGGTTCCTGCCGGTCCGGGGTTGATTGTGTCGCCGGGCGACGGGCTGGTCACCGAGGCGGTCACCATCGCCACTCCCCAGGGCCCCCGGCAGCGGATCAGCATCTTTCTCAGCGTCTTTGATGTGCATGTGAACCGCTCGCCCATCGGCGGCGTTCTCAGCAGCTGTGCGCTACCGGAAGGGCCAGTATCTGAACGCCATGAACCCGGCCTCGGCGGACCGCAACGAGCAGAACATCGTGACCGTGCGCGGCGAGGGCATGGAGGTCACTTTCAAGCAGATTGCCGGCCTGCTGGCGCGGCGCATCGTCTTCAACTTCACGAGGGCGACACGGTGGAGCGCGGGCAGCGCGTGGGCCTGATCAAGTTCGGCTCCAGGGTGGATGTGCTGCTGCCGGCCGAGGCGGTTCTGCGCGTGAAGGTGGGCCAGCGGGTGAAGGGCGGCTCGAGCGTGCTGGCGGCCATGGCGCGATGGAGCGGCCTCATGAACGGCCGCGATCTCAGCCTGGCCAGGGCCAACGCCAGGGCCCGCCTGCGCCGCGGCATGTTCCTGCTGCCCTCGCTGTTTACCGCGGGCAACATCGCCGCCGGCTACTTTTCCATCACCGAGACCATCAAGGCCATCAGCGGCAACGCGGCATACGCACCTGGACTGGGCGGCCATCGCCATCCTCTTCGCCATCCCCTTCGACGCGCTGGACGGCCGCATCGCGCGCATGACCAACACCGCCAGCGAATTTGGCAAGGAACTGGATTCGCTGGCCGACGCCATCACCTTCGGCGTGGCGCCCAGCCTGCTGGCGCTCATCTGGGGATTCCACTTCCTGCCCGATTCCATCAACCCGCAGTTGCACCAGCACCTGCATGCAGGCCGGGGCCTTCATCTGCTTCCTGTTTCTCATCGGCGGGGTCTCGCGGCTGGCGCGCTTCAACATCAGCCACGATGCGCAGCCGCGCAATCCGGGCCGGCCGGAGCGCAAGTATTTTGTGGGCATGCCGATTCCCGCGGCTGCCGGTCTGCTGGCCGCCACCGTGCACCTCTGTCTACGGCATTCCGGTACAGGCGTGGTGGGTCGCCGTTCCCTGGCTCATCCTGGTGGGGCTGAGCGGCTTCCTGATGGTCAGCACCTGGCGCTTCTGGTCGGCCAAGGAGATCAACTTCTCCCGCAGCCATCCCTTCCAGTTGCTGTTTGTGCTGGCCGTCGTGCTGTATATCATGATCCGCTTCTCCAACGTGGTGCTCTTCTGCCATGGCGCTGGTCTACATGTTCTCCGGCATCTGGGCGCGGGCGGCGTATTCGTGGTCGCGGCGGCGGCGCAGAAGGCCGCACGGGGTTGCGGAGCCGGATGCAGCCGCGGCAGCGCCGGATTCATTGCGGCCCTCGTAGCTTTTCACAATCATAAGAAGGATGCCTGTGTACAAGATCGCCATTGCCGGAGCCTCCACCCTGCTGGGCCGGGAATTGAAGGAAGCCCTCTCGGAGTCGCCCCTGGCCGCGGCCAACTTTGTTCCTGCTGGACGAGGAAGAGGCGCAGGGCCAGTTGGACCAGGTGGGCGACGAGGTCACCTTCGTCCAGGCCATCGGCGCGGATGCCTTTGAACGCGTGGACTTTACCTTTTTTGCCGGCACGGAGGACCTGACCCGCAAGCACTGGCGCCAGGCGCTGCGCTCCGGTTCCACGGTTCTCGACCTTTCCGGCGCGCTGGACCAGGAGACGGGCGTGCTGGTGCGCGCGCCTTGGCTGGACTTCAGAGGGCTGGGTTCTGAGGCGGTGAGCCCGACCTGTTTACTCCCGCCGTGGTCCCGGCGCATCCCGCGGCGCTGGCCCTGGCGCTGGTGCTGGAGCGGCTGCAACAGGCCGCGCCGGTGCGCTTTGCCGCCGCCACGCTGCTGGAGCCGGCCAGCGAGTTTGGCCGCGCCGCCATGGACGAGCTGCACCAGCAGACGGTGAGCCTGCTCAGCTTCCAGGGCATGCCGCGCGCCATCTACGACGCGCAGGCGGCCTATAACCTGCTGGGCGGCCTGGGCGAGAGCGCGGCCGTCAGCCTGAGCGCGGTGGAGGCGCGGATTCGCCGCCACTATGACGCGCTGGCCGCCGGGCGCTGGCCTGCGCTGGCTCTTGCAGGTGATTCATGCGCCCGTCTTCCACGGCCACACCTTTTCCATTGCCGTGGAGCTGGAGCGGCCGGTGGAGATCTCCGCGCTGGAAGAGGCTCTGAGCGGCGAACACGTGGACCTGGTGCTGGAAGATACTGATTCGCCGTCGAACCTGGCCGCTACCGGCCAGAACGATGTGCTGGTGCGGCTGCGGCCGGAACAGGGCGCGCGCAACTCCAGCCAGGTTTCCCGCCTGTGGCTCTGGGCCGCATCCGACAATCTGCGTCTTCATGCGCAGAATGCCGTCGAGTGCGCGCTGGACCTGCGCCGGCTGAGGCCGCAGGGAACGGTGCAGTAAGGCGGGGCAAGTTACTTGGAGGGTTTGCATAACCTGACGCCCGGACTCCCATCATTGAGGAACTGAATCCCCGCCTTCTCAAGCGTCGCCTGGACCTGAGAAAGCGTCGAGGTACGCGCGCCGATTTCGCCGCTGAAGGATTCCATGCGGCGGATTGTACCGATGGCGACGCGCGCACGCTTCGCCAACTCGATCTGCTCCCAGTCGAGCAATGCACGCGCAGGCTCGTAGTTGTCTCCCAGTAATCAACGAACGAAGTTAGCATGGGAGCGCTTTTAACTGCAATAAAATGAATACAATACACAAGTAGTTGATTATAATAACCAAATAATGAGACAATCCAGTCTAAATGACGACGACATCAAATTCCATCATCACAGTGATTTTGAGCTTCATTGGGGTTGGTTTCAGTTGGCGCACCGATGCCCATCGCCGCAGACTACAACTGGCTCACTTTTCAAGGAAGCATATGCTGTCCTTTCTGGACGTAGGCTGTGTATCCTTCAGCGTCGGCGCTGCGGTGGCTCTTCTTGTTGCTTCGCCGCATTTATACTCGCGCCCGGAGGCACCGTTTACTCCTGCGACGCTTGGCATTCTTGCTCTCGTCCTGTCGCTAGTGTTTCTTTGGTCCGAAGGGAAACATCAAGTGCAGTTGCAGCGGCCGGCAGGAATTGTCTTTGGAGAATGGGCAATCCTGCTGGGCATCTATCAGATCGTTGCTGCGATGGTTTTTCACACCGACTTGAGCCTGACTCTTGGGGCATGGATAATCTCCCCCATTGTCGCCGGAGCCGCTGTATTGGGATTCGTGCTTCCACCCTTTCTCAAGGGTCATGAGGAACACCGCATTCTCGACCGCATCGATGTCGTCGGCGAGTCCGCTCAGCCGGAATATGTGGGACCGACGCCGGAATGTCCCTTCCCGGAAAGATGGCAGATGCTCGACGCGCAAAGCGCCGAAGTTGAGGTACTGGATTTTCTCAAGTCGTTCGTCGAAACGGTAAAGCCGGATGTGATCGTGGAAACCGGCACATTCATAGGCCATAGCGCAATGAAAATGGCTGAGGGCATGAAAGCCAACGGCTTTGGTAAAATCATCACCATCGAATATGATCCCCTGGTATTCGCCAAAGCAAAGCAGAATATCGATTCCTCTGGATTGGCCGATTGGATCGAGTACCGCAATGCTTCGAGCCTGGACACCGACATCGACGAGTCCATCGATATTCTCTACAGCGACAGCGATATAAATATCCGTGAAAGCGAGATACGCCGGTTTCTTCCGCAGATCAAACCGCGAGGCTTGGTTCTGGTGCATGATGCAAGCTCTTCCGTCAACGTAGTGCGCAACGCCGTTCTGCGTCTGGAGCAGGAGGGGCTGCTGTCCGTCGTCCTGTTATCCACGCCGCGAGGGATGGTCATTGCTCAGAAGCGCGAGGGGCGCACGTAGGTCTGTCCCATTCGTTAAGCATCCCCTCACCGCCCGCCGCAGCGCGCCCATAGCTGCTCAATATAGCTGTCGGTCATGCCGGCGATGTAGTCGCCGACGGTGCGGGCCAGGCCCTGGGTGGGGATCTGCGCGCGATGGTCTTCGGGAAGCATGCCGGGGTCGGCGATGAGAACGGCAAAGAGGCCCTGGACGACCTTGGTGGCGTGCGCGTGCGCCTCCTCCATGATGGGAGAGTTGTAGAGGCTGGCGTAGAGGAATTCTTTGGCGTCGGCGCGCGCGGCTTCCATTGCGGGCTGAGAGCCGCCAGCCGGCGGGGAGCGCGGCGGATATCGGCCAGGGTAGTGGCGCCGAGAGCGGCTACGCGGTCGCGCATCTCATTCAGCAGGTCAGTCACCAGCGCGTTCAGCACGCGCTTGATGGCCTCGTTCACGGTCAGCTTGGGCGCGTGCGGCCGGATATTGCCGGCGCACGGCGTCGTGGAAGCCGCGGAAGAGCGGCCACGCCTTCGCGCACCTGGGCGAGGGTGAGGATGCCGGAGTCCAGCCCGTCGTCCAGATCGGCGGTGAGGTAGGCGATCTCGTCGGCCAGGTCGATCAGCTGGGCTTCGAGCGGCGGAAACTGGTCGAGGAAGTACTCGGCCAGCTCGGGATGGGCGGCGGCGGAGTAGTCGCGGGAGTGCTTGACGATGCCTTCGCGGACGCCCAGGGTGAGGTTCAGGCCGCGAAAGGCGGCGTAGCGCTCCTCGAACCAGGTGACGATGCGCAGGGCGTGGAGGTTGTGGTCGAAGCTGAGCCCGAAGCCGCGCAGGCACTGGTCGAGAGCCTTTTCGCCGGCGTGGCCAAAGGGCGGGTGGCCGATGTCGTGGGCCAGCGCCAGAGCCTCGGCCAGTTCCGCATTCAGGCCCAGGGCCCCGGCCAGCGTGCGGGCGATCTGGGTCACCTCCAGCGTGTGGGTGAGGCGGCTGCGGAAGTGGTCTGAAGGAGCATTACCGGGCAGGCGGGCGAAGACCTGGGTCTTGCCGGCCAGGCGGCGAAAGGCGCGCGCGTGCAGAATGCGGGCGGCGTCGCGGGCAAAGGGAGTGCGATAAGGATGAGGCGGCTCGGCGTGCGCGCGGGCGGTGAGTTCGCCGCCTTCATTCCCCCGGACGGCAATTTCCGGGGGAAGTTTGGCGGGCGAGCTGATTTCAGAGTCCATGACGTTCTTTGCAGCCTGCCAGGCGCTGCATCTTACTCCGGCTTGGGCTGGCCGATGGCGCTTTCCTTTTTGGCCAGCTTGACGCGGGCGCTTTCCAGCTTCTTCTGCACCTTGGCCACGTCGCCGGGCTCGATGTCGGCGGGAGCCGACTTGGCGAACTCGGCCAGCGAGAGCTCCCACTGCGCGGCGGCCAGCCGGATGCGGCCGGTCTTCTCGTAGAGGTCGCCCAGGTGCTCGTGGACGGTGGGGTCGGTCTGGTCGCGCTCGACGGCCTGGCGCAGGTTCTCTTCGGCCAGTTCGTACTCGCCCAGTTTGAAGTAGGCCCAGCCCAGCGAATCGAGATAGGCGCCGTTCATCGGCTCCAGTTCCACGGCCTTGCGGATCAGCTCAGGGCCTCGGGCAAACGCGTGCCCTTGTCGGCCAGCATGTAGCCGAGGTAGTTGAGGGTCATGGCGTTGGTGGGGTCCAGCTCGAGGGCCTGGCGGAAGAACTGCTCGGCCGGCTCGTAGTGCTTCTGCCGCTCCGCCAGCTCGCCCCTGAGGAAGAGCAGGTAGGTGCGGTCTTCCTTTTTGGTGGTCAGCGCGGCGGCTTTGTTGAAGGCGTCCTCGGCATCCTTCCAGCGGCGCAGGCGTATGTTCATCTGGCCCAGCGCCAGCCAGACGACGCGGTCTTTATCGCTGTTGTCGAGCAGCCCTTTGGCCAGTGACCAATCCCTCCTCGGCCTTGCCCTGGTCCGCCAGTCTCGCCGGCCAGCATCAGCTTCAGCTCGCGATTCTTGGGGTCGGCGTCGACGGCTTTGCGGGAGACCTCAAGCGCCTTGTCAAATTCCTTGGCGTCGCTGTAGGCGTCCACCTGGCCCTGGTAGCCGCGCAGGGCCGTCTCGCCGCCCAGTGTCGATCATCTTCTGGTAGGTGGCGATGGCCTGATCGGCCTTGTTCTGCTCATGATAGACCGAGCCCAGGCGTTCCAGGAAGATGCCGCGATTGTTCTTTTCCTCGGCTGGTGTAAGCGCCGTTGGCGTGGGAGAGCCGTGCTCCACCATGCTTCTCATAGGTCTGGGCGGCCTCGTCGAAGCGGCCCAGCACGTCCAGCAGCAGCCCCTCGTTGTAGCCGGCTTCGAGCGAGGTGGAGTCCTTCTTGAGCGCCGTGCGGATGGTGGCCAGCGCATCCTCGTACTTTCCCTGGCGGCGCTGGATCTCGCCGATGTGGACCATCGCCTCTGCGTTCTCGGGATCGGCATCGGCCAGTTGCCTTGAACTGCTTGAGCGCCTCGTCGAGCTGGTTGTCGCTGAGCAGGGCCTGGGCCAGCGCGTCCATGGTGCGCGCGTCTCCGGGTCCATGTCGGCGGCGCGCTGATAGGCGGCGATGGCGTCCTTGGGCTGCTTCAACTGGTCATAGGCCCCGCCCAGGGCCAACTCCATCTTGGGCGTGCGGTCGGCCGCCGGGACGGCCTCAATCACCTTGGCGGCATGCTGCATGTCGCCGCTTTCGGCATAAAGGCGGGCCAGGTTGAGCACCACCTCCTCTGACTCCGGCTCCATGGCCTGCGCGGTCTTGAACTCCTCTTCCGCCTTCTTGTCATCGTGCTTGACGGTGTAGAGCTGGCCCAGAACCATGCGGTCCTCAACGCTTTTGGGCTGCAGGGCGACGATCTTCTCAAACTCGGCGATGGCCTGGTCAAGAACATTGCCGGAGGGCGAGGAGGAGGAGACGGCGTTGGCGGCATCGCTCAAGCTGGCGCAGATAAATCTTGCCCAGCAGCTTGTGCGCATCGATGTCGTTGGGTGAGCTCTTGAGCAACGCGCGCGCCGTAACTTCCGCATCGTGCGCATGGCCGGTGCGGAAGTAGAGATCGGCCAGCCCGTCGTTCAATTGCGGGGAGCTGGGATCGGCATTCAGCGCCGTCTTGTACTCCTCGATGGCGCGGGTGATGTACTCCGGGCGGCCCGATTCCAGAGCTTCATCCTCGTAGATGGTGGCCAGCGCCAGGTGATAGTAAGCCACGGCGCGGTCGGGCGGTGTTGCGGCGCTCTCGGCCGCGGCGGCCGCCTTGGCGGGCGCGGCCTGGGCGGGCTCAGTCTGGCCGGGCGCGGCTGCAGGGGCCTTGCCTGGGGCAAGGCTCTCCGGTAGTGTGCTTCCGGGCTCATGCTGGGCGTAAATAAGCGTAGCCGGCAGCAGGACTAGAAACGCGGCGGCAATCGTGAGCCAGAGGGACAGCAAAGAAGTTTTTGGTTTCATCATCCTGGGGATTCCGTGCCTTTCGAGCCGGGAGCACGGTTAACCGCGCCTGAGGACCGAAAAGCAACTAAGGCAGCCGGTTTAGCGGTTCTCCAATTGATCTTACCGAAGCCGCGACCGTTGAGTGGCATTTTCCTTAAGAAAATGCCACCTTGCACGGGGTTGGCAAGGGCACGTGAATTGGAAAACCGCTCTGGGAGCAATTCTGCCTACTGTTAAAGACGATTTTAACCGTGATTGGTCGCAAAAGCGTGGCGGATTGCGGGATTTTATCTTTATCGGTAGAAAGGACGGGAAAATCGATCCGGTTCAGACGGATGGAATCGAAGTCAGGAAAAATGGGTTAGGATAGGGAGCAAGTGTGGAACAGCAGGCATTCCGAGGAGGAGGAAATGACAACAGTCCAGATCACACTGCCCGATCAACTGGCGCAGGAGGCGGAACGCGCCGGGCTGCTGTCGCCTCAATCGCTGGAGGATTTGCTTCGCCGGCAGACTGAAGGCAAAGGCCGCCGAACAGTTGCTTGCCGCTATGGAGAAGATGCATCGTGTGGAAACGGATGAGAACTTCTCGCCTGAGGCCATGGCCGAAGAGGTCCGGGCGATGCGGGCGGAACGGCGCAAAGGCCAGAGTGGCTCGTAGACTGTGCGATGCGTCCTGGACACGAATGTCGTGCTGTCGGAGCTGTTATGGAACGGCTCCCCGAGTCAGCTCCTATATGCGGCAGAGCAAGGCGCTATCGAGTTGTTTTCAAGTGCTGCGCTGGTTGACGAGTTGAGGAATGTGCTCTCGCGTCCGAAGTGTGCTAAGAGGCTCCTGCAGGCTGATTTTTCTGTAGACCTAGTCCTGAGTATGTACTCCAGCGCAGTGTCACTGGTCGAACCGCTGGCTGTGCTGCGGCTTGCGCCTGACCCGGACGACGATGTGGTGATTGGGACGGCGTTTGCGGCCAAGGCCGATCTTCTTGTCACTGGGGATCGAGCCTTGCTCTCCGTGGCAAAGTATGAGGGTGTGCGCATCGTTTCCGTACGTGAAGCATTGGATGCCATTGTCCAGGGCGTATCGCAAGACGCCCCATAGGACGGATTCCCTGCCGTTCTGATCCTCAATGCCGGAAATGCCGTATCCCGGTGAAGACCATAGCCACGCCCAGCTTGTCGGCGGCGGCGATCACTTCTTCGTCGCGTACCGAGCCGCCCGGCTGGATGGCGGCGGTGGCTCCGGCCTGGGCTACGGCTTCAAGGCCGTCGGCGAAAGGAAAGAAGGCGTCGGAGGCGGCGACGCAACCCTGGAGCGGCAGCACGGCCTTCATGGCGCCGAAGCGGGCGGCGTCCACGCGGCTCATCTGGCCCGCGCCGACGCCCAGGGTCTGGCCGTCGCGGGCGTAGACGATGGCGTTGGACTTGACGTGCTTGCAGACGCGCCAGGCGAAGAGCAGGCTGCGCAGTTCCTCGGCGGTGGGCGGACGCCAGGTGACGACCTTCAGTTCCGATTCGTTGACGCGGGCGGTATCGGCGTCCTGCAAGAGCAATCCGCCGGAAACGTGCTTGACCACTGGGCGCGGCGGCGCGGCATGAACTTCAACCAGGCGCAGATTCTTTTTGGCGGCGAAGCGCTCCCGTGCTTCAGGCGTAAAGCCGGGCGCGGCGATGGCCTCGACAAACAGCTTGGCGATCTCGGCCGCGGCCTCCGCGTCTACGGTGCGGTTGATGCCGATGACTCCGCCGAAGGCTGAGACCGGATCGCAGGCCAGGGCTTTTTCGTAGGCTTCAAGAATGGTCGTGCCGGTGGCCGCGCCGCAGGGGTTGGTGTGCTTGACGATGACCACGACGGCGGGATCAGACTCGCCGGATGGAAACTCCTGGGCCAGCTCCCAGCAGGCGTCCAGATCGACGAGGTTATTGAAGCTGAGTTCCTTGCCCTGGCATTGCATGCAGCAGCCTATCCCAAGACCTGAGCCATCGGAGTAGAGCGCGGCGCGCTGGTGGGGATTTTCGCCGTAACGCAGCATCTGCGCTAAGGGGAAATTGATGCGCAGGGTGGTGGGGAGGCTATCGGCGTCGGGAGCGGCGGGGCTTTCCGGCGCGGGCGCCTCTGCGATCCGGTCGAGGGTGTTGGCGATGGCCGTGTCGTAGGCGGCGGTGAGTGAAAAGGCCTGTTTGGCCAGCCGCCAGCGGGTTTCGCGGCTGAGACTGCCGTGGGCGCTTTTCATTTCCTGGATCAGAGCCGGGTAATCCGCTACGCGGGTCACGATGGCCACGTCCTCAAAGTTTTTGGCGGCGGAACGGACCATGGAGGGTCCGCCGATGTCGATGTTTTCAATCAGGTGGCCGAAGGCGACGCCGGGTTGCGCCGCGGTCTTTTCAAAGGCGTAGAGGTTCACCACCACCATGTCGATGGGCTGGATGCCATGGGCGGCCACGGCTGCCTCGTGCTCCTTGTTGCCGCGAATATAGAGCAGCCCGCCGTGGACCTTGGGATGCAGCGTCTTCACGCGGCCGTCCAGCATCTCCGGAAAGCCGGTCAATTCAGCTAATGTCCTTGACCAAAAGGCCTGCCGCACGCAGTGCCGCGGCCGTTCCGCCGGTGGAGACCAACTCCACCCCAAAGCCGGCCAGCGCCTGGGCGAACTCCACCAGGCCGGTCTTGTCGGTAACGCTGAGCAGCGCTCTCCGGATTCGCTTTGCCGTGCTCATGGCTGCACTCCTCTTGCGGCTTCGCGGCAGCCCGCGCGGCGGTTTGCCTTGCAGGGTGGGCGAAGACCATAGACCAGATTACATCGAAGCTCTAGGCCCGGATACCCGCTCGCGGGATGGGACAGCGATGGTTGGGCATGGCGATTCACCGAAGATTCAATGCCGCATCCGACAGAGTCTTTCAAAATGCATTAGAGTGAAGTTATGGGAAGTTATTCCCCGCCACCGCCATACCGCGAACCAGGACCCGTCCTGGGAGACGACGGCCCCGAGCTGGAGATTCTGCCTCCGGGTGACGGCTATATCGCCGCCGCCGCTTCGCCGTCCGCGGCCTTCGTGGGTGGTGGCGCCGGCCACTTACGTGCTGGTAGGCATCAACTGCGCGGTCTTTCTGGCCATGGTGGCGCACGGAGTCAGCGCCGTCAATCCCACCACCGGCCAACTGATGCACTGGGGCGCCGATAACGCCGGCAACGTGCTCATCAATGGCGAATGGTGGCGCATTGTGACCGCCATGTTTGTGCATGTAGGCATCCTGCACCTGGCCGTCAACATGTGGTGCCTTTGGAACCTGGGCCTGTTGGCCGAGCCATTGATGGGTTCGGCGGGAGTGCTGGCGGTTTACCTTCTTACCGGCGCTGCGGGCAACCTGCTTTCCACGCTGATGAACTGGGTTTATTTCCACAACGCGCCTGCGGGCCCGCTGTTTCCGGTGGGCGCGGGAGCCTCCGGGGCCGTCTTCGGCATCGCCGGGGCCCTGATCGTGCTGCTCAAATCTCATCGCTTGCCGGTTCCGCCTTACGAACTGAAAAAGCTGCGCCGGTCGGTGATCTACTTTGCCGTACTGAACCTGGTGCTTGGCCTCTCCATCAATTTAGGCACCCGCGTTATGGGCTCCGGGCTGAACATCGACAACATGGCCCATCTGGGCGGCTGCACCTGCGGCTTGCTCTTTGCGGCTCCCATGGTGCCGCGCATCGGTTCGCCCCGCCAGCTCTTCAAGATTCGCCTGCGCGTTGCCACCGTCATGGTGGCGGGATTGCTGGTGCTGTTCGGCTTCTTCCTGGCCCAGTTGGCAGGTTGATTGGCTTTAATCGGCAGATCCCTCGCCGCCGTCCCTTCGCTGTCTGTGCAAAAATGTTCTTGTACGCTGACCGTCTTATTCCCACCCCCGGAGGCAGACCATGAAACGCCGCGAATTCTTGAAGCAAGCCGGCCTTACCGCCGCAGCCGTTGCATCCACCAGCAGACTGAACGCGTCCGCTCCAACGCCGTCCGCGCCCATCGCTCACCGCGCTCTGGGCCAGACCGGCGAACAGCTCTCCATCATCGGCTTTGGAGGAATTCTGGTGAAGGATGTGGACCCCGGCGCGGCCGTGAATCTGGTGGCCGAGGCGGTGGACCGCGGCATCAACTACTTCGACGTGGCGCCCAGCTACGGCAATGCCCAGGAACGCCTGGGCCCGGCGCTGGCGCCCTATCGCAACAAATGCTTTCTGGCCTGCAAGACCGAGGGCCGCATGAAGGACGACTCGCGCGCGCAGCTGGAGCAGTCCCTCCAGCTGCTCAAGACCGATCACGTCGATCTGTACCAGTTCCACGCCCTGACCAAGATGACCGATCTGGACAAGGTTCTGGGGCCGGGCGGCGCCGATGGAGACCATGGAAGCCGCCAAAAAAGAAGGCAAGATCCGCTATATCGGTTTTTCCGTTCACTCCGTTGAAACCGCCCTGGCGGCCCTGGACCGTTACAACTTCGACACGGTTCTATTCCCTGTGAATTGGGTTCTCTTCTCCCAAGCCAACTTCGGCCCCCAGATTCTCAAGCGCGCGCAGGAAAAGAAGGTGGGCATCCTGGCCCTGAAAGCCATGGCCAAGACGGTTTGGCCGGCCGGCGAGAAGCCCAATCATCCCCAGCCCAATTGCTGGTACAAGCCTGCCGCTTTCCCGGATGAGGCCTCGCTGGGCCTGCGCTGGACCCTGAACCATCCCATCACCGCCGCCATCCCGCCCGGTGACCAGCAGTACTTCCGCCTGGCCATGGACGTGGCGCAGAGCTACAAGCCATTAGACGCGCATGAAGAACAGGCCCTGCTGAGCGGCGGGCAAGGAGTGGAACCGATCTTCCACCTGGGCAACGACGTGTAAGGCATCAAGGCGCTATTGCGCCCCGCTCCAGGCTCGATCAGCTTGCTGTATTCACGGTAACAGTAAACGTGGTTGTTACGGCTGGAGTAACCGCGGGATCTCCGCTTCCGGTCACCGTGAAGGTGTAAGTGCCGGCGGTGGTTCCCGGAGTGGTGCTACTTGTATAAGGACTCTGCCAGAAGTCGCCGCAGCCGGCCAGGCCGCCCAGTGCTGCCATCAGCGCTACAGCACCCAGCATCGACCGCCATTTGCGCCGCCGCGCCGGAATCCCCAGCAGGATCAGGAAGGCCAGCACCGCGCCGCCGCCCGCGCCGGCCCATCCCTTGCCCTTGCCCGGTCCGGGCCGGGTGAACGCACTACTGCTGCTGGGCGCCGTCGTGGAGACGGTTACGGTCGCCATCCCGCTGGTGGTGGTGGTACTCAGCGTCACCGTAGAGCTGCCGGCCGAGCAGGTGGGCGGATCGGTTGCGCCGGAGGGAGAGGTTGTCAGCGCGCAGGCCAGCGTGACGGTGCCCGCATAGCCGTCGGAAGAACTCACTGTAACCGTCGAGGTGGCAGTCGATCCAGGATCGACAGACGACGGCGAAGATGCCGACAGAGTAAATGTTGCCGAGGAAGGAGTGGATCCCGTCACTGTAACGGTGGCGCTGCCTATCGCGGCGAGGGTGCTGGCGTCACCACTATAGGAGACTGTGAGAAGGTCGCTTCCTACAGAGAGGCTGTTGGCAGGAATCGAAAAGGTGTAAGCTCCGGACGAAAGCGGCTCCGCTCCCGACGTATAGCCCCCTCCCAATAGCGTGACCGTTCCCGTCGGGGTGGTTTCGCTGGTGGATGTCACTGTGACCGGAACGCTCAGGGCGCTGCTCGCGCTCAGGGTGGTTTGGGCCGGAGTAACCGTCACGGTTGCCGTCCCGGTGGCCGTGGCAGCCGGCCAGGCGTCCACCACGTTGGCTATGTTGAGCGATCCCAGGCCGGTGGCCTGGTCATATCCCGTCACCGCGCTATAGCCGGGCAGGATGCCAATCAAATCCCCCGTGTGAATCACCGAGCAGTTGGGCGATTGGATGCCAGGCGCCGAAGGATTGCCCTCTGCCGCGCCGTAGTCGCAGGGCATGGCGTTGGTGTTGGCGTCGATGTCGTTGAAGTAGCAGGATGCGCTGCCGGCTGTGACGCTCTCCGCGCTGCAATTGGCATAGGTCTGACTGGCGGCCAGCATATACAACTCGGCATTGGGACTTCCCTGTGCCTCGCCGGCCTTCTGATTAATCAGCGCCATGACGCCGGCCATGACCGTAGAGGCGACCGATGTCCCGCCGACCTCCAGCCCAAATGTTTCGCTGGCCGTCGAATAGGTGCAGGTGGCAACCTCGGAAACGCAGATCAGGTAGAGCTGCCTGACAGAAATCCGTCCGAGGCGAAGAAGGAAACGTCGGGCAGGTCGCGCACCCCGTCGCTGGGAATGCCGGCCACGCCGGTCTGCCAACTGGGTTTGGGCCACCCGTCCTTGTAAAGGGGGATGGAACCATTGCCACTGCCCGTGGTCGTGGTGGATGAATCGCAACTGGAAACATTGCTGCCATCGTTGACCACGCACCCGCTCGCGCCGCCGCCGCCGCCGAAGGCATCGATAATATAGGCAAGATCCACGCCGCTGCTACCGCCGGTATTTGTCTGAACCGTCTGCCAGTAGTTGTACACAAAGTTGCAGGCACTCTCGGTGTCAGTTACGCCGCCAACACTGCCCGCGTCTGAACTTTCCGCCCATTGCTCCAGAAATCCCACTGCCAGAGGGTTTGCGCAGGTGTCGTTCCAGGGGACCTCGGGCACGTACCCCATGGCGCTGGAGCCATTGGCGGCGTTGCTCGAGTTCCAGTAGGGCGCGGCCGTGCACTCTGTCGTCTGTGTCGCAGACGGCAGGGGGCACCAGTTGAAGTCGGTGCCGCCCATGGCGGTGTTGAAAGGCGTAGAGGCCAGCCCATTTACCGAAAGACCATATTGAGCGGAATAGGGATTCCCAACCACATCCCCGCCGGTATCGCAATCTGCCGAGCCCGCGTCTCCCGCGGCTACAAAGACAGCGATCCCCTCAGTGGATGCGGTTTGCCAGAGATTGTAGTACAGAACGTTGCCGGCGGTGCCAATGTCCAGTTCGCACGCGCCGTAGCTAACGTTCATGATGCTCGCCGTCTGCTTGCTGACGATATAGTATTCCGAATCGTATAGAGTATCGTCCGAAGCCGAGGCGGGATAGGATGCAACCAGCACGATGTTGGCGCCCTTGGCTGTCGATCCGGCCCACTCCACATCCAGCGAGTTCTCGGTCAGGTCGTCGATGCCGCATGGGTTGGACGGATAGGGCACGGTCCCAGTCGTATCCGTGCATACCGTCAGCGGCAGGCTGTTGCCGGAAACCATGGTGGAGCTGGCTGGCGGTGTATGCCGGCAGGCCGAACGCACTGCGAAAAGCAGCTATGTCATTGTTGCCATTGGAGCCGTTGACGCTTATGCCGGCGTCAATTGCGCTGGTTCCGGCAATGGCGATGGTCTGGCCGGTCCCGTCGATGGGCGTGCCCGCGTTCCACAGCGGAAGAAGGTTGTAAATGGCGGCAAAGTCGTAGGGCGTTACGTCTTCCACCAGGTAGGCGCTGGTGTTGCCGCTGGCGGGCACGCTGATGCCAAACTGCGGGCGGGCGGCCGCCGGCCTGGCGGCGAGGTCATTGGCATCGGCCGGGACGCTGGCCACGCGCCGCCACTTTCCCGTCTCGGAGTCCCGCGTGACTTGGCCGCCCATCCGGTGCAGAGGCCGCGGAAAGAAATTGTGGAGCGACTTCACGCCCACCACCACCGGGGCCAGCGCGGCCGGAATCTGCGGGTCGCTCATATTGCCGATGTGCGGCACGCCTTTCACGCTCAAATTGTGAATCTCGGTATGGAACGTGCTCTCCACCTGCGACGCCGAGCCGCTGAAGCGGATCGACATTCGATCCCTGCTCACTTCGCCGATGGAGAACCCATGCCCCGTCAGCCAGTTGGAAATGGTCGCAATGTCAGTTTCGGAGGGACCGAAATCAGCGCCCACTTGCCCGGGGGTGAGCCAATGATGGAAGTGGGGCGAATCGGGATCGTATTGGCTGGCTACAAACCTGTCGAAGGCCGCCTGTTGCGCCGGATCGCGGCTCAAGACCAGAATCAGGCCGGTCATGGGCAGATTCGAGCTTACCCGGCCACGGTCGTTCTTGGCATTGGCAGAGGGGTGCGTATTGCCCTTCAGCGCCGCCAGATCGTTTTCGTCGATTCGATTAACGATCCGCACCGTGGGCGCGACGGCTTGGGCCATGGCTATGGTCGCGCAGAGCAATGTACAGATCGATACGGAGTGAGGGAGGGTACGTATAAGACGCATCATGTGCTTCTCCCGATCTTTCCCGGCATACAGGAGCCATCGTCGCCGCAAACAATAAGTGTACTGTAGTTTGCGCACCTGCTGAACTGGACGTTGCAATGGGTTGAAACGTTTATGGATTACGGGCGACGGAACTGCGCCGATTTCTGGCCGGCTTCAGAAAGCGATAGAATGATCAGCCCCTCTTGCAAAGGCGAAAAAACCGCTTGGGAACCGCGGCGTCGATATAGCCTGGTCCGAAACAATAAGGGGTTCAGTGCTAGCGGATGGCCGTGGCGGCAAACTTCTTAACCATGGCCAGCAGCAGCTTGCGGTCGCTCTCGTTCAGGTTGGAGGAGTAGCGGCGGATCTGGGTGAGGAAGCGCAGTTCCTCGTCGGAGAGCTTTTGCGGGTTGAACTCATGGCCCAACGAGTCGTCGGCAAAGAACTGGGCGATGGGCAGGTCGAGCGCCAGGGCAATCTTCGACAAGGTGTCCAGCGAGGGGACGGTATGGCCGTTTTCCACGCGCGATAGGTAGCAGCGCAGCAAGCCGGTTTTCTTTTCGATATCCCCTTGAGACAGCCCCTTCTGCAGCCGGAATGCGCGAATGGTGGTGCCGATCTTCATGTTGGGATGCGTCCTCTCCGCTGCCTGACGAGGGTTTACTTCGATGGCAGCAATCAAAAAACTATTAGCTTAATAGTTAACATGCGCGGCTTAAGAATGCAAGCGCAATTGTTTGATGTTCCAATCCACCGCGTCGTCTCAGGCGCCGGATGATCGAAAAAACGCTCTAGTGCCCCAGTTTCTCAGCAAAAAAGCGGTCCATGCGAGCCAGCGCGCCGGCGGCGTCATCGGGGCGGTAGCCGGTGGCATTGTTGGGATTCTCAAAGGCGTGGCCGGCCTGGGGATAGATTTTTACGTCCACGGGTTTGCCCAGCGACTGCATCGCGGCCTCGAACGCATGGACAGATTCAGGGGTGATGCCGTGATCCTGGCCGCCGAAGTTGCCCAGCACCGCGGCGTGAATCCTGCCCAGTGCGGCCTTGTCGGTAGCCAGCGCGCCGTAGTTGATCGCCACGGCCTTGAGCGAGGGCGCGGCGATGGCCAGTTGCAGCGCGTAGCCGCCGCCCATGCACCAGCCCACGGCGCCGATGCGGCTGCGCTTCACGTCCTTGCGGCTCTGGAGCCAGGCGAGGGCCGAGGTGAGATCGCGCACGCCCTGGTCCTGGGGCAGGCCGCGCATCAGTTCGTGGGCCAGGTCGGGTGTGGCGGCCACTTTGCCGCGATAGAGATCGACGGCCAGCACCACGTAGCCCTTGGCCGCATAGCCGGCGGCCTCCTGTTTGATCCAGTCGTTCAGGCCCCACCACTCGTGGATCACGATCAGGGCGGGATGCGAACCGGCGCCCTGGGGCAGGTAGAGCAGCCCCTGGGCTGTCGCGTCGCCGCTGGGGAAGGTAACCGCCTGCTGGCCGCGAGCGTTTACGGCCAGACCGGCAAACAGCACGGGCAGGACGCAGAGGAAAGTGCGAAGAAACTTCATGGGGAAACCTCGCTTCTGAGACCATTGTCCAGCCCGAAGGCCGCGGCCGTCACGAATTTCTTTTTTACAATGCGCGAGTCCTTCCACGGTAAACCTTCGTTGCGCATGGTTCGTCTGTGTGAATACGAGCGAAATGCCGGGGAGCGTGAATGCGGCAAGCAAATCTTTGGGCAGCATGGATAGGGATAGTTATGGCAGGCTGCTTTGCCGCATGGGCACAGGCTCCTGCGCCGGAGGGCACGCCCGCGGCTTCTGGCCCTCCTGTCTCAGTCTCCGCCCCGCAGAACTCCATTGACCAGGCCGTCACAGGCGGCAGGCTGCACGGCGTGGTGAAGAGCGGCAACATGCCCTTGCCCGGCGTGACGGTAACCGCCCAAAACACGCTCACCGGTAAGCGCTACTCCACCACCACCGACATTACCGGCGCCTGGTCGCTGACCATTCCGCAGAACGGCCGCTACGTAATCCGCACCGAGTTCGCGGCCTTTGCGCCCGGCACGCAGGAGGCGGTGCTCAACGCCGCCAGCCGCGATCAGACGGTCACCTTTCATTTGATCTTGGCCTCGCGCGCGGCCCAGCAGCAGCAGCGGAGGAGCAAGGCCGCAGGCAGGCGCAGGCCATCCGCCAACTGGCCGGCAACGGCGCGCAGAGCCTGAGCCTGATGAGCGCGCTCGCAGCCGATACCGAGACCCAGGCCGGGGCGAACGGCTCGCCGGCGCGGCGGGAGCGCTGCCCTCGATCGCGGGCAACTCCGACTTTGGCGGGGATTCGGTGGCCATCAGCGGGCAGACGGGAACGGTGAGTCCGCTGGCCGGCCTGGACATGGACCGCGTCCGCGACGCCATCGAGACGATTCGCGCGCCAGGGCGGATTGCCGGGCGGGCAAGGCGGCGGCGGCGGGATGTTTGGCGGCGGGTGGGTGGTGGAGGCTTTCGGCGGGCGGGCGGATTCGGCGGGCCAGGCGGCTTTGGCGGTGCGGACGCGGCAACTTCCGCGGCTTCAACCCCGGCCAGCCGCACGGCGCCATCTTCTGGATCGGCAGCAACTCGGCGCTCAACGCCGAGCCGTTCGCGCTGCGCGGCCAGCCGCAGCAGCAGCCGCCCTCGGGGACCAACCGCTTCGGCATCACCTTCATGAGCGCGCCTTACCTGCCGCATCTGACCAAGCCCAGCGGCAAGGACACGGTCTTCCTCACCCTCTCCGGCCAGCGCAGCTCGAATCCGCTGGACGAGTACGCCACCGTGCCCACGGATGCAGAGAAGGCGGGCAACATTCCCGGCCTCGCCCCCATTACGCCGGTGAGCGAAGCAGTTGCGCTGCTCAAATATTTCCCTGAGCCGAACCTGCCCGGCGACGTGCAGAACTATCACCTGCTGACCACCGCGCAGTCGAACACGACGCAGGCCGGCGTGCGCTACATGCGCAGCCTGGGCAAGAACGCCACCCTGCCCGGCAGCCGCGGACGCGGCGGCTTTGGCGGCGGCCGCAGGTCGCAGGGCCAGAATCAGGGCCTTCGCCAGAGCATCAACTTCAACTACAACTGGAGCCGACTCGGCCTCGGACAACGTGAACATCTTTCCGCAACTGGGCGGCAAAAGTTCCTCGGACGTCGAACTCGCGTGCAGGCCGGGTACACGGTGGGCTACCACAAGATGACCAGCATCTTCAACGCCAACTGGAATCGCAGCACCAGCCAGGCGACCAACTTCTTTACCAACGTGACCGACATTGCCACGCAGGATCGACATCCTGGGGCCGGGCAGCACGGCGCTGAATTCCAGCCCGCTCAACTACGGCCTGCCCAACGTGATGCTCAGCAATTTCACCGGGCTAAACGAGCAGCAGCCCAGCTTCTCGCTCGACGCAGACCATCTCGCTCTCCGAGATGCTGAGCTGGATTCACGGCAAGCACAACCTGCGCTTCGGCGGCGACTATCGCCGCGTGCACCGCGATTTTCTGGGCGGCTCGAACTCCACCGGCACCTTTTATTTCACCGGCGCATATACACCGGCTCCTCGCTGGCGGATTTTCTGCTGGGCGAGCCGCAGGAGACCACCATCGACTCCGCCGCCGGCAAGAGCTACCTGCGCGACAACGTGTGGGACGCCTATGCCCAGGACGACTGGCGCGCGCGGCCCAATCTCACCCTGAACTACGGCCTGCGCTACGAGTTTTTCGCGCCCTACACGGAGAAGTACGGCCACCTGGCCTTTGTGGACACCAACCCGGCGACGAATGCGAGTTACTCCTCGCAGTTCGCTGTAACCGACGAAGTACAGGCCGGAGGCACGGGAACTTATAACGGCAGCTTGCCAGCTTCGCTGGTCTATCCTTACCGCACGGCATTTGCGCCGCGGCTGGGCCTGGCGCTGCGGCTGCCCAAACAGACCGTGGTGCGCGCCGGCTACGGCATCAACTACACCGTCGGCCAGTACGCCACCTTTGCCACCACCATGGCGCATCAGCCGCCCTTCGCCAACGAGCAGACCAACGAAGTGGCCACAGAATGTCCCTCCACGCCGACCGATTGCCTTTCGCTGGCTGACGGATTTCCCGCGCCGGCCACGGTGGGCAACTACGCGCTCGACCCGCACTACCATCTGCCCTATGTGCAGGTGTGGAACCTGGACGTGCAGAAGACGCTGCCCTGGAGCGTGGTGATGAATTCGGCTACAACGGATCGAAGGGCAATCATCTGGACATCACCAGCGCGCCGCGCCCCAGCGCAAGCAGCCCCAATACCGATCCCACAAATCTGATCTTCAACTATGAGCAGGCGGCGGCCTTCTCGAAGTTCAACGCGGGCACGCTGCGGGTAAACAAGCGGCTGAGCAAAGGCATTGCGCTGGGCGCCAACTACCAGTACTCGCATTCCATCGACGATGCCGGCTCGGTGGGCGGCACTTCGACGGTGGTGGCGCAGAACTGGCAGGACCTCAAGGCCGAGGAAGGCAACTCGAGCTTCGACCAGCGCCACAGTGTCAGCGGGACTTATCTTTACGAGCTACCCTTCGGCAAAGACAAATTCTGGGTTACCAGCGGCGCGGGCTCGCATATTCTGGAGGGATTTTCCGTCTCCGGCAGCTTCACCTTCGCCACCGGCACGCCGCTTACGCCCAGTTATCAGGCGGCGCAGCCGAGCGTAGCGCGCGGCACGGCCGGCACGCTGCGTCCCGATCGCGTGCCGGGGTTTCGGTTACGGCGGGCGCCGGCTCGCTGAAAGAGTGGTTCAACCCCGCGGCCTTTACTGCGCCGGCAGCGACTAATCCAAGCTATCCGCTGCGCTGTCTTTGGCAATGCCTCGCGCAACTCCATCGCCGGGCCGGGAACGGTCCAGAACAATATGTCGCTTTCGAAGACCATGCAATTGGGCGAGACGCGCAGCATGGAGTTTCGCGCCACGGCCAACAATGTCTTCAACACCGTGCAGTACTCCGGCGTAGATACCAACGTGGTTTCACCGACCTTCGGGCAGGTAACTTCGGCCGCTTCCATGCGAGCGTTCCAATTTACGGGGAGATTCAGGTTCTAGCAAGTTAGCGAGTCAGCGAGTTAGCAAGTCAGCGGCAGAAGGGAAGTTAATAATGGTTAGGATGCCGGGTGGGATACCACAAAACTAAACCAGGCTGTTTTGAAAGGGTGTAGTTTTTGATGACGGGTTGGATGCAGAGATTCGGAGCGGGGATTGCGGCGCTGGCGCTGGTTACACCTGGCGCGCAGCCGGCGCTTGCGCAGAACTCCGGCGATGCATCGGGCGCGCAGGTCTCGACTACGCCGCAGGGCGGCTTTGTCCTTAAGATGAACGGCGAGCTGGTGCTGACCAACGTGGTGGCGCGCGACACGAAAACCGGCGAGCTGGTGCGGGGACTCAAGCAGAGCGACTTCAGCATCTACGAAAACGGCAAGCAGCAGCAGATCGATACCTTCGACTTTGAGAGCGTGGACATGGCCGCGCCGCTCAACGAGGCCACGGTCAGCGGACTGGCCGCCGGGCCCAGCGGCAATGGCTCCAAAGCCGTAGTGGCGGCCCGCCCCGAGGACCTGCGCAATCACCGGCTGATCGTGATGTTCTTCGACCTGACCTCGATGCAGCCCGAGGACCTGGACCGCAGCGTGGAGGCGGCGCAAGGATTTTCTGCAGGAGCAAAATGCAGCCCGCCGACCTGGTGGCGCTGGTTTCGCTCGGCGACACGCTCAAGGTGGACCAGGACTTTACCGCCGACAAGGACGCGCTGATCAATGAAGTGGCCGTCTACAACGGCACCGAGGGACAGGGCTTTGCCCAGGGCGCAACCGCCAACTCCAACCAGGTGGAAGACACCACCGGCTACACGCCCGACGAGAGCGAGTACAACGACCTCAACACCGACCGCGAACTCTTCGCGCTGCGGGCGGTCGCCAAGTCGCTGGAAAAAATTACGGAGAAGAAGTCGCTGCTCTACTTTTCCGGCGGCATCTCAGCGCGACGGCATCGAGAACCAGGCTTCCCTGCGGGCCGCCATCAACGCCGCGGTGCGCGCCAACCTGGCCATCTACAGCGTGGACACGCGCGGCCTGCAGGCCATTTCGCCTCTGGGCGACGCCTCCACCGGCAGCCTGCGCGGAACCGGCGCCTACAACGGGCGGCGCGCTCACCAACAACATGAACGCCAACTTCGCCACGCAGGAAGTGATGGCGACGCTCTCGCACCGATACCGGCGGCAAGGCTTTCTTCGATTCCAATGATTTTGCTCCGGCCTTTGCGCAGGTGCAGCGCGATACCTCGGCCTACTACGCCATCGGCTTTCGCAGCACCAATCCCGCGCGCGACGGCACGTATCGCAAGCTGACCATCAAAGTGAATCGGCCGGGAATCAAGCTCGAATACCGGCCCGGCTACTACGCGCCGGCGGACTTCAAGCACGCGGGCCACGAAGACCGCGAGCGCGAGCTGGAGGAGCAGTTGGCCAGCGACTTGCCCGCCACCGATATGGCCGTCTATCATGGACGCCATGTACTTCCGCCTGGACGACAACCGCTTCTTATGTGCCGGTTTCGCTCATCGTGCCCGGCTCGCAGATTCCTTTTGTGAAGGGCGGCGACAAGGATAAGGCCACGCTGGACATCATCGGCACGGTGATCGACGAGGCCAAGCGGCCCATCGGCAATGCGCGCGAGACGGTCAAGCTGAACCTCGATCCCAGCTTGCAGGCGCGGCAAAAGAACATTCAGTACACCACCAGCTTCAACCTGCCGCCGGGCAAGTACCACCTGAAGTTTGTGGTGCGCGAGAACCAGACCGGCCGCATGGGCTCCTTCGAAGCCGAGATCACGCTGCCGGATATGAAGAAGGCTCCGCTCAAGATGAGTTCCATCGTGCTGGCCTCGATGCGCCAGCCCAGCAAGAAAAATACCCCTCTGGTGCGCGGCGGCCAGGAGTACGTGCCCAACATCAGCCACGTCTTCCGCCAGGACCAGCACCTTTACCTGCTCTACGAAATCTACGCTCCGGCGCGCGAAAAGCCGGCAGCAGAACGCGCCCAGGGGGACAAAAGCCGGGCATCGACCTGCTCAGCAGCCTGGAACTCATTCAGGGATCAACGAAGGTCTATGAGACGCCGCTGGTCGAGGCCAAAGCGATCAATGTGGAGGGGCGCGACGCGGTAGCCATCGAGCTGGATGTGCCGCTGGCCACGCTCAAGCCCGGCTCCTACCTTTGCCAGTTGAACGTGATTGACGACGCCCAGGGCAGCTTTGCCTTTCCGCGCTTTGCGGTGCTGGTGCGGGAGCCTGCCGCGGGCCAGGTTCCCACGGTTTCCTCCGGCGTTTCGTCTTCGCAATGATGCCGGGTGCCCCATCCTTTCGGCTTTTTTCTGTCGAAAGGGTGGGATACCAAGAATCTGCACACTCCCGACCGCCGGAAAGCCCGGCTCTGATGAGTAAAATCGAAGCATGACTCTTTCCGCGCAAGATCGTGCCCGCCGCATCAAGATCATTCTCTTCGACGTCGATGGCGTCCTTACCGACGGCGGCATCTGGCTGGTCCCTGGTCCCGCGGAGGGCAGCCCTTCGGTTCAGAGCCGTTTGGCGGATAAGCAAGGACAAATGGGTTTCGGAGTTCATTCCGCCACCATGGTGGAGGCCAAAGGCTACAGCGCGCACGATGGCGCCGGAATCTCGCTGGCCCGGCTGGGCGGCCTCAAGTGCGGCATCATCACTAGGCGCATCTCTGAAACCGTGGCCACGCGCGCCCGCGATTTGAAGCTGGAGTTTGTTTACATGGGGCAGGCTTTCAAGATGAAGCCGATACGCGAGATCATGGCGAAGGAAGGCGTGACGCTGGAGGAAATCGCCTACGTGGGCGACGACGTGATCGACCTGCCGGCCATGCGCGCCTGCGGACTTGCCATTGCCGTGGCCAACGCGCGCGACCGGGTAAAGGCCGAGGCGCACTATGTGACTCCCCACCCCGGCGGCTACGGCGCCGCGCGCGATGCCATCGAGTTCATCCTCGCAGCCAAGGGCCTGCTCGACCAGGTCATCGATGCCTACATCGACGAGGACAACCCCATTCCGCCCTCGATGGATATCGGCAAGGGCGGGGATTTGAAGTAGTCCCAGTGTGGCTTGAAGAGGCACTAATCGGATGAAGAAATCGACGATAGTATTTCTCGAACTTGGAATGCTTTCCTGCATTATTCTTGCAGCGATTGTGCTCCCTGGAAGAACGCCCCTGCGGGGATTTTTGGCGGTGAGTAGTGAATTCCTCCTGGTAGGAAACTATTTTGTGGTCAAAGCAGTCGAAGATACGAAAGCGAAGGACGGCGCGGCAGAAGAGCACAAATGGAAGTGGTCACGCATTTTTGGAATATTCGCTATCCTCAATTCTCCATGGGTCGTGTCGCAATTTCTTAACAGCGGGAAGTGAACGTTCGGGAGAAGAGATCGGACAGGCGAAACCATGGAGACCAAACCAAAACGTGCGGTTGTTCTGTTGAGCGGAGGCCTGGACTCGGCCACGGTGCTGGCCATCGCCCGCAGCGAGGGATACGAGCTTTACGCGCTCTCTTTCTCCTATGGCCAGCGCCATATTTTTGAGCTTAAGGCAGCCAGCCGCGTGGCCCAATCCATCGGCGTCGCGGCCCACCGCATAGCAGAGATCGATCTTCGCGTCTTCGGCGGCTCCGCGCTCACCGGCGATATCGACGTTCCCAAGGGACGCACGGCGGACGAGATGGCGCACGGCATTCCCATCACCTACGTTCCGGCGCGCAACACCATCTTCCTCTCCTTTGCCCTGGCCTGGGCTGAAGTGCTGGGCTCGAGCGATATTTTCATCGGCGTGAATGCGCTGGACTACTCGGGCTACCCCGACTGCCGTCCGGAGTTCATCACGGCCTTCGAGAAGATGGCCAACCTGGCCACCAAGGCGGGAGTGGAAGGCCGCCAGGCGCTCAGGATTCACACGCCGCTGATTGCTCTTACCAAAGCGCAGATTATTCGCAAGGGCATCGAACTTGGCGTGGATTACTCGCTGACCAGCAGTTGCTACGATCCCTCGCCCACGGGCGCGCCGTGCGGGCAATGCGACTCCTGCCTCCTCGGCGGAAGGGATTCCGCGAAAACGGCATCGAGGACCCGTTGATCTACCGCGAAGCGAGCGGGGCTTCCTCATGAAGGGGCTACGATTGAGATTCGCGGATTCCCACCCTTTCGCCCAAAAAGCGGCGAAAGGATGGGGCACCCAGTTTGTGTGGGGTTGCTCAAGATGAGTTACGCCGTCAAGGAAATCTACTATACCCTGCAAGGGGAAGGCGCGCAGGCGGGCCGCGCGGCCGTCTTCTGCCGTTTCGCCGGCTGCAATCTCTGGTCGGGGCGCGAGGCGGATCGTGCCGAGGCGATCTGCAATTTTTGCGATACGGATTTTTGGGGCGTGGATGGGCCGGGCGGGGGAAAGTTCGATTCGGCCGAGGCTTTGGCGGCGGCCATCGAGCAGAAATGGCCTCGGGAGTTCTCGTCGGGGAAGAGGTTCGTAGTCTGCACCGGCGGAGAGCCCCTGCTGCAACTGGACGCAAATCTGATTGACGCGCTGCACTCCTTGCGATTTTGAGATTGCCGTCGAAACCAACGGGACGGTCGCGGCTCCGCCGGGTCTGGATTGGCTATGCGTCAGCCCCAAAGCCGGAGCGGAGCTGGTGCAGAAAAGCGGCGACGAATTGAAGTTGATCTATCCACAAGCCGGAGCCGATCCCAGGGACTTTGAAACCCTCCCCTTCCGGCATTTCTTTCTCCAGCCGATGGATGGGCCTGACCGCGCCGCCAATACGGAGCTGGCGCTCAAGTACTGCCTCGACCATCCGCAGTGGCGATTGAGCCTTCAGACCCACAAGTTCCTGGGCATTGCGTAGAATGAAGCCGATGGAGATATACAAAGAATTCGCAATCGAAGCGGCGCACTGGCTGCCCAACGTTCCCGAGGGACACAAGTGCGGCCGCCTCCACGGCCACAGCTTTCACATTGCGGTTCATGTGAGCGGTCCGCTCGATCCGCATCTCGGCTGGGTCATCGACTTCGCTGAAATCAAGAAGGCCTTCAAGGCCATCGAGGACCGCATCGATCACCGCTGCCTCAACGAGGTGGAGGGTCTGGAGAACCCGACCAGCGAAAACCTGGCGCGATGGCTATGGAAAGCGCTGCTACCGCTGCTTCCGTCGCTGAGCAAAATCGTGATTCGAGAGACCTGCACCAGCGGCTGCATCTACACAGGCGAACCGGAGAACCAGGGCACATCAGATTAAGTCGAAGTTTTGAAAGGGCACGGCTTTAGCCGTGCCAGAAAGAAGCAAATAAGAATTTGGGCTTTAGCCCCTGAGGGAATACCGGCTTAAGCAGCCGGACTTAATCAAAGATTCCTTAGAGCAAACAATAGCCGATTATTCAGGCGAAGGATACGGAGTCACACTAGCCGGGTCCATATCCGGCTGCACCAGCCAGGCCGTCCTGTCCTTGTAGTAATGAATAAGTTCGAGATTGCCGGCCGCATCCATCTCCCGCGCCCACACCACCCTGGAGCCATCGATATCCGCGGCGTTGTAGACCCACTCGTCCAGCGAACTGTGCTGCGGAGAGTAGCGGACAATCGCGAGTTGCTTGCCGGGCATTAGTTCGAGCCTCTTCTCTACTCGTGCGCGCGGAAAGCCCAATAACCCCGGACCATGCCATGTGGAGGACCACTCGGAACCCGGCCATGCGGCCAGGCGCAGATGGAGAGGCTCGGCGCAGAGCCTGATTCCGCCCAGGACCAGGCACACCGTGACCAGCATGCGCACCAGGGCCTTTCCCACCGGGCGCGAGTCCGGATGCCAAAGACGCAGATGGCGCATGGCCTGGATACCGATGGCATAGAAGGCCGCGGTAAACGGAGCCAGATAATGGGGGATCAGAAAAGTTCCAGAGAGCATTCCCGCCCCCAGCACGGCCACGCACACCACCAGGAAGCGTATGCGCCGGTCGAGCAGAACGCGGCGCAGCATGATCAGGGGAGGAAGCAATGCGAAGCCCGCAAAGAACAGGAGTTGCCGCAAGGGCTTGAAGAACAGATTTTCCGAGACGAAGCCGCGCGGGGTGTGCAGCCTGCGCACATAGCCCAGCTCGTAATCGACGTAAAAGTCGCGCATGACTTTGTGCCTGTAGACCGGCTCCGGCCACGGCGCTTGCCAAACCCAGTAAGGGGCCGCGGCGTAGGTGGCGCGGTCCACTATATAAGGCAGGGTAAGTGGATTTCCGAAGACGCGATAGTCGTAGTAACCCATCCAGGCAACGGCGGCAACCATGAGCGCCAGCGGAAGCGCAGCGCGGCGGGCCAGTATGGCGGCGGGCGGACGATTTTTCCCGAAGAAGATCCAGCGGCCGAGAACGATCCCCACTGGAATACAAAGCAGGAGTCCTTCGAAGGGCCGGCTGAGGGCCATCACGATAATGCCCATCGCCAGCAGCAGGCCGTCGCGAAGGCGCGCCGTCCGCATCAACCGCGGAAGCGCTCCCAGCGCCAGCGCTCCACCCACAGCCGCGACGGAGCCGCCGCCGGAGTAAGTGTTGATCCAATAACTGAAAAGTCCCAGGCGCAGGACCGCCAGCATTCCGCCCAGCAATGCCCATTTCGGCGGCAGCCACGCCTGCAGCATCCAGCAGATGGCGGCGCACATCAGCGCCGTCACGCACAGCAGGCCGAACCAGGAGTGTCCGAAGAGAACCTTGCCGGCGGCCAGAACCAGGCCCTGCGCGGGGAAGTACATCGACATATACGTCGGCTGCATGGTGATCTGGAAGCTTTCAAAATGCTTCCACATCGCGGGAGTGTGGTTGGCGAGCCTGCCGGACGCAAAGGTATTTCCGGCCAGCAGAAAGCTGAAATCATCGTGAATGAAGGGCAGGGGAATGGGGCAGAAGGGAAGAATGGCCAGGCGCGCCAGAAGCGCGGCCGCGCCGGTGACTGCAACCGCTAAACTCTTTTTTCGCGCCAGGCGGCCGAAGGCGCGCTCCATGCGCGAGAACCATGCTGCGCCGAGCCGCGGCCAGCAGAGTGCCAGCGCGGCCGCCATCGCGGTAAGGCAGGCCTCGATCAGCATCAGCGAAGGGCCGTTTTCCGTGCCTGGAGCAAGGATCATAGCCGGATAACCAACCCCCTATCTGCCCGCCGCGCGCTTGACCAGCCGGACGGTCCAGCCTGCCGGGTTTTCCGGGAAAGTAACAGCCGTGCCCGCCGGCGCGGCATTAAAGCGCTTCACTTCGTCCGCAAAATGCATATCCTTGAAGGCCGGATGCCGCCAGTCGCGAACGATTCCAAAACACATCACGCACAATAGGACAGCCGACACGGTCTTGAGAACGGCAGACCGGCTCTGAAAACACCAGAGGAGCGACCATGCGAAGGCCAGTGTGGGGAAAAGCCAATAGCGGATGCCGGGACCGGTGGACAGATTCGCCCAGGCAGAAACTCCCTCGGGCACCCAACCCGTGGGAGAAATGAGCGCCAGCGCGAAGATCACGGTGGAGAGGATTAGAAAAAGCCGGAACGGCACAGGAGAATTGAAAAAAATGATCGCGATTATGGCGCTTCCGCCTATGGCTACGCAGATGAGGAAGGGAAGCAGCAGGGGACTGGAATTCGCCGCCAGCCCGTTTCCGCCCAGCAATGTCCCCAGAAAGACCTGGCCGGCAAGGATGCGCATGAATAAGGCGGGGCTGGCGCCCAGGGCTGCGCTGGAGCGGCCCGCGGGGTCCACGATCAGCAGCGCCCAGGCTTGAATAAGGCAGAGCGCCGCAAGCGCGCCGGCTATCGCCCATCGCCAGTGGTTGCGCTCCCTCCAGGCAAGATACAGCGCAATGGGAAAGAGCGTGATGCAGAACGGTCCGGTAAGGCCGCAGAGCAGCACCACCAGGAGATCGAAGACCCGTCCCGCCGGGCTTTGCGGTTTCGACGCCGCCAGCAAAAGGAATGCGCACAGGGCCAGCAGCCATTGCGACTCGGTGATGCCGTAACTCAGCTCTTTGCAATTGGGCAGCGCCAGGTAGATGCCCGCAAAGAGGGCGCGGAAACGCACCACGCCCCATGCCGAAGAGCGGTTGGAGAGCAGCAGGTTTACGGGCAGGGCCTGCACGGCCATGGCAAGCAGATTGAGCACCAGAGGGGCCAGAGACAACGGCACAAGCAGCGCCAGCGCAGCGCCCAGACGAGGGAAAGTCTGGAAGTATCCGGTGTGGACTTGAAACAGCGCAGGCCACCATCCCAGGTTGTAGGCGTCCGCATACCAGACATGCCCATCCTCGGCCCAGAATTGAGCATGAAAGACGGCATCCGGCCGGCGCGCGGCCAGGATGGCGATGGCCAACAGGAAGATTGCGCCGTGTTGCCAGGGGCGAAGGTTGGGCTGCTCTGCTGACCGCTCGTTCATTCTGCCGCCTTATCGTCCGGTGGGGTGTTTCACCAGCGTCATGTTCCAGCCCTGGGGATGCTCCGGGATGGTAACAGTCGTTCCTGCCGGCGCGATATCAAAGCGCTTCACTGACTCCGCGAAGTGGGTTTCCGAATACGCGAGCTGGCGCCAATCGCGGACGATCCCGAAACACATCAGGCATAAAAGCGTAGCAGACACGGCTTTGACTAGAGGAATGCGCGATCGGTATCCCCACAGCAGCGCCCATGCAAAAGCCAGTGTGGGGAAAAACCAGTAGCGAAGGCCGCCCAGGCCGGCATACACCGCCCAGATGGGAACTCCGGGATGGTCCCACTCAAAAGGATTGATCAGCCCGGCGGCAAACACCGCCGCTGAAAAGAACAGGAAAAGCTTCATCGCCAGGGGTGACTTGAGTGCGCAGATTACGGCCAACGCAGTTCCGCCCAACGCCGCGCAAATCAGAACGATGGAGAGCCACAGGCCCGGCGTGGCGGCCAGCTTGTTGTGGCCCAGCAATGCGCCGATATAAACCTGGCCCCCCAGTAAGCGCGCCAATAACTCCGCACTGGCGCCGTATGCCCGATGCGCGCGGGAAGCGGGAGCCAGGTACAGGATTGCCCATCCTTGAATGAGGCATGCTCCCCCCAGGATGCCTGTCTGGACCCACCGCCATTTATCGCGCTCCTTCCACGCCAGGGAGATGGAGATGGGCAGCAGGAAGATGCAAAACGGCCCCGTCAGTCCGCAGAGCAACAGGAAAAGAATATCGAAGAGCCGTCCTGCCATGTTTTTGGGAGTGCATGCCACCAGGAGTAGGAAGGCGCTCAGAGCCAGCGGCCATTGCGCATTGGTAATGCCGCGCCCCACTTCGTCGCAATTGGGCAGCGCCAGGTACACGCCCGCCAGCAGCAGGCGGAAGCGCAGGCTTCCCCACGTAGAGGAACGGGCGGCCAGCAGCATGTTCACGGGGAGGGCCTGAAAGGCGATGGCCATGAGATTCAGAAGCAGAGGCGCCAGGCAGAACGGCGCCAGCAGGGCAAGCGAGGCCCCCAGGCGCGGCAGGAGCTCGAAGTAGCCGGCGTAGACGCGAAACAGCGCAGGCCACCATCCCAGGTTGTAGGCGTCCGCAAACCAGACGTGGCCATCCTCAGCGTAGAACTGCGCATGAAAAACCGCGTCCGGCCGGCGCCAGACAATCGCAGCGCAGGCCAGCAGGAAGATTACGCCCTGTTGCCAGGGCCGGAGACCTGTCTGCCGCTCAAGTGGTTCCTGCATTCTGCCGCCTTATCTTCCCGATGGATGTTTATTCAACTGCATGGTCCATCCTTCCGGGTTCTCCTGAATGGTAACCATGGTTCCTTGTGGTGCGGCTTCAAAGCGCTTTACGGACTCCGCGAAGTGGGTCTCCGGAAAGGCGGGATGACGCCAGTCGCGAATGACTCCCAAGCACATCAGGCACAGAAGGAAAGCCGAAACAGTCTTTAGAACGCCGGCGCGGTTTTGAAAGCACCACAGAATCGACCATGCAAAAGCCAGGGTGGGAAAAAACCAGTAGCGAAGTCCGGGCACGCCCGCATAGACTTCCCAGACCGGGACCGTGGGCCGGCCCCACTCTACGGGGGAAATAAGTCCGCCAACAAAAACCGCGGCTGAAAAAAGAAGAAATAACTTCATTGCCAAGGGCGACCTGAGAAAGCATATTGCGATAAAGACCGTTCCGCCCATCGCTACACAGGCAAGAAAGATAGTGGTTCCCAGGCCCGGCAATGCGGATAGCCGGTTCGTGCCGAACAATGCGCCAAGATAGACCTGGCTCCCCACCATGCGCGCCAACAGTTCCGGGCTGGCGCCGAGCGCCCTCTGCGATCGGGCGGTGGAAGACAGAAACAGCAGCGCCCACGATTGAACCACACAGGATGCCGCGAAGATGCCGACTGGAATACGCCGCCAGGATTCGCGCCGCTTCCAAGCCAGGAAGATGGAGATGGGCAGCAGGATGATGCAAAATGGTCCGGATAGGCCGCAGAGCAGCGTGATGCAGATATCGAATACTCGCCCCGCCATGCTTCGCGGAATCAATCCCACAAGAAGCAGGAAGGCGCACATGGCGATCTGCCAATGCGCGGCGGTAATGCTGCGGGTAACTTCATCGCAATTGGGCAGTGCCAGGTACATGCCCGCAAGCAGCAGGCGAAAGCGCAGGCTTCCCCACGGCGAGGATCGGGAGGCGAGCAGCAAATTCACCGGCAAAGCCTGAGAGGCGATGGCCATGAGGTTGAGAAGCAGAGGAACCCGGCACAGCGGCGCCAGCAGGGCGAGCGCGGCCCCCAGGCGCGGCAGCAGCAGGAAGTAGCCGGTCCAGGTTCGGAACAGAGCCGGCCACCATCCCAGGTTGTAGGCGTCCGCGTACCAGGTATGGCCGTCCTCGGCGTAGAACTGGGCATGAAAAACCAGGTCCGGCCGGCGCCAAACAATCACCGCGCAGGCCAGCAGAAAAATCGCGCCGTGCTGCCAACAGCGGAGCCCGGTCTGCGCTGGTTCCTGCTCTGCCATGGTCTTCACGTTGTATCTAAGAGCCTTGTGCAATCCGGGAATAATACTTCTCATGTACTTTTCTTCCCGTGGCGTCGAATCTCCGCGCGTGCTTGATTCCCCACTTATGCGCCAGGAAGCTGGCGGTGGTGGCCAGCACGCCCAATCCATACTGCACGCTGCGCTTGAAATTGATGGATGAAGCTTCATCGAAGTATTTTGTGGGGCAGGAGATCTCTCCGATCCTGAAGCCGAACATCACGGCCTGGGCGATCATCTGGTTATCGAAGACGAAATCGTCGGAGTTTTCCAGCAGGGGAAGAGTCTCCAGCAATTCCCGCGTGAAGGCCCGGAAGCCGGTATGGTACTCAGACAGCTTGACCCCCAGCATCAGGTTTTGAAATGCCGTGAGCAGCCGGTTGGCGACGTATTTATAGAACGGCATGCCGCCTTGCAACGCCCCCGCTCCCAGAATCCGCGAGCCCAGAACCATGTCGTATATCCCGCTGGCCGCCATGCCTGCCATGGCAGGAACCAGGGAGGGCGTGTACTGGTAATCGGGATGGAGCATGACCACGATGTCGGCGCCCGCGGCCAGCGCCTCGCGGTAGCAGGTTTGCTGATTGCGGCCATATCCGTAATTGGCGTCGTGCACAAAGGTCAGTACGCCGAGTTTCCTTGACAAAGCCGCGGTCTGGTCCTTGCTGGAGTCGTCCACAAGTATCTTGATGTCCACCACGTCGGACAATTCGCGCACCGTCTGTTCCAGGGTTTTTTCGGCGTTGTAGGCCGGCATCACAACCGCAATCCGCTTTCCGTTGATCATGGTTTCAGCTCCTGGAACATTCTTCTTTCATGCCATGAACCGGCAGCCGGTTCAGTGCGAGGCAGCGGTAGGCTCCTCCGGCATGGGGTATGGTGAAACTCTTGCCGGCTGCGCGTCCGGCTCGACCAGCCATACCTTGCGTCCGCGGTAGTAGTGTATCAACTCTGAATTATTTGCGGCATCCATCTCTCTTGCCCATACGACTTTGGAACCATCGATGTCAGCCAGATTGTAGACCCACTCATCCAGAGGCACGTGGCCGGGGGAGTAGCGCACCAGGACGAGCTGGCCGCCGGGAAGTTGTTCCAGCCCCGCCTCGATTTGAGCTCGCTGCCCGCCGAAATGCTCCGGGCCATACCATTTGTCAGCCCATTCCGAGGCCGGCCACTCTGGTATGGCAATATGCAGAGGCCCGGTAAACAACCGCAAACCGGCCAGCACCAGGCACAGCGTCACCGTGAGGCGGACGATGGATGCGCCCACCGGCTGGCTGCCCGGACTCCAAACCCGGAGGTGGCGCATGGCCTGCATGCCGAGGGCATAAAAGACACAGGTAAAGGGCGCCAGGTAGTGAGCGATGAGATAGATTTCAATAACCATCCCGGCCGCCAGGATGAACGCGCACACAAGCAGAAAGCGGATGCGGCGATCCAGGAAGACACGGCGCAGCATGATGAGCGGAGGCAGCAAGGCGAAGCCGGCAAAAAACTCCAGGCTTCGGAGGGTTTTGCGCGAGGTTTCAACGAAGAAGCCGCGGAGCGAATGGATTTTCGTATAGCCTTGCAGCTCGTTGACCATATAAAAGCGCCGCAATGCTTCATGCCGGTAGACGGGCGTGGGCCGCTGCTGCTGCCAGATGTAATAGGGCGCCACGGCGTAGGCGGCGCGATTGACGGTGTAGGGCAGAGTGAAGGGGCTTCCGAAGGCGCGGTAATCGTAGTACGCCATCCACGCGCCGGCGGCAACCACCATGGCCAGCGGCACCGCGCACATGCGCAGCAGCACGGCGGAAGGAGGACGATTCTTGCCCCACAAAATCCATCGGCCCAGAACCACCGCTACGGGGAGGCAAAGAAGCAGGCCCTCGTAGGGGCGCGTGATGCCCAGCAGCACGATGCCGGCCCCCATCAGAAGGGCGTCGCCATGGCGCGCGCGCCTCATCAGCCGCGGCAGGGCGCCCAGCACCAGCGCTCCGCCCAGGGCGGCGATCAAGCCGCCGCCGGAGTAGGAGTTGATCCAGTAGCTGAAAACTCCCAGGCGCAGGACCGCCAGCATCCCTCCCAGCAGCGCCCAGCCGGGCGGCAGCCACGCCTGCAGCATCCAGCAGATGGCGGCGCACATCAGCGCGCTGGCGCACAGGACGCCGAACCAGGGATTCCCGAACAAAATCTTGCCGGCAGCCAGCAGCAGCCCCTGCGCGGGAAAGTACATGGACATATAGGTTGGCTGCATGGTGATGTGGATGCTTTCGAAATGCGTCCACATGACTGGCGTGGGGTTGGCCAGGCGGCCGTGCAGGAAGGTGTCCGCCGCCAGCAGGAAGCTGAAGTCGTCAGGGACAAAGGGCAGGGGAATGGGAGAGAAGGGAAGAATGGCCAGCCGCAGCAGGAGCGTGGAAAGGCCCACGGCCGCCACGGCCAGGCCCTGCTTTCTCGCCAGCCGCCCCCAGGCGCGCTCCATGCGGCCAAAGGCGGAAGAACCCAGGCGTGGAAAGCAGAACGAGCCTGCAATGGCAATCAGGGTGAGGCCGGCTTCGATCAGCAGCAGCGAAGGGGCGCTTTGAGAAGCGGCGGACGGCATATCGACAATTCTATGCTGTAACCTTGCCCAGTGTGCCGCGGAGACGGTCATGTATCCCAGGCAACTATTAGTCTCGATTAGTCTTATTCACTCTCGTTAAGGGCCAGAATTCAAATCTGGAGCAGCATGCAATCCTGCACGCGGGTTAAGTTACGCGGCAGAGCACACGCCGGAACTTAACTTGCCCAGCGCCTCTCTCCCGCCGGGGAGCGAAAATGCTGAATTGAGAGCTATCAACCTGCGTGGGCGGGATTATACAGAGTATGCGCCGAGAGTTGAGCTGAGATCGGTCATCGCGTTGAGCAGGACGTTGGCGAGTCCCTGCATGCCGGCAGTCGCACCGGTTGCTATCAGAGCAATGATCATGGCATATTCGACCAGATCCTGCCCGCCTTCCCTCCTCATCAGGGCCTGCAGGCGATCGATGAGTATCCGAAGTCCAAGACTCATGTAGTTACCTCATTGTGATCAGACGGTGTCTCGATCCTTGGCGTGGGAGAGTTCGCCTCGGCGCCGGGAAAGGCGCGCGTAACTCTCCCGCGAAGGAGCAACCATGCTGGTCTGCGCCGGCCTGATCCTGCCGCGCAGGAACTAAACCGTGTAGTTGCCGAGAACCGTGTTGATGTTGTTGAATGCGGTGTTGAGGCCGGCGGCCAGCGACTGCATGCCTGCGGTGGCGCCGAAAGCGATCAGGGCGACAACCAGAGCATACTCCACCAGGTCCTGACCGTCTTCGCGGTTCATCAGGTTCTGGAACTTCACGTACAGATTGAGATACATGGAATTCATCATTGTCCTCCGCGCCATCGCCAAACGTTCGTTGATGCGCATAATTCATGCTGACGCCACGAAGGGAACCAGGTAAATAGTACTTTGGTTGTAGTTCTGGACTTTTGTAATGTGCGCGGAGTGTAAAAAAGAATTGCATAGCGCACGAGGTCTCCGCGATCCAGCCTGGCCGCGCACGGGTTCCATATGGGCAAAGCAACTGCTTTATCCAGTGCGCATTGCTTGAATTTTCACAGGATGAAAAGTGACAATACGCCATCAACATGCGGCAGAAGCGCCGCACTCTGTCAATGGCAACCTCAATAACCACCTATAAATTGAATGATCCGCTGGCCGGGGATTAAACGGTGTAGTTGCCGAGATCCGTGTTGATATGTGTGAAGGCGGTGTTAATGCGGAGGCCAGGGACTTCATGCCGGCAGTCGCTGCGAATGCAATCATGGCGACCAGCAGAGCATATTCGACTAAATCCTGACCGTCGTCCAGCTTAATATGGCGCTATATCCGGTCCATAAGTGAAATGAGTACAGTTCTCACGCGGCGATCTCCACTCTGTTAGATGGTGTTTGTATCCTATGCCGGACAAAATAAATCCAGGCGCAGGGCCTGGCATGCATAGCTCTCCCGCCAGGGAGTAATAACTCTGCTGTTCCGGCCCCGCATGGCCGGGATTAAACAGAGTAACTGCCCAGGACTGTGTTGATGTGGGTCAATGCCGTCATGAGAACGTTGGCCAGACCCTGCATGGCAGCAGTTGCGCCAGTCGCAATCAGTGCAATGACCATGGCATATTCGACCAGATCCTGCCCGTCTTCCAGCCTTATCAGGGCCTGCAAGAGGTCGATGCGTTTCTGGAATCCAGGCGTCATAACCGCTGCCTCATTGTGATCAGACGGTGTCTCGATCCTTGGCGTGGGAGAGTTCGCCTCAGCGCCGGGAAAGGCGCGCGTAACTCTCCCGCGAAGGAGCAACCATGCTAGTCTGCGCCGGCCTGATCCTGCCGCGCAGGAACTAAACCGTGTAGTTGCCGAGAACCGTGTTGATGTTGTTGAATGCAGTGTTCAGGCCGCCGGCCAGAGCTTTCATGCCAGCGGTGGCGCCGAAAGCGATCAGAGCAACAACCAGAGCATACTCGACCAGATCCTGACCTTCTTCGCGGTTCATCAGATCCTGGAACTTCACATACAGCTTGAGAAGCATGGTGTTCATTTGTGTTCTCTCCGTAAGTTGATTTTCCCAGCCTTAGCCGGGGCACCCCTAATATAGCAACTGGCATGCCAATCTTGAGATTAGTATTTTATCATTAGGAATCAATGACTTACCAAAGTAGTAACCCATCGAGTGGCGCAGCCAGGTGTAAACATCTGTTTACAGGGGGTGCGGGAAAGACCGGCAACGTATACATAACCTGAAAGTGGAATACCGGGAAACTGGAGAAATGATCCAGTTTTGTGTACCCCGCAATGAAGGGAAAATGTCTTGCGCCAGGGTATACAGGGGCCCGGAACTCTCACTGGTCAGAAGTGGCAGAGGAGAATTCAAGCAGATCTCCGGGTTGTGTCTGCGTGCTGCGGATGGTTCCCGGAACCAGCTCCAGCACGGAGTGCGCGGAGAGACAGGCCGACACGCGCCACGGAGGCACCTCGCTCCTGAGCTTCCTGATGCGATGCTTGCGGTCCAGGTAAACCAGGTCGATGGGGAATTGCATGAAGAAGGTGTGCACGGACTCACAGGGGATGATCCACAGGCCCTCTCCGGGAGAGAGACGTGCGCGCCCCAGCAGGCCCTTACTGCGCCTAGGGCCGCTGTCGGCGACTTCCAGGCTGGTGGCAAGCACAGTTTGACGGGTAAGGTTCAGGACCCGCAGGCGGATCTCCGGGGTTGCCGGGCGGCGCGATCTGAGGCCATCCCACAGCCCCCCCAAGATGCTGCTGAGCGGTTTCATGCCTTTGCCTCAGGTCCTCGGCAGCGTTACTGAGCCGGAGCTGCAGGCGCGGGACTCGTGCTTGTCGAGGTCGATGCGGCGCCAAATAATGTCCCGGTGGCGCCTTCGATCACCAGCGGCGTCTCCGGCTTCAAACTGTCGAGCAGCTTCTCAATGGGTATGGCTGCCGGCGGCGGGGCCAGGGTGTTGGCGGCCGTCTTGGCGTCCGGATTATTCATGGGAATGGCGGAGTTGGGCGGCAGGAACTTCTTGGGAAAATTCAAATCAGGAACAGTCGCGCCGGCCTGAATGGGAGCCACGATCTCCGGGGTCACAATCACGATCAGCTCGGTATTGGTTTTATTCACTGACATGGACTGGAAGAACTTGCCCAGAATGGGAATGTCTCCCAGGAAGGGAATCTTTTGGTAGGTTTCCGTGTCCCGATTGTCCAGCAGCCCGCCGATGACGAAGGATTGGTTGTCTTGCAGTTCCACTTCCGTCTTCATCTTCCGGGTGTCGATGGCGGGCACCTCAAAGCCTGAGATCTCGATGGCGTTGGTGAAGTCCAGCGAACTCACTTCCGGGGCTACCTGAAGACGGATGGTGCCGCGGGGAGTAATGGTGGGAACGAAGTTCAGGCGAACACCATACTCCTTGAACATGATGGTGACCGACGCTCCCGCGCCGCCCGAGCCGCCCTGAACCACCGGATAGGGATATTCTCCGCCAGCCAGAAAGCTGGCCTGTTTCCCGTTCACCGCCAGAACGTTGGGTTCAGCCAGAACTTCCACCACGCCCTTGGTTTCCAGATCCGCGATGGTTGCGCCCAGATTCAGGCCGGGATAGAAGGCAAAGAGATTC
Organism: uncultured Acidobacteriaceae bacterium; assembly: GCA_963796085.1. Lineage (GTDB taxonomy): Bacteria > Acidobacteriota > Terriglobia > Terriglobales > Acidobacteriaceae > Telmatobacter. The sequence continues at coordinate 93,991 of CAWCKF010000003.1, read as the reverse complement.
AGCTCATTCGATATGGTCGCCGTGGCGGGCGTGGACGCAGAGGGAAGGCTAACTGTCGGCGGAGAAAACTGCCCGGTGTTAATTCCGCCAACCGTGTTTCCAAAGCCGGTGCTGAAAATGTTGATGCCCAGTTGTTTGCTTCTGGTGCGGTCCACACTGGCAAAGCGCACCTTGACCAGAACCTGCGGGTCGGAGGCAGGCACATCCACGTTGAGCAGGTTGACGACTTTGCCGGCGGTGGAGGCGATCTGGACGGCGCGCGCGGAGCTGGTCAGGTCCTTGACCGTGCCGCGCAAAAAGATGGTGTTGTTGTCGTAGCTGACATTCAGGGTTTGTCCGGGCAGCTCCATTCTGAGCTCGCGGCGGATGCCGTCCAGGCTGCTGTTGGATACCACCGCGGTGGCGCGCACCGTTACGTTGAAGAACTGCCGGCCGCCCAGGGTGTCCCAGATAATCAGGCTGGTTTCCCCAGCGGCTTTTCCGCTGACCATGATCTCGGTGCGGCTGATGGCGTGCGCTTCGGCCACGTCGCCCAGGCCCAGGGCCACCCGCTTGATGGGCCGTGCGCAGTCTACCAGCACAGTTTTGCCCACACCCACGTAGAGATCATTGGCGGAATCCTGAATGTTGGCTGCGGCGGTTGGGGAAACAGGCGGGGAGCTTTGAGCCTGCAGGCCCGATGCGGCGCACAGAACAATAGTCAATGCGCAGAAACATGCGATGGTAATGCCAGCCTTCGCTCTCACGGCTTTCCCCCGGAAGAACCTAATTTTTCCTCGCTCGTTTTCGAGCCGTTAATGACCTCGATGGTGACGACATCGGGCGCGGATCTGCGGCCGCTTCTGGGGCTCGCGGCCAGCCGCCTTTTCGCGCCGGGATCGGTAAACAGGTTGTACATGGCCGTGCCCGGCACCTGGTCGGTCTTGGTATCCAGCGGGTTGCGCAGCACCAACTGGATTTTTACCTGCTGGTTGCTGGCCAGGCTCAGGGTCTCGGCCTGTTCCGGCGTCACCAGCAGGTTCACCACCTGCACCTGCTTGGGTTTGCCTTCAGGGTCCTTTTGAATATCGGTGCCGGACGACAGCACCTGGATGTTCTGCAGGATGGTTCTGGCCTGAATGCCTTCCACGGCGGTCTGGGCCTGCTGGCCGGGAGGAATGCCGGAGATGACCACGTCCACGCGCATGCCGGGAGTGACGAATCCCGCCACGCCCACCACGTCGTCCACCTTCACCGCGCAGGCTCTCATGCCCTGGGGAATGGTGGCTGCCAATCCGCCGCCGGAGCCCTTCGCGGCCAGGCGGCTATCCAGAATGGGCTCGCCCTGGTAGAGGTCCGCCACCACGCCCCGGCCAATGGCGTCTTCCTGCTTGAGCAGGGCGTCTTTGGGCGGCGTTCCCGCAATCTGGATGGTGGTCAGGTTGGCGGCGGTAAGAACGGCTCCAAGTTTGATGTCCGCGGCGGCCGCCACCACGCTGGTGGTCAGAACCGGCTTGGCCGCCGACAGGCGCATGCCTACTATGCGGTAAACCAGAAACGCGCACGCGCCGGCAATGATGAAAGCAAGAAGGAGGATGGTAAGTAGTCTTCGGTTCATCTGGAAGCCTGTTTGAACTGGCTACCCGGCCAGCTCCGACTTTCTGTCCCCGCGGCAACTGCTGCGCCTAAGAAACGAGTTTCAATGACCAGGTCTATCGCATGTTCAGTGTAGTCCTTAAGACGCCTACGGATACAGCCGGAAAGACGGTCGTACGTACGAGGGTATCAAGAGAGCTATGAGGAGGGCAATGACCATTTCGAGGTATACGGACTTATACCCACGTGCAGGTTAACGCGCGGAACCATGATTTAAGTGATTCGGGAAGAGATTACAATTGAATTCTGAAGGGGGGAATCAGCTCCTCTTTTGCATGTGCCGCCAAGCCCGCAGCGGATGAAATGCGGCCACCACCGTAATCAAGGACCAGGCAGTGCGAGAGAGGAAATTTATCCGGCCATGAGATCTTCCCGCACGATTACGCTCTTTACAGAGCGGCTGGAAGTGAGCCAATCGCCGTCTTCCTTTCTGTTATCGATTCTGGCGCATGGCGCGGTGATCGGCCTGGTCTCCCTCGGAATCCTATACGCGCCGCAGAAGAACAACCGCGTTCTTACCGAGCGCTATCCCGTGCGGCATCTGGATCTGCACGCATCGGAAGCGGTGATGCGTGCTTCCGCGGGGAGCAAGATTGCCTATCCGGGTCCGCGTTCGACGGCCAGCGCGCCAGCCCCCGGCGGCAAGCAGACTGCGCCGCCGGCGCCTTTGCGGCAGGTGGCGCAAGGCGCGCCCGGCGCCCAGACGCTGGTGCAGCCTAACCTTCATACCAGCCTGAAGCTGCTCCAGGAGATTCCGGTTCCCACTACGGTGATCTGGTCTCCGGAGAAGGTCGCGGTGAAGAACATCGTTCCCCCCAAGCCGGAACTTACCACGGCCGCGGACGTGCAGCCTCTGCTCGATCCGCCCAATGAAGAGGTGAACCTGGCCGACCTGGGCATCTCGGCCACGGAGCTGGCTTCGCCGGCGCAGGCCATTCCTCCCAGCACCACTTCGCCTGTGGCTGTTCATGCGCCAGAGCGTGTGCAAATGGTTCCCGTCACCACCTCGGAGTCGCCTGCGCAGCCAACTCCCGCCGCCGTAATGTCAATCTCCGATCTTCGTATGAAGGAAGGAACCGTTACCCTGCCGCCCGCGAATGAGACGGTGTCCTCAAATGCGCCGGGAACGCTGGCGCCGGGGCAGGGAGAGGCCAAGGAACCTTCGCAGGCGGGCAATGGCAGCCAGGCCGGCAAAGCCGGTGGGACGGGAAAGGAACAGGGCACAGGCGACAAGGGAAACAAGCCGGAAGCCGCGACCGCCGCCGGCAATGGCAACGGAAGCGCCGGTAAAGCCGGTAAGCAGGACAAAGGCGCCGGCACACAGAACGTAGCCAAAGCAGGGCCTGCGCAAGGAACTGAAAACGGCGCCGGCTCCGGCGCCGGCTCCGGCAACCAGCCTGGGACCGACACCATCAAGCTGCCCATTGACGGCCAGTTCGGCGTGGTGGTGGTGGGGTCGTCGATGGAGGATAAGTATCCTGAGACGGCTGAGGTATGGAGCGGCAGAATGGCCTACACCGTTTATCTGCATGTGGGCCTGCCCAGGAGCTGGATTCTCCAGTACTCGCTTTCGCGCGCCGACGATGCCGCGGCGGCGGGAAACATAGCGCACCTGGAGGCGCCCTGGCCGTATAACATTGTGCGCCCCAACATCGCTCCCGACGCCGTTGACGCCGATGCCCTCATGGTGCACGGGTTTGTGAATCAGGCCGGACGCTTCGAGGCGCTGGCCGTCGCCTACCCGCCGCAGTTCGCGCAGGCCAAATTTGTCCTGGACGCGCTGGCCCAGTGGCAATTCAGGCCGGCCACGCAGAATGGGCAAAATGTCAAGGTGGAAGTGCTGCTGGTTATTCCCCAGGGCCCGGAGTAAGAATCTCTTCACAGCGGAGGGAGGCGGGGGTTTCAACCCCCGCATAAAGCCAACAGAATTCATTGGGCCTTTAGGTCCGGAGGGATGCTTATCTTTGCCATCAGGATGCGTCTGCCCAGAAAAAAAGCCCGCTTCCCGGGTGAGTCCAATCGTGGACTCAGACGGGAAGCGGGCCTGTTTCTATTTCACGCGCCTATGTCGTGCCGTTGGGAATCAGCCGCGGGGTGGTCAGGTTGCCCGCGATAGCCTGGAATATCTGCGTCAGTTTCGTGTAGCTGATGCCATTGGGCGAGGCGCATTTGTCGCCGTCGTCGGAGAAGAAGTACGCCGAATCGGAGGCCATGGCCGCCAGCGCAGCGCAGGGCTGGTCGCCTGGCTTCCAACCGCCCCCGCCGCCAGTGTAAGTCCCGCTATACGTCGCATCCGACGTGCATCCGCCAGACGTCGGTGCGCCGTAGCCCACCGTGTAGATCCTGGTGTAGGAACCTGCATTGTTGAAGGCCGAGTTGGTGGCGGCGTCAATGGCCGCTTTGACCGCCTGCCCGCACTCGCCCTGCGCGGAGGGGTAGGTGTATGAATACTTGTTGCTTCCGCTTCCTGTTCCATTCAGAGTGCCCGTCGTAGCCACGATCTGACCGCTGGAGGCGGAAGCAGTTGCGTTGCCGTCGCTGAGGATGATCATGGCGTTCTGCGAGCCCGGAATTGTCGACTGCTTGGCTACCAGCGCTGCCTGCGCCGCATAGATCGCTTGTGCATAGTAAGTTCCCTCGCCGCCCGGGGCTGCGATGCCGGTGCAACCGCTCTTTGCCCCTACCGCTAGCGCGATATTCGAGGTGACATCCAACACGCTGGCCGCGTCGGAGGTGCGGTAATTGCTGGAAAACGGAATCACCTCGTAAGTCGCTGTCGTAGGCAGGGATAAATTCTGCGAGGAGCCCGAATTTACGTTTGGAAACGTATACGGGATTGTCGATGGGTTGCTGGTGGAGCAATCATAATCTTTCGCCACCGTTGCCGTTGTAACGGGGGGAAACACAAACAAGGCGACGCTGTCCACAGGCGTAGTGCTCGCAGAGCAGGTTGTGCTCAGGGCGCAGGGATCCAAATCCAGAAGCAGATCCTGCACGCCCTGCAGCGCGCAGGTGATTTGCGTGCCCGAGCATTGCAGGCCGCTATCCTTGCTAGCCATCGACGCCGTGGTGTCGAGGAGGATGGCAATGTTCCACGGGGTATTTGAACCGCCGCTCTTGGACGCCGTAGCCACGGTTGTAATGTTGTAATTGGAAAGACCGAACATCCCTCCGAACCACAAGGGAACCTTCGCTGTCTGGATTACCCGCACGGCGTTGAAGTTCCCGCTGGTGGAGCCGGTAGAGGTGGCGCACGCAATGCCCATCGACACCAGGGTGTTCAGGCACAGGAAGGTGGGTGTCGCCTGCGCGTTGGTTATCAGCGGAGAGGCGTTCTTGTCTCCCGTGGCGGAGCTGTAGGACGTCACATAGTTCGCTGCCGCGCTGGTATCGGGCAAGGCCGCTGCTCCCGCCAGTGCCACCACATTTGTCGATGCCTGGAGCTGCTGACGGGCATAATAGCCATGGCCGAGATCGATCGCTATACCGGATAGCCCGATCACCGCGGTTATGCCGGCTGCCACGATATACAGCGCCTGACCATCCTTCTCCTTCAGCAATCTTTTTAAGATAGACACTCCGTGCAATTTCATTTGACAATTCCCCCCTTCAATCGACTAATACCGTTGCTGACGTTCGCAGATTGCCCGTCAGTTGCAGCAGATACGCTGGAATCCATGTGTACGCATAGCTGACCGTTACCGTGGCGGGTTCTAACTGCCCCAGATCCGCCGCCCCCGCGGTGCATGAAAACGACGACCCGGCCGTGGGGCCGAAGGTATGAGACGTGCCGCCCGTATCCGTAATGACCACGGTGTAGGTGAACTTCGACGCCGTGAAGCTGGGCATGGTGGCGACCACCGTGTTTACAACGGATGCGCAAGGGTCGGTCATCATCCCTCGCCCGGTTACAAGCTGCTCCGCGGCGTTGTTGGTGGCATTGCCCAGTTGTTCATAGTTGACCAGGGCGATCACCACCGAAAACATGCCGGTGATGACCGTCAGCATCAGCGGCACCACCAGGGCAAACTCCACCAGCGCGCCGCCCTCGCTGCCGCAGCGCAGGTGGGCGCCAACCCGAGTTCTAAAGGATTTGAGGGCGGCGCGCTCTCCCCCGCATGCCGCCACGCGGTTCAAAGCGCGCATGAGGGCCATGGCTTGCCGTCGAACATGGTTTAGAATCTTCAGCATGGACCCTCCTCGCATTGCCCACCCTACAGCAAAAACCCGGGCTTGACCATACCACCTTAGCGTTATATGTTGCAGTATCCGTCCCATAAAACGTCTAGCTTTGGCCCTTCCGTAGCTGCTGCAGAAATCGCTCCAATTCCTTCCTGTCCGCCGGCCTGGTCTGCGAGCCCTTCCCCCGGTTTGGCTTTGTGGTATCAGAAACAATGAATTGCAGGCCTACGCCGTCGTTGCCCCAGCGCACCGCCCTGGTGTGCACGGCGATGGAACGCTCGGTGCATTCTTCCCCGCTGTCAGTCTTTTGCAGCGTCATCAGCACCAGGGTGCCTGGGTACCAACGTTCCTCTGTCACCAGGTACAAGCCTGTCGAACTGATATCCCTGATGTTGTGCGCCTCCGGAGTGCCGCCGCTCCAGTAGTAGGCGGCCAGGCCCGGCGCAGGCTCCCGAGGGGCCTTTCTGGGATCGGGAGACCACCAGCGCTCCAGCCAGTTCCTCGGCGCCCTGGTGTTTTTCGTCTCCGGCGGGATGAGCTCCATCTCATGTGTCTGCTGGGAACCGGGGCGCGCTTCCGTAGAGCGATCCTCCAGTTGCAGCACGCCGGGACCGCCGCTCCAGAGCGGCTTTTCCCGCAGCAGAACGGCGCTTTGCACGGCGGCGGCGGCGGCGCCCGCGGAGGAGAACTGCGCCAGGCGGCGCTCCATCTCCTCGGCCACGCACAGCACCAACTGATCGCCGGCTTGAGTCTGCGACGAATAGATTGAATGAGTTGGCAGCACCAGCACACTGGAGGCCCGCGGGCTGGAAGGAGTGATACGGAAGGTGGGGAACGACTCCACCACGTCAATCACGCGGCTATCCTCGTCCAGATAAACCAGGTCCAGAGGCACACGCATGCCCCTATCGGGGATTCCCCTGAACGGCGCCAGCCAGAGACCCTCGCCGGATTTGAGCGCCAGGGTGGCCATCATATCCTTGAGGCTCGCGTAGGGAATATCGGCTGCTGCCACTTCCAGGCCGAGAAAGCATTCGCGAGTCTGGTTGTATGCGCAATGTTTCCGTAATTCCATGTAGCCTCCCGCCCTCGGCGAGTACCCGTCAACCGGGCGTTGATCCAGAGTTCCGGTTGCCATTTCAACCTCCTCAGTCGCGTACATTCATACATGTCCTTTCTCTGCGCCAGCCGGGCCGCGAAAAGGCCTTGCTGCGCCCGGCTCCGCTGCGGCCATCACGCCTTCCTGAAGGCCGTTCAAGGGCACAAATCCCCTTGCCCGCTGCAGAAACAGGACGCGGAGACACGACTCGCCTAAGCGGCAATGTCCCCCCACCAGCGGGACGTTCGAGTTAAGCTGCGGAGCCCGGACAGTTTCCCGGGCTCAACTAGCCCCCTGAAATACCCGTACTACTTGACGCGCGTGCGGCGGCGCTGAATCAACAGCACCAGCACGATGACAAACAGCACGCCGCAAACAATCCGGATAATCGTGACATTGTCCATTCGAACTCCCTTTCTCTCCACAACGTGCTTAATGCGTTCCCCGGTCCGAACAGGACCGCGGAGTCGGCCGGCGGAGCGCGTCCATCTCTTGCGCCCCGCTGGAATTCCTGCGCAATCCGCCGCGCTACTTCACCCGCGTGCGGCGGCGCTGAATAAGAAGAACCAAAACAATGACAAACAAGACGCCGCAAACAATCCGGATAATCGTTACATTGTCCATTTCAATTTCTCCTTTCCTCAGTGATTAGTGAGCAACTTGAACGATTCCATCATGGAAATGACCGCAGGACCCAAGGCCACCAGGAAAAGCGATGGAAAGATGAAAAATACCAGCGGGAAGATCAGCTTGATGGTGGTTTTGGCCGCCGCCTCTTCCACAGCCTGCACGCGCTGGGTTCTGAGGCGTGTCGGAATGAACGCGCAATGTCTTGGCGATGCTGGTGCCAAACTGTTCCGATTGCACCAGCATGGAAACCAGATTGCGCACGCAGTCCACGTCGGTGCGCTCCGCCAGATGCTTCCATGCATCGGCGCGCGGGCGGCCGGCGCGCTGCTCCAGCACCACGATGCCCAATTCATCGCACAGCTCCGGCTGGGCGTGGGTCAATTCCTGGGCGGTGCGCGCCGTCGCCTGGTCCATGCTCAGTCCGGCCTCGATGCAAATGACCAGAAGATCGAGCACATCGGGCAGGCCGCGCCGAATCTTGCTTTGGCGGACGGAAATCTGTCTTCCCAGCCAGAAATCCGGGGCCAGGAATCCCAGGCCCAGGGCCAGGACGTAAACGAAAAACGGGCTCAGGCTGGCCAGCCCGGTGAGCGCGGAGATAGCGCAGAGCAGGAGGGGAACCAATACCTTGCAGCCATAGAAGATCTTGATGGCGGATTCCTTGCGATAGCCGGCGCGGATCAGGCGCTGCTTGACTACGGATACCTCCGCCTGGCTCTTGGGCAGCACGTTCTTGAATTGCTCCACCACGCCGCCAATCGAAATGCCCGTCTGCTGTATGGTGCTGATCAGGGTTTTCTTCGGCTTGGCCTGGGGGTTGATCACCTCGGAGATGCGCTGCAGCATGGCTTCGCGATAGAACAGGAGCAGTCCTCCGCTCGTGATGAGGAGAAAAATAACGCAAAACGCAAATATCGCAACTCCCATAGCGCAACCTCAAACGTCCATGTTGACGATACGATGAATGATCAAACCACCCACCAGGATCCCGCCGGCAGCCGCCCACATGAGCTTGATGCCAATGGGAGTCTTCCACAGGATGCTCATCATTTCGGGGTTGACGGTGTATAAAGCGATGCCCAGCACGATGGGGAGAAAGGTAAGAATCCACCCTGTAAGGCGTCCCTGGGCGGTGTGCACCCCGATCTGCCGCTTCAGGCGGAAGCGCTCCCGGATCACGTGAGAGGTCTTTTCCAGCACCTCGGCCAGGTTTCCCCCGCTCTCTTTCTGGATCATGACCGCCGTGGCGAAAATCCTGAGGTCTTGCAGCGGAACGCGGGTGATCAGGTTGTCCATGGCGGTTTTCAGTTCCAGGCCGTAATTCTGCTCCTCGAAACACACCTTGAATTCGCCGCTCACCGGCTCGCGCACTCGCGAGCCACCAGGCCCATGGCGGCGATGAGACTATGCCCGGCGCGCAGGGCGCTGACCATCAAATCGAGCGCCTCCGGCAAGCCCTCCAGAAACTTGTTGAAACGCTTGCTGCGCTTGAAAACCACCCAGCCAAACGGCGCGGCGCCAACCAGCAGCCCGATCAGCAGCGCCGGGAGAAGAAAGTCGAAGCGCATGTAGATCAGATACGCAGTGACCGCAAAGCCCAGCCCGCAACCCAAAAGCAGGGCTCCCGGGGTCCATCTGAGATCGGCCTGATGGAGCAGGTTGTTCAGGCGCGGCGCCAGGTCGAACTTCAACAGTCTGCGATTGAGCCAGGGGATGCCGCTGAGCAGTTCGCTCTTGCGCAGGTTGACGATCTGATCGCGTACCTGCGGCGTTTCCGTGGCCAAGGCCGAGTCCAGCGAGGCGAGAACCTGCTTGGCCTCCTGGGAGGCTCCGCTCCCCAGGGCAATCAGCAGAAGAGAGACGACCGCGAAAGCGCCCAGGAACACCAAAACGACAATCATTCCCATATCTGTTGTTCCCCCTTCCCGGTCAGTTTACCGGCGTTTCGGTATCGAACAGGTTGGACGGCAGAACGATACCTGAAACGCGCAGCCGATCGAGGAACCTGGGACGGATGCGGGTGGGCTGGAATACGCCGATCACCCTGCCGTCCGGTCCGATCCCTTTCTTATTAAAGGTGAAGATCTCCTGCATGCTGATTACATTTTCCTCCATCCCGGTGATCTCGGAGATGCTGGTCACTTTACGGGTGCCATCGCTCAAACGGGAGGCTTGAACGACGATGGTAATGGCTGAGGCTATCTGCTGGCGAACGGATTTTTCCGGCATGTTCGTACTGCCCATGGCCACCATCGATTCCAGCCTGGAAATGGCATCGCGGGGAGTATTAGCGTGGATGGTGGTCATGGAGCCTTCGTGGCCGGTATTCATGGCCTGCAGCATGTCGAAGGCTTCTTCTCCGCGCACCTCGCCTATGATGATGCGGTCAGGGCGCATGCGCAGGCAGTTGATCAGCAGTTGACGCTGGCGAATCGCGCCCAGTCCCTCGATGTTGGGGGGACGGGTTTCCAGGCGCACGATGTTTTCCTGGGCCAGCCGCAGTTCGGCCGCGTCTTCAATGGTGACCAGGCGCTCGTTGCGCGGGATGTACTGCGACAGGATGTTCAGAAGCGTGGTTTTTCCGGCGCCCGTGCCGCCGGAGACGATGATGCTGATGCGGGCCTTGACCGCCGAGGACAGCACTTCCATCATCTCCGCGGAAATGGTCTGCAGCTTAACCAGCTGGTTGGCCGCCAGGGGGCCGGTCCCGAAGCGGCGAATGGACATCGAAGGCCCGTCCAGCGCCAGGGGTGGAATGATGGCATTGACGCGCGAGCCGTCGGGCAGGCGGGCATCCACCATGGGGGAGGATTCATCCACCCTGCGGCCCACCCGCGAGACGATGCGGTCGATAATCTGCAACAGGTGGTGGTCGTCGCGAAAAGTGGTATCCACGCGCTGCAGCAGCCCGCCCTTCTCAATGAATACATGATCCTTGTCGTTGACCAGGATGTCTGAAATCTTGGGGTCCCTCAGCAGGGGTTCCAGCGGACCCAGGCCAAAGACTTCGTCCAGCAGGTCGGCCTGGATCTTCTCCTGCTCGTCGTAGTTCAGGGGCACGCGCTGGTCGGCGATGATCTCCTTTACGATGCCGGCCACTGCCTGCCGTGCCTGGCTGGAATTGACGCGCGACAATTTTTCCAGATCCAGCTTGGAGATCAGGGTCCGGTGTATTTCCGCTTTGTACTTTTCCAGATTCAGCAGTTCCACGTTCTACCTTCCGTCGGGACAGATCCATGCTTACAGAACCATCATCCGAAAATACTGAAGCCTTTCTTCTTGGCCGGGGCCGCGGGCTGGCCGCATACCGATCGGGCCATCCGCCGGATCATCCGTGAAATGGGCGAATCTGCCAGCGCCAGCGGCGTGGCGGTGTTCTGCATCTTCCGCACCGCGCCGTAATCGTTGGGAATCTTCCACTGCGCCGGCCGGGTGAGAGCCTTCGTAATATGCTCTTCAGAGACTCCCAGGGCGCGGGGCTCATAGCGGTTGATCACGATCTCCAGTTTGGGGCCGCCCGCGGCGGCGAAGAACTGGTTGATGAGGCGATTGGAGTTGCGCAGCTCGGGAATGCCGGCCTGGGTGACCAGGTAGATCGTATAGGCCTTGTTTAAAAGATCCGTACCCGTAAAATCGTGTCTCGCGCCCACATCGACCACCACGTTATCGAATTCCTGGCGCGCCACCGCGATCAGCTTGTCGATGGCCTCATCGGTAGCCTGGAACTGGGGAAATTTACCGGGAGCCGCCAGCACCGATACACCGGAGCTATGTTTGACCAGAAGCCTGGAGAGAAAACTCATATCCAGCCGGCTGACATTTTGAAGCGCGTTGATGGTCGAGTACTCGGCCACGATCCCCAGGTTGAGCGCCGCGTCACCCAGGGGGAGATCGAGATCGATCAACAGCGTACTTTCTCCGGATTCCTTGGCCAGCGCGACGGCAAAATTGGTGGCGATGGTGGTCACTCCGGCGCCGCCTTTGGCGCCTGTGAAATACCAGTAACTTGCCGCCCGCCTTTTTGGTGGGCCGAATTGCCGAGCGGCGGGCCGAGGCCCGCACCAGGGCCTCGGCCATAGTGCTTTGGGCGCAAGGCAGGGTGAGAAACTCGCGAGCCCCCGCGCGCATGCAGCGCACCAGCAGTTCCGGGTCGGACTTGGCCGAATACACCATCACCGTCACCGCGCCATTGGCGCCGATGCTCTCCACCAACTCCAGGGCGTATTCCGGGTCGCTGTCCAGGTCGATAATAATCACGTCGTGATGCTGCTCCAGCAGCCTGGGCACATCGTCCAGACCGGGAGGATAGGAAGCAAACTCACGCACATCGCCTCCGTGGCATTCGGCAAGAGAGTTGGCTATGGCGCCTGCGCCGCAAATCGTCCGGGCCGATCAGCGCCATCGATAAGTCGCCCGCGCCGAGAGTGTCGGAATACTGGCTATCGAGATGGGGAGAAGTGGTTGTACTCATGGTTTTAATACTCCTTGCTGTTTGCAACTTTCCTTGCGGTTAACCTCAATTTATTCGGCCGTCTTGGTGTTGGGCCGTGTTGCGCATTCCCAACCTTAACGGGCAAAGAATGAAATCAGCGTTCCGATGGCGATGGCCGGAGCGTAGGGCATCTTGCGCTTCAGGGGATTGGAAAGCACCAGCTCTGGATCGCGTACCGCTCCGCGCTTCGTCCAGCCGAACAGCACGTCCCCCGCGCCGCTGAACAGGTCCTTGAGAAATCCGCCGAAGGCGGCCCAGCACAGCACCATGATTCCCCCTGCCATGCCGGTGATAATCAGTGCCACAAACAACTGGTCCGGGCCAATCCAGGCTCCGATGGCGGCGCATAGCTTCACGTCTCCCGCTCCCATGCCGCCCATCCAGAAAAGAAAGCCGTAAATCAAAATCCCCAGTCCCAGGCCGGCGAAACTCTGCCCGATCCCATGCCAGCCGTGCAGCCAGCCGGAGACGGCAATCCCCGCCACCAGGAAGGGAAACACCAGCCAGTTGGGGATGCGGCGGTTGCGCAGATCCGTGAATGTCGCCACGGCAAGGACGACTAATGTTGGCCACCAGGCGATCGAGTGCATATCCCAAGACTCCTTTCCCCTTGCTTTCAGGGGACACTGCTTTTAAAGCAATTCTCCAACCAAACCGCCAAATGCCCAAACCGCCTGTATTCAGATAGTTAACGGTTGGCCGCGGGGGTGGTGTAATCGTATGTTTACGAATAACGCTGCGGAGTGAAGCGGGACGTATACACGTTCCGCCTGCTTCCTACGGGGCTGCCGCGGCCGCCTGCGGGAAGAGCAGGGGCAGGTCCCTGATGGGAGCTGTGACAAATTGGTGACCTTCCACGTCAACGTACGCCAAGTCCTTGGAGGGAAGCAGTTTATTGAAGGTTTCCAGGTAGCGCTGGTACTCCGCGTCCGTGCCGGGCAGAGGGAATACAACGAAACGGGAATAGGCGCCGGCCGGCAATTCCGGGAGCAGGCGGGTGTTCGCGCCCCTGCATGGCGAAGATGCGCATTCCTTCGTTCAACTTCACCTCTGGATATTGGAGGGTAAGATAGCCGGGCAGATAGTAGCCCGCATGGCGATAGCCGAGGAAGTGAGAGTCGAATCCCACGATCAGAATCTCATGGGGGCCGCCAAGCTGGGGCAACGCCGTCCGGATACCCTCCAGCTCCCTCTCAAAGCTGCGCACCGAGCGGTAGGAGCAGTAGGCCGGGAAGGCAAGAAAGATAAGAACATTGGCCAAGGCGCAGATGGCGATCGCCGCCAGCTTGAGCGGCTTTGGCCACGCGCCCTGCTCATACCAATCCGCGCTCCATGAGCCCAGCCAGATGCAGGCCGGCGCGGCCAACAGCAACAGGTAGCCGCTGTTGACGAATTTCAAAAAGATAAAAGTGAAGAAGCACAGGGCGGGAAGCATCCACACGGCGGTGAAAATCTTTTTGCCGGGCTCCGCCGGGGCAGACCGGCGTCGCGCGCCCAGCACCGCCGGCGTACCGGCCCCAAAGCACAGAAAGCCGATAAAGACGATCACGCACGCGCGGGCCATCGAAGTGGCGGGAGAGGAGTTGAATACGGTGTCTCTCGAAGGCACCAGCCGCCAGAGAGAAACCAGGGCGCCCCAGTAAGCATCGAATCCCCCGCTGGCCCAAATCATGGGCAGAAACCAGGCCATGAGAGTGAGGGCAAGCACCGCGCCTCCAAGAAGAATCCTCTTTACCGTCGCATGGCGCAGCGAGTAGAGAAACAGCGGCCCCAGAAACAGCAGCGAAGACGGCCGCACGCCGGCCGAGATTCCCAGCAGCATGGCCGTGGGAAGGATGAATCCTTTTTCGCCGCGATCGATGCGCCAGCACAGGTAGCCCAGCAGCGCGGAGAAAAAAGCCTCCACGCTGTAAGTCAGAGCCACCGTGCCATGGAACCAGCAGAGCGGAGAAAACAGGTAGAGAAGGCTGGCGAAGACGGCGGCCCGAGAACCAAACCACTGCAGCGCCAGCAGGTAGATCAGGATGACTGTAGCTGTGCTCGCCGCAATGCTCAACAGAACCAGCGCCAGGTTGGCATCGTGAACCAGGTAAGTGAACAGGCGGCCCAGGCAAATGTATAAAAAATAGCCGGGCGGATGGGGCTGATGGGCGCGCGGGTCGAAGCGCCCTATCCCCAGGGCGAAGTTTACGGAATCCAGATCGTAAAGAAGGCGGCTGCGAAAAGCGAAGCGGCTGAGGGCAACCCCGCCTGCCAAAAGAGACAATTCCAGCTTCTGCCGCGAGGTCACATCCGCAATTGTAGCAATTGGCCTCTCGCACCGCGCCGCCGGCCGCATCAGAAGCGAAGTTCCCACGCTGCGCAGGCACTTCAAAAATGGTTACCGGGAGCAGTACTGACAGAGCAGCAAGCGGCCCTTGGCATCCTGGGGCATTTCCGCGGTTTATCCATGACAAACGCCATTTTCCAGGCCTACAAAAGTCCACGTATGATTCTCTAAATAAAGGCTTTATTCCATTATGTCTGAATTGTACGGCGCAGGGATCGGGCTGGATGTCCTGAGACCAGAGGCGGCATCCCTTTCGTTCCCTGCGTGTCCTATGTCACAATTATAGATACGTCGAGGTTTATTACCTAAGTTGTATTGACCCGGTACACACCGGCCACTAGCATACTTAGTACGAATCAACGGTGCATTTGCGCGAGAGTGTAGAGGCCTTCCCCAGCCGGATCAAATCACGGGACAGTGTGTGTTCGCGCCACTAAATCTGTTACCCGTCGACCCCTGAAATGTATTACCAAAGGTGGCATTGATCTGGCACAAAACTGGTATTGGCAGCATTGCGGCCGATTCTGGATGATAAGAGCAACTTCACCGCATTCCGGCTGAAGGGGTTGGGCCTTGCACTAAGAGAGAATTCGCAGATTCATGATCAAAATCGGACTATATTCGGAAGACCGCACGCTGCACCCTCTGCTTTCCTCCGCGCTGGGGAAGGATTTCCAGGTTCTTCTGGAGTCCGATGAGGAAGGCATGACCGGTCTCCTGTCGGCCGGGAGCTGCGATGTCATGATTCTGGATCTGTATTCGAATCATGATTCCTTGCAGGAGCGGATTGGCTGTGCGCGGCGCTTGATCGCGTCTCATGCGCCCTCGGTGATCATGGCCGATGACGGCCTTCGCTCCACCGCCTTCGAACTGGTGCGCACGGGCGCCTTCGGCTACTGCCGCCGGCCGCCTTCCATTCGCGATCTCAAGACCATGCTCAGCCGGGCCTACGAGAACTCCACGCTGAAGCAGCAACTGCAGACCGTGCAGCAGCGCCTGGAGGAGCCCGGAAGCTGCGACCGGCTCATCGGCTCCAGTCCGCTGATGCAGCAGGTCTATCAGCTCGTGCATCGCGTAACCAATCTCAATGCCTCGGTGCTGATCACCGGCGAAAGCGGAACCGGCAAGGAACTGATCGCCCGCGCCATCCACAATCTTGGTACCCGCGCCAGCCGCCCGTTTGTGGCCGTATCCTGCGGCGCCATTCCTGAAACCCTGATTGAAGCCGAGTTGTTCGGGCATGAAAAGGGCGCCTTCACCGGCACGGTGGGCGCGCGCGAAGGCTACTTCGAGCAGGCCGCCGACGGCACCCTCTTCCTCGACGAGATCGGCGATCTCAGCCTATTCACCCAGGTTAAGCTGCTGCGCGTGCTGCAGCAGATGGAATTCAGCCGCCTGGGCAGCAACAAGCTCATCCCCCTGCGCGCGCGACTCATCTTCGCCACCCACCAGGACCTGGGCAAATTGGTGGCCGACGGTAAATTCCGCCAGGACCTTTACTACCGCATCAACGTCATGCGCATTGAATCGCCGCCCCTCCAGGAGCATCCCGAAGACATTCCCGGAATTGCCAGGCATTTCCTGCGCCACTATGGGCAGTTGTTTCAAAAGCCCATGGAGGATATCGAGCCGGATGCGCTGGCCATGCTGCAGAGTTATCCCTGGCCCGGTAATGTGCGCGAACTTGAAAACGTGATGCAGAGGGCCATCATCCTCGCTCCCGGACAGATGGTTCGCGCCGAAGATTTGAGCCTCAACGCGCAGGAGGATGAAGTTTCCGACCTCGACGGCGTGGTCGATATCGGCGATTACCATCCCGCGGGCTCATTCGAGCGCAAGCTGCGCGACTACAAGATCAAGCTGGCCGTCGCCGCCGTGCGCGAGAACAACGGCAACAAGACCCTGGCGGCCCGCAGCCTGTGCATCTCCCGGGCGTATCTGCATCGCCTCATCAGGCTGGCCGAAACCGACCCGCAATTCGATCAGGAAGTCCGCGACGTGGTCAACGCCTGAGCGCGGTTCTTCCCCTTTACCGGATACAAAACCAAAGGCGCGGCCAAAGTGTCCTAAGTGTGCAGGTTGTACTCGGGCGGTCCGGCCATCACCAAAGCGCTCTTCTGGCGGCCGTGGATATACCAGCAGCACCACGTGGTCACATGGGTCTGATTGTCGGCCGGCGCAATTAAATCCTGGTAGAGAACCCTGCCATAGATAAAGATTTTTTCTTCCCAGTTTTCCACCCGCTTGAACATTTCCTCGCTCTCGCAGATCCCTCTCACATCCTCCCGGCTGAACTGCTTGATGGGCGTGGATTCGCCCGGAAGCAGAATGACGGGGACAAACGGAGCTTCCGCTTCCTCGCGCTTGTATTCAGGGTTGCGGGGGAGGCGCGTCTCATCGATTGCAATTCTGATCTGCTCCTCGGTGGAGATCATGTTGGCGGGGCATCGGCCGCGGTTCGTGGCCTTGACGGTAAAACTGTTCTCCACGCTCCGCGACGGCTCTACCGTGATCAGAATCCAGGGCCTGCCTGAATCGATGACGGCTTGCGCATTCAGCAGGGCCGCCTCGGCAATGGCTTCATTGGTCCTGGTCTGGCGTTCCATCTTTTTCAGCATGGAGACGGCCAGAATGATTCCGACATAACCCAGGATGACCAGCACCAGGTTGGCGGCCCATGCGATTTGTTCGTGCAGCGGCCAGGATACAGGCGCGGGAGCCGGAGCCGGATTGGCCACCGTGATGCGTGGCTGCTGGTATTCGCAGGGAACCCCGTTGCACTCCGGGCCGGCGGTAGCGGTGCCTGTGCCTGGCGGGGCGGTGATGGAAGGAAACGAAAGGGGCGAACTCTGCCAATTGGCGGTGGGGTTATTGGTAGCAGATGAAAGCGGCGAAGCCTGCCCATTGGCGCCGGAGTGATTCGTTGCCTGTGCAAAGACCGGCGCGGGCGGCCGGATGATGGCCAGCAGTATTGCGAAGATCGCCAATCCCTTGAGCTTCATGGCGTCAATGTACCACACGCAACTCTGGAGTCCCCTGGCGCAACAATAGCAGTCCTCGGCAGAGGACCGAAATTGACGTAATTTGTCGCTCGGATTGGTGGACCTGGTCGGGATCGAACCGACGACCTCTTCCATGCCATGGAAGCGCGCTCCCAGCTGCGCCACAGGCCCACTTGTGGAGGTGCAACTCCCTTATTGTCTCTGCCCTGGCGGAATTCGTCAAACCCCGGCCGCACCCGGCGTGGAACCCCTGTCTGGGCTGTGATTTTACCCGTCCGCAACCCTGCGGCAAGGCTTCGGTGCGGCGCCGGCCAGGGCGGCAGCCGGTTCCCGGAGCCGCCCGGAGGAAACAAAACCTACGTGACCGGGAACACTTCCGGGGGGTTCCGGTGTCTAAGACAATAGAGTGCGCGGGACATTGGGTTTCTACCGGTGTTCCGTTTCCCGCGCACTCCGTGGCAATTTCGGATTTCCGGCGCACTTTGCCGTTATGAAGGGGGAGTGGTTGCAGGAAGCACCCGGGTATGGGGCAATCGGGCCGGGGGTCCGATGCGGATTTTACTGATGCCAGGCGTGCTTTGATGCGGTAAGGTGGGAGGACACTGAAGTGCAGGCGGACCTCACCATGGGCAATCTTGCCAGCGCGCTGACCCTCCAATCCGAAGAAGCGGCTCTGATTGCGGAACTTCAAGCCGGCTCGGAAGAGGCCTTTGCGTGGCTGATCGCGCGCTATCACCAACCCATTTACTCCCTGCTGGCGCGCACCGTGCAGGACCGCGCCGATGCCGCCGACCTCACCCAGGAAGTCTTCGTGAAGGTTTTCCGGGGCGTGGGCAGCTTTCACGGCGAGTCGTCGCTGCGGACCTGGATCTACCGCATCGCCCTGCGCGAGGCCTCCAACCAGCGGCGCTGGTGGATGCGCCACAAGCAGCAGGAGATCCCCATCGAGCAGGAGATGGCGGGGCAGGAATGCGGCACGCCGGTGCGGCTGAAAGATATGCTGGTGGACCCGGCCGAGTCGCCTTACGATATGGCGGTGCACGCGGAGAATCGGGCGCGGGTGGAGGCGGCCTTGAGCCAGGTGCCGGAGCCGTACCGCACCACCCTGATCCTGCGCGATATCGAGGGATTTGTCTACGAGGAAGTGGCGGAGATGCAGGGCGTGAATCTGGGCACGGTCAAGTCGCGGCTGGTGCGCGGGCGCGCCTGTTTGAAGGCCGATTCTGACCGCTCCAGCGGCGGTGCCGGCTTCCCCGGCCAACACCGGATTTGAGGTACCTCTTGGAGAGGAGGCGCGATGAACGGCTGTAATGCAATGCAGACAAAGTTTACGGAGTATCTGGATGGCCGCCTGAACGGACGAGAGATGCAGCGTATCGCCGCCCACCTGGAAGATTGCCGGGAGTGTGCCCGGGAGTGGGCATCGCTGCGCCAGATGCAGGCCTCGCTGGCCGGGCTGGGCCCGGTGCCGGAGCCCGAGGATCTGCCGCTGCGCATTCGCGTGGCCGTCAGCCAGGAGCGGGCGCGCAGCCGCCGCAGTCCCTTCGAGGGCTGGAATCTGGCCTGGAGAAATACCATTGGTCCCTTCCTGCTGCAGGCCTCGGCCGGCTTTGCCAGCGCGGTTCTGCTGATGGGCACGGTGATCGTGCTGGCCACCATGTTTACCCAGCCGGAAGTCGCGCAGGCCAGCAAGGACGAACCCCTGGGCAACGCCACCGCGCCGCGCCTGCTCTATCTCGCCGACGGCGCGGGCATAAACGAGATCGGCGCCGTCTCCGGCCCGGTAGTGGTGGAGGCCTATGTCAACGGCGAGGGCCAGGTGTACGACTATCGCATCGTCTCCGGCCCCACCGACGCAGCCACCCGCTCGCAGGTGGAGAACCTGCTGCTCTTCAGCGTCTTTGAGCCCGCCCGCTTCTTCGGCCAGCCGGTGCGCGGCCTGGCGGTGCTCTCCTTCTCCGGCGTTTCTGTGCGCGGCTAAGGCCGGAAGATAGGGATAAGGGAATAGGGAAGTATCATACACTGCTTAGTGCCCTCCGAGCGGGGCATGAGCTTTATAGAGGTTGCTGAATCAGTAGCCGAAAGTTATTATTGACGATCAGAGGACGTTGCGCTAGAATTCTGACTGGTCAGATTTTTCGAAATCTGATTTTGAAAAATCATTTTGCTACAGGTGCCCATGGAAGAACAGTAGATTCTTAGCTCTCCGAATGTTCGACGATGAAGCCATCTCACCCAACAGGCGGCTCTTGGAGTCGCTTTTTTCAGCTTTTTGAAAGAATTTCAGCCACTGTCCATGCGCTAGAGTGGCTGGGAAAGCTGTTTGCATTCCTGGGATTAAGCTCAGGATTTCTCATTTCCATCTGGGGTTATATAAGCAACAATACACGAATGGACTTGCTTGGAATTGGAATCCTCCTATTCTGTATTGGCGTCCTGCTCTGGAAGAGGTTCTATTTTTTATCCATACACAGATTCGAAACAGAAAATCCGTTTATTCTTGAAACTCACCAAATCGTACATTTTTTTGTTGGCCGTGCTCGTCATGGTCAAAGAATGACAACAAGTATCCGAGCTCTTCGTGACGATTGTTACAGCTTCTGGATACAATTTCTTTGGACTGGGTCTGGTAATGTAGAGATTTCAACAAAGGCGTCCGGTGTCACGATAACGGGACCCCATTCTCGTAGCGGCTCTCCATTGTCTTATTACTGTCTCCTCTTTGAAACAGCAATACCAAGGGATAGAGAGCGCACAATTGAGCTCAACTATGTTCTTGAAGATACTGAGTTAAGAGCTCGTCCGCATGTGAGCGTGAGAGGGGAACGAAATCGAAAAAGAATCACAATAAAAGCAGAATTCCCGATTGGAACAAAACCCTCTGTCTTTTTCCAGGATAGGGTCAACAACAACTTACGAAATCCACGCCCATACACCTTTGCCGATGGTTCTAACATCGCATGCTATCGCATAGATAAGCCAAAGCCAAATACAGTTTATGGCATTACCTGGGAAATGCACTACATCAAATCGTTATCAACAAGAATCGACGATTTACTTCCTCAGCGAATGGATGCATCCACTGACTAATGATTTTGATAATGTTGGAGGACGGCCCATCCTCTCAGAGTCGCTGAACTGTGGGTGCCACATCCTTCGCGTTCTTTGCAAAGGATGGGACGGATCGCTTCTTATGTAGGAGCTTCGTACCTTACCGAAGGGGCGAAAGGCTATCGACATGCTAAACAGTCCGCGAGAAGGAGAGCTTGTGGCAAATAGCCTGAAGGAATCATCCCTCAGCGGCCAAAGCCCTTTCGATTCAACGTCCTTGACGTACGGGCTAATATCCGCACCCTTCATTCGCTCTGTAATTGGGATGCGTCGTCCCTGAAACGGTGCCCCTCCCGTTTGACCCTGCCGCTGCGTCTAACTAGACTTGCAGACAGGGTTCCTCATGACGTTGCGCAGCTTTCGATTCTTTGCCGTTCTTTCGACCGCTGTTTTATGCCTGTTGGCCGGTTTTGCTCCAACCGCGGCCTACGCCCAGTCCTCCGGCAGCAGCTCCTCATCCAAGGGCCAGCAGAGTTCGTCCTCGCAGGGCATGCAGACGGAGAAGGCGCCCGTCGCTGATCGATCCGGCCGGGCCCACCATTTCGCTGATCAGCTCCGAGCCGGTCTTCCTGATGGCCGCGGCGCTGAACGCCTGCGGCTACGACGAGGGCCTGGAGGAGAGCGCGCCGGTGCGCAAGCGGGTCCGCGACGAGATGAACCAGGCGCTGGCCAAAAGCGAGGACGCCCGCGCCAAGCGCGACAAGCTCTGCCTCTTCATTGCCCAGCACCGCATGACCGGCTCGGAGATGGACATTTCGCAGTACATCTCGCTCGCCTTCTACCTGACCCCGCCGCCGGAGCTGGAGACCGCGGCGGATCTGACCGAGATGCCGCCCGACGCCACCCAGGTGGTGGAGATTGTGCCCCTGCTCAAGGACTTTGTGGCCGCCGTGGACCTGCACGGCATCTGGCTGGCGGTGCACCACATCTACGACGCAGGAGGCCGACCGGCTGCACGATCCGCTGTCGAAGATGATCGTGGCCACCAATCTCTATCTCAAGATGCCGGCCTCCACCTACGAAGGGCGGCGCTTTATTGTGGTGCATCGAGCCGCTGCTCTCGCCGCGCATGGTCAACGCCCGCATCTACGGCACCGACTACGTGGTGGTGGTTTCGCCGGTGAACGGCCAGATTCGCATGAACGACGTGCGCCACACCTACCTGCATTACGTGATCGAGCCGCTGCTCTATGCCCGGGCCAACGCCATGGACCGCATGCAGCCGATCCTCAAGGAGGTGCGCGACGCTCCCCTCGAGTTCCGCTACCGCTCCGACTCCGTGCCCCTGACCATCGAGTGCCTCATCAAGGCCATCGAGGCGCGCACCATGGATACCGGCATTCCGGTCTACAAGATTCCCGCCGGCGTGGACCGCTCGGATCTGCCGCGCTATGAGCACGAGCGGCAGCTCTACCAGCAGAAGGTGGATGCCGTTCGCTGGGCCACCGTGCAGCACGATATGACCCAGGGATTCGTGCTTACGCAGTACTTCTATGAGCAGTTGATCCAGTTCGAGAAAGACCCGGCCAGCCTGAGCGACACCATCGGCGAGATGGTCTACAGCATGGACGTGGACCAGCAGGTGCACCGCGCCCGCCAGATCGAGTTCGACAAAGAAGCCGATGAGGACGTGCTGCAGCGCAGCAAGCCGCGCAAGCTGACGGGACTGGATCTGGCCGAGGCGAGGCTCGCGGCCGGCGACGTGGCCACGGCCAGCGCCATGGCGCGCCAGGCGCTGGCGGAGCAGGCCGATACCCTCGGAATCCGCAGGCGGACAGCGCCCGCGCCAACTTCATCCTGGCCAGGGCGGCCATCCTCACCGGCCATCCGGAGGAGGCCATCGACGGCTTCCAGAAGACGCTGGCCACCAGCAAGGAGCCGCGGCTGCTGGCCTGGTCGCACATTTACCTGGGCCGCATGCTGGACCTGGATTGCAAGCGCGACCAGGCGGTTGCCGAGTACAAGGAGGCGCTCGAGGCGCGCGACGGGCAGCAGGATACCCGGCTGGCCGCCGAGCGCGGCGTGAAGACGGCCTATGCCGTCAGCGGCCACAGTTGCGACGAGGATGCGGAGGACGATTCGCCAGGTACGGAACCTGCCAAGCCGCAAGGGTCCACGCCGGTAGCCGGTTCTCCGGGGCAAACCGGGACGGTGAAGCCGCAATAATCCGGCGCATGCGACCCTCGCGCCCCCGCGTGGCATCTAATAGAGACAGAGGGAGTGGTCTTTTGCCCGGTATCTCCGCTCGCACCACCGTCCCTCGCGATGAGCCCATAGGAATCGAACCTGCCGAGGCGCATGTGGAAGCAACTCTATCGCAACTGGAAAGCGCACTGGGGCATAGCTTTGCCCGGCCGGAGTTGCTGCTGTGCGCGCTGACGCATCGCTCGCTGGCGCACCAGCAGGCGGCCGGCGAACAGGTCTCTGCGAGCGCGCAGGAAGAGGCCGCGGGCGCAGGCGGCAATGAGCGCCTGGAGTTTCTGGGCGACGCCGTGCTGGGGCTGGTGGTGGCGGAGGCGCTGTACAGGTTGCATCCGGAGTGGCAGGAGGGCGAACTGACCCGCGTCCGCGCCCGCTTGGTGAGCCGGCAGCACATGGCGGAGGTGGCCCTGGCCATCGGGCTGGGCAGCCACCTGCGTCTTAGCCGGGGCGAGGAGCGCGGCGGCCTCCGGCGCAGAAGCACCGTGCTTTCGAATAGCATGGAAGCAGTGATCGCCGCGCTGTTTCTTGACGGCGGCCTGGAGCCGGTGAGAGCTTTTGTCCGCCGCTGCGTGATGGGCGAGGCAGCGGAGCAGTTAGCCCAGGAGTTGCGCTCCGGGGCCGCGCTGGGCAACTATAAATCGGCGCTCCAGGAGCATCTGCAGGCGGCGCGGGCCGGCACGCCGGTTTACCGCATCAAGAGTGAAAGCGGTCCCGACCACCGCAAGCGGTTTCTGGTCGAGGTCCGGCTCCAGCCGGAGGAGGACGGGCCGGGAAAGCCGCTGGCCCGCGGCATAGGCAGCACCAAGAAGGACGCGGAGCAGGATGCGGCGCGGCGCGCGCTGGACCGGCTCACGGCAGCCGCGGCCAGAACCAGCCACAAGGCCGGCGGAGCGAAAGAGGAGGAGTAAGCAGCGCCATGAGCACCCCTGCCCAAGGGTCCAGCCCGTCCGCGGCAGAGATATTCGCACGTGACAGCTCCATCTGCCCACCGTGCCGGAGGCCCTTGCCTCGCTGCTGCGCACGGTGGTGGTGGCGCTGTTTCTGCTCACTTTTGTGCTCCAACCCTACCTCATCCCCTCCGAGAGCATGGAGCACACCCTGCTGGTGGGCGATTTTCTGCTGGTCAACAAGCAGGTTTATGCCCGCCCGGCCGCTCTGAGCCGCTGGCTCATGCCCTATCGCGACGTGGCGCGCGGCGACATCGTCGTCTTCCACCATCCCCAGCCTCCCTTCCTGGTCAAGCGGGTGGTGGGCCTTCCCGGCGACCGGCTGCGCATCGAAGATGGGCGGGTGACGGTGAACGGCCTGCCCCTGGACGAGCCCTACGCGGCCTTCGAGCCCGCCGCGGCCAATCCCTTCCGCGACGACTTTCCCGCCCGCGTCTATACCGATCCGGAGGTCGATCCCGTGTGGTGGAAGCAGATGCAGAGCCTCACCCGCGACGGCGAGCTGGTGGTCCCCGAGGGGGAGTATTTCGTGCTCGGCGACAATCGCAATCACAGCAAGGATTCCCGTTTCTGGGGTTTTGTGCCGCGGGACCAGATTGTGGCCCGGCCGCTGGTCATCTACTTCTCGCTCAGTCCGTCCCTCCACCACCGATGTGCAGCAGGCCGCGCTGCAAGCTCGGAGATGATAGACTCGGACACGACAGGCAGCTCTCCGCCCGGCTCACGGGATTTGCGCGCTGGAAGCGTATCTTCCACGTGGTGCATTGATCACTGTTACTGTTCACTGATACTGAGCGACAGGATGACGAAGAAGAAAACGCCAGCCCCCAAAACGCCCTCCGCAGGACCAGCCGGTTCCGACCGTTGAAACCAAGGTGGAAGAGACGCCCTATGAGGCGGTGGCCAGCATTTGTTCCGTGCTGGTGGTAGGTCTGTTCATCCTCACCTTTCTGGGCCAGAACTTCGTCATTCCCTCGGGATCGATGGAGAAGACGCTGCTGGTGGGCGATCACCTGGTGGTGGACCGCATCACGCTGGCCCCGCCCGCCAAATGGATGCCCCTGGTTCATTACCGCGAGCCCCGGCGCAGCGATATCGTGGTCTTCATCAAGCCGGTGCCGGACCTGGACGCGGATGGAAAACCGCAATACCTGTTTCTGGTGAAGCGGCTCATCGGCGTGCCCGGCGACCATATTCACCTGCACAACGGCATCGTCATCATCAACGGCGTGGCCCAGGCTCCGCCCCCGGATGGAGAGATTACTCGCCTCCTTCGATAATGAATTTCTCGACGAGTTTCCCTCCCTTCCGCCATCGCCGCCCAGCGCCACCGAGGCCTGGAGCGTGGACTTTCCCAATCACATCGAGAATGGCGACCTGGTGGTCCCGCCGGGCAAGTACTTCATGATGGGCGATAACCGCCACAACAGCCTCGATTCGCGCTACTGGGGTTTTGTGCCCAGGGAGAATATCGTGGGCCGGCCGTTGTTCAACTACTGGTCGTTCAAGACCACTGAGGACCAGTATGAACAGACCGGGATCGGCCATGCCCTGGCCTGGATGGGCCACGTGGCGCTGCACTTCGTCTCCGATACGCGCTGGAAGCGGACCCTGCACCTGGTGCGGTAAAACAGGGATCAGGGGTCAGGGATCAGAGATCAGGGACTAGGGATTAGGGATTAGGAACTAGGGACTAGAGCGTGTTTCATAAACCCGCTTTGTGTCAGGGCACGACTTCAGTCGTGCCGAAAAGGGCCGGAAAACAAGGGGTTTTAACCCCTGAGGGATCGCAACAGGGATACAGTGGCTATTTATGAAACACGCCTTAGGGATTAGGGCCTATTCACGCAACTTGGGGCTGGCATTTTTATTTTTCCGGAGGGAGCAGGGGCCTTTAGGCCCCTGAAAGCAGGCTTGCAATAAGAGTGGCTTTAGCCACGGGCTTTTCGTTTATTTCACCGGGGACTTGTATCGGCTCCGCAAGCCCATCCTTTCAGATCCGCTGCCCGTGGACGGTTGAGCAGGCTACAGGAATAAGGCCCGGGCCCTTGATCTCTGATCTCTGACCCCTGATCTCTGAAATGACCATGACGGAAGACGCAGAAAGCTGGCAACGAAAGCGCAGGCGGCTTTGGGTGGCCCTGGTGCTGCTGGCAGCCATCCTGGCCGTGTCGATTGTGCCCCCGCTGCTGAGCATCAGCCGTTATAAAAGCCAGGTTGCGCATCTGATGTCCGCCTCCCTGGGCCGTCCCGTGCGCCTCTCTTCAGTGCAGTTGCGCCTGCTGCCCAGGCCGGGCTTTGTGCTCACCAACCTGATCGTCGAGGAAGACCCGGCCTACGGCGCCGAGCCGTTGCTCCATGCCAACACGGTGATCGCCTCCATCCGGCTGCTCTCCCTGTGGCGGGGGGAGTTGGAGATCGGCAGCATCAGCGTGGACGAGGCCAGCCTGAACCTGGTGCGCACAGACGAGGGCCGCTGGAACCTGGAGTCGTTCTTCCGCACGGCAGCCGCGCAGGCCGGAGCGGCAGGCAGCACAGGCCGGCGCCGCCGTTCCCCTGCCCTACCTTGAGGCCACCAACTCCCGCATCAACGTCAAGAGCGGCACGGAGAAGCTGCCCTTTTCACTGATCTCGACCGACCTCTCTATCTGGCAGCAGCAGCCGGGGGAGTGGCGCATCCATCTGCGCGGTCAACCGGCCCGCACCGACCTGAGTCTGGACCTGGCCGACACCGGGGTGGTGCGCCTGGATGCCAGCGCGCGCCAGGCGCCCGAGATGCGGCAGATGCCGGTGCATCTCGACCTGGATTGGCGGGAGGCGCAACTGGGCCAGCTCACGCGGCTGGTCTTCGGCTCCGACCCCGGCTGGCGAGGCGACCTGACCGGCGAACTGCATCTGGACGGCACCGCCGACGCGGCCCAGGTGCAAGACCCGTCTGCGCGCCAGCGGCGTTCACCGCGCCGAGTTTGCCCCGGTCGCGCCCATGGACTTCGACGCCAGTTGCGCCTTCGTCTACCACTATTCCAGCCACGCCCTTGAGAACCTGGCCTGCGATTCTCCCCTTGGCGATGGCCGCATCCATCTGGCCGGGGACCTGCCGGGCTTCGGCGGCCAGCCGCGCTTCCCCCTGCGTTTCTCTGTGCAGCTTGACCGGATTCCCGTTGCTGCTTGCCTGGATGCGCTGCGCACCATCCGCAGCGGCTTTGGCTCCCGGCCTGGAGGCCAGAGGCAGCCATCAGCGGCGAAGCCCTTGGCCTACGCGCATGGCGCCCTTCACCGCGGGCAGCTTCAGCGCTCCGTGGACGGCTTTCAACTGAGCGGGGACGGGCTGCGCACGCCCATCCGTGTTCCCAAAGTGGTGCTGGAGCCGGTTGCAGCTTCCCTAGGAAGGCAACCGGCGCCAGCCCCTCTCCCCGGCGCTTGCGGCAACCGTGGCCATTCCCGCCGGCGGGACCGCTCCGCTCACGGTCACTACCCGGCTGGCGCTCTCCGGCTACCAGGTCACGGTGCGCGGCCAGGCCGCGCTGGCGCGGGCCAGGGAACTGGCGCGCGTGGCCGGCATGGAAAATGCCGCGGCGCTGGACGCGCTGGCCGGAGACCCCGTCGCCGTGGACCTGAGCGCCGCCGGTCCGTGGCTGCCGGCTCCCAGGATTCCCTTCAGCAACATTCCGCCCGCCGCTGCCGCCAATGGGCCGGCTGCCGCGCCACCCGCCGTGAATGAAACCGCAAGACCGGCCACCGACAGCCTGCGCGGAACCGTCACCTTGCGCAACGCCAACTGGAAGGCCGATTATCTGGCCAACCACGTATTGATTTCCACGGCCACGCTCCACCTGGGCAATGGCGAACCCCGCTGGGACCCTGTGGTTTTCTCTTACGGCCCGGTGAAAGGAACGGCGAGCCTGAACCTGCCCGCAAATTGCGGCGCCACCGAGCCCTGCCTGCCGCGCTTTCAGGTCCAGTTCGGCGATCTGGACGCCGGCGTCCTGCAAACGGCATTTTTGGGAGCGCGTGAGCCCGGCACGCTGCTCTCCACTCTGATCGACCGTCTGCGCTTCTCCTCCGCGCCGGTCTGGCCGCGGCTTGAGGGCACGGTAAAAGCAGATTCCCTCATCCTGGGGCCGGTCATGCTCCGGAATCCGTCGGCCACGCTGCGCATCCTTCCCGCCGGGGCAGAGATCACCGGCCTCGATGCCGGCCTGCTCGGGGGCCGTGTGCATGGAACCGGTACGCTGAACACGGGAGACAAACCTTCCTATTCGCTGACGGGCCGCTTCCAGAAGCTCAGTCCCGCCGCCGTGGGCCAGTTGCTGGGGATGCGCTGGTCGGGCGGCGTCTTAAACGCAGACGGCCGCATCGACCTCTCCGGCTACACGGACAAGGACCTGGCCGCCTCGGCCAAAGGCACGTTGCACTTCGAGTGGCGGCACGGCTCCGTGGGCGCGCCGGCCGCATCCTCCGCAGCCGCGCCCGTTCCCCTGGCGCTGGCCCGCTTCGACCGTTGGACCGCCGACGCCGAAATCGCCAACGGTGCCATCACGCTCCAACAGAACCAGGTGCAGCAAGGCGCCCGCAAGCGAGCGGTGGAGGCCGCTGTGACGCTCGGCGACCCGCCTAGGGTCGCCTTTAAGACACAAAAAGAGAAACAGAGACTGCTCAGTCACTAGAACTAGTTGCATAAATCAGTCTTGTATCAGGGCACGACTTCAGTCGTGCCGCAAATGCAACATAATGAACGTGGGGCTTTAGCCCCCGAGGGAATGCCGGGTGTCCCATCGGGGTGCCCTCTGGGCCCGCCTTCTTTCCGGCGCAAGGGTGGGATTGCAGGAACCCCTACTCGTTGGCCTCGATGCGCCGGCCGTGCGGGTCTTGCAAGGGGCGGGTATTGACCTTGAAGAGCGCGCCGAAGGCGCGCAACTGATCGCGGCTCAGGCTAAGCTCCTGCTCGAAGATGAACCAGCGCACTCCCTCGGTGCAGGGCGGGGTGGTCAGCGAGCCCATGTAGGTCCAGTAGCCGCGGTCGGCGGGCAGCAGGCCGCCGGCGTTCACCTCATCGGCAACCTTTTCGCTTGTACCGGCGGTTTTGGGCAGGTGCGGCCACAGCGTAGCCAGCACGGCATTGGGATTGCCAGGGTCCTCCACCAGCCGCACGGCTACCACCGCCATTCTGCCGTCGGCGCTCCTGTGCACCAGTTGGATGTCCATGTCAGAGAGCTTGCCTTTCACGGTCTCCTCGCTGGGATGATGGAACTTGTACTCCAACAGGTCGTAGCGAACGCCGCCGGCCACCATGTAGCTGCCGTGGTCCACGTGCACCACGATGGTGTGGCCGTCGTTCTCCAGCGTGACCGGCCCGGCGATGTAATGGAACTGGATGGGCTGAAGCGCCTTGTTCAGATGGGCGCCGCGAATGTCGATGGGCGACTGCTGGTGGCCCGCCGAACAGACCTTGAACGCCGGGTCCAGCCGGTGCCAGGCCAGCGCCCCTCGCTTGCCCTCGTAGTCCCAGGGGGTTGTGGCCTGCGCATGAATTTGCCCGGCGGCCAGGGCGGCTGTGCCGAGTACAAGAGCGGCAAGTGCGGGAAAACGCATCGATAGCTCCTCAAAAATAACGTTCGGATGCCCGAATGAATTCTAAGCCATCGACCGGGGAGCGTGAAAAAGGAATGGGACCCATCCCTCATGGGTCCCATTCCTTTTCTTATGTTGCTGGCAGCCGGCTTACTTCACCGCGGCCAGCTTCCCGGCCTGCTCGGCCAGGGCGGCGGCCTTATCGGTGGCCTCCCAGGTGAACTCCGGCTCGTTGCGGCCGAAGTGGCCGTAAGCGGCGGTCTTCTGGTAGATGGGCCGGCGCAGCTTCAGGCTCTCGATAATGCCCTTGGGCGTGAGCGCGAAGTTCTTGCGCACCAGCGCGGTCAGCCTGGCATCGCCGATCTTGCCCGTTCCAAACGTCTCGATGCGCACGCTCACCGGCTCGGCCACGCCTATGGCGTAGGCCAGCGCCACCTCGGCGCGCTCGGCCAGTCCCGCGGCCACGATGTTCTTGGCGATGTAGCGGGCCATGTAAGCCGCCGAGCGGTCCACCTTGGTCGGGTCTTTTCCACTAAAAGCGCCGCCGCCGTGCCGCCCCATGCCGCCGTAGCTGTCCACGATGATCTTGCGCCCCGTCAGGCCGGTGTCGCCCATGGGTCCGCCGATCACAAATCTCCCCGTGGGGTTGATGTGGTACTTGGTGTGCTCGTCCAGCCACGCGGCCGGCAGCACGGCCTGGATCACATGCTTGAGAATGTCGGCGTGCAACTCCTCGTTGCCCACGCTCTCGGCGTGCTGGCACGAGATGACCACGGCGTCGATGCGCGCCGGCTTGCCCTTCTCGTCGTACTCCACCGTCACCTGGCTCTTGCCGTCGGGGCGCAGGTAGGGCAGCTTGCCGCTCTTGCGCACCGCGGTCAACTGCCGGCATAGCTTGTGGGCCAGCGAAATCGGCGCCGGCATCAGCTCCGGCGTCTCGTTGGAGGCGTAGCCGAACATCATGCCCTGGTCGCCGGCGCCGCCCGTGTCCACGCCCTGGGCAATGTCGCCCGACTGCTTGTTGATGCTGGAGATCACGGCGCAGGTGTTGGCGTCGAAACCATACAGCGCGTTGTCGTAGCCGATCGAGGCAATCACGCCGCGCACCAGGCTCTGGAAATCGACGTAGGTTTTGGTGGTGATCTCGCCGGCAATGACCACCAGGCCGGTGGCCAACAGGGTTTCAGCGGCAACGCGGCTGAAGGGGTCCTCATTCAGGCAGGCGTCCAGTATGGCGTCGGAGATCTGGTCCGCCATCTTGTCCGGATGGCCTTCGGTGACTGATTCAGAGGTAAACAAAAAACGGTCGCTCAACTAAGGATTCCTCCCCACTGAAGGGATTTTTTCAAGCAGGCGGCCTGCCGCGATGGCTGCGTTGCTCCGCATGAGCCGCCGCGAAGAGCCCGCGATTGCGCTCCTCGATCAGTCACTCGCCCGCATCGGCATGACACGCCCACACCGGCAGGCCTTAGCCTGAGAGGTGCATCTATCCATGGTAATCGCGCCGGGCATCCGGGAGCAAAGGCTAACAGCGAACGGGGCCAACTCCGCGTTCAGGGGCGTGATATGGCCTGTGAACCGCAGCCGCGCCTAAGTCCAGGCCGCGCCCGCTCCCCGCTCAGCCTAAGCCCGGCTCAGCGGTTGAACCAGGAGAGCACCCTGCTCCACACCGCCTCGACCCAGGCCCAGAATGTATGCCCCGCGGCGCGGGCCTGCTCCACCGGCAGCAGGGTAGGCCACCACCCCGCGCGCAGACCGTAGTAGCGCACCGTCAGGTAGCCGGCCGCGGCCACCACCAGCAGCAGCAGGATGGCCCCCGCCCAGCGCAGCCGCACTTCCAACGCATCGTGGCGCAGGATGCGCGCTTTGCCCACGTTAGCCGCGAAGGCCAGCCAGCTCCGGTCGTCGTCCAGCATCTCCCCGGAGGCCATATAGGCCTCCAGAAAGCGCTCTGTCCAGTCCTTCTGGTCCAGGCCCACGGCCCCCGCGTAACCGCGCACAATGCCCTTGCTCAGAATGCCGCCCGGAAGCAGGCCAAACCGCTCCTCCTCCAGCGCCACCAGGTGCCGCCGGCTGATTTTGGTGATGGCGGTAATCTCTTCCAGCGCCATGCCGCGCGCCAGCCGCTCCCTGCGCAGGTCTTCTCCAAAGTTGCCCATCGCCGACCGCAAAACCTAAAGAACTCTTGAGTTTCCCCTCCACATTAAACCGCGTCCCCGCCCCCGTCAAAGCCAAACTCCGCCTTTTCCCCTTTATTTTTACGATCAAGCTGCCCTCCTGAGCGATAACGCTCAGATTTGTATCAGGGCATGGCTTCAGCCGTGCCGCAACCGCAAAAAAATGAATCCGGGCTTCAGCCCCTGCTCCCCTTCTTCTTCGCCAAATAGCTGTAACAATTTTGTATCAGGGCATGGCTTCAGCCGTGCCGCAACTGCAATAAAATGAATTTGGGCTTCAGCCCCTGCTCCCCTTCTTCTTCGCCAAATAGCCGTAACAATTTTGTATCAGGGCATGGCTTCAGCCGTGCCGCAACTGCAATAAAATGAATTTGGGCTTCAGCCCCTGCTCCCCTTCTTCTTCGCCAAATAGCTGTAACAATTTTGTATCAGGGCATGGCTTCAGCCGTGCCGCAACTGCAATAAAATGAATTTGGGCTTCAGCCCCTGCTCCCCTTCTTCTTCGCCAAATAGCTGTAACAATAAGGATATTCTCCAGGAGAATCGGCCAGTCCTGCCTTCACCGGGTTCTGGGCAATGTACTCCCGGTATCGCAGGAAGCTTTCCTCATCGTCGGCCCGCGTCTCGGAAAACCCGCTCTGCCAGACCTCTCCCGAGTACTGGAATTCTCGCTTCAAACGATAGGAGAATCTGCCCTTGATGAACTGCATGGCTTTCTCAATGGTCATATCCTCGTGGACCGTCATGAGCAGATGCAGGTGATCCGGCATGACCACGAAATCGTGCAATAGGAATTTTCGCTCCGCCACACAAGACCGCAACACGTCAACCAGAAGCATGGCATTCCGCTCGGACTGCAGCAGGCGCCGTCCCATGCTGGTTTTGGTGGTGGCGAAGAAAACACGCGATGGGCTGAGCGTGTTATCGGAACTGGCGTTGCGGGCGGGTTTTGCCATAGCAGGGGCTGAAGCCCAGATTCATTTTATTGCAGTTGCGGCACGGCTAAAGCCATGCCCTGATACAAAGTCAAATGCTTTCGATATGCAGTCTTGCAGATGCTGATCTGGCTGACCAAAATCTGGATTACTTCCCGCTTGCCGTCTGATCACCAGAGAGTGTTTCATAAACCCGCTTTGTATCAGGGCACGACTTCAGTCGTGCCGAAAAGAGTCGAAAAAACAAGGGGTTTTAACCCCTGCCGGGTGCCCCAGGTCTCGCTTTTGAGACCTGGGAAACCACAGACCCCAACCGCACTCAAACTGGGCCTTACGATCTGGAAGGCCGGGGTTTTAACCCCGGCAGAATCCGCGTTCAGCCCCTCGTCACCCGCCGTACGCTTCCGATATTCCGACTTTCCGATACCTGTTTTCTAGGAACGAGTT
Organism: uncultured Acidobacteriaceae bacterium; assembly: GCA_963796085.1. Lineage (GTDB taxonomy): Bacteria > Acidobacteriota > Terriglobia > Terriglobales > Acidobacteriaceae > Telmatobacter. Next base: position 61,232 of record CAWCKF010000003.1, on the reverse strand, counting down.
CTGGTCTGATGTAAATATCAGTCACTAAGCCTTGGCCGTTTCTGTCAGACGACCAAAGCAGGAGTGCAATAGAATTGTCGCATCGTAATCTATTAGTTAGAGTGTCAACGGAGGGGATATGGCATTGCGAAAGCGCATGGTTCTAGCGGATGAGATTCATAGGTTTTTTGATTTGTTTGATCCCACAATGGCCCTTGTGGAAAGGCTAATCGCCAAAAAAGAGAATGCCCAAGAAGTATTGCTGCTACTTTGCGCTCGGCTGGATGCATTGGCGTCGTGTATGTTCAACGAGGACAAATCGAACAAAGAATCCTTTACGAAGCTTGTCGTTGCCTACGGTCGTAAACGTGACCTTATGGAAAGCATCAGCGCGGGCGACCTCTACTATGAGCTCGGATTTCACAGATGGTTGATCGACGGAACGCTCCCGAAACCAGGCCGGATTGTCCGCTTTTCGCGAATCGATGACCCGGTGATCGAGATGCTGGATCTTAGTGACATTCCGCTCACAGCGGAAGCCGCGGGAGCCCTGCTAACTCGTCTCATGAAGGTAGTCGAAAGCCGCTGCCGCTGCCGACCCCGGCAGTCTCTTAAGAAGCCGAGCATGCTGAAGCCTAATGCGTTGACTGACGCAATCGAATCCGAATTCAGGAATTCGCGAGCGGTTGAGGTAGATAAGCTCTTGAAAGCCATTCAGACATTACTTCAATCCAAATCCGTTGCCGGACTGCTCTACCAAGACTTCAGGAATGCAGCCGTACATGGGGTCAAGGTCGAGTTTGATGAAGACCAGTTTTTCTCGGAGCCTGGTCCTTTTTGGCAGTCCTTGTACTCGGTATACTACCCCTCGTCGATATCCCTAAAGTTTTCAGGCTCATTTCTCCTCACACTCCTGCGTGACTGTCTCGGGACGCTTCGACAGGCATGGTTGGCGAAAGGCAAGATTCCACCCGATGTCCACTGGTACTTGTTTGGAAACCGACTAGACGAAATCCACCTGTTAGATACCGATCTGCTGCCACAGGTTCGTAGCCTTAGAATCCAGCGGAGCCGCAGCTAGCGAATCAACTGGCAAAGGCAGCGTAGATAGTTAATCGTGATATTCCAGGACACCTCAGGAAGGCGTAAGGCAATCATCTCATTAGCCGAGAGATTATTAATGGATGGTTCACGCTATAACCCGGGAATCTGATGGGCTGGAGTGTTAGGGCAATTTACCTGCGAATGTATTATGTGTTCAGCTCTTGGATGGCTTCTCTCCTCTGGCAATTGCTTTCGATATGCTCTTTTCCAGGCGGTGCAACAACCAGGAATTGGCTACGTCGATGACCTCATCCACGACTCCGTAGACGCCCTTGCTGAATTTAAGCGGTTCAGAGCGATCCCGAGCCCATTCGCCCGGATGCACGCAATTGCGGACTTTCCGGATCTCGTGGGAGAACCCTCCAATGGTCGCGCGTTTGCCCACCCATGTAAATCGTTTCGGTGGAAACCAGCGTAATTCCTCTGCGATGTTGATCAACTGGTTCAGTGAGAACTCCAGAGCCCTGTACCTCTTTCCCCGAAAGCGCTTCTTAGTGTAGACCGCGGTTCGTTTTACATCACCCGGGTAAAGAAAGCACATTAACTGAAGGCCCGTCTCAAAGGCAGCGACATGCATTACCGTCGCAGCGAGGTATGCCTTTCCCCGAACGCATTTACGCGCTTCGCGTTGATATGAAGCCATCAATTCGTTGAGTCGATCAGTGATAATCATGCTTTGCTCCCCAGGAAGCCGATGTTGGCGAAGGATTGCTCAAGCCCAATCAGTAATTCTGCCGGACTAGCGTCGATCCTTGAAATTAGTTCCTAACACAGATTAATACCCATAAGCGCCCTAGCATTGATCAATCCGACGATCCTCCCAATCGGTAATATGTACTGAAAGATGTGTACAATTTGCCCCCTAAAAAGGCGCAAAAACGACCTATTTCGACCCCTTTTTGATCCATTTCCGCACTGTTTTTGAACATTTTTGCAGGCCTCCTGTTGGACCTTTCCAGCTTTTCACTCCGCCCGCAAGCCGTCATTTCCTCAACATGGAAGTCAAATCCCTCCTTTGCAGCCCTGCAAGCCGTCAAAATGCAGTAGATTTGTAGCCCCGCAGCCCGTCAAATCCAGTAGTCTTATAACCCAACATTTTCACACCCGCCCCTACTCCCTGTTCCCTGTTCCCTATTCCCTGTTCCCTGTCTTCCCCCTGTTATCCTTGATTCCGTCGGAAATCCATACCATGACCAATCAATCGAGCACCCTCAATCGCCCCCCGCAAGCCCCCTCCATCCTGGCTACCTGGCTCCTTTTCGCGGCCATCTTTGCCGCCGTCTATTTTGCCTCCCTGTTCTCGCCGCCGCTGATGGACGACGTGGACTCCTCCCACGCCCAGGCCGCGCAGCACTTTGCCGAGAGCGGCGACTGGGTCACCGCCAAAATCAACGGCATCCGCTATATCGAGAAGCCGCCGCTGCCCTACTGGCTGGTGGCCGTCTCCTATCGCATCTTTGGCCAGAACACCTTTGCCACCCACCTGCCCAACGCCCTGGCCATGCTGGGCCTGGCCTGGCTCTCGTGGCTGTGGGCGAGCCGCGCCTGGGGACCCCGCGCCGGCCTCTATGCCGGCCTGGGCGTATTCGCCTCCATCGGGCCGTTTCTCTTTACCCGCTTCATCATTCCCGAGGCTATTCTTAGCTTGTTTTTGCTCATCGCTCTCTACGGCCTGCTCGCCGGCCTGGAGTCGAACCGCCCCGCCCTCATCTACGCGATGTGGGCCGCGCTGGCCCTGGCGCTTTTGACCAAGGGCCTGATCGCGCCCGTCTTCTTTGCCGGGGCCGCCATTCCCTACCTGCTGCTCACCGGCCAATGGCGGCGCTGGCGCGATTTGAAGCCCGTCACAGGCCTGCTCACCTTTCTGGCCATCGCCGCCCCCTGGCACATCCTGGTGGGCCTGGCCAATCCCGACCAGGGCCACCCGGTAGGCAACCACCCCACCATCGGCAACGTGCACGGCTTCTGGTACTTCTACCTGGTCAACGAGCACTACCTGCGCTTCTTTGGCCTGCGCTACCCACACGACTACAACAAAATGCCCTTTGCCTGGTACTGGCTGGCGCACCTGGTCTGGCTCTTCCCCTGGAGCCTCTTTCTGCCTGCGCTGGTGGCCGTGGCATGGAAGACCCGCCGCCGCTGGCTCCCGCACCTGCGCCCCGACGCCGGCGCGGCGGTATCTGAACCCTGCCGCCGGCGTGGATGGGTCCGGCTACGCCTCCCGGCTCCACTTCCGCGCGCGCACGGTCTGGCTGTTGAGCCTCTTCTCGGCCTGGACTCTGCTCTTTTTCTCCATCTCCACCAACCAGGAGTACTACACCTTCCCCGTCTGGCCGCCGCTGTTCATCCTCATCGCCGCGGTGGTGGCGGGCATTGAAGAAAAGCGCGGGCTGGACGGAACTCCGGATGGCGTGCCAAACAGTCCTCATCCGCTGCTCTCCACCGCCTGGCTTACCGGCGCGCAGGCCGTCTTTGCCGTCATCGGCGTGCTGTCCGCCGCGGTTCTAGGCTGGGGGCTGTGGGAGTCGCGCCATCTGCCCTACGTGGCCGACGTCGGCACCCTGCTGGCGCATCGCGCCGTGGCCGGCTATACGCTCTCCATGTCCCACTTCTTCGACCTCACCGGCGCATCCTTTGCCGCCCTGCGCCTGCCTGCCGCGCTGGCCGCCGTTACTCTTCTCATCGGCCCGGCCGCGAGCTGGCTGCTGCGCTTAAAGGGCAAGCACCTGGCCGCCACCGTCAGCCTGGCCCTCACCATGGCGGTCTTTCTCATTGCCGCGCACCTCGCCTTTGCCCGCTTCGATCCCATGCTCGGCTCCAAGCAACTGGCCGACGTCATCATGCAAAAAGGCACGCCCGCCGACTCCTTCATCATCTTCGGGGAGCAATCTGACGCCTCCTCGGTGGTCTTTTATACGCACAACTTCTTTAAGGGCAAGCCGGCCTACATGGTGCTTCCGCGCTGCGGCCAGCATGGCGAGGGTACGCCGCTGCTGTGGGGCTCCTGCTACCCTGACACGCCCAATATCTTCCTCAGCGAAGATCAGCTCTCCAAAATCTGGGGCACGGGCGAGCGCAAGTGGCTCTTCGCCCAGGACAAGAACCGGGACAAGGTGGAGAGCCTGCTGGCCAACCGCCTTTACCTTGCCAAACCCATCGCCGACAAGGAGCTGTGGACGGACAGGCCGCTGCAGTAAATCAGATCTGGAGCGAGGCTTCTTGACTTGGGCCGCGCTCAAAGATGTACGTTGGAAGAACGAGAGGCAGGGAAACATCATGAAAAAACGCAGATTGGGCGCCAACGGTCCCACCGTCTCGGCCATCGGGCTGGGCTGCATGGGGATGAGCGAGTTCTACGGCGAAGGCGACGAAAAAGAGTCGCTGGCCACCATCGACCGCGCGCTGGAACTGGGCATCAACCTCCTCGACACCGCCGACATCTATGGCCCGCACACCAACGAGGTGCTGGTGGGCAAGGCGCTCAAGGGGCGGCGCGGAAAGTTTTTTGTGGCCACCAAATTCGGCATCGTACGCGACCCGGCCAACCCGAAACGGCGCGGCGTGGACGGCAGCCCGGCATACGTGCGCAGCTCCGTCGAGGGCAGTTTGCGCCGGCTGGGCATCGAGACCATCGATCTCTACTACCAGCACCGCGTGGACCCCCAAACGCCTATCGAAGAGACGGTAGGCGCCATGGCGCGGCTGGTGGAGGAAGGCAAGGTGCGCTTCCTGGGCCTCTCTGAAGCCGCCCCCGCAACCCTGGAGCGGGCTCATCGCGTTTACCCCATCACCGCGCTGCAGAGCGAGTACTCGCTCTGGACCCGCGACCCCGAGCCGGAGGTGCTGCCCGTCTGTCGCCGTCTGGGCATAGCTTTTGTGGCCTATAGTCCGCTTGGACGCGGCTTTTTGACCGGCGCCTTCAAATCCCCCAACGATTTCGCAGCCGACGACCACCGCCGCACCAGCCCCCGCTTTCAGGGCGAAAACTTCGCCCGCAACCTGGCGCTGGTGGAGAAGGTGAAGCAACTGGCCGCGCAGGCGGGCATAACCGCCGGCCAGCTTGCCCTGGCCTGGGTGCTGGCGCAGGGCGAAGACATTGTGCCCATCCCCGGCACCAAGCGGCGCAAATACATTGAAGAGAACGCCGCTGCGGTGGACTTATCTCTCGCTCCGCAGCTCGTCCAAAACCTCCAGAACATATTCCCGCCGGATGCGGTGGCCGGCGAACGCTACGTACCGGCGATGATGACGTTGGTGAACCACTGAGGGGTCTTAACGGTTACCCTGATTTTCTCGGGTGCCCCAGGTCTCGATTCTGAGACCTGGGATACCACTGTACTTAATCACAACACACCGGAACGGTCAATTATTTGCCGGTGAGCGCCGGGCTCGTCATCACCAAATCGTAATGGTGCGTAAGAGGCTGGGCGTCGGCACGCTGCCGGTCGACTGCAATCGGGTAAGCATCACCCAGCGCCTGCGCCGTAGCCAACTGCTCGGCATTGGCGAAGCCGCGAACGATGGCGAAGCGCTGCGCTTCCAGTTGATTCACCTTTTCCGTATCGAAGGCCACTAGCCGGGCCTGTTCGAGCATGGGCGTTTCCATCGTGGCCAGGTTGATTCCATCCGCGAGCTGGTCGTCAGTGAAGCTGCCGATCTTGCGGCCGTCGATGTGTAGATCGTATTTTCCGGGAATGAGGGTGAGAACCCGCAGCGTTTCCTGGTCAAGCGCCGCCACGAGGTCAGAATTCCTGAGCACAAGCGCCAGCACGGGATCCACCTCGGGCGGAGGAAACGGCAGAGGCAACGCCTTGTCAGCTTGCGTCCAACTGACTTTGTCGGAGATTCTTCCTTTGCCGCGGGTAAGATCCATGACGGCGGTGTTCGTGGCGTCGGCTCTCAACCTGGTGCTTGCGTCGATAACCACGGAGGTAACCAGCGACGGCGCTTGCCAGCTCTTGAGCAGGCTCTCCGCCATGATCCAGTGTCCGCCTTGCTGCGGATGAATGCGGTCGGGAATGACCTGCGGCGCAAGGGCGGGAGATGCGGCGTTGATGGTCTTGAGCACGGCAGTCAGCGGCGTATTGAAGTCCGTCACCTGCGTGCCTTGCTCCTGCGCAAGCTGGGCGACAAACGCGCTGTACTTGAGAAGGACGGCATTGTATCCGCTGGATGCGCGGGTCACATCGTCATAGGGCGAAGGCTCAATGAGCGTGATGTGCGCGCCGGGATCGTTCTTCTTGAGCGACTCCACCAGGCGCCGGTATCCCTCAGTGTAAGTCGAATAGATACCGGGCTGATCGGGCCGGTAGTAGAAATCGTTCATGCCCAGCATTACGGTGATAACATCCGGATGCCATGCGAAGACATCGCGGTCCAGGCGCAGGTCGATGGGACCGCCCGATCCGCCACTGACTCTGTCGCCGCCCACGCCGGCGTTGTGAAAGCTGACCTTCCACGTTGGGTAACGGGTGAGGACGTACATTTCCACGTCCTCGGTGTATTGACGCTGATCGGTAATGCTGTCGCCGTAGAAGGTGACGCGGTCGCCGTCATGCAGAGCAAAGGCGGGTGTGGCGCTCTGGGCATGCGCGGCGAAGGGCAGGCAGCAGAGGGCAAGCAATAGAACGGCGGGTGCGGCAAGAATTTTCGAATTCACAACTCCTCCTGGTATTTATGCTACTGAGTATAATCAATATTTACACTGCATATAACCGAAGGCAAGGCAGCGCCGGAAGGGCCTGAAGCTCACTCCGCATGATGATTCCGTCCATTTCCGCATCCGCGGCAAGTGCAGGCCGCACGGGGACCTTCCACTCCGCCTATCTCTGGCTGGCTGCTTCGGCAGGCGCGTTGGGTGGCCTGCTCTTTGGCTATGACTGGGTGGTCATCGGCGGAGCCAAGCCCTTCTACGAGCGCTATTTTCATCTTGATTCGCCCTCCATCGAGGGCTGGGCGATGAGCTGCGCGCTGATCGGCTGCCTGGTGGGCGCCGTCTCTTCAGGAGCGCTGAGCAACCTTCTGGGCCGGAAGCGGCTATTGACTCTGGCGGCGCTGATCTTCGCGATTTCGTCGCTGGGAACCGGGCTGGCCGCGCATTTCACCGTCTTCGTGGCATGGCGGATGCTGGGCGGATATGCCATCGGCCTGGCCTCCAGCATCTCGCCCATGTACATCTCGGAAATCTCTCCGGCACATCTGCGCGGGCGCTTGGTTTCACTCAACCAGTTAACCATCGTTATTGGCATCCTGCTGGCGCAAGTGGTGAATTGGCTGATCGCCAGGCCGGTGCCGGCGGGCGCTACGGCGCAAGAGATTCTTATATCGTGGAACGGCCAGTGGGGATGGCGCTGGATGTTCGCGGTCACCGCCATTCCCTCCATGCTGTTTTTAGCCGCCACCTTTCTGGTTCCCGAGAGCCCGCGCTGGCTGGCCGCAAAGGGCCGCAACCGGCAGGCTCTGCGGGTGCTTGAGCGGCTCGGCGGGCGCGCCTACGCGGAGCAGGTGCTGGAGGACTTTGCCGCCGCCAGCCGGTCAGAGCCGAATAACTCCCTTTTCGCGGAGCTGTCCTCGCCGGGCATGGCAAAGGTGCTGCTGCTGGGCGTGGCGCTGGCGGTTCTGCAACAGTGGTGCGGCATCAACGTGATCTTCAACTACGCGCAGGAGATCTTTGCCGCGGCCGGATACCAGATCTCCGGCATCCTCTTCAACATCGTCATCACCGGCGCGGTGAGCTTAGTGTTCACGCTGCTTGCCATGGCCGCCGTCGATCGCTACGGCAGGCGCTTTCTGCTCCTCGCCGGAGTCTCCGGGCTGGCGCTCATCTACACGGTTCTGGGCGCTTTTTACCGCTTGCACCTGCAAGGCATACTTATGCTGGTGCTGGTTCTTGCCGCCATCGCGTGTTATACCATGTCGTTGGCGCCGGTGGTGTGGGTGGTCATCGCGGAGATCTTTCCCAACCGCATCCGCAGCAGCGCCATGTCCATTGCCGTAACCGCGCTGTGGACCGCCTGCTTTGTGCTGACCTATACATTTCCGTCCTTGAATGCGGCGCTGGGCACGGCCGGCACCTTTTGGACTTACGGGGTGATCTGTCTGGCCGGCTTGCTGTTCATCTATTTTCGCTTGCCGGAAACCAAAGGAAAATCCCTGGAAGAGATCGAGACTAGCTTGCGAAGGGGCAAGTTATAGGAGTAATGAAGATGCGCGCAGGGTACGGAGCATTCTATCGCCTTGCTGCAGGGAGCCGGGGAGCCATGGCGGCGATTTTTACGCTGGCGCTGTCCCTGTGCCTCTCCGCAGTGATCGCCAACGGCCAGCAGACAAACGTTATTCTGGATGGGAACAGCGGCGGCAGAATCTTTGATGGCCTGGGAGCCGTGAGCGCGGGAGCTTCCTCGCATCTGCTCATCGACTATCCGGAGCCGCAGCGCAGCCAGATTCTCGATTACCTCTTCAAGCCGGGTTATGGAGCGGCTCTGCAGCATCTCAAGGTGGAGATAGGTGCGGATGTCAACTCCACTGACGGCTCGGAGCCCAGCCACATGCGCTCCGCTTCGGATCATAACTCGAAGCGCGGCTACGAATGGTGGTTGATGGCCGAGGCGCGCAAGCGAAACCCCAACATCATCCTGGAGATTCTACCCTGGGGCGCTCCGGGATGGGTGAGTCCCGGCGGGGCCGGCAAGAGCACGCTCTACTCTCCCAAAATGGCTGAGTATGTTGCGGACTTTATCCGCACCGCGAAGCGTGATTACTCCCTGGATATAACTTATGCCGGGATATGGAACGAGAGAGACTTTGACATCCCTTACATAAAGGAGCTGCACAGGCGCCTCAAGGCCGATCACCTGGCTACCAGGATCGTCTGCTGCGACGGGAATTGGTCGATCGCCAATGAGATGCTAAAAGATCCGGAGCTAGCCGCCGATATTGCTGTAATCGGTGCGCACTATCCGCGCGATGAGAGCGGCAGGATCACCACGACGGACGCAGCCCGCAAGACGGGCAAGCCGCTGTGGTCCAGCGAAGACCAGCCCAACGGCGGAGGCGGACCTTTTGTAAGCCGCGACTGGCCCATCGGCGGGCGCATTCTCGCCCATCTTTATAACCAGAATTATCTGGAGGGCACACTCACGGCCACGGAGATATGGAGCCCGGTTACTTCGTACTATGACAACCTTGCCGCTCCCAACTCCGGGCTGATGTACGCAAATACTCCATGGTCCGGGCATTACGACGTGCAGGGAACCATTTGGGCCACGGCCCACACCACGCAGTTTGCACAGCCGGGTTGGCAGTATCTCGACTCCGCATCGGGGTATCTGCCGGGAAAAGGAAGTTATGTCTCCTTTCGCTCTCCAGACAAGAAGAATTGGAGCGTGATTTTGGAGACCATCGACGCTCAGCACCCGCAGACCGTCTCTTTCCAACTAACAGGAGGTTTGGCCGCGACCGAGGTCCACATCTGGGAAACGAATAACTCCCGTACCTTTAAGCAGGTGGCCGTCGTGAAGCCGGTGGATGGCGCATTTACCTACACCTTCGACCCGGATTCGCTTTATTCGCTGACCACCACCACGGGACAGGGCAAAGGTACGGCTCAGCCGCCGGCTGCGGCGAGCTTTCCGTTTCCGTATGCAGATGACTTCGAGAAAACGCCGCTGGGGCACGCGCCAAGGTATCTATCTGACCAGGATGGCGCCTTTGAGGTCCGGCCTTGCGTTGGACGCCGGGGCCGGTGCCTGGAACAGGTTATCTCTGAGTTGCCGATTCCCTGGAGCCCGTTGCCGGATCCATTTACTCTGGCCGGAGATGCGGCCTGGACGGATTACACCGTGGGCGCCGACGTGCGCTTTCTCACCGCGGCGCCGGCCGTCGTGATGGGCCGCATCGACTCCGCGGATGTATTTCAGGACAACAAAGCGCGCTGGCCAGGCGGATATGTGTTGCGTCTAAAGCCGGATGGCGCCTGGGAACTATTATCTGCTGAATACAAGAAGCCCGTGGCCATGCTGGCATCCGGTTCTGCCAGGATAGAGAACAACCAATGGCATCGGCTTAAGTTGCGCTTCCACGGCGGACAGATCGTAGCTTCGCTGGACGGTGCGACGCTGGCTACGGTGGAGAATTCCGCTCACACGCACGGCATGTTCGCTCTGGGAACAGAATGGAATCGCATCCAGTTCGATAATTTACGCGTGACTCCATAGATACAGCCTTCTATCCATTCGAGTGGCTGAAATGGCGCAAGGTGGGGTTGCTCTTCGTATTATTAGAGACGCCTAAGGGAGGATGCTAGGAATTGTCCCCATAACATTCGTTGGAGATTTAGGCCAGGCGAATCAACCATCCACTGAATACCGGTCAAAACCCTTCCCGCCCGGCATAAAAAAATCGCACCGTCCATCCCCGGCTTGCGTGCCGGAGACGAACGGTGCGAGTCACACTACCCTAAATACAATGCAACTGCTCTCCAGTGCTGCTACTGCGCTAAATAAGTATAGTCAACCGAATGCCAGGTTCCATTGATCAGCGAATAGAGCCGGACATAGATTGTCTCCCCGTTGGTGGGCAGGCCGTTCACGGTTTCTGTTGTCACCGTCACGTTGCCCGAGTTATACAGGTTGCTCGATCCCACACCCGTGCTGCCCAGCCACAGTTCGAAGTGCGTGGCGTTGTTGCCCGGCGACCACACGAAGGCCTGGCTGGTGCTCAGGAATTGGCTGCCCGGCGTGGGCGAGGTCATCGAAGCCGGCACCGCCGTCCCCGATGAGGTGTAAGTGTAGTCGGCCGATTGCCAGGCCCCGTTGATCAGCGAGTAGAGCCGCACATACACCGTCGAATCGTTGCTCGGCAGCCCGTTCACGGTCTCTGTAGTTACCGTCACGTTGCCCGAGTTATACACGTTGCTGGAGCCTACGCCCGTGCTGCCTACCCACAGTTCAAAGTGCGTAGCCGTGTTGCCCGGCGACCACACGAAGGCCTGGCTGGCGCCGCCCAGCGTGCTGCCCCCGGTAGGACTGCTCATCGAAGCCGCGATGGGCGCGCCCGAGGCCGTGTAAGTGTAGTCGGCCGATTGCCAGCCCCCGTTGATCAGCGAGTAGAGCCGCACATACAACGGTTGTCCGTTGGAGGGAAGCCCGTTCACGGTCTCTGTAGTTACCGTTACGTTGCCCGAGTTATACACGTTGCTGGAGCCCACGCCCGTGCTGCCCACCCACAGTTCAAAGTGCGTGGCGTTGTTGCCGGGCGTCCACGTGAAGGCCTGGCTGGTGCTGGCCAGCGTGCTGCCCGGCGTGGGAGTGCTCATCGAAGCCGGCACCGCCGTCCCCGATGAGGTGTAAGTGTAGTCCGCCGATTGCCAGGCCCCGTTGATCAGCGAGTAGAGCCGCACATACACCGGCGAATCGTTGCTCGGCAGCCCGCTCGCGGTCTCCGTGGTGACCGTCACGTTGCCTGAGTTATACAGGTTGCTGGAACCCACGCCCGTCGTGCCCACCCACAGTTCAAAGTGCGTGGCCACGTTGCCCGGATTCCAGGTGAAGGCCTGACTGGTGCTGGCCAGCGTGCTGCCCGGTGTGGGAGTGGACATGGAAGCCGGGATCGGCGAGCCGGTGGCCGTGTAAGCGTAGTCGGTAGATTTCCAGACTCCGTTGATGAGCGAGAAGAGCCGCACATAGACCGCCTGCCCGTTGCTGGGCAGACTGTTCACGGTCTCGGTTGTGACCGTCACGCTGCCCGAGTTATACAGGTTGCTGGAACCTACCGCGGTGTTGCCCACCCATAGTTCGTAGTGGGAGACGCCGTTGCCGGCCGACCAGGTGAAAGCCTGGCTGCTCCCCAGCGTGCTGCCCGTAGTGGGCGTGATCATCGCCGCCGGAATCAGGATGGTGTAGATCCCATTTGCCACGGCGCTGTTCGCGGCGCCGGGGGACGCAGCCATCGCCCGCACGGTGGTGGTCGCGGAGATGGTAAGCGGACTGGAGTATACCGTCGAGCCGGTGGTCGGCGTCGACGCGTCGGTGGTGAAGTAGATGGTTGACGACGGCGAGGCATCGGAGAGGGTCACCGTCTGCGTCCCGATGTAACTTCCGCCCGCGGGGCTGAAGGTGGGAGTGGACGTAATGATTGAATAGGTCGCTGTTGTCACCGCACTGGTCCATTTTATTGCGCCGGTGCTGCCGTTGAGCATCCCCGTTATCGCATTGATGGTCATGCCGTTGGTGGCAATAACATATCCAGTTGGGGTACACGAAGGGATCGCTTCAAAATCAGTGTCCGATCCATAGCATTGACTGTCAACGCCTTGCGCATACACCATGTCGGCGGCGGTAGCCACCGGGGTAGAGGCAGGACCTGGGGGATTGCCGTCGCCGTTCACCACAACCGGCGTGCTTCCGTCGGTGGTGAAGAATATCTCAGCAAACGTGCTGGAGCTGCTAAGGGAGCCAGTGGACATCGATATCGCCTGGGGAGTATTAAAGGTTCCGCCCGGCGGGTAGATGATGGGCGCGTCGGCATACGATGTGGACGTGCCGGTGAAGACGTAAGTTCCACAGGTCGCCGCGCTGGGATTGGAATTGCCATAAGAAGTGCTTATGGCAGGCACTGTGGCGATGACGCAGAGCACTTCGTATCCGTTATTACCGCCGCTTGCCGCTTTAGTGACGGTGATCGACGCGGTAGCGGAAGAGGATAACTTCAGTGTTGGGGCCACCGCGGTGCCACCCGATTCCGACGGCATAACAGGCGATACAGGTGCCCCGGTCCCTGTGGACGTGGTGTAGAAGTACGCCGCATTCTGTAAGCCGCCAGAAGTTGGTGCCCAGTTTGACGTAAACGGGGTGACCTTCAGCGAGTCGGCGGCATAGGTGCCGGGCGGCGGGACTAAAACCGGCGCAGCCGGAGTGATAGGAGCGCCCGACACTACAACATTGATCGTCGGACTTAACAAAGTCGAAGTCCGGCCTGCGGAGTTCAACGCGTAGAGCGTATATTCCTGGGTTATCGTGGGAGTAATCGTCGCGCTCCCGCAGCCGGTGTTGTCAAGCCTCTGCGGCCCGACTTCGTCAATGTAAGCATAGGGCTCGGCCGTGGTTGCGGTGTAGCTTGCGTTCCAGTCGGTGCCGCTCACGCAGAAATTGAAGGTGACGGCAGTCCCGGGGCTTACGGTTATGGTCCCTGTAGAGCTATTGGCGGTATAGCTGGTGATCACCGGCAGAGTTTCAGGATAATCCACAGGCGCTGTCGATGAATCCATGCCGGGACAGGCGGCAGTTCCGGATGGATCGTAATCTATACCGGTACAGTGTGCCAGGGCGCCACCAACGGGACTGGCGTATTCGGGAGCCATTTGGAGGACATCGAAGTCCGACACCAGGATTTGGTGCAGATCGCCCGCATCATTGTCGTTCCAGCGAGGATCGGTGTCGCCAATGACATAGAAGTTGGTGCCATTGTCATCCATGACCATCCCATAATTCGCCAGCCCGGTTAAAAGGGTCTGATTCAGGGTGGAGAATTGGGAAATGGAGGTGTAACCGCCGTTGGTGACCCCGGCCAGCCGGGTTGCGAGCCTGCCCAGATTCAAGCGCAGTTGCGCCCCCTCGGGGAGGTAATATTTACCGGCGGAAGGGACATCGGCGGTAGAACTGGCGGCATGAGTGCCCGGCGCAAGGAAATACCCGCTATGGGAATCTCCGTATGAAGGACTCACCGTAAAGCGGGTGGGGTGTCTGATCACTCCGGAGGCCGCTTCGTCGTATTTCCATGTCATAGAGTAAATCGACTCTCCGGCGGCATCTCCCGAGGTCCAGCCCCAGGGCCGCGCATTATAGTTCTGCGCGTCAAAAGTCGTCATGCTGTTGTTTTCCCAATACATATGATTGTCGGAACCGATGCAGCGGCTGGCGACCCACGCCTCATATAACCAGCATGTGTGTTTGTCAAGCACCAGTGAATGCTGGTCACCCGAGTCGGTATCCGGCCATACTGAGCAGTCGGGGGTATCACCTTCCATGGGAACGAGATCCCCGTCGGGATACGGCTCCCGAGTGACCTCGCTCTGCGTTGGCGAGCCGGTGACAACGACCGGCACCGTGGGGGTCACGGAAGAGTCAACCACGTAGTAGGGAATGCTGCCGTCGGCGGGCGCCGACCCAAACAAGCCTTGCACGTGGTTATGACTACCGGCGGTCATGAGGTAGTTGATGAGCAGGGCCGAATTGGGGTCGACGGCCGCGCCGGAGATGTCTTGGTTGTAGAGACTGTCCGATGGAAAGGGCAGGAATCCATTCAGGGCCCCGCCGTACACACCTGTCAGAGGGTTGGGTCCGTATGTGGGGCTGCCAACTTCTACGTATGAGCAGTCGCCGTAATGCGGTGTCGCTTGCGCCGACGCGAAGTCGGCGAACAAGAGGACAAAACAGGTTACTAAACAAAGCGCCAGGAGGGGGAATCGAGCGCCACCAGGGGCAAATTGCAACTTCAATTGTGTGATAGACATAGTACTCCTCTCAGCTTCGCATTACAGACGACCATATTGAGTGCGTAGCTAGTTGGAGAGAACGCTACGCCGCATGAATATGGATTGTCAAGAATTATTAATGACGTATAGCATTAATTTGGTACCCCATTCTTGATTACTAAATTGCCGATAAACGTTATATGCCTTATGCCGCTGGTAATAAGTTACTTATCTGTATAGGCAGGCGAGAGAACAGATACAATCCAGCCGCCGCGGCCACCTCCTCCCGGGTGACAGCCCATTATTTATCGATAAAGGATGACAGCGGGGTAGGGCGTCCGGCCCTTGACGCATAGCGGGGCGAATGTTCGACTGATTCAGGAAGATGATCGAGTGAAGCGATGCACGTGCCTCAATTTACCCTCGACGATTACGAAAAAGTTTTTGCCGATCGCCATCTGTTGCATGGCGTGGTGGCAAAGTGGGCCAAGGCCAAGCCGGAGGCTGCCGCCATGGTCAGCGCGGATGGCAATCGCGCCGTCACCTGGAGCGAATTCGATCGCGTGACCACGGCGCTGGCGGGGGAATTGTTGCGCCTGGGCCTGGCCAAGGGCGATTTCCTTGTCACCCTGCTGCCGTTCTCCGTGGATCACGTTCTGCTGGAATACAGTTGTTTCAAAATCGGCGTGATCGTGGCCCTGCTGGATCTGCGACTATCCCCCGCCGAGGTGATGCGAGCGCTGGAAATACTCCGGCCGGGCGGGTTTGCCTGCCTGGGTGTGAAGGGGACGGCCGACTTTCGCCCCCTGTGGAGCGCCGTGCAGGCGCATTGCCCATGGATCCGGCACTCCATCGCGGTGGATTCGGAAGTGGAGATTGCCGGCACGCGATCCCTGGCGTCGATTACCGAGCCAGCGCGGCGTGCCGCGACGGATCGAAACTCAGAGACGGCCGCGGACTCCGCTGCTTTGGCCGGAATGGCCTCTGCCGTGAGCGAGGACGATGGCGCGCTGATCATCTTTACCACCGGCTCGACCGGCTCGCCCAAGCCGGCTTTGCTTTCGCACCGCAACATCACGGTGCAGAATATGTGCATGTGCGGCGCCTTTTTTGGCGGAGACCGCGGCTCCCGCACCCTGGTCAATTTGCCTCCCTCTCACGTAGGCGGGCAGACGGAGGCCATGATGAGCACCTTCTTCGGCGGAGGCACGGCGGTCCTCCTGGAGGTCTTCGACGCCAGCCGTTCGTTGCGCGCCATCAGCCAGCATCGCGTGGAGATCCTGGGACAGATTCCGGCCATGTATCAACCTGGAGTGGATGCTGAAAGACTATGACCGCCACGATCTCTCCAGCCTGAGATTTGCCGCCTATGGCGGACATGCGGTGTCGCGGCCGTTCGTGGACCAGCTTGCCGCCATGGCGCCCGTGATCGGCACCGGGCTGGGGCTTACCGAAGCCGCCGGTTTCTGCACTTATATTCAGGCGGAGCGCGGCCGACCGGGAGACGATTCTCGCCGGGCTGGGCCAGGACATGCCCATCTATCCATGCTCCATTCGCCAACCCATGCGCGCCGATGGCAACGCCGGCGATGAACTGCCCATCCGGCGAGATTGGCCATGTGTGCTTTCTTGCGGGCCGCAGACCTTTCTTGGCTATGTCAACGATCCCGCAGCCACCGCCAAAGCGATTTCGCGCGACGGCTTCTTATATACCGGCGATCTGGGCTGCAAGGATGCCGCGGGCCTGCACCTGACCGGGCGGGAGAAGTGGGTGATCAAGTCGTTTGGCTACCAGATATTCCCCGGCGATGTGGAAAAGCATATCTGCGGCCTGGCGGAGAAGGTGGCCAACTGCGTCGTGGTCGGCGTGGCGCATGAGGTAGTTTCTGAAGCGGTGGTGGCCGTGGTGGAGAAGAAAGCCGGGGTTGAACTAAGCCGCAAGGAACTGGACCGGCACGCGCGTTCCTTGCCATCCTATATGCGGCCGCGCCATTGGATCATTCTCGAACCCGGCCAGATGCCGCTGAACCGGGTGGGCAAGCCGGACTACGTGCGCGCCCAGGAGATGGCCCGCCGGGAGATCGCCGCGTTGCGCGCCCGCGGCGAGTGGGACAGCAGTTACAAATAACAGCTAAGTTGAATTGCGCTGAGTTGATCTGGCGGCTAAGTATGAGGAAGTAAGTCAAATACAACCGCAGATACTTCGGCTTCGGTCGCCGCGGCGACCTAAGCTCAGGATGACAGCGATAGTATGGCGCACGGCAACCGAAGCCCAGCAAGTTATCCAGCGCATCTTGATCGATGCTAAGTCGTCTTTCTATGTTGGGGGCCGCGTAGCAGGTTTTACCGATCTCAGTGCGATAACTCCCAAAAGCGCAATTACAACGGCCAATGCTATCCATAACAAGGCGGGATGTTTTTCGGTGAAGGGACGCGCGTCGGGGCGGGGCTGGTAGGCGGGATTCGGCTGCTCGGGGCCTGCCGTGATCTGGGATGCATTGACCTGGGGCGTGAATAGCGTGGCGTAGTCGTAGCGTGGAGCGGTCAGCGCGGGATCGCCGTAATAGAGCACATAGCCGCCATTGCCGTCCGCCTCGAAGCAGAGGTTACGCTCCAGCATTTGCAGGCGCACAGATTCCAGCCGCAACGGGGCGTCGTCTCCGTTCTCAATGGTGATGGTCCATTTCGCCGGCATGTTGAAATCCGCCTGCGGCGCGTCGATGGCCAGGCGCTCCTCGTCGATGCGGTGGCCGTTCTCTACGCTGTGAACACGCAACAGGCTTCCATAGGAGGTAACCGTCTGCGCGGGCTGATCCATATCCGCTGCCGGCGATGGTGAGACCGGGGCCACGCCGATGCTCACATCGCGGCTGAACTGGGCCGGCTCCATACCAGGCGTAAAGGCAACCCGGTCCACCGGAAGATGCGCGGGCACGGTGAATTCAAGCAGCGAAGAATGCCCCTTCTCCACAATCCGCGCGGACTCCTCGACGGTGAGATACTTCGGCTGGCTGGCCGGCAAACGCATCACGGAAAGCCTGGTAACGCTTTCGGGAGAAAGCGGGCCGGCGATGCGGAAATGCAGGTAGCGAAAATCCGATTCCGGCAGATGAAGGACGGTGCTGCGGCCCAGCTTCTGGCGCGTCAGATCGAAGATGGTGTAGGAGCCGATCCTGGTTTCGGCGCTCCCAGTCTCTGCCTGGCTGCCGGTGACCGTCACCGTGGCGATAAAGTTCTGCGCCGTGACGGCAAGCTGGAGATCGCTGTAATGCCCATCGGGCATGCCGGCGTCGAAGACGGTTTGACCTGCCGCGCACGCCCATGTTCAGCGGCGCAATGGACTTCTGCTCAGCTCTCCGTGGGCGCGGCCACGCGGATCACGAAAGGGGTCTCAGTACCATCGCGGTAGAGGCGCAGGTCGGCAAGCTGCGGCGCGGCGTGGGTAAAGATTCCGGCATCGACCACCAGGCAGCTCTGCCCGGATGATTTCTGGATGGGGCGATCATAGCGGAAATACCGTATCTCCGGAGATACGGCCACCGCGGCAAGCAGAAGAATTGCGGCGCTAAGCTTCATGATCTCCCCCGTTTCTTGGCGCGCAGGTTGAGCCAGTCGCGCTGATAGACAAAGCTGACGGCCAGGAGCAACGCGCCCAGCCCCAAAAAGCTGATGATGCGGTATCCCTGGCTCAGTTCGCTCATATCCACCAGAAAGACCTTCCCGATGGTTACCGCCAGCAGCACCAGCGCCTGCCAGCGCAGGAAGGCCGAGCGCCTCCAAAACCCCACGCCCAGCAGCATTGCGCCAAAAATCATGAACCATGCCGAGTAAGTGAACTGCGCGTACATTTCATAGTCGTGAAGCAGATGCCAGTCACCGCGCCATCGCAACGTCCACCAGTAGCTGTCGATCTCAAGACTGACGGCCAGCAGGATCAGCACATTCACGATCAGCACCGCTGCGGCGGCAATCGCCGGCCAGGCGCCCGGGCCAGCCCCTGAGTCTTCGGTCTCCACTTGAGCCTTGGCCTTGTACGCCACCCACGCGGCAAAGGCGAAGACCGCTATCCCGGCACAGTAGCACCCAAAGCGCTGGTTGATGAAGGGCGTGGTCAAGGCTGGGGGATTTATCGTCAGCAGCGCGATGAGACCGAGCGCGAGGCACAGCAGCGCCAGCGCGCGCAGCAGCCGCAATCGCGTCCGGCTGGCCACCCACAACAGCGCCGCGCCCTCGGCCAGCCAGCCGATGGTCAGCCAGCGCCCATGCGTCTTGAGCGGAATGGCGATGGTCAAAAACACCACTGCCAAGGTAAGATGCAAATCCGAAAGCAGCGCAGGGCTTGTCCGCAACATTCCCCATGCGGGCAAACGCAGCAGGAACAAGTAGAAGGTGGCAAAGGCCACCGCCAGCCAGGCTCCGGCCCATTCGCTGTTGAAGCGATCGAGCAGTGCATAATAGGCGACGAATCCCAGGGCTGCATTGGCGATGGGCAACAAATCCAGCACCAGATTGTCCCATCCGGAGTGAGGCGCGCCGTCTTCCAAATCCACCCGGATCAGCCGCGGCGCGAAGGCAAAGATGAGAAAGAAACCGGTGAGGAAAAATGCCGTGCGCCAAAACTGCGCCTCCGTGTAGTAATCGAACCACCAGCCGGCAAAGAGAATCACAGTGCCCACAAAAGCCGCAAAGAGCAAGCGGGACCAGGGACGCAGCGCCACCAGCACCAGCGCGGCAACATTCAGCACCAGCAGATAAGTGAAGAGCGTAACTTCGTGGTTTTCGCTCGTGGAGACCAGCACAGGCGTGGCCAGGGCGCCGACGATGGCATAGAGGCCCAGCAGTTCCGCATCCTGCACCCAGGCCATGAAGCCATTGAATGCGGTTACCAGGATCATGGCGGCGAAGGCCACCCCCGGCGGGATGAGATGGTAAACGGAGAACGCCGCCCACAGCGAAAGATAGAGCGTGCCGCTGCCCACCGCCTTCAGCGAATAGGAAAAGCCCGCATATCCGCGATTGCGAAAGCGCTCCGACCAGGCGATGAGCGCCGCGCCCGCAACCAGCCCGATCACCACTCGCCCCAGGGGGCCGATCCAGTGATTGTCGAAGGCCAGTTTGAGGAACCAGGCCACGCCGATCAGCATGGCCAGAATGCCGATGCGGTTGAACCAATGCGATCCGATGCGGCTCTCCAGCGAGCGGTCGTCTTCCGCTTTAGCCGTCGCGTAGGCGCCAAAGCCCGGCGGCGCAACCGGCAACGCCGCAGTCCACGGTTCCGGCTTCTGCCCTATTCCAGCCGGCGGCGGCGGAGGCGGCATACTCGCCGGAGTAGAAACGGCATACTTTGAAGGAGGCTGAGTCTTTGCTTCTTCGACAACGATGCCGTAATGATGAAGCGCATCTTCCAGCCGGCGCACTCGCGAACGCACTCGCCAACCTGCTGTTCAAGACTTCCAGAAGTATCAGGGTCCATAGCCGTAAACTTTACAGCAGAGTTGCCGAAATATCCAATAAATGCTTATCAATATTCCCAGGCGGGATAGTTAAGCCGGCAGAACGATCGGACTACAATTCGGATTTCCCGTTTTCAGTGATGCAGGATCATTTCATCGATCAACCTTCCCTGCGCCCGTCTACAATCGTCTCTTGCTGGCTGAAGCCCAACGCGACCGCATCGGCGTGGTGCTCGCCTCTCCGCGCAATCCCCTCAATATAGGAGCGGCGGCGCGGGCCTGTTTCTCCTTTTCTACGTTGGCACGTGCATCAGCGCCGCAAATATGGTACACTTGTGTACACAATGGAGTTTTCCATGAGCACACAAAGTGTGGGAATACGCGAATTTCGGGACAAGCTGGCCACCTACCTGCTCGAATCTGACGGGCCGCTGGCGATCACTCGCCACGGCGATACCATCGGCTACTACCTGCCGGCGCGCCGCAAGGCCACGGAGGCGCAGTTGAAGGCGATACGCGAAGCAACCGATCGAATGCAGCAGATAATGGAGGCCGCTGGCGTAACCGAAGACGATATCATCGAAGACTTCCAGCGGTTGCGCAAGGCAGAACGTATGCGTAAGGCAGGAATCAAGTGAGCCCTCACAAAAGCCTGATTCTTGATACCAACATCCTCATAAGAGCAGTATTCGGGAGGCGAGTTCCTCAATTATTTGAGACCTATCAGGAGACGGCAGCTTTTTACGCACCGGATCGATGTATGGAGGAAGCCTCGCGAAATGTTTCAGCAATCGCGCGTAGCCGGAGCTTTGATCCAGATCAGTCTATGGCCGACCTGATACGCATTGTGCAAACTTTCGTCAATCTCGTCGATCGCAGCCTTTACGAGGAGTTCGAGGAGCGCGCCCGCGCGCGAATCGCCTCACGCGATGCAGACGATTGGCCCGTGGTGGCGACCGCAATGCTGATCGATGCGCCCATCTGGACCGAAGACATGGACTTCTTTGGCATCGGCATTGCTACCTGGACCAGCAACAATGTTGAGTTATATCTGCGTGACTGACTTTGCAGCAAACGGGCTGCTGGCTTTCGTTTCCTTCCGCGTGAATGGCTTCCCTGCCGCCGCACTACAATCATTTCTTGCTCACCGAAGCCCAACGCGACCGCATCGGCGTGGTGCTCGTCTCCCCGCGCAACCCCCTCAATATAGGAGCGGCGGCGCGGGCTATGGCCAACTTCGGGTTTTCGCAGGCTGGCAGTGGTGGCTCCCTATGCACCACACTGGCGGGAGGCCCGCTCGGCTATTGGCGCGCCGGAACTGCTCCAAAACGCAAACGAGTCCGCGACTCTGGCCGAGGCTGTGGCCGGGTGTACGCTGGTGGCGGGCACCGGAACCCTCACTTTTCGCAAGCCGGAGCAGAGGGTGGTTCCGCTCCCCGAACTGGGGCCGCTGGTGCGGCGAGAGATAAAGCGCGGCGGGCGCGTGGCCGTGGTCTTTGGGCCGGAGAAGCGTGGGCTTACGCGGGAAGAGCTTTCCTATTGTCATGTATTGGTGGAGATTCCCACCGATGCGCGCCAGCCCTCGATGAACCTGGGCCAGGCCGTGGCTGTTTGCCTGTATGAGCTGGCTTCGCGGGCGTTTCCGGCCGAGGGAGTCGAGCCTGATGTTGCGGCCGGGCAGGATGCGGACAAGGCAGAAGACTCCAGCATCACCGCGGCTTCAGGCAGCCTGGAGCGCCTGGCCGGGGTGGTGGAGGAGACCATGGCCGCCGCCGGCTATTCGCCTTCCTCGATGCGGGAGGCCAACCGGCACGACCTGCACCTGCTGCTGCGCCGCCTGGCCCCCACGGAGCGGGAGACGCGGCGGATTCTGGGCTTATTCCGGCGGATTTTGTGGCGATTGACGCAGGTTTCGAAAAGGGACTGAGCAGGGGGCAGATGGCCCTGGAGGGCGCGGTCAAGATTCTTTTGCGTCGCGGAAACAAAATCCTGTTAGAGTGGCGTTCTAAGGTTCTGATTATGCACTGGCCCATGATTCGTCTTCCGATAAGGTGGTTCTCAAGAATTCCGGTCCGGCCTGTCGCCGTGGCCATGTGCGGCGCTTTGGCGCTGGCGATGAGTTTATCCGTAATTGCACAACAGCAGGAGCAGACACAACCGCCTGCGCCCGAGGGCACGGCCCAGACACAAGCTCAGTCGCCGGGCCAGACTCCCGCCCAGACTCCGGGCCAAAGCGGCGAGGCGCAAGCGCCGGCAGCGGCGGCCAATCCGAGCCAGACCCCGGCGCCAGCGCCCGCTCCCGATGCGGCCCAGCAGCAGGCCCCGGCCGCAGCGCAAACACCGGCCCCGGCCGCCGCGACAGGCCCGGCAGAAAAAGCCAAAACAGGACCCCCCAAGCCGGCCGAGTTCACGGAAGCGGACCTGAAAAAACTGCTGGCGGGCAAGGAACTCTACCTGCGCGGCGGCTACCTGGAGAACACCCTGAGCTTCAACGAGCACGGGGCGCTGATCGGGCGTTCGCCGCAAGGCTCCTACACGCTGTGCGCGGTCAAGATCGATAAGGTAAAGCTGACCAAGCACAAGGTGGAGCTGGAGGGAGAGCGCTTCGGATTGCACTTCCTGGGCGCTCTGCCTACGGATGACCCCTCCACGGCCGTGGACCGGGTTAACATCACGCCCAGAAAGAAGGAGCTCAGAATCACCATTGACCGCGAGCTGGTGATGACGCCGAAGAAGGAAGGCGGCTTGTGGCCCTTTGGCAAGACGGCCAAGCCCGCAACTGCGGCAAAACCCCCGGCATCGGGAGCAAAACCCGCCGCCACACCCGCTCAGCCGGCAGCGGCAGCAACAGCCGCTCCGCCGGCGGCTGCCGCAACTCCCGTCCCGCCGGCAGCCACGGCAGCACCCGCCGCAACCAGCGCTCCGCCGGCATCTCAGCCGAATGAGCCCAGCGAGGCCGAGCAGATCAAGGCAGAGATCGCCGCCGCACCTGCGGCCGAAAGGCCGGCCGATCCGGGCAGCGTGACCAGGACGTTCTCGCCGGAGCACGCTACAAAGGTACTGAATGACGCGCTGGACCACATCTTTGCGCAGGGCATTGACGACAAGCTGTTGGCCTCCATGCCTCCCTTCTGGAAGCTCTACTACCAGGCGGTGGAGGACAAAAGCAATTACCGGCCCAGCGATGCGGCCGTGCAGCGCCAGAATACAGTGGACCAGAAGGCCCGGCTGCTGTCATTTTCCGAGCCGGCGTCCAACGAGTACGCGCAAACCTATGCCGTGGCCGGCATGGCTCTCTATCACACGGTGGTCGGCGCCGACGGCAAAGCGGGGGAGATTGCGGTGGGCCGGCCCATCGGTTTCGGGCTGGATGAGAACGCCGTGGAAGCGATACGCAAAGCCACTTTCGCGCCGGCGATCCTGGACGGCAAGCCGGTTCCCGTGCTCCTGAACATGGTGGTGCAGTTCCGCATTTATTCCAAGAATACCGGGAAGGCGGCCAAGCCGGAGCAGACAGGTCAACCGGCCGAGCCGTCGCTGCCCGGACCGTACAGCAGGCAGGAGCAGCCGTAGATGGGGCTTTTTATTAGGGAATCTCCGATTTAGTTCGTCTGCTTACGCCGAGATTCCTTCCGGGATCCGCCGCGGCGGACTCCACGCTCATTTTTGCCGCATGTTGCGGCACGCGACCCGACCCGACCCAGAGGGTTCCCCGGTTCCCCGGTACCCCGGTCGTGCCCTGATACAGAACAGGCAGGAGCAGATTTTGATAGGGGTATTTAGTTTGCTTTATCCGGTTCATCGATTTCATTGATACCAGATGAAGTCAATAAAGATGGCTTGGTTAACGGATCAGGCCGCCTTCCCGGCCGCCGCGTGCTTGGCAAGACGAATCAAGCCCAGAGCCAGAGTCACCCCGCATGCCAGCATTGTCAGGTGGAAGCCGATTTCAATAAAGAGCAGCCCATGCATGTTGAGACCGTTGTGCATGTGCAGGTTGTCGTGCATCCACCAGTTCCCCATAAACCAACAAAGAGTGACGAAGAGCAATTTGTTGAGCCATGGCGCCCCAAGACTCAAGCCGCGGATCGCCGGCCATCCGAATACGGCGAAGGCTACGGCAAAACCAAAAGCCAGCGCCTCAATAGCCGCAAGTGCAATGTAACCGGGCAAAAGATTCGGCGGCGGCATGGGAACATCGCGGCCCACCGGCCAAATCCGTGGCCCAGTCACAAAGGCCGCGAGGCCTATCACAACGGTCAACAGAAACATCCCCCATGCTCTACTCATGATCTTCATCTCCTTCGATCGCAACCGAATTCTCTTTTTCGGCGCGGCATCGGTGCAATTGCATGGCTCCAGAGGCAGATTACAACTGGAATCTCTATTTTTGAAAAAATGGCCAGCGATTATTCACCCCTTGGAGCAAATTGCAAGACCAAGGAGGAAATTCCAAGGGGAAAGCCGGGCGATTCGCCGTCGTCCGCACGTTGCCCGCCTCATCGAGGGCCGTCCAAGTCAATTGCATTGATAGGCCGGATCAATTGAGACCGGCAGTGAAAGCCGTCGGCAGCGCTAGATTGCTATTTCTACTTGACCCGCACGTTCGGTTCCACCGAGAGGCCCGGCCTTAGCAGATGGTCGGGGTCTTCTCTGGCCAGATCGGTAAAGTCGATGCGCACCGGGACCCGCTGCACCACCTTCACGTAGTTTCCCGTTGCGTTCTCCGGCGGGAACAGGGAGAGCACCGAGCCGGTGGCGCCGCCGATCTGGGTCACCCGGCCATGATAGGTTTTGCCGGTCGCGTCCACATCGATCTCCACCGGCTGCCCGGCTTTCATGTGGCGCAACTGTGTTTCCTTGAAGTTGGCCGTGACCCATAATCCTTCCAGCGAGACCAGGGTGAGCAGGTTCTGCCCCGCCGCCACATTCTGGTTGATCTCCACGCTCTTGCGGGTGATGATGCCCGCCGCGGGCGCCACGATGCGGGTATAACTCAGGTTGAGTCTGGCCATATCGAGCTGGGCCTGGGTCTGCTGAACCTGGGCTTCAGCCTGCCTGGCGCGGGCGCTCTGCGCGGCCACCTGCTGGGGAGCGGTGCGGGCAAACTCCAACTGCGCCTGGGCCTGCGCTTCGCGCTGGCGGGCCACGCGCACGCCGTCGCCGGCGGCCTGCTCGGAGTGGCGGGCGTCAGAGAGCGCGGCCTTGGCGGCGTCGGCGGCGGCCACAGCGGCATCGTACTGCTGCTTGCTGATGACGTCCTTCTCCACCAGCGGCTTGTAGCGTTCGAGGTCGGCCTGGGCCTTGGTGTTGTTGGCCTTGGCCTGGGCCACGCGGGCGTGCGCGGCTTCCAGTTGCTGCTGGGCCTGCTCGACGGCGTCGTGAGAGCCGCTCACGTTGGCGTCGGCCGAGGTCAGGTTGCTGCCGGTGTTGACGGTGGTGATGGGCACATTCACGTTGGCCGCGGCGGCGTTGGCCTGCGCGCTGGCCAGCGCGGCCTCGGCGTTCTCCACCGCAACCTGGTAGTCCCTGGGGTCCAGCTCGGCGATCAGGTCGCCCTCCTTCACCACCTGGTTCTCTTCCACGTCCACCTTCAGCACCTGGCCGTTGATGCGCGAGCTCACCTGGATCAGGTGGCCGTTGACCTGCGCATCGTCAGTGCTTTCGCTGTAGGTGGAGTGCCACCAGATGGCCAGCGCCACCACCGCGAGGACCGCGACTACGGCTAAAATAACGCCCCTGCGGCGGGACTGCGGCGGCGCGTTCTCATTGTCCGCGCCCGGCTCCGGTTGCTCAGGTATGAGTGTTGTATCCGCCACGTTTACTTTCCTCCCAGATAGTTCTTGTAGTTCTCGCCCGCACCCAGGGCACGAGCCAGGCTGAGCTTGGCCACATTATGCCGGTAGAGGCTGGTCACGTATTGATCGTTGGCCTGGGCCACGGACTGCTGCGCCTGGCTTACGGCCAGGTTGTCGCTGACGCCGTTGGCATAGCGCTGCTGGGCCTCGCTGAGCGCCTCGTTGGCCAGCTCCACGCTGGAGCGGGCCACCTCAACCAGCTTCTGCGAGGAGGCTATATCCAGCAGGGCGTCGCGAATATCGGCGTCCACCTGCGCGTTCCTGTCGCTCAACTGGGCCCGCGCGGTATCCAGTTGCGCCTGCGCAATCTGCGCCTCGCCGCGCAAGGCAAACTCCTTGAATAACGGCGCGCTCAGCGTGCCGGCGGCGTCGCCGGTGCCGTGGGAATGATCGAGGGTCACGCCGATATCGCCGTAATCGCCGTTGAATGTGAGGGTGGGCAGGCGGTCCGCGGTGGCCGCCTTGCGCTCTTCCTCGGCCGCCTTGGTCTGCTCCACCAGCGCCGCCAGGTCTTTGCGATTCAAGTGGCCCTGGCGAATGGCCGCATCCACGTCCAACCGGTCGAAGGCCGCGTAAGGCTCCTTATCGCTGAGGTTGAAACTTTGCGCCAGGGGCAGCCCGATGGTGCGCGCCAGCGCCAGCTTGTCTTTTTCCAGAGCGTTCCTGGCTACAATCAACTGCTGTTGGAGGGATTGGTAATCCACGCGCGCCCTCAGCTCATCCAGCAGCGGGGCGGTACCGGCCTGGTGATTGGCAATAGCCTGGTCGAGAGAAATTTTGGCCGTGGCCACCTGCGCCTGCACGCTGGCCACGCGGGTCTCATCGGCCAGCGCCAGCAGGTAGGCATTGCCCACCACCAGCACCACCAGATCGCGCGCGTCCTGAGCGGATAGTTGGGCGGCGGCGAAGTTGTGGCGCGCGGCCAGGTAGTTGCGCAGAGAGCTCACGTCCAGCAACGACCAGCTCAGCGAAGCGCGAATGTCCGTGTACCCGAAAGGCCCCAGAATGGTGGGAAAACCGGGAATGCGCAACCCCTCCGCGGGCAGGTCGACTTGCGACACGGTTTCTTTGGCGCTGGCGTCCACCTCAGGCAGCAGCGCCTGCAACTGGCTCAGCCGCTGGCCGCGCGCCGCCGCTGCCTGCGTGCCGCTCAGGATGATGCCCAGGTTGGTCTTCAGTCCCCGCTGGATGGCTTCGTCCAGAGACAGGCCGATGGCCTGCGCTGAAACCTCACCCGCCGCCACGCTGCCCTGGAAAGGGTTGGCGCTTTGACCGGCTGTTGGGGTGGGCACCTGGCCGGGCGGCGCCTGCGCCGCCAACCCTCCGGCAGCCCATGCCGCAAGGCCCAGCAGCAGGGCGCGGACGCAGGTCCGGTTGGTGCTCATTTCTGAATATTTTGACGAAATCAACGTTTTTCTACTCGCAGCGAAGCACTACAGCCCGAAAATGATTGCCCATAACTGGATGCGCAGAAAGGGCGGCAGAGTCGTTGCATCCAGTGTATCGAAGATGGGGCAGAACCTGCTGAAGCGCCCGCTCATCGCGCCGCGGAGGCATGAATCAGTTGCGAGGCCAGCGAGCACAGCCCCTGGCGGAAGAGCTCGCGCACCGCCTCCGCGGTCCATCCGGCAGCCTGCGGTCCGCCGTGCGATTGCAGCAGAGCGGCGGTCTCTGCCGCGGATAAGCCGGCCACCGCGCGCAAGACAAAGATGGTGCGCAGCGCCGGGGGCAGGCTGGCCAGCCACTTGCGCACGCGCTCCCGGTCCGGTCCGGCAATCATGCGCTCCAAATCCTCGCCCGCTATCTCCGCCGCCTGCAGATCGTCGTCTTCGATGCAGGTTCCTGCCGGCTCCAGCCCCTGGGGCGCGGCCAGGCAGCCGGGGTTGCGCTCTTCGAGGATGCCAAACGCCGCCGCCGCCAGCGTCCGCCGGTTGCTTTGGCGCGCCTTGACGGGATCCTGGCAGACGGAAACCTCCGCATTGGCCAGCGCCGTCTCCACCAGCCGCACGCTGTCTTCGCCTTCGCCCACCAGCATGGAGGCCAAATTGTAGAGTCTGGCTGCAACCTGGTCGAAAATCTCGTCCATGCCGATTGTTTCGGCCGTGCCCTGGGGGGCACGCGACTGGGCAGGGATGGTCTGGGAAGAAATCAGGCTGTCGTTTGAGGGGATCGATTTCCGGGCCATGCAAAGGACTCCTCTCTGGGGATGGAGAAGTTAATCCAATTTATATCCTCAACCCGCCGGGGCGCGCGGGTCAATGCGGGCGCAACGGCCCGCACGCATCCCAGTCACCGTTCCGGCCGCGCCGCCCCTCCCCTTAAACGGCTGGTCTACTGTTAGGGCGCTGCATCCAGTATCTTTTGGTACTGCTTGATCTCCTCGCCGGTCAGGTACGGGGTGGGGTCCCAGCCCCGGGGCTGCGGCATGGGCGCTTTCTGAATGATCTCCCTGTAGTAGCCCCGCGATACCGTGAAGGGAATAAGCAGCCCGCAATCCCGCATGGCGATTTGTGTCAGCAGCGTCTGCCGCGTCTTTATGTTCAGGCTGGGGATGACCTCAATGTCAGGCTGCTCGATCTTGCACTCTTCGGCCAGAAACCGGATGTCCGCTGGCCGGAGTCTCGTGTGCGGCAGCGCCGGCATCTTTCCCCCGTTGGCCCCAGCCTTGACCAGCAACGCGATTACGCCCCGGTTGTCATTGAGCCGGGCGTAATAGAAGGCCGTTCTTCCCTGAGAATTCTGGGCGTTCACATCGGCGCCCTTGGCCAGCAGCAGCCGGGCGATCTCAGGGTTGCAATCAGCGCAAGCCGCATTGAACAGCGGCGTCCGGCCGGAGAAGTCCCTCTGATTTACATCCGTCCCCCTGGCCAGCAGCAGCCGCGCGTTCCCGGGCCGGCAGTCGCGACTGGCCGCGTAGAATAACGCGGTCTGTTTGTATATATCCTTGTGATTCAACTCCGCGCCCCTATCGAGCAACATGCGCACCAGCTCGCTATGGGTAGTCGAGGCGGCGAGCTGCAATGCGGTAGCGCCCTCATCGGATTGCTCGTCCACCGGGGCGCCATGATCGAGCAGCAGCTTCACGATCCCGGTGTGGCCGGAGGCCGCCGCAAAGGTCAGCGCCGTATTGCCCAGGTTTTTATCCCGGACGCTGATGTCGGCGCCCTTGGCCAACAGCAGGCTCACGATCTCCACATTGCCTTGCCGGGCGGCCTGCATTAAAGGAGTGCTTCCATACAGAGGGTGCTTGAAGTTCACATCGGCGCCCTTGTCGAGCAGCAGCCGCACCATCTCCGTGTCGCCCTCGCTCACCGCATAGGCCAGAGGAGAGAGATGGGCAGCGGCCGGGAAGTTCTGCACCAGCGCATTGACATTTGCGCCCGTCGCAAGCAGCGTTCTTACCCGGCCAATATCCCTGGCTTTGATGGCCGCAAACAGATCGTCATTGGCGCCAGCAAAGCACACGAGACTGGCCATGGCAAGGATCAGCAACGGCACAAGAGCAAAAAATCCTGACTTCCTCATCGCGGCAACCCTCCTTTGGGCTCCGCGGCCTCCCTGGGGAATGAATGGCCTATCATTTTATCTCCATTCCCAGAAACCCGTTTCGGAGGGGATGAGCCAGGCCTGTCCCGCGCTTTTCTTCTCCGTTTAACACTCCTGCCCGCCTTCATCCTGTATTCATCCCATAAGTATGCCGTGATGGGAGAAGCAGCGCGGAATGGGAAATTTCCGCAGATTGCCTCCCCCAAGCCTGCCGTTTTCCGCCAAAAAGCGGTAGACTGCCAACACGGCGCACTGGACGGACGATGGCCCGAACTTCGCACAAACAAAAGCTCTTTAACGGCCGGGACCACTCCTGGATGCAGTTCAATGGGCGTGTCCTTGAGGAAGCCGAGGACGCCACCAACCCGCTGCTGGAGCGGGTCAAATTCCTGGCCATCACGGGCAACAACCTGGACGAATACGTTGAGGTTCGCCAGGCCGGGCTGATGCAGCGCATCGAGGACGGCAACCGCGAGCCGGGCTATGACGGCCTGCGCCCCGATCAGTCCCTGGCCGTGCTCACCGCCGACATTCACGGCTTCGTGGCCGCCCAGTACCGCTGCTGGAACGAGCACCTGCTGCCCGAGTTGCGCCAGCAGGGCATCCGGCTGCTGGAGTGGAGCGAACTGGGCGAAGAGGCCCGCGCCTTTGCCCAAAGCTACTTTCAGCGCGAGGTCGATCCGCTGCTGACTCCCATCTCCATTGACCCGGCGCACCCTTTTCCGCGCGTCCTCAACAAGGCTCTGTGCCTGGCGCTGCTGCTCAGGGCCAAACGCCGCAGCTCCGGCCCGCAGGTGCTGGGAGTGGTCACTGTGCCGCGCGCCCTGCCCCGTTTCATCCGCCTACCCGCCTCCGGCGGAGCCGTCGATTACCTGCTGCTGCAGGACCTGATCGCGCAGCACCTGGCCGGCATGTACCGGGGGTACGAGGTGCTGGCCCATACCGCCTTCCGCGTCACGCGCAACTCCAACCTCTACTTTGAAGAGGAAGAAGCCCGCTCCCTGCTGGAATCCATTCGCGTGGAGCTGCACAACCGCCGCAAGGGCGATGCCGTGCGCCTGGAAATCGAGTCCGGCGCCAATGAGGAGATCGTGGAGCGGCTGAGGGTCAACTTCGAACTCGACGAGAGCCAGGTCTACCGCTGCGAGGGCCCGGTGAACCTTTCGCGCCTGATGTTCTTTTATGGCGACGTGCAGCGGCCGGAGCTGAAGTTCCAGCCCTTCACGCCCAAACCGTTCTTCCTGAGCCGCACCTCCGCCAACATCTTCGACGAGTTGCGCGAGCACGACGTGCTGCTCCACCACCCCTACGATTCCTACGGCCCGGTGGTGGACTTCATCCAACAGGGCGCCGATGATCCCGCCGTGGTCTCCATGAAACAGACCCTCTACCGCACCAGCCAGGACGCCCCCATGTTCACGGCGCTCACCGAGGCCGCCGCCACCAAGGAAGCCACGCTGGTGGTAGAGCTGATGGCCCGCTTCGACGAGGCCACCAACATCCGCTGGGCGCGCGATATGGAAGACGCGGGCGTGCAGGTCTTTCACGGCGTGGTCGGCCTGAAGACCCATTGCAAGCTGGCCATGCTGGTGCGCCACGACGAGGACGGCCAAACCCGCCGCTACTGCCACCTGGGCACCGGCAACTACAACCCCGTTACCGCCCGCTTCTATACCGACCTGAGCCTGCTCACCGCCGATCCGCAGATCACCGAGCGGGTGCACATGGTCTTCAACTACCTGACCGCGCACGCCGAGATCGACGACTACCGCCCCCTGCTGGTGGCGCCGCTGACCATGGCCGAGAGCTTCCTGGGCCTCATCCGCCGCGAGCAGGAGCACGCCCAGGCCGGCCGTCCCGCCCACATCGTGGCCAAGATGAACTCCCTGCTCGAGCCTTCCGTCATTGAAGCCCTCTACCGGGCCTCGCAGGCCGGCGTCGAGATCGACCTGATCATCCGCGGCCTCTCCATTCTGCGCCCCGGCGTCAAAGGATTGTCGGAACGCATTCGCGTGCGTTCCATTGTGGGCCGCTTCCTGGAGCACTCGCGCATCTTCCACTTCGCCAACGGCGGCAACGACGAAATCTATGTGGGCTCGGCGGACTGGATGCCGCGCAACCTCTTCGAGCGCTGCGAGGTGGTCTTCCCGGTCCGCGACCCGGCGGCCCTCGCCCGCATCCACGACGAGATTCTGCCCGCTTACCTGGCCGACACCGTCAAAGCCCGCCTGCAACAGCCCGACGGCAGCTATATCCGCGCCGGCAAGCTGTTCAAGGACGCAAAACCCTTCTCCAGCCAGGAGTTTCTCGATGCAGTTGGCCGAAGGCAAGGTGGACCTGAATGCCATCCCCAAACCCAGCGCCGCCAAACCGCCGGCAACGTCTGCCTCAAGAAAGGCCGACGCGGCGGATTGAGGGAGTCCTGGAGATAGTTTCAAAATTAGGTGCGGGTGCCCCAGGTCTCGCCTTTGAGACCTGGGATCTTATGCATTAGGCCTACTAGGTTTGCATAGAATTTTCCCGCTCAATGGTAGATTCGAGGCAGATTGGCCATCCGCTCGCTCAAATTCTGCACCAGGCCGATCGCGCAAAGGAAGAATCCATGGCACAAAGCCCGCCTCAAGTCTTCTCCGGCATCACGCCTGAAAATTACGCAACCCTGATGCAGAAAGCCAACGCCTCCGGCCTGGCCCTCAACGGCAACAGCGGAACGGCCTCGAAATACGGCGTGGAAGTCGCCTGGAACTACTCCCCCGAGACGCAGGAATTGAGCCTGCAATGCCTCCATACCCCCTTCTTCGTGAAGCCTGAATCCGTATACGCCAAGATCCAGGCTCTGGTGAAGGAGACGCTGGGTTAGAAGCCGGCTCTCCGGCCCGCGGGTTATGGTTCGTCCACGCGCCCCATGCAGCCTGTAAACCCTGCCTTAAAACCGCTTTAACCCCTATTGAAATGTTACAGACGTGTTAATATCGAATGTTTAGGAAGCTGGCAGATCCCCTTTTAACGGAAGCGGCGTAAAAATCTCCTTGCAGAGAGTTTTCCAGGCGGCTTTTTCCCCAGGCAAAAGCCGCCTGGGGGGATTGTTTTCGGGATACATCCACCCCCGCCCAGGTGCCGCTGTATCCCCGCCAGAACGATTGCTATGAACCTCTACCTGATGCGCCACGCCAATGCCGGAATGCCCCGCGGGAACCCAGTTCTCGACGCCAAGCGCGCCCTCATCAAGGAAGGCAAGGAACAGTGCATGCTGATGGCGCGCATCCTGAGCGCGCTCAAGGTGCAGGTGGACGTGATCGTCTCCAGCCCGCTGAAGCGCGCCCTGCAGACCGCGCAGTTTGTGGGCACCGAGCTGGGCTACGACGCCAAGGTGGAGATCAGCCCGGCCCTGGCGCCCGATGCCGACTTCGCCGACTTCCAGCACCTGCTGGCCAAATAT
The DNA here is from genome assembly GCA_963796085.1 of uncultured Acidobacteriaceae bacterium. GTDB lineage: Bacteria > Acidobacteriota > Terriglobia > Terriglobales > Acidobacteriaceae > Telmatobacter. Next base: position 28,382 of record CAWCKF010000003.1, on the reverse strand, counting down.
GCCGACCGCGAGGGCGTGCTGGCGGTAGGCCACAACCCCAACGTCTTCCAGTTCCTGGGCCGCCTGATCACCGGCAACGGCGGCGCCGCCATCCGCATGCGCAAGGGCTCGATTGCCCGCATCGACTTGGACCGACCATCCGCCCCGGCTGCAGTGGCTCATCGATCCGCGCACGGCCCGCGCCATCTACGCCAGCGTGCAAAAGAGCTCCCGCCCAAAGACCTCGCGGAAGTAACCCGCCTCCTTGCGCAGCGACCACAGCTCCAGCTCCGCGCCCGTCCGCCCCGGCTCCACCTCCAGATAAACCCGCTTGGGATAGACCTTGACCGCCACGCGCAGCACGTCGCTGGCGCGGTCCTGGTTCAGCGCCACCGCCAGCCGCAGCAGCACCACGGCCCGGTGCACGTGCTTGTGCTCCTCGGCGGGAATATTGCGCAGCGCGCGGTCGCCCGGCTGCGGACGGCTCTTGCCCAGGTAGCGCGCAATGGCTGAAACCATCGTCCGCTGCAGCTGCGTATAGCCGTAAATTTCCGAACTCGAAACAATGTACTGCGTGTGCCGGTGGTGCCCCTGGTGGTTGATGAACTTGCCGGTATCGCGCAGCATGGCCGCGGCCGCCAGCCAGCTCTCATACTCCGGCGGCAACTCGTGCAGCGCCTTCAGCTCGCGGAAAGCTGCACGGCGTGGGCGCGCACCGGCTCGGCCTGCTGCGGATCGACCCCGTAGCGCCGCGCCGTGGCCAGCACGCTCTCCCAGCGCTGTGCTCGAACTCCCGGTGAGCCGTGGCGCGCGCGTCCTGCTCGGCCAGCATCTGCGCCAGAATCCCGTCCCGCAGCCCCAGCGGCGAGTAACGGAATCCAGGCAGCCCGAAGCTCTCCAGCAGCTCGGCGAAAACTTCAGCCCCGGCCACGATGATCTCCGCCCGCCGCGGTCCAATCCCCGGCACCGCCTCGCGCTCCGGCAGTGTCATCTTCGCCATTTTGCCGGCCAGCTTGCGCACCTGGCGCGCGGGAGCGAGCCCGGCCTGAACACCGGATTTATTCTTGCCCGCCTTTTTGCCCGCCTTGCCGCTGGCTTTCCCGGCGGCGGCGCAGGCCTCGCTCAGCGCCGCGGCCGTGCCGGAGGTGGCAATGACCAGCGACACGTTCCCCGGCTGAATCTTTCCGTGCGCCCGCCTCAGTTCGCGGGCAATCCACTGCCGCATCCGCGCCAGTCCATCGGCCGGCGGCGGGTCCTCGCCGAGAAACTCCTCCGTCAGCCGCACCGCGCCCAGCGGCAGGCTGATCGTTTCCCTGATGCGCTTGTGCTCGGAGAGCGTAATCTCGCAGCTTCCTCCGCCCAGGTCCACCAGCAGCACCCGGCCGCCCACTCCCGGTTCCGTGGTTCCGAATTCGCCCCCCACCACGCCCAGATGGATCAGCCGCCCCTCTTCCAGGCCGGAGATGATCTCCATGTTCCAGCCCGTCTCCGCCTTCACCCAGGCCTGAAACGCCGCCGCGTTGCGCGCGTCGCGCATGGCCGAGGTGGCCACCACCCGGATCTGGTCCACGCCGTGTGCCTGCACCGCCCGCTGAAAGCGCTTCAGCGCCCGCAGCGTCAGCCGCCATCGCCTCCGGCGAAACCAGCCCCGACTCAAAGACGCTGGCTCCCAGCCGCGTCACCTCGCGATCTTCATGCAGCGTCCGCAACTGGTGCGCCACAACCCTGGCAATCTTCAACCGGCAGGAGTTGGAACCGACATCGATGGCGGCAAGGGTAGTCATAATTCTCCGCAGCGGGGAATCCGTCTCTGCGGCCAAGATACACGAGCGCGGCGGCAGAACAGGCGAAAAAACTCTTTGCCAGCCCAGGCTGTTACCCTGAAGGCGAGGGCTGGCAACAGAATTTCGCCCTTCGAGTCATTGGAGCCATGCTCAGCAATGAATAAGCTCATCTTTGCCAATCTGCTGCATCGGCCCGTGCGCTCCATCATCAGCGTGCTGGCGGTGGCCATTGAAGTCATCATGATTCTTTCCATCGTGGGCATCTTCATGGGCATGTTGAACGACCAGAAGCAGCGCACCAACGGCATCGGCGCGGACCTGATCCTGCGGCCCTCCAATGCCAGCTATCATGAACGGGGTGGGCGGCGCTCCCATGCCGGCCAAGAACATTGAGGCCATCCGGCGCCTGCCCCACGTGGCCGTGGCCTCGCCGGTGATTCAGAACCTTAACACCACCGGCAAGATCGAAGTGTCTCTATGGCATCGACTACCCCAGCTTCAACGCGCTGAAGCCCTTTGTCTTCCTCTCCGGCGGGCCGTTTCAGGAGCCCTACGACGTGATCGTGGACGATGTCTTTGCCGGCTCCGATCATGGCTATCATGTGGGCGATCAGATCACTATCATGAAGCAACCGTTCCGCATCTCGGGCATCGTGGAGCACGGCAAGGGCGGGCGCAAGCTGATACCCATCGATACCATGGGCCAGATGATGGGCGTGGAGGGCAAGGCCTCGGTCTTTTACATCAAGTGCGACGATCCGGCCAATGAGAACGCCGTGATCCAGGAGATCCATGCCACCCGGGGCCTGGAAGACTACCCAGATACAGACCATGGACGAATGGCTTTCCATGATGACCCCGGAAAAGCTGCCCGGCTTCAATATCGCGCTGGACGTAGTCACCGGCATCGCGGTCATCGTGGGCTTTCTGGTCATCTTCCAGTCCATGTATACGGCAGTGCTGGAGCGCACGCGCGAGATCGGAATCCTCAAGTCGATGGGCGCCTCCAAGCCGGTCATCGTGAGCGTGGTGCTGCGCGAGACCGCGGTGCTGGCGGTAGCCGGCGTGCTGTTGGGAATCGTGGGCGTTTTCGGCGTGAATCTACTGATGCGCCACATGTTTCCCACCCTGCACTTTGAGATCACCGCCGCCTGGATCGCCAAGGGCGCGGTTATCGCCTTTGTGGGAGCGTTGTGCGGCGCGCTCTACCCGGCCTGGATGGCCGCGCGCAAGGATCCCATCGACGCGCTGGCCTATGAATGAATAGCTTATGAATTGATTGCGGAAGGCGGCGGCACGCAGTGTAGCCGGCGCCGCCCAAAGTGGCACTTTCCGGCTCTGGAAATCGCCCGGAACCCTGTGACTGCAATCACTCGACACTGGCCTATGCGGATGATAGCCTTCGGTTGGCATTTCCCCAGCGTTCGCAGAGGTCGCGTTTTCCGGGGTGGTTCGACATTCAGCTTCAAACCTTGAATCGGGAGGACTTGTGACAGTACAGAATTGGGTGGAATTTTTTCTGGGCGTAAGCGTGCTTTCGCTCATTGTGGCTTTTTTGTTTGCGCGCCAGGTCATCGGCTCGGATAAGGGAACGCCGGCGATGCAGCAGATTTCCGCGGCCATCAAGGAAGGCGCCGAGGCATTCCTGAAGCGCCAATACAAGACCATCTACGCGCTGTCGGTGGTGCTGGCCATCCTGATCTATGCCCTCTACCTCTTTCTGGGCAAGGGACAGGATCTGGCCCTCAAGACGGTCATCAGCTTCTTTGCCGGCGCGGTTTGCTCCGGCCTGGCGGGATTTTCCGGGATGTTCGTCTCCATCCGCGCCAATCTGCGGGCGGCCTCGGCGGCGCGCAAGAGCCTCAACGGCGCGCTTAAAATCGCCCTGCGCGGCGGCGCGGTCACCGGCCTTTCCGTGGTTGCTCTCTCGCTGCTGGGCGTGGGAATCATCTTCCTGGCCTTCGGCGGCATGGCGCATCCCAATCAGGTTCCCTATGAGATCGTCGGCTTCGGCTTCGGCGCCAGCTTCGTGGCCCTCTTTGCGCAGTTGGGCGGCGGCATCTACACCAAGGCCGCCGACGTGGGCGCCGACCTGGTAGGCAAGGTCGAGGCGGGCATTCCCGAAGACGATCCGCGCAACCCGGCCGTCATCGCCGATCTTGTCGGCGACAACGTGGGCGACTGCGCCGGCCGTGGAGCCGACCTCTTCGAGTCCACCGCCGCTGAAAATATCGGCGCCATGATTCTGGCCGTCGCGCTCTTCGCCACCCTCAAGGACAAGGCTCCTGAAGCAGCCATCCTGGCCATCTTCTTCCCGTTAGTGGCCCGCGCCTTCGGTCTCATCGCCTCCATCATCGGCATCTTCACCGTCAGGCTGAAGAACGAGCACGAAGATCCCATGCAGGCCCTCAATCGCGGCTACCTGGTAACCACCATTCTCGCCGCCGCCGGTTTCTGGGTCGCCGTCAAGTACCTTCTGGGCGGCATCCCGGGAGCGGACTGGAAATGGTTCTTCTTTGCCGGCCTCATCGGCATGGCCATGTCCTTCCTCTTTGTCTGGATCACCCAGTACTACACCGAGGACCGCTATCGCCCCGTGCAGTCCATCGCCAAGGCCTCGACCACCGGCCCGGCCACTAACATCATTGCCGGCCTGGCCGTGGGCATGGAGTCCACCTCCATGCCGGTCATCGTCATCTCCGCCGCCATCCTGGGCAGCTACTACTGCGGAATCAAGGCTCTGCCCATGATCTCCGGCACCAGCGCCGGATTCTTCGGCACCGCCATCGCCACCATGGGCATGCTGGCTACCTGCGCCTACATCCTGGCCATGGACACCTTCGGTCCCATCACCGACAACGCCGGCGGCATTGCCGAAATGTCGCAGCAGCCCGAAGAGGTTCGCAGGCGCACCGACCGTCTGGATGCGGTGGGCAACACCACCAAGGCCCTCACCAAGGGCTACGCCATCGGTTCCGCGGCCCTGGCGGCCTTTCTGCTCTTCTCCGCCTATCTGGATGAAGTGGCGGAGTCTGGTTCGCCAGCAGACCCATAACATGGCTTTCGAGTTCGCCTCCGTCAATCTCTCCAAGCCGCCCGTTTTTGTGGCTTCGCTCATCGGCGCCGCGCTGGTGATTCTCTTCAGCTCCTTCGCCATTCAGGCGGTGGGCAAGAGCGCTCACGCGGTCATTGAAGAGGTCCGCCGCCAGTTCAAGGCCGACCCCGGAATCATGGCCGGCACCTCCAAGCCCAACTACGGCGCCTGCGTGGATATGGTCACCAAGGCCGCGCTCAAGCAGATGGTGGTCCCTGGCCTTCTGGCGGTGGGCGTGCCCATCGCTGTCGGTTTCCTTTTCCGCTTCTTCAATACCGCCGCCGACCCCACACTGGCTGCCGAGTCCGTTGCCGGCCTGCTTATGGTGGGCACCATCAGCGGCATCCTCTGGGCCATCTTCATGAACAACGGCGGCGGCGCATGGGATAACGCCAAGAAGTTCATCGAGACCGGCCAACTGGGCGGCAAGCGTTCCGATCCGCACAAGGCCGCGGTGGTGGGCGACACGGTCGGCGACCCCTTCAAGGACACCGCCGGTCCCTCCATCCACGTGCTCATCAAGCTGCTTTGCACCGTCACCTTTGTGATGGCGCCTTTGTTCCTGTAACTCACCGGGTAACTCTGCGCCTTCCGGCCATCCACGTCCGCCGCGGCGGACGTGGATGGCTGGAGAATACAGCTAATTCATGTCCATCCGGCAACAATAAAGCTAAAAACTCGTTCCCCTGCGAGTTAACAAGGACTTATTAAAGTTCCAGGCAACATCCGCCGGTTACTTCAGTACAGCACCCTTTCGTAAGATATTTCCACAGAAGCAAATTCCGCGTTCCTCTTTGAATCCCACAAAATCTCGGCTATGCTCCAACCATTCCCAATTCACCGGGTACGCTGATTCTTGTTGTCTTTCAAAGGCCACGGGCTTCCCTGCATTCCCTATCCGTGCGCGCCGAGGCCTCCGGTTCCGGTTCCGTACGCGCAACTGAACGTGTATCTCGCACAGGGCCGATCATTGGGGCAATGGAGGATGGATAAGTGTCGGCGCAATTGACTTCGGGGCTCACGATGAGGCGAGCAACGCGTAGACGACGACGTGGCGAGTGTCAGGGCAGAAGAAGGTTTTCTCTGATCATGTAGGCGTTTATTGAGAGTAGTCCGTGGCTGGGGTTCGCGCGATCCCAGATCTCAGAATCGAGACCTGGGGCACCCAGCACTCGGTAGCTATTCTCCAACCGTTCCGATTCCTCCCGGTTGCATCGAGTCGGCTGATCGCCTCCCGAATGCAACGCTCAGACATCCCAGGAGAGCTTCTATGCAAAAAGATCCTCAGACGCCCAATCAGTTCAACTGCCTGCCTTCAGAGAAAATTGAATTTAACACTACGGTCGATAAGCCGCCATTCCTCGCTCAATTTCCCTTCAATCCCGTTGGGGGCACATGGCTAAGCACGGCGCCGGACCCCGCCCATTTGCGGGATACCCGTATCTTCCAGTGTCCGCAAAATGCCGGAGATTCGCTCTCCTTCGCTGTTTCCTTCAACGAGGCAATCGCGGCCGGGGACCCCAACCCCGTTGCTATATACACTCTGAAATTCATATCTCTGTCGGATCCGGCAAGTCAGCTTATAACCCTTTTCGTCCCAGTGCCGCAGGGGGCAGGACCGATCCTGAACCAATACACATTTGTTGTCGTGAAACCGTGAACAAGGGAGAGTGGAATATGAATCGCATGCTCATGGCCTTCTGCCTGGCCCTCAATGCCGCGTTTGTCCCACCATGCGTCCTTGCGCAGTCTCCCGGCACGGCCGCGCAAAAATCCCTTTGCCAGACCTCGCAGACCGGACTCACGAATGTAGTCGCAACTTACAAGGCAGCGCAGAAACTTGGTTCAGTCGACGAATTCGGTGTAGCAGCCTACTGGTTCAATGAGGATGCAAAAGAAGCCCAGGCCGCGGCGCCGCGGTCAACGACGGCAGGGCAAGCCGGAACTGCGCAGGCCAGGACTGATCAGCAGACCACAGCCTCCGCCGGAGCCGCTGGCAGCACTTCCACGACCAGCAAGGGCAGCGTTCCCTGGCTTCTCGGACTAGCCGAGGAATATGGAGGGCTGACCCAATCGGTCAGCGGCAGCGTAACAACCGTCAACGGAAACATCGCCAACATCATTAAGGCCATCAATACGAAGGACTATCAGGCCAGCTTTAACGCATGGCCTCATAACGAATTATTATCTCTGGCCGACCATGCGTCTTTTTCGCTTGCTTTCAATACTGGCACAAGCTCGTCTTCGACATCCACCTCTGCCTCCCCAAGCGCCTTTTCCAGCGCCACAGCCCACATCGATCTCTATAATCACCGCGACCCTCGTGACGCAAAATGGACCAAGGCTTGGGCGAGTTGGGCCAACACGCCGGCCAATAATCTTCCCCAGACTGGCCAAGATTTTCAATCTGAAGTCGAAAAGAAGTTCAAGGAGGAATACTCCGGCTGGCAGAAGAACGCTCTAACAACTCTCAGCCAGCTCGACACCTATCTGAAGACTACGAAAGACACTTCTGCGGATCAGGACACCGAGATATCTAAACGGCTAAGTACCGTCTGGTCCAGCTTCAACTCGCAAGTGTGTTCTCTCGAATCGAAAGATCCTGCGCTTCTTGACGCTAATACCAAATACGATAAAGCGCTAGATGCCTACGAGCGCGACTACAAATCGGTCCAGTCCCAGATCAACAACTCCCCGGTCTTCAGCTTCGAATACACATTCACAAATCAGGCCTCTGTGGCGCTGCCCAAATCCACGACACAAACCTACTCCATCGGCACAACGGCGCCCGATCTATCCAATTTCAATTTCATTTTTGAGTTTCCCCTTTCCAAGGACGGCAGCACCCAATTCACTGCCAACGCCGGCTTCACGCTCTTTACGGCCCCCTCTGCCCAGCTGAAACTGACTCCCGTACGCGATTTCAAGGTCACGGCCGAAGCCGATTATCCGCTTCCTTCAATCGTTGTGCTATCCAAATCTACGCTTTCGCTCTCAATGCTTGTACAGGATTTACTTCAGGAGCCTCTTGGTCAGCAGGTCACAGTGAATGGCGTCGCAGTCACCAGCACTGGGACCATCGTCCTTGGCCAGGCGAAATGGACCTTTCCTGCCGGAACCAGCGGCGTCACCTTTCCCGTGTCATTCACCGCCAGCAATCGAACCGATCTGATCAAGGAAACTACGGTGAAAGGTTCGATTGGTGTCTCCTATAACCTGGACAGCCTATTTTCTCAGGCTGAAAAAGTGACGTCAACCCACCTTTCCCGGGGGCCCATCCAGTGACGAGCTAAGAGCTGAAAGCTGAGAGCTATAGGCTGTTTTTTCATTGTCCCTTCCGACCGGCCACAGTATGCTTCCTCCATGCGACTTCCCCACATCCAGCTGTTCGCCCTTCTCGTTACTGCGATTGCCGGACCGACACTGACGCGGGCCATTGCACGAGCGGCAGTTGCCGGGTGCCCCATCCTTGCCGCGCCTTTAGCGGCCAGGGCGGGAAACCCAAATAGCTCCGTCCCCGGAACCCCGGGGCTAATAGCTAAAAGCTAGAAGTTAGGAGCTGATTCAACCTCTTCCGCTGCCGCCCTTCGCCATCGAAGTTGGCGGGCTCCAGCCAGGCTTCAAAGGCTCGCTTGCGCGCCGGCCACTCGCGGTCCAGCATCGAGAACCATGCCGTGTCGCGGTTTCAGCCTTTGACCACCATGTGCTGGCGGAATATGCCCTCGAAGGTGAAGCCCAGGCGCAGCGCGGCGCGGCGGCTGGGTTCGTTTTCCGCGTTGCACTTCCACTCGTAGCGGCGATAGCCAAGGTGGTCGAAGACGTGCGCCGGCCATCAGGTACATGGCCTCGGTGGCGGCCGTGGTGCGCTGCAGGGACGGCGCCAGAAGAATGTTGCCCACCTCGACCACCCCGTGGGCCGGTTCCATGCGCATGTAGCTGGCGTCACGCCGGAGACGCTTCCGCGGGTTCGCCAGAGGCACAATAGCCAGAAAAACCGCCTCCGCTGCCGCCTGTTTCTCCTCGATGGAGCGGCGAAATTCCTTCTCGGCGCCATAAGGGCCGTCGGGCAGCCACCTCCATAGCTCATCGTGACCCTTGACAGCCTGCCAGAGGGCGGCGGCGTGGCGCCCGGCATCGAGCGGCTCCAGGGTGACGGTTCGGCCGCGGAGAGTGACGGGGCCTGGCAGGGGCACAGGCTTCCAGTTGAGCGGCGATGGGGTGGGGGCGGACACAAAACCAGCCTATCAGCCCCTATACATCTCCCGGCCAAATCCAATTTCCCTGAATCCGTCCCCAATCTCCACAAAACGCACAGACATGCCGGCAAATTGCACTATTCCTGCGCCTTGTCCCCGGCTGCGGGGGAGGAATAGGCTTGGATTGAGGCCTGATACGGGGCGCAGAGTCAGATTGCACAGGATTTGGGGCAAAGTTGGAAGCCCCAAACCCGCGTCCCGCAAGGCTGTTTCGAGCTTTCCACAGGCAATTGCCGGTGTTTAGGAACCAGGTGCGGCGAATGTCAGCAAAATACAAGATATTGTGGTTTCTTGTTGACACGCACCACAGACAGCGGTATTTTTTCATCTGCGGCTGTAATCGGACTGTAACGAAAGCCGGGGCCGATGAGCCGCCGGCGAGCCGCCAAGGAAAGAGAACTCGCGGTAATTTCAAGTCCCCGTTTCCCGTTCTTTGTCAGAGATTTATGCCTTATCACCTCCCAGGCCGCGTGGCGCCGGATGTAGGGTGGTATTCACCGAATTTGCCGATTGAGGAGATTCCATGAACGAGGCCCATCTTCAGACTTCCGCCGCTTCCCAGCAGACTCGCCGACACCCAGACGGGGCTGACCTTTTCCCGCCGCTTTTCCGCCGAAGGCGTCTCCCCCTACGACGAGCTCCAGTGGGAACGGCGCACGGCGTCCATCACCGACACCAAGGGCAACACCATCTTCGAGCAGAAGGACGTGGAGGTGCCGGCGGACTGGTCGATGACGGCCACCAATATCGTGGCCTCGAAGTACCTGCACGGGCAGCTGGACACGCCGGAGCGGGAAACCGGCGTGCGGCAGCTGGTGGGGCGCGTGGCGGAGACCATCCGCGACTGGGGCCTGGCCGGCGGCTACTTTGCCACCCCCGAGGATGCGGCCATCTTCCACGACGAGCTGGCCCACATGCTGCTGACGCAGAAGGCGGCCTTCAACTCGCCGGTATGGTTCAACGTGGGCTGCGACCGCCTGGAGCCGGATGCGGAGGGGCAGAACTGGCACTGGGATCCCTCGACCGGCGGCGTGACCTACGCGGCCACCGGCTACCGCAATCCGCAGTGCTCGGCCTGCTTCATCAACTCCGTTGAGGATTCCATGAGCGGCATCATGGACCTGGCCAGGACCGAAGCCATGCTGTTCAAATTCGGTTCCGGCACGGGCACCAATTTCAGCTCCCTGCGTTCCAGCAAGGAAGCCGTGTCGGGCGGCGGCACGGCCAGCGGCCCGCTCAGCTTCATGCGCGGGCTTCGACGCCTTTGCCGGGGTCATCAAGTCGGGCGGCAAGACGCGCCGCGCGGCCAAGATGGCGATTCTCAACGTGGATCACCCCGACATCATGGATTTCATCGAGTGCAAGGCCAAGGAAGAGGCCAAGGCCCACACGCTGATCAAGGCCGGCTACGACGGTTCGGGCCCGGATTCCGAGGCCTTCTCGTCCATCTTCTTCCAGAACGCCAACAACTCCGTGCGCGTGAGCGACGAGTTCATGCGCGCCTATGAGAGCGACGGCGAGTTCACCACCTACACGGTGAAGGGCCATGAGCCGGTGGCCAGCCTACAAGGCGCGCGAGATCATGCGCAAGATCGCCGAGGCCACCTGGCTGTGCGGCGATCCCGGCATGCAGTTCGACACCACCATCAACCGCTGGCACACCAGCAAGAACACGGCGCGCATCAACGCCTCCAACCCCTGCTCGGAGTACATGTTCCTGGACAACTCGGCCTGCAACCTGGCCAGCTTCAACCTGATGAAGTACGTCACCCCGGCGGGCAGTCTTCGACATTCCCGCCTACCGGCACTCCATCTCGGTGGTCATCACGGCCATGGAGATCCTGGTGGACAACTCCGGCTACCCGACCGAGGCCATCGCGCGCAACTCCCACGACTACCGGCCGCTGGGCCTGGGCTACGCCAACCTGGGCGCGCTGCTGATGGCCTTCGGCCTGCCCTACGACTCGGCCGCCGGCCGCGACCTGGCCGCCGCCTCACCGCCATCATGTGCGGCCAGGCCTATCTGCAATCGGCCATCGTGGCCGCCAGCTGCCCGCCGCTCGCCTCGGCCACGCCGCTCACCGCCTCGGTCGAGCGCCAGGGCGGCGCCTGCCCCGGCTTTTACGTCAACCGCGAGCCCTTCCTCGACGTGATCCGCATGCACCGCGCCGAGGTCAACAACATCGGCAAATCGCGCAGCGCGGCGAGCCCTTCAGCGTGCCGCAGCTCGACGCCCTCATCGACGCCAGCCGCGAGTGCTGGGACATGGCGCTGCTCTACGGCGAGCGCTACGGCTACCGCAACTCGCAGACCACGGTTCTGGCGCCCACCGGCACCATCGGCTTCATGATGGACTGCGACACCACCGGCATCGAGCCGGACCTGGCGCTGGTCAAGTACAAGAAGCTGGTGGGCGGCGGCATGATCAAGATCGTCAACAACACCGTGCCCGCCGCGCTCTTCAAGCTCGGCTACTCCGACGACGAGGTCAACGCCATCGTCAGCTACATCGACGCCACCGGCACCATCGAAGGCGCGCCCGGCATCAAGCCCGAGCACCTGGCGGTCTTCGATTGCAGCTTCAAGCCGCTCAAGGGCACGCGCTCCATCCATTACATGGGCCACATCAAGATGATGGCCGCCGCGCAGCCGTTCCTCTCCGGCGCCATCTCCAAGACCGTGAACCTGCCCCAGGAGGCCACCGTCGAAGAGGTTGCCGAGGCCTACGCCGAAAGCTGGCGCCAGGGCATCAAGGCCGTGGCCATCTACCGCGACGGCTCCAAGGGCACCCAGCCGCTGAATACCAGCATGGACGCCAAGAAGGAGCCCTCGGCTCTGGACGCTGCCGGCAGCCGCGTGCTGGCCCACCTGGCCGCATGGACAGCCCGCCGCCGAAGCCGACCTGAAGGCTCTGGAAGCCAAGACCGGCGAAAAGCTGGAGGTGAGCGCCAGGCAATTGATCGCCGCCGCCGCGTCCTTCCAGCGCGCGCTGGAGGAGATCGCCAAGGCTGCCGCCGTGCCGGTGCTCACGCCTACGCCGTCACTGGACGCCACGGCGGAACAGGCACAGGATCAGCGGCGCAGGACCTGAACGCACCGCCGCGCGCCGTGCGCCATCGCCTGCCGGACGAGCGCGCCTCCATCACCCACAAGTTCTCCATCGCCGGCCATGAGGGCTACATCACCGTCGGCCTCTACCCCAACCGGCCAGCCGGGCGAAATCTTCATCAAGATGGCCAAGGAGGGTTCCACCGTCTCCGGCCTGATGGACGCCTTCGCCACCTCCATCTCGCTCGCCCTGCAGCACGGCGTGCCGCTCAAGGTGCTGTGCGAGAAGTTTGCCCACACCCGCTTCGAGCCCTCCGGCTGGACCGGCAACGAGCAGATCGGCTACGCCAAGAGCCTCATGGATTACATCTTCCGCTGGCTCAACCTGCGCTTCCTCTCCGGCACGCAGTTGACGCTCTTTGCCGGCCTGGCGCCGCAGGCGCCGCAACTGCCCGCCTCGCCCAGCATGCATCCTGAATCCGATCCCGAAGGAGGATGCGATCTCGCAGGACCATCTGGCCCGGCTGGCCGAGGAGGTTGCCAAGCGTCTGAATCAGGTAAGCGGTCATACCGGCCATCCGGACGGAGGCGGCGGCATTCCGCCGGAGGTGCAAACCTGGTCTACGGCGTCCAGTCCCGCGTCCATCCCCACGCATGGCCCCGACCTCAAAGATCGCGGCATCTACCACGCCGCCGACGCCATGCGCGAAATGTACGAGATGGGCGACGCCCCCAGTTGCTCGGTCTGCGGCGCCATCATGGTCCGCAACGGCAGTTGCTACCGCTGCATGAGCTGCGGCTCAACCAGCGGCTGCAGCTAGGACGCAGTTCAGTTGGCTTTGAAATTCCACTCCTGAGAGCCTCCCGCTCTTGCAGCCTGGTTCGGGATACGGACCGGGCTGCGCGGCCAAGCGTATCCTTATATATACAACGCATAAGAGGTATAGACCGTGGACAGAAGAAAATTCCTGACAGGATCGGTATCTGCGCTCGGCGTCATGGGCATTGGCGCCGATGGCTTCGCTGAACTAAATGCCATCAGTGCCGCCGATACGCCTGCGCCGGGCCAGAAGATCCGGGTGGGATTGATCCAGATGAAGGGCAGGACCTTCGATAAGGAGTACAACCTTGCGCAGGCGGAGCAGTGGATCCGGCAGGCGGCCGCGCGCGGCGCAAAACTTATGTGCACCCCGGAAGTCGCGGTGCAGGGGTACCCAAGGGTGAGCGAGGAGATTTACTCGCAGAGGAGTTTCTCTGGACGATCCCAAACTGGTGCAGGAGCGGGCCAGGATTCTGGCCGCCGCGGAGCCGATTCCCGGACCCTCCACCAACCGTTTCGCCGCTTTGGCGCGAGAGCTGGGAATCTGGATGGTCTTCGGCATGGACGAGAACCGGTCCGGCAAACTCTTCAACACGGCTGTCCTCATGGACCCCCAGGGGACCATCGCCGGCTGCTACAGCAAAGTGCATCTGCAGAACTGGATGGCGGCCTCTGGCGTGAATCACGGCGACGGCTTCCCGGTTTGGGAGGCCGCAATCGACGGCGTCAAGGTCAAACTGGGGATCGAAATCTGCTATGACATCCAGCATCCGGAGTCCACCCTGGAACTGGTTTTGGGCGGAGCCGAGGTGGTGCTGAATCCCTATTGCACCAGCGATTTCGCCCGGCCGCTGCTGGTGCACCTCTACCAGACCCGCGCCCTGGAGAACCGGGTCTTCATCGTGCGCGTGAACTACGCCGCGCCGCGCAGCAACGGCGGCAGCGCCATTTTCGATTTTGAGGGCGCCACGCAGGATGAACTCGGTGCCGGCGAGGGCGTCCTGGTCGGCGATCTCGACCTGACCGCGCTGCGCAAGATTCGCGATGAGTGGAACCCCGTGTACGGCCCGCCCAACCGCTATCCTCCGGCTTACAAGCGCATCGCCAAACCCTGAGGGCTGGAGACAAGTGGCGGAATCCAACCTCTGAACCTGGGTTTTACGCCGCCCATTCCTGCGGTATGATGGTTTCTGAGCTCCCAGGCAAACTCCCTGGGAGCGAAGGCGCCTTGCGTAGGTTGATTGAAAACAGGCAGCGGGAGTAGTTCAGTGGCAGAACGTCAGCTTCCCAAGCTGAATGTCGCCGGTTCGATCCCGGTCTCCCGCTCCAAAAATCAACGGTCAGCATCATCCGGCTTCAATCTCTGCTCCGCTCCCATCACGCCAGGGCTTTTCTCCCTTTTTGCGCTTACAATTGAACGGCAATGAGCGCATAAGCCGCCATTTCAGATACGGTAAACCTGCTGCGGGCGCCGTCGTTGGTGAATTTGAGCGTGCGCGCGTCCTCTGCGTCCGGACCATACTGAGTCACCAGCGTCACCCTTTTGTCCCCCGGCAACTCAACCCGGACCTCCACATCCTTGAGGAGCGGAACGTTGGTTGCGTTGTAATTTACCAGATGGACGAGATAACGTTGCCTTCGAGGCTGGCGCGTGTAGTTTGCCGCCAGGTATTCGGGGCCATCGACAGTAAAAGGAATCGGATCCGCAGCCGCCCAGTAGACGGCATCGATGATCTCTTTCCAGTTTGCCGGACGCTTCCAGAAGCGATTTGTAATCGCAAAATACGGCTCAGGCGGCGGCAATGCCCCATCAAATTGAAGCGATGGAATAAACGCTACTCTTCCCTTGCCGGCCTGTTTGCGCATTCCCGCCCCTGGGCCTTCCAACTGGAATGCCACATCTTCCTGATAGTCCGTTCCGGCGGGCTGGCCATCCACCAACCCGCTCAGGCCAGGTTGCGGGCGCACCCGTTTCCACTCGTCGTAGAGCCCGGCCTGCTCGGTAACCACTAATCCCCCGCCATCATCCACATAGCGGCGAATGAGAGAAAGCTGCTCATCCGAGAGGCATTCGGAATTGGGCAGGATGAGGACCTTGTAACCGGCCAGGTTGCGAAGGTGCTCATCGAAAACAAGAACAAAAGGAATTCGCGATTGAATCAGAGCCTGCTCCACCAGGATCGCGCTCAATTGCGCGCGAGCGTGGTGATAGGTCAGGGAAGCGTAGGAGCGAAGCACCGCCACCGGGGCAACATCCTCGCTATCCAGATACAAATCCCGGTTCTTGCGGTAAAACCTGATGTACCTCAGCGTCTCCGGCAGGAGCGGGTCGCCCCCCACGTAGCCAATGGTCTGGTTGAAGGCCAGCGTCTCAGCCAGCGCCACAGGGTCGTTTGCAACGTCGCTGGTAAACAAAACGTTCTTATAAGCGCGCGCCAGTTTATAACTGCGTATCTTTGCAACCAGCCGGCCGTCGGGATGGTATGCGGGTATGTTTTCTTCTTCGCTGCAAAAGGATTCCGTAAACTTCAGAAGCCTGGTATGATCGACGCCCGCCATCCACGTATGATTTTCGCCGCTGATTCCGCCCGGATTGATCTCCACCGCAACTTCGGGATTAAGGGACTTCGCGTATCCTGAAATCTGCTCCAGCGCATCCGCCATCAACTGGCAGCGAAAATTGACCCACTCCTGAATTGCCGGATCGTAGATGATTTCCATTCTCTCCGGAGGGTTGCTCCTGTTCCATTGCGGCGGATTGACGAAAGAGATATTTTCAAAACCAAACCGCTCCCGCAATTGTCTTGAACTGTACTTCGTTCTCAGGAATTTTCTGAAGCCGCTTACGCACCGCGAACAATGGCAGGAATCCGGCTCGGCATTGAGACTGAAATTATCAAGGTGAATGAAATCTGTTTTCACCTCCATGATTGCATATCGCACGACTTTCTTGAGATATTCCAGATACTCCAGGTTGGAAAAACAAGGTTTGTAACGGAAGGATTGCTGGTAGCCATAGGTCAGCAGAATGGGCAGCCCCGCGGCATCGCGCTGAATCCATTGCTCGGCGCGCGGCTCTTCCGCAAAAAAGGTCTCGTACATCATGGAGCCCCATTGAACATACGTGTCTGCTTTCATGCCATAGCGGTGAGCGATGGCGACTGCATCGCGCGTCCGCTCCATCCCCTCTAGTTCAGCGGCCATGCCAAAGCCTTTATAGAGGCTGGTATGAAAGACCTCGACCCCCTGGCCATGAAGTTGCTGGATTAGCTCTTCACTCTGTTCGTACTCGCTGGTCTTGAGCGCGTCCAGGCGCAGTCCGCCGCGGCGCACCAGAAAGATGTGCGGCTCGTGCGTGCCGCCCGCATCCACCAGGCCGTTCCTGATCCATTTCCCTTGTCCGGTTGCTGAAGACGGCTCGACTGGCGCCAGCGATGCTCCCAGTGTTCCCAAAGAAGTGGATGCGATCATTGCGCCGATAAAGTCCCTGCGATTGAGTGCCATCTGGATATGCCCCCGATGAGATCCACTGGAGACCAATGCGTGCCGCACTTGCAATTGGCGTGCAGTTCTCCAATTACTATATTGTCACTCGCCATCAAGGGCCGGGAAGTACACGCGCTCAAATATACTGAACTGCTCTTATCGCTACCCATGTGCGGGTGCGCCGGTGTCCCAGTTCTCGTCCGCCGCAGCGAATGAGACCTAAGATTCTGACTCTGAATTGAAAGTTGACTTATGCCTTGGCCAGCATTCCGCCGGTCAGGCGCTCTGCGAGCAGTTCGTGGGCGTGGGCCAGGAACTCGTCCATGGGGATTTTGCCGGCGTCCACTTCGGCAAGGAGGGCGCGTTGGGCGGCGTATTCCTTGTTCACGATACCGGCCTTGGATTGCAGCATGCGCCAGGCCTTGCGGCGCTCTACGCAGAACATCACCAACTGCCGGGATATGACGCGGAACTCGGTCTTGCCATTTTCCTCGAAGGTAATGTAAACGCCGAAGTCGGGGATGAAGGCGCGGTGGCCGGGAGTCAGGTAACGGCGGTAGACCACGTCCTGCTGGGTGATGCGGACCAGCATGTTGTCCAGCGGGATGAGCTTGGCCGCCGCTTCGGGCTTGATCTTCTTCAAGTGGTTGCGGAAGCGGGCTTCGGTAGTGCACCAGTGGGCGACGGTGTAGCGCTGGGTTTCGCCGGTGGTCTTGTTTTTGGTCTCGTACCAATCCAAATCGATCGAGGGATTGCCCTTGATGTCCAGGGCTTCCTGGTAGGTTTCGCCCAGGCGCGGGTTGAAGACGAACTCCGGCGCGCCGCGCGAGTCGCGCACGCGCTGGGCCTGGAAGAGGGCCATGTCGTCGGCTACGCCGTGCTCCGGCTGGCAGGTGGTGAAGCACTGCAGGAACGCGGTGCCGCGGTACTCCAGGCCGTCCAGTATGGCGCGGTAGAGCTTTGGCGCGTTGGCCATTGAGACCTGGGCGACGAAAGGCGAACCGTGCCCGGCCAGGAAGGTTTCGGCTACCGTTTTCTTCTCCGTATTCTTGCCCTGCGTGGCGGCGCCAAAGACGTTCATGTCGTTGCCGCCCAGCATGGGCGTGGAGTCGGAGTTCTGCCCGCCGGTGTTGGAGTAGACCTGGGTGTCGAGCATCACCACCTTGACGTTGGGGCGGTTCTGCAGCATCACCTTGGAGGTGTTCTGGTAGCCGATGTCGCCTATTCCGCCATCGCCGCCCACGGCCCACACCTTGGGCAGCTCGACGATCTCCTGGTCGGTCATCAGCGCGTCAGTGAAGTGGCTCAGGTGGTAGTACTCTTCGTCGCTGATCACATTCGCATCGCGCGTGAGCAGCATATCGGCCAGGCGCTCGGGAATCACGGAGCGGCGGGCATGATCGACGATGAAGCTCTCGCCCATCAGCCAGCCCACGGTTACTCCGTCCTGGAAGAGCGAGTTCATCCACGGATAGGGATGGGGATTGTTGGGAGCGGTGGAACCGTAGACGGTATTGCAGCCGGTGTGCGCGGCCATAGCCATCACGCTCATGCCGTTGGCGTGGCGGCCGTCGATGGCTTGCAGATTTTTGTGGTTGAAGGCCTCGGTCAGCAGCACCGCGGAAATAGCCTCAACCAGTTCGGCGTCGCTGAGCGGGCCGTGCTCGGCCTCATGCGCGGCGATGCGGGCCCTGGTGTCGGCGATGTCTTCGCCGCCCAGGCCGAGAATCAGGTGAGCGATGGCCTGGCGCAGCAGCGCGTACTCCTGGGGGTTGCGCTCCTTGAGAGCGGCCAGGCGCTTTACGCCGTTCTTGTCCAGCTCGCCAGCCTTGGAAACGAAGCGGTCGCTCTTGGCATGAAAGACGGGGCGCATGTACGCCTCGGTAACCGCGGCGATGGAACGCAGCACGCTCTTTTCGCCGCAGCCGGCGCAGGCGCCGTCGCCGGCGACCAGCGCGTCGTAGTTGGCGCGCACCATGAGCATGTTGCGCAGCGTGGCGGTCTTGGAGTCGGAGGGGTTGGCGGCGTTGAAGAGGCCGAGAAACTTCTGCGAGGTGTCTGGCAGCAGATCGAGAAAGCTGGTGCCGGTCATGTGCTCGGCGTTGACTTCCTCGGTCTCCTGCACCATCCTGAGCGCGTTGTGATCGCCGCAGGCGGTGACGCAGGCGGCGCAGCCCTTGCAGAGATCGCTGACAAAGATCGAGAAGATGCCGCCTGAGCCGGGATTTTTACGCTCCGGCGAGCTGAAGATGGCGTTCACCTTCTGGTAGGCCATGGGGACCTTGTCGATGATGGAAAAGAACTGCTGCCTGGCTGTTGCGGAGAAACCGTCGACCGATTCGGTGACTTCGCGCAGGATGGTGGGCAGCGGCGTAAGGACGTTGGCCTTGTTGGCCTCGACCATGCGCTGGCGAGCGAGTTTCTCGATCTGCGGCAGCGCGCGCATTAGTTTGGCGCGCTCCGCCGCATCGGCGATGTAGTAGGAGACGGCGGTGGAGAGCAGCGTGCTCAGGTCCTGCGAGCAGTTGGGCAGCGCGGTATCCGGGCAGACGGAGATGCAGTCCATGCACTGAGTGCAGTTCTCCGGAATGTAGAGCGGGGTTTCGCGGCGGGCCACGTACTTCGAGGCTGTGTCTCCGGTGGCGGCGGCGATCAGGCCCATGGCCGAGAGCGGCGTAGCCGGCTGGTTATAGCCGTAGTTGGAGCGGAACTGGGCGTCGAAGTAGGTCACGCTGTCAAGCGGCGCGCGCTTGGCCTGCCCGGCCGGCAGCGGGGTGGAACGGCAGCCGATGCCGCAGGAGCCGCCCGCAGTGGCCAGTTCCAGAATGGGCAGCAGCGCCTCGCCGCGCAGGCTGGAGTGGTCGGCCGCGGCCAGCGCGCCGATTTTGATCTCCTTCACCTGCTCGAAGCCCTGCAGTCATGACTTCCATGTTGGACTGCACCACGGCGTCGCCCAGCTTGCCGAACTTCTTCACATACTGCTTGTGGACGACCTCGCGGTACTGCTCCTGGGTGATGCCGAACTCGTTGAGCAGGCTGCTGACGGCGAAGAATGCGCCGAGGAAGGCGTTGCCCTGCATGCGCAGTTGCAGATCGCCGCGGTCGGTGGCTTTCTTGGCGATGGCGAAGCCGGGCAGCGTGAAGACGCGAATCTTCTTGTCGATGATCTGCTTGCGCGCCCACAGCGGCAGGCGTTCCCAGGCCTGCTCGCCTTCCTCGTCCGACTCCCAGACCAGAGAGCCGCCTTCGGCCATGCCGTCGAGCGGGTTGGTGTGGGTGAAGGCCTTGGGGTCGCAGCAGAGAACGACGGTCACGTGGCGCAGGTCGCAGTTGACGCGGATGCGTTCCTTGGCGGCGACCATGAAGTAGCTGGTGGGCGCGCCCTTCTTCTCCGAGCCGTACTTGGGATTGGCGCTGACGTGAATGACTTCCCTGGGATTGCCCAGGTCGTCCTTGAGGCCGTCGCGCTCATAAAGCAGATCGTTGAGGTCGCCGATGATGGCGCCCAGGTTCTTGCCGGTGGTGATGGCGCCCCAGCCGCCGATGGAGTGGAAGCGCACCGCGACCGCGCCCTCGGGCAGCAGCGACGGCGTTTCATCGCCGATGACCGCATAAGGATGGTCGATGCCCAGCACGAAGAAAGAAACTCCGTCGGAGGCGCGCTTGCCGTCTTTGCGGGCGCGGCCCGCGGTGGCAAACTCGTAGGCGCCGATGATGTGCTCGGGACGGAAGTCGCGCGAGCCCAGGCCGTAGCTGCCGCCGTAAATCTTCGGAACTTCGGCGAGCGAGATGGCGGGCAGCCCCGCGACGGATTGGACAGCTTTGGAAAAGGCGGTACGGATGTCGCGGCCCAGCGGGTTGTCGCCGGCCAGGGCTTCGTCGGTGCGCTCCAGAACGATGACGTTCTTCTTGCCCCTGAGCGCAGTAATGATGGCGGCCTCGGGGAAGGGCCGAATGACGTTGACGTGGATGGAGCCCACCTTCACGCCGCGTGTCTGGCGCAGGTAATCCACCGCGGCCTCGATGTTTTCCGCGGCCGAGCCCAGGGAGACGAATACCGTGTCGGCGTCGTCGGTCTTGTATTCGCTGATGAGACCGTAGTTGCGGCCGGTCAGCTCGGCGAAATCCTTGTAGGCGGCCTCGAGGAATTCGAGAATCGGCTCGGCGAAGTTATTGCGCCGCGCCACCACGCCCTGCATGTAGTGTTCCTGGTTCTGCACCGGGCCGAGCAGGATGGGATTGGTCAGGTCCATCATCTTGGGAACGCGGCGGCGGGTCGGCCCGAAGAGAGCGCGCTGCGCTTCGGTGGGGCAATCGATGATGTCTTCAGGCGAGCCGAGGTACTCGCGGATCAGGCTCCGACTCGTGCTTGTAAAACGTGCGCTCCAGGTGCGTGGTCAGGAACCCGTCCATGATGTTCATGCCGGGGGTGAGCGAAAGCTCGGTCACGCGGCGCAGAATCAGCGCCTGGTCGGCGGCCTGCTGCGCGTCCTTGCCGAAGAGCATGATCCAGCCGGTGTCCAGCGCGCCATAAATATCGTCGTGGCCGCAGTGCACGTTGAGGGCGTGCTTGGTCAGGGCGCGCGCGCCCACTTCGAGCACCATGGTCGAGCCTTTGCCCGGTGCGTGGTAGTACTGCTCCACGCCGTAGACCACGCCCTGGCCGGAGGTGAAGTTGACCACCCGCTTGCCGCACACCGAGTGGGCGATGGCGCCGCCCTGGGCCGCGTGCTCGCCTTCGGTCTCAATGGCGATGGTGTTGTGCCCGAAGACGTTCAGGTTGCCCTCGGCATAGGCCTGCTGGAAGAGTTCGCCGCCCTCCGTGGAAGGCGTAATGGGATAGAACACGCCGGCGTCGGCGATGCGCGTCTCGGTGTGGTATGAGACTAGCTGGTTTCCGTTTGCGGTAACCCGAATGCCGGGAAAGCGAGCAGCAACCGTCATATATCCCTCTCTCTGTCAGCCCGGTTCTACAAGTCGATATCGTAGCCGCGCGCCCTGTGCGTTCGGATTCGAGGAAACGCGTTTCCTTGAATCCGTGCCGCGGCTTGCTCAAACCGGGCCTGGCCCCAGTGCTTCACTTGACCGCTTCGTGCAGCGGCCCTAATCGAATGCCCTTCAAAAGTGTAATGGCCGGGATGGAGACGGGAGAACCCAAGGGGAGGGATTTCCCGCGGAAACGGCCTGTATATTAGTGTGCACCTGGCCGGGAAGACAGTGTCCCAAAGGGTGGGATTTGGGTTTGCCCCTGATTCCTCCAGCGAGATTTCGCATACGTCAGCCTGCCGATTCGTGAAACCGCCGTGCGCAAATGCAACTCCTGCATGTAGTTACTCTTCGAGATTCAGCGCGGCATAGGGCAATTGAATGCTGACATCATTAAAATATCTTGACAAATTACATTCACGAGGAGTATGTTTTCTGCCATTAAGCTGAGCAGACAATCTTTGTCGTTGTATTTTGCGAGGCTGAAAGGAGCTTTATGACTTCCAGGAAATCCTTGTCCCAAATTGCCCCCCGTGGCGCCCGTCTTCCGCTCAAGGCGCTCTGCTTGATAACCTGTTTCGTCCTCGTTTTGTTCGCCGGCTTCGCGTCGGCGCAGTCGAGTCCGATCTACGGCGATCAGCCCAATGCCTGCCAGAACTTGGCGCTTGGCACCCCCACATACGGCCCGCTACCCGGTTCATCCGAGTACGGCGGAGCCCTGAATGGATTTCTTCCCTTTCCATCGACCAATCTCTGGAACACCAATATCGCCAGTGCGCCCGTTGACCCCAATTCGAACGCTATGATGGCCTTATATCCCACCTCTCACATACAACGTGAGTTTGGAGAGTCGCCCAACCTCAGTGGTTTTGGCTACATTGTCGTAGACTCGACCCAGACCCCCACAGTGCCAATCTCGGTCATACGCCAGGGCGTTGCGCCGCCTTCGTACACTTACAGCCAAAGCGATGTGGTTGTAGCTCCGTTTCCCGGAGGGGATACTGTCCCCATCGAAGGCGATGAGGCCGACTGTTCAGGGTGGCCGCATACCGACCAGAACGACGCTCATGTACTCATACTTGACCGCGCCACATGCTGGCTCTATGAGTTTTGGGACGTGAATCGCTGCAATGGGCAGTTGACTACAGACACTGAGACGCTTTTCGACATGACCGAAAATGAGTTGCGGCCTTGGCGCTGGAGTTCGTCGGATGCGGCTGGATTGTCGATCTACGCGGGGATAGCAAAATACGACGAAGCAGCCTCCGGAGTGATCAAACACGCCATCCGCTTTACGATGTCCAGTCCGTTAAATGATGCCAATCTCGGGTATTGGGTTTTGCCGGCCCAAAATGCCACGGGGCAGGGCATTACGTACTCTCTGGCAGGCAAACAGAATATGACATTCGGGACGCAGATTCGATTGAAGGCGAGCTTCGACATCTCCGGTTTCTCGCCGATGAATCAGGTCATCTTAACAGCGATGAAACAGTATGGGATGATCATGGCGGATGTCGGCTCCAACTTCTATTTCATGAGCGATACCGATCCCAGATGGGACGGCCCTGATTTGCAACTTTTGAATGCTATTCCAGCGTCCGACTTCGAGGTAGTGCAGCAGGTTCCCGCCTACCCCGGCATGGATAATTCGGCGCCCGGCACCATCAATTCGGTAACCGGCACCCAGACTTCTGCTCTTGGCGATTATCCTGAAACCGCGCCGGCGATCAATACCTTCACCGCCAATGGACAGACGGGAACAATTACCGTAGCGCCGAATACTCCTGTCACCTTCGATTACGGGATCACCACCACCGCCCCCTCTGCTGCGGCATTCGGCACCCCCGATGCCTATGCCTACATTGACATGATCGGTCCCATCAGGATTCAGGATGTGGGTTTGAACAGCGGGAGTGTAACCATTACCCCCACAGCAACCCGCAACTATAGGCTCAGCGCCGCGAACTCCGCGGGCAAGGTCCGTAGTGCGCCCATTACCGTTTATGTGACCGGTTCGGTGGTGCAACCGCCAATTCTCACACCGCCGCCCGGCGCCTATGCCTCCAGCTCGGCGTTGAAGGTATCCCTGATCACGCCCAGTGCCGGGGCAATAGACACGGGCGTTTTTGACGTGATGGATGCGACCTACTACTACACCACGAACACCGGGACAACACCGTGCTCCGCGGCGGTCTTGCCGACAACGCCGACGACCTCTTCGACGAGTTACGCCGGTTTGGGCACTGCCGGCACTTCGATCTCTCTTTCTAAATCGGGAGGATGGGAGACGATAAGCGCCATTGCCACGGAGCCCTGGTCCGTGACTCCCAGTGCTGTGACATCGGGAACCTACTGCTTCGGCAGCACTTCGACGGGGATCGCCGACAAACCGGTCCTGACCCCTCCGCCCGGGACCTACAATACTCCCCAGCTAATAACGATCAGCGATTCCACCGGAGCCACTCAGATCTACTACACCCTTACTCCAGGGGCCACCGGCACTGCGCCTTCGAGCGCGCCGGATGCTACGTTTATAGTCATGACGTCGAACGGCGACTTGCCCGCGCCCCCCACGCTGCAATTTAACAATGAGGATTATTGCTGGGATTGCGCACCGCAAAAGTACATTCTTGCTACCAATGTCTCTACCATCGAGGCAGTGGCCGCGACGACGAGCAAAGTCAGCGCAGTCGCAACAGGGACCTATACAATTCAGACGTCCACTCCCACCTTCAGCCCCGCGGGCGGAAGTTACATCGGGACGCAGACGGTGACCCTCTCCGATGCCTCGCCGTCGTCAACCATCTACTTCACCACCGACGCGTCGACGCCGACCACCGGCTCGGCGGTATACTCCAGTCCGCTTACCATCTCCGCGACCACCACCGTGCGGGCGATGGCTGCCTCCCCCTACGCCGCGAACAGCGCCGTGGCAAATGGGATCTACACCATCCTGATCCCGGCGGCGATGATCTCGCCCACTTCGGGCAGCACGCTGGGGAGCAGCCAGGCTTTCACCTGGTCGGCCGGCTTCGGCGTCTCCCACTACGAACTGTGGGTGGGCAACACCGCGGTAGGTTCCAGCAACCTATATAACTCGGGCAGCGTGACGGTCACTACCGAGACCGTGAACGGTCTGCCCAGCAACGGGCAGGCGGTCTATGTGCGGCTCTTCTCGCTCATCAACGGGAGCTGGGTATCGACCGACTACACTTACACGGCCACCGGCTCGCCGACGCCGGCTTCCATGTCCACTCCCACACCGGGCAGCACGCTGGCAAGTTCCAGCCAGGCCTTCACCTGGAATCCGGGCAACACCGCCACGCACTTTGAACTGTGGGTGGGCACGACGGGCGTGGGTTCCAGCAACGTGTATAACTCAGGCAACGTGATGGTCACCACGGAGACCGCGAGCGGCATTCCCACCAACGGGGAGCCGGTGTATGTGCGGCTCTACTCGCTGATCGACGGAGCCTGGCAATCGGCGGACTACACTTACACGGCCTCGGGCGCGCCCATCGCGGCTTCGATGAGCAGTCCCACCGGGGGCAGCACGCTGGGCAGCACCAGCCAGGCCTTCACGTGGGCGCCCGGCAACAACGCTACCCACTTTGAACTGTGGGTGGGCACAACCGGCGTGGGCTCCAGCAACGTGTATAACTCGGGTAACGTGACGGTAACTACAGAGACCGTCACGGGGCTGCCGAGCAACGGGCAACCGTTGTATGTGCGGCTCTACTCGCTGATCAACGGGGGCTGGCAATCGGCGGACTACACTTACACGGCCTCGGGCGCGCCCATCGCGGCTTCGATGAGCAGTCCTACCGGGGGCAGCACGCTGGGCGGCGCCAGCCAGGCCTTCGTGTGGTCGCCGGGCAACACGGCCACGCACTTCGAACTGTGGGTAGGCAGCACGGGTGTAGGCTCCAGCAACGTGTATAACTCGGGCAACGTAACGGTAACTACGGAGACCGTGAACGGGCTTCCCTCCAACGGGCAACCGTTGTATGTGCGGCTCTATTCGCTCATCAACGGCGCCTGGCAATCGGCCGACTACACTTACACGGCATCGGGGACGGCGGTGCCGGCTTCGATGACCTCGCCCACGCCGGGCAGCCAATTCCTGAGCACCAGCCAGGCCTTCGTGTGGTCGCCGGGTAACACGGCCACGCACTTCGAACTGTGGCTGGGCAGCACGGGGGTGGGATCGAGCAACCTGTATAACTCGGGCAACGTGACGGTAACTACGGAGACCGTGAGCGGCCTGCCCACCAATGGAGAGACAATCTATGTCCGGCTCTATTCGCTGATCAATGGAGTCTGGCATTCGGTTGACTATACTTATTTAGCGCAGTAGCAGCACTGAAGAGCAGTTGCATTGTATTTAGGGTAGTGTGAATCGCACCGTTCGTCTCCGGCACGCAAGCCG
>CAWCKF010000002.1:0-236896 GCA_963796085.1 uncultured Acidobacteriaceae bacterium | reverse complement strand
CGGTCGGCGGCACGTCGTCCACCTCTACTACGGCTTACGACGGGCTGGGGGACATTTTGAGCCAGACCGACTCCGACGGGCGGACCACCACTTACGGCTACGACGTGCTGCTGGACAACACGAGTGTCACCGATCCGGACGGCAAGACGACGACGTATCAATACAACGTGGACGGCGAGCAGACGGCGGTGACCGATGCGGACGGCAACACGACATCGTATACGTACGACGACCTGGGCGGGAGACGAGCGATAGCATCGTGGTGAACGGCCAGACGCTGAC
This sequence comes from uncultured Acidobacteriaceae bacterium, assembly GCA_963796085.1. Classification (GTDB taxonomy): domain Bacteria; phylum Acidobacteriota; class Terriglobia; order Terriglobales; family Acidobacteriaceae; genus Telmatobacter. The sequence goes on along the minus strand of CAWCKF010000002.1, from coordinate 236,614 downwards.
CCAGAGCACCCAGTACGACTCGGACGGCAACGTGGTGCGGAGCACCGACCGCGACGGCCGCGTGACGACCTACACCTACAACCAGGACGACCAGCCGCTGACCGAGACCTGGTACGCCGACGCGGCCGACGCCAACCGTGCAAACCAATGCCGAGAACACGATCTACTACGCCTACAACACCGACGGGCAGTTGACCAGCGAGGCGGACAACTACTCTTCCGACACGTACACCTACGACACGCTCGGCCGCGAGACGAGCGTGACCGCCCAGAGCCCGGAGCATGACCAAAGTGACCCTGACCAACCAGTACGGCCGGCCCGACGACCTGCGGACCGGTCTTACGGCCACGATTGACGGCACGGCCGACTTCCAGAACACGTACACGTACGACTCGGCCGACCGGATGGAGTCGATTACCCAGACCTCCCAGTCGGGCGGCGACGCGGTGGCTAGCAAGGCGGTTACCTTTACCTACGATGCCGACAGCCGGTTGCAGACCCTCACCCGAAGTGTGCCACTGCTTGGAACAAGCAGTGCTTCAACGGTCGCCACCTCGACGTATGGCGTGGCCTCGCAAGGCGACGTGACGAGCCTGACGCACGCCCTGGCGGGCGGGAGCCGGATCGCGTACACCTGGACGTACGACGCCGACGGGCAGTTGACCGACTCGACCTCGCCGGACGGCGCCGCCCACTGCACGTACGATTCCGACGGCCAGTTGACGGCAGCCACCTACTCCGGCGGCAGCCAGCCCAACGAGTCGTACAGCTACGACTCCAACGGCAATCGTACGAACTCCGGCGACGTGACCGGCGCGAACAACGAAATTCTCTCCGACGGTACCTACACGTACAAGTACGACGCCGATGGGAACCGCATCGAACGTACGGACATCGCCACCGGTGCGGTGACCGACTATACCTGGGACAACCGCGACCGTCTGACGCAGGTCACCAGCCGCTCCAACGAGGGCGCGCGATCACCCAGACCGTCACGTATACCTACGACGTAGAGAACCGCCTGATTCAGCGAGACAGTCCAGTCGGGCAACAGCGGTTCCCAGCCGGTGCAGACGACCGGCTTCGTCTACGACGGCAATCAGATCGCCTGGAGTTCGACGGTTCGGGTTCCAGTGCATTGACCGTTGCCAACCTGACGCATCGTTATCTATGGGGTCCGGCCGTGGATTAACTTCTGGCCGACGAGCGGATGGCCAATCTCACCCAGCCGGACATCGTCCTCTGGCCCCTGGCGGACAATGAAGGCTCCATCCGCGACATCGCCACCTTCAATGTAGCAGCAGAACACGACCACCGTCGTTGACCACCGCATCTACAATTCCTTCGGCCAGTTGACCAGCGAGACCGACGCGGCGATCCAGAACTGTTCGGCTACACGGGCGAAGCCGACGACAAAGCCACGGGCCTGCAGTACAACGACGCCCGCTGGTACGACGCGGGAACGAGTACCTGGCTCAGCCGAAATCCTCTCAATGCCTGATATCAACACTACTGGTATGCGGGCAACGGGCCGACCGATGCGATCGATCCGAGTGGTCTGGATCCAAACGATTACGACTATTTCAGTAACGTCTGCTCCACCGCGAAGGGCTATTTTTGGGATGGCCCGGCTACCCCCCGGTTGGGCCTGTACAATTGGGCACTGATTTGGTGGACACGACCGTTGGTCTGGTCCCGCCGCGCGATCATCCCGGTTACAACGGCAACGTGATTAAGAACGACATCGTTACGAAAGAGCAGACTAGCGAGGGACAGGGACAGCTTGGTTTCGATTTGGCCACGATCCTAGTGCCTGCTGGGCTCGCCGCGAAAGCAAAAGACGCGCAAAAAGTCGCGGAGGCGGCAAAGATCGCCGAGGCGGCGAGGCTGCGACCGTTGTTGACGAGGCTGCTAACGTAGTCAACGCGGCGGATACCGCAGCAAATGCGGCGGCGGTTGGCGAGGGTTCTGTTGGGTCGAGTGTTGCCCCGAGCGCCGCAAGCAATATTGCCCGCAGCGGCCTCCGGCCAATGATTTCAGATTTGTCGGAGCTGATTTGGAACGGGACAAAGATTCTGGCAACTGCCCAACAAAACCCTCAATGGCAGGACACGTCAAGGAAATTGCGCGGCAAGTTCAAAAGATCTGGCTCAGTCCGGCGAGGACCGAGTATATTACAATGAATCGGTCGTGGAAGGTCACCACTGGCCTGAAAAAGCTGCCGGACCTTCGGCCCACATCATCGGGGTACGATGGAATGGATCGTTGATGCGTTTGAGGTAATGTCGAAAAGCGATGAGGAGGAAATCCTTCTCGGCCGGCTCAACGAAGGACGGCAATCGCTTCCCGCGACGAATCGCGGTCCGTTCGCGTCATCCCATTCCGTACGGCGGCCAATGATTCGGAGGAAACTATGTCCAACGAATTCTCCAGTGAAGCCTCGGTCGTGGCCTTGTACGGCCTTCAATTCTCGGCAAGCCGGGCGGAGGCTTGCTACCGTCATCTGGTGGAATGGTTTGATTCACTCGGATTTCATCCTGACAGAAGCGGCGTTTCAGGTAGCGGTTTCAGTGAAAAGGTGGGAACGTTTGATCGCTTTGACAAGCGCCTGCAGCGAGGCGGCTTTGGGACAGTCCATGGATTTCATCTTTATCGGCTGATCCCTGGTGGCGATATTCCAGGTTACCACTGGTGCGTGACCGCTGGTGTCTACGAAAAAAACTCCTACTGCATCGTCGGTGCGGGGCTCGATTGCGCCAATTCCCGGGGAGTCAATGCTTTTGATTACGCGTACCTTGATTGGAGGTATTTATCCGCTTTACGGCATTGGTTTTCGTCGTGAAATGGATTTGGGACCGTTTCGTACGGTATGGGGGGATGCGAGGGCCTGCAGCCGTGGGGGAGAAGAGAAGCCGGGAGGGGAGCGGATCGACAAGTGGCGTACCTTCGGCATCGAGCAGCGCGTGTATGAAAAAGGTCTCTTGAGAGATGTGTATCCATGGAACTTCTTGACGAACCTTCAACTGAGTCGGCAAATCGAAGGCATTCTCTCAGGCAGTGGATTGAACAAAACCGGGCACGCGGGTCTCTTTCGATTGTTGAGGGTGACACGTGGCTATGGGAGGATTAGGGAGGCAGATGCCGCATGTCCGATCGGCATTGGAGAACGCTGGGATGGTGTTCGATGTAAGCGGAGTTGCAGGTCGATAGAGGCACGGAACCGAAGGCGAACGAAACGGGATAATTCCGATATTGGCAAGTTACCTGTGCTTCTGGACCTCATGCTGACTGTGGCAGACAAGTGGCGGCGTTTAGTTGTGCATTGCGGAGGTCGTTCCGATGATGCCTGTACCGTCTCACTTGGTGGACTCGTGGTTCCCAAAAAACCCACGATTGATGAAGACCCGCTCGACGCAGTGGTGCGATATCGGTGCGGCTCAACAGTATTTGATCTATTGTATCCGGGCGAGACAGATTATTGTTGAGGGTGAAGCGGTTCCTTGCAACGCCGAAATCGCCGGCAGGTTCTTTTTCGGTGATTAGGACCCGTTGTAGGGGCTGTGAACGATCGCACCAGACGAGCCGCCCGCACCCGAGGGGGTACCCAGACACGCTTCGAGCCGATTGAGGAGGAGGTGCCGAGTACTCGCTTTCGAGCTGATCGACGACGCCATGGGCGATCCCGGCTCCGAAACGGCCTGCACGCAAATACCTACTCTAGTGTCTGTCGCAAAAAGCGCAGTTTGCCGTGTTTTGTCGAACAAACGGGGGACACATGGAGGCCGAAGATCGGCGGAGAGGAGGAGAGTGGATGGTTTACTGAAATGGAAACGACATAAGGAGGCGTACCAAGGCTTTTAGATGGCAACAGGGTGGTGATGGGGTGACACTGTCAGCGATCACGATGAGAATACATCGCGGAATGAGAGATGCGACGGGGTGTGTGCCGTCGATGTCAGGCGGCTTGCTTGCGTCGAGAATAGGCGGCTTGGCTGTGGGGCGATTCCCGAGCAATCAGCAGCTTGCCCAACACATGAAGATTACGCCCCAACACACCCAAGGCAATGTAACGTTCAAACCCCTTCTCCGTTTGGTCGCGGCAACGTTCCAGCCCGTTGCCCGACTGCAACGCACCGATGGCCGATTCGATCCCCGGATGCGACTGCCGCGCCTCACGGAACTCAACAGTGGCTGTCTTCTCCTGCTCCACGGCTTGTTTGCTCCCCGGCATCGGCAGGCAAGGATGCTGGAGAATCTTGGCCAACTGCTTCTGGTTCTCAGGGCTGTGAAAGCCCCGGTCGAAGGACCCCTGACGGATCTTGCCCTTGTGGCGTTTCTGGGCCTTGCGCGTCTCTTGGACCACCACATCGCGATCACCCTTGTCGCGGGGCAGGAGGTGATGGTGGGTGATGAAGCCCGCTCCATCCTCATAGAGCAAGATCAGCCGGCCGAACTGCATCGGCTGGCCCGCTTTGCCCCGCTTGTACAACTGGGTGTGTGTCTCGAAGATGCTGAACAGCTTCTCGTGGTTGAGAATCGTCTCGCCCTCCAACACGCGCCCCGCGCAACTCGCAAACCCGCCGCGTTCGCTGGACAAAGGTTTCCAACTCCTTGTCCAAGGCCAGGGCCTCCACGCCGGCCGTATCGCTCTTTCGCACGGCTTCGCGAAGCGCATCGGCTCGCGTGAGGATTGCGCCGGCCAGTGCCAACAGTTCCCGGTAGAGCGGTTGGAACCGCTTCTGGTAATCCTTTCCCTTGCGGGCGGCGATGCGATCGATCTCCCGCACCAGCCTTTTCGCCTTGCGCTGGAGGTGCTTGTACTGCCGCCAGCCTTCCAGGCCGAACAGTCCGGCCAGGGCCGCAGCGATGGTGAGGACCTTCCACAGGCCATCGCGGATCAGGCTGCTGTCCGTGGGATAGTGAATATTGGTCTCGACCACAAAGGAATCGGCCCGCACCTTCTCGGCCGCCTTCGGTTCCAGTCGGTGGCCTTCCTCGATGATCGCCTGATTGATCTTGTCGATGGTCTCGGGACGCAGCAGATTGACATTCCTTTCGATCCGCCGCCAGTCGAATTTCTGTGTGTCCTTCTCCTCACTCTCCCAGTCGCCGATCCCCATGAGCTGGCGCAAGGCGTGGTGGTTCTCGGCGAGATCCTGGAGTTGGTCGTAGTTGTAATTGCACCCCAACCGCACCGCCGCGAGGACAAGGATTTCCCAGTAGCTCAAACCTGGCCGCCCGTGCTGGGCGCTCGACTCGCCGTTGACATCGCGGGCGATGGCGTTAAGAATAGAATTACGCACGTTGGGAGTGTTGTAGATGTGTTGCAGGCCCCGGAGGATGGGAATGGTTTCGTTGCGGCAGTTGAGATTCAGGACAACCTTTCCCACCGACGGACAATCCAGACGCCGCTGACGATCAAACGCTTTTCGCATCGCTTGTGCTCCTCGAAGATTTGGACGTGCCGGAACCGGTTTTCCGCAAAAATCGCGGTTTCGGCACAAAGTCAGTTCATTCTTCGAGGAGCATTTTTCTGCGCAATTCCCCGTAAATTCAAGCTCAAATCGCATTTTGCGACGGACACTACTCTAGAGATTAGCGCCACCAGGCTGCCGGGTTTGGCGGAGAATATTTGTCACGCTCAAATGGCAGGGCATCCTGATGTACTCACCTATGGCGGTCATTCCGCCGTAAACCGAACGGCAGCCCTTGAGGACTTTCCTCAAATTGCGGGGTTGAGCCGAGACGAGTACCCGTTTGCCGTTACGCGGGAAGGCGGCAAAGGTTCCTGGGTCGGCTATGTCGCGCCCGCCGAGCAGCGTGCGCAAGGGGGCATTATCTCGTCCTTCCTACGGGACAACAATACTCAACCCGGGATGCGTTTCCGGGTCCTTCTGGTGAAGTAAACCCATGTCTACAAAATCTCCGTTACCACCGCGGCTCTACTTCTCGTATAGCCAGTTTCTGGTGTACGACGCTGGCGTTAAGTCCCCAGGCTCTTACTGGACGGAAGATCACTGTGCGCAAGGATTTGCCAGACGTGAATCGACTGTATCGTTCGCCACAATTCTGGAATTTGGGCACGCGGATGTTTCTTGCGCCCGTACGGCCTTTCAGCACGATGAAGAATACGACCGGGTAATTTCGGTGCCGTTCGTCGTTTTCACCGGCAAGGTGATTGTCGAGGGACCGGAGGAGCTTCGTACCGGGCGCGCCGTTGACTTGCAAGTGGGCAACTATCGGGTCATCGCCGCTCAACGGATCGTGGGCGACGAGAAGGAGGTCATCGACCTTTTCTTTGAAGGGCCTGACGTGTCTGAAAATGGTAGCGCCGATCATCGTAGCAGACGCATTGCTCAATCCGCGAGCAAGTATGCTTGAGACAGCGGAGGTCGCCTGACGTGCTGTTTTGGTCCAGCGAGGAGTTTTGGGGACGAAAAAAAGGTGACAGTCACCAAATTTGACAAGGATGGATAAGTTGGGTAAAACTCATGCATGTCGCGAACCTGCGTTACGCCCCTGGTGGAATCGTCTATCATGTGCTCAACCGAGGCGTGGGGCGACGGACTCTGTTCGACAAGGACGGAGACTACTTGGCGTTCGAGAAGGTTCTCGGAGAAACGTTGCGGACGCGCCCCATGCGAATGTGTGCCTATTGCCTGCTATCGAACCACTGGCATTTTGTTCTTTGGCCGGAACACGATGGCGATCTGGCGGCCTTCATGCAGCAGATGACCAACACGCATGTGAAGCGTTGGAAGGAACATCGCCACGAGATCGGGTACGGGCATCTCTACCAAGAGCGTTACAAGTCGTTCCCCGTCGAAACGGAAGAGTATTTCTACCAGGTTGTCCGCTACGTGGAGCGGAACGCCTTGCGTGCCAATCTTGTGACCGTGTGCGGAGTCGTGGCGCTGGTCGAGCCTCGGACGCGCGGAACGCGAAGACCCGGCATTTCCGATCCTTTCCTCGTGGCCGCTGGCGCGGCCGGCGGACTGGTTGCGGATCGTCAATCAGCCGCAGACGGAGGCCGAATTGAAGGCGTTGCGTCAGTGCGTACAGCGCGGATGCCCTTTGGGCAGTTGGGCCTGGGTCGCGCAGACGGCAAAGCACTCGGGCTGGAATCGACGCTCCGCGCATGGACAACCGAGAAAGGAGGGGACGTAGGCACTCAACGGCATAAACTTTCCATCTTGTCCATATACCCCGTATTTGGTGACTGTGACCTTTTCTTCTCCGTAAACCCCAGCGCGCGGGTTGATTCTGGCATACGGCTCGAAGCAGTGGCACACGAATGGAACCTCGCTCGGCAACGCACGTGCCGGGGCACCCGCCGCACCTGACAGAACGACTTCGTCGTTACGAGCATGCCCGGCATCCTTGCCGCCGGAATAAGCGATTGTCGCCACGGCTCATAAGGGATAGACTAGTGCGCCCTAATGCCGGTGGTCGGAGCGAGAGGGCCTCGATGTGGACTTCACCGCCCAGAACTGATTAGGAGTTCTTACCCATGTACGAACCAAGTCGCCGCGATTTCATTAAGACAACGCTGGCCGGGGCCGCCGGAGCGGCCACCCTTTCCGCAGCCGCGCAAGCTCGTCCAGCCCGTCCAAGGGCCCGTTCGCCTGGGCATCGTGGGAGCGGGCATCCGCGGGCTGGAGCTGATGCAGGCGGCCCTGAATGCCGGAGGCAAGATCATCGCTGTTTGCGATCTTTACGATGGTCACTTCCGCAGGGCGTAGGAGATCCAGCCGAACACACCGACTACAAGAGATTACCGCGAAGTCATCAATCGGAACGACATCGATGGCGTAATCGTCGCCACTTCGGATCACTGGCACGCCCCCGTCGCGATCGCCGCGATGAAGGCAGGCAAAAACGTGTACTGCGAGAAGCCGATGACCCACACCATTGCCGAGGCGATCGAAATGGTACGGGTATGGAAAGAGACCGGGCGACTGGTCCAGGTGGGCAGCCAAAGTCTCAGCATGCAATCGACCCAGAAGGGCAAGCAGTGGCTGGATGCCGGGGAAATCGGCACGGTGTACATGGTGGCAATGTTCGATCTTCCGGGCTAGCGCCATCGGCCGTGGCGTTATCCGGTGCCGCCGGACGCGAATCCGCAAACGGTCGATTGGGAACGCTTCCTGGGCAACGCCCCGAAGCGGCCGTTCAACGCCCAGCGCTTCTTCCAGTTCCGGAACTGGTGGGACTACGGCACGGGCGTCGTCGGCGATGAGTATGTGCATCTGCTGTCGCGGGTCCACTACCTGATGGGAGTGCAGTATCCGAAGAACGCAGTAGCCAATGGCGGGATCTACAAGTGGAAGGGCGACCGGGACGTGCCGGACATCCACAATACTCTGTACGACTACGGCTCGTTCCAGGTGCAAGTCAGCGCGAACCTCGTCTCCAACTGGGAGGGCGGCGAAATCGTGCACTTTATGGGCGACAAGGGCACGATTGAATTAACGGAGGAAGGCGGAAGCTCGTTCCCTACGATCCCATCGAGGATTACGGCTACCCCTTAGAGAGCTGGCCCAAGGATACCAGAACCTGTTCTTGGAGCAACATAAGAACGATCCCCTGGCCAACGTCGGGACAGCTCGCCAGCAACCTCGGAGGCAAGCGCTGACGTTCAAGCAGCATCGCGAGGGCACAGAGGATCATTTGTTGAACCTGTTCGAGAGCATCCGCAAACGGACTCAACCCGTGGAGAACGCGGACTTCGGGTGCGGCACTGCCGTGGCCTGCCACATGGCGAATCTCTCTTACCGCAACGGAGGGAAACGCGTGGTGTGGGATCGGCAACAGCAGAAGGTCGTCATCCCCCCGGCATAACCCTTACCTCGGTCTCTGCGACACGCTGCCTCTGAGACCAGGACAAACCGGGGGCTGACCTTCGGTTCCGGGTTCGTCTACGCTGGCGATACTCTGCGGCACTGGCGCTTCCGAGCACGTACCGTGGGATGCCCCCTGCGTTGCTCGTCGCCGATCAAAAGTGCGGTACTCACGAGGTGGTTCCTCCGAGTATGGAAATCAAGTCGATCTCGGAGCCTTTACGCCTTTAAGGGCGTCAATCAGGCCACTGGCATCGAGGCTCGTGAGGCTGGCAACCGGCTTGCCAAACATCTTCGTCGCGAGCTGGTCGAGCTTGCGGACGCCAAGCCCTTTGATCTGCCCGGCCAGTTGCTGCAGATAGGTCATTTGCTTCGGGGATGGGCCACGGCTGGCCTTGCCGTTCCCGTTGCCGTTGCCGTGGCCGTTCCCATTCGATGGGGCAGACGCCTGGTTGGGCGGTGTGTTCGCCTGGCCGTTGGTGCCGATCCCGTTGCCGCCCGATTGGCCTTTCTGCCGGGCCAGTTCCTCGTTAAGGCGAAAGAAAGGTGACAGTCACCAAATCTGGGTAATGTGGATAAAGCAAAGCCGCATGACATAACCTACTTGACCCAGATTTGGTGACTGTCACCTTTTCTGGTCTGCGGCCGCGGAAATCTCGTTATTTGTGACGAAATCCATCGGATCAAGGCCCAGCTTCAATGGGGCCGCGGCCTTGCGGCCGCGGAAATCATGGCAGCGGCGCTCGCGTGTCGAACGTTCTCCACGCTTCAATGGGGCCGCGGCCTTGCGGCCGCGGAAATATCAATACGCAGTAGGTGAACGGTCCGGCGACTTCCTGCTTCAATGGGGCCGCGGCCTTGCGGCCGCGGAAATACGACGATGAGCCCGTAGAGGCATGCCGCGTCGGTGTGCTTCAATGGGGCCGCGGCCTTGCGGCCGCGGAAATGTGCGGAGGCGTTGTCGCTCTCGTTCACCATACTGGCGCTTCAATGGGGCCGCGGCCTTGCGGCCGCGGAAATCTTTTGGCCCGTCCTCTTATTGTCGCGAATGTTGACGCTTCAATGGGGCCGCGGCCTTGCGGCCGCGGAAATGCCGACACCACGCACCTCACGCTGGCCATCGACCCCGGGCTTCAATGGGGCCGCGGCCTTGCGGCCGCGGAAATGTTTTTCGACCGTGGAACCAAAGTTGGTACTAACCTTGCTTCAATGGGGCCGCGGCCTTGCGGCCGCGGAAATTTCCAGAGGCTGCTGTGGCACAACGTTCGCTTCTACGACGCTTCAATGGGGCCGCGGCCTTGCGGCCGCGGAAATATCCGCCCGGGCGACCTGGCAGACCGCACCCTGGACCGGCTTCAATGGGGCCGCGGCCTTGCGGCCGCGGAAATAGGCTTGACCGGCGGCATTCAGGCAGAGAAGCTGACCAGGGCTTCAATGGGGCCGCGGCCTTGCGGCCGCGGAAATGATATAGCCTGGATCAAGGACAGCGATGGCGAGCACTAGCTTCAATGGGGCCGCGGCCTTGCGGCCGCGGAAATGGCAGCACGCTCTACAGTGGCCCTGTGACTCTGCCCTCGCTTCAATGGGGCCGCGGCCTTGCGGCCGCGGAAATCTGCGCTGAAGCATAAAGTCCCGCTCCCTCGTCCCTGCTTCAATGGGGCCGCGGCCTTGCGGCCGCGGAAATGCCGCGCAAAATGCGGCCAAACTTTCCGTGCTCTTAGGCTTCAATGGGGCCGCGGCCTTGCGGCCGCGGAAATCCTATTGCTGCGTTCACCTTAGTGGCCGGCATTGCCCGCTTCAATGGGGCCGCGGCCTTGCGGCCGCGGAAATGGCCGGTACGGCGTGGAACAACAGCACGCAAGCCCTGGCTTCAATGGGGCCGCGGCCTTGCGGCCGCGGAAATCGTGCCGGCCCCCGACACCTCGGTCTGAAGGGCGTCCTGCTTCAATGGGGCCGCGGCCTTGCGGCCGCGGAAATGGCGATCATGTTGAGCGGCGGGTACGGATGGGCGGTGGCTTCAATGGGGCCGCGGCCTTGCGGCCGCGGAAATTGGCTCACGGCCGCCAAGAGCGAAATCGAGAGTCTGGCTTCAATGGGGCCGCGGCCTTGCGGCCGCGGAAATGCGGCGTACCGACGTTATAATTCAACGCTCCAAAGTAGCTTCAATGGGGCCGCGGCCTTGCGGCCGCGGAAATCTGGAAAGCAGCATGGTACTCAGCACAGGATTATAAGCTTCAATGGGGCCGCGGCCTTGCGGCCGCGGAAATCCGGGACTGACGGCAGCGACAGTAACGGGCGGCACCGGCTTCAATGGGGCCGCGGCCTTGCGGCCGCGGAAATCTTGGCTACGATACTACAACACATTTAAGTACATATGGCTTCAATGGGGCCGCGGCCTTGCGGCCGCGGAAATGCACTTCTGCGTAGCATCGTGCACCAAGGACACTCCGCTTCAATGGGGCCGCGGCCTTGCGGCCGCGGAAATGGCGGCTATGCTTCGCAAGCCAAAACCCGAATACGTCAGCTTCAATGGGGCCGCGGCCTTGCGGCCGCGGAAATCCGCAAGGTTCGATCGCTCCAAGCGGAAAACCCTCCGCTTCAATGGGGCCGCGGCCTTGCGGCCGCGGAAATCTCGTTCACCAGCCAAGCCCCATCGCTGGCGCGCTGGGCTTCAATGGGGCCGCGGCCTTGCGGCCGCGGAAATGCCGTGGCGATCCGGCTGCTGTGCCAAAACTACAACCCGCTTCAATGGGGCCGCGGCCTTGCGGCCGCGGAAATCCAGTATGCGGGATTGCGATCTTGTATCGTGATCCTGCTTCAATGGGGCCGCGGCCTTGCGGCCGCGGAAATGGGCCTGAATCTCAGCCGCCGCCGCCTTATGAGCCTCGGCTTCAATGGGGCCGCGGCCTTGCGGCCGCGGAAATCAGCGGCGGCCCGTTCGTTCTCCGCTTGTTTGCCCTCGCTTCAATGGGGCCGCGGCCTTGCGGCCGCGGAAATACCGTCTGCGGAGCGAGATCGAAGGGAGGACAACATGGCTTCAATGGGGCCGCGGCCTTGCGGCCGCGGAAATAATGGGCGACGTGTCTGGCGCTCAGGACATTATGCTGCTTCAATGGGGCCGCGGCCTTGCGGCCGCGGAAATGCCCGTATCCGGGGCAACGGCCGGTCCGGCCTATGCCGCTTCAATGGGGCCGCGGCCTTGCGGCCGCGGAAATAATCGCCTCATTGGCAGACGGAGACTGCACTACGGCGCTTCAATGGGGCCGCGGCCTTGCGGCCGCGGCCTTGCGGCCGCGGAAATATTATCATATTCAGTCTACGGGGATGTGGTGTCACTCGGCTTCAATGGGGCCGCGGCCTTGCGGCCGCGGAAATCTCTTCGGAGACTCCCTGCAAGACCTCCGAGCCTACGTGCTTCAATGGGGCCGCGGCCTTGCGGCCGCGGAAATCCGGCTCGAGAGGACGTGTTCTTCGCAGACTGTCTGATGCTTCAATGGGGCCGCGGCCTTGCGGCCGCGGAAATATCGTTTCAGCGTGTGGGCAGCGGCGGCCCACGGAGACGGCTTCAATGGGGCCGCGGCCTTGCGGCCGCGGAAATCAGAAAGAGAAGCGCGAGGATGCCTTGGCAAAGCAGGCTTCAATGGGGCCGCGGCCTTGCGGCCGCGGAAATGGCGCGATTCCGTCAACGCAGACGCACCGGATCAATCTGGCTTCAATGGGGCCGCGGCCTTGCGGCCGCGGAAATGATGCGGTCAAGGAGCACGCGGAGAAGCACGGTAAGGAGGCTTCAATGGGGCCGCGGCCTTGCGGCCGCGGAAATCTTTTTGTCGGGTTGTCAAAAAGCTAGGCAGATCGACGCTTCAATGGGGCCGCGGCCTTGCGGCCGCGGAAATCTGTCGCCGGGCGACTTGTGCTCCCAGAGCGCGCCTGGCTTCAATGGGGCCGCGGCCTTGCGGCCGCGGAAATCGGCAGAGGAGTGGGCAGCACAGAAGGAAGCTCTTGTGCTTCAATGGGGCCGCGGCCTTGCGGCCGCGGAAATTATTGGTTCTAAGGTTGTCCGGTGGATACCGGAGCGGCTTCAATGGGGCCGCGGCCTTGCGGCCGCGGAAATATCCGTGGTACAGTTCGGCTTCTAACTGCCTTCAATAGCTTCAATGGGGCCGCGGCCTTGCGGCCGCGGAAATATCTACCGCGGGCACTACGCCAGCGACCAACTCACCGAGCTTCAATGGGGCCGCGGCCTTGCGGCCGCGGAAATGCCAGACAAAGAGTTGAACTGAACGCAAACAGGAAGCTTCAATGGGGCCGCGGCCTTGCGGCCGCGGAAATACGATCACGGCCGCGAACGTGCTTCCCGGCAGCGCAGCTTCAATGGGGCCGCGGCCTTGCGGCCGCGGAAATGTCCTTATTGCGCACGTCACCCTTAGCTACTACATGGCTTCAATGGGGCCGCGGCCTTGCGGCCGCGGAAATAAGAAGAAAAGAAAAAGAAGAAGAAGAAGAAGAAAGAAAAACAGCTTCAATGGGGCCGCGGCCTTGCGGCCGCGGAAATTTCCAAGGTCTAAATGGTTGGAGCACGAGGCAATAATGCTTCAATGGGGCCGCGGCCTTGCGGCCGCGGAAATGGTGATAAGTCTATGCTAGAGAGCACCCTATCCAACAAGCTTCAATGGGGCCGCGGCCTTGCGGCCGCGGAAATGTGGCGAACGAGGCCCGGCGGGCGGCCAAACAGCCGGGGCTTCAATGGGGCCGCGGCCTTTCGGCCGCGGAAATTTCATAGGATCGATGGGCATTGTCGCCTCCGCGAAGCTTCAATGGGGCCGCGGCCTTGCGGCCGCGGAAATTCGTTGACTAAGATTCTACCCCGGGTATACCTCGTTCGGCTTCAATGGGGCCGCGGCCTTGCGGCCGCGGAAATTCGGTACGTTGCAGCGGTTCAGGCAGAGATCGGTATGCTTCAATGGGGCCGCGGCCTTGCGGCCGCGGAAATATGCTCTTTACCGGCGATCGTGGTGGTCGCAGGACCATGCTTCAATGGGGCCGCGGCCTTTCGGCCGCGGAAATCCCCAGGGGCAGACCTTGCTATCGCAAAGGTCCTCCAGCTTCAATGGGGCCGCGGCCTTTCGGCCGCGGAAATCGCGTGATTCGATCTTTTTGCCGTCCTTTTCACGCTTGCTTCAATGGGGCCGCGGCCTTTCAGCCGCGGAAATCGGCGGACCAGTTCCTTGGCGCCAGCGACAGTGAGTTGCTTCAATGGGGCCGCGGCCTTTCGGCCGCGGAAATGAGCAATCCGGGAGTGAACTGTGTGGAAGTCAAATGAGGCTTCAATGGGGCCGCGGCCTTGCAGCCGCGGAAATCAATTGTCAAAGCTTGCATCTCTTGGATGCTAAACCGCTTCAATGGGGCCGCGGCCTTTCGGCCGCGGAAATTTGGCTGCCGTCGGTCGGCATCACGAAAGATCCAGCCTCGCTTCAATGGGGCCGCGGCCTTTCAGCCGCGGAAATGTGGAGGCACAAGGAAAAGAAGATGCACACCGTTATTGCTTCAATGGGGCCGCGGCCTTTCAGCCGCGGAAATCTACCGGAGAGCCGATTGTCTTAGCAACGTACCTCGGGCTTCAATGGGGCCGCGGCCTTTCAGCCGCGGAAATCGGCCGGTTCCGGCCGCGGTTCCACGTGGACGGACGCTTCAATGGGGCCGCGGCCTTTCGGCCGCGGAAATAAGACCGGATTGGCTCAGTGCTCTGTGACTTGATCTGGCTTCAATGGGGCCGCGGCCTTTCGGCCGCGGAAATCTCGCGACCAGGGTGCGACCGCGTGGCGTGGGATGATTTGCTTCAATGGGGCCGCGGCCTTTCAGCCGCGGAAATTCCGAAGGGCGGCCTGTGGCCTACTGGCTCTGGCATGCGGCTTCAATGGGGCCGCGGCCTTTCAGCCGCGGAAATATCGTTGCGGTATTCCCACAATCGAACCCGAAAAGGAGATGCTTCAATGGGGCCGCGGCCTTTCGGCCGCGGAAATGCGAAGATCCGCTACGTCTTCGGGGGAAAGTTTGTGCTGCTTCAATGGGGCCGCGGCCTTTCAGCCGCGGAAATGCCGGGTATCTCTTGCTCTCCACGATGGGGGAACAGGCTTCAATGGGGCCGCGGCCTTTCAGCCGCGGAAATTTCCTCCACAGACCGCGATGCCGTGACGCCCGTTTACTAGGCTTCAATGGGGCCGCGGCCTTTCAGCCGCGGAAATCGGACATTGAGGCGGTATTCGGTGCAGCCAATGTCGCGCTTCAATGGGGCCGCGGCCTTTCAGCCGCGGAAATACGTCCAGGACCTTCGCGGCGATCGCCGGGATGTGAGCTTCAATGGGGCCGCGGCCTTGCAGCCGCGGAAATCTCCGCCAGGCGAAATCGCGTTCTCCGCCTGAGCCCAGCTTCAATGGGGCCGCGGCCTTTCAGCCGCGGAAATCGCACGCCTCGCAAGATGTTGTCCGCCTTCGTATTAGTGTATACGATTTCGAGCGGTCGGTGTCCAGGAGTCATTTCTCGCATCTCTGAAGAGGGGCAATGTCGTAAACGTTTGCAGAAGCCGGGGTTGCTCTTGCGAGCGGTGCCAGGAGTTTTCACGCCACAGGACCGCTCGAAAGGCCAATCGATGACAAAATTTCGCCGAGGGCCCTCGTCCCGAGACCTCGGCGTGATCTTCGCCGTTCACACAATCACCGCCGTACGACGCGGCAAGTCCACGCGCGGGTCGCCCCAAAACTCAATGCAGTCGTCGCCGCGGGCGCCCGCCGGACCAAGATCGATCAACATTACGCGGTCCTGGTCCCAGCGAAGGATCGCCCAAAGGGCTTCCTTCAACAACTGCTTCTCCGTCGGCGACAACTCGCAACGGAATACGGAATATTGCATCGGGTCGCCAAATCCGCGCATCTTCTTGTATGTCTGCCGCAGCCGCTTGTCGTCGGCTACATCGTAACATACCAAATAGACGTTTCGCATGGGAGTAGGTGTTAGGTGTCAGGTGTCAGGTGTTAGGTGTCAGGTGTTAGGTGTCAGGTGTCAGGTGTCAGGTGTCAGGTGTCAGTGGGTCCGCGTGGCAATCGCTCCTCAGTCGTTTGCGCGCTAAGCCGTAAGCGCGTTTACAGTTTTCAGTGTTCAGCTACTGCCTAAGTCCCAAGACCGAAGCCCCAAGACTTACGCTCATCGTGTGCAAAAACTCGGATAGTCGGCAATCTCGCCCAAGAGGACGCGGCTCAGCAGCCGGGCCTGCACTTGCAAGATGCGGCGGTAGCTGATCCGGTAGCCAAACAGCGGGTGCGTCACCAGGGAATCCATGCGACGCTCGAAGGCGGCCAGCACCGCCCGGCGGCCGGCGTCGGTCAGGGCCACGGCCCCGGCCCGGCGGATGAAGCTGGCGGCGCGCGACCTCGCCGTTGTTGATCAGCGTGAGCACGGTCGAGTCGGCCAGAAGCGGCCGGAATTCCTCGGCCAGGTCCAGGGCCAACGACGGCCGGCCGTAACG
The DNA here is from genome assembly GCA_963796085.1 of uncultured Acidobacteriaceae bacterium. Classification (GTDB taxonomy): domain Bacteria; phylum Acidobacteriota; class Terriglobia; order Terriglobales; family Acidobacteriaceae; genus Telmatobacter. Next base: position 220,254 of record CAWCKF010000002.1, on the reverse strand, counting down.
CGGGCGGTGGTAGAATCCGAGCAACGGATCGAAGCCCGCGGCATACAGGGCAAGCGTCCACTCCTTCACCAACAGGGCGTAGACGAACGACAGCAGGGCGTTGACCGGATCGCGCGGCGGGCGGCGGTTGCGGCCCTCGATGTTGAACTCTTGGCCCCCGCTCGAGCAGCGTGGGCGAAATGGGCGAAGTATTCCTTCGCCGCCATCCCCTCGATCCCCAGCAGGCTGGCCGCTTCGGCTGCCGATTCGGCCTTCCGCATCAACCCGGCCAGTTGACCGAGCACCTCCCGCGCCCTGCTCTTCTTCCAGGTGCCGGCGAAGCAGCGTGCGGCAGTTCCTGATCTTGGCGACCACGAATTGCCGGGCGAGGGCCAGCGACCGGCCCGGGTCGGCGGCCGACGGCGAACTGGGCGATCCGCAACTCGACGTTCTTATGGACCATGCCGACGGTCACCGCGTGAAACCAGCCGCCGTAAGAGAAGTGGCACACGGGGATGCCGTCGGCCGCCAGTTCGCGCAGGGCCTGCGCGGTGACCTGCACGTTGCCGAACAGGGACACCTGCGAGGTATCGATCAGCTTCGCCCGCTGCAAGACCTCCTGCCGCGACTTGACGGTCAGCTCGTCGCCGCTCTTGCCCAGCGTGGCCCCCTGCTCCTTGATGTACAGCGGCAGGGCGTCGTCCCGGGCGGGAATCAGACGGCGGACTCCGGGGGGATTGGGGATTAGGGATTGGGGATTCGAGCGGGATACGTTCCGCCGCCTCAGCCTCTGACGCCTGACACCTCTCATCTGACACGTCTCTTTGCTGAAGAAAACGGGTTTCGTCGGGCAGGCAGATGCCGACCAGCGAGCAGCGCGGGCACTTCGGGCTGTCGGCCAGCGGCGGCGGCATGACCCGCCGGGCGGCGACAGCCCGCAACTCCCGCAGCAATTCGCGGGTGCGATCGACCAGGGCGTCGTGCAGCGGGACCGAGACCCGCTTGCGGGAATCGACGTAGTAGAGGATGCCGCCCTCGCACAGGTAGCCGTTCTCCCGCAGGATCAGCCCCTGGGCGCAGAGTTGGACCTGCTCCGGCTCCCAGGCGTTGCCGGGCACGTCGGGCACGCGGCCGTGCTTGTAATCGACGGGGACCGCGATCCCGGCCTGGATATCGACCAGGTCCATCTTGGCGATCAGGCCCTCGATCGGGGCCGAGAGCATCAGCGAACGGGTATGGATCTGCGGGGAGTCGGGAGCAGGGAGCGGGGAGTCCGTGTCGGGCCGGGGCACGTCATCGCCAGGGACTGGGGAACCCGGGACCCGGGGACGCGGAGAGGGGGAGACGCGGGGACAAGGTTCGGGCAGATCGTCGCCAGGGGGCGGGGAGTTGGGAGCGGGGGGCAGAACGTCGGTATCGGGCTGCTCGGGCTGGGGCACGTCGGAGCGGGAGGGGGCATCGACGCGGCGGTGGCCGAATCGGCCTTCGAGGACGTCGAGGTTGTCGGCGAACTCGCCCTGGACCCATTCGAGATAGGCCAGGTGCGGGGCAATAAGTGAACTCGTTGAGCATCCGGGCAGGGATCAACTCGGGGACTTCCGTTTCCACAGAGGGTTCTTGCATGAGGGTCGTCATGGGAGTGTCTCCGGGAAGGGAAAAGGTGGCGATGCACTCGAAGAAGGCATTCCTTGGTCGTTCTTGGTTCTGGTTCTGGGTTCTTGGCAGGGATAGCGTGCATGCCCAAAGGGGAGAATTCCGTGGAATTGCAACGAACCAAGAACAACGAACCAAGAACAACGGCCCCGGGCCGGTCGGGGGCGTGGAGCGGTCGGGCCGTCCCACGCCCCCGACGGCCGACTTTCGCGAGGCGTCCGTATGGTTGAACCGAATTGTCAAAGATCGGCATTCCGGGAACCAGCCCGGTTTTCAGCCGCGTCCAATTGAGGCCGCTTCAGCGGCCTTTCCCGCGAAGCGTATTAGGCCCGTGCTTTTAGCACGGGTCCGTTGCGACGCGTGCGCTGTTTCCACCGCTCCGCCCTCCGTCTCGCCGCCTTTGGCGGCGAGACGGAGGGCGGAGCGGAATCGGCCCGCAATTGCCGGCTCCCGAACCCGACGTAAACGTCGGGCCTAATACCGCTTCGCGGCAAAGGGGCATCAATGCCCCTACGTGGTCTTTGTGTTCTTCGTGGTTTATCTCAATCCAGCAACTCTTTCTTCCGTGGGCACCACGACCCGAGCCGAGGCCGCTTCAGCGGCCTTTTCCGCGAAGCGGTATTAGGCCCGTCCTTTAGGACGGGTCCGTTGCGACGCGTGCGCTGTTTCGCTCCGCCCTCCGGCTCGCCGCCTGCGGCGGCGAGCCGGAGGGCGGAGCGAAATCGTTCGGGATTGCGGGCTCCCGAACCCGACGTAAACGTCGGGCCTAATACCGCTTCGCGGCAAAGGGGCATAAATGCCCCTGCAATAACCAACTCCAAAGGTCACGTGATTCAACCGAACATTCATTCCGAAAAAAACCGAGCCAGGCACCCTTGCCCACGTCTGAAACCTGACACCTAATCGTCGCGGTAGGGATGGCCCTTACGGGGCACCCCCCGCACGGATCCGTACGTGAAGAACTACCTCATACGGCTCTTACCTTGGGTAATGACGTGCAGCGACCGCGCGGATTTACCGTGCCGCCGCTGCCGTACGCCTCACCAACCGATGCCACGCTTTCCCGGCACTGTGTCCGGTGCGAGTGAGGTTCCAGCGGCGTTCCCCTTGGTCGGTCCCCTGTCGGGTAGAGCACTGGCGGCGCACAGTAGGGTTCGGTGGCGATTCCAAGGCTTTCGCGTTGGGCCGCAGTCCGACTCCCATAGCCACGTTTCCAGCCGCCCTCCCTAAAATTCCGTACGGTGGGTTTTCCCCAGTACGGCTTCAAGCACCGGGCACCCGTAAGTTCAGCGGCCACCCTTCCTGGCTCCCAAGGCGGCTTAAGTCCGATCCGCGGCGGCTTCTGCCGTGCCGGGAACAAACCACAAAGCGATGGCCCAGGCGAAGATGAGGCAGACCGCCGGAGACCTTGAAAGACGCAACATAGATAAATCCAGCCGCGGAGTGCCTGTGCGCGGAGCGAGGCAATTATACGGGGTTTCCCACTGAGCCTGATTGGAAGGGCATCGGCAACCGGCTTGGCCCTTGTCCCGGTGGCGCATTCGGGCTGGTGGTTTCCCAAGTCTCAAAATCGAGACCTGGGGCACCCGTCTCTTTCCGGGCATCTGGACGTAGAATGGAAGCGCATCCGGCACTGGGAGTTATTCACGCATGAATCGTATCTATTGCACCGCTCTTCTTCTAGCCGCCCTTTCAGCGCCCCAGCTCTGCTGCGCAGACGACGCCCGTCCGATACTCACTCCCAAACCGCCCGCCGCAGCCAAAATCAACGGCCCCACGGTTTACGGCGCGCGGCCGGGCCACCTGTTTCTTTACCGCATTCCCTGCACCGGCGTGCGTCCCGTTCATTTTGCCGCCCAGGGTCTGCCGCCGTCGCTCAGCCTCGATGCCGGCACCGGCATCATCTCCGGCGTTACACCGGACAAGCCCGGCGTCTATGCCGTCACGCTGCTGGCGGCTAATGCGAAAGGAAAGTCGATGCGGCTCTTCCGCATCGTGGTGGGCGAGACGCTGGCGCTCACTCCGCCCATGGGCTGGAACACCTGGTACTCCGATTACGGAAACCCGACCGGCGAGAAGGTGCGGCAGGCGGCCGATGTGATGATTTCGTCCGGCATGGCCGACTTCGGCTATCAGTACGTGAATGTCGACGACGGCTGGCCGATGAAGCCGGGCACAACGGAACCGGAATTGAGCGGTGCGCCGCGCGACCCGCAGGGAGTCATTCGTCCCAACGACCGCTTCAAGGATATGGCGGCCTTGGCCGCATACATTCACAGGAAAGGTCTCAAGGCGGGGTTGTACTCGTCTCCTGGTCCGCTCAACTGCGCGGGCTTCACGGGTTCCTACCAGCACGAGGAGGCTCGACGCGAAAACCTTCGCCGCGTGGAAGTTCGACTTCCTCAAATACGATTGGTGCTCCTACGGCACAATCGCGCCCAAGAACCCTACCCTGGCCGACTATCGCAAGCCTTACGACCTGATGGGCGGAATTCTGAAGAGATTGGATCGCGATATGGTCCTCAACCTCTGCCAATACGGCATGGGCGAGGTCTGGACCTGGGGCGCGGACAGCGGCGGAAACTCCTGGCGCACTACCGGCGACCTGGGCGACGCGAAACGCATGCGGCTGCCGGGCTTCTACAGTATCGCGCTGGCCAATGCCAGCCATGCCAGCTATGCCGGCCCCGGCCACTGGAACGACCCTGACTACATTCTGATCGGGGCCATCGACGACCTATCGAAGTACGGCCAGGCGCAAACGCCGGCGCTCGTCTCTCTCACCGCCGACGAGCAGTACAGCTATATGTCCATGTGGGCTTTGATGGCTTCGCCCCTGTTCTTCGGCGGCGATATGCCGCAGCTCGACGACTTCACCCTGGGCATTCTGTGCAACAGCGAAGTCATCGATGTGGACCAGGATGCCCTGGGCTGGCAGGGACGCGTGGTGCGCCAGTCCGCCGACGAGTTCATTCTGGAGAAGCCGCTCGAAGACGGCTCCGTGGCCGTGGGGCTCTTCAACCTGAGCGAAAGCTCGCGCAAGATGAGCGTAAGCCTGACGGAGCTGGGTTTGGATGGCAGTTGGAAGGTTCGCGATCTGTGGCGCCAGAAAGAGACCGGCTCCGTCACCGGTTCGCTCTCCTCCGAAGTGGCGCCGCATGGGGTCGCTTTTGTGCGGCTTTCGTCCATGCGCAAGGGCAGGTAAATGCTTCAGCGGTACGACTCGTCGCGGTGAATGACGAACTCCGGATAAGCGCCGCCGCCCAGTTCGTGCAGGTCCATGCCGATGCGCTCGCCGTCGGGGTCCACGCGGAAGGGAACCACGCGGTTGAGCAGCCAGAAGAGCAGGTAGACCAGGGGCAGCACCAGGCCCAGCAGCGCGGCGATGCCCACCAGTTGGGCCAGCAGCTGGCCCGGCTGCGGGGCGAAGATGCCCGCGGCCAGCAAGGCCCCACAGGCCGCCGGCGGCGTGAACCGAGATGGCGCCGGAGGGATCGTCGATGGAGAGCGCCAGCTCGAGCAGCTTCGACCAGCAGCGGCGTGACGATGCCGGCGACGAGGCCGACGAAGAGCGCCTCGCCGGGCGTGACGAGTGCCGGCGCAGGCGCTGGAGGCGACCAGTCCGGCCAGCCAGCCGTTGGCGCAGAGGCTGGCGTCGGGCTTGCCGAAGCGGATGCGGGTGACGGCGAAGGTGGCCGCCAGGGCGCCCGAGGCGGAGAGCAGCGTATTGACCGCCGTCACCGGCAGCGCGGCGAGCGGCGCATGGAGCCAGAGAACCGCGCCGGCCACGTTCCAGGCCAGCCAGCCCACCAGCGCCAGCAGGCAGCCGAAGAGCACATAGACGGCGTTGTGGCCGGGCATGGCGGTGGAGAAGCCTTCCTTGGGAAACTTGCCCTTGCGCGGGCCGGCGATCCAGACCACGGCCAGCGCGCTCAGCCCGCCGAGAACATGTGCACGGTAGCCGCGCCGCCGCCGTCGAGAAAGCCCGCGCCGAGCGACGAAGTTCACGCCCAGCTGCGCCAGCCAGCCGCCGCCCCAGACCCAATGCGCCAGCAGAGGAAAGACGGTTGCGGCCAGCACCGCGGCGGCCGCGCAGCCGGCGGTGAGCCGCCAGCGGTCCGCTCCCGAGCCCCAGGGAATGCAGCGCGGCCAGGGCGACGGCCAGAAACTCGAAGAGCAGCGCCAGTTGGGACTGTGGCGGCGCCGAGCCGAAGCCGCCCAGCAGAAGCGGCCCCGCGCCCAGCCAGTTCCAGGGCTTGCCGGCCAACTGAAAGGTGTGGCCCGCGCCGCCCGGCGCCGGAGGTACCGGCCAACGCCGCGCCCACTAGCGCAAAGACGATGGCGGTAACGGCCACAATGGCCAGGTTGCCCAGCAGCGCCTGCGCGGCCGAGCGCGAGCGTCCCAGCCCGGTATTGATCAGCGCCACGCCGGCGATGGCCAGCGGAGCCAGCAGCAGCAGAGCCAGGGTCAAGCGCAAAGACGGCGTCGGTCATGGCCGGAGCGATGGGCGTGGGCAGGGCTGGATTCATGGCCGGCTTTCTCCGCGCGCTTCCATGTGCCCGCGCACCGCGACGGCCAGTCCCAGCCCCTCGACGGCCAACCCGCAGACCACGAAGGCGGCGCGCGGCGCCGGGGCGGGAAACAGCACCAGCGCGGCGAGGGCGAGAAAGAATCCGGCTGGCATCACCAGCAATCCGGCGTATTTCATGGTCTTTCCTTTCCCGGCTTCTCAGGGCCGGTCCGCGCACGCTCTAATGAACGGGGCCGATCAAGGGTTGTGGTATCCCACCCTTTCGCCAGAAAAAAGGCAAAAGGATGGGGCACGGTGCATGATGGGCGCGTCCGCCCAGGATTCATTTCAACCGTAACTCGCCGCCGCAAGTCGTGATGCTCAGGATGAGCGCCCACCTTCCGGACCGCCGTTTGTTTTCGCGGGGTCCGCATGGCTGTGATTTGTCGCTGAGGGCAGCCGGCTGTTACGTCTTTATGAATTCTAAAGCATTCTGTTGTACTGTTTGCCTATGCGAGCCGGTGCGCCGTGGTTGCGTTTCCTAGCTTCCATCGCAGGCTGGCTCAGTTGCCGTTCCCAGCATTCTTCCCCACTTCTCTGGAGGTCTTCGCCATGAATACTCTTGACCGGCTGGTCTCGAACCCGCTGGGCGCGTTCGCCGTCCTCACCGTGGCCGCATTTCTTGAGGCCTGGGGAGACTCGTTCTTCCAAGCCGGCTTCTACCGCTCCTCGGGATGGGGACGCGTGCTGGCCTTTATGGCCGGAGCCGCCGTCCTGGCCGCTTATGGATCGGTGGTCAATGTTCCCCGCTGGGATTTCGGCAAGCTGCTGGGCGTTTACGTGGTGCTGTTTTTTCTGATGGCCCAAATCCTGGCCAAGGTCCGCTTCGGCCAATCCCCCACCCTGCCCATCTATGCGGGTGGCGGGCTGATCGTGGCCGGCGGCCTGCTTATCGCTTTCTGGAAAGGATGAACCGCTAAACCCTGCTTTTACCCGTTCCAACAGGCAAAGCTAGCCGCCCCACGCACCCCTTGGGTTATGATTGCGTCTATAGAGTGAGTGGCCTGATTCCCCAATGGCCGCCCCGGTGGTGAGTGTGTCCCGATTCCTGCAGCGTTTTGTATTCGTGTTTTCCATCGCAATCCTGGCCTCCCTCGCCCTTGGCTATGGCCTGGGCGAGTTCGGGCTGCTGGGCGTTCAGGCCGGCGGCGTGCAGGATGGCGCCTACCGCCAAATCGGCGTCTACGGCGACGTGCTGAGGAGAATCCAGTCCGACTACGTTACCGAGCCCAATATGAACGAGGTCACCAGCGGCGCTCTCCACGGCCTGCTGGAATCGCTGGATTCCGACTCCAGCTATCTCTCCCCGACGGAATACAAAATCTACAAGGACCGTCCCGCCACCGGCGTCGCCCAGGTGGGCATCCTGGTTTCCAAGCGCTTCGGCTACGCCACCGTGGTCAGCGTGACGCCCGGCTCGCCCGCCGACAAGGAGCACCTGGCCGACGGCGACGTCATCGAGTCCATCGGCGAGCAGTCCACCCGCGAGCTGTCGCTGGCCGTGATCCGCCTCATGCTCGAGGGCAAGCCTGGAACCACCGTGAACCTCTCGGTGGTGCGCCCGCGCAAGGCCGACCCCGACAAGCTTACCTTCACCCGCGTCCATCACCGCCCCGGCCACGATGGGCGAGCAGCAATACGAAAACTCCACCATCCTTTATCTCAAGCCGGGCGCGCTCACCGCGGCCCGCGTGGACGAGATCGCCGCCAAACTCAAGGCCGCCGGCAAGGGCCGCAAAGTGCTGCTCGACCTGCGCGACTCCTGCGGCGACGATCCGCAGCAGGGATTGCGCCTGGCCAATTTCTTCATCAAGCAGGGAACCCTGGCCACGCTCGAAGGGCAGAAGTTTCCCAAGCAGACTTTTACCGCCGACCCGGCAACGTTCTTAACCGATGCGCCGCTGGCCGTGCTCGTCAACCGCGGCACCTACGGCGCGGCTGAGCTGACCGCCGCCACCATCGAGGACCTGAAGCGCGGCGACGTGGTGGGCGAGCGCACCTTCGGGGAAGGCTCGGTGCAGAAGACCATCGAACTGCCCGACGGCTCCGCCCTGCTGCTCACCGTGGCCAAGTTCGAGAGCCCGGACGGCAAGAAGATTCAGGACGAGGCCGTCATTCCCACCGTGGTTGTAGGCCAGTCCATCGATGAAGAAGAAGAGGAAGCGCCGCCCGCCAAAGGCGACGAACCGCTCAACAAGGCCCTCGATCTGTTGAAGGCGAAGAACAGCTAGAGCAGTTCTCTCCATGGCGTAGGGGAGCCTCTCAAGCTGTTTCATGGAGGGAGCGTGGGGCTTTAGACTAATGAAATTCGGGCCAAAATCATGGGGCCTTCAGGCCCGGGGCTAAAGCCCGCGTAACTTTCCCACCCGGTTGAGGGGCCTGAAGGCCCCTGCTCCCTCCGTTCTAATAGCATCCCTCTACACCAATACGCGAACCGCTCTGATTGGTCGCCGCATGCGTGAGGCAGTAAAACGCAGGATCCCCACCACGGCGGGCAGGCATTCGAATGCGGTCGCCGCGAGTGTCTCCACTCCCGATCAACGGGTCAGGTTGAGTGTTGAGGTTTCCCACCCTTTCGCCAGAAAAAAAGCGAAAGGATGGGGCACGGAGCTTTTGTGGCGCATCCCGCGGAGGTTCTTCTCTAGCCGTAACTCGCCAGCGCGAGCCATGATGCTCAGGATGACAGCAATCTCTTAATAAATTTTTGAGACACCGCGCTGGTTAGTCGGAGTTTTTCTGCAGCCAATAATGGAAGCCATCCACGATGGCCATCAGCGCCGCCTGGTTCAAATCGCTGCTCACTCCCGCGGTGATCCACGGTTCGTGGCCGTCGGCGTTGAAGCTGACCGTGACGCGCACGTGGGCCGCCGTGTCGTGAGCGGAGACGTCGAGAGCGGTGACGCTGAAGGTGCCCAGACGCATCTGCGCCAGAGCCGGGTACCATTTTTCCAATTCGTGCCGCATGGCCTTGGTCAGCGCGTCCACCGGGCCGGAGCCCTCGGCCCGCGTGGTGGCGACTTGCGGAGTCGCCAACGGACAATAGCATCGAAGCCTGAACGTACCTGTTTCCGGTCTCGTCGGATTCGTCCAGAACCCTCCAGTTTTTTATGCTGAAGCGATGCTGCAGAGTTTTGAGCACCTTCATGCAGGCCAGCCGGAACGAGACTTCGCTGGCCGTGAAGCCGCCGCCTTCGATCATGGCCTGGTTGGCGTCCATCAGAGCCTGCGCCTGCGCGGAATCGAGAGCAACGCCCAGCGCCTTCGAGAGCAGAACGATGTTGGCTCTTCCCGATTGAGCGTTGACGCCGATTACCGGGCTGGCGCCGACTCGGGCGGGATCGCACCAGAGGTATGCCCCGGGGTTCTTGCGTTCGCTGCTGCCGTGCATGCCGGCCCAGGTGCCAAATGCGCCCGGGCCGACGATGGGAGCGCCGTGCGGCGCCTCCAGCCCGAAAGCCGCGTAAGCCGAGTGCGCCAGGCTGGTAAGCCCGGTAAGCGCTTCGGGAGTGACAAATTCAGCTTCGCCCCTGAGCTGCATGCTGCCGATGACGGTGGTCAGATTCACGTTGCCGCAGCGCTCGCCCGTTCCCAGAAGCGTGCCTTGAACCTGAACCGCCCCGGCAAGAATGGCGGCGCGGGTATTGGCAACTCCCAGACCGCGATCGGTGTGGCCGTGAAATCCGAATTTGACATCGGGGTAACTCTGCATCAGTCCGCTCGATCACCTGAGCTTACTTCTTCAGGGCCGGCGCCGCCGGTGGTGTCGCAAACAATCAGCCGGCTTACTTTCTGGCGGACGCATTGTTCCATGATCTGGTGGAAGTAGTCCAGGCTGCGCTTGCTGAATTCGGCGTCGCAACTTTCGCCGTTTTCACGGCGGCCGCAAGCGGCATCCATGGCGTGCTCCAAGTCCACGATGACTTCCAGGCCGTTATCCTGCAGACACGCCACGGTCTCATAGGCCATGAGCAGATTTTCTTCCGGCGTGGTTTCCAATGACTTCATCACATCGAGCAGCCTGGATTTAACGACCACCACGGCCACGGGAATACGCTTTTTGTTGGCCGATGATGAATTGCACGTCGGGCCATTCCTGTGACCTTGGCGCCGCGGCCGCGCGTTCTGCCGAACAGGGCCAGTTTCATGGCGCCCGTATCGGCCGCATGGAGAGCGGCGGTCAAATCCGCTGTAAATTGGTTGGCGCCGGCAAAGCCGATTTCAGCATAGCGGACGCCGAAGGCGGCCATGCGCTGCAGAAGACCCACGGCATTGGGTACGGAGATCTCGATATTCGGCTGCTGCACTCCGTCGCGGAGGCTGGTATCAAACAGCTCGACTTTTCTGGTTATAACTTCCTTCATTTTTGTCTGTTCCCGATGGTGAAAATGTTCTTTGCGAGCTTGTTCCTCAAGCCATTTTTCCGGCCTTCCATTATGCAGACACTGCGGATGCTCCGATTAAGTCCGTCTGCTTACGTTGGCATTCCCTCAGGGGCTAAAGCCCGCTTTGATTTTGCTCGATTTGCGGCACGGCTGAAGCCGTGCCCTTTCAAATCTTTGACTTGTTCACAGATTCGCCGAGGTTTTCTGCTTTGTTCCAGAATACTACTACCGGGGCACAGCGTGGGTTCCCGGTTCTCAAAATCCCGATGCCGGAAGAGAGAGCGGTTCCGGTCTACTCTTGCACCGTCTGGTTCGCGGCGGCGTTCTGCACATCCTCTCGCAAGATGAAAATGCTAGCCTTAGGCTGAAGCATCTTCTCCTCCGCGCGCGTGAGAAGTGCCCACGAGGCCTGAATCGCTTGGCTGCCCCTCCTCTTCAGCCTGTCGAACCACGCGGCCTTGCCCGGCCCCGCCGCCCGCAAGTCCAGCCGCTTCCCCCGCATCGGCGGCGCAAGCTCGCCGGCCGCTTCACGCTGGCCGTGCTGCTCCTGCTGGCGGTCATCACCGGCTCGCTGGCCGGCCTCACCCTGGTCTACTCCGTGGATCTGCCGCAGATCCACGATCTGGAGCATTACCGCCCCTCCACCAACACGGAACTCTATGACCGCAAGGGACGCATCATCGGCACCTTTGCCCTGGAACGCCGCGAAGTAATCGGCTACGAGGGCTTCGCTCCGGTGCTGCGCCAGGCCGTCATCTCCATTGAAGACAAGAGCTTCGAGTCGCACTGGGGCATCAATATGTTCCGCGTGGTGGGAGCGGTGTGGTACGACCTGCGCTCCCACGGCCACGTGCAGGGCGCCTCCACGCTGACCATGCAGTTGGCGCGCAACCTCTTTCTCTCGCCGGAACGCACCGCCACGCGCAAGATACAGGAGGCCTATTTATCCATCCAGATCGAGCGCTCCTTCACCAAAGAGCAGATCTTTACCCTCTATGGCAACCAGATCTACCTGGGGAGCGGCATGTACGGCTTCGAGGCCGCCGCGGAGTTCTTCTTCTCCAAGCACGCCAAAGACCTCACCCTGCCTGAAGCCGCTCTGCTGGCCGGGCTGCCCAAGGGGCCGGCCACCTATTCGCCCCTGCTGAATCCTGACAAAGCCCTGCGCCGCCGCAACCTGGTTCTCTCGGAGATGGAATCGGACGGAGTCATCACCCACGTGCAGGCCGAGCAGGCCCGCAACGCTCCGCTGGGGCTGCGCACCGCCCAGCCGGAGATGTCGGTCGCGCCGTGGTTCCAGGAGGAGGTGCGGCGCGAGCTGGAAAAGCGCTTCGGCTCCGAGCAGGTTCACGAGGCCGGCCTGCGCGTGGAGACCACTCTCGATCTGGATCTGCAGCAAACCGCCAACCGCGCCGTGGCCGATGGCCTGGCAACTTACGAGCGGAGGCACGGGTGGGTAGGCCACGGGGGGCCGGGCAGGCTGGAAAACATCCTCGCCTCGGGCACAACCCTGGAGGAGTACAAGCATCCCGACTGGGCCGTCATGACCCGGCCCGGCGACTACGTGCACGCCCTGGTGACCAGCGCGCGGCCCCTCGAAATACGGGCCCGCGCAGGCGCCGATAAAATCATCCTCTTGCCCGACGACTGGAAATGGACCGGCCAGCGCCACGGCGATGCGCTGGTGAAACCCGGCGACATCATCTACGTCCAACTTTCCGAGGAGATGGAAGGCACGGCGCGCCGCGCCAGTCTGGAACAGGACTCCGGCGCACAAGGGGCTCTGCTGGCCATGGACAACACCACCGGCGATGTTCTGGCCATGGTGGGCGGGCGCGACTATGCGCTCTCGCAATTCAACCGCGCCACACAGGCGGAAAGACAGACCGGCTCCAGCTTCAAGCCCTACGTTTATACCGCGGCCATCGAGGACGGCGCCAGGCCCGGCGACATCATCGTCGACGCCCCGGTCAGCTTCGCCGGCTATATCCCGCACAACTACGAAGGCGACTACCGCGGCGCCATGACCCTCACCACCGCCTTCGCCGAGTCGCGCAACATTCCCGCTCTCAAGCTGGCGGCCCGCGTGGGCATCCGCAAGGTTATCGACGTGGCACACCGTTTCGGCGTCACCACCAACATTCCCGCCTACCTGCCCGTGGCGCTGGGCGCGGTTGAAATCACTCTGGAGGAACAGGTGGCCGCCTACGCCGTCTTCCCCAACGACGGCCTGCGCGTCAAGCCCCGCCTGGTGCGCAAGGTCTCCAACGCCGACGGCATCACCCTGTGGGAAGATCCGCCCGCCGTCAATGAGGTCATCGACCAGCCCACCGCCCGCACCATGATGACCCTTCTGCGCGCCGTGATTCAGCACGGAACCGGCGCCGCCGCGGCGCAGTTGAACCATCCGCTGGGCGGCAAGACCGGCACCACCAGCGACTACACCGACGCCTGGTTCCTGGGCTTCTCTCCCTCCGTCACCTGCGGCGTCTGGGTGGGCTACGACAGCAACCAGACCCTGGGTGAAAAAGAGACCGGCGCCAAAGCCGCCCTGCCTATCTGGATGACCCTCATGCGCGACGCCATCGCCGGCAAGGACGAGGAGCAATTCCTGGGCGACGAAAGCAATGCCCCAATAGCCGCCGTCAAAGTACATGCCCATCCAGGGTTTCCGGCCGCCGGGATCGCCGGCAAGCGGTCTTTGCTTCCGGGAGCGGGAGCGGCAGATCTTGGGCGCGGGGGCGGAAAAGCAGCGTCGGCGCCGGCATCCGGCGCAGCCGCCAATTCCGTCAGGGCCATTGCTCCCGCCAGGAGGCATGCGGCCCCGGCGCTCCCGGTTACACCCGCAAAATCCCCGGCTCGACCCGCCCTCAAACCGCAGGTCAGGCCGGCTCTGCCTGCGCCGCCCGCGCCGGCCAGACCCGCGCCCGCCGTTCAACCCGCCCTGGGCTCCATCCGATAGAATCAGTTTTTGAGAAAGAGGATACCTGTTCATGAATTCGGCGGCATCCCCAACTTTGCTCGTTCTGGCCGCCGGCATGGGCAGCCGTTACGGCGGGTTGAAGCAAATCGATCCGGTGGGCCCGGGCGGCGAGACCATCATCGATTATTCGGTTTACGACGCCCTGCGCGCCGGCTTCGGCAAGCTGGTCTACGTCATCCGCAAGAACATCGAGGAGGAGTTCAGAGAGAGCGTCGGCGCGCGCTTTGAAAAGCGCGTCGCGGTCGAATATGCCTATCAGGAACTGGAGCAGCTTCCACCGGGGTTCGAAGTGCCGGCCGGCCGGAGCAAGCCGTGGGGCACGGCGCACGCCATTCTGGTGGCCGCCGGCGCCATTCACGAGCCCTTTGCGGTGATCAATGCCGACGATTTTTACGGAGCCGAGGGCTATGGCGTGCTGGCCCGGCATTTGCAGTCCGGCTCGGCGGACTACGCGATGGTAGGATTTGTTTTGCGCAATACGCTCTCCGACTTCGGCTCCGTGGCGCGCGGCGTGTGCCAGGTGAGCGGCGACGGCTTTCTCCAGGACGTGGTGGAGATGACAAAAATCGAACGCGACGGCGCGCAGGCCAGAAACACGGACGCGGCAGGCCGGGTGACCAAGCTGACGGGGGATGAGGCGGTTTCAATGAATATGTGGGGATTTACCCCCCGGGTATTTGGACACTTGCAAGAATACTTTGAGAGATTTCTTGAGTTGAGCGGCCCGGATGCGAAGTCGGAATGCTTCATTCCCAGCGCGGTAAACGAGTCTGGTTTTGACCGGGCAAGCGCGGGTAAAGGTCTTGCCCACCAATGATTCATGGTTTGGCATCACCTATCGCGAGGACCACCCGCGCGTGGCGGCCAGCATAGGCCGACTCATCCAGGGCGGTACTTATCCAGAAAGGTTATGGTTATGAGCAAAGAGCACAATGTGGGCGCGGCAGCCGGCCAGTTTGAAATCGGCGGTGAATTTTTGAGCGCGGCGCCCTACGGCAACGGCCACATCAACGACACCTACTGCGCCGTCTATCAACAGGCAGGCAAGCCGGTGAACTACATCCTGCAGCGCATCAATACCAACATCTTCAAGAACCCCGTCGCCCTGATGGAAAACGTCCAGCGCGTGACCGCGCATCTGGCCCCGCAGGTGGCCGGAGAGCCGGATCGGGAGCGGCGCGTGCTCAGACTCATTCCCACGCGGGACGGGGGGGCCTGGTATGTGGATGCGGAGGGCGGCTATTGGCGCGCCTATCACTTCATCGAGAAGGCCCGCACCTATGAAGCCGTGGAGTCCACCGGGCAGGCGTTTCAGGCGGCCAGGGCCTTTGGACAATTCCAGAAACTGCTCGCCAACCTGCCCGCGCCGCGATTGCACGATACCATCCCCGATTTTCACCACACGCCCAAACGATTTGTGGCGCTGGAGCAGGCCATCGCCGCGGACGCTGCCGGCCGCGCCATCCTGGCCAAGCCGGAGATTGAATTCGCCCTGGCGCACAAATCCATCACCGGCGTCCTGCTGGATGCAAAGCTGCCGGAGCGCGTCACCCACAACGACACCAAATTCAACAACGTCATGCTCGATGACGCCACCGGCGAAGCCATCTGCGTCATCGACCTCGACACCGTAATGCCGGGATTGGCGCTTTACGATTTCGGCGACATGGTGCGCACCACCACCAGCCCGGCCTTGGAAGACGAGCGGGATCTGTCCAAAGTGACCATGCAGTTCCCCATGTTCGAGGCGCTGGTGCGCGGATACCTGGCCACGGCGGGCGGTTTCCTGACCAAGGCGGAGAAGCAATTCCTTACCTTCTCAGGCAAATTGATCACCTTCGAGATCGGCATCCGCTTTCTCACCGACTACCTGGCGGGCGACACCTATTTCAAGGTGCATCGCGAAGGACACAACCTGGACCGCTGCCGCACGCAGTTCAAACTGGTCGAGTCCATCGAACAGCAGGAGGAAAAGATGGGTAGGCTGGTCGAGTCCATTCAGCAGTGATCGGTCTGGGGGAATTCTGAACTTATGGAGTTGCCATGGTGAAGCTTGGAGTTGTATCGCTTCTCGTATCGCTTCTGATAGTTATGACAGTTATAGTGGTATTCGGTGTCGTGATAGGCGAAGTATCCGCGCTATATGTCCTGCCGCCTTTTTATCAGGGCGCCACCAGTGTGACATATTTACTATGGATAGTGGGTGTTTCAATCGCAGCAATGATAGGCGGTTTCACTGGTTATTGTGTTACTGGCGGACAACGATTGCATGTCAGGGCTTGCGTAAGTATTGTATATGCGATCTTTGTTGCTTGTTTTGTATTATATCTATCGCTAGTTATAGTATTTAATACACGTGGATCTTGATGCGTTGTGCTGTCCCTTGCCAAAACTACATCCGGGCGCAATGAGAACAGGAATATTGACTCCGGCTGAAATTTTCGAGAGCTAATCCTTAGTTTGACGCTTTTGAAAGAACAGGCCCTACCGCGCCAGCCGGAAGAATCGCTTCGCTCTGGCTACATCCTTGAATATTTGCGCCTTCAGCGCATCGGGCGTGGGCCACTCCATCTCCCCGCGCAGACGCAGCAGAAACTCCAGCTCAAGCGGAGTTTCTTCGTACAGATCCATCGGCTCAAAGTCCAAGAGGTGCGACTCGACGGCAAACGAAGCCTCGCCGAAGGTGGGCCTGTTGCCCACATTGGTTACCGCCTGAAAGCAACGGCCGCTTACCGTGAGCCGCGTGACGTAAACCCCGAAGCCCGGCAGCAGCCCTTCATATGGAGCCAGATTCACCGTGGGCACCAGCAGCCGCGTCCCGATTCCGCGTCCCCTGGCCGGTGTCGAGCGCACTTCAAATGCCCGCCCCAGCATCCATCGCGCCCTGCGCACATCGCCCGCCGCCACCAGCGCCCGAATGGTTGAGCTCGAGACCTCCAGCCCGTGAACCCGCACCGGCGCATGCACGTGAAGGCCAAAGCCGAACTCCCCGCCGAAGTTCCGCAGCTCCGCAACCCCGGCCTCGGCGTTGTGTCCGAAGCGGAAATTCCCGCCCTCATGCACGGCCAGAACGTGCAAAGTCCGCACCAGAATCCCGCGCACAAATTCCCGCGCCGGCAACTCCGCCAGCGCCGCGTCAAAGCTGAGCACCACCACCGCATCGATGCCCGCCGCTTCCAGCAGCCGAATCCGCTCCTCCATGGGCGTGAGCAGCCGCGGCGCCTGCGAGGGACGCAAAAACTGCTCCGGGTGGGGATCGAAGGTAACGGCAACCGCCCGCGCATTTGAGCCCCGCGCCTCCTCCACCACCGCGCGCAGTATCTCCCGGTGCCCCAGATGCACGCCATCGAAGTTGCCGATGGCGGCCACGCAGCGGCCCCATCCGGCAGGGATCTCCTCAACCGAGCGATAAACGGGAATCAGGCGCGCAGCAGCATCGCTCATAGGGTCACGGGAACCGTCAGGCCGTCGTAGGAGAGGGCCACGCCGGCCGGCAGCGCGCGGTTGGTCTCCTCGTGGCCCAACTCATGCGCGATGTGGGTCAGCCAGGTTTGTTGGGCGCCAATGCGCCGCGCCCATCCCAGCGCCTGCTCCACGGTGGCGTGGCTGGGGTGCGGTTTGTGGCGCAGCGCGGAGAGCACCAGGTGATCCAGCCCTTGCAGCAGCGCAAAGCTCTGCTCGGGAATGGCGCTCACGTCGGTCAGGTAAGCGGCGCTCCCAAAGCGAAAGCCCGCAATCTCCATCGGCCCGTGCTGCACCGGAACGCGCAGGAACTCCACCCCGTGGACCACGGTGCGCTCGCCCAGCGGCTGCAGTTCGACGCGCGCCCGCGTGGGATAGGTAGCCTGCGCCGAAAAGGTGTATGCAAAGATCCGCTCCAGAAACTGCGACGTATCCGGCGAAGCGTAAAGCGGGATCGGCCCGCCCTCGCGAACAGCCGCAAAGCTCAGCGGCCGCAGATCGTCCAGCCCCAGAATGTGGTCCGCGTGGGAGTGCGTATAAAACACCGCATCCACCCGCTTCAGCCCGGCGCGCAGGGCCTGTTCGCGGAAGTCCGGCCCCGTATCGATCACCACCGCGCGCTCCCGGCCGCCTTGCCCGGTCTCGTTCCACCGCACCAGCACCGAGGGCCGCAAGCGCCTGTCGCGCGCATCCGCCGAGACGCACACCGCGCAGCCGCAGCCCAGCGTTGGAACTCCCATCGAGGTCCCCGTCCCCAGAAATGTCAGACGACCGTCCATACTTAGCTTCTAGCTGCTAGCTCCTAGCTTCCAGCTCTTAGCTTTTTGGCTAAAGGCAAGAAGGCAATCATCCGCTGCCTCAGCAATGCATCGCGGCCAGTGTTCGCGTATTCACGTCACGAGAACCCCGGCGGCTTCCTTCCTAGGCCTTTAGCCAGAGGCTAGAAGCTAAAAGCTAGAAGCTGTCTTTTCACTTCTTTTCCGGCGGCTGTGGAGGCGGCGGCTGAACGCCCTGCACGCTGATCATGTTGCTCAGTTCCAGAAAGGCCATGTGCAGCTCGAACAGAATCGTCTGCAGCATCTGGTCCTCGGCTGCGGTCAGGTTGCCTTTGGTCTTATCGGCCAGCACCCCCAGCAGGTCGATGGTGTTGCGCGCGCCCAGAATATCCACGCGCGGCCGCTGGCCCTCCTGCGTTCCCGCTCCCATCTGGATCATGGCGGAAACGTAGAACTGCTGCACCAGGTGCTCAAACCCGATCTCCGGCTGCGCGCCCACAGCCGGATTCTGCGCCCGGATCAAGTCTTCCAGGCGCTGCGCGGAGGCGTCGTAGGCGCTCTTCTGCTCCCGGCTCTCCTCGGCTGTGGGCGGGGGAGGCAACTCCGCTGGCGGTTGCGCCGGCGGCTCCGAGGCGTCCTCGGGAGCCTTCGCCGCACCCGATTCAGGCCCATACTTCTGCCTGCCCTCGTTGACCACCAGCCGCGGCCCGCCGCCGGTCTTCACCGCTGGAGCCGCCTCCACCGGCGCAGATTCCGGTTCGCGCGCGGCAGATTGCGCGCTCACTTTTTCTTCCTCCGCCTTGATTTTGCGGCGGTCAATCACCGTAAATTTGGGTGGTTCGCTCATAAATTCCAGATTTCCCATTCATCTCGCAGAGTTGCTGACTTGCTGACTTGCTGACTTGCTCACGTACATCTGATTTAATCCACCTGCTTACGCCGACATTCCTTCCGGGGCTAAAGCCCGCGTTGATTCTCTTGCTTTATGCGGAGGTTGAAACCTCCGCCTCCCTCCGGATTGAGTTTTCCCGCTCGCTGCGGCGAGTAAAGCCGTGCCCTTTCAAAATTTCGATTTGTTCAGAAGTCCCGCAATTGGCTGACTTGCTGACCTTCTCACGAACCTCTGATTAAATCCACCTGCTTACGCCGGCATTCCTTCCGGGGCTAAAGCCCGCGTTGATTCTTGTCGACTTTCGGCACGGCTGAAGCCGTGCCCTTTCAAAACTTCGACTTGTTCAGAAGTCCCGCAACTGGCTGACTTGCTGACTCGCTACTCGCTCACTCGCTGACTTGCTAATGCCGATCCAAGCCAGGCGGCCCGGCCAGAATGCGGGCCGTGCCGGTGGCCGTTCCGGCAGAGTAGGTCAAGGGTTGATTGCTCAGGCCGGAGTCCCCAGCGATGCCCCGACCCTGGAGGGTGCCCCGGCTCCCGCCTTGTCGCTGGGGTGGTTGTTCGGCTTCGCCGCGAATCATGCCCAGCGCAAAAAATTGGCTGCCCGAAGCAAACGGCAACTCGGCCGCGCTGGTAATCTGCCCCGCCGCGGCGTTCTTTCCCGCGTCATCCACGAAGGCCAGCTCCGCCCCGGCAGGGGGCAGAGGCCCGCTCAGCTCCAGCGCCCGCAGATGCCGGTGAACGCTGCCGCGCGAGCGGATGCGCTCCACGATCTCCTGCCCCAGGTAGCAGCCTTTGTTGAAATTGCAGCGCCCGCATCTGCGAGGTCTCCTGCGGCAGGTCGCGCTCCACAATATCGATCCCGTACGCTGGAATGCCTTCGGCAATGCGAAAGGCCTCCACCGACGCGCATCCCACCGGGGCCGCCCCGGCCGTGCGCAGACGCGTCCCACAGCCTTTTGATCAACCCCGCCGGCGGCAACCAAAATTCATAATGCGGCGCCAGCGCGCCGTAGTCGCGCAAAATCTTCAGGTCCAGCCCGTTCCACTCCACGCAGCGTTCCCGTCATCGGGTGCACAAACACCGGGCAGACCCAGCCGACCCAGCACCTCATCGGCCAGCGGACCCGCAAGCCCAACCGCCGTCTCCGAACCTGCCTCGCCCGGCGGCTCTGTGTCCAAGGGAACCAGCTCCACATCGTCCATGATGATGAAGCTGTTCAGGTGAGCCATCAGCCGGTCGTACTGGTCGGCCGAAATCTCCAGTTCCAGCCCGGATTCCCCAGCGAAAGGAGTCCCCAGCAGACGATCTTCGACGCGATCTGAGTTCCTGGCGCGTCGGCGGCAGGGTTTCGCCGCTGGGGTGAAAGCTCTTCGCCTTCCCGCCAGACCGTCAGGTCGCCTTGTATCCGCCCCTGCGCATTCAACACCAGATTCCATGCCCCGGTGTTGGGAAACAGGTCGTTGACCGTGTTGGTCACCATCCCGCTCAGCCAGCGAAAGCGGTCTTCCCCGCGCACCGCCACGCGCCTCAACCAGCCCAGGTCGTGGATCGCGGCTCCTGCACCAGCGCCGCTATTTCACTCGGCTGGCGCGTCCAACTCTCGGGGCGTCAGCACTCCGCGATAGACGCAATGTTCGTGGCTCCAAGTTCACGCGGCCTGGCCGCGGATTCCAGCATCGCAGCCAGCGGCGTGGCCTGTATGGTTGCGGCAAGATCGATTTCAGTCATAGGAGAATTTTCCCGCCGTGGCGCGCCCGATTTCCACTCGCAACCTCGCGCCAGACCGCATCCTGATTATAGCCTTGGAAGAAGATGCCGCCGCCCCGGCCCAGAAGCCTGCAGCTTGGGCAGCTGGAGATTCGATGAGCAAGCAGCGAGTGATTTGTGGAAGATTGCTGGTCCAACATGGGTCCAAGATTTGGCTTTGGCAGCGGTCTGCCTTGCGGCGGTCAAGCGCAGCCCCGGCGCAGCAGCCGCCCGCCCGCAACCACCCCGCCCCAGGCCCAGACTCCGGCAATCCCCTGCCAAGGCCGAAACCCACATCACCCCCGACCAGGCCCAGCAACTCTTCTCGCTGGTCGATGAACTGCTCAAGTTCTCCTCCCAGGAGACCGGCCTGCCCATCAAGAGCACGGTCAAGCGCCAGCTCACCACGCCGCGCCGCCGTGGAAAGCTACCTGAAGGAAAAATTCGACGAAGACGAAAGCGCCAAGCGCCTGCAGCGCAGCGAAATCGTGCTCAAGAAGTTCGGCCTGCTGGACCGCGACTTCGCCCTCAAGCCCTTTCTGCTGGCGCTTCTCAAAGAGCAGATCGAAGCCTACTACGACTCCAAAACCAAGACCGTCAACCTGCTCGACTGGGTGGACATCGAAGAGCAAAAGCCGGTGCTGGCCCACGAGCTCACCCACGCCCTGCAGGACCAGCACTCCGACCTCGACAAGTGGAGCGACCAGACCCCCGACGATGTCTCCCTCAACGCCGCCGGCGACACCGACCACCTGGCCAAAGACGAGATGGACACCGCCCGCGAAGCCGTCGCCGAGGGCCAGGCCACCGCCGTCATGATGGACTACATCCTCAAGCCCATGGGCAAGAGCCTGGTCAAAGATCCCGAGATCATGGATTTCGTCAAGCAGCAAATGGCCGCCTCGGAAAACTCCCCGATCCTGGCCCGCGCCCCGCTCCTGCTCTCCGAGTCGCTGCTCTTCCCCTATCGCGAGGGCCTCAGCTTCGAGCAGGACGTGTGGATGGACCAGGGCCAGGACCGCGGCCTTTGCCGGAGCCCTGGACCGCCCCCCACCTCCAGTTGGGAGATCCTCAACCCCCGCGAATACGAGAAGCGCCACATTCCCGCCGTGCCCCTGCTGCCCGACATTCATCCCCTGGTGGACAAACTCTACAAGCCCTACGACATCGGCCAGGTGGGCCAGCTTGACCTGCACATTCTTACCGAAATCTATTCCGGCGATGCCGCCGCCCGCGACCTGACTCCCGCCTGGGACGGCGGACTCTACTGGGCCGGGCAGCGCCTGAGCGCCAAAACTCCGGCGGAGCAGGCCAACACCAATTCCTTCGCCCTCTTCTATCTCTCGGTGTGGAAGAACACCGCCTCCGCGCAAACCTTTGCCCAGCTCTACGCCAATAACCTGGGCCGCAAATACTCCGGCCTCAAGCCCGACCCCGACGCCCAGCGCTCCGCCCCGGCCGGCGCGGATGAGCAGGTCTTCACCACCAGCGAAGGCCCGGTCGTGATCACCACCCGCGGCAACCTGGTCTTCGTCGCGGAAAGCTTCCCCCTCGGCCTGGCGCGCAAACTCACCGCCCTCATTCTGGACGCGCAGGGTGCCGGCGAACTGAAGATGGCGCGCGCCTCGCAGCCGGTCACCCATACTCTTGCCCACAGCGGCGGAGAAAAAATGGAGCCGCTCACCGCCGGCCTCATTCGCTTCTTCTCTAGCTGCGGCGTAATGAAAGCCGCGGTCGACGCTGAAATAAGGGCCGCGGCAAGATAATTTACAGACTTATGCAACTTATCCCGAATTTTCCCGTCCTAACAAATAGAAATTTTAATTCCGCAGTGAGGAAGGACAATGAAAGCCGCTCTATTGCTATTAGTTATTGGCAGCGCTCCTATCTACTGCCAGGACCCCGGAATGATGGCCGCGCAACAGGCCATGCAGCAATCCATGCAGATGAGTCAACAGGCCAGCCAACAAGCCATGCAGGACATGCAGCAGGCCAGCCAATTGGCCTCGCAGCAAGCGCAACAGGCCATGCAGGCTGCTCAGCAAAACTCCGTACCGGCTGTCACCGTCACGCATCAGCCAACCTTTTCCATCAGAGCAGGCAGGGTTACTCCCGGAACCGCAGTGCGCATCAAATGCGCCACGCATTATGCAGTTATCTACTACACCACGAACGGCTGGTCCCCGACCACGGCATCCCGGCGCTACACCGGACCCATCCCGATAACTACCACCACTCAGTTACAAGCCATCGCCATAGCTCCCAACCTGGCGCAGAGCCTTATCGCCCGCGCCAATTACACCGTCAAAGGTCCTGTTCTACAAGTTTTTCCGCTAACTCTCGCTAGCGATGGAGTTCTACATGCCGGAACGCGCCTGCATCTGGTTACTAACTCGACTATCGACTCGAAGACCGCGCAGGTAGGGGACAACATAAGCATCCTGCTCAATCAGGACATCAAAGCCGGTGAGGCCGTCGTAGTACCCAAGGGAACCCCGGTCGATGCCGTCGTTACCCAGGCAGACCCCGCCGCTCACGCCGGGACTCCGGGCGACATTGCCTTTGAAGTCAACTCCCTTACCGTGCGCGGAACCCAGATTCCACTTCAAGGCGGAGAAACCCTCGAAGGAGTGAACCATTACAACTCGCGGTACTTCATATTTATTCCAGTCGTGGGAGTAATCCCCGCTCTGGCGACACACGGCGATGAAGCCGAGATCAAGCCCGGCATGACCTTCACCGTCGCCGTGACAACAAATACGCCGCTAATGCCATAAGCGCGGCGTTGCTCTCCTGTGATTCATTTCCACCCTTAGGCCCACCGCCCTAACCAGCCCTGAAACGATACAATCCCATCTAGGCCACTCCGGAAAAACCGGGGCAGACCGAAGGAGCGGGTGCAGCCATGGGTTACCAGGTTCTGGCCAGAAAATACCGTCCGCAGCGCTTTGCCGACGTGGCCGGCCAGGACCACGTCACCCGCACCCTGATGAACGCGCTCAGCCAGAACCGCATCGCCCACGGCTACATCTTTTCGGGGCACAGCGGCATCGGCAAAACCACCATCGCGCGCATTGTGGCCCAGGCTCTGAATTGCCACCAGAACGTTGGCAGCGCGCAGCGGCCCAGCGCTGGAGCCTTGCGGCCTGTGCGACTCCTGCGTTGAAATCCGCCAGGGCAACGCCGTGGACGTGATCGAGATCGACGCCGCCACCAACCGCGGCATCGACGAGATTCGCGAACTGCGCGACGCCGCCCGCTACTCCCCGGCCCGCGACCGCTACAAAATCTACATCCTCGACGAGGCCCACCAGATCACCGAGGCGGCCTTCAACGCCCTGCTCAAGACCCTGGAAGAGCCTCCGGCGCACGTCATCTTCATGATGGCCACCACGCAGCCGGAGGACATTCCCCAGACCATCCGCTCCCGCTGCCAGCACTTCAGCTTTCATGCCGTCAAATTCGACGACATTCTGGCCCAGTTGAAGATGATCGCCGCCGAGGAGCAGGTGGAGGCCGAGGAAGACGCGCTGGCCCTGCTGGCCGAGGCCGGCGACGGCTCCATGCGCGACGCGCTCTCCATCATGGACCAGGCCATCGCTTCGGCGCCGATCGAGAAAGGCCGGCCCGTGCTCTCCGCGGCGCAGATTCGCGAGCTGATGGGCGCGGTGCCCAACGCGGTCTTCGAGCGCCTGCTGGAAGCTGTCGCCGCCGGCCAGAGCGCCGAGCTGATGGAGCAGTTGAACCTGCTGGTCAATGCCGGCCACAACCCCTCGTCGCTGGCCCGCCAGATGGTCCGCTACCTGCGCAACGCCCTCATGGCCAAGCTGGGCGGCGAAGCAGACCGAGCTGCTGCAAATCTCCGCCGACGAGCGCGCCCGCGCCGCGCGCACCGCCCTGCTGTTTACCGAGGAAGAGCTGACGCGCAATCTGCAGATCGTCCTGCGCACCTTCGACGACCTGAACTACCGCCAGGAGCAGCGCTTCCATCTCGAGCTGGGCCTGCTCAAGCTGATTCACGCGCAGCGCCTGCTGCCCATCGAAGAGCTGCTGAGCGGAGTTGCCGGCGGAATGACTGTCCGCGGCCCTGCCGCCCACTGCCGCTTCCCGCGCAACGGCTAGCTCCTCGCGTTCGGCTTCCACTGTCCCGGCGCCGGCCGCTCCGTCCATCTCTCCCTTCGGCCCATCCGGCGGCGGGTGGAGTGCGGGACCGGCTCTCAAGCTCGCCGAGGCGAGTACCGCCCCCGTGGCCGAACTGGAGCGCACCTCGCCTTTATCCGCGCCTTCTATCGACGGCCAGGCTTCCGGCAGTTCTTTTCAAGGCGCTACACCCTTCCCCGTCGCTCCAACTCCCGCCGCCGGCTACGCCTCAACCCTTACTGAAGGCGCGCTGGCCAAGGCGCCTGAAACCGCCCCGAACCCTCCCGGCATAGAAGCCCTGCGCCACGCCGTCGGCTCCGCGCTGGCCGCGGCCGGGCACAGCTCCGCCGCGCAATTACTGGGCTCCGGCGCATGGTCCCTGGACGGCGCCAGCCTGCGCATCGAGGTTCCGGGGGTGGGCAAAAAGATGCTCAGCTTGACGGTGAATGCCGCGGCGGAGAAAATCATCCGCCAGGAGCTGCAACGGCTGGGCGCGCCCACGCGCTTCGTGGCGCTTCCCGGCGAGGATACTGCTCAGGCTTCCGCCACCGTTTCCGCGCCTCCGGCGGGCAAGATTCAGGAGGCCGCGCTGGCCCATCCTTTAGTGCAGCGGGCAAGGGAGATCTTCAAGGCCGAAGTGCGCAGCGTGCTCGATCTCCGCCCCAAGTGACGCAAACCCCAACGAGGTAACCAATCCATGATGAACCCGCTCAAAATCTCGGAGATGCTTTCCCAGGCCAACCAGATGCAGGAGGAGGTGCAGCGCAAGCTGGGCCAGACCGTGGTGGAAGGCAGCAGCGGCGGCGGCGCCGTAACCGCGACCATGAACGGCAAGAAACAACTACTCAAAATTCGCATCGACCCCGCGGCGGTGATTGGCCTGGGCGGCGGCCAGCCGGACGTGGAGATGCTCGAGGACCTGGTGGTAGCCGCCGTCAACGAAGCCGGACGCAAGGCCGATGAGATTCTGCAGTCCAGCGTGCAGGGGCTGCTGGGCGGCCTCAAGCTGCCCGGCCTGGGCGCCTGAGCGGATTTTTTCTTCAAGGCAACTTTCATGGAGGCAGCATTTTGTCACGCTATGCCGAGCCGATGGCCCGGCTGATTGAAGAGTTGAAGAAGCTCCCCGGCGTGGGCGCCAAGAGCGCGCAGCGCTTCGCCTTCCATATCCTGCGCTCCAGCGACGAGGACGCCGCGGCGCTGGCCGAGGCGGTGCGCGGCCTGAAGGCCAGCCTGCGCCTGTGCTCGGTCTGCAACAACGTCACCGACATCGATCCCTGCGCCTACTGCGCCAGCCCCACCCGCAACCAGCGCCTGGTCTGCGTGGTCGAAGAGCCCACCAACATCGACGCCGTGGAGCGAACTCGCGGATACCAGGGCGTCTACCACGTGCTGCACGGAACCCTCTCGCCCCTGCACGGCGTGGGTCCTGACCAGTTGCGCACGGGCACCCTGGTGGCCCGCGTGGAGCGCGGCGAGGTGGACGAGGTCATTCTGGCCACCAGCCCCACGCTGGAAGGCGAAGCCACCGCCAACTGGCTGGCAACTGCATTGCGCGGCCCTTCGGTCAAGATCACGCGCATCGCAACGGGCGTTCCCGCCGGCAGCGACATCGAATACGCCGACGAAGTGACCATGGCCCGCGCCATGGAGGGCCGGCGAGAACTTTAGCTCTATCGTGAATGCTCTTAACTCATCTCGATGAGATGTAATATCTCCTTTGGGAAATGAGTTGTTCCAGGGCAAACGCATCTTATTATTTTGCCAGCGCATGCAGTTTTGAATACGATTCGATGCAGATGGCTGTTTTCGGAGGGAGCAGAGGTCTTCAGACCCCTGAATGCGAGGCATGGATTGAGGGGCCTTCAGGCCCGGCCTTGTTTCGGCTGTGAACGGAAGGCCCGAGGCTAAAGCCCATCACTTTTACGTCTGTTTCAGGGGTCTGAAGACCTCTGCTCCCTCCGCAAGAACAAGCAAAAGCAACGGCCACAACTCTCTAATCGAAGGATTGCTGAGAAATTAAGATGCGTTTGCCCTGTGAGTTATTCCTCGAACGGAGCATTCTTACTCACTATCGAGTATAATTTTCTGAAATCTCATACGGAGCCTCAATGAAGCCGCGCGATCGCGTTAGTATGTCCCTCAATCGCCAGAAGCCGGACCGCTGTCCCATGCAAATCAGCTTCACGCCGGAGTTTGCCCAGCGGCTGCGCGTGGATATGAATCTAACCAACCGGTCCGTCCATAATCCACACGGCGGCGGCAACACCTACGAACTTGAGCGCGCGCTAGGCGAGGACATACTGATCACATCGGTTAGCTGGGCCAACTCGTATTATGCCAACGAGAGTTACGCGAGTGGTGGGGATACTTACACCGACGAATGGGGCGTGGAGTGGAAAAACTTCACCTACACAACCCGATTCGGTCCCGGATTCTATACGGAAATGATCGGTCACCCCCTAGCCGACGACCATGCCCTCGACTCCTACCGCCCGCCGGACCCGCACCGCCCGGAACTGTATCGGGACGCCGAGCGCCTCATCGCCTCACACAAGGGTGAGTACTGGATCATTGGCCTCTCCGCGCCCTTGACCTTTGAAGCTGCGTGGGCTCTGCGCGGGCTTGAGCAGATGCTGATAGATTTCAACGAGGATCCGGAACTCGCCGATACCATTCTTGAAATTCCCTTCCGCTATCACTTGGCCGCCGCAAAGCACCTCGTCGAGATGGGCGTGGACATGATCTGGACGGGAGACGATGTGGGCACGCAGCAGGGGATGATGTTCTCTCCCCACACGTGGCGGCGTTTCTTTAAGCCCCGCATGGCCGAATTCATATCTACGTTGAAAGGCATAAACCCACAGGTTAAGATCGCGTATCATTCCGACGGCAACATCGAGAAAATCATTCCCGAACTCATTGAGGCCGGGCTCGACGTGCTCAATCCGGTGCAGCCGGCCTGCATGGATCCCGCCAAACTGAAGCGGCAGTATGGAGATAAGTTGTGCTTTTGGGGCACGATCGACGAACAGCACACGCTTCCCTTCGGTACCCCGGAACAAGTATGCGCACAGGTGCTGGAGCGCATAGAAACCGTAGGCTACGATGGCGGGCTGATCCTGGCCCCGACGCACCATGTGCAGTTGGACACGCCGCTGGAAAACTTTTGGGCCATGGTCCATGCCATCACAGGCGAGCAGATACCGGCCTAGGAAGCCGGCAGCTTGTCTGGTAGAAGCGCTGCCCTACAGCGCAAAGTCCAGCCTGCCGGATTCCCGTAGGCGGCTATAGCGGTTCTCCCATTGCTATACCCCGAAAGTACAATTGCCGAGTGGCTCGCCGCGGCGAGCCACCTTGTACAGAGCCGGCAAGGGTACGTGAATTGGAGAACCGCTCCAGACGCTTTCTCGCAATGATACGCTCGATTTGTGCCTTAGGGCCTGACTTGAAACCTAACGAATATGATCGCCGGCATACGAGAGCCGGTGCGGAGTACGCGATCCGCCGCTCCGGCCGCAGATTCATCTGGATGCAACCAGGCAGACCTACACTTGCAACATGAACCACGCGGCCCCCGGAGAACCACGCATGCAGGAAGCGGCCAGCTCCAACCCGACCCCGGTCCCTATCGTTGACGCCATCATTCGCGCCGAGAAGATCGAAAAATACTACGCGCAGCCCAGCCAGAACCGCATTCAGGTTATCTCCGCCACCGACCTGGCGATCGTGCCGGGAGAGATTCTTGCCCTGCTCGGCCCCTCCGGCTCCGGCAAATCGACCATGCTGCGCATGCTGACGCGGCCTCTCCACGCCCACCGCCGGCCAGGTCTACTGGCACGAGAAGCCCATCGCCGATGCGGAGATCAACGTCTCCATCGTCTTTCAGAGCTTTGCCCTCTTTCCCTGGCTCACGGTGCTGGAAAACGTCGAAGCCCCGCTGCAGGCCCGCGGCGTCAGCCCGGAGGAGCGCCGCGAGCGCAGCATGAAGATGCTGGACACGGTCGGCCTGGACGGCTTTGAGGCCGCTTATCCCAAAGAATTATCGGGCGGCATGAAGCAGCGGGTGGGCTTTGCCCGCGCCCTGGTGGTCGAGCCGGAGGTGCTTTTCATGGACGAGCCCTTCTCCGCGCTCGACGTGCTGACGGCCGAGAACCTGCGCAGCGAACTGCTGGAGCTGTGGGCCAACAAGACCATGCCCACCAAGGCCGTCTTCCTGGTGACCCACAACATTGAAGAGGCGGTGCTGCTGGCCGACCGCATCATCGTGCTGGGCCGCAATCCCGGCCACATCCGCACCGACTTCCGCGTGCAGCTTGCCGCAGCCCCGCGACCGCAAGTCCGAACCCTTTACGCAACTGGTGGACTACATCTACAAAGTGCTCACCAAGCCCGACGTGGCTCCCGGCCGAGGCGCCCGGATCAACAGATCCGGCGTGCGCGATCAGCGCCAGATGCACTACCAGATGCTGCCCCACGCGCGTCCCGGCGGCATGGCCGGCCTGCTGGAACTGCTGCTCGACAAGGGCGGCCGCGACGACATCTACCGCCTGGCCGACGACCTGGCCTTCGAGATCGACGACCTGCTGCCCATCGTGGATGCCGCCCAACTGCTCGGCTTCCTCACCATCGAGGAAGGCGACGCGGCCATCACCGCAAGCGGCACGGAGTTTGCCAACTCCGAGATTCTCCGCCAGAAGGAACTCTTCCGCGACGCCGCGGTCGAGCAACGTCCTGCTGCTGCGCCAGATTCGCCGCGCCCTGGAATCCAAGAGCGACCACACCGTTCCCGAAGACTTCTTCCTCGACATGCTCGACGAGCAGTTCAGCGAAGAGGAGTGCCAGCGCCAGATGGAAACCGCCGTCACCTGGGGCCGCTACGCCGAGCTGTTCGACTATGACGCCGGACGCCGCCGCTTCGTGCTGCCCGATGCGCAGGACGAAGAAGTTGCCGCCAGCGAGGACGGCAAGTGAAGACCCAGCATCCCCTGGCGCGAACGCTGGTCACCGTCCGCACCTGGCCGTTCCTCATCGATCTGGGCGTCGCCGCCTGCGGCGCTGGCCATCTTCTTCGCCATCGTCAGCACGGGCACCTACTGGATGGGCAAGCCCATCCCCGTGGTCGCCCATCTCCAACTCCATCAGCGCGCTGCCGCTCTACGCCTTTTACTCCATCGTGCGCATGGGCATCGCCTACCTGCTCAGCCTGATCTTCGCCATCTCCTACGGCTACATCGCCGCCTACAACCCGCGCGTCGAGCCCTGGATGGTCGCGGTCCTCGACATTCTGCAATCCATTCCCGTGCTCAGCTTTCTGCCTCCGCGTGGTGCTGGCCATGGTGGCTCTGGTTCCCGGCCACCAGATGGGCATCGAGATGGGCGTCATCCTGCTCATCTTCACCGGCCAGGTGTGGAACCTGGCCTTCAGCTTCTACTCCTCGCTGAAGACCATCCCGCGGGAGATGATTGAAGCCTCGCGCATCTACCGCTACTCCGCCTGGCAGCGCTTCTGGCAGCTTGAAATGCCCTTCGCCGCCATCGGCCTGGTCTGGAACTCCATCGTCTCCGTGGCCGGCGGATGGTTCGCCCTCATCTTCTGCGAGACGTTCACCATGGGCGAGCGCAACTTCCAGTTGCCCGGCCTGGGCAGCTACATCCAGACGGCCACCTATGCCGGCGACGTTCGCGCCCTGCTCGGCCGGCATCGCAACGGTGGTCCTGATCGTCGTGGCCACCGATCAACTGGTCTGGCGGCCGCTCATCGCCTGGAGCGACAAATTCAAATTCGAGCAGGTGGAGTCCGCGGAGCGCGTCACTTCGCCCATTCTCGAACTGCTGCGCCGATCCACTCTCTTCCATTCCGTTTCCGGCCGCATTCTGGAGCGATATGGAAGAACCCATCTACCGCCGCATGGCGCGCAGCAGGGAATGCCGCGTGGTGCAACCGCTGGACGAAGACCGGAGCCGCGGCAAAGCCTCTCCCGCGCTATGGGCGCTGGCCACGGCCGCCATCCTGGTTGCGTGCTGGGGAGCCACGCAGGCCATCCTCATGCTCAGGACCGTAACCTGGCCGGAGCTGCGCCTGCTGCTGGAAGGCGCGGCGGCCACCTTTCTGCGCGTCAACGCCTCCCTGCTCATCTCCGCCGCATGGACGATTCCCGTCGGCGTGGCCATCGGCTTCAACCCCAGCCTGGCCCGCATCGTCCAGCCCCTGGCGCAGATCCTGGCCTCGGTCCCGGCCACGGCTTTCTTCCCCATCCTGCTCATCGGGCTGGTGGAGATCGGCGGCGGGCTGGGCATCGGCTCCATCGCCCTGATGCTGCTGGGCACGCAGTGGTACATCCTCTTCAACGTCATCGCCGGAGCCATGTCCATCCCCTCCGACCTGCGCGAGGTTGCCTCGCTCTACCGCTTCACGCGCTGGCAGCGCTGGACCAAGCTCATTCTCCCCGGAATCTTTCCCTACCTCATCACCGGCATGGTCACGGCCTCCGGCGGAGCCTGGAACGCCTCCGTCATGGCCGAGTATTCGCACGTGAAAGACCGCACCCTGGAAACCATCGGCCTGGGCGCGCAGATCGACGCCGCCACCGACAGCGGCCGCTTCCCCATCCTGCTGCTGGCCACCATCATGATCTCCCTCATGGTGGTCACCATGAACCGCCTGGTCTGGCGGCGCCTCTACCGCCTGGCAGAGACCCGGTATAAACTCGAAGGCTAAGCCACTAATTTGACGGGCTCACTAATGGCGAAATGATCTGCACCAAGAAAGTAGGATGCCCCTAATTAGGGCAAATATATACTTGACGAAACAATCCCTCGTGAGGAAGATTGCTCTAGCTGGGGTGCATCTTGAACCCCGCTAGAGGAATATGTCTTGTGATCTATGCCTACGGAGATGATGGCTCAGACGAGAAGCAAAAGCGCGTAACGGCTGTTTCTATCATTGCCGGATTCGAGGAGTGGTGGGAGGAATTAGAGGGCGATTGGATTGTCAGATGCGGCGGGATTCCGTTCCACGCTACAGATTGCGAGAGCAATCCGCCACGGGGCGACTACGAAGGCAAGGTTTCGTTTGAAGAAGCCAAGTCTATGTACCGCGACCTAACCAGCATCCTTGCGAGCAGCAAGCTTGGCGGAATTGGCGTAGGGATCGATCTCACTGCTCAACAGAAGATATTTCCGGGTTCATTACCAATCGCCTATCACCGAGCATTCATTGAGTGCATTGAACGTGTGGCTAATGCTGCGGAAAGATTGGGCGAGGTTTGCGAGATCACCTACGATATTGCCGCCCAGAATAAGTCGAATGCGGTAAAACTCTATGAGTGGATGAGAGAAGGCGATGAGAAATTGCGCCGTTGGTTACACCCCACGGTTTCATTCGCTTCATGGCGCGAATCGGCACGTTTACAGGCCGCAGACTTATTGGCTTTTGAGGCGTGGAAAGCGTTGGACCACACTGTAGGACCAATCAAGCGAAAGAGAAGATCGTGGGAGTTATTGAGAGCGACCGATCAATTTGAAACTTACGGCTATAGCGAGGAATGGTTTAAAGACTTAAAGGCGCACATGGAATCGGGGGACGTTGAAAAATCAGCTGGATTCAATGTGGACGACTATAAACGTTGGTTAGCAGGGCGTAAGCTCCAACACAGCATAAGCAACCTGTTCAAGTTTCTGCGGAGCCTAGACGAGATGCCAACAATTTGAGAAATTCGATAAGGGCGGGCGGCCCAAGTCCCCATCGAGCGAAGAGAACAAGACTGGGTGCCCCAGGTCCGGATTCTCGGACCTGGGATTACTCGAACCTCTACGATCCGGGCATCGGGCAGACAGGCCCCAGAATCGAGACCTGGGTGCCCGGCGACACGCCCAGAAGCTCGTTGAGTAGTTCTGGTATTATTCTCGACAACAATCTGGTGAATTCTTTCACGGCGGCGGAGGGATCAGAATGGCAGGCCCGGATCAAGTCTTCAGAGATGGTAAGAACTTTATCGTGCCGAAGGGCGCATCTGTTCCGCCCTTTTGCGTGAAGTGCGGAAGCGGCGAAGTAGCAATGGTAAACAAGGATATTGTCTGGTTGGATCCTTTGTTCTATTTCTCGCTTGTATTAGGCCCCGGGGGCTTGCTTATCGTCTACTTGATAGCAAGGAAGAAAGTGAGGCTGTCAGTACCCCTTTGTGAGTACCACCGAAAGCTGGTGAGTAGGATGAGGCTCGCAACCGCGGTTCTCTTGATTGGCGGCCCTGCGATAGGGGCTCTGATGATCGCTTTTGACAATCCCGACTCGACGGGATGGGGCGCGCTGTTGATCTTGTTCGTATTGCTCGGAGGGATGATCACTCTTCGTTTGCAGAGACCTCTCTTTGCCGCCCACATTGACGACGATCGGGCAACTCTGAAAGGCGCCTGTGATGCATTTCTTTCAAGATTAGCGACAAAGACTGCGGAGCTGCCGTGATGAGCGGGCGGCTCAGGTCACGCTTTTGAGCAACAAACTGGGGGTGCCCCAGGTCCGGATTTTCGGACCTGGGATTCGATACTATGCCGCCGCCCGCTCCACCACTTCCAGCACCGTCCCCTCGATCTTTTGCAGATAGGCGACGATCTCGAAGAGGTTCTTCGCTACCTTTGTAGATATGATATTGGATATTGAAGAACCGCAATGGCATTGCGCATTGTAGCGGCGCATCGAAGGCTCATCCGCGGAGGAACCAAATGATTCGAGTCGGTTTGGTAGGCTTCGGTTTAGGCGGGCGGGTCTTTCACGCGCCGCTGCTCTCTTCCGTCGAAGGACTGGAACTGGCTGCTGTTGTCGAACGCACTTCCAGTCACGCCGCCCAACGCTATCCCGGCATCACCACCTACCGCTCCCTCGATGACCTGCTGGCAGACCGCACGCTTGATCTGATCGTGGTGACCACCCCCAGCGGCACCCACTTCGACCTGGTGCGCCGGGTTCTTGAAGCCGGCAGGAACGTGGTGGTGGACAAGCCGGTGGCCGTGACTTCAGCCGAGATAGCCGAGTTGATGCGGCTGGCCGCGGAGAGAAAGCTGCTCTTCTCGCCTTTCCATGAACGCCGCTGGGACTCGGAATTTCTGACCCTGCAGAAGCTGCTGCCCGAGGGCTCTCTGGGACGGCTGGTGTACTTCGAATCTAACCTCGACCGCTGGCGGCCGGTTACAAGAGCGGCCTGGAAAGAAGACCCGTCGCAGGGCGGCGGGCTGCTGCTGGATTTGGGAACCCACGTCGCCGACCAGGCTCTGCTGCTCTTCGGCAATCCTGAGGCGGTGAGCGCCGAAGTGCTGCGCGAGCGCGACGGCAACGGCTCCGACGATTCCTTCACCCTGCGCCTGCGCTATCCGCGTCTCTGGGTCACACTGGGCGCCAACTGCCTCTCCTCGCTGGCCCGGCCCCGCTTTTATCTGCGCGGCACAAAGGGAAATTACTGGAAGTGGGGCAGCGACCCCCAGGAGGAAGCGCTGGCCAACATCACCCGCATCGAAGACGCATCCTGGGGTTATGAGCCCCCCGCCAACTGGGGCACGCTCAGCATGGACGTGGACGGCGGCATGGTCAGCCGCTCCGTCGCGCCCATCCCCGGCGACTACCGCCTATACTATGCAGGCGTCCGCGACGCTCTACTCGGCAAGGCTCCCGCTCCGGTGGCGGCGCTGGATGCATGGCGCGTGGCGCGGCTGCTGGAGTGGGCCGTGGAAAGCTCCATCCAGCGCCGCGAAATATCCTGCGACTGGAGCCAGCAGCCCAACTGACCTGCTGCTGCACCCTTTGCGTCCACCCCAGCAAGCACCGTTCAAGAGTGCCGATTCACTTTTCAGGCTTGGCCTGGGTGCTATCCGATGCAGGTTTGCCTTGAGCGCCATCGGATGTAGGCTTGGCCTTGGCGGATTCGATCTTGTCAAAATGTTCGATATAGCGGTTCATCCGGTTGTCCGTTTCGGCCACGTACTGGTGAATCTGCGCCTGCTGGTTCGATAACACCGAGTACTGATTGGCCAGCATCCTGACATCTCCCTTCTTGTCGGCCATATCCGATTTAATCTGCTGCATCTGGTTGCCAATCCGGTTGTATTCCAGCTCCTTCTTGTCCCGCCTTTCCTTCCATCTCATCATGTAGCCCACGGCTTCCGGATTGGACATGACGGAGGCCGGCAAACCGCACGCGCCCCAGTTTCCGGGCGAGCCCTGGGTCATGCAGATTGTCCATGTCGGAGGCGCGCCTGGCACGCTTCCGTGTACTGCCGTCTGCAACTGCTGCATGGCGGTCCCATTGTTGTTGGTCACCGCGTGTCCCTGAGCATCATTGGTTCCCGCAGCGGCATTGGCCAGTGGCCCCGGCGCGCCAAGCCCTCCGTTGCTTCCAATGACCACCATCTGTCCGCCATGCAGCGTGATCGCCGCGTCGCCCGTGATGGGCCTAATCTCCAACTCCCCGCTGAACAGCTTGATGTACCCCTGCGCACCCGGCTGAAACTGCACTTCAAAATCGGTGCCGCGCCAGCCGAGAGTGCCAACCGGCAGCTTAATTTTGCGCGCATCGGGGTCGGTCGAGTGCATTTTCCCAGTCACATAACGAAAAGTTCCCTTGGCCAGGCTCGCTGCAAATTTTCCCATCTCAGTATTAGGGTCGTAGACAAAATCGTCCAGGACCATTTCGGAGCCCGGGCCTAGCGTGAAAACGGTCCCGTCCAGCAGCATCACCTGCAGGTGGCCATCGGCTCCGCTGACAACGCGCTCGTTCAGAAAGATGGGCTTGCTCGTGTCGATGGGGACTTTCCGGCCGTCGCTGGTGAGCCAGTAAACCTCGCCACGCACCGCCGCCGCTGCGCCAATGCGGGGATGCGCAGCGCCTGGCTGTTGGGCAAACTGCTGTTGCTGAACCTGCTGTTGTTGCATCGCCTGTTGCTGATTGCGGGCCTGCTGATCCCTTTGCGCGGTTGTCACAGCAGCGATTTCCTGGTTCACTTTGTATTGATGAGCTTCGCGCTGATTGTCAATGTGGTCGAATTCTCTCTTGGGAATGTATATAAAATCGGAAGGCTTATAGAGCGTTGAATTATTCCTGTCATTCGCCAGTGACGAATTGGCCTGCTGTAACGATGAGAACGCCTCAGAAAATCTCCCCGCCTTGGCCGACTTACGAGCCTCCCCCAGGAGTTGGTTCACCTGGTGCATGAAATCATCATGCCAACGCTTGTACTGATCGTAAAAATGGATCTTTTCCCTATGCGTCTCACGCTCTTTCTCAGTCGTGTGGTGTACAGAGCTATTGCTGCCGCTGCTCCCGCATCCATAAACGCAAACGGGATTCACATCAGGCGCCTGCGCATAAATGGTTGTGGACAGGAACGAAACGCCTAGAAAGAGCAGAATCCGGTGTCGAATCATGGGAAGCGACCTCCTAATGCGAGTTTTTTCAGTCCTGGGGGCGGGGCGGGGGAATCGTCTCGATGGCATGAAGCTAGTCCACGCGCTCAATCGCTGTCAAGGGCGCAGCAACGCCCCACTCCCGTCGCAGTCCTCGATGCCTGGCGCGTTGCCCGTATGCTCGAGTGGGCAGTGGAAAGCTCCGCCCAGCGCCGCGAAATATCCTGCGACTGGAGCGGGGAACCCAAATAAGCGGATCAAAAACAGATTCAGGAAGAATCCGCGCCTCATCCTTTGCCCGCCGGCTCCTTCTCCACCAGCGGCACCCAGAAGCGGAACCTGGCTCCTTGCCCCAGGAACGCTGGATGCCTCGATTCCCCCGCCGTGCGCGGCCAGAATGGCGCGGGTAATGGCCAGGCCCATTCCCGAGCCCTTTGCCTGCCACGGCACCCCGCTTGCCGCGGTAAAACTTCTCAAAGATCAGCGGCAGGTCGAGGGCATCGATGCCGGGGCCGTTGTCCTCCACGCAGAACTCCAGCCGGTCGCCGGCGCGGCGGCTGCTCGAGCGTGACGCGGCTGCCCGGCGGAGTATGAACGGCCGCGTTCTCCAGCAGGTGGCGCAGAACCCTGCCCAGCAGGTGCGGATCGAACCAGGCCGGCTCGTCCGGTCTCCTGCTCGTCCCGCCCTCCACGGAATCAGGCACCCGGTGCGGGGCCAATATCTTGCGCGACTCCTCCACCGCCTGATCCAGCAGCGCGCGGGGATGCTGCGGAAGCAGGTGGACCTGCACCACGTGGGCGTCGATCTCGGCCATTTCCACGGCCTCGCCGATCAGCGAATCCAGCCGCGCCGCCTCCTCATCGACGATGGCCGCCAGGTCCAGCCGCCCGGCCTCGTCCAGCCCCTCGGCCTGCAGCAGCGTGGTGGCCGCGGCGCGGATGGAGGTCAGCGGGGTGCGCAGTTCGTGGGTCAGCGAGTCGATCAGCGCCGTGCGCAGCCGCTCTCCCTCGCGCGCCGCCTCCATGCGCGCGGTAGGCCTCGATGGCGATGCGACCGCGCCAGCACGATGGCCACCTGGGCGCTCACCGCCGTGGCCACCTCGCGGGAAAGCCGCGCTGGCCGCCAGCCCAGCGCCCCCACCGGCCGCAAGCCCAGCATCAGCGCCATGGCGTGAGATGCCCGGCTGCGTCGAAATGGTGGGATTGTGACCCTGGCGTCATGGCCCGCAGGCTGGCCTGCATGCTCATGCGGCAGCTCGGCGGTCGAGACGTAGAACTGGTCCTGGTCGCAGACGTACAGAACCACGCCGTCCAGGGCAAAGATGCGGTCGATCAGCCGCGGCAGGTCGCGGATCAGCCCTTCGGCATCCTCGTGCAGCATCATCTCCTGGCTCAGTTCGTAAAGCCGCTCCACATCCTCGCGCCGCTGTTCGGCCTGCCGGGTCTGGCGGCGGGCCAGCTCCGCCACGCGGCTCACCACCAGGCAACAGGCCGCGAACGAAAACATGGCCACCCACGCCTGCGCGCCCGCCAGCCGAAACGTGCGGTAGGGAAGCAGAAAGAAGTAATCGAAGGAGAGCGCGCAAAGCAGCGCGCGACGTAAAGCGAGAGCCATAATCCCGGCCTGGGTGGCGGACCACACCACCAGCACCAGAAAAACCATGCCCGCGGCCGTCGAATTGGCGCCCAGCCAATACCAGCAGCAAGCGTGGTCAGCCACCGCCATCAGGGTGGCCACGAGACCAGCGAACGATCCCCTCGCGAGTCGCGAAAGCCCCTCCATCATCTTCACACCGGAATCATACCCGGCCGGCCCGGATGATGTAATCTTCCGTATGAAAGAAGAACTACCATGCCGGGCAGAATTCTGGTCATCGACGACGAACCGCAGATTACGCGCGTGCTGCGCGCCGCGCTCTCCGCGCAGGGCTATGACGTGCGCACCGCCAACGATCCGGAGGAGGGCCTGCAGGTCTTCCGCGACTGGCCGCCCGACCTGGTGATGACCGACCTGATGATGCCGGGCATGAGCGGCGTCGAGGTCACGCCGCGCCATCCGCGCCCGAGCCGCCGACGCCGGTGCTCGTGCTCTCCGTCCGCGACCACGAGCGCTCCAAGGTGGAGGCGCTCGACGCCGGCGCCGACGACTACGTGACCAAGCCCTTCAGCATTCAGGAGCTGCTGGCCCGCGTGCGCGCCCACCTGCGCCGCGCCCCGGAGCGGACCACCGCGGCCATCGAGGCCGGCGACTTTGTCGTCGACTGCCAGCGCGCACTCCATCACCGTCCTGGGCAAGCCCATCCACCTCACCCCCAAGGAGTTCGACCTGCTGCTGCACCTGGCCCGCCACGCCGGCAAGGTGATGACCCATCGCGCCCTGCTCACCGCCGTCTGGGGCGCGCAGTCGGCCCACCAGCCGGAGTATCTGCGCGTCTTTGTCGGCCAGTTGCGCAAGAAGCTCGAAGCCGAGACCGGCAAGCAGTACATCCAGACCGAGCCCTGGGTGGGCTACCGCTTTATCCCCGAGGGCTGGAGCGGCAACGAGGAATAGAGCCCGTGCGCCGGCCCGCAAGCCTCTTTTAGCCTTCCCCTCTGCCTTACGTTTTATTTAGGAAATCTTTTCGGATACTTAAATAAAACGTCAGCCAGAATGATTCTTGAGCAGGTAGCCCGGCTCACGAGGAAGCCGCCAGACCGGATTTCAATCCGCCAGGCCCTTCCCTCCTGAGCCACACAAGCCGCCTGCCCCTGGAACTGAGAGACCTGCTATGCAAGATGCATTGATGTTGCTGTTCACGGTAGTTTTCTTCGCCCTGGCGTTTCTCTACGTCAAGGCTTGCCAGAAGCTGAGGTAACCCCCATGCAAATTGACATCATCTCCGCCGTTGCTCTGATTCTGTCCGTCTCTGCTGCTGGGTTACCTGGTCCTCACCCTGCTTTTCCCGGAGAAGTTCTGACATGTCCGCCAACGGCTGGTTGCAATTTGCCCTCTACTCCCTGATTCTGCTGGCAAGCGTTCGTCCGGTGGGCATCTATCTGGCCCGCGTGCTGGAAGGGGAACGCACCTGGCTGGATCCGGTGCTCCGCCCCATCGAACGGCTCATCTACAAGCTCTGCGGCGTCAACGCCGACAAGGAGATGAACTGGCGCGAGTATGCCTATGCGATGCTGGGCTTCTCGGCGGTCAGCATGCTGCTGACCTACGCGCATTGAGCGGCTGCAGGCCTTCCTGCCCTTGGCAACCCCCAGCGCCTGGCCGCCGTGGGCCCGGACCTGGCCTGGAACACCGCCGCCAGCTTTACCACCAACACCAACTGGCAGTTCTATACGCCCGAGACCACCATGAGCTATCTCACCCAGATGGCCGGCCTGGCGACGCACAACTTCTGGTCGGCGGCGGCGGGCATCGTGGTGGCGGTGGCTCTCATCCGCGGCATCAAGCGGACCACCATCGGCACCATCGGCAACTTCTGGGTGGACATGACGCGCACGCTGCTTTATATGCTGCTGCCGACGTGCCTGATTTATGCGCTGCTGCTGGTCGGCCAGGGAGTGCCGCAGAACCTGCACGCCTACACCATGGCCCATCCGCTCGAACAGCCGGCGCAGACGCAGACCATCGCGCAGGGGCCGGTGGCCTCGCAGGAAGCCATCAAGATGCTGGGCACCAACGGCGGCGGATTCTTCAACGCCAACAGCGCCCATCCTTATGAGAACCCCACGCCGTTCTCCAACTTTCTGCAGATTCTCTCCATCTTCATCATCCCGGCGGGGCTCACCTACACGCTGGGCCGCATGACCGGCTCGCCGGGCCACGGCTGGGCCGTGCTGGCGGCCATGTATCGTGCTCTTTGCCGCCGGATTCACCACCGTCTACTGGGCCGAGTCGCAGCCGCATCCGCTGATTCACGGCGCGGCGCAAACCGGCAGCCGCGACCGCGCCCGGCGGCAACATGGAAGGCAAGGAGGTCCGCAACGGCATCGCCGAAAGCGCGCTCTTCGCCACCATCACCACCGACGCCAGTTGCGGCGCGGTCAACAGCATGCATGACAGCTTTACTCCGCTGGGCGGCATGGTGGTGCTCACCAACATCATGCTGGGCGAGGTGGTCTTCGGCGGCGTCGGTTCGGGCCTCTACGGCATCCTGATCATGGTGGTGCTCTCGGTCTTCATCGCCGGACTCATGGTGGGCCGCACTCCGGAGTACCTGGGCAAGAAGATCGAGGCCTACGACGTGAAGATGTCCATGCTCTACGTGCTCATCTTCCCGCTCATCATCCTCTCGCTTCACCGCCGCCTTCGTGCTCTCGCCCACCATCGGCCTCTCCAGCGCTGAACAACCAGGGGCCGCACGGGCTCACCGAGATTCTCTACGCCTTTACCTCGGGCGCGGGCAACAACGGCTCGGCCTTTGCCGGCCTGAACGCCAACACCTGGTGGTACAACGTGGCGCTGGGCTGGGACATGCTGTTCGGGCGGCTTCTCATGATGATTCCGGTGCTGGCCCTGGCCGGCAACCTGGCGCAGAAGAAGAGCGTGCCTCCCTCGCCCGGCACCTTCCCGGTGAACACGGCCGCTCTTCACCGTGCTGCTGGTCGGCGTGATCGTGATTCTGGGCGCGCTCACCTTCTTCCCGGCGCTGAGCCTGGGACCGATTCTGGAACACCTGCTGCTGCACGGCAATCCCGGGCAGCTTTTCTAACCGGCATCGCATCAGGAAACGGACGAAACGGACTGTCATGGCTTGAAAAAAAAAGTCTCTGGAATACGAAAATCATGGCCCAGGCGCTTGTGGACTCGGTGCGCAAGCTCGATCCCCGCTGGATGGTCAAGAACCCGGTGATGTTTGTGGTCGAGGTGGGCAGCGTGCTGACCTCGGCGCTGCTCATCGACAACACCGTCCCCGCCAGCGATAACCCCCTGGTTCACTTCCCGGCAGGGCAGTGGTTCAGGTTGTGGCTTGCGAACTTTGTCCACCCCAATTCCAGCTTTGGCTTTAACCTCCAGATCACCCTCTGGCTGTGGTTCACGGTGCTCTTCGCCAACTTTGCCGAGGCCATGGCCGAGGGCCGCGGCAAGGCCCAGGCCGACACCCTGCGCAAGGCCAAGGGCGAGACCATCGCCAAGCGGTACACCGCCGACGGCGGCTTTGAAGAGGTCGCCAGCGGCCTGCTCCGCGCCGGGGACGTGATCTACGTGGAGGCCGACCACTACATCGCCGGCGACGGCGAGGTCATCGAGGGCGTGGCCTCGGTGGACGAGTCGGCCATCACCGGCGAGTCGGCCCCGGTGATCCGCGAGGCCGGCGGCGACCGCTCCGCCGTCACCGGCGGGACCAAAGTATTGTCGGACTGGATCAAGGTGCGCATCACCTCCAACCCCGGCGAAACCTTCCTCGACCGCATGATCGCGCTGGTGGAAGGCGCAACCCGCCAGAAGACGCCCAACGAGATCGCGCTGAGCATTCTGCTCTCCGGCCTGACCATCGTCTTTCTGCTCGCCGTGGTCACCTTGCAGCCCTTCGCCATGTACTCCAAGGCCCCGCAGACGGTCTTCGTGCTGGTCTCGCTGCTGGTCTGCCTGATCCCCACCACCATCGGCGGACTGCTCTCGGCCATCGGCATCGCCGGCATGGACCGCCTGGTGCAGTACAACGTGCTGGCCATGAGCGGGCGCGCCGTGGAAGCCGCCGGCGACGTGAACACCCTGC
The DNA here is from genome assembly GCA_963796085.1 of uncultured Acidobacteriaceae bacterium. Lineage (GTDB taxonomy): Bacteria > Acidobacteriota > Terriglobia > Terriglobales > Acidobacteriaceae > Telmatobacter. Next base: position 178,566 of record CAWCKF010000002.1, on the reverse strand, counting down.
TGCTCGATAAGACCGGCACCATCACCCTGGGCAACCGCCAGGCCACCGAGTTCTTCCCCGCTCCCGACGTCAGCCAGGAGCGGCTGGCCAACGCCGCGCAACTCGCGTCGCTTTCCGATGAGACCCCCGAGGGCCGATCCATCGTCGTGCTGGCCAAGGAGAAGTACAACCTGCGCGGCCGCGACCTGGCCGGCATTCACGCCGAGTTCGTGCCCTTCACCGCGCAGACGCGCATGAGCGGCGTCAACCTGCCCGGCACGCGCATCCGCAAGGGCTCGGCGGACGCCATCGCCCGCTTCCTCGAGGAGCAGGGTTCGCAACTGCCCCAGAAAGTCCGCGAACAGGTGGAAGAGATCGCCCGGCTCGGCGGCACGCCCCTGGTGGTGGCGGAAAACGCATCTGCACTGGGCGTCATTTACCTCAAGGACATCGTCAAGGGCGGCCTCAAGGATCGCCTCTTCCGCCTGCGCGCCATGGGCATCCGCACCATCATGATCACCGGCGACAATCCTCTCACCGCCGCCGTCATCGCCCGCGAGGCCGGCGTGGACGACTTCCTGGCCGAAGCCAAGCCCAAGGACAAGATGGACCTCATCAAGCGCGAGCAGGGCAAGGGCAAGCTGGTGGCCATGACCGGCGACGGCACCAACGACGCTCCCGCCCTGGCCCAGGCCGACGTGGGCGTGGCCATGAACTCCGGCACGCAAGCCGCCAAGGAAGCCGGCAACATGGTCGATCTGGACTCCAACCCCACCAAGCTGATTGAAATTGTAGAGATCGGCAAGCAGTTACTGATGACCCGCGGCGCCCTCACCACCTTCACCATCGCCAATGACGTGGCCAAGTACTTTGCCATCATTCCCGCCATGTTCGCCGGGGTCTTCCCCGTGCTGGGCGTGCTCAACATCATGTTCCTGCACTCGCGCGAGTCGGCCATCCTCTCCGCGGTCATCTTCAACGCGCTGATCATCGTGGCCCTCATCCCGCTGGCCCTCAAGGGCGTGAAGTACGAGCCCAAGGCCGCCGACATTCTGCTGCGCAATAACCTGTTCATCTACGGCGTGGGCGGCATTATTGTGCCCTTTATCGGCATCAAGGCCATTGACCTGTTTCTGGTAGCCGTGCATTTGGCGTAAATGGCCTAGCTCCCACCCTAGCCGCAAAAACTAAGACGCGGCGAGGGTGGGGCACCCAATTTGGTTTTTTGCAAGGAGATAACCTGTGCATTCCGTCTGGAAGACTTCCATTCTCTTCACCCTCGTGACCACCCTCCTGCTGGGCCTGGGCTATCCGCTGTTTGTCACCGGCATCGCCGCCCTGATCTTTCCCCGCCAGGCCGCCGGAAGCCTCATCCTCAAAGACGGCCAGGTCATCGGCTCCGAGCTGCTGGCGCAGAGTTTCACCTCCGACCGCTACTTTCATCCCCGCCCCTCGGCCGCCGGCAACGGCTACGACGCCACGGCTTCCGGCGGCTCCAACCTGGCCCAATCCAGCAAGGCTCTCGTGGACCGCATCCAGGGCTCCATCGACAAGCTGCAGGCCGAGAACCCCGGCAAGCCCGTGCCCATTGACCTGGTCACCACCTCCGCCTCCGGCCTCGATCCCGATATCACCCCCGACGCCGCCTACTTCCAGGTTCCGCGCATCGCCAAAGCCCGCCCCAGCATCCCCGAAGGCCGCATCCGGCAACTGATTGCGCAGCACATCGCCGGCCGCCAGCTAGGCATCCTCGGCGAAGCCCGCGTCAACGTTCTCGCACTCAACCTGGACCTCGACAAGATCGCCAAATAAGCCGGCTTTCCCCGAAAAAAGATTGGCCCTTCCCGTAGGAAGGGCCAATCTGCCGCGCTGGTTCGGGCTGGTTCAGGTTTGTTCAGGTTTGTTCAACCGCCTAATTCACGGTTACCGTGAACGTGGTCGTGGGCCCTGGCGTGACCGCGGGGTTCCCGGTTCCGGTCACCGTGAAGATATAGTTGCCGGCAGTCGTCCCAGCCTGCGTAACGACTGTAGCGCCACCGCCGCCGCCGCAACCGGCCAAGCTGCCCAGTACCGCCATGACCACCACAACGCCCAGCATTTGCCGCCAACTGCGCCGCCGCGCCGGAATTCCCAGGAACACCAGCAGCGCCAGCAACGCGCCGCCGCCGGCCCATCCCCCGCCATGTACCTTCGGATAGACCAGCTCGCTGCTCGCCGCCGTCGTGTCCACCGTAACAGTCACCGTCGCGGGAGTAGGCACGCCGGCGCTCAGAGTAATCGTCGAGCCGTTTACGAAGGTGCAGGAGGGCGCATAGACCGCCCCGGGGGGCTTCGACGTCAGCGCGCAGCTAACCGTCACGGTTCCCGAATATAAGAGGCTCGAACTCACCGTGACCGTTGAAGTCACGGACCCTCCGGGTGAAACGCCCGCCGGCATTGTCGCCGAAATAGCAAACACTGAGCTTGTTACCAGCACGGATGCCGCTCCACTGCCGGAGGCGTAGTTCGCGTCTCCGCTGTAGGTCGCGGTGAGCGTATCGCTTTTGCCGCCCAGGCTGCTGCTCAGGCTGTTAGAAGGAATTGTGATCACGCAACTGGCGGCTGTGCAACCGCCGGATCCCAGCGTCTGCACGATTGGAGGAGCTATGCCGCCGCCGGTCAGGGTGACCGTTCCGGTGGGCGTGGCCCCCGAGCCGGCCACTGTGACCGTCACGTTCAGGCTCTGGCCCGAATCAATACTGGTGGACGCTGGAGTCACCGTCACCGTAGGCGTCAGCACTACCACATGCGTCACCGTCACGCTCGTGGTGATGAAGGCGCCCGCATCGTAGATCGAGTTTCCGTTGTAGGTCACGGTGAGCGTGTCGTTTCCCGTACTCAGCGAGTTGGCCGGGATGGTGATGGAGTAGCTACCGCCGGAGAGCGCCGTCGCCGGCGACGTGTATCCGCCGCCGGTCAGCGTCACCGTTCCCGTCGGCGTTCCGCCGCTGCCGCTCACCGTGCCCGTCACGGTCACGCTCTGGTTCGAATTGATGCTGGCTAATGATGGAGTGGCCGTCACGCTTGCGGTCAGCCCGTTCACTTGCACCGTGGCCAGGTTATAGGTGGTCGCGGCATAGGTCGAGTCGCCGCTATAGGTCACCGTCAGCGTATCAAGGCCGATGGCCAGGCTTCCAGCCGCAATGTCGAAGGTGTAGCTGCCGCCCGAAAGCGATTCGGCCGTAGAGGTGTAGCCGCCGCCGGAAAGCGTCACCTTTCCCGTCGGCGTTCCGCTGCCGCCGCTCACCGTAACCAGCACATCCAGGCCCTCCACGGTGGTTACCGGGTTGGGCGTGGGAGTCAGGCCCACGGTGGCCGCCGCCGAGCCGGTTGCCGAACTCCAGTAGTTCACCAGTTGCGTCGCATCCACGCTGCCTATCCCGGTGGCCAGGTCGTAACCGGTAGTGGTGTTATACCCGCTCTCAAAGTAATATCCGGCCGTGTTCTTGACGCATGAGCCGTCCTTGGTGCCGCTGGATGAGCACGGCACCGAGTTGTTGCCCACCGTCACATCGTGAAAGATGGAGCTTGCATGGGCGCCGTTGAACAGGGCATACAGCTCTTGGGCCGCCTGCCCCAGCCGGCTGCCGTACTTTTGCTCCACCAGCGCCAGGATGCCCGCGAAGGTCGGCGTTGCGGTGGACGTGCCGCCATAACCGACGAAGTAAAACTCATCATTCGATTGCGTGGCGCAATTCGCCTCTCCGGAACCGGCTGGATCGGCCGTGCATACCAGCCATGTTGCGGGGTCGCAACCGTTGCCTGACATCAATGAAACATCGGGCAAATAGCGTTTTCCATCCGCCGGCATGCCCGTGCCGGTCTGCCAGGAGGGCTTGCTGTAGACCGAGCTTACTCCGCCGCTGCCGGCCAGGATATTGGTGCTGGCGGCGCCGGTGGCGCAGGTATTCAGGGAGGTAATATTCGCGCTGATGGTGGTGTCAACTGTCGTCGAGTCGTTCCAGGTCGACTCCGGAATGTAGTTCAGAGCCGTCCGGTAATAGTCGTAATTGTTGGCGGAAGTGCCTTCATTCGCCGTGGTCACATAGGTCGTGAACGAATTGACCAGCGGATAGAAATCCGTTCCGCCCACGGCGATGTTATAGGGCGTGGAGGCAAAGCCGCTCACCGCTAATCCGCCGCTGGCCTGGTTAACGTTGTAGTCGCAGCCTGCCGAACCGCTGTCGCCGGTGGATACCGTCACCGCAATGCCCTGCGCCGCCGCCTGCTCCCACAAGCTGTTGATCTGCGCGTTGCCGCTGCTGCCCATGTCCTCTTCGCAATCGCCGAAGCTGAGACTGAAGATGTCCACGACATTGGCATCGATGGCCGCCTCAATAGCGGTGATGAGGTTCGAAGAGGCATAGTAGTAAATCGCCGCGCCAGGGGCCATGCCTCCCGAGAGTTCGGTATCGATATAGGCTTCGTCGCTGTCGCTGGTGCCGATTCCGGAGCCTGAGCCGGAGCATGAGCTGGAGGTGGTGCAATAGTAGATGGTGGGGTCGGTGGAATTGCCCAGAAACACTTTGCGGTAGGTGGCCACGATGCTGGCGCTGATCTTGGCATCGCCTCCAATCCCGATCTTCACGCCCGCGCCCGTATAACTCGTCCCCGAGCTGAAGTTAGCGTTGTAGCTGTTGGGCGTGTCGTAAATCGTCGCCGCATCCCCGGGGACCATATAAAGAAAGTAGGGGAAGTAGGGCTCGTCAGTTAAGGTCAGGTAGGCTGATATGCCCTCCGCCGACTCCAGCCGCTTGCTCTCCGGGTTGAACCTGCCCGTGCTAGCGCGCACAGATTGCGGCCGGGGCGGGATGGTGTTGAGGTCCGCAACGCCCTTCACCACCGGGGCCAGGGCCGTGGGAATCCTGGGATCCGCGGTATTGGAGTAGAACTGGGCGCCGTTGGCCTGGAAGGAGTGAATCGAAGTGTGAAACGCCTCTTCCACCTGGCTGACCGTCCCACTGAAGGCAATACTCGTGCGCCCGACGGAGACTGTCTCCACCGTCAGCCCGTGCGACTCCAGCCAGGCCACCAGGGCCGCCACATCCGAGTCCGCCGGCCCGTACAGCTTGCCGAACTGGGCCGGGGTGAGCCACTTGTGGTAGTTGGGCGAGGACTTGTCCTGCAACTCGGCCAAGTACTGATCCAGCGCCGCCTGCTGCTCGCTGGAGCGCGCCAGCACCAGGCGCATGTGAGTCAGTTGCGTCGCGGGCGATGCCTCGCCCTGGTCGTACCGCGCCCGCGCCAGCAGAGGCACATTGCCCCTCAGAGTGGTAAGCACCGACTCATCCACATTGGCGGTAATGCGCGCGGGAATCGCGGGATTCTGGGCCATTGCCGCCATGGGGCAGAGCAAGGCTCCGGCCAATACACAAAGTGGAAATGAACTCAGAGTACGCATGGTAGTTTGCCTGGACCCTTTCTTCGGAGACAACCCCCGAAATCACGAAAATGTGCGGTTTCACTCGAAAGATACCGGCATGCAGCACGGACGCCGCACTGCACAATCGAACTGGACGCCAATGCCATGATGAAAGACAGCCTGGGCTCATGAGCAAGCAGATCTCGCATCCGCTTCCAGGCGCCGGAGTTTTCTTCCCTGGGGAAAATTCCGGCCCCTGTTTCCGCCCGCATCCCCTAGCTACTGTAAAAGAAAACCCCAAGCCGTATGAAGAAGTTACCGCGGAATCGCCTGCCTCCTCATAGTAACAGCGCAGGCAAGCAACCAGTATAGACGCGATCCAATCCGGGAGGTTGACCTGGGTAAGAAAACAAAGCCAAAACTTCCGCGGGCCACGGTCAGCGGGGTTCTTACGTCCGCCGCGGCGGATGAGTCCGCGGGGTGATTAAAAATGCGGCTTTGCTCCGGCGGGCTGGGCAGGGTTTGCGGCCGCGCCCCGGGCACAACCAGGATGTGCAAAGGCCTGATTCAATTCAATATACTTAAATGCAATAGACAATCGGTATCTCTATCGAATACCATGCGCTTTTCCGGTTGTCCTCTCTGCCTACGGTGTCCTTTATGCGCACGTCGCTTTTCATCACTTGTTATAACGACACGCTGTACCCGGAGACCGGCCGCGCGGCCGTCCGTCTGCTGGAAAGACTGGGAGTGGATGTGGACTTCCATGCCCAACAAACCTGCTGCGGCCAAATGCACGCCAATACCGGTTTCCGCGGCGAGGCCTTCTCCCAGGCCAAGCGCTTCGTGCGCCTCTACCAGGAGGCCGAGACGGTCGTCATTCCCTCTTCCTCCTGCGTGGCCATGATCCGCGATCAGTACCCCAGGCTCTTCGCCGAGTTGGGCAATGAAACCCTGCGCGAGCAGTTCGCCGCCCTCCTGCCCAGGGTTTACGAGTTGAGCGAGTTTCTGATCGACCGTCTGGGCGTGGAGGATGTGGGCGCTTACTTCCCCCATCGCGTCACCTACCACGCCAGTTGCCACGGCTTGCGCGGCATCTACCTGGGCGACCGGCCCTGGCGCCTGATGGCCAAAGTCCGGGGCATGGAACTGGTTCCGCTGCAGAACCTGGACCGCTGCTGCGGCTTCGGCGGCACCTTCTCGGTAAAAAACGCCGAAGTCTCCTCCGCCATGCTGGCGGTCAAGCTCCAGGACGTGTTGGCCACCGGCGCGGAGTACTGCACCGCTCTCGACAACAGTTGCCTCATGCACCTGGGCGGAGCCATGCACCGCCAATACGCGGGCATGAAGACCATTCACCTGGCCCAGATTCTGGCCAGCACGGAAGCCTCTCCCGCGGAGGCTATTCCATGAGCCAGGCAGCCGCCAATCACCCGGTCCTGGACCCCAGGCTCGCGCCGCCTTTTGCGCAGGCCGCCCTGCCCGTCCTGCGCAATCCTCAACTGCGCAAGAACGTGGCCCACGCCATCGACGTCATCCAGGCCAAGCGCGCCAAACTGGTAACGGAAAAAACCGACTGGCAGGAACTGCGTACGGCGGCCTCAGCCATCCGCGCCCACGCCCTGGAGAACCTGGGATATTATCTGGAACAATTTGAAGCCCGCTGCACCGCCGCCGGAGGCACGGTTCACTGGGCCGCGGACGCCGCCGAGGCGCGCCGCATCATCCTCGACCTGCTGCGCCGGGAGAAGGCCACCGAAGTCATCAAGATCAAGACCATGACCTCGGCCGAGATTCAGTTGAATCCCTTCCTCGAGGCCGCCGGCGTCAGCGCCTACGAGACCGACCTGGCGGAGATCATTCTGCAACTGGGCGAGGACGAGCCTTCGCACATCGTCGTCCCCGCCCTGCACGTCAATCGCAGCCAGGTGCGCGAAATCTTTGCCCGCCGCATGGGCCTCAAGGACCTCTCTGACGACCCCAAGGCTCTGACCGCCGCCGCCCGCACCTATCTCCGCCGGAAATTCCTCACCATCCCCACGGCCATCAGCGGCGCCAACTTCCTCATTGCCGAAACCGGCTCGGTCGTGGTGGTGGAGTCGGAAGGCAACGGCCGCATGTGCCTCACCCTGCCCCGCGCCCTGATTACCCTGGCCGGCATCGAGAAAGTTCTGCCCCGTTTTCAGGACCTTGAAGTCTTGCTCCAGTTGCTGGCCCGCTCCGCGATCGGCGAGCGCATGAACCCCTACACCTCGCTCTGGACGGGCGTCACTCCCGGCGACGGCCCGCAGCGTTTCCACGTGGTGCTGCTTGATAATGGCCGCTCCTCCATCCTCGCCAGCCCAAGGGAACGCCAGACCCTTAAGTGCATCCGCTGCGCCGCCTGCATGAACGCCTGCCCGGTCTATCGCCAGACCGGCGGCCACGCCTACGGCTCGGTCTATCCCGGACCCATCGGCGCCATTCTCACTCCGCAACTGATGCAGATGCAGTACGCGCAATCGCTGCCCTACGCCTCTTCGCTGTGCGGCGCCTGCTACGAAGTCTGCCCGGTCAAAATCAATATTCCCGAGGTGCTGCTCGACCTGCGCGCCCAGGTGACCGACCAGGAGCGTCACCGGCTCGGCCGCTTCTTCGACCCCATGTACCTCGGACTGCGCATCGCCAACCTTCTCTTCGCAAATGCGTGGCGTTTTCCACGCGGCGCAGTTTTTTGGCCGCATCGGCCTGCGCTTCTTCACGCGCAAGGACGGATGGATTCATGCGCTGCCCAGTATGGGCGCGAAGTGGACCCAGACCCGCGACCTGCGCGGCCTGCCAGATGAGACCTTCCATGGCTGGTGGGCGGCGCGCGGCCGGAAGCCGAGCAAGGAGGCAAAATGAGCGCGCCTGTTCAGTCTCGCCAGCGCATATTCGACTGCATCCGCTCGGCAACTCAATCCGTCGCCCAGGACCCCGCTCACCTTGCCGACGCTTATGCGGCTCTGCCCCGCGACTACATCCGCCGCGGCCAGCTCTCTCCCGAAGGCCGCATCAAACTGATGATCGAGCGCCTGCGCGAATACGATGCCGAGGTAGTCGAGTGCTCGCCGGAGGAACTTCCCGACACCATCGCCGCCCAGCTCGCGGCCAGCGGCAAACTTATATTCGTTGCGCCGCCCGATACTCCGCCCGCGTGGATGGTTACGGTCGCGTGGCAGATCAGCGGATTGGAATGGAATCTCGACCAATGGGATATCGGCCACGGACTGACGACCGCCGAGATTGAACAGGCCGAAGGCGTGGTCACCGCGGCCTCTTGCGGCATCGCCGATTCGGGAACCATCGTGCTTCACCACTCCGCCACGGAAGGCCGCCGCATACTTACCCTGCTGCCCGATTGGCATCTTTGCATTCTGCGCGCCAGCCAGGTGGTGGAAACACTGTCAGAATACTTCAGCCGCTGCCCGCAGCCACCGGCCCTCGTTACCTGGATCTCCGGGCCCAGCGCCACGGCGGACATTGAGATGACGCGCATCAAGGGCGTGCACGGACCACGCTTCCTCCACGTGATCCTGGTGCGCGACGAACTTTGATTCAACCGGGCAAACCCGCCCGGCAAGAGGTAATGAACATGATCCTATCCGAATCCGCAATGTTTAACGTGGCGGCGCAGGCCCTGGACTCCTTTCAGATCGAGATTCCCTCCTGGGGATTCGCCAACACCGGCACGCGCTTTGGCAAGTTTGCGCAGGCGGCCGCCGCTTCCACTCTCGAGGAGAAATTCGCCGACGCCGCCGAGGTTAACAGCCTCACCGGCGCCACTCCCACGCTGGCTCTGCACGTGTTGTGGGACCTGCCCAACGGCCTTGCAGACGTGCCCATTGTGAAGCAACTGGAGAACCATTTCGGCGTGCGCGCCGGGTCCATCAACCCCAACCTCTTCCAGGACCAGGAGTATAAGTTCGGCTCTCTCTGCAATCCCTCGGCCCAGATCCGGGAGCAGGCCCTGAACCACGTACTGGATTCCATCGAGATAGCCAAGGCGCTGGGCTCGCGCGATATTTCCCTGTGGCTGGCTGACGGCTCCAACTATCCCGGCACCCAGAGCATGCGCAAGCGCATCGGCTGGCTTGAAGAGGCCCTGCGCGCCGCCCATGACCACCTGCAACCCGGGCAGCGGCTGCTCATTGAATACAAGCCCTTCGAGCCCGCCTTCTATCACACCGATATCGCCGACTGGGGCATGTCCTCCCACCTGGCGCGTTATGCCGGGCCTCAGGCCCGCGTGCTGGTCGATACCGGCCATCATTATTCCGCGCAGAACATCGAGCAGATCGTCGCCTGGCTGCTCCACACCGGCCTGCTGGGCGGCTTCCACTTCAATGACCGCCGCTACGCCGACGACGACCTCACCCTGGGCTCCATCGATCCCTACCAGATCTTCCGCATCTTCCACGAGCTGCACAGCTCCCAGTCCGAAGGATCAGGCCGCGGAGCGGTGGCCTACATGATCGACCAGAGCCACAACCTGAAGGGCAAGATGGAGGCCATGGTGCAGACCGTGGTTACGGCCCAGGAGTTGAATCTGAAGGCCGCGCTCGTGGATCGCGAGCAACTGGCGGTCTATCAGCAATCCTGCGACCTGGTGGCCGCCGAGGAGCTCTACCGCGGCGCCTTCTGGCGCGATGTGCGTCCCCTCGCCGCTGCCTGGCGCAAGCTCCGCGGGCTGCCCGATGACCCGCTGGCCGCGCTCCGCAACAGCGGCTATGTGGAGCGCGTAGCCCAGGAGCGTGGCAGCCGCCAGTCAGCCGTCAGCAGCTACGCTTGAAAACGTTTGTCTTGATTTTCAACCTTCCGATTGCGCATCGGAATACAGGGAGGCGAAGCGTTGGCCAAGGCTAGAATCAAGCGGCTGTACCTGATTCCCATTCTCTCCAAGGCTCTCGATGTGCTCGAGCTGCTGGAGGAGAACCACGCTCCTGCCTCTCTGGAAGACATCTTCCAGCGCACTAAAATATCCAAGACCAGCGTCTATCGCATCCTCAAGACCCTGGTGCATCGCGGCTATGTGGCCCAGGGGCAAAGCGGTCTTTACCGGCTGGTTTCCCGCCCCCGGCGTCTGCGCTTCGGCTTTGCGGCGCAGAGCGCTGAAATGCCTTTCTCGGTGGCTGTGGCGCAAAGCGTCACCGCGGCGGCCGCCGCATCCGGCGTCGAATTGCTGATGCTCGATAACCGCTACGACGCCGACGTGGCCATCCAGAACGCCGAAGAGTTCGTCGCCAAACGCGTGGACCTGGCGATCGAATTCCAGGTCGAGGAACGCGTGGCCCCGCGCGTCGCTCACATCTTCAAGAAGGCCGATATTCCCCTGGTCGCTATCGACGTGCCCCACCCCAACGCCACCTACTTTGGCGTGGATAACTTCGAGGTGGGCTACGAGGCGGGCGCGCTGCTGGCCCAGCACGCCCTGCGCAAATGGAAGGGCAAGGTGGATTGGGTGCTGGGCGTCGGATTCGCCGAGGCCGGCAGCTTCGTCCAGAGCCGCATTACCGGCGCCTTCGATGGGGTTCGCGAACGGCTCGCCGATCTGCCCCCCGACTGCTTGGTTCAGATCGAGGGCCGGGGCATGCGCCAGCCCAGCCAGCACGCGGTCAGGGAATTTCTCCGCGGCCATCGCGGGGACGAGCACATCCTGGTCGCCGCCGCCACCGACTCCAGCGCCCTCGGCGTCCTCGACGCCGCCCGCCAGGCCGGCCGCGAACAGGAGTTCGCCATCGCCGGCCAGGACTGCATTCCCGAGGTGCTCGCGGAGATGCGTTCCGGCTCCAGCGCTATTATCGGCTCCATCTCCCACGAGGCCGAATCCTACGGCCCGCGCCTCATCCAACTCGGCATCGCGATTATGCGCGGCTACGCCGTGCCCCCTTACAACTACGTCCACCACCGCGTAGTTACGCCGGAAATCCTGGGCGCAGAACAGGACGCCTAGTGTGCCGTCCCCTGAATTCGTTTCATAACAATGCTGTCATACAAAACAATGCTGTCCTCCTGAGCGGAGGTCGCGAGGCGACCGCAGTCTTCCCGGAGGGAAGAAACGAAAATAGCCCAGACTGGAGCGTAGCGCAAGCCTGGGATAGCATCCCGATGATCTTCTCGCGCCCCGTAGGGCCGCGACGAATTTGCGATAAACTCAAACGGAGATCCACCTTCTTTATGCAAACGCCAGCACGCATTGCCATTGATTTAGGCGCCGAAAGCTGCCGCGTCTCCCTGCTTCGCTGGAAGAGCGGGGCGCCGGAAATAGAAGTCGTCCATCGCATCCCCAACGGCCCGGTCCACCGCGGCCCGTGGCTCTGCTGGCCGCTCGAATCCATCCTTGCCGGCCTGGAAGAGGGCCTGCGCAAAGCCGCGGACGCCGCTCCCGAAGGCATAGCCTCCATCGCCGTTGACAGTTGGTCGGTGGATTACGTGCGCCTCGCCGCCGACGGCCGCCCCCTGCGCGAGCCCTTCTGCTATCGCGATGAGCGCACCGTCGCCGCCAAAGACGCCGCCGACGCCATTGTGCCGCCCCTCAAGATCTTTCAGCGCACCGGCGCGTTGCCGCTTCGCCTCAACACCGTCTACCAGTTGCTCGCCGACACCGCTGCAGGCCCCGAAGACCGCATTGATCCCCACGCTCCCTGGGTCATGCTGCCCGAGTACGTGCTGTACTGGCTGAGCGGCCGACGCGTCGCCGAATACACCAACGCCACTCACACCGGTCTCGTCGATCTCAAGACAGGCAACTGGGACCAGGATCTCTTCCGCCTGCTCGATATTCCCCTCGACGCCGCTCCGCCCATGGTCCATGCCGGGACCATCCTTGGCCGTTTGCAGGGACCGCTGGCCGCGCTCGACGCCTTCCGCCATACCCAGATCATCGCGCCCGCCACCCACGATACCGCCTCGGCCATCGCCGGCATTCCCTTGAGCCTCGACGCCACCGTCTACATCTGTTCCGGCACCTGGTCGCTGGTGGGCACGCTCACCTCCGCACCCGTCACCACCCGCGAAGCCTTCGACGCCCGCTACACCAACCTCGGCGCGGCCACCGGCGGCCTCTGCTTTCACACCCTGGTCAACGGCATGTGGCTGCTCAAGCAATGCATGGATGCCTGGAGCGCCGAGAGCCGCAGTTGGGAAATCGAGAATCTCGTCCAAAAGGCTGCCGCCTGCAAGACCTTCCCCGGCGTTATCGATGTGGACGCCGAGCCGCTGCTGCTCGACTCCAACATGCCGGAGCGCATCAATAATGAGCTCACCCGGCTTGGCCTCGATCCCATCCCCGACCTTGCCGGCAACGAGCCCGTCTTCGCCAGGGTGATCTTCGAGAGCTTAGCCGCCCGCTACGCCTCGGCCATTGCCAGCCTGGAGCAGATGCTGGGCCGCAAATTCGAGCGCATCCACATCCTCGGCGGCGCCAGCCGCAACAAGCTGCTCACCGAACTCACCGCACAGCGCACCGGCCTGCCCGTCGAAACCGGCCAGCCGGAAAGCTCTACCATCGGCAACTTCGCTATCCAGTTAGCCGCCAGCGAAGCCAGCGGGAAGCCGCTCAGTCCCGAAGCCGTGCGTCAATGGGCCGCACGCCTCTGCAAGAGTTAATTGGTAAGTGGAAAAATCATAGCGTTTAAGTCCAGGAATACGCCGGGGTACCGGGGTGCCCCATCCTTCGCGTACTTTGCGAAGGGTGGGATACCTATAACTAGATTTCTTTATTGTTATTCAGATCTTCCGCAACCATCACGCCCATACCACAACCCCACCCACCGCCCGATCAATCCGTTCCAGCGCCTCTGCCGGCAACTTCACTTCAACTGCCTTCACATTCTCCGCAATCTGCTCCGGCCGCGAGGCTCCGATGATCGCCGAACCCACCTCCGGCCGCCGCAGCACCCAGGCCAGCGCCATCTGCGCCATGGTCAGCCCCAGGTCCGCTGCAATGGGCTTGAGTTGCGCCACTGCCTCCAGCAGAAAATCCGAGCGGTAATGCCGCCCCGCCGTCTCCATAAACACATTCATCTCTTCGCTGGCCGCGCGGCTTCCCGGCGGAGGCGGCTGCCCCGGCGCATATTTGCCGGTCAGCACGCCGTGCGCCAGCGGAGAAAAGGCCAGGTTCCCAATCCCGTGACGCGCGCAGGCCGGAAAAACCTGCGCCTCCGGCTTCCGCCACAGCATGGAGTACTGCGGCTGGCTGGAAGAGAAAGCCGTCAGCCCGCTAGCGCCGGCCATCGCCGCCGCCGCCTCGATCTGCTCCGCCGTCCACTCGCTGAAGCCGATGGCCCGCACCTTGCCCGCCTCGACGGCCCGGTCCAGCGCGCGTCATAGTCTCTTCCAGCGGCGTTTCTTTGTCGTAGCGGTGGCACTGGTAAAGATCGATCGCGTCCACGCCCAGCCGCTCCAGCGAGCGGTTCAACTGCTTCTCGATCTGCGCCGCCGAGAGCCCGCGATCCGGCTCGTCGCCTACCGGAAAAAACAGCTTGGTGGCAATCAAATACCGGTCGCGCGGATAGGCCTTTAACCCCTCGCCCAGCACCCGCTCCGCCTCGCCCGCGCCATACTGGTTGGCGGTATCGAAGAGCGTAATGCCGTGGTCCACGGCGGCATGAATGCAGCGGATGGCCTGCTCCCGCGCAATCCCCCCGGCCACCGTCAGCCAGGTTCCAAAGCTCAACTCCGAAACCTGCAGCGGCGCGCGGCCCAGGCGGCGATATTGCATGATTTCTCCTTCGCCCGCTTATTTTGCTGCCGCCTCCGGCAACCCGGCCTCCGCCGCCGTGGGCAGCGTATGCGTCGCCCGCCACTGCTGCATCACCTGGTTCTGCCAGCGGTCGCCGCGGCCAATCCAAAGTTGCGCCGCCTGGTCGTAGCGAGCCAGGTTGTTGTCAAGGCAGTAGGGACGGTTGTCGCGCAACCAGGCCTGCTTGAAAAGCTCGCGCAACTGCGTGTAGCCGTCGCGAATGTCTTCAAACCGGCCGTTCATCTCGCTGATGGTTTTCAGCATCACCGTGACCTCGTTCCAGCGGGTTTTGTCCCCGGCCAGCGCCCGCGCCTGCTTGTAGGTGGCCGCGGCCTCGTCGGCAGCCTGAAACTTGAGCCCCATAAAGTCGATGCGGCGCGCGCCCAGTTCCAGCGCGTCCAGCGCCTCAGGATTATCCAGCTTCTCCGCCGCCCGGGCCTCGGCTGCCAATGTAATGGCGCGCTCGGCGTGCAGGCGCATCTCGCTCAGAGCCGGCCGCAGCTTGACGGCCAGGCGCTGGCCCTCCGGAGAAAAGGGATCGATCCAGAAGTAATCGTCCTCGGCGTCCCCAAGCCCGGCCTTTTTGAGCACCGCGTGAGCCGCCATCAGCTCCCGCTGGGCCTGGCTGATTTTGCCCGTGGGATCGCGGTGAAAGGCCTGTCCATACGAGGCCGTAAAGGCGTCTTCGGAGCTTTCGCCCGGCTGCCAGCCGGCCGCCGCGCCAAAGAGCACGCCAAACCAGTTCTCGTCGAAGATGCCCTCCCCATCGTCGTTCCAAACCGTGTTCAGCTCGCCCTTCGATCCCAGTTTTTGCCCGTCGCGCACAAAGGCGCGGATATTGCCCAGCGCCTCGTTGTTGTTGGGGTACAAGCGGCCCCAGTTGCTCACCCCCGGCGCCACCCAGGTCTCCAGGCCGGCCTTGGCAAAGGGCAAAATGGCCGGCGTGTAATCCGGCCTGGCGTCGTATATCCAGGGCACGGCGATCATATCCTTAGGCAAGCCGCCCACCAATTCCGGCGATTTGAGCGCAATATCGCCCCAGAAAAGCAGTTGCTTGTGATTGGGCTCCAGGGCGGCGTGAATTTTGGTGAGAAAGTCGATATAGACCGCGCCCAGCCCCTGCTGCCTGACCGCCTCCCGCGTTTTGCCCAACCCCAGCTCGAAAGTCTCATCGGCTCCCACGTGCGCCCAGGGTCCGGGGAAGACCCTGGCCAGCTCGCTGAACCAGCCGCTGATCAACTGCAGCGTGGCCGGGTCTCCCGGCGCCAGCACCGCACCGTGCGGGGTCTCGCCCAGCGGCGAAAACTGCTCGAACTTGAGCAGGTTGTGCAGGTGCCCGAAGGACTCCTGCTCGGGGATGATGGTGATGTGGTATTTGGCCGCGTACTCCACCATCTCGCGCGCCTCGGCTGCGGTCATCGCGCCGCCGGGATAGGCCGCCACCGGCGTGCTCGAGTAAGCGAAGGTGTGCTCAAAGTAAGGCGAGAAAATGTTGTACTTGTAGGCCGCCAGGGTGCGAATCTCGCGCTTCAGGAAATCCATGGTGGGCAGCGGCCCGCGCGACCAGTCGTCGGAGAGGCCGCGATGCGCCATGGCCGGCCAGTCGCGCAGCGTGGGCACGAGCAGCACGGCATCCTTCCCGCTGCCGCGAAACAACTGCTTCACCGTTTGCATGCCGTAGAAGAACCCGGCGGAGGTTTCCGCGATGACCGCCAGCCCACGCGTGCCGTCGGGGGCAATCGCGTAACCTTCATCGTGCATGGCGGGGTCGAAGGCCAGGTGGCGCCGCGCCAGCACCTCCCTGGCGCGCGCCATACTGGCCGGCAGCAGCGTGATGGAAGGCCCCAGATGCGTATGCACGCTGCGCACGCGGTCTCCCAGCGATGCTTCCAGATCCTTGGCCAGAAAATCGCCTTCGGCAAGATTGGCATCCACAAAACTGATTCCGTAGACCCCAATGGCAACCGGACGCACCGCAAAACACTCCCGCGCCGCGGGCACCAATTCGCACTCCGCGCAGGGGGGCGCGGCTGCCGGTGAAGTTTGTGCCACCGCGCCAACTCCAGCGCACAACAGCAGCAACGAAAGCAAAAAATGAATACGCATCGGCTCTACCTCTCATCCTATCGAATCGTTTGTCAGGTTAGCGCATCTTCACGCCGGCTGTACATAGCAGGTAGGTCGAGGCTCCTGGCTCTCCCGTAATATGGCCTTTCGCGCTACAATCCTTTTATGCAGGTTACCGTCGAAATTCCCGATCAGTTTGCCCCTTACATCGTGCCCGAAGGCAAGGATGCGGCGCGGCGGCTGCTTGAGGACTCGGTGGCTTCTTCCTACCGTGAGCGCCGGCTCACCATGGAACAGGTACGCCAGATTCTCGGCTTTGCCACCCGCATGGAGGTCGATCCCTTCCTCCAGCGGTACGAAATTTACGACTACACTGTCGATGATCTGCGCGAGGATTTGGCCGGATTGGAAGATTTACTTGGCTCAAGGCCCAATCGCAAGACCGCATGATCGTCGTTGCCGACACCAGCCCGCTCAACTACCTCATCCTCTCCGGTTATGTCTGGATTCTACCCAAGCTTCTTGGCAAGGTCCTTGTGCCCAAGGGGGTGCTGACGGAAATGTTGCATACGCAAGCGCCCCGTGAGGTCTACACATTGGCCAGCTCACCGCCTCCTTGGCTGGAATGCGTGACGGTAGATCGCATTGCTTCCGGGCTTGATCCCTTTCTGGGCGAGGGAGAGCGGGAAGCGATCAGTCTTGCTCTGGAAACACATGCCGATGCCTTGCTAATCGATGATTTAGCGGGGCGCAGAGAAGCTCAATTACGGCACATAGCAGCCAGAGGAACGCTTGCCATTCTGCTGGAGGCGTCATTGCGCGGTCATCTTCACTTTCCAACTGCCTTCGAACAACTCAGGAAGATGGGTTTTCGAGCCTCCCGCGCCCTTCAGGAAGCGCTGTTCGACGCGTATAGCAAGAGCCAGCCTGGCTAAAGCATGGCAGCGAATTCAATCAAGCTTCCAATCCCCTAGCGCAGACTTTTCAGCGCCGGATACAGCTTCCGCCACTTCGCATATCCATCCCGGTAAGCCTTCAAATCCGCGGCATCCGGCTCGATGCGTTGCGCTACCTCGATGGCCTGCCCGCAAGCTTCGTCCAGGTTGGCCCAGTGCCCCGCGCCTACTCCGGCCATCAGCGCGGAGCCGAACGCGCCGCCCTCTTCGGCGGTCAGCACCTCGACGGCATGCCCGTAAATCCCCGCCTGAATCTTCCGCCACAGCGGCCCGCGCGCGCCGCCGCCGCCCAGGCGAATTCCGCTGACCGGAATGCCCAGTTCGGCGAAGAGCGTAAACGTGTCCTGGAGCGAGTAAGCCACCCCCTCCAACACGGCGCGCACAAAATGCGCCGCCGTATGCATGGTGGAGATGCCGGCAAAGGCCGCCCGCACTTCGGGGTCCAGGTGCGGCGTCCGCTCGCCCAGCAGATACGGCGCCCACTCCAGGCCCTCGCTGCACGCCGGGACCCTGGCCGCCGCCGCGGTCAGCTCGTCATAGTTATGGCTAGGAAAAAAGGTCTGCCTGAGCCAGTGCAGGCTCAAACCCGCCGACTGCGTCACGCCCATCACGTGCCACAGTCCCGGAACCGCGTGACAGAAAGTGTGCAACCGTCCCCTGGGGTCCCTGGCGGGGCTGGCCGTGGCGGCAAAAACCACCCCCGACGTGCCGATAGTGGCCGAAACCGATCCCGGCTGCAGTATGCCCATGCCCACCGCGCCGGCCCCCTGGTCGCCGGCGCCGGCCACTACGGGCGTTCCCGCGGCCAGCCCGGTCAGCCCCGCCGCGGCCTTGCTGATGCGCGCGCAAACCTCCGGCGACTCATAAACTTTGGGCAGCCAGCTCTGGGGAATTCCCGCCGCCTCGGCCACTTCCTTTGACCAGCGGCGATGGGTCACGTCCAGCAGCAGCGTCCCCGAGGCCTCCTGCACGTCGATGGCAAACTCGCCCGTCAGCCGGTAGCGCACATAGTCCTTGGGACACAGGATGTGCCGCGTCCTCGAAAAAATTTCCGGCTCGTGCTGCTTCACCCATAGCACCTTGGTCAGCGTGAAGTTAGGCAGCGCCGGGTTGCAGGTCAGCTCGATCAAACGCTCATAGCCGATCCGCTCCGTCAGCCAGTCGCACTGCGGCTGGGTGCGCGTATCGCACCAGATCAGCGAGGGCCGCAGCACCCGGCCCGCCTCGTCCAGCAGCACCGCCCCGTGCATCTGCCCGGTCAGCCCCATGGCGGCAATAGGCTGGCGCGGTTGGGGCGCGGCCGCCAGCGCTCCGCGAATGGCCTCCTGCGCCGCCCTCCACCAGTCCTCCGGGTCCTGCTCCGCCCAGCCTGGGTGGGCCGTTTTGAAGGCCGCATGTTCGCTCGATGCCCCGGCAATCAGCTTTCCCTTGGCATCCACCACCACCGCCCGCGTTCCCCCCGTGCCCACATCCATTCCCAGGAACCACATATCCGTTCTCCCCTTTGTAAATCGCTTTTTCAGGCGCAGGCAGCATAGCAGCACAGGGCAGCCGAGGGAAAGCCTGAAGAACAGGGATCAGGAATCAGGAATCAGGGATCAGAGAAGAACGAGCCGCGGCTAAATGCCGGCGATCTTATTGCAAAGCACCGGAATGTGACCCTTGGCACAGCATTAATCCCGCGCAGGGCGATAATGGTAGCGTGAGGCCGCACGGTGGTTCATGGTTTCCCACCCATGCACCGCAAGCAGCGCATGGATGGGACGCCCGGCAAGGTCTCTACCGGGATCGATGGTTATACGCACAAGAGGTGATCCATGCGAAAACTCGGGATGATGCTGGCAGCGGCAAGCCTGCTGACTTGCGCGGCCCTGTACGGAAAGACACTCCCCCTGCCGGGAACGGCCAAGACAGACAAGCTGGAGCACGCCAGGATGGCGGAGGAAAGAGGAGACCTGGAACGCATCCACAGCGATTATGCGACGGCCGCCTCCTACTATCAGTCAGCCCTGCGCGTTAAACGCCAGAATGCCCTGCTGTATAACAAGCTGGGCATTGTCGAACTCCTGATGGGCGAGCGGGGGTTGGCGCACAAACACTTTGCGCAGGCGCTGAAGTACAATCCCCGCTACGTTGCCGCGCTGAACAACCTGGGAGTGGTAGCCCTTCTGGACAAAATCTACAAGCCTGCCGTCAGCTATTTCAAACAGGCGCTGGCGCTGGATGAGTCCAATGCGCACGTGCATGTCAACCTGGCCGAAACCTGGATAGCCCTGAACGAAAACGACCGCGCCATGGCCGAATACTTGCGGGCTCTGGAGCTGGACGCCGATGTGCTGAGCAGCAGCGACGAGGGCATTCAAGCCCAGCTCAGCACGCCGGAACAGCGCGCCCGCGTCTCCTACATCATTGCCAAAATGTACATGAGACGCGGCAACATCGAAGGAGCCCTGGAGTACCTGCGCAGAGCCAAAGAAGGGGACTTTCCCGATCTGGCCAATGTGTATACCGATCCGGATTTCTCTCCTCTGTGGAAGGACCCACGCCTGGCTAAGATCATCAAACGATAGACGTTCCAGGCTATGCAGGCCATGCTGGGCAGCGCACCCTGCCGCGGCCTAGCCATCCCGCCATGCGGTACAAGGCTTCGAACTGTGACCATTGGCACAGGCGCTTGACCTCCGCCGGGCGAGAATAGATGCGTAAGGCCGCGAGCTCAGCGCTTGGCCGGCCAGGAGAAGATGCACATGAGCGATCTCGCCCCGCTGGCTGAAGCTGTAGCCGTTGACCCGCTGATCGACCATCCCGCCGATTACCACGTCTTTCACAACTTCATTGAGCGCTGCAAGAATCTCCCCGCGCATCTCCACCGCCGTGGTGTGGCCGCTCTCCGACGTGGCCCTGCGGGGCGCCGTGGAAGCCGCGGTCGAGGGCCTCATCGAGCCCACGCTGATCGGCGACGAAGCCGAAATGAAGGCGCTGGCCGCCAACATCGGCCTGGACATCAGCGCCTATCCCATCCTCCACGCCGAAACCGAGGCCAAGGCCGCCGAACTGGGCGTGGCCATGTGCCGCTCCGGCAATGCCCTGGCCATGATGAAGGGCAGCCTGCACACCGACGAGCTGCTGAAGCCGGCCATGCAGCGCGATACCGGCCTGCGCACCGCCCGCCGCATCTCCCACGTGTTCATCATGGATACGCCGGCCTATGCGCGCACCCTGCTCATCACCGACGCGGCCATCAACATCACCCCCGAGCTCGAAGACAAGATCCACATCGTGCAGAACGCCATCGACCTGGCCCATGCGCTGGGCATTCCCCGAGCCCAAGGTGGCGCTGCTCTCGGCCATTGAAACGGTGAACCCCAAGATCCAGTCCACGCTGGACGCGGCGGCTCTGTGCAAGATGGCCGACCGCGGCCAGATCACCGGCGGCATCCTCGACGGCCCGCTGGCCTTCGATACCGCCGTCAGCGCCAAGGCCGCCACCATCAAGAACCTGGTCTCGCCGGTCGCCGGCCAGGCCGACATCCTGGTGGTCCCCGACCTGGAAAGCGGCAACATGCTGGCCAAGCAACTGGAGTACCTGGGCGGAGCGCAACTGGCGGGCATCGTGCTCGGCGCCCGCGTACCCGCCATCCTCACCAGCCGGGCGGATTCGGCGGAGACCCGCCTCACCAGTTGCGCCGTGGCCGTGCTGCTGCACTATGCCACCCACCCGGCGGTCAAGGTCTAGAGCGTTAAGTTGTTGATTAGGCATATTCGTAAAGGCTGTCATCCTGAGTGAGCGTAGCGAGTCGAAGGACCTGCGTTGGGGGAATTTCGTTCGCTGTGCTCTTCTCTGCGAAACTGAAAACGTGCCCGCCCACTTGCCCGCCCTCATCTTCGACCTCGATGGCACCATCACGGACTCCAAACCCGGCATTGTCGGCTGCCTGCGCAAGGTGCTGGCCGCCCGCCAAATTGACTATTCAGGTCCGCTGGACCGCTTCGTCGGGCCTCCGATAGAAGAGTGGACCGCCGAACTGCTGCCGGGGGCAAGCGAGGAAGCCCTTGCCGCCCTGGCGCGGGACTACCGCATCTGTTACGACCGCGAAGGCTGGAAGCACAACTCCGTCTTTGCCGGCGTGCGCGAGATGCTGACCCAGCTTCACCAGCAGGGGTTTCCTCTCTATATCTGCACCTCCAAGCAGCAGCGCTTTGCCCTGCGGGTTCTGGATGCTTTCAAGCTGACAGGCCTGTTCACGGCAATTTACGGCGACAAGGCCGAATATGCCAGCCACGGCAAGGCCGACCTGCTTGCCGCCCTGCTGCGCGAAGCTTCGCCGCAGGGGGATTCAGCCTGGATGATCGGCGACCGCATCTACGATTTCCAGGCCGCCCGCGCCAACCATATCCGCTGCCTGGCCGCGGGCTGGGGCTACGGTTCGGCCGAGGAGTCCGCCCTGGCCGACGCCCAGGCCGCTACTCCCGCGGACGTGCCCGCTCTCGTACTGCCTCACCATCCCTGAGCCGGTCTCTGTACTGAATCCCGCATCCTTTTTCCCGCCCGCTTGAGGGGCCTGAAGGCCCCTGCTCCCTCCGTTCTAATGGCATTCCTCTACACCAATACGCGAACCGCTCCAGGGATTTTCCAAGACAATTCCTCCCAATTTCTCCAGAAATCGTAAAGAGTGCCCCACCTTTTCCGATAAGTAAGGGATACCGGGTAGCAGGAGGAGTTGCATCTTGAACTGTTCCGGGCAAGCGGCCGCCAGGGTTTGTTTGCCCCTGCTGACCCTCAAGGCGCGCTTCTGCTTTGTCAAACCAGGCATCGCCGGGCTCAGGGAAGGTTGAAATGCCCCATCCAGTCTGAAGCCAATCTCTCGGCCTTGATCGAAAGCACGGAAGACCTTATCTGGTCGGTGGACCTGGAGCATCGCCTGATCGCCTTCAACAGCGCGTTTCGGAAGCACGTTGAGGACACTTTTGGGGTGTTGCCTGCAGTAGGAATGCGCCCCAGGGACTACGTCCCGCCGCAGAGGGTGAACCTTTTGCCTCCCCTCTATGATCGCGCGCGGGCCGAAGGCTCCTTTCGGGTCGAGCATCTGCTCGCCGATGGCCGCACCCTGGAGCTGGCTTTCAACCCCATCGTTGCCGATGGAGAAACCACCGGCATCTCCGTCTTCGGCAAGGACATCAGCGCACGCAAGGCAGCCGAAGAGGAGCACCGGTTTCTTGCCGAGGTGGTGGAAAGTTCCGAGGACGCCATCATCTCCTACTCTCCCTCCGGCATCATCCTCACCTGGAACCGCGGCGCTGAAGCAGTCTTCGGCTACTGCGCCGAAGAGGCCGTGGGGAAGCACGGCCACATGCTGGCGGCGCCGGAGAGAAGGCGCGGCATGGAGGAATACAGCGCGGATTTGCTGCGTGGCAATGCCACCCACCAACGGGAGGGCATTGGCGTGCGCAAGGACGGACAGAGGATCCGCGTATCGATTACCGCGTGGCCCATACGCAATCTCGCCGGCAACCAAACCGCCATCTCCATCATCGTTCGCGACGTCACCAAGCGCATGGAGGCGGAGGAGGCCAGGTCCCTGCTGGCGTCGATCGTGGAGTCTTCAGAGGACGCCATCTACGCCGTAAAACCGGATGGGACCGTGGTCAGTTGGAACCGGAGCGCGGAAGAATTGAGCGGCTACTCCAGCCAGGAAGCGATTGGCAAGAGCGTTGCCATGCTAGCTCCTGCCAGCCGGCAACAAGAGGTGCGGCAGTGCCTGGAAACGATTGTGAACGGATCGCCCGTCAGCTCGTTTGATACGGTCATCCAGCGCAAGGATGGATGCGAGATCGATGTTTCGATTTCGCTATCGCCTATCCGCAACCCGGCTGGAGCGGTGATCGGGGCTTGCGCCGTCATGCACAATATCAGCCGGCGCAAACAGTTTGAGCGGGCCCTTCAGCATGCCGAGAAAAAGTACCGGACTATCTACGACGGAGCCCTGGAAGGAATATTTCAGACATCCCTGGAGGGTAAATTTCTGGCCGCCAATCCCGCGCTGGCAAAGATGCTGGGCTACGATTCGGCGGATGAAGTTATAGCGAGGATTCAGGATGCGGCGCGCGATTTGTGGGTAGATCCAGAGCAACGCTCGGCGTACCTGGGGCAGTTGGAAGAAAGCGATACCGTTCGGGGGTACGAATGCCAGTTCAAGCGCAAGGACGGCGCCATCATCTGGGTTACGCTGAGTACCCGCAGAGTATGCAGCGCCGATGGGCGCGCGCTTTATCTTGAAGGCTTCATCGAAGATATCACCGCGCACAAGATGGCGGAGATGCAACTGCGCGACAGCGAGGAGCGCTATCGCGCCATCTTCGAACAAGTTGAGATCGGCATACTGCACACCTCCATGGAGGGCCGGATCCTGAGGTGCAACGAGTGTTTCGCCCAGATCATCGGTTATCCCCGCCATGAAATCCCGGGCATGACTTTCCAGCAGATCACCGCCCCAGAAGACCTGGCCGAGTGTACCGGCGTGCTGCAACGAATGCCCGCCAGCGCCGCCGGCAATGCCACGCTGGAGAAACGCTATATCCGCAAGGACGGCAGCCTCACCTGGGTCAAGCTGACCATATCAATGCAGCGCGACGCGGAGGGGCGCGCGCTTCACTACATCACCGTCGTGGAGGACATCAATGCCCGCAAGACGGCCGAGCGGCGCCTGGCCGCGGCCATGGAAGCACTGCGCTTGAGCGAAGCTCACTACCGCACCTTGTTCCAGACCAGCGTGGATGGCATCGCCGTGAGCCAGATGAGCGATGGGAAATACATCGATGTCAACACGGCGTTCCTCCGCCTGGTGGGCTACGAACGCGAAGAAGTCATCGGCCGGACATCGAAGGAACTCAATCTATGGGCCGATCCGGGAGACTCGACAGGAGATGGTTGAGGCGCTGCGCGAGCACTCCAGCTTCCAGGATCTGCAGACCCGGTTTGCAAGAAAAAGCGGAGAGATCATCTGGATACTGGCATCGGGAACGGTGATCGAGATTGAAGGCGTTCCCTGCATCCTCGGCGTCACGCGCGATATCTCCGGGGCCAAGGCCGCGGAGGAGCGGCTGGCCGCGGCCAATGAAGCGCTGCGGGCCAGCGAGGAACGTTACCGCGCCACCTTCCAGTTGAGCATCGACGCCATCAACATCAACCGTCTCAGCGACGGCGTATTTGTGGACGTCAATGAGGCGTTCCTCGATTTCGTGGGATACCGGCGCGACGAGGTCATTGGCCGCACCTCGCGGGAGCTCAACTTCTGGGTGGATCCCGACGACCGGCAGAGAATGGTCGAGACGCTGCGCCAGAATGGAAGCTGCCGGGATTTGGAGGCCCGCTTCAGAAGAAAGACCGGGGAGATCGTCTGGGGGCAGATGTCGGAGTCCATCATAGAAATTGACGGAGTTTCCAGCATCCTATCGGTTACGCGGGACGTCTCCGCCGCCAAGGCCGCGGAGGAGCAGATCAAGGATCTCGCTTTCTACGATCCCGCTGACACATCTGCCCAACCGCCGCCTGCTGATGGAGCGGTTGCGCCAGACCCTGGCGGCCGGCGCCCGCTCCGGCCGCAAGCGCGCCCTGCTGTTCGTGGATCTGGATAATTTCAAGAACCTGAACGACACCCTCGGTCATCAGACCGGCGATCTCCTGCTGCAGGAGGTGGCGGTGCGTCTTTCCGCCTGCGTGCGCGAAGCCGACACCGTGGCGCGATTGGGAGGCGATGAGTTCGTCGTCATGCTGGAGGACCTGAGCGATCTTTCCGAGGAAGCGGCGGCCCAGG
Organism: uncultured Acidobacteriaceae bacterium; assembly: GCA_963796085.1. Classification (GTDB taxonomy): domain Bacteria; phylum Acidobacteriota; class Terriglobia; order Terriglobales; family Acidobacteriaceae; genus Telmatobacter. The sequence continues at coordinate 153,588 of CAWCKF010000002.1, read as the reverse complement.
CCGAGACCGTGGGGGAGAAAATTCTGGTTGCCGTTGACCAGCCATTCTGGCTCTGCGGCCGCGAATGCGTCAGCACTTCCAGCATCGGCATCACGGTCTTTGGGGATATGCGGGAAAGCACCAATGAGGTGTTGCAACAGGCCGATATCGCCATGTATCAGGCCAAGGCGGCGGGGCGCAATACCATGCGCTTCTTCGCCCCCGCCCTGCAGGCTGCCGTCAATGCCCGCGCCGCGCTGGAAGAAGATATTCGCCAGGCCATCAAGGCCGGCCAGTTCGTGCTCTACTACCAGCCGCAACTGGATAGCGCCGGCTTGATTGGCGCCGAGGCCCTGATTCGCTGGCAGCATCCCCGGCGCGGCCTGCTGGTCCCCGGCGAGTTCATCCCCCTGTCTGAGGAAACCGGGCTCATCCTCCCCCTGGGAGATTGGGTGCTGGAATCTGCCTGCGCCCAAATTGCGGCATGGTCAGAGCGGCTGGAAACGGCTCCTATCTCGCTGGCGGTCAATATCAGCGCCCGCCAGTTCCGGCAACCCGGCTTCGTGGACAAGGTGTTGGCGGCGCTGCGCCGCACCGGCGCCAACCCGCGCAACCTCAAGCTGGAACTCACCGAGAGCATGCTGGTGGAAAATATCGAGGACATCATCGCCAAGATGACTGAGTTGAAATCGCACGGCCTGGGATTTTCCCTGGATGATTTTGGCACCGGCTATTCCTCGCTGGCCTACCTCAAACGATTGCCCCTCGACCAATTGAAGATCGACAGTTCCTTTGTCCGGGACATCACTTCGGATGTCGGCAGCCGCGCCATCGCTCAATCCGTCATTTCCCTGGGCCGGGCATTGGGCCTGTCGGTGATCGCCGAGTGCGTGGAATCGGAAGAACAGCGCGCCTACCTCAGCCGTCTCGGCTGCCATACCTTCCAGGGCTACCTGTTCAGCCGGCCGCTGCCCCTGGATGAGTTCGAGAGGCTATGGCTGCCCTCCGCCGCACACAGAGTTCCCCTCGCTGTGTAAGCCCGGGCCGATGCCCTAGCCCACCTCGTCCTGGTTCACCCCCAGAATCCCGCCACGGCTCCCGGCGCCGATCCCCGCATCCTTATTACGTAGAACCCGGCAACATGCTGGACAGACTCCTGTATGGATATTTATGAATTTTTTATCAACAGGTGTTATACTCTAGCACCATCGTAACATTTTTTAGTTACTTTCCGGAGAACATGGCAGATACTTTGTAGTAAACAAGTATGTCTCCGATTCGAGGTGGGCCTAAAAATGCGCGATCAGGCTGAAGCCAACCTCGCCGCGTTTATAGATAGCATCCAGGACCTCATCTGGGCCGTGGACCTCGATTACCGCCTGCTTACATTCAATTGCGCCTTCCAGCAGGCTTTCAAAGACAGTTATGGCATCCGGGTGGAGGTGGGGATGCACCGCGAGGGCTTGCTCCCGCCGGAGAAAGCGGCAATATTCCCTCCGCTTTATCAGCGGGCGCTCTCTGAAGGCCCTTTTCGAACCGACTACCAATTGCGCGATGGCCGGACCCTGGAGCTGGCCTTCAACCCTATCGTTGCCGATGGCAAAACGACGGGCATTTTGGTCTTTGGAAAAGACGTCACGGAACAAAAGCGAACCGAAGCCTGTCTTTCGGCGTTGATCGAAAGCACGGAAGACCTGATCTGGTCCGTGGATCTCGATTACCGGCTGATTACATTCAATAGCGCATTGCGGCGCAACATTGAGGCCACTTTAGGCGTGCGGCTTGCGCTGGGGATGCGCCTGCACGAGTTGCTCCCTCCCGCAGAGGGCGGCGCTCTGGCCTCCGTTCTACGAGCGTGTATTGTCGCAAGGCCCATTTCGGGTGGAGTATGCCCTGATCCTTCCCCGCATACTGGAACTGTCTTTCAACCCCATCGTCAGCGATGGCAAAATCACGGGCATTTCCGTCTTCGGCAAGGACATCACGGAACGCAAGACCGCGGAGAAAACCCTGCAGGAAGCGGAGAACAAGTACAAGGGCATCTTCGACGGGGCGCTGGAAGGAATGTTTCAAACGTCTCCCGATTCCCGATTTCTGACCGCCAACCGCGCCTTGGCGGAGATGCTGGGCTACGCTTCGCCTGATGAGCTCATATCCGCGCACACCAATCCGGCCCGGGATCTGTGGGCCGACCAGGCAGAACTTTCTGAGTTAATGCGGCAACTTGAAGAGCATGGTTCCGTGCGCGGGTTTGAGTGCCGGCTCAAGCGCAAGGGCGGCGCCGTTCTCTGGGTTGCGCTCAGCGCGCGAAGAATCTGCGGCGCCGATGAACAGCCTCTCTGCCTGGAAGGCTTCATCGCGGACATTACCGAGCGCAAGCGTGCGGAAATGCAACTCCGCGACAGCGAGGAGCGCTTTCGCGAATCCTTTGAACAGGCCGCGGTGGGCATCGTTCATGTCACATTCGCAGGCCGGATTCTCAGATGCAACGCGCGCTTCGCCCAGGTCATCGGCTACCCCCTGGAGGAAATCCCCGGCATGACGTTCCGGCAGATCACGGCGCCGGAGTTTCTGGATGAAAGCGAAGCGGCGCTGCGGCATTTGGCGGAAGCCGAGTGCGGCACCCCCAGCTGGGAGAAATGCTATATCCGCAAGGACGGCAGCATGAACTGGGTGCGGTTGACCTCCTCGGTGCAGCGCGACGGCGAAGGGCGAGCGCTGCATATCGTGACCTTCGTGGAGGACATCAACGCCCGCAAGTTGACGGAGATGCAGCTCCACGACAGCGAAGAGCGCTACAGAACCGTATTCCAGACCGGCCCCGACGCGGCCATTATTGCCCGGCTGAGCGATGGCATGATCATCGACGCCAATCAGGCATTCCTCGATTCATCGGGGCACGAGCGCCACGAAGTCATGGGGCGCACCACGCTGGAACTCGGCATATGGGTGAATGCCGAGGATAGGAAGAATCTGATCGATGCGGTGCTGCAGAACAACACGTGCCAGAATTTTGAAGTCCTGTCCAGAAGAAAGAGCGGGGAGATATTTTGGATGCGGTTGTCGGCATCCTCGATTGAGATCAGGGGGGAGCGATGCCTGCTGGCGTTCGCGCGGGATATCTCTGGGGCCAAGGCCGCGGAGGAGCGCCTGGCCGCCGCGGCTGAAGAGTTGCGCGCCAGCGAAGAACGCTACCGCGCCACCTTCCAGATGAGTATCGACGCCGTCAATATCAACCGGCTGAGCGATGGCGTATTTGTGGATGTCAATGACGCCTTCCTGGACTTCGTCGGATACCGGCGCGAAGAGGTGATTGGACGGACTTCAGAGGAGCTTAACTTCTGGGTGGATCGCGACGTGCGGCAGAAAATGGTGGAGACTTTGCGCCAGAATGCAAGCTGCCGGAATTTAGAGGCCCGCTTCAGGAGAAAAAACGGGGAGATCGTCTGGGGGCAGTTGTCAGAGTCGTTGATTGCAACCGACGGTGTTGCCTGCATCCTCTCCGTCACGCGGGACATCACCGGCGCCAAGGCGGCCCAGCAAAGCCTGGCCACGGCTCAGCAAGCGCTGCGGGCCAGCGAAGAGCGCTATCGCACCGCATTCCAGACCAGCATGGACGCCATCACCATCAGCAGTTTCAGCGACGGCAAATACTTCGATGTCAACAAGGCGTTCCTTGATCTCATAGGGTACGAATACTGGGAAGTGGTAGGAAGAACGTCTATCGAACTGGGCATCTGGGCGCATCCGGGAGCCAGGGAGGAAATGGCGCAGATGCTGCGCCAGAACCTGAGTTTCAGGGATGTAAAAACCCAGTTTATTCATAAGAAAGGGGAGATACGCTGGGTGATGATGTCGGCATCGATAACCGAGATCGAGGGCGTCCCCTGCATCCTGAGCGTAATGCGGGATATCTCTGAAGCCAAGGCGGCGGAGGAAAAGATCAACGATCTGGCCTTCTACGACCCCTTGACGCGCCTGCCCAACCGCCGCCTGCTGTTGGAGCGGGTGCGCCATTCACCGGCCGCCATGGCCCGCACTCACCGCATGCGCGCGCTGCTGTTTATCGACCTGGACAACTTCAAGATGCTCAATGACACCCTTGGCCATCAGACGGGCGACCTTCTGCTGCAGGAGGTTGCCCGACGATTGGCCTCCTGTGTGCGACAGGCTGACACCGTGGCCCGCCTGAGCGGGGATGAGTTTGTGGTCATGCTGGAAAACCTGAGCAAAGTTTCCGAGCATGCCATGGCCCAGGCCAAGACCGTGGGCGAAAAAATACTCGCTGTGATTGGCCAGCCCCATCTGTTCGCCGGCCACGAATACCATTGCACCGCCTGCGTGGGGATCACCGTCTTCGGAGAGGAATCGGAAAGCGCGGTTGACGTTCTGCAACGGGCTGAAATCGCCATGTTTCAGGCCAAGGAGGCAGGCCGCAATACCATGCGCTTTTTTGCCCCCGCGCTGCAGGCCGCCGTCCATGCCCGCGCCGAACTGGAGCAGGATCTTCGCCAGGCCATCATGAACAACCAGTTCGTGCTCTATTACCAACCGCAAGTGGAGCGGGAGCGCGTCACCGGCGCTGAAGCCCTGATGCGATGGAATCATCCCCGGCAAGGCGTCTTATTGCCCGAGAAGTTCATTTCCCTGGCCGAGGAAACAGGGCTGATTCTGCCCCTGGGCAATTGGGCTCTGGAAACCGCCTGCGCGCAGATCGTGGCCTGGAAAGGCCGCAAAGAATCGGCCCATCTGGCCATGGCGGTGAATATCAGCGCCCAGCAATTCCGGCAGCCGGATTTCGTGGAGCAGGTGCTGGAGGCGCTGCAGCGTACCGGCGCCAATGCGCAAAACCTGAGGCTGGAACTCACCGAGAGCATGTTGCTGGAAAACATCGAGGACGTCATCGCCAAGATGACCAGACTCAGGTCGCATGGCCTCAGATTCTCCCTGGACGACTTCGGCACCGGCTATTCTTCGCTGGCCTACCTGAAGCGCCTGCCCCTGGACCAATTGAAGATCGATTGGGCCTTCGTGCGGGATATTCTGGCGGATACCACCAGCGGCGCCATTGCGCAAACCATCATTTCATTGGGCCAGGTGATGGGTTTGTCGGTGATCGCCGAGGGGGTTGAAACCGTAGAACAGCGGGACTTTCTCATCGGTCTTGGCTGCCATTCCTTCCAGGGCTACCTTTTAGGCCGCCCCCTGCCCCTGGAGGAATTCGAGCAGCGATGGCTGCCCTCCCGCCGCACGTTAAAGCCGCGCCCGGATAAGCCCAAAAAGACGCGATGAAATAGCCGGCCAGCAAACCAGCTTGCCTTTTATTCCCTAATTCCTGCTTCGTTCAATCGATCGACATGCTCAACTGATGCCGCACATCTGCGCCGCGAATCCAGAAAATCACATCCGTAGCGATATTCGATGCGTGGTCCGCAATCCGCTCCAGGTTGCGCGCCACCAGGATGCCGTTAATCGACTGCTGGGTAAGTTCAGGCTTGTCCTGGATGAGCTGCAGCAGGTCGGCGTGAGCGCGCCGGTTCATGCGATCGATCTCGTCGTCCATCTCGCGCACGGAGTCGGCCAGGCGCGCATCGCCGTCAAGAAGCGCCTGCACCGCGGAGCGGATCATGCGCGCGGCGAACTCCCCCATGGCCGCAAAATCCACGGGCAGATCGGCCTCCTCAACCTTCAAAATGTCCTTGGTCCGGCGCACGATGCCCATCGACTGGTCGCCGATGCGCTCCAGGTCGGCGTTGATCTTGATGACCGACAGGATGAAGCGCAGATCGATGGCCATGGGCTGTTCCTTGGCCAGCATTTCATAGGCCATCTCGTCCAGTTCCCGCTGCGCGGTATTGATGGCCGCCTCATTCTGCTTGACGAATTTGCAAAGCCCCTTGTCGCGCTGCAGATAGGCATCTACCGCGGACTCCACCGACTGCTGCGCCAGGGCAGCCATGGCCATGAGCTGATCCTTCAGCTCGGCGAGTTGTTGTTGAAAATGAATTCGAGGCACCGCGGTTTCTCCCGTAATCTTTCATTGTGCATCATGGCATGTTACTGGCGTGCGAATTTCGTGGCCGGTATCACAATAATCACACACCGCCGCCCATCCGTCCCCATGTGGATTAGACGCCCCATGAGCCGGAAAGATCTTCCAGGGTAAGGACATGCACGTCAAAGGCTCTTCCCCAAGCTCCTGCTCATCGGGGTGGACCGCGCACGGCTAGCGAAGGATCTCAAAGCGCTCCCAGGGGCAATTGCAGACCGGGCAGCGTTCGTGCTCCTCTTCGGTCTCCGAGGTGTAGCCGCAGACCGGGCAGACGTAGAACTCCCGCGCCGCGCCGATCCAGGAGTCCTTTTTCCCGCCAACGAGTAGAGCAATGGCTTCGCCGTAAAGCCGCGCGTGGGCTTTCTCCGCTTCCAGAGCCTCCGGTAAAGGCGTGTATAGCTGCGGTATTCTTGCGCGCTTCGGCCTCTTCCAGAAAGCCGGGATACATGGCGGCGATCTCGTATTGCACCCCGCCCAGCGCGGCCTTCAGGTTTTCCAGAGTGGTTTTCACCGCGACGGCATGGAGGAGGCACTGCGCCTCGCCGCCCAACTGCTTGATTACGCGGGCATGATTGGCGGCGTGAATCTGCTCGGAGCGCGCCGCGGCCCGGAACAGGCTGGCGGCTCCGTGCCATCCCTCGGCGCCGGCCTGCACCGCAAAGGCGGTGTATCTGGCGTGCGCATTGGACTCGCCTTCAAAGGCGGCCAGAAGATTCTGCACCGTGGTGGCATTGTCCGGGGATGCGGCCGGCATGGGTTTCCCTCCCGAGTTCCGTTCAAGCCTACGGGCGCCGCTGGGACCGCGCTGTGACGCAGGCTACAAACAAAAGGGCCATCCCCGCGGGGACGGCCCTTTTCGTTGCAACGATCCGCCGCCTACTGCGCCGAATTGCGCGCCTCCGCTTTCTCCGTCAGCACCTTGTGCACATTGTCTTCCAGCGCCTGCGCCTCGGGCAGGTAGCTCAGCGCCTTCTGTATCTCCGGGTCCCAGTCGGCCCGCGTGCGCAGGCCCTGCAACTGCCCGAACTGGATGGTGATGATCTTTTCCTTGATGCTGACCTTCAGCCAGTCCATCACTCCGTTCAGGTCGGCGTCGGTCCAGGCGATGTTCTGGCTGGTCAGGTACTTCTTGAACTCGTCCAGCACCGCGTCGTCCACCTGGAAGTTCTTGTCCACCGTGTGGTTGGCCAGATAAACCGGCGCGAAGTGGAAGAAGACATCCTTATACAGCAGCTCATCCTGGAAGCGGTTGTTCTTGGGGCTCTCGATCTTTTCGTCGGGGGTGATGCCGCCGCCGCCGTAAACGGTGCGGCCCGCGTCGGTGAACTTGACCTCGCGGTTGGTGGAGTTGTTAGGCTAGGGCGCCGGCGTGGTTGTAGTAGTAGTCGTAGAGCGAAACCCCTTCGTAGTTGCGCTGAATAAGGCGGCCGGAGGGCGTGTAGTAGTGATAGGTGGTCAGCGCCAGCCCGGTATTGTCGGGGGTGTTGTAGACCGTCTGCACCAGCCCCTTGCCAAAGGTAGTCTCGCCGACAATCAGGGCGCGGTCGTGGTCCTGCAAGGCGCCGGAGACGATCTCCGCCGCCGAAGCCGTATTGCGGTTCACCAGCACCACGATGGGGAAGGTTTTGCCGCCGTTGCCGTGGGTGGCCGTGTACACCTGGTCGGGATAGGCGCGTCCGCGCTGGGAGACGATGGTCTGCCCCTTGCTGAGCAGGTGGTCGCAGACATCCACCGCCTGGCTGAGCAGCCCGCCGGGGTTGCCGCGCAGGTCCAACACCAGCCCCTTCAGGTTGCCGAAGCCGTCGATGGCCTCGATCACCTCGTGCGCCGTGGTCTCCTGGAACTGCGTCAGGTGGATGTAGCCCACGCCGGGGCGAATCTCGTATTCCAGGTCCACGGAGGGGTGGGGAATCTCGTCGCGAATCAGGTCGAAGACCAGCGGGCTTGGGCTGGCCCTCGCGGATCATGGTCACCTGCACGTGCGTGCCCTTGGGGCCTTTGAGCGCCTTGGCCACCAGGTCCGACGGTCATGCCCTCGGCGCTCTTGCCGTCCACCGCGGAGATGATGTCGCCGGGATGGATGCCGGCCCGGAATGACGGGCGTGCCCTCGAAGGGATAGACGACGTAGACCTTGTTGCCCTGCTGCTGGATGGTCATGCCCACGCCGTAGTAGCGGCCGTGCTGCTCCTCGCGCATCCTGGCGTAGGCCTTGGGATCGTAGAAGTTGGAGTGCGGGTCCAGCACGCGCAGCATGCCTGGAATCGCCCCGTCGTAGATGGCCGTGTCGGCCTTGTCGCCGTCGATGGGCTCGGCGTAGTTCTGCTCCACCAGCGCGTAGACGTTGGTGAACGACTTGAGGCTGTCGCGCAGTTGGCTTTCGTCGGCCGAGGACTGCGCTCCCACCCTGCGCTGCAGGACGCTGCCCGCCACGGCGCAGACGGCAAGAAAGAGGACGACGGTGAAAAGTGCGCGGCGGGCGCGGGGAGTCATAGGCGGGAAAAACCTCCGGAGTACGGTGCGGCAATCGACTAGGAAAAAGCCTGAAAAGAGCAGCCTTAAGGCTCAAGTATAGCACTGGGGTGTTTGACGCCGGGGGGCGTCTTTGGGCAGCGAAGGACACGGGACGGGCGGGAGGAGTGAAATTCCAGATACGCGGTTTGGAAGAGTTTTGAGGCAAAGCATGCGCATATAGATACATTGAAATCTGCGAAAAGCAGGTCGAAAAGGGCATGGAATAGGGGAATAAATGCGTAATTATGCGTAAATTGCTGGAGATATATGTGTAAATATGCGTAGGGTTCTGGGAATTTATGCGTCATTATGGTCAGGGAACAGGGGTCAAGAAGCAGGGGATAGGGAGCAGGGAACAGAGAGCCTTGTCAGGGTCAGTACCGAGGCAGGTTGCACGTGTTACATCGGAATGTCTGAGGTTGAAGGCCCGTTTCTTGCTCGCTTACGGGTATCATGGTTGGGATACAGTTCGGAGATCACATGGTGCATACTGGAGAGTATGCGGATGTGGCAGACAATTCGCGCCGCCGGCCTCAGCCGTCATATCCACGAGAAAGCGTATGCGGCTCTCGTGCTTTCAGGTGGCTACGAAGAGGCAGGAGATCATGGGCGTTTCCAGGTTGAAGCCGGCGACGTTGTCTTCCATGAGCAGTTTGAAGCGCACCTGGACCACTTCTCCGAAACAGGTGCAGTGGTGCTCAATCTGCGGCTGCCTGCCGGCTTTTCCTACACACCAGGAATTGCGAGGGTGACCGATGCCGACTCCGTTGCACGAGTGGCCGAGAGAAGCTGCCGAGAAGCCCTAGACTTGCTTTTCTCCGTTGCAGTAAGCAAGATGCCGCAGCCTGCCGACTGGTCGGACGAGTTGGCCAAAGCACTGATGCGGAATCCATCCCTCAAACTATCTCAGTGGGGAGAAGAAAACGGAATTTCGCCGTGGGCGGTATCGCGGGGTTTCGGTTTGGTGTTTGGTGTTTCCCCAGAGGCCTTCCGTGCGCGCACTCGCGCTCGCCAGGCATTGAAGCTCATACTAGATACTCAGACGCCACTCGCAAGCATTGCGGCGGAGCTTGGCTTCGCGGATCAATCGCACATGACCAGGAGCGTCAAGCAACTCACGGGAATTACTCCGCAGGCGTGGCGATCCGCTGCAAATAGATTCAAGACAAGAAGGAACATCGGCATTTAAAAAGAAACAATGCGCCGGATTAATGATCTTCTCTGCCTCCTCGTCTTGTGTTCCATCCAGTTCGCCCACCCGCCTCTCCTCATTGCGGAGACCGCTCCCGTTCACTCGGGCACCGACTGGCAACTTAAGCCTTCTCTCAAATATGACACCCTCTGCCTGTTGAATGTGCTAAGCGGAGATCCATACTATCTACAGTACTATCAAGCCGAGTACGACCACTTCCATCCTCTCTTCACGCCCGAGGAGCAGGCCGCCTTCGTACAGTTGAAGCATGTCATCAAGGACGAGGGGCACGGAATCGTCTCCGCGAAGCTGACGCTGTTCTATTCCGTGGTCGACGACGAAACCCTGCCGGAGATGATCCGCACCGCGCATAACAGTCTCTGTGATGGAAGCCAACCTCAAGAAGACCTCATATTGGAGCGCAGATTCGTGGCAGAACTATGAGGAGGCGAGACCGGCTTTAGAGGTGGCCCTTCGGGCCTTGGATCGGGTCGGGTTTCCAGCTTACTGGTCGGCAAATGCCAAGCCCAGGATCGAGAAGCGTATCGCGGAGCTCTCTCCCCAACTCCCAAAGTACGACATCATTCCTGTAATCGAGAGTTACCTGGGCTTTCCTCTTCCATCACACACGATTACTGTATACCTGCTGGCCTATTCAGAGCCTCACGGAATCCGTATCACGGGGCTGCGTTTCCTGACCCATGTGTTCTATCCGTTCTATATCGTCCTCCATAATGCAATTCACGAACCCATGCACCCGCCTTATCACGCGGACGATCCGAAGGTCCGCGAAGCCATTGACCTGCTGGGGCGCAACCCGCTCGTGATCGACAAGGTTCAGCACCATGACCCATCCTTCGGATACAACACGACAGCCGGGTATATCGAAGAAGACTCCGTGCAGGCGTTAGAACAGATCGTCAGCGAGAAGTTCGGCATCGGCCGCGACGCCTGCCAATATTGGCGGGAACAGGATGATGGCATGCACGTCCTCGCCGTCGCCATCTATACAGGCTATAAACAGGCGTTATCTCGAGACTCCCGAGACCTATTCGCAGTGGTTCACCCGCGCGGTAGAAGATGGGCAGCTCCGCGGCAGCAACCTGCAGCAAACCATTCAGTCCTTCTTTTCATCAGCCCATTGCCATTAACACGCCGGGTAACGGGCAATACAGAAGTAGGCTGCGTTTTCAGGATTCGTCTCGCCAAACGCCGCTGCGTTCACCAATTCAACCAGCCTTGTGTCGGTGCCATGCACGGGGAACGTAAAGAACAGGGACTAGGGACGAGGGGACAGGGACCAGGGACCAGGGAATAGCCACGCCAACGAGCAAAGATCGCTCATTGGGGACACCGAGTCGCCGGGAACTCCGATGGCACAAAGAACGTGCCGAAGGTGGGGCAGCCGGTCAGGGCCTTCGGACCTAGGGGCGCCCCGTCCAAGGCGGGTTGGGCGGGTGAGCCGCCCGCCCTGGTTTCGCAAGCGTGCCCGTGATTCCTGATCGTCATTGTTTGTGGCTGGCGTCGTACTCCTTAACCGCCGCCAAAGCTTCGGGAGTTCCGATTTTGGTGAGCGCGTCTTTGGCTCCGGATTCGCTCATCACGTTGAGCCCGATGCGCCCGATCTCTCCGAGTTTTTCCCCGTATTTGTATTGATAACCGGGAGGCGGCGGCTGGGAAGTGAACTGCGGCTTGCCCTGCAGGATGTCGATCAGATAGGGCACGGCATCCTTGGCCGCCGGGCCGATGGCTGCCAGGGTCTGCAGGGTTATGTAGCGCACCTCCTCGTCAGGCAGCGCGTTGATCAGCGCGGGCACCGCCGGCGCTGCCCCCGGACCAATGCCCCCTAAGGCAGTTATCGCCGTAATGCGCAGATCTTTTTCCGCCATCGTCTGGATAATATCCGGCACCGCCGGCGCCGCCGCCGCTCCCACGCCGCCAAGCACGAATAAAGCGTCCCTTCTGTACTCCAGGTTGGCGTCGGATAGCATGGTCCGCATGGCGGGGACAATCGCCGCCCCCAATTTGCTTAACGCGCCAATCGCGCCGGGAGCGCCGTCCTTCATTGCCTGGATCAGAAAATCGGTGTCCACGCCCATCTTGACCAGGGCTTGCATGGCATATTCGCGAGGCCGGTCCTCGGCATATTGGCCGGTCGGGGCCGCCCAATACTCGGGATCCTTGAGCGCTACTTTTTCCAGTACCGGCACGGCCTGCCTGGCTCCCGGGCCGATCTTGACCAAAGCCCAGATCGCGTCCTGACGTTCCGCTGGGTCTTTGATGGCCGCTATCAGTTCCGGCGTGGCCGGGGCCGCAGGGGCTTCCATCGCTGCCAGCGCCTTGATGGCGCGCAGCCGCAGCTGGCTATCGCTCGAGGTTTGGAGAATCTTGCGCAATCCCGGAACCGCCGGCGCCCCGTAATCTCCCAATGCGCTCTCGCAGCCATCGACGTTGTCGTTGAAGGCCGCCATCAGCACGGCCAGGGTGGGCGCGATGGTGGGCGCGCCCGGCGCCGCCGGACCGATCTTGCCCAATGACCCGATCACCCACCCGCGCAGGTCTTTATCCGCGGTTTTGGCCAGGGCGAGCAGGACCGGGATGGCGCTGCGGGCCTTCGTTTTCATATCTCCGATGGCTCCCACCGCAAATTGCTGCTTCTGGCCTGTGGCGTTCTGAGCCACCTTCTCCAGCGCCGGCAGCACCGGGGCGCCAATCCCGGCCAGCGCATCCTTCGCCCAGTAGCCGCGATCGGGAATTCCCATCGCATCGATCAGACGCGGCGCCAGTTTGGCCTTGGAAGCGCTGTTCAGCGCGGCGATCTTTTTCACCGCCGGTTGCGCCTTCTCCCACTCCCCGCAGGTTATATCCTGCATAATCTGGTCGGCCTCGGCGTCGTTTATCACGGCTGCCGAAGTGGCCGGAGCCGCTGTCCCGCTGTGGTTCTGCGCCCCAAGCAGCGGCAGCAAAACTCCGGTGCAAACAAATACTATGGCCCATCTGCAATTTCTCCACATGACGGTACTCTTCCTCTTCTCCCCGCCGCCTGGGGTGGGTAACCCACCCCAGGCTCAATACAAAACAGAGTGGCGGGCGCCCCACCCTAGGTTAAATGAAAAACAAGGCACCATGTGCAAGCGAGGCCTGGATGGGGCACTCAAATCCCCGGGATGTGCTCTCCCATCCTTCGAGCAAAGGACGCTCGAAGGATGGAACACCCGGCACCCGGCTGAATAGCCGCAAATCCGCTGCTATTCCCTCAAATCAGCCCGATTTGGCCGGAAACGGGCTCAAGATGGCTTTGCCGCTCTCCAGGCGTTTACAATGACGTCTATGGAACAGGCGGCGATGTTCGCAGCCTGCCGTATTCTTACTATGACTCAGAGACTTCTTCGCACTCCCGCGGCGTTCGTGTTTGGCACGTTGCTGCTCGCAACTTACACTCTCGCGCAAGCGCATCCCGTCACGCCGGAGAGCCCCTTTGGCGGCACCACGGTGGAGGAGATCGTGGCCCGCGTGAACGATCAGATCATCACGCGCTCGGACTATGACCGCGCCCTGAAGGAGATGGATGATGAAGCGCGCCAGCACGGCGCCACCATGCAGGAGATCTCCGAGGGCCACCGGGACCTGCTGCGCACGCTCATCGACCAGCAACTCTGGCTTTCCAAGGGCAAGGAGCTGGGCATCACCGGCGACACCGAGCTCATCAAGCGGCTGGACGACTATCCGCAAGCAATACCACCTGGAAACCATGGAGGACCTGGAAAAGGCGGCCAAGGACCAGGGCGTCTCGTGGGAGGATTTCAAGGCCAACATCCGCAACGACATCATCACCCAACTGGTGATGCGCGACCAGGTGAGCGCCAAGATTCAGTTCACGCACGGCGAGGTGGAACGCTACTACGAGGAGCACAAGCAGGAATACGTCCAGCAGGAGAGCGTGCACCTGAGCGAGATTATTGTATCCGCCGGCTCCCAGCCCGGCGATGCGGCAGGCTCTGGCGGCAGCCAAGGCCAAGGCCGACGACATTGAGGCCAAGCTCCACGCGGGCGGCGACTTCAGCCAGTTGGCGCGCACCTTCAGTGACGGCCCCACGGCCGCTGAAGGCGGCGATCTGGGTGAATTCCGCCCCGGCGCCCTGGCCAAGGTCCTCGAAGAGAAGACCTTCTCACTCCAGCCAGGCCAGTACACCGAGCCCATTCAAACCCGGCAGGGCTACGTCATCCTCAAAGTGCTGCAACACACCCCCGGCGGCGTACCGCCGCTGAAGGACGTGGAGTCGCAGGTCGAAGACGCTTTCTACATGAGCCGCATGGAGCCGGCCATTCGCGAATATCTCACCAAGATGCGCGAGGAAGCCTACGTGGAAGTGGCGCCGGGCTACGTTGACACCGGGGCCAGCCCCAAGCAGATCAAGCCCACCTACAGCGCCTATACGCCGCCGGCGCCCAAGAAAAAGAAGAAAGTGGAGCGCACCCGCTTCCGCGAGAGCACGCGCGGCTTCCGCCAGAAGTCGCCGCCGCCTCCGCCCCCTGCCGAAGAAGCCGCCGCGCCGTCGCAGAAGGGCAAAAAGCAGAAGGCGGAGCCGGTCAACCTGGCCACCATGAAGCCCGGCAAGAAGGAAAAGATCCGCTACGGCAAGGCGCCCACCAAGACTCTTCCCAATGCGCCCGCAACTCAAACCGAGAACGCAGGCGCGGTGCAGGAAGCCGCCAATAACGCGCCGGAGCCCGTGAATCCGCTGGAACCCGCCCGGCCGACGCAGAAGACCCGCTTCAGCGATCGCGCCAAAGTGGCCAAGGTGGCCAAGGTGGCCAAGGCCAATGGCCCGCAGACGGACGCCGAGGCTCCGCCACCGCCGGATGCCGCCGAAGTAGCCGACCGCCAGACGCAATCCACTCCCCTGGGTTTGGGCGGCAATACGGCCGCCAAGAAGAAAAAGCAGGCCACCACTACCGGCGCAAAGACCCGCCTGGCCGACAAGAACAAGAAGCCGGGGACTCCTGCGCAGCCATCGGGAGAAGCGCCGCCGGCTCCGGCTCCGCAACCGCAGCAGTAACTAAGGTTTTGATAGGCCGCGGCGGGCAGGCCGGAGTATTGACCCGGCCGGAATCCGCGCCGCAAGGCCATACAAATCAGCCATCGGCCGGGCCTGGGAGTTGCCTTCCAGGCCCGGATTCTTTTGGGCAAAGACAGGCTCTTGGTTTAATCTTCAGGGCATCATGAAAGACATCTATATCGCCGATCTGGCCAACTTCGACGAAGGCAAGGCCTTCGACGGTTTTTTTCTGGTATCTGGCCAAACAGCAACGAACCACGAAAAACGGCAAGCCCTACCTGAACCTGATCCTGGGCGACAAGACCGGCCAGCTCGAAGGCCGCGTCTGGGAGCCCGGCGACCCGCGCATTGCCAAAGACTTCGAGCGCGGCGACGTGGTGAAGGCTCGCGGCTCGGCCTCGCGCTTCGACGACCGCCTGCAGATGAAGATCGACCAGTTGCGCAAGGCGTTGGCAAGCGAGGTGGACAAATCGGATCTCATGCCCTCGACCACCTATGACGTAGCTGACCTGTGGCGCCAGTTACTCGGCTTCGTCGATAGCTTCACCAACCCCGACCTCAAGCTGCTGCTGAGCACCATACTGGCCGACCCGGCGCTGGCCCAGGGTTACCAGGAAGCACCGGCCGCCAAGCAGCTCCACCACGCCTGGCTGGGCGGCCTGCTGGAGCACGTGGTCAGCCTGCTCACCCTGGCCGACCGCGTCGCCACGCATTACCCCATCCTCGATCGCGACCTGCTGCTCACCGGCGTCATCCTGCACGACATCGGCAAGGTGACGGAGCTTAGCTGGGAGATCGGCTTTGAGTACACCGTTGAAGGCGTCCTGCTGGGCCACATCCAGATGGGGATGGCGCTGGTGGAAAAAACCATCGACAGCCTGCCCGGCTTCCCGCCAAAGCTCAAGACGCTGGTGCTGCACATGATCCTGTCGCACCACGGCAAGCTGGAGTTCGGCTCGCCCAAGCTGCCCATGATTCCCGAGGCCCTGGTGCTCAGCTTCCTCGACGATCTGGACGCCAAGATGCAGGCCGTGGCTGGGGAATTCGAGAAGTCGGCCAGCGAAGGCAAAGGGCCGGATGAGCTGACCGGCAAAGTTTGGGCGCTGGATCAGCGGCAGTTGCTCAATACAAAGCGCTGGCTGGGAAAAGGCAAGGAATAGGGAACAGGGAACTGGCGCACGGTCGCATGTTGAGATACAATGTATCTCAGGAGATTGAGCCGATGGCGACTTCGATGGTCCATGTCCGAGTTGACGAGAAGGTGAAAGATGATGCCGCAAAGACGCTGGCCGCTATGGGAATATCGGTTTCGGATGCGGTGCGTATGTTGCTTGTGCGCGTGGCATCGGAAAAGGCCCTGCCCTTTGAAGTGAGGATTCCCAACGCAGCCACGGTGAAAGCAATGAAGGCGGCGGATCAGCGCAAGGGCAAGCGCTTTAAGACAGCGGACGCGCTTTTTAAGGACCTGGGAATCTGAAGATGCGGAATCCGGTTCTGGGCGCGAAATTCCGGCGCGATGTGAAGCTGGCCCAGCGGCGTGGCAAAGACATGTCGAAGCTGCGCCAGGTGATTCTGCTGCTGATCGAGGGCAACCCCTTGCCGCTTCGTTATAAGGATCACCCGCTAAGCGGCGATTGGGAGCATCATCGCGACTGCCATATTGAACCGGATTGGCTCTTGCTGTACAAGATCGATGGGGACGATCTATATCTTGTCCGTACCGGATCGCATGCGGACTTGTTCTGAACTGAGATTGCCTGGGCGCTGGACCAGCGGCATCCACCGCTCCGTTACAATCAAAAGAAGATGATCCGATTCTCAACTGCCGGCGAGTCCCACGGAGAGGCGCTGATCGCGCTGGTCTCCGGACTGCCGGCGGGCGTGCCGGTCGATCTGGAATTCGTGAACCGCGAGCTGTGGCGGCGGCAGCAGGGCTACGGGCGCGGCGGGCGCATGAAGATTGAAACCGACAAGGCCCACGTGCTCTCCGGCGTGCGGCACGGCAAGACCATCGGCTCGCCCATCGCCATCGAGATCGTCAACCGCGACTGGAAGAACTGGGAAGAAAAGCTGCCCGTCGAGGCCGGCGACCCGGCCAAGCACCAGGCGGTTGCCTCGCCACGGCCCGGCCACGCCGACCTGGCCGGCGCCCTCAAGTACAACTTTCCCGACGCCCGCTACGTGCTGGAACGCGCCTCGGCCCGCGAGTCCACCGCGCGCGTGGCCGCCGGAGCCTTCGCCAAGCTGATGCTGCGGACTCTGGGCATTGAAGTGGCCAGCCACGTGATCCGCGTGGGCCGCGTGGAGCTGGACCGCGCCGCCGCGTGGGAAGAGATCGCCGCCGTCGCCGCCAGGACGAAATTGTGCTCAGCTGCGTGGATGAGGCAACCGAAGCCCGCATGAAGGAAGAAGTCGAGGAGGTCTCCCGCACCGGCGACACGGTGGGCGGCGTCTTTGAAGTGGTGGCTGCACGGCGTGCCCGCCGGCCTGGGCACCTACGCCAACTGGGACGAGCGGCTGGACGGCCTGCTGGCCTGGGCGGTGATGAGCCTGCAGGCCGTGAAAGCCGTCGAGATCGGCCGCGGCGTTACCGCCGCCGAGCTCCTTCGGCTCCCAGGTCCACGATCCGATTCACTACGCCACAGAAGAGCACAGACCGGCCCACGCGCTTCACCCGCCCGCAGAACAACGCCGGCGGCATCGAGGGCGGCGTCTCCAACGGCGAAGAGATTGTGGTGCGCGGCTACCTGAAGCCCATCTCCACCCTGCGCCAGCCGCTGGAATCGGTGCGCTTCGACACCCGCGAGGCCACCAGCGCCAGCTACGAGCGCAGCGATATTTGCGTTGTGCCCGCGGCGGGCGTGGCCGCCGAGGCCATGGTGGCGCTCACCATCGCCCGCCTGGCCCAGGAAAAATTCGGCGGCGACTCGCTCTGGAATTGCAACGAAATTTCGGCGGATACATCGAACAGATACGGAGCTATTAGCAGGCTGATGATTCTGAAGATTGTCAAATATCCCGAGCCGGTGCTCTCGCAACCCGGCGAACCGGTCACCGAATTCAACGCCGAACTGCGCAAGCTGGTCGCCGATATGTTTGAGACCACCTACGCCTCGCAGGGCATCGGCCTGGCCGCGCCGCAGGTGGGCGTGTCGAAACGCGTGACGGTGATCGACCTGAGCATGGGCAAGGACCCCAAAGACAAACTGGTGCTCGTCAATCCCGAGATCATCTTCAGCGAGGGCAAGCAATACGAGGAGGAGGGCTGCCTGAGCTTTCCCGATATCCGCGAGAAGGTGACGCGCCACGCCAAGGTGCGCATCCGCGCCCAGGACGAGCACGGCAAGTGGTTCGAGATGGACGGCGAAGAGTTGCTTTCGCGCGCCATGCAGCATGAGATCGACCACCTGGACGGCGATGTTGTTCATCTTCCGCATGAGCGCTCTCAAGCGCGACCTGAATCTGCGCAAGATTCGCAAGATGCAGCGCGAAGGCACGTGGTGAAGCTGTGAAACTGGTCTTCTGCGGCACTCCCCGGTTTGCCGTGCCAACGCTTGAAGCGCTGCTCGCGGCGGGCCATGAAATCGCGCTGGTGGTCTCGCAGCCCGACCGCCCCGCGGGCCGCTCGCAGCAACTCACCGCACCTGCCGTTAAGCTGGCCGCGCTGGCCGCCGGCCTCCCCGTCACCCAGCCGGAAAAGATTCGCACCAACCCCGAATTTCGCACGCAGCTGGAGGCCATTGCGCCCGAGGCCATTGTCGTCGTCGCCTACGGGCGCATCCTTCCCCCCTGGATGCTGGCTCTGCCGCGGCTGGGCTGCATCAATCTGCACGCGTCCCTGCTGCCCAAATACCGCGGCGCCGCGCCCATCCAGTGGGCCGTGGCCATGGGCGACGCCTTCACCGGCAACACCACCATGCTGCTGGAAGAAGGCCTCGACACCGGCCCCATTCTTCTCCAGCAGACCATCGAGATCGCTCCCCGAACAGACCGCCGCGGAGCTGTTCGATCGTGCTGGCCCGCGCCGGCGCGCCGCTGATGGTGGAAACCCTGGCCGGCCTGGCCAACGGAACCATTCACCCGCAGCCGCAGAACCACGCGTTCGCCACCTTCGCCCCGCTGCTCAACCGCGAAGACGGCCGCATGGACTTTGCCGCCCGCACGGCGCACGAACTCTAGAACCGCTGGCGCGGCTTTCAGCCCTGGCCCGGCGCTTTCACCACGCTCGACGGCAAAAAACTCATCGTTCATCGCATGGAAGTTGCCGCGGAGCCGGCCAGCGCCGAATCCGGCCCCGCAGAGCCCGGCCAATTGCTCATCGAAAACCATCGTCTCTTCGTCCGCCTGCGCCGAAGATACCTGGCTGGAACTCCTCGAAGTTCAGCTTGAAGGCAAGAAGCGGCTGACGGCAGCCGAGTTTCTGCGCGGAATTTCGTCCGCCGCCGGCGCGCGGCCCAACGTGCGGTTAGGTTGAGACCCGTGCCCGCCGTCTCTCCCGCCCGCAAAGCCGCCTTCCAGGTCCTCATGGCCGTCGAGCGCGGCCACTCCCACTCCGACGATCTGCTGCGCGGCAAAGCCGTCAACGCTCTCTCGCCAGCCGACCGCAACCTGGCCACGGCGCTGGTGCTGGGCGTGCTGCGCTGGCAGATCCGCCTCGACCACCAACTGCATGCTCCTGCTCAAACGCCCCAACGCCAAGCTCGACCCCGAGATTCTCGATCGCCCTGCGCCTGGGCGCTTTCCAACTGCTGCACATGGACCGCATCCCCGCCCGCGCCGCCATCGATGAGAGCGTGGAGCTGGCCAAGCAGGCCGGCCACCGCTTCGCCTCCGGCATGGTCAACGCCGTCCTGCGCAAACTCGGCGCGGCTCCGCCGTTTCACTTTTTGGAGGAGTCCATCGCTGAACTGGCGCTGGCCCAGGCGCATCCCGCCTGGATGGTCGAGCGCTGGGCGAGCTTCTACGGCCTGGAAGCTGCGCGCGCCATCTGCCGCCACGGCCAGAGCCAGCCCGCGCTGACCGTGCGCCTGGTCGAAGCAGTTAATGATGGACAAGCGCCGGTCGAGGTTTGTAGCTCCCACCCTTTCCGCAAAAAGATGCGGAAAGGATGGGGCACCCAACTGTTGCGGCGGAACCTGGTCTGGCGGGCCTCGTTCTTGAAGCCGGCGAAATGCTCACTGCCGCCCGCACGGTGGTCTCCGGCGACGTGACTGCCACAGCAGCCTTTCACGAGGGCCGCGTGCGGCTTCAGGATGAGGGCTCGCAGTTGGTCGCCGAACTGGCTGGTCCTGTCAAGATCTTCGAACCAAAACGTGAAAAGAATCCTCGATTGCTGCGCCGCTCCCGGCGGCAAAACCCTCATTCTAGCCGAGCGCAACCCGCAAGCCCGCATCGTGGCCTGCGAATCCAGCGCGCCGCGCCTCGACCAGTTGCGCCAGCGCCTGGCCGGCCACGCAGACAGAGTCGAATGCCGCCTGGCCGACGCAACCGCACTTAACGAGGAGAGCGCCTTCGACCTTGTGCTGGCCGATGTTCCGTGCAGCGGAACCGGCACGCTGGGCCGCAATCCCGGAGATTCGCCACCGCCTGCGCCTTGAAGACCTGCCGCGGCAGGCCGAGCGCCAGCGCGCCATTCTCAAGGCCGCATTGCGCGCTGTCCGTCCCGGTGGCCGCGTCCTCTACTCCACCTGCTCGCTGGAGCCTGAAGAAAATGAGCAGGTGGTCGCCGCGGTGCTCGCGGAAACTCCGCATGCCCGCCTGATTCCGCTCCAATCGCGTATTGAAGCCCTGCTCAGTGAAGTTATCCTCACCCCCTCCGGCGCGGAGCGGCTGCACCGCTGCCTCACGCCTGAAGGCGCACTCCGCCTGCTGCCCGGCGTCTTCCACACCGATGGCTTCTTCATCGCCCTTATCGAGAGAACCGCCTGAAAAGCAGCGGTCGTTAGAATGCCGGGTGCCCCAGGTCTCGATTTTGAGACCTGGGAAACCACAAATGCCAGCCACCGGAGCAGACCCGCCAACACGTCCTACTCCGCCCCCAGCCGCAATTCCGCATACTTCCGCCCCAGCAGGCCGCACAGCGCCTCCACCACCAGTTCATGATCGGCGCGCTGCGGCAGTCCGGAGACGGTCACGCTGCCCACCACCCCCGCGCCCGCCACAGCCAGCGGAAACGAACCGCCATGCGCGGCATAGTCGGCCAGCGGCAGCCCATATTTTTGCAGCAGCGTATCGTCCTTCGCCTTCAGGCTCAGCCCCACCCCATACGAGCTGCGATGAAAGCGCGCCACCACGTTGCATTTGCGCCGCACCCACTCCGCATTGTCCGGCGTGGTGCCCTCCAGCGCCGCATAGAACAACGGCTGCCCGAAGCGCCGCACATCGATCACCACCGCCAGCCCGCGTTCCTCAGCCAGCGTCCTCAACCGCACGCCCAGCTCCCACGCAAACCGCGCATCCAGCCGCGGCAGCTTCAATTCGCGCTCCTGCAACGCTACCCGCTCCTGATCTTCGTTCAACCCCATCGCTCCGCCCCTCTGTCATTCACTGCTTTCGCTGACTAGAACGTGTTTCATAAATAGCCACGGTATCCCTATTGCGATCCCCCAGGGGTTAAAACCCCTAGTTTTTCCAACCCTTTTCGGCACGACTGAAGTCATGCCCTGATACAAAGCGAGTTTATGAAACACACTTGAGCTAACTTGCTAATTCGCTATTCCCTATTCCCTGGTCCCTAGTCCCTGTTCTTTTCACTTCGCCACCGTCAGCCGCACCAGCGTGCTCTGTTCCACGCGCGATCCGGCCATGGGCAGTTGCGCCATTACGGCGCCGGGCTTCACCGGCGGCCTGGGCGGCGCGTCTCCGCTGCCCACCGGCGCCACCGGCACATCCACAAAGACGGGAGGCTCCGTTTGAATCCCCACCCTGGCCAACACTCCCTGCGCGCTTTTGACCGGCCACCCGATCAGGTCGGGCATTACAAAACCGTCAGGCGCCTCATCGTCCGCAGCGGCCACCAGCAGATTGACGCTGGGCCGGGCAATGCCCTGTGCGTGCGGAGGCGGGTCCTGGGCCAGCACCGTTCCTTCCGCCGCCTTGCCGCAGGGCAGCCGCGCGGTCGTGCCCACCTCCAGGCCCATGCGGCGCAGCTTGAGCGCCGCCACCCGCTCCCCGCGCCCTACCACGGCCGGCACTTCCACCTTCTGCGGCCCCAGGCTCTCGGCCACGCGCACCAGCCACTCCCGGCGCACCACCGTTCCCGGCGCGGGCGACTGCGAAAGAATGTGTCCCGCGGCCACGTCCGCCGAGTAGTAGCGGTTATCCACGTCCAGGTTCAGTCCCAGCCCGGCGGTCTCGCTGCGCGCATCGGCCACGGTCATTCCCTTCAGCGCGGGCACCTGCACCTCGGCGCCGTGAATGGCGAATTGCATGGTGGTGACGGCCGACAGCAGCGCCACCGCCAGCAGCAGCAGAAGCAGCGAGGCCACCTGAAAAAAATTCTTCACCGAACGGCTGTTCATGGCGCAGGCTCACCTTGCGGACAGACAATCTCGCAAATCTCCTCGAAAATCGCTGAGACCTTCCATTCGCTGTGCGTAATCATTCTCGTCTATTAACCTTCTTGCGCTTTACCGCAAGTTATCCGTCACCGGCTCGGGATGAATCGTCACCCGCTGCACCTCCGGGCACTCCAGTTTGAATCGATCCTCCAGCCCGGTCATCACCTCGTGTACCCGCTGCATGGCCAGATCGTCGGGCAGGGTGCAATGGCAGGAGAGATAAATGTGCTCGCCGGTCCGGCCCACCTTGATTTCATGCACATCCACAATCTCCGGGAAGAGGCTGGCCGCCGAGCACAGCGCGGATTCAATCCTGCGGTCCTCTTCCACCATCTCCCCGGGCAGCTCAATGGTGGCCGGCTCGCTTTCGATGTGGGTCAGCACCTGGTCGATCTCCGGGGCCTCGCGCAGAATCTCCGCTTCCATGGCGGTGACAAAGCCGTGGGCCTTGAGCAGCGGCATCTTTTCGTCCAGCTCCAGGTGCTGCTCCACGCGCAGCCGACCATGGTGCGACTGCACGCTCAGCTCATGCACGCTCACGTTGTTGCGCGCCGCCACGGCTCGCACCCGGTCAAAGACGCTCTCCGCCCTGCTCTCGCGGGGCACGGTGTGGATCACCACGTCCGCCTTGGGCAGCGCGCGGTGCGCGGCCTCGGTGGCCTCGCGCACCAGTTCCCCGGTGTGCCCGAAGGTGTAGCGCCGGGGCAGCGCCAGGGTGAGGTCGGCAAAGTAGCCGGCCCCGGCGCGCCGCACCCGCGCCTGTTCCACGGCCAGCACGCCCGGCACCTGCTCCACCTCCCGCACCAGCCGCCGCCGCGTCTCCGCCGGCACCTGATCCATCAGCACGGATACCGTGTCCCGGCCCAGGTGCAGAGTCAGGCGCAGAATCATGAGCGAAACCACTACCGCCGCAAAGGGGTCAGCGAAGCGCAGCCAGCCAATCCCAAAGCGCGTTCCCACCCAACTGGCTCCCAGACCGGCCAGCACCGCCAGCGTGGACCAGATGTCGGAGGCAAAGTGGAAGGCATCGGTGGCCAGCGCCGGCGAGCCGGTGCGCGCGGCCACCGCCCGCAGTTGCCGCGACCGCCAGTAGTCCACGCCGATGGAGGTGAGCAGCACCAGTGCCGGCCACCTCGAATGGCGCAGCTGCACCGTGTGGTAGAAGATCCGCGTCATCGCCTCCCAGATGATCCACCCGCAGGAGACGGCCATCAGGATGGCCTCGCCGAGAGCGGAGAGATTCTCAATCTTGCCGTGGCCGTAGGTGTGGTCTTCGTCGGCCGGCTTGTCGCTCACGCGCACGGAAAAGAAGGTCAGCGCCGCGCCCACCAGGTCCAGCCCCGAGTGGGCCGCGTCCGAGAGCACGCCCAGCGAGCCGGAGAGCAGCCCGGCGGCCAGCTTGAGCAGCGTCATCGACCCCGCCGCCAGCATGGAGTGCAGCGCCACGCGCCGCTTTTCAGCCGAAGGCCCGGCCAGGCCCGAGACGGCGGATTGGGAGGCAGAGGAAGTCATCGAGTTCCTAGGCTACAGCGGCACGCGCGCCCGTGTACAACCCCGCAATCCCGAAGGTATAAGGCTGCCAGGCGCACCCCGCATAGCCCGTTGTCCGCATCAGTTCCAGCATCTCGCCGGGAGGAGGGAAATTGCCCACCGATACAGGCAGATAATTGTATGCCCCGGCCCTGCCGCAGACCAGCCGCCCGATGGCGGGCAGCACGCGCCGGAAATAGACCGCATAGGCTTTGCCCAGCAGGCCTCCCGGCTCGCCGAACTCCAGAATTCCCAATTGCCCGCCCGGCTTCAAAACGCGGTGAAACTCGCGCAGGCCGGCCTCGTAGTTGGCCAGGTTCCTGAACCCGAAGGCGGTCACAATCAAATCCAGCGACCCGGAGTTGAGCGGCAGATGCAGCGCATCCGCCTCCAGCGGCACTGCGTACGGGGCTCCGGTTTTTCGGTTGGCAAACTTCTTCGCCGCGCGGCTCAGCATGGCGCGCGCAAAATCCGCCGCCAGAATCGGCCGCGCCCCTTGAGGCCGATGCTTCAGCAGCGCCATGGTCAGGTCGCCGGTTCCGCAGCAAATATCCAGCACCGCCGCATCGGGCTGGGCAAGCACGGCACGAAACCGCCGCGCCGTCCGCCGCCACCACAGCCGGTCCACATTGGCGGAGAGCACGTGGTTCAGCAGGTCGTAGCGCGGCGCAATCGAGTCGAAGATCTGCCGTACCGTCCGCGCCGCTCCCGCCTCATCCACCGCGCCCGGTGGCTTGGCTCCGGTTGCGGTCATCTGATCCCCAAATCTGAATCTTTCCTGTTCATCCACCCACTAGCTTTTATTACCTGCAAAAGCCGCCCCACATCTGAGGGCGCAACAGTTGTACTTGTATTCTTGTACAGGTCCTGCAATATCTTTTCTAAAGTGAGTATTTTTATTGGGTTTCCCTGCAAATTCCGCTTGAACATTTCATACTTTGTCCACTCAATATCGGAGCCTACAAGTTTAGTAACTGCTGTCACGTAGGTAAAGCTCCGTGTACCAGTTAATTTTTCGATTCCGGTTATAAAGGCATCAGCCCATTTCTTCTTCACGAGTTCTCGAACGTATTTCCATGCTGGACGGCCAGTAAACTTTTTCCCTTGCTCCATTTCTTTTTCTTGCTCAATTCCTTTCTCAATGTCGGTAATGAATCGTGTCGGATTGAATCCAGATTGCCAGCTCTTGCAACTGACAACCCAAACACTCTCCGCCCCCTCAAGTGTTGGATTGAATCCAATAACGTCAACGTCACTAGCTACTCGATCATCCTTTGCAACGAAACCATCAGCTGTCGGCAAAGGCTTGAACTTTATGTTGTGCATAGTGAAGTAGCCTTTGGCTTGGAGGTAATCATCAACAAGTTGCTCAAGAATGTCTTCCTTCATTGCAATTCACGTCCTCCCTTAGCAATTTGAGTTGGTAAAGCTAACTCTTCTCCCCGGCCCGCGCCAGCATATACCCCACCGCCGCCTCCAGCTCCTTAGCCGATACGTCCTCCACCACGCCCGCGTCGCCAATCCCCACCGGCAGCACAAACCGCCTTACTCCGCCCAGGTTCTTCTTGTCGCCGCCCGCAGCCGCCACCACATCGCCCACGCGCAGCTTCAACGGCGGCGGCGGTCCATACAGATGGATCAAGCTTTCCAGCCGCTCGAACTGGCGGCCGGAAATCGTACCCCGCTGGCGCGCCAGGTAGAGCGTAGCCACCATCCCCCACCCCACCGCCTCGCCGTGCAGCAGAGTCTTGTAGCCGGTGGCCTGCTCCAGGGCGTGGCCCACCGTGTGCCCCAGGTTGAGGATCATGCGCAGTCCGCTCTCGCGTTCGTCTTTGTGCACCACCCCGGCCTTCATGCGGATGGAGGCGGCAATCACTTTTTCCAGAGCCTTGCGCTCGAGCCCCAGCACGTCGCGAGCGTGCTCCTCCATATACCGCACCAGCGTCCGGTCGCGGATGATCCCGGCCTTGATGCTCTCCATCAGCCCGGCCTTCAGTTCCCGCTCCGGCAGCGTGCCCAGCACCCCGATATCGGCAAAGACCGCCAGCGGATGATAGAAGCTGCCCACAAGATTTTTGCCCTCGGGCAGATTTACGCCGGTCTTGCCGCCCACCGAGGAATCCACCTGCGCCAGCAGCGTGGTGGGAACCTGAATATAGGGGATGCCGCGCATGAAGATGGCGGCCAGAAACCCGCCCACATCGCCCACAATGCCGCCGCCAAAGGCAATTAGCAGGCTGCCGCGGTCTCCGCCCGCCCGCGCCATCTGCCGCGCCAACTCCTCCACGCCGGCCAGGGTCTTGTGCTTCTCGCCGGGGGGCAGGAAGAGCACCACGGGGGCGTCGCGAAAGGACTGCTGGAAGGATTCCCCCCACAGCGCCCAGATGGACGCCGAAGTGAGCACAAAAACCCGCCGCGGCAGCCGGCCCGCAACTCTCTCAATGCGCGGCGCCAGGGTCTCGATGAGACCGCTGCCCGCCATCACGTTGTACTTCGCCGAAGGGGTCTCTACTCGAATGGTCTGCATACTGCACTAATCCTAAATGCATACCCAACACCCATAGATGGGAGCCCCAGGTCTCGCCCGCCGCGGCGGGAGACATGGGATATAGATTTACTCAATGGAACAGAAAGAAGCGGAATCCCCGCTGTTTCTCATCCCAGCCAGAACAACGGAACCAGGCCGGCGGCAGCCAGCCCGGCCAGGAACAATAGGCTTTGCAGGCCGGTCTTGCGGCCGGCCAGGCTGTAGGCGTAAATCCCTTTCACCAGGTTGTTGCTGGCGGCGGCAATCAGAATTGCGCCCGCGGCAACCTTCAACGGCGTGAGCGTGCCCGCCGCCTGGGTCAGCCCCATGATGAAGGGGTCCACATCGGTGACGCCCATGACAGCGGCCAGCGTGTTCACTCCCGCTTTGCCCAGATACGTCACGGCTAACTGGGTAGCGACCATCATGGCCAGAAAGAGCACGGCAAAAAGAAGCGCCGTGAGCAGTTCCAGCGGATTTTTGGGTTCGAACTCCGGCTGTACCGCTTGCGAACCTTTATCCGCGCGGCGCGACCAGAGCCATCCGCCGCCCACCGCCAGGCCCGCCAATAGAAGAAAAGGAACGATAAGGGTGATCATCAATTGCCGGTTGAACAGCGCCAGCAGGATGGCCAGCCGCACGTACATCACGCCGGAGGCGATCAGGATGCCGCCCGCGAAGAGGTGGGGATGCTGTTCCCGCGCCGCCCGGCGCGCCATCACCACCGTGGTCACCGTGGAGGAATAGGCGCCGCCCAGCAAGGCCGCCAGCACCACCCCGCCCTGTCCTTTGGTCACCTTCTGCAACACGTAACTGGCGTAGGAGATGGCGCTGATGGCTACCACCACCAGCCAGGTCTTGAAAGGATTGATGTGGAATGGGCCGAATTCCTGATTGGGCAGCGCGGGCAGAATCACGCCGCTCAACAGCAGAAACTTGGCGAAGGTAAGAATCTCGCGGGGCGCGACGTTGGTGGCCAGCTTCTCCAGCGCCGCCTTCAGATCCAGCAGGAGCAGGCTGGCGACGGCCAGCGTGGTGGCAATCCAGAAATGCCCGTAACAGACCAGCGCCCCCACCAGAAACGTGGCCAGCCCCGACATCTCCGTGGTTACGCCGGCGGCCGTGGCCGTGGCAGTGGAGAGCTTGTGCCAGTAGGACAAAAGCAAAAATCCGGCGACAACCAGAAAACCGAGCGTGAACGGCACAAGCTGCGTGCCCGAAATAAGAGCTATGGAATAGCCGATGAGGCCGATCAGCGGGAAGGTGCGCACCCCGCCGAAGGAGTACGCGCCGCCCGACGCCTTGTGCTCTTCCCGCTCCAGTCCGATCAGGAAGGAGAGGAACAGCACCAGGGCAATCTTTACGGCTTCCGGGGGCAGTTGCGAGTAGAGATCCATTCGCTTTGGGCCTCAGTGTAACCTGCCAGACAGCATACACTCCGTTACTGCCGTGCGCACCATAAACGATGACTTGGGATTCAGAACAAATGCAAAGCGGCGGAGCCGCGAGGCCCCGCCGCAATTGTGCTCCATTCGCCGCCTGATTCAGCGGCTACTGGCTACTTGTGTAAGGGATGTAGACCGCCGCCGGAGCCGCCGGTATGGCCGCCGGAGCCGCCGGGATGGCCGCCGGAGCCGCCGGGATGGCCGCCGGAGCCGCCGGGATGTCCACCGGAGCCGCCGGGATGACCACCGGAGCCGCCGGGATGACCACCGGAGCCGCCGGGATGGCCGCCGCTGCCGCCGGGATGCCCTTCGTGCCCGCCACCCGGATGCCCTTCGTGTCCGCCACTCGGATGCCCTTCGTGTCCGCCACCCGGATGCCCTTCGTGTCCGCCGGGATGACCTTCATGTCCGCCACCATGAGCCCAACGACCGTGATTGGCCTCATAGCCGCCGCGGCCGTGATAGCGGCCTCCGCCGCCATCTATGAAGCGATGCCCGCCCCAGCCGTGTTCGTATCCCCAGCCGGCCCAGGGACCTACGCCCAGGAAGATGCCGTTGAAGAAATACCCCGGCCCGTAAAAGCCGATGGGCGCGCAGTCGTAGGGCGGGTATTCGTAGTAGCCGTAGGCGCAGACCGGTGGAACGCCGATGTCGACGACAATCTGGGCGCGCGCCGCCGGCGCCAGCGCCAGGCCCGCGAGCAATGCTGTAGTACCGAGAAAAATTGTGATTCCGCGCATTTGTGACCCCCTCCTCGAGGTATCTGCGGTTGCATGCGTTGCGTGGGGTAATCTGCTGCCGTGCAGTACAGCCCGCCAACAAACACCTCAGGATTGTGCATCCACTCTTGAATGTTTCTCACACCAGCGGGGGGTAGTTGTCAACCATTTTCAACGGATGTGGCTCAGACAGCCTGACCCGGGCATGAGCAGCAGGAAGCTCGTATTCTGAGCACTGCCGGCCGGCCCTGCTACTGAGTGGTTATACACAGGATGGGGAAAAGAGTTGCGGCAAAGCAAAATATATCGATTCGGCAGATTCAATCCCCAAGTGCAACATTTCCTAAAACAGGAGAAGGTTGCATATGGCGAACAAATACAGTCATCTGGACATCCGGGAGCGGGCAGTGATTGAGATGCATTTGGCATTGGGCACACGGCCCGGAGCCATCGCGGTTTTTCTCAGTTTGCGCCCGTTCCACGATCACCCGCGAGCTGGCACCGCAATGGCTGGCGGCGCCCTTCGTATCTGCCGCGGTCGGGCAGGAAGATGCCAACGGGAGGCTACCGCTGCGAGCCGGCCGATCGGCGGGCAGGCAAACTGGCCAGGGTTCCGCGCGTCCCGAGCAGGCTCGTCCCAGGCACGCCGCTTTGGGCCCTGATGGTGGAGCATCTTCGCCGCGGCTTGAGTCCGGCGCAGATCGAGAGCACACTGGCTCGTATGCCGGAGCGGGTCCAACTGTCGCGCCAGACCATCTATACCTCGCTTTACGCCATGCCCAAGGGGCAGCTTCGCGCCAGCCTGCTGGCCCTGATGCGCCGCCGGCACAAGACCCGAAAATCCCAACAAGGAAAAAACAAAATCAACAACGGCTCCATTCCGGATATGACTCTAATCGACTTACGCCCCGTCGAGGTCAAGATGCGACTCATCCCCGGGCACTGGGAAGGCGACCTGATCATCGGCAAGGGCAACCGCTCGCAAGTGGGCACGCTGGTGGAACGGACCACCCTGTTCGTCGCCCTGATCAAGCTCGACAGCTCCAAGGCCGACGTCGCCGCCGAGGCCTTCACCAGGATCCTCAACCGCTTCGACAGCCAGATGCGCCGCTCCATGACCTACGACCAGGGAGGGGAGATGCGCCACCACAAGAGGCTGACGCAGGACACCGGAGTCGATGTCTACTTCGCTCATCCGCGAGCGCCGTGGGAGCGTGGCATATCGGAAAACACCAACGGGCTGCTCCGCCAGTACCTGCCCAAGGGAACCGATCTGTCGCTGTTTTCCCAGGAACAACTGGACGACATCGCCTGGCTGCTCAACACCCGGCCAAGGAAAACCCTGGGCTGGAAAGCACCGGCAGAACTGTTCCTGCCTGAAGGCGCATTCGATTTCGTGCAATACTGGTCTGCGGTTTCAAAATCTGTTGCACTTGGAAATTGAATGTGCCTTCCCTGTTCCCGGATCTGCGCCTGATCTTCGATCTCTGACTCCCGTTCTTCTGAGTGATAGCCTCATAGTTTATGGCAAGGTTGACTCAGGTGGATTTTCTGGTGATGGGCGCGGGCGTGGCCGGGCTGCGCGCGGCGGTGGAGCTGGCGCGCCACGGCGAGGTCCTGGTGGTCACCAAGGAGTCGCTGGGCGAATCCAACACCCACTACGCGCAGGGCGGCATCGCCGTGGCCATGGAGGGCGACGAGGACGTTGCGCTGCATCTCGAAGACACCGTGAACGCCGGCGATGGACTCGTTTACCGGCCCGCGGCCCAGGCGCTGGTGGCCGAGGGGCCGCTGCGCGTGGCCGAGCTGATCGAGTGGGGCGCGCAGCTTCGACCGCGAGGGGATACGGGAGCCGGCGAGTTCCTGCGCACCCGCGAGGGCGCGCACTCGCTGCCGCGCATCCTGCACGCCAACGGCGACGCCACCGGCGCCGAGATCAGCCGCTCGCTGGCCGCCTTTGCCCGCGTCCACAAGCGCATCCGCTTCGCCGAGTGGACCATGGTCACCGGCCTGGTGGTCGCCGATGGCCGCGTCATCGGCGCCGATCTGGCCAGCGCCGGTCCCCTGGCCAAGCGACCGCAAGCCTCGCCGCATCAACGCGCGCGCCGTGCTCATCGCCGCCGGCGGCGCGGGCCAGGTCTACTCCGACACCACCAACCCCGCCGTGGCCACCGGCGACGGCATCGCCCTGGCCGCCCAGGCCGGCGCCGAGCTGGCCGACATGGAGTTCTACCAGTTCCATCCCACCGCCCTGTCGCTCCCCGGCGTGCCGCGCTTCCTGCTCTCCGAGGCCCTGCGCGGCGAGGGCGCGTACCTGCGCAACGACCGCGGCGAGCGCTTCATGGAGCGCTATCACCCGCTGCTCGAACTGGCTCCCCGCGACGTGGTGGCCCGCGCCATCGCCCGCGAAGGCATGGGCGCAACTCAGAGGCTTCCGGCGCCGCGCGACTCGCGCGTCGTCCATCTGGACATGCGCCACGTCAAGAACATCGACCTGCACCAGCGTTTCCCCGGCATCAGCGCCTTTCTGGCCCAGTACGGCCTGGACCTGGCCCGCGACCTGATCCCCGTCCGCCCGGCGGCGCATTACCTGATGGGCGGCATCCGCACCGATCTGGCCGGCCGCACCACTTTGCGCGGGCTCTACGCAGCCGGCGAGGCCGCCTGCACCGGCGTCCACGGCGCCAACCGCCTGGCCTCCAACTCCCTGCTCGAAGGTCTTGTCTTCGGCGCGCGCGCCGCGCAGTCCATGCTCGCCGACAGCCTGCCGCTGGTAGCGGCCGACGCGACCGCTGAGCGTCCCGGACGCTCCTTCCGCCAGCGAAGAAGCCCGTCGTCGAAGAGCTCATCGCCGGCCTGCAAGCGTCCATGTGGGCCTATGCCGGCCTGCTGCGTGAGGAGTCCACGCTGCGGCAGGGTCTTGCAGCGCAGGAGGCCTGCGCAGCCGGTCTGGCCGGGCTGGCCGGGCAAGGGAAAGGCAGCCGCCGCCTTGGCCGAAGCCCAGGCCATGAGCCGCGTCGCCCACGCCATTCTGGTCTCGGCCCTGGCCCGCACCGAGAGCCGCGGCGCCCACTTCCGCAACGACTATCCCAGGCGCGACGACGAGAACTTCCAGAAGCACTCGATCGTTGGACTAGAGGGTGGCGTAGTATTTGAGGCGTGGTAAAGAGATAAACGATGTTGCTCGGCGGAAGATGGTGATGCCGATGTGGTCGGAAATACTGCAACAGATTCGACAAATGCAGCGGGAAGCTAAGCAGCAGGGCCATTCCCTCTGGTATAGGGGCCATAGGGATGCGAAATGGTCGCTCAAGTCATCAATTCATAGGCGAGTTGATCACTCGTTTGACTCAGTCGGCATTAGCGCACGTGAAGAAGAGAGGATTGCGCTATTGCGAGAATTATCAAAATCACTTTTCCATAGATTTAAGGCGCGCAGTGTCCATTTATTGGCTCCGCACGAAAGATCCCATTGGGGAACTGTATTTGCCATGCAGCACCTTGGATTGCCTACGCGACTGCTCGATTGGACTGAGAGCTTCCCGTGCGCCCTGTACTTTGCCCAATTCAGGAGAAGCCCAAAGGATGATGCCGCTGTCTTTGTTCTTAGTCCAGAAAAACTCAATATCCGGGCCGTCCGTCAGGAATCGCTGGTTTTCTTGGATGCGGATGTGGAAATCAACATGGCTCAGACATTCGACACGTATGTCTACCACCCCGCAATGATCCCCAATCCTGCATCGCCGTCCAAGACAAACGATTCAGAAACTGTCGCGGTAGCTCCAGTCTGGACAAACGCGAGGATGCAGGCCCAGCGTGCAGCCTTTACGCTGTGTGGTGCATCATTTGAACCATTGGAGCAAAAGTACGCGGATTGTATTACAAAAATTGTGTTGCCGTCGGGCGACTTTGATGAAGTAGATGCCTTCCTTGATCTCGCGGGACAGAGTCACTTCGGGCTATTTCCCGACCTTGAAGGCCTGCGGGAGTATCTGCTCGCTGAGATGGATAAAGAGATTGACCTTGTGAAAGAGGCCCTCGGCAAAAAGGGAGGTTAAATCTCCAGAAGGGTAGTGCGGAAGCGATTTTCAACGAGCTATCGATCCCTGACCCCTGATCCTTGATTTCTGTTTCCCGCAACCCAAGACACCACCGCGCAAACCGTCAAAATCCCTCCCATGACCGCCAGCGAGATGATGATGGGAACGTCGATCCAGCGGGCGGCGAGCATCTTGAATGCCACGAAGGCCAGCAAGACGCCCAGGCCGTAGTGCAGGTAGCGGAAGCGGTCCAGCAGCGAGGCCAGGGCAAAGTAGAGCGAGCGCAGACCCAGGATGGCCGCAATGTTCGAGGTGTAGACGACGAAGGGATTGTGGCTGATGGCCAGAACCGCGGGAATGGAATCCATGGCAAAGAGCACATCGGTCACTTCGACGGCCAGAATCACCGGCAGCAGCGAGCCGCGGACCGGTTGCAGCCTGCGCAGCAATCCGCGCAGGGCCGCGGGCGCTTCCGGAATGGCCGCGTTGGCTGAGCCGCCGCGCAGCAGCCGCCAGGCCGCATAGAGCAGAACCAGGCCGAAGATCCAGGTGATCCAGTCGAAGCGCCGCAGCAGCGTGATGCCCGCGGCGATGAAGAGCGCGCGCAGCACCACCGCTCCGGCCACGCCCCACAGCAAGGCTTGGTGCTGGCGTTGCGGGCTGATGCGGAAGCCCTGAAAGATGACCAGGAAGACGAAGAGATTGTCCACGCTGAGCGAGGCTTCAATGGCATAGCCGCCTACAAACTCCAGCGCGGTCTGGCGGCCCTGGGCGACAGCGATCCATGCGGCAAAGCCTGCGGCGGCCAGCACCAGCACGGCTGTACCCACCCACGCGAAGGTTTGCGCGTAACGCGAATTACGCCAATGGTCCGGAAGCAGCGAATCTGCGATCAGCAGCGCCGCCACCACCGCATGAAACCCCAGCCACCAGACCCAGGAGACGCCGGCAATCATAGGTGAATGCTCTTAAAACAGGGAACAGAAAAACCCGCAATGCGGCACGCAATTCATTGGCCCTAATACCAACTGTTCCCTGTTCCCTATTCCCTGCCTTCCTCACTTCCGCAACTTGTTCATCATGGCGACGAGCATCCTGCTAACCTCCTCGGAAAGGCTTTCAGCTAATTGTCGCGACTCATCCGAACCGAAGCCCAGTGCTTTTGAAATCATAAGTTGTGTTTGAACTTCGAAGTTTGAACCCCTTGCATGGCCGAGAAAGAGAATATACTCACCTTTCGTCGACCTGCCATATCCTTCCGCGATGTTGCTGGCAACGGAGACTGATGCTCTTCGCAGTTGGTTTGTCAGGCCGAATCGCTCGGAGGATGGAAAGGAAGAGGTGAGCTTATAGGTTGCAACAGCCATCTGAACTGCTCGTTGCCACACGACGAGATCTTTGAATGATTCGCCCAAATTTCCTCCCTGTTCCCTAATCCCTGTTCCCTGCTGTATTTACCGCTGATTGATCAGCCGAATCGTCTCCATGAACACGTCGCCATCGATGGTCAGGCTCCGGGCGCTGATCTTGTCCATGGTGTCCTTGGCGGTGTGGTGGTAGCTGTTGTTGGGACCGTAATCCAGGTCGATGATGTCGATCGAAGGCACGCCGCGCTCCACAAAGGGCAGGTGATCGTCATCGACTTCCGAATCACGCTGAAAGAAGTAGCGCTCGTAGCCGAACTTTTTCGCGGCCTGGCGGACCAGCGCCACCAGCCAGTCGGCGGAGCGGGTTTCGCGCAGGATGTCGAGGTCCTTGTCGCCGATCATGTCGGCCAACATCAAGGCTTTGATGCGGCCCAGGGTTCCGTCGCGTCCCCATCGGGCGGCCAGGTGGCGGCTGCCGTAAGTGGAATCGGAGCTGGACCAGGACTGGATGGCCTCTTCGCCGTCGAAGAAAACCAGCCACACCGAGTAGCCGTCGAGGGTCCTGCCGCGCACCCCATCACCGCGTAATTGATCGGCGATGGCCATCAGCAGGCCGGTGGTCGAGCCGCCGTCGTTGGCGCCGACATAGTTGATGTTCCTGAGCCAGTAGTTGGTCTCGTAGTGCGTGGCCAGCACGATAACGCCGTCCTTTTTGCCGGGGAAACGCACGATGAAGTTGCGCATGGCGACCGGGCCGATGGGGGTGTTGGCGGTGAAGGCATCTTCTTCGAGCTGGTCGTGCTGGAAGTGGCTGCGCAGGAACGCCTCGGCCTTCAGGTGGCCGGGGCTGGTGGGCCAGCGCGGGCCGATGGCCACAAACTGGCGGGCGTATTCAAGAGCCCTGGCGCCGTTGAAGTGGGTTTGGGCGGGAAGGGCGAGAGGCGCGAACAACAGCAGTCCTGCTAGAGCGCTTTTAATACACGGAATGCCGGTCGAGTGTTGTGCTTTCCCACCCTTTCCGCAGAAAAAAGCGGAAAGGATGGGGCACGGAAGATTTGTGCATAGATACGGAAGATTTGTGCATAGATTACGAAACCAACGGAAACACAGCCGGATCTCCCCAGAATGCTCCGTGCCCCATCCTTGCGATTTTTTCCTATCGCAAGGGTGGGAACGCTCAAATCTAAGACCGGCCTCCTTCATTTGGCGGCCTCCCTGGCTTCCCTGGCCTTGCGGCGCGAGGGATGCACCCACCAGGCCACAGCGATGCCCACCAGGTAAAGCGCCAGCATGGGTACGGCGTAGATGCACATGGTCCAAGGGTCGGGGCTGGGGCAGATGACGGCCGCCACCAGGAAAACGGCCAGCACCGCGTAGCGCACGTTCTTCCACAGGAACCTGGGGCTGACGATGCCGAACATGGCCAGGAAGAAGATGAGAATCGGCATTTCAAAGCTGATGCCCAGGCCGAGAATAATGGACAAAAAGAAGCCGGTGTAATCCTCGATAGTGATCATGGGCGTGAAGTTGTGGCCGAACTTCACAATCAGGATCTCGATGGCCGCGGGCAGAACGAAGAAATAGCCGAAAGCTCGCGCCGGTGAGGAACAGCCCGATGGTGGCCGCCATGAACGGCACCACAAACCGCCGCTCTTTCTGGTAGAGCCCCGGCGCGATAAACAGCCACACCTGGAAGAGGATGAAGGGCGAGGCCAGGATCGCGCCCGCCGTCAGCGCAGCCTGCAGGTCCAGGTTAAGCGCATCCATGGGATGCGTAAACATTAGCGTTTTATGGATATGGATCAGCGGGGCTTGAACAAGACTCGACGATACGGTCGCGTAAGAACCAGCAGACGAAGAAACCCACCGCCAGGTAGATGGCCGAGTGGACGATGCGCTTGCGCAACTCTTCCAGGTGTTCCATCAGGCTCATGCCGGGCAGGTCAGCGCGCTGGGTCACCGCCGCCCGCGCCTTGCCGATGGCTTCCGCGGGATCAACCATGGTGGTTTACCGGCTCCGTAAGAGTCTGTTCCGCCTCTTCCGGGATGGCGCCGGACGCGGTGATGGCTTCCGCGTTGGCATCGAGGCTGGTTGCGGGGCCGGATTCCTGTGTCACTTCGACCTGCGCTGCCGCGCTTGCAGGCCGCGCCGCCGGCACCGGCTCACCCGTCGAGGGCGGCTGTATGCGGGGATACGGCTCTTCCGCCGCAGCTTCGGGAGTCGCAGCGGCAACCGGAGGATACTCGATCTCTCCGGGGTAAGGGCTAGAGGATTGGCCATTCGCGGGTGCACTCGGACTTGCATCCGAGACCTGGGAAACCGCCTCAGTTGTCCCCGCCGTCTGCGCCGGCGCGGCCAGCGCCAGGGCGCGCAGCCTCTCCTCTTCCGCCTTGCGGCGGTCGGCTTCCTCGGCGTTGCGCAACTCCTCTTCCATCTGGAACTTGAAGTCGTTGGAGGCTTTGCGGAACTCGTACATCAGCTTGCCGATCTGGCGGCCGATCTGCGGCAGCCGCCGCGGCCCGAAGACCACCAGCGCCAGCACCATCAGGATGAGCGAGTCGGCCATGCCCAGGCTGGCAACTTCAATTGTCGGCGTCAACACCATGAAGGTTCCATGATAACTGCCCATACAGGGCGCTCACAAACGGGCGCGGATGCAGCCGCAAAATCAGTAAATGGAGAACTTATTTGCTTTGAAAGAGCACGGCTTCAGCCGTGCCGTAGCAGCAACAAAATAGGACGCAAATTTAGCCGCCGAGGGAATGCAAATGCATTCAAAAACATTCCCTCAGGGGCTGAAGCCCGGGATTTCTTCTTTCCATCTAGCGGCACGGCTGAAGCCGTGCCCTTTCAAAGCCGGGGTCCCCAGTGACAGGTCTTTGTCGCTGGGGTGGAATGCCGGGGTCCCCAGTGACAGGTCTTTGTCGCTGGGGTGGAATGCCGAGGTCCCCAGTGACAGGTCTTTGTCGCTGGGGTGGAATGCCGGGGTTCCCAGTGACAGGTCTTTGTCGCTGGGGTGGAATACCGGGGTCCCCAGTGACAGGTCTTTGTCGCTGGGGTGGAATGCCGGGGTCCCCAGTGACAGGTCTTTGTCGCTGGGGTGGAATGCCGGGGTCCCCAGTGACAGGTCTAGCCGGTAATCGATTTGGGCCAACTGTTACGCCTGCGTTACAATAAGGGGCAATGGCGGCGGTTTTGCCGGTCAGGACCTTTTTCGCAGTCCGCCGGTTTCAGACCGTATCCAGGCATGAACGGCTGCAACATCCCCGTGGGTGGGGACGCTTCTGAAGCGGACGGCCTCAACGCCGATCAACTGGGGAGCGGTCAGCGCATCCACTGCAGCCGCGTTAGCTTTCAACATCCCCGTCCACCCGCCCCGTTGGGGCAAGGCGGACTGAAGGCGGAATACGGTGAACCTGGTTCTCGATGAAGTTACGGCGGCCTCGTCCGCCGCGGCGGAAAGCATTTGCAGCCTCGAAAACTACCTGGCGCTCCCTGACCACTCCATGGATGCGCGCATCGCCGCGGCGCGCGCTCAACTCGGCGCCACCACCCTGCTGCTCGGCCACCACTACCAGCGCGACGAAGTCATCCGCTTCGCCGATTTCACCGGCGACAGCTACAAGCTCTCCAAAATCGCCGCCGAAACCGACGCCAAGTACATTGTTTTCTGCGGCGTGCACTTTATGGCAGAGAGCGCCGACGTGCTCGGGCGCACGACGGCCAGCAGGTGATTCTGCCCGACCTGAACGCCGGCTGCTCCATGGCCGATATGGCGGAAATCTCCCAGGTGGAAGCCTGCTGGGAAGCGCTTACGCGCCTTGGTCTTGCGGACGAGACCGTACCGCTGACCTACATGAACTCCACCGCCGCCATCAAGGCTTTCTGCGGCGAGCGCGGCGGGCTGGTCTGCACCTCGTCCAGCGCCCGCGCCGCCTTGGAATGGGCCTTTGCCCGCGGTAAGCGCGTCCTCTTTCTGCCCGATCAGCACCTCGGCCGCAACACCGGATATGCCATGGGAATTCCGCTGGAGGAGATGGCGGTCTGGGATCCGTGGGGCTTGCAGGGCGGCCAAACGCAGCAGAGCCTGGCGGCCAGCCGCATCCTGCTCTGGAAGGGCCACTGCGCGGTTCATCAGCGTTTTCTCCCCGGCCACGTTGACCAGGTACGCGCC
The DNA here is from genome assembly GCA_963796085.1 of uncultured Acidobacteriaceae bacterium. Classification (GTDB taxonomy): domain Bacteria; phylum Acidobacteriota; class Terriglobia; order Terriglobales; family Acidobacteriaceae; genus Telmatobacter. The sequence goes on along the minus strand of CAWCKF010000002.1, from coordinate 115,431 downwards.
AAGTATCCCGGCATCCAGGTCATCGTTCACCCCGAGTGCCGCTGGGAGGTATGCCAGAAAGCCGACGCACTGGGCTCGACCGAGCAGCTCATCGCCCTGGTGGAGCAGGCGCCCGAGGGCGCGATCTTCGCCGTGGGCACGGAGATTCATCTGGTCAACCGCATGGCCCGCCGCTTCGCTGCGCAGGGCAAGCGCGTCATCACCCTCGACGACACAGGCTGCCTCTGCACCACCATGTTCCGCATCACCCCGCAGCATCTGGCCTGGGCTCTGGAAAACCTGGTCGAGGGCCGGGTGGTCAACCGCATCCAGGTGCGGCCGAACGTGAAGCACTGGGCGCGCGTGGCGCTGGACCGCATGCTGGAAGTGGGATAAAGGCAGCTTTTAGCTCCTAGCTTCTAGCTTTTAGCCCCGGTTCGAGGTTGATTTGCAGAGATGCTCCGTGCCCCATCCTTTTCGCGCACTTTCCACCCCAACACGCAAAGTTCGCGTGCCGGGGACCCCGGCTTTGAGAAAAGGGTGGGAAACCAATACTGATCGAAGTTCGCGCTCTCCCACCCATGCGACAGGAAGAAGTCGCATGGATGGGGCACGGCGCATTTATTCAACAGGAAAATATCCCATGAGGTTGGCAGTTTACTATTTCTTATTCCCTATTCCCTAGTTCCTACTCCCTATTCCCTAAACCCCGTTTCGTCGTATCCTAATATCCAGGTCATGCCCATGAAGACCTTCACACTTGAAGAAGCGCAGTCTCTGCTCCCGGTGCTGGAATCGCTGCTGAAACGCGCGATTGAAGGCAAGGAATCCGCGGAGGAGGTCGGCGTCAGCCTCTCCGAGCTGGCGCGGCGCGTCTATCTCTCCGGCGGCATGCGGGTGGACGTGGGGAAGGTAGTCAAACAGCGCGCGGAGATGGAAGGCCACCTGTTGCGCGTGCGCGAGAGCATTGCCGAAATCGATGCCATCGGCGTGCAGGTAAAGGACCTGGAAACCGGGCTGCTGGATTTTCCCTGCCGCCTGGACGACGAGGTGGTGCTGCTGTGCTGGCGCATGGGCGAATCGTCCATCGAGCACTGGCACACCGTGGAGCAGGGCTTTCAGGGCCGCCAGCCGGTGGACGAGCGCTTCCGCCGCCGTTCCGCATCGGGCGGCCGGCCCAACTGAGCCGCTCCTTCAGAACCTGGGCGTGAACTAAGGAGGAAGAACTCATGGAAAAAGAAGTTGCCAAGCAGGAGCTAAACATGTCAACCGAATCCAAGTGCCCGGTAACGGGCGGCGCTCGCAGGCATACGGCCGCGACCAATGCGGACTGGTGGCCGAATCAGCTGAACCTGAAAATCCTGCACCAGCATTCACCCCTCTCCGATCCCATGGACAAGGGGTTCAACTACGCGAAAGAATTCAAGAGCCTCGACCTGAATGCCGTGATCAAGGACCTCCGTGCCTTGATGACGACCTCGCAGGACTGGTGGCCGGCGGACTACGGCCACTATGGACCGTTCTTCATCCGCATGGCGTGGCATAGCGCAGGCACCTATCGCATCGCCGATGGCCGCGGCGGCGGGGGTACCGGAGCGCAGCGATTCGCTCCCCTCAACAGCTGGCCGGACAACGTACTCCTCGACAAGGCGCGCCGGTTGATCTGGCCCATCAAGCAGAAGTACGGACGGAAGCTCTCCTGGGCCGACCTGATCATTCTCGCTGGCAACGTGGCGCTGGAGTCGATGGGATTGAAGACCTTCGGTTTCGGCGGCGGGCGCGAGGACATCTGGGAGCCGGAAGAGATTTACTGGGGACCCGAGAGCAAGTGGCTGGGAGACGAACGCTACAGCGGCAACCGTCAGCTTGAAAATCCTCTCGGCGCCGTTCAAATGGGCCTGATCTACGTGAATCCGGAAGGACCCAATGGCAAGCCGGATCCGGTCGCCGCGGCCATCGACATTCGGGAGACGTTCGCCCGCATGGCGATGAATGACGAGGAGACCGTTGCCCTCATTGCCGGCGGACACACCTTCGGCAAGGCTCATGGCGCTGCCGATCCGAACAAGTATGTCGGTCGCGAACCCGAGGCTGCCCCCATCGAAGAGCAAGGCCTGGGCTGGACAAACAGCTTTGGCAGCGGCAAGGGCGGCGATACGATCGGCAGCGGCCTGGAGGGCGCATGGACCACCAACCCGGTGAAGTGGGACAACAACTACCTCGAAAACCTCTTCGGCTATGAATGGGAACTCACCAAGAGCCCCGCCGGCGCCCACCAATGGACGCCCAAGGAGGCATCCGCAGCGGGTACGGTGCCGGATGCGCACGACCCCAAGAAGAAGCACGCCCCCATCATGTTCACGACGGACCTCTCGCTGCGGATGGACCCGATCTACGAGAAGATTTCGCGGCGCTTCCTCGAGCATCCGCAGGAGTTTGCGGACGCCTTCTCCAAGGCCTGGTTCAAGCTGACGCACCGCGACATGGGGCCTATTTCGCGGTATCTTGGCCCGCTGGTTCCCAAGGAGCCGCTGCTGTGGCAGGATCCCGTTCCCGCGGTGGATCATAAATTGATCGGGGAGCAGGATATTGCCGCCCTGAAGGCCAAGATCCTCGCATCCGGGCTTTCCATCTCCCAACTGGTCACGACGGCCTGGGCGTCGGCTGCAACCTTCCGCGGCAGCGACAAGCGCGGCGGGGCCAACGGGGCGCGCATTCGCCTGGCGCCGCAAAAGGATTGGGAAGTCAACCAGCCGGCCGAACTGGCGAAGGTCCTTCAGACGCTGGAAGCGATCCAGAAGGATTTCAACGGCGCGCAGTCCGGCGGGAAGAAGGTCTCGCTGGCCGACCTGATCGTTCTGGGCGGCTGCGCGGCCGTCGAGGAAGCCGCGAAGAAGGCCGGCCACGACGTGAAGGTTCCCTTCTCGCCGGGGCGCACGGATGCCTCGCAGGAGCAGACCGATGTGCACTCGTTTGCCGTACTGGAGCCGGCCGCGGACGGGTTCCGCAACTACCTCCGCAAGGGACACGAGGGATCGGCGGCTGAGCTGCTGGTGGACCGGGCGAACCTGCTGACGCTGACCGCTCCCGAGATGACGGTTCTGATCGGCGGCATGCGCGCCCTGAATGCAAACTTCGGGCAGTCCGAACATGGCGTTTTCACCAAGCGGCCCGGAACATTGACCAATGATTTCTTCGTGAATCTCCTCGACATGAAGACGAAGTGGCAGAAGTCCGCTACATCTGAAGGCGTGCTGGAGGGGCGCGATCGGGCGACCGGCGAGCTCAAGTGGACGGGCACCGTAGTCGATCTTGTCTTCGGTTCGAACTCTCAGCTCCGGGCCCTCGCGGAAGTCTATGCGTGCGGCGACTCGCAGCAGAAGTTCGTGCGTGACTTTGTGGCGGCCTGGAGCAAGGTGATGAACCTTGATCGCTTCGACCTTGCCTAAGCTCGGCGGAAAAGGCTGAAGGATAGTCCGGTGGGCTCATCGAGACGATGAACGGAGCGCGGCGGCTTCGTTTCCGCGCTCCTAAAACAACCCCCATGGGATCGGTAGACCCGGATGCCTTGAAAATCCCCGCCTGCAGGACGGAATGCTCTCCAGCGGAGAGCGCCCTCTCTCCATTTCAGGCTGAACCAACACACTCCGGCGTTGGTAGTCAGGCGCTTAGATATGGCTGCAACCCCTTGTCAATGCTTGATTTAAATACGTTTTGGGGATGATCTGAGGCGCGCATATATTCACTACGCGAACACAATGGGTTGCAGGCTAACAACGGCAAGTCAACCCGGACTTATCTGTTTCTTTCCCGCTCCGCGCTTGTATTCGTTCGGCTGCATGGTGCCGGGCGCGCTACTGAGCGAATGCCCACGGGCGCGCGTCTCTACACTCAGTATCAGAGAGCGTCAGGCGTACGTTTCATCCGCTGGCAGGACAGGACGCGCGCGGAAGAGTTACCCTTAAGACCAGAACCCGTTAAGCGGCAATGAAGGAGCGGAGATGAAAATCGGAACGTGGGCAAAAGTGCTGCTTGCGGCAGCGCCGCTTCTGGCAGGATGCGGAAATTTCTGGCAGGCGCCGGGCAGCAGCGGCGGCGGCGGCGGCGGCGGTTGCACCACGGACTGCACAAAGGCCACCAGCGGCAACTTCTATATCCTGAACAGCCCCACAGCAGGCAGCCCAACCATTGCGGGCGAGTCCATTATCACCGGCACACTGACCGCGATCTCCGGCAGCCCCTGGGCAGTGGAGACCACGCCCTACGCCATAGCCATGGCTCCCAACGGCAATTTTCTCATTGTGAGCACAACTACCGGCACCTATGCGTACCCCATATCCAGCGGCGTATTGGGAACAGCTATAGCTAGTTTCCACGGATCAGGCCTATGCCATTCAGATCGACGCCACCAGTTCGTGGCTGGTGGAGGCCATCCCCGGCACCGGCGGAGTGCAAATTTCCGCCATCTCCATCAACTCCACCACCGGCGCTTTTAATACCGGCAGCGCGGTGCAAACGGCATCTTTTGCAGTCGCAAACGCCGCGGTGCAACAGAATAAGATGGCCATTTCGCAGGATAACAACTACGTTTTTGTCGCTCTGGGCGCCGGCGGCACCATCGTAGTCCCCTTTAATTCCAGCGCTCCCTTCCCGTCCGGAATCACGGACAACACGATTCCGGTGGCCAATGCCAGCGGCTCCGCCCTTTCCGTGGCCGTGGACCCCAGTTCGACTCCTCGCCTGTTCTATATCGGCGAAACCCTGGCCAACTCCGCCGGCACCACCGGCGGGCTGCGCGCCTTCAACTACAGCTCCCTGGGCAGCGCTACCTCACCCAGGCCACCGGCTCTCCCATCGCCAGCGGCGGACTGGCGCCCAATTTCATCCTGCCCGTCTCCACCCCTGATTATGTCTATGTAGCCAACGGGGCCGGCACCGGCACGGCAGGCAACGTCACCGGATTTTCGGTCACCGCGGCAGCAGTTCCCCCTATTCGATAGCGACGGGCAGCACCGCCGCGGCGGGCGTTCAACCGCTTGGCCTGGCCGAGGACTCGACCGGCACCTTTGTGTTTGCCGTGGGTTCGCTGGGCAGCCCCTACTTCGACTGCCTACACCTTCGACACCACCACCACCGGCCAGTTGGACTCGCAGATCACTTCCACCACCGCGGCCAGCTCCATCGCCATTGTCGCGGCGCCGTAATAAAAGCAGGGATCAGGGGTTAGGGGTCAGGGAACAGCTAAGATGCTCGTGGCCGGACCCGTCTGTCAAGATTTATGGTTTCCCACCCTTTCGCCAGAAGAAAGGCGAAAGGATGGGGCACGGTGCATTTATACAACAGAAAATGTCGATGAGATGGTCGTTCTCTGATCTCTGATCCCTGTTCTGCTATTCTCAAGAAGAACGCCACCGGCTTTGTTCACGCGCACTCCAATCCCATTGGTTGCTTCCGACAGGCGCCCCAGCGCATTTGCGCCTTTGCTGGCGCTGTTGTTCATTGTGGCGCTGGCCTGTGGATGCGACCGCTTCCGCCATGAGCAGCACGAGACGGTGTACGTCTCCGCCCGCCAGATGTATCTCCATGACCGGGTAGCCGCCGTCTCCAATCGCGTGGCCGAGGTGGCCAACGGCCAGCCGCTGGAAGTGCTCGATCATGGCCGGCGCTTTCTCAAGGTGAGAACCGAAAAGAACGAGGTGGGCTGGATTGAAGAGCGGGCCGTCATCGACGCTTATACTTATGCCGCGTTTGTCCAGCTTGCCGCCCTTCACCAGCAGGACCCGGTAGTCGCCACCGCCACCCTGCGCGACGAGCTTTATCTGCACCTTCTCCCCGGCCGGGAGACGGAGCATTTTTACCTGCTGGCCGCCAACGCCAAGGTCCATCTTCTGGCCCGCGCCTCGGTTCCCAAGGCGCCCGCGCCCGACTTCGCGCCGCTTTCCAAACCCGTGGCGCCTCAATCTCCCCTGAAACCTGCCGCGGAAGGAAAGACTCCCTCCCCAGGCAGCGGCTCGAACCAGGTCATGCCGCCCGCGCGAGTATCCCAGCGGGCCACAGCAAAAGCTGCGCCGCTTCTCACTCCGCTGGCTGCGCCGCCTCCCGTCATGGAAGACTGGTGGCTGGTGCGCGACTCGCAGGGCCACGCCGGGTGGCTGCTGGCCAGCCGCATGGATGTGGATGTGCCGGACGAGATTGCCGCCTATGCCGAGGGCCAGCGCTACGTGGGCGCCTACGTACTCAACAAGGTGATCGACCCCCACGTTTCCACGCCCAGCCACGAGGTTCCGCAGTACCTGACCTTGCTCAGCCCGCCCCGGTCGGGTTTGCCCTTCGACTTCGACCAGGTGCGCGTCTTCACCTGGAATCTCCGCCATCATCGCTACGAGACGGCCTTCCGGCTGCATCCCATCCAAGGCTATCTGCCGGTGCGGGTAACGCCGCAGACGGCCTCCGGCGGCGCGCCCACATTCAGTTTTCAAATTGCCAACGGCGCGAATCTGATCACCGATCCCGCAACGGGCATCACCCACCCGGTGGCTCCGCGGACCATTACCTATGAGATGGACGACACGCGGGCCCGGCGCATCGGCCCCGACCTGGGGCCGATTCCCTTTACCCGCTCGGCAGAGGCCAAATCCAAGTCCGCCAGGCCGGGGAGGAAGAAAACCCGGTAGGCCTTAATGATGGAGAGTCCCGCACTTTAGCGGCTCTGCAAAGAGCGGCTCGCCTGCCCTTTTCCCATCGCTGCCAGACAGGACCTGAGCGCCTCATCCGCGCGGCCCTGCCACCTGCCCTGCAGGGAGATCGCCGGCAGACCTTTCCATGTTGCAATCTCGACTGCATATAACCGGCATGTTTGAACAAGTTAGAACCGGCTGCTAATTTGCGCCTTCCTGGCTAATTGGATCATCGCGGCTGCCGATAGTCATATCGGAAGGGTGGATTCTCTTCTAAATGTGTAGCTGCGAAGGCGCTGTTCATGAGGAAGATCAAATGATTTACCTGAACAACGCAGCCACCTCATGGCCCAAAGCGCCGGGTGTCATTGAGGCGGTAGCCGAAGGCCTGACCCGTATGCCCGAGTACCCCGGCCGCTGTGCCTATGCGGAATTCGATCCACCTGAAGAGTGTCGTATGCGGCTGGCGAGGATGCTGGGGACTGAACAATCTGAGCGAATTGTGTTGACCACCAATGCCACCCACGCTCTAAACCTGGCTATTCTCGGTCTCGGTCTCAAGCCTGGCGACGAGGTGGTTACATCGGTCACGGAGCATAATTCCATGTTCCGCCCACTCGCGCGACTGGAGGATGTCATTGGCTTGCGTGTGACAGCGATCGGGATGGCAGCCGATGGCTCACTGGATGAGGAGGCCTTTGAGCAAGCACTTTTACGGTCGCCGCGCCTGGTTGCGTTCAACCATGCCAGCAATGTCACTGGCCGCATCCTGCCGGTTGCGGCTATGTTTGCCCGCGCCCGGCAGGCGGGAGCGGTCACGTTGCTGGACGCATCCCAATCGCTGGGCCACCTGCCTGTGAATGTGCGAGAACTGAACGCCGACATGATCGCGTTTACCGGCCACAAGGGATTACGAGGACCGTCTGGAACCGGAGGACTGTATGTCGCGCCGGGTGTGAAGCTGGAGCAGGTCGTGGTGGGTGGCACCGGAGTTCGCAGCGATCTGAGGCTGCATCCCCCGGAGATGCCTACGCGCCTTGAGGCCGGCACACTGAATCTTCCCGACCTGGCGGGTCTGGCCGCCGCCCTGCGCTGGCGGGAGGACCAGGGGAGGGAGTTTGTAGCCATGGAGGGAGCCCGCGCGGAGCAACTGAGAACCGGCCTGCGGGATATTCCACGTGTGCGCTTGTTTGGCGATGCGGATAAGGCGCCCGGAATCGGAATCGTGTCGTTCCGCGTGGAGGGATGGAATGTAGAAGAAACCGGTTATGCGCTGGCCGTCAGCTTCGGCATTGTCTGCCGGACAGGGTTGCACTGCGCCCCCATGATTCATGCTGCACTGGGCAGTGCGCCCGAGGGGACGGTGCGGTTCAGCCCTTCCGGCGCAACCACGGAGGATGAGATCGAAACCGCGCTGAAGTCGGTAAGGAGGCTGGCCGCATGAAGATTGTATCGAGCCGCAAGATCGAGGATTGTTTCGACGGCAGCACCGTCTTTCGTTATGAAGCCTCCGAGCCCTGGACGGCCGAGAATCTTTGCTGCCTGGCTCCCCTCGGCAAGCTCGAGTTATTCAAGGATTTTCCGCGGCTGCTTTTCCGTCTGCGAACCCGCGAGGGGCTTTTTCTCAGCGGCGTGGCGGGCGACGTTGTATTCCGCGTCGTCCTGCCTCGAACCGGCCGCGACGCGGCGCAGCGAAGGTTGCTGGCGTTGTTGCAATGAATTTCATGCGATTCTGTGCAGTTCCACGGCCAGAAGCGCGTGAATCATCGACAAATCAACCGAAGGGAGAAAAAAGTGGGACAAAAACTGCTGAAGTTTTACGAAATCCTGAGGACTGAGGGAGGCATGCCGGTGCAAATGCGATTGGCAATCAGGACCAATATGCCTTCCCCAGCCGCGGAGAAGGCTCCAGATTCACCGGAAAACATTCTGAAGTTCAAAGAAGCCTTCAAGGAAATCACCGGTAAGGATGCTCTCATCATCTGACATTGAAAACCGAAAGGAGAATTGACTGTGACAAGTTACAGGAAAACCGAACTTGAGTTACACAAGGCCTTCGACCCCCAATCCTGCCGCCACATCATGGAGGGCAACACGGTGGTGTTGCACTGTCATCATTACGCCACGCTCTACACACAGTTGGCGATGGATTGCGGCATGCTGGACGCAAAGGCGTTGATAGCGGAATGCTCCGAGGATACCTGGGAGGGGTTTCTCCGCGAGTATTTCCGCTCCCGGGGCATCTCCAGCATCAGAGAGCGTATTGCGCTTGCCGAGCAGTTCTACGCTGCCGCCGGTCTGGGACGGATGCGCGTAAGCTGCGCCAGTCCCGAATCCGGCGAGGTCACCCTCAATCACAGTCATGTGGACGAGGGATGGATCAAGAAGTGGGGCCACTACAAATCCCCCGTCAACTTCATCGGCGCGGGTTATATTTCCGCCCTGTTTTCCGCCGTTTTCGATCTCCCGGCGAGAAGTTTCGCCGTAACCGAAGCCGAGGCCATCGTATGCGGGGCGCCACGCTCCCGTTTCATCGTCGTCGCGCGTTAACCGAAACATGAAAGGAGAACACACGTGAGTATCGACAGAAAACAGATCATTTCCGCGATGTCGCAGATCGAAGTCCTGGGCAATGACGACGGCCTGATTCCGGGTTTCAACGTATTCGTCAATATGATGCCCGCCAAGTTCTGGAATTCGTTCGCCGAACGCCTGACCCGCAGAGTGCCTGCCGGAATGCAGGAGGTCGCCGAAGCCCTTCTCATCAATGCCGCCCACGAATGCGGTTACCACACCGGATACGGGATTATTACCTCCGACGAATGGAAAGCGGTTGTGGAACCGCAGATCAAAAAAGTCCCGGAGGACATCCTGCACGGCGCATTTGCCATCTTCACGGCCTGGGGATGGGCCCAGTCTGAGATTGTGGAACTCGTGCCCAAAGAGCGCATGGTGGTGCGGGCCTACGATTACTACGAATCGGATGTGGTTGCCTATGGGGCATCGAGCAAGCACAGCGCCTACATGATCCGTGGCGTTTGCGCCGCCTTCATGGACCTGGCCTATGGCGGTCCCTATGACGCCAGCGGCAAGACGGGCCTGCGCACCTTCAAATGCGTCCAGACCAAAGGGATCGAGTGCGGCGATGAATATGGTGAATTCGTCGTGTCCAAGGCCTGAGCCGGCATGATGTGAATTTCAAGCCCAGGCACGGAATTCAGCCGGCGGCGGGTGTCCATAAGACAGGAGTACCCGTCAACTACTTACCAGGCACGGCTGCCGCAGGTCTCGATTTTGAGACCTGCGAAGCCGGTAATTCCGCCTAACCCCGCCGGCGCAACTCCAGCTCCACCACGCGCAGCATCTCGGCCTCCGGCGCCGGCTTGCCGGTCCAGATTTCGAACTGGCGCGCGCCTTGCTGCACAAACATCTCCAGGCCGCTGATCACCGGAATGCCGCGCTCTTTGGCCAGCTTGAGCAGCGGCGTCTCCAGCGGGTTGTAGACCATGTCGAAGACCAGCCCGGCGTTCAGTTCGTTCTCCGCGATGGGCAGCGGCTGCTTGTTGCCGGCCATGCCGCAGGGGGTGGCGTTGATGAGCACGTCGAAGCGGCTCTTGGCGAACTGCTCATGCTTCAGCACCCTGGCCTTCGCCTTGCGTGGCCAGTGCCACGGCCTGTTCGTGGATGACGTTGACGACGAAAACTTCAGCGCCCTGGTCCACCAGGCCGAAGACGGCGGCCCGCGCCGCGCCGCCCGCGCCGACGACGGCGATCCTTGCGCCCTGCAGCTTGAGGCGCTTTTCCAGCGGCCGTACCACCCCGGCCACGTCGGTGTTGAAGCCGTAGAGCTTGCCGTCGGCGCCGGTGCGCAGCGTGTTGCAGGCGCCGATGCGGGCGGTGAGCGGATCGCATGTTGGCCAGGTGGGGCAGGACCTCCTGCTTGAGCGGCATGGTCACGGCCACGCCGGCCAGCGGCAGCTCGCGCGCCAGGGTGAGCAGGTCGGCGAGCGCGCGCACTTTCAGCGGCAGCAGCACGGCGTTCACGTTCTCGCGGCGGAAGGCGGTGTTGTGCATGAGCGGCGAAAGCGAGTGGGCGATGGGGTTGCCGGCCACGCCGAAGATGCGCGTCGCCTGGTCAAGCTGCTCCACGCGGTAGAGGTCGCGCAGGGTGCGCGCGGTCACCTGGCCCGGCGCCGTCTCGCTCGCCGTCGGCGAAGGAGGCGAAGGTAAAGGCCGCGCCGGCGCGCGGTCCCAGCACGCGGCTCACCAGTCCCTCCTCGCCCATGGCGATGCCCACGACGTGCGAGGAGAGCGAGCGGCTCTCGATCAGCTTGAGGACGGCCAGGTTGTCGGCCAGCGAGCGGGCCGTGGTGACCACCTTGACGAAATCCGGCTGGAAGGCCTCGATGCGCTCGCGCCGCCTGCTCCAGGCCTCCTGGTTCGGTGCGGGAAAGTCGTGAGAAGCTGACCAGCAGCGCCGTGCCCGCCGCCCGCAGCCTGGCGCGCAACTCGTCCCATTGCCGGGGCGCGGCCTCTTCCGCCGACTCCACCTCCAGATCGACGATCTGGCAGCCGGCCTCGGCGGCCTCGGCCAGCACCTCCAACTCCGCTTTGAGCGACCCCGCAAAGTGGCCGCCAAACTGCTTGCGCCGGCAGGTGGCGATGACCGTCGCCTCGCGGTGATCGGCCAGAAACTCCTTCACCTTCGGCAGCGCCGCAGCCGGCTTGGGCAGCGAATCCAGCCGGAATTCGAGGAACTTGGAGTCGGCCAGCGCCGCCTCGGCCCGCTCCATCAGCTCCGCCGGCGAGTCAGCCTGGATGGCCACGCACAGCTTGTCTACGCGCAGCCGTAAACCGGCCGGGACAGGGGCCGGTTCGGGAGCGGAAATCGTCGTTCTGGGCGCCTTGTGAGTCATATCTATCAATTGACGCATCTTAAAGGGGTTCCGGTCAGGATGCAACAAAAAGAGTGTATATCCCGCCTTTTAGGGCACGCGGAGCCTGTATTCAGATCCCAGTGTGGCACCCTAGAAGTTTGGGGGAGTTTGCCCGCCATGGCTGTTGAAAACCCTGCCGCTGTTGCCGCAACCGATAGTCTACACGCCTGGGAGGCGGGCGGAGCCGCATCTGCCCAGGCGCTGGCTGCCTGGGTAAGCGCCCGTCTGGCAGCGCACGAGGCGGCGCTGGCGGCTCTGCTGGCGGTGGAGGGCGAGCGCACGCCGGAAAACTCGCTGCGGCTTTACGACGCGGCCATCGAGCAGTTGAGCCTGGCCGGCGCGCAGGCCGGCGTACTCAACTCCGTGGCCGCGGACAAGGCGGTGCGCGACCAGGCGCAGCTCGAGGCCCAGCGGGTAGCCATGGCCGCGCAGCGCGCTGAGCCTGAACCGCCCGGTCTACGAGGCCCTTGCGGCCATCAATCTTGAAGGCGCCAGGCCGCCGGCAAGCCCGGCTACGAAGCATTTTGTCGAGCGCACCCTGCTCAGCTACCGGCTGGCCGGCGTGGACAAGGACCAGGCCACGCGCGACCGTCTGCAGGCGCTGCACGAGAAGGCGACCCGGCTCTCGCTCGAGTTCAGCCGCAACATCCAGGAGGGCGCGAAGACCATCGAGGCCACGCCCGCCGAACTGGATGGGCTGCCCGCCGACTACCTTGCCCGGCATCCGGCCAGCGCCGAGGGTCACGTCGAGAATGGAATCACGCTCACCACCGACCCGCCCGACATGCAGCCGGTGATGACCTTCGCCGCGAGCGCCGCGCTGCGGGAGCGCATGTTCCTGGCCTACAACACCCGCGCCTACCCGGCCAACCAGCAGATTCTTCTCGACCTGCTGGCCACGCGGCAGGAGATCGCCACGGTTCTCGGCTTCCGCAGTTGGGCCGACCTGGCCACCGCCGACCAGATGATGGGCTTCGGCGGCCAACGTGCGCGCGTTTCTTGGCCAAACTCGACGAGGCCAGCCGCGAGGGCGCCAGCCGCGAGCACGAGCTGATTCTCGACTTCGCGCGCCGGCGCCAGCCCGGCCTGACGGCCATCGACATCACCAGCCGCGGCTACTGGTACGAGCAGTTCCGCCGCTCGGCCTTCGACTTCGACTCGCAATCCGTGCGCCCCTACTTTCCCTACGCGCAGGTCGAGGCGGGCGTGCTGGAGACCGCGGCGCGGCTGTTCAAGATCGAGTTTCGCCGCTCCGACCGCGCCCGGCTGGCACCCGGCGGTCTCGGTCTTCGAGGTCTTCGACGGCGGCCGGGCCGTGGGCCGCTTCTATCTCGACATGCATCCCCGCGAGGGCAAGGACAAGTGGTTCTCCGCCGCGCCCATCGTCACCGGCGTGCGCGGCCGCGCTCTGCCCGAGGCCGCGCTCATCTGCAACTTCCCCGGCGGCGACGAGAGCGACCCCGGCCTGCTGCAATACAACGACGTGGTCACCTTTTTCCACGAGTTCGGCCACCTGATGCACGCCATTCTGGGCGGCCAGACCGAGTGGGCGGGGCTCTCCGGCTTTGCCACCGAGGGCGACTTCATCGAGGTGCCGTCGCAGATGCTGGAAGAGTTCTTCCGCGACGAAAAGCTGCTCCAGGCCTTCGCCAAGCATTACCAGACCGGCGAAATTCTTCCCTCCGAAACCATCAAAAAGATGAAGCTGGCCGGCGCCTTTGGCCGGGCCGACTGGATGCGCGCGCAGCTCTACTACACCACGCTCTCGCTCGACCTGCACGACCAGGACTCCAGCGGGTCTCGACCTCGACCGCATCACCAAGCAGCTTTACGAGAGCCTGCAACCCTGGACCTGGCTGGAAGGCAACCGCATGTACTGCGAGCTTCGGCCACCTCACCGGCTACTCGTCGAACTACTACACCTACGCCTTCGACAAGGTGATCGCTCTGGACTTCTTTCGCGCAGTTCGATCCCGCAAGACCTGCTCGGCTGCGAGGCCGGCGCCCGCTACCGCAAGACCGTGCTGGAGCAGGGCGGGTCGAAGCCGGGCCGCCAGATGGTGCGCGACTTTCTCGGCCGCGACGAGGAGTTTGCGGCGTTTTCAAGCTGGTTGAATGAGGAGTTTGAAGGAGAGCTGCTCGCTTCCGGTGGTTGACGGAAGTAAGGAGAAACTTTGTGCTATACTTGTATAGCGCTACCAAGGAGGTTCACCATGCTCGCAATCCGCCTGCCCGAAGAGATCGAAAAACGTCTGGACGCCCTGGCAAAGGAAACCGGGCGGACCAAGAGCTTCTACGTCCGTGAGGCGATTCTTGAGCATCTGGACGACCTGGAAGATATTTATATTGCCGAGCAGGAGCTGGCTGACATTCACGCAGGCCGCGTCAAGACGATTCCTCTTGAGGAAGTGATGAAGGAATATGACATGGTCGATTGAGCTTGGCCCCAGGGCTCAACGCCAGTTGAAACAGCTAGACCCGCCGGTTGCACGCCGAATCAACCGCTTTCTTTTCGAGCGCATTGCTCGCCTTGAGAATCCGCGCAGCATCGGCGACGCCCTGAAGGGCACCGAGTTCGGCGATCTGTGGAAGTACCGCGTCGGCGATTACCGCATCATCGCCAGCATCGAAGACAAGCTAATCCGCATCCTGGTTGTGCGCATCGGCCACCGGCGCCAAGTCTACCGTTAGACAAGCCTTGGCCATCCTTCCACCGCCCCATCCGCTATGATGGTTCCGCAATGGCAAGTACACAGGAGTTTAACGGCAAATGGGCGCTGGTGACCGGGGCCAGCGCCGGGATCGGCGTGGCACTGGCGCGGGAACTGGCGGCGAACGGGGCCAAACTGATTCTCACCGCGCGGCGCAGAGAGCGGCTGGAAGCCCTGGCCGCCGAACTCAAGGCCAGGGGGACGGAAGTCCGCATCGTGGCCGCGGACCTGAACGATCCGGCCGCGCCGCAGCAGATTTACGACTCCACCGAGGGCGCCGGACTTACCGTCGACATTCTGGTCAATAACGCCGGCCTGGGCCAGTTCGGCGCCTTCCACGAGAGTCCCGTGGAGCAGGAGCTGAGCCAGGTGCGCGTGAACTGCGAGGCCGTGGTGCGGCTGACGCGGCTGTTTCTGCCGCCCATGGTGGAGCGGCGGCGGGGATGGGTGCTGATCGTGGCCTCGACGGCCAGCTTCCAGCCGGTGCCCTACCTGACGACCTATGCGGCCACCAAGGTCTTCGACCGCTTCTTTGCCCAGGGGCTGGCCGCCGAGGTGGCCCGCTGCGGCGTCAAGGTGACGGCGCTCTGCCCGGGGCCCACTGAAAGCGAATTCTCTGTGGTAGCCCGCAGCAAAAATATCATGCCCGGCAGCAGTCAGCCGGCGCCGGATGTGGCCCGGCGCGCCATCGCCGCCCTGGTTCGCGGCCGGCGCGTCATCATCCCCAACTTCCCCAGCAGGTTCGCGGCGCTTCTCGTGCGCTTTCTTCCGGTGGGGCTGATTACCCACTTTATCGAGAAGGGCGCGCGGCGGGCCTTGCCTCCGGCCTGAGGGCCGGCGCAGTTCAATTTCTGAAGGATGCAAGAGAAATGGAGAGATTCACCATGAAAATCAATGTACCGGCAGCATTCGTTCTGCTTGCTTTTGCCGTCCCGGCCGTAGCTCAACTCATCGGCGGGCCTGACCGCATACAAACCCGCGGTCCCGCTCCCGGCGGCGTGCCGCAGGCCGTCTTCTTTGCCCACCGGCTGGGCACCGACCACGCCGAGGGCATTACCACCCTGGACATGACCGGCAACGGCCGCAAAGACATTCTCAGCGGGGCCTACTGGTATGAAAATCCCGGCCCCAGCGGCGGGGAGTGGAAGCGCCACCAGTACCGCACGGTGGGAACCGTAAACGAGTTCGTCGCCGACTGCGGCGAGTGGACGGTGGACGTGAACCACGACGGCGCGCCAGACGTGGTGACCGCCGCATGGCAGACCAACGGCGTGTGGTGGTACGAGAACCCCAAAAAACTGGACGCGGAGTGGAAGCGCCACTTCATCACCGACAGCTACGACACCGAAGGCGGCTGGATGGCCGACATCAACGGCGACGGCCAGCCGGACCTGATCCTGTCGCACTACAACCACTCCGGGATTATCTGGATCGACTTCTCCGGCCCTGAGCCCAAGGTGCATCATGTGGGCGAACGCGCGCAGGACGGGCACGGCATCGGCGTGGCCGACATCGACGGCGACGGCAAGGCCGACATCCTCACCACCACCGGTTGGTTCCGCCAGATCGACGCGGATAAGGACCAGTGGGAGTGGCATCCGGACTGGCACCTGGGCGACACCGGGTTCCCCATTCTCGGCTACGACGTGCTGAACAACGGCAAGATGGACCTCATCTACGGCCAGGGCCACAGCTACGGGCTCTATTGGCTGGAGCAGACGGAGGACACCAATGGCCAGCGCCAGTGGGTCCGGCACACCATCGACGAGTCCTTTTCGCAGTCCCACGCGCTCGTGATGGCGGATCTGCTTGGAGATGGCAACATGGAACTGATCACCGGCAAGCGCTATCGCGGCCACTCCGGCCATGACGCCGGCTCCTACGATCCGCTGGTGGTCTACTACTACACGATCAACCGCAAGACCGGCGAATTTACGCGTTTCCCCATCTCGGTGAATGGCACGGCCGCCGTGGGAACGCAGATCATCGCCGAAGACCTGGATGGAGACGGCGATATCGACCTGGCCACCGCCGGCAAGACGGGCGTGCACTTCTTTGAGAACCTGAGAATCGACCGCGTGCCCAAAGCGCAGCGCGAAAAGGAGATTCTGCTGGACAGGAACTGGCCCTTCCCCGGCGAAGGACCGGTGGTGACGCAGGAAGAGGAGCCGGAGCCGAAGAAATAGGGGCGTTGAGTTTGGTGGCTTTCCACCACAACATCAAAGGCCCGACGCTGCAGAGCCTGAGCTTTGAAAGGGCACGGCTTCAGCCGTGCCGATTGATCGGAAAATTGAATTGTGGGCTTCAGCCCCTGAGGGAATGCATATTCGATAGCTTGCATTCCCTCGGCGGCTAAAGCCGCGATCTATTTAGGCATGTCTACGGCACGGCACCCAGAGGGTACCCGGCCGTGCCCTTTCAAAAAACCGCGGCCATGGTGGTTGTATTACTGCACAGCCTTCGCGGCGCGTCCTAGCGCATCATAGCCGCAATATGCGCCACCACGCCTTGCCGGAAATCATCTTCCACCCGGTCTGTAAAAGGCGAGGTCGACGGTTCGTAGCCCCCTTCATGGAAGGCCTGCGCGGTAGGCATGTAACCCAGCCAGCCGTTCAACAGCCCGTAGTAGAAGGTAAAGGGAAAGCGCAACTGGCTGCGCACGTCTATGGCGATCTGGCAGAACATCTCAAGAGGCGCGCCCCACAGCACGGCCTCGTGATTGATCTGCAAAAAGCGAACAGGAATCTTAACCAGCGTGACTCCTCCGGGAGCGGTGCGGATATACGCTCCGAGTTCCGGCGGCCAGGTCAGGCCGGGGCGCAGCGGTGTTTCAATCGTGGCCGCGCTCCCGGTCAGAACCACGTCGGAGGTCATCTCCGCGATGCGCTGATTGGCTTGAAGGATGCGATCGCCCAGCAGAACTCGGAACTCTGACAGATGGCCTGATTCGAAATCGGGGTAAACGGTGTAGATGGGCGCCATATCTCCCTCGGCCCCATTGATAAACAGCATGGGCGCGCCCAGCTTGTCTTCCACATACTGGGCTACAACACCCGGCGCGTCGCCGGTGATGGCGTGGTTTTTCCCGCTGAGAACGGTTCCGTGCATGGCGTAGTTGGCGATGAGGCCGATCAAACCGCCCTTCATGTTCTCCAGCCGGATCAGGCCGATCTGGCGGTCCGCAGGCCCGTCGGGATTCAGGCCCAGGCTTACTTTTCCATCCACGTCTTTGGCCCGGCGGCTGATATTTGCGGTCGAAAAGCCAAGTCCCAATCCCAGCCGCGCGGGCTGAAGTTGCTCGCGCGCCAGGCGCAATCCCTCGATGAGCTTCGCCTCGACGAATTGCGTGTACTGGGGATTGGAATTCCCTAACCCGGCCTTCTTGAATCTCTCCGGCATGAAGGCGTAGCCCACTCCCGGCGGCCCTACTTCGGGGGCGGAGTGGGTGTGCGTCGCCGTCCACCAGAGGTTCTGCGGAGGTATCCCCAGTTGGCGCTCGACGTCTTGCGCTACCTGGTCGTAATATCCAGGCGAGATGAGACAGGTGTCGGTGGACACAAGATAGATGGTGGTTTTTCCATCGTCCAGCGCCGCGATGCGGTGATAAAGCTTATCGTGGATGCTGTCCGACTGCCTGGCGTCATACCCGCGCAGCCATTGCGGACCCGTGGGAGTGATGTCCACTTTGACCGCGGAGGCGCGAAATTCTCCGGCATAACCCCTCCCGGCCAACTGGCAAAACAGAAAAAGCACCAACGCCATTCTTGGGGACATACTGCTCTCCTTGCCCGCGCGCGCGGATTTTTGAAATCGTAGGAAACTTTATGTTATCCGGCGGGGTATTGTAAAGAGCCTGTGGCGTTTTCGCAGGGCAGCACGGTCTATCGCATGCCGGCGGACGAAGTGACCGTGAAGGAGTTGAAGAAGCGCGTCACGTCCCGGCCGCGGCGGGCGCTGGAGGAAGGAAAGGCCGCGCTGAGCATGTAGAGGCGCTGGCCGGCAAAGATCAGCCGCGAGTCGATGATGCCGCCGCCCGTGTTGCGGCCCATAAAATCCCGCGCCGGATAGCCTCCCAGGTTGATGCGGGATTCATTGATGAGGGTGCTTTGCGTGCGGGCCAGCGCATCGTCCCGCGCCATGTCCATGGTCCTGTCGGGAGCATGGCTGTTTACGCGCGCCACGGGCGGATCGTCCGCCCAGGCCACGGAAAAAGTGGTCTCGTCGTTGGGGTTGCAGACCAGCATGTTCACCTGCTCCGATCCGCCATGCTCGTTGTAGGCCGGAACCTGGATTTCCCTGGCGTCGCTGGGCATCTCCACCTTGAAGCCGTCGGGGCTCCGGTCAATCTTCTGCCAGTACATGCGGGCAGGGGAAGAAGCAGAGCCGGCCTGCTCGGAGCTTGTACCTTCATCGCCTCCCGGACTGGCCAGTCCAAGCTCCTGCCGATGCAGATAGATGTAGACGACACCCAGGACCAGGATTCCGAGCAGGACGATGTAGAACAACCGCTTCACACTTTAGAGAGTGCCAATTCCACCGGATATATGCAAGTTGATTATTGGCATTTTGTATACGGGGGGTGCCCGGCCGGTAACAGGCGGCGCGGCAGGAAAAGGAGGTCCACAATCGAATTTTTCCGGAACCAATGGTTACCGGGCACTATATCTTATCTTTGATAATAAGATTTGGAATTAACGCCATAATTACTTTGAATCATTTTGCACCCTCGTGCGTCTTATTTAGTAACAAGCAGAGGCTTCCCCAGCAACTAGTCCCTTCCAAAAAGTATCCACTCTTTTTGAAGGTCCAACACGGATCTCTTCTCTCAAGTCCCCCTGGATTCCCTCCTTCAACTGCCTCTCAAAAGGGCCTGCCGGAAGGTAGGCCCATTCACTTGCCCCGGCGCATCGCATATCCGCCGCCGGATAAAATCAGAAGCAGATGCCGTCTCCCTTCGTCCCCAAGGTTCATTCCGGCCCCGCGGTCCAGGCGGCCGACGCCCTTTTTCGGGCTGCTGGCCTGGTTAGCAATCCTCGCGGCAAGGCTGAGGCCGTCCTCACTGGCCGCGTGCGCTTTGAATGCGCGGAGCCCCAGGAGTTGCGGCGGGCCTCGTCTTCTCCCCTCACGGCCCCCAACGGCGTAGAGCTATTCCGCGTTCCCGGATGGGAGAAAATCCCCTGGCTCTGGCACGGATTCAGCACCCGCCGGGGAGGCTTCAGCCGGGCCTACTGCGCTGAAGACGCGCCGGGGGAGCTGAACCTTGGCTTTACGGACGACGATAACCCGGAAGCGGTGACCCGGAACCGGCAGCTTCTGGCCGAGGCGGTCAGCGGAGACCCGGCCACACCGCTGATTACCCTGCGCCAGATTCATTCCAGCGTCCTCCGCCGCGCCGCTCGCGGAGACGCGGACCGTAAGCGCCACTGCAAAGCCGACGGCCTGCTCACGGATGAGCCCGGCCTGCTTCTGGGGGTCCAGACCGCCGACTGCATTCCGGTGCTGGTAGCCGACCGCAAGCGCCGGGCGGTGGCAGTCTTCCACGCCGGCTGGCGGGGCACGGTGAAGCGGATTGTCGAAACCGGCATAGGCCGGATGAGGCTGGAGTTCGGCTCCCGGCCTGAAGATTTGATGGCCGCCATCGGGCCCGGCATCGGCCCTTGCTGCTACGCCGTGGGCGAAGAAGTGCTCTCCGCCTTCGAGTCCCCAGTTTCCCTATGCCGGCGAGCTCTTTCGCGAGGTCGGCGATACTGACCCGGTGCGCGCCAAATACCCCATGCTGTTTCTCACCCAGCGCGCGCCCGGCCACTCTCCACTGGGTCCCAGCCTGCATCTGAATCTGATGGAAGCCAACCGCCGCCAGTTGCTGGCCGCGGGCCTCAAATCGCGGTCGATCAAAATGGCGGGCGGCTGCACAAGCTGCCAGCCGGAGCTGTTCTTCTCCCATCGCGCCTCGCGCGGCCATGCGGGACGCATGTTGAGCGTGATCGGCATCCGGCCGCGCTGAAGCGGCCTGCCCGCGCCTCCAAAGCCCCGTCCCTTTTCCCGGTGATACGATGGAGTTCGAAATCCGCAATCACTCTATGAGCGTACCCTTGAACGGGGGCACAATGAAGAATCCGACACAATGCCATCTATGGCAGGCAGAAAGTTTGACCTCAAGGGAGTTGCAGGAATCACTTGCCCTCATCGAGGAATTCATGGATGCATCCCATCACGGTCAATATCTCCGGCAGTGCAAGTTGTGCGGCCAACTTTATCTCCACGAGTCTTTAGAATGGATTGACTGGGTGGATGGCAACGATCCCCAACTGCAAACTTATCTGCCTGTCGATTCAAAAGAGGAGGCAGAAAAGCTATTGAACTCAGATGGATTTCGATTGCAATCGCACGCGCCCCGCCTTTTGAGTGATTTTCCAAAGGATGCCCAAAGTCCAAGGATTTACTGGGTGCGTTGAGAGGCGAAAAGAAAGGGCGCCACGCCGCCATGCTCGCTGAGTCCAGGGTTCGGGAATTTGCCAGGAACGTTGCAGAGCGGATTCCTTTCTGGAACGGCGCCGCAGTGCTATTGGGCGCGTTGTTCATGGCCTGGCCGGCGTTTTATAACGGCTTTCCGTTGCTCTACCCCGATTCAATGACCTATATCGACGACGGGCGCATCGTGGCCCGGGCAGTATTTCTGCATCAGTTTTCGGATTACTACGGCATGCGCTCCTTTTTTTACAGCCTGGGCATCCTGCCCCTGCACTGGAATACCACGCTTTGGCCCGTCGTGGCTCTGCAGTGCCTGCTGGCCGCCTTCGTTCTCTGGCTCGTGCTCCGGTCCATTGCGCCGCGGCACACCATCCTGCCTTACCTTGTACTCGTCCTGCTGCTCAGCCTGTTCACCGGCATGAGCTGGTATGCCGCGCTTATCATGCCCGATATTCTGGGCCCGCTACTCTACCTCTCCATCTATCTGCTGGCCTTTGCCCGTGAGACTCTCTCCCGCTGGGAACGGATCTTCCTGTATGCGATCGCCTGGTGGGCGGTTACTTCTCATGCCACGCACCTGCTGCTGGCTGCCGGCTTGTGCATGATCCTGGCGCTGCTGCTTGCATTCGACCGCCGCGCCTTTCGCCGCCGCGTTCTACCCGTCCTGGAAGTTGCGGCCATGGTTGCGCTGGCGGCCGCGGCCCAGTTGGCCCTGCACGGCTATCTCTATGGCCAGCCTTCGTTGAACGGGGACCGCCCGCCTTTTCTTACCGCCCGCATCATTGCCGACGGCCCGGGACGCTGGTATCTGGAGAAACATTGCGGGGAGCTGAAGTGGGTGATCTGCGGCCATGTTCACAGTCTCCCCGGCGATCCGGATCAATTTCTCTGGGGGGAGGATGGAATCTATCAGAAAGCCTCTGAGGAGGAAAGCAGGCGGCTTGCGCGGGAGGAGATCCCCTTCGTCCTGGCCACCCTCCGCGCCTACCCGCGCGAGCAGATTTTCCGCTCGGCCGCCAACTTCTGGGGACAGTTGACGGCCTTTGGTTTCGAGGACCTGGGTGCGAGCAGTTGGGTGCTGGAGGAGTTCGGTACGGTTGTGCCGCGGGCGCAATCAAGTTATGAGAAGAGCCTCCAGGCCCAGGATGCCCTTCCCCTCGATCTGCTCAAATCCATTCAATTCTGGGCAGTGATGGCCTCGCTGGCGGTCATGGCCGTTTTGGCGCCGCTGCTGTGGCGCCGCCACTCTTCCCGGATGGCCGGGCTGAGCGTGGTGATCGTCTCCATGGTGGTTGCCAACGCGCTGGTCACCGGCCCTTTGTCGATGGTTGAGGACCGCTTTGAGTGCCGCGTGATCTGGCTGGCGCCGCTATTGGCCGGAATGTGCGCTCTGGACTGGATCCATCAGCGGGAAGCATTCCGGAGCGGCCATTGAAGAAGGCAGAAGCCGGCAGTACGGGCTAAAAGCCCGCACGCTTCACTGAAACGAGCTTTTCCTCAGCCTCTGAAGCCCTGACTTGCATTCAGGGGAAAAGTGAGCCTTAAAGAAAAGATGAGCTGCTCAGGAGGCGCGGGCAGCCTCGCCGGGATTGACCAGGTCGCGCAGCTCCTTGGAAGGCTTGAAGTAGGGAACCTTCTTGGCCGGGACCTCCACGCGTTCGCCGGTCTTGGGGTTGCGTCCGATGCGGGGATTGCGCTGGCGAATGCGGAAGGACCCGAAGCCGCGAATCTCGATCTTGTCCCCGCTCTGCAGCGCCCCGATCACGGAAGCAAAGATGGTTTCAACAATGACCTCGCCGTCGCGGCGCGTAAGGTCACCCAAGCCGGTCACTTTTTCCACCAGGTCTGCCTTTGTCATGTTCTTCAGGCCTCCGCTCACAGCATAAACGGATTTGGCCGGGGAAGGCGTGAAAAAAATGGGTCCTGGCGGGAATTAAGCCTTTTAGCATCGGCAAGTTGGCAAAAAAAACGCTTCCCGGGGATGGCGCAGGTTTACCCCGCCCGGTGCGGTATCATGGCGTGAGTCTCTGCCCTGTGAACCCGGCTGTTAGGGTGCGATGGGGCCGCCGGGCAGGGATTCAGGGGGATGGTGGTTGGCATGACCCAGTTTCCGCAGTACAGCATTGTCATCCCAGCCTTCAACGAGAGCGCCCGCATCCCCGCGACGCTCCAGTCGGTGCTGGCCTGCATCCGCGGGCATGGCTGGTCTGCCGAGGTTATCGTGGTCAACGACGGCTCCACGGACGCGACCGCAGAGGTGGTGCGCAGCATTGCCGCTACAGTCCCCGAGGTGCGGCTGGTGGAGAACCCCGGCAACCGCGGCAAGGGCTATAGCGTGCGCTCCGGAATGCTGCAGGCGCGGGGCGAAGTGGTCATGTTCACCGACTCCGACCTGTCGGCGCCCATCGAGGAGGCGGAGCGGCTCTTTGCCGCCATCGCCGCCGGCGCGGATATCGCCATCGGATCCAGATGGCTGGAAAAAGGCCGCCAGACCCATCGCCAGCCGTTTTACCGGCAGTTTTTCGGCCGCTGCTTCAACGCCGTCACCCGCGTGGTGATGGGGCTGCGCTTTGCCGATACCCAGTGCGGCTTCAAGGCCTTTACCCGCGCCGCCGCGCAAACCGTCTTCCAGCTCCAGACCATCGCGGGCTGGGGCTTCGACCCGGAGATTTTGTTCATCGCCCTCAAGCGCGGCTACCGCGTGGCCGAGGTGCCGGTGAGCTGGGCCCACGACGAGCGCACCCGCATGAGCTACCTCAGAGACGGCATCAAGATGCTGAAGGAGATCGCCATCATCCGCTGCAATGCCCTCCGCGGACGCTACGGCAAAGAGGTCGGGCACATGCATAGGGAAACGCTATGAAGCACCCGCGAAACAGCCGCACCCGGTATCCGGCGTGTCAGCAGGCAGTGGCGAGGATGTGGCCCTGCGCTGCGTAGGCCAGCAGCTTGCTGTCGCGGGTGATGACGCGATAGCCGAAAAACCGGGCCGTGGCCGCCAGAATGCGATCCGCCGGATCGCTGGGCGGGCTTCCGGGCAATGCTGTTGAAGCGATGAGAAGCTGCGGAGTGAGCGCCGCCAATCGCACTCCCGGCAAGGCCAGCAAAGTATCGAACCAGACCTCGGGCGAGAGGGTGAGGTGCAGGCGTCCTTTCGCCACCAAAGTTCCAATCTCCCAGGCGATGATAGGAGAGAGATAGACGCCGAGATTGGCGGTTTGAGCGGCACGGATCGCGTTGCGGCTGGCAGGCGAGAGTGGAGATCGGCTCATCAGCCAGATCGCGGCGCATGTATCGAGCAGAATGGGGCCTTCAGTTTTCCGCATCCCAGATTTCGCCCGCGGGATCGGTGAGATCCACCCCCGGCGCGACGGTGACGGTGCCGCGCATGGCGCCCCAGAGATCGACGCAGTCTTGGGCATTTTCCGGCAAGGGAACGATGGCGGCGATGGGCCGCTTGTGCTTGAGCAGCACCACGCGGCCGGTCTTGCCCTGGGCCACGTCGTCGATCAAACCGAGGCACTGGGATTTGAATGCGGTGACGCCGATGGCATTCTCGCTTTTTGCCGCTGCAGTCATGAATTCTCCAATATGGTCCATAATAAATGGCTCATATTGAAAATGCAAGGGCTGCGATTTTAGAGCGGAATTCGTACGGGATTATTGCCCAAGCCATTTTCGCGCCGGCGCCGGCAGCCTCCTCCATCCGGTACACTGCTGAGGACCCGTAGCGCCCGCGAGGAACCCCGCGAATGTCTCAACTTTATGTAGCTGTTCTGGCCGTCATTGTCGTTCGCGCTGCTGGCGGTGGCCGTCTATCGCACCTCCCAGGTGAAGACCAAGGCCGACTACCTGGTGGCCGGGCGGTCGCTGCCGGCGGTGGTGCTGGTGCTCACGCTGCTGACCTCGTGGATCGGCGCCGGGAGCGCTCTTTGCCGGGGCGGAGAACGCCTACAAGAACGGCTTTGCCGCGCTGTGGCAGCCGGCCGGCGGCTGGCTGGGGCTGCTGCTCATCTACTTCATCGCGCCCCGCGCGCGCAAATTCGCGCAGTTCACGCTGCCTGACCTGCTCGAGGTCCGCTACAACCAGACGGCGCGGGTGCTGGGCACCATTGCCATCCTCTTCGCCTATGTGGGCATCACCAGCTACCAGTTCAAGGGCGGCGGCGACGTGCTGCACCTGATCTTTCCCGACGACGGTGACGCCGGAGCTGGGCACCTACATCATCGCCGCCTTCGTCATCTTCACCACGGCGCTGGCCGGCATGTCGTCGGTGGCCTACATGGACGTGGCCATCGGCTCGCTGGTTACCGTCATCTGCATCATTGCCGCGCCCATGCTGTTCTTGCAAGGCGGGCGGCTGGGCGGGGCTGCACGCGGCGCTGCCGCCGCGAGTACTTTCAGGTGCTGGGCAACTACCGGCTGAGTCCCGAGCATGTGCGGCAGTCCGCGGGCATGGGCGTGCATCCGCGGCCTGGAGTTCCTGGTGCCGATCATGCTGCTGATGCTGGGCAACCAGGTGATGTACCAGAAGTTCTTCTCCGCCAAATCGCGAGAAGGACGCGCGCGTTTCGGTGGTCGGCTGGATTCTGGGCACCCTGCTGCTGGAGACGCTGATCGTGGCCATCGCGGTCTTTGGCCGGGCGCTCTATCCCACCGGCGAAGTGGCTCTGCATCCGCGCGAGATTATTCCCTACACGGCTCGCCACGGCCTGCCCGCGCTGATGGGCGCGCTGCTGCTGGGCGCGGTCTTCGCCAAGGTCATCTCCACGGCCTCCAACTACCTGTTTTCGCCGGCCACCAACCTGGTCGAAGACGTTTTTGTGCGCTATATTTCGCCGGAGGCATCGAACAAAAGAGTTCTGATCGTCTCGCGCCTGGCCGTGGTGCTGCTGGGCTGCTGGGCGCTCTACCAGGCGATCTACGCCGAAAGCATTCTGCAGAAGATGCTGTGGGCCTACACCATCTACTCCGCCGCGCTCACGCCGGTGGTGCTGGCGGCCTTCTACTCCAAGCGGGTCACGGCCTGGGGCGCTGTAGCCGCCATCGGCGCCGGCACTGTGGTTACCCTGGCCTGGGACAACCAGGCGGTAAGAGCATTCTTCCCGCCCATCCTGGCCGCGCGCGACGCCATCTTTCCCGCGCTGGCCGCGGCCGTACTTGCCATGGTCGGCGGTCAGCCTGTTCACGCCTAAACCGGCTCCGCAACAACTGGCGCAGTTTTCTGATTAGCGCCTTACAAGCGCCGATAACTTAGCCAGAGAATCATGTTATAGGGAGCTACTGCACTTTCGCTTCTGGTTCTATGCAACACGCCGTATCTGGACGGCGACCCGCTGCGATGTAAATGCCAAATACTCAAACTCGGCGCCGGTCCGGGCCACATAGTCGTTCCAGGCTTTGAATTCACCCAGTTCCCATCTCCGGTAACCAAAAAATTCGTCGAATATCAAAACAGTGCCGGAGACAAAACGAGGACCGAGCAGGGTGAGTACAGTATCGGCGGCTTCAAAAGTGTCGCAATCGATGTGAACAAAGGCGAACGGTCCCGGGTGTTGCTCGAGAAAACCGGGAAGGGTTTCGTCGAACCATCCCTTGACCAAATGCACATTCTTCGCCACCCTGGGCAACTTTCCCTTGCGGCCGAAGTGACCCTTGGCAAAAATTCCTTTCCAGTCTTCCTTCAGGCCCTCAAATGAATCGAAGCCATAAATCTCAGGAAGCCGCCGGGCAAGGTAATTAACCGATTCTCCCTCATGAACGCCGAATTCCGCGCATATTCCTTTTACGCTGATTCTATTCAGGGCGTACTCCAAAAAAATTTCCCTGCCGTCAAGCATACATACAGTTGACATATTCGATTCTATATATTCCAGTGAAGACTCCATCGCTTTCCACTGCGCCATGTTATAAACTGACTTAGAGCGTTTTAACAGCGCCTGGTCAATGATATAAGTGAACACCGGTATGACGGTGCGGTCCAATATGCGCTTCCCCATGCGTTTGAGGCTGTTGGACATACTGGCTGGAATCTCCTTTATTGAAAAGTTGATTAGCTGCAAGTATATCACTCTTCGGCGGCACGGAAACAGCAGCGCCGTAACCGCGGCGGACGTCCTGTCCCGGCGCCGGCGCTTCAAGAAAAGAACCGGCGCAAGGATGGGAAACTTATAGACTCAATCAGCCATTGGCTCGCTGCGCCACCAGCATGGAGTCGAGAATCTGGTCCGCAACTTCCTTGACGGCCGCGGGAGAATGCGCCAGAAACAGGGTGCTGGTTTTGTCGCTCTCGCCGATGGACTTCAAGGTGTCAAAATACTGCGTGACCAGCACCAACTGCATAACCTCTTTGGCGGACGCGCCTTCCACCACCTTCTGGAACTGCTCGATGGAGGACTGCAAACCCTCGATGATGGCCTTCCTTTGATTGGCGATGCCCTGTCCCTGCAGAGCCTTGCTTTCCGCTTCGGCTTCGGCCTTCTTGACCACCAGGATCTTCTCCGCCTCGCCCCTAGCGTTGGCGGCCACCTGCTCGCGCTGTGCGGCGTTGATATCGTTCATGGCCGACTTGACCTTGGCGTCGGGAACAATATCGGTCACCAGCACATTCACAATCTCGTATCCGAAGGTGGCCATATCCGCATCCAGCTCCTGCTTGACCGCCGCGGCGATGGAGGATTGCGAGGCAAAGACCTCGTCCAGCGTCATCCCCGGCACATGGCCCAGAATCACCTGCTCGACATAGGACTTGATCTGCGCCACCGGATCGGACAACTTATAAAACGCGTCATACACCCTCTCCGAACGGACCCGGTTCTGCACCGAAATGGGAATGGTGACGAAGACGTTGTCCTTGGTTTTCGTCTCCATGGTCAGGGTGATCTGATTCACGCGCAGACTTACCAGTCCCGCCACGGAGTCAAAGTACGGGACCTTCCAGTTCAATCCCGGTTGGGCCACGCGCAGAAACTTGCCGAAGCGCGTGATCACGGCCACCTGAGCCGTATTTACGGTGAAGAAGCTGCCCAAAACCAGGGAGAGAACGATGATTGCGACAACCGCCAGCAGAATAATCACGAGTACGTCCATTTGAGTCCTCCGCGTTGTCCGCCAGGCAGACAACGCACGATTATATAGGAACTCGAGGTCAGGCAAGTTAGAGGGCCGGCAGAGCCGTTTTGCAGCGCCTTCTGCGGCGCTTCTCCCATGGCCGGAGACCGAAGCCACGGCCCTCAATTGGCTGATCCATCAGAAATAAAGTCCGTCCGTCCGCCGCCAACGGTCTTACACTAGCGATGTAAATTCCATTGACGCCATGCCCGTCGCCCAGTTGACGCTCGAAATCCGCATCGAGCACGCCCAGTCGCTCAAGGACCGGCGGCAGGTGGTGCGTTCGCTCAAGGACCAGTTGAAGCAGAGCTTCAACATCTCCGTCTCCGAGCTGGACGAGGCCGTGGTGTGGCAATCGGCCACCCTGGGCGTGGTAGCTATCTCCCGCTCCCGCGACTACCTGCACGGGCTTATTGAAGAGGTGGAGCGCGCCGCCCGGCGCATGGCCAACGAACTGGGTGCGGAGCTGGCCGACGCCTACTGGGACTACCTGGAGACCTGAGCGGATGGTTTTTGAGCGCATAGCTCCAGGAGGGCCGCCCGCACTTTTTCGACCACCGACGGCCAGTCGCCCGGCTTTGTCTGCCGGAAGAGGCGCGCGGTGGGATACCAGGGACTGTCTTCGCGGTCCAGCAGCCAGCGCCAGTCGGGCAAACGGCAGAGCAGCACCCAGACCGGTTTGCCCAGGGCTCCGGCCAGGTGGGCTATCGAGGTATCGATGGAGATGACCAGGTCCATGTGGGCTATCTGAGCCGCGGTGTCGGCCATATCGCCGGTGACGTGCGCCAGGCTGGTGATCCCGGCCTGGATAGACGCCAGTTCCGCGGCCGCCGGCCCCATCTGCAGCGAAAAAAAGTGCACGCCTTCAAGCCGGAAGAGCGGCTCCAGAAGGGCAAGAGGGATGGAGCGGGAGCGGTTCTTGGGGTGATTGGGGTTCCCGGACCACGCCAGCCCTACGCGCAGCCCGGTGGCTGGCCATGAAAGCGCGGCTGCTGTTTTGAGGGCTGCTTCGGGGACAGCGAGATAGGGAACCTGTGCGGGGATGGACGCAAGGGTGGTGCCGAAGGCCAGCGGCAGGCTCATCAGCGGGCAATGGCAATCGATGGGAGGCAAGGGGCCGCTGCTGTTCACCAGGGCGGTGATGCCGGGCAGCAGCGCGGCCATTCGCCGCAGACTGGCGGGAAGGTCCAGCAGCACCGTGCCCCCGGCCTCAAGAACCATGGGCAGGTAACGCAGGAACTGCAGCGCGTCGCCCAATCCCTGCTCGGCGTGGAGCAGAATGCGCGTGCCATGGAGCGGCTCGCCGCGCCACAAGGGCTGCGCGAAGAGCCGCGGCGTATAGACCTTCCAACGCACTTCGTAGTTGCGCAAGCCGCAGCCGTAGTCGCCTTGCAGCAGTTGCAGCAGGCTCTGGTTCATCAGCGCATCGGCGTAGTCGGGCTTGATGGCCAGGGTGCGCTGGTTCCAGGCCATGGAGCCGGCCAGATCGCCCAGGTCGAAGCAGAGATTGCAGAGGCAATTGCCGGCTTTGTAATGCCTGGGATTGAGGGCCAGCGAGCGCTTGTACAGGACCACGGCCTGATGGAGTTTTCCCTGGGCCTGGAAGGCTTCGGCCAGGTTGCAACAGAGATCGGCGCGGTCCGGCGCAAGGGCCAGCGCCCGCTCAAAGCTGGCTACGGCCTGGCCGAGTTTATCCTGCTGCCTGTACGCGGCGCCCAGGTTGCACCAGGCGTCGGTGTAGCCGGGCCGGGCGGCCAGCGCGCGTTGATAACAAGCCACGGCCTGGTCGAGTTTTTTCTGTTCCAGTAAGGTATTGCCCAGGTTGAAGCAGGCCTCCGCGTGGCCGGGATCGATCTCCAGGGCGCGCTCAAAGCAGGCCGCCGCCTCCTCGAGTTTGCCCTGAGCGCCCAGCGCGTTGCCCAGGTTGGAATAATAGGAAGGCTGCCGGCCATTGACCGCAATGGCGCGGCGAATCATGCCGGCGGCAACCTCGAATCGTCCCGTCTTGTAGGCGATCATGCCCAGCAGGTAGAGGGCGTCGGCATGGCGGACATCGATGGCCAGAATCCGCACGCACAACGGTTCCGCCAGATCCATCCGCCCCGCTTGGTAATGCCGCAGAGCGGTGGCCAGCAACGCCTGCATGGCCGCGGCCGGCCCATTTTGCCGCCTTCCAAGTGGCGCTTTGGCGCATTCCCGCCTCTGCCCTTTACCCGGTTGCCCGGCGAGAAAAGAAGAACGATTCACCGGCTGAGTCGAGCAATTTTGCGGCCAACAGGAAGGAGCGAAATTGGGAAAAACTCAGGATGCCCCGCCGGCCTGCGCGGGAATCAGTGCGGGACCGTCGCGTACTGGCCCGACTTGACCCACAGGAATTCGCCGTCCTCTCCGATATTGGCGGGATTCCTGACCACGAAGAGCAGGACCGTTTGCGGCGCGAAGCATTGCCGGTAGATGTTGGCCGAGGAGGAACCGGCGGTTCCGAACTCGGCGTCCAGCTCAAACTGCGCGGGAATGTTGTCAATGCGCAGCACCCCGTTGCGGATCTGGGAGGTCACTTCGTGCAAACCGCCGCCGGAGAAGGTGGCGCGCCCGTTGGCGCCCATGCCGATCTTATAGCCGGGCGCGGCTTCGGTGGCTACGTTGAGGTCCACGCCCACCTGGTAGCCGTTCGCGATGGGCTTCATGGAGCCGGCCTTGACCACACGGAAGAGCATGGAACAGGAGTTCCGCGAGCCGGGGCCGTAGATGGCTTTCACAAAATCCTGCGCGTTGCCGCCGGTCAAGGCGGCGATCTTCTCGGCCTCGGTGGGGACGCGCGGGGCGGCGGCGGCAGCAGCACAGTTGGCGGGAACGGCAAAGAGCGGTGCTGGCGCGAAATAACTCACATTGGTAACTTCAAGGATGGTTCGCGGCGCGCGGCTGGGCGGGGTCAACTGAACTTTGAGAAGCAGGCCGTATTTGGTATCCACCCATACCCTGGTCTTGCCGTCAGGGCCGTCGGCTTCCAGAATTTTAGCCGGTATGCCGTTAAAGGTCTGCGTTGTCACCTGCCTGAGATTTTGCTTGTTCAGGTCAGCGAGCAGGCCGGCTGAGTCCTCGAAAGGATCTCCCCAACTGCCGGAGAAATTACTGCTGCCGCAGGGTACCGAGCTGTCATTCAAATCCCAGGTCAGGGATTGCTGCTTCTTCAGGTCGTATAGCGCGCGGGTGTGCATCGGCTTGGGCCCCGGCCAGTCCGGCCCGCTGCGCGAGTCCACCAGCGCCTTCGATCCGTTGCGGTAGACCTTCACTATCATCGTGGGCCCAAACATCGCATTGGTTTCGTAAATGGTGTACGTGGTGGGCAGATTGGCTGTCTGGCAGCGCAGCCCGGAGATGCAACCGATCAGCAGCGCCACAACAGCAGCGCAGAACACAACTCGGCGCAGAAACATAAAGCTAACCTCCGTTTCCGGCCCCGGCTCCCCGATCATTCGGCGCGTCCGGCCGGAACGTTCCCTCATGTAGTGACCGGACGCACCACAGGCCATTGAAATCTGCTCGATATGAACTCACCCTCTGATTCCGCGCTATGGTCTCGGGGATTTTCCAGCCGGGTCTTGAGCGATCGTCCCTGCCACAGCCCAATCGAAGACCGAGATCACGAAGGCCTCGTCGATCTGTTCATGGCGAATCAGCAGCCGGGCCAGCAAAGGGCCAATGATCGAATCCAGAAAAACGCTCACTTCCATCGCAGCCGGGAGTTGGCGCAGCTTGACCGCCTCTTTCACGAGGGCTCGAATCTCCTTGTCGCGCGGCGAGTAGACACGCTTCAGAAATTCCTTTCGCAATGTGGGATTATCCTGAATGGCCGCCAGCAGGCGGGCGGCGACGATGCCGTTTTCGCCAATGAAAAAGCGTCCCACCTGGAGGATGTACTCCTTGAGGCGCTCCAAGGGATGTCCTTCGCTCTTGAGCACGAGTTCCTGGTCGGCTTTGTTGAGAAAGGCGTCGAGCAACAATGCCTCTTTGGTCGGCCACCAGCGATAGACCGTGGCCGTACTTACGCCGGCCTTGCGGGCGATGTGAATGGTCGAGATCGACGCGACCGGCCGGTCTTGCAAAAAGCTGTAGGCCGTGTCAAGGATGGCGGCGCGCGACTTTTCGCTGCGCGGTCTGCCGGCGGGGCGCTTGGATGTTGCCTGCGCTTTGGTTTTCTTTGGGCGCATATCAGGCCACCCCACTCAAGTCTACTAACATAATTATTATAATACGAAACGGATCATTTCGTTTTATAATAAATCGTAGACAGGGGCGGATCTTGGCCGACGAGCAACCAAATCAGGACTGGAAGCCCAAGTACAACCCCTGGCTTATCGCTGTGGTGGTGGCGTTAGCCGCCTTCATGGAGGTGCTCGACACCAGTATCGCCAACGTGGCGCTCCCGCACATTGCCGGCGATCTTGGTTCCAGCCGGGATGAGAGCACGTGGGTGCTGACCACTTACTTAGTGGCCAACGCCGTCGTTCTGCCTATCACCGGGTGGCTTTCCAGCCTCATGGGCCGCAAGCGCTTCTTCATGATCTGCATTGCGCTGTTCACCCTGGCTTCTTTGTTCTGCGGGGCTGCGCCCACCCTGCCGGCGCTGTTGTGTCTCCTTGGCACTCCAGGGCGCGGGCGGCGGCGGCTTGCAGCCCATGGCGCAGTCCATCATGGCCGACAGCTTCCCGCACAAACTGCGCGGAGCCGCATTTGCTCTCTTCGGCATGACGGTGGTCGTGGCTCCCGCCATGGGCCCCATCCTGGGCGGCTGGATCACCGATAACTACACCTGGCGATGGATCTACTTCATCAATCTGCCGCTGGGACTTGTGGTCCTCGGGCTGGTCTTCAAATTCGTGGACGATCCTCCCTTTCTGCGGCGATTCAAACCCGGCGAGATGCACTTCGATACCGTCGGATTCGCGCTGCTGGCGCTGGGCGTCGTGGCCCTCCAGGTTCTTTTGGACAAGGGGCAGGAAGACGATTGGCTGGCCTCTCATTTCATTTGTTCGCTGGTAATCATCGCCGCCGTCTGCCTTGGCGCTCTGGTGGTGTGGGAGTGGCGCCAGAAGCAGCCCATCGTCGATGTGAAGTTATTCAAGATTTTCAATTTTTCCGGCTCGTGCCTGATGATGTTCCTGGCCGGCGTCGTGATGTTTTCCTCGATGATTCTCATGCCGGAGTTCCTCCAGATGTTCATGGGATACACCGCCGAGGATGCAGGTGTAATCGTCTCCATCGGCGCTGCTGTAGTTGTGGTGGTCATGCCCCTGGTAGGATTATTAACCTCCAAAGTACCGGCAAAGTACATGATCGCCTTTGGCTGGCTTCTCTCCGCGGGCGGGATGTATATATCTACAAAGCTCTTGTCCCTGAACGTCAGCTTTGGCGGAGCCGCGGTCATCATGCTGCTGCAGTTCGCTCCCATGGGCTTCATCTTCATTCCTACAATGACTGCCTCTTTTGTAGGAGTTCCGCAAGACAAGAGCGATGCGGTCTCGGGATTGACCAACTTCATGCGCAACATTGGAATGAGCTTCGGCGCCGCGATCGTGCAAACGGTTCTGGCC
Source organism: uncultured Acidobacteriaceae bacterium (assembly GCA_963796085.1). Classification (GTDB taxonomy): domain Bacteria; phylum Acidobacteriota; class Terriglobia; order Terriglobales; family Acidobacteriaceae; genus Telmatobacter. The sequence continues at coordinate 81,951 of CAWCKF010000002.1, read as the reverse complement.
CGGCGGCAGCAATTCCATCTTGCCCGGCTGGCCGACCATCTGAGCCTGGGAGACCCCGGCATGATCTTCAATTATCAAGCCATGGCGCTGCACGCCCGTAGCGCCGGGTTGGGAGCTTTTGGAACGCAGGCGGCTGTCGTGGCCCAAATCTACCGATCGTTCATGATGCAGGCCGCCGCCCTGTCATTCATCGACGCCTATGTGATCCTGGGGATTGAGTCGGCAGTCATGTTCTTTCTTTCCTTCCTTCTCAAATCCAACGATCCCAAGCACACCGATGTGCAAATCGGGCATTGATCCCGGCTCCTTGCGGCTGCTGAAGCGCGGTTGGGCAAACGTATCTACATTCTCCAACCAACCACTCAAAGGATGAGGCATTGACCTTGCATTGGTTTGCCATTTCGGAGGAAGCAGGGGCATTCATGCCCGTGAAACAAATGTCCAATGCGACAGGGCTTTAGCCGCGGGCTTTTTCTTCCCTGTCAAAAAAATGCCCGCGCCTGAAGGCGAATCCTTCCGCTGCTCTCGTCAGGGGCATGAATGCCCCTGCTCCCTCCAATACAAGTACCCGCAAAAACCTTGCCGCCGCCTCGAAATTCAGATGAGTTTGCCCTGTGAAGCGCGGTTGGCGCCCTGATTCATCCAGCCCGCCTCTGCTATGCTGAATAGTTTACCTATAAGGAATTCGAGGTTATGCCGGAGCACAGAGCGCGCAAGCATCATCAGGACCGGGTGGCGGAGACGCTGCGGGTGGAAATCGCGACCATGATCGAGGGCGAACTCTCCGACCCGCGCATCAATTTCTGCTACGTCACCGAGGTGGCGCTCAATCCCGGCGGCAGGTCGGCGCGGGTTTACGTGGCCGTGGACAGCGCGGTCAAAGACATCGCCCAGGCCGAAGTGGACACCCTTGCCGGCCTGGAGGCCGCCAAAGGATACATTCGCTATGAGTTGAAGGAACGGATGGGGGTGCGCCACATTCCCGAGCTGACCTTCCTGGCCGACCGCTCAGGCCGCTTCCAGGCGCGCATCGTGGAGCTGATGGACCGGTCGCGCAAGCGGCAAAAAACTCCCGTGGAGGAGAAGCCTCCCTTGGAACAACAGGCCGCGGCCGAGTAGACGCGCATGAATCCCAATACCCAAAGCCGCGTTTTCGCGCCGCCCACCCAAGCGCCCGCCCCGGTGAACGTCAATCCGCCTGCAAATCCTATCGCGTCGATTCTTCAGGTCTTGCGCCAGGGCCAGCGGTTTTTGGTCTGCTCTCACGCCCGACCGGACGGCGACGCGGTGGGCAGCATGCTGGCCATGGGAATGCTGCTGGAGCAGATGGGCAAGCGCGCCGACCTGGTGACGGCCGACCGCATTCCTAACATCTATGGCGGGTTGCCCGGAGCCGGCGTCATCCGTTGCGCGACGCGCGTTCATGGCCATTATGACGCGGTGATCCTGCTGGAGTGCGGCGGCCTGGACCGCGTCAAAGTGCGCGGCCTGGAAAAGTTATTCCTCATCAACATCGATCACCACATCAGCGGCCGCGAGTTTGCCCACCTGAACTGGCTGGACCGCGAGGCGGCCAGCGTGGGCGAGCTGGTATACAGGCTGGTCAAGGCGGCCGGGGCCGCGGTCACGCCGGAGATGGCTGCCTGTCTCTACACCACTCTGCTGACTGATACCGGCGGCTTCTGCTACGGCTTGACGCGGGCCTCCACCTTTGCCCTGGCGGGAGAACTGGCGGCGGCCGGGGCCGACCCCATTCGCATAGCCCAGGACGTGTACTTTTCCATTCCGGTTGCGAAGATGCTGCTGCTGGGCACGGCGCTGGGCAATTTGAAGCGCGAGGGCCGGCTGGCCTGGCTATGGGTCACGCACCGCGACATGGCGCGCGCCTGCGCCGCCGAGGAGGACAGCGAGGGCATTGTGAACTTTGCCGTGTGCATCTCCGGAGTGGAGGTCGCGGTATTTCTGTGCGAACTCTCCGAGCGGAAGATCCGCCTGAGCCTGCGCAGCAAAGGCAAGGTGAACGTGGCCGCAATTGCCGAACGGCTGGGCGGCGGAGGTCACGAAAACGCCGCCGGCTGCATGCTGGAGGGGCCGTTGCCGCGCGCGCTGGATGAGATTCTGGCGGAATTGCGCCGCATCCTGGCCTGCTTCCCCGCCGATGCGGCCTGATTCTCCTTGAGATTCTGCTCCAATCTGTTAGCCTTGTCCCTGTTGAAAATTTGCGCCAGCTCCCGCGCTGCATGTTTCAGGAGCGGACCGCCACGGATCAGGAGCCTCAAACTTCCTGGCCAAAAACTGCAATCGCCGCCTGGCGCGGAGCAAGCTGAGCCCGCCCGCTCGAGAAACGCTGGAATCGGAGAAACTCTGGAAGTGGAGACCACTCACGAATCCTCTGCTCCTGATTCGCCTCCAGGCCTGCTCAGACGTCTGCCCCAATGGGCCATTGGCTACCTGAAGCCTTTTCTGCGGCCGGCCGATCCGGATATGCCTGGAGAGCTGCGTTGGCGAATGCCCCCCTGGGCCGGCGTTTGCGAGGTGGTCTTCTTTCTTGTTTTCACCATCTTCTTTCTTGCCTACGGGCTCACTCCGTACTTCGGCGGCGATGGATTGGGGCTGGTGGGCGCCGACGAGCCCCGCTATGCCCAGATCGCCCAGGAGATGCTGGGCCGGTTTGACGCGGCGCACACCCTGAAAGGCCAGCCTCAGCGCCTGCGTCACTCCCTATCTCTACGGCCATCCCTGGCTGGAGAAGCCGGCCCTCTACTACTGGCGCGCCATGTTCCTCTTCCAGGACTTCGGCGTGCACGACTGGAGCGCGCGGCTGCCCTCCACCACCTTCGCCTTCGTCATGATCGGCCTCATCTACCTGCACATGCGGCGCTTCCGTCCCGGCGGCCACCTGGACGCGGCGCTCATCACCGTGGCCTGCGCCGGCATCATCGGCTTTTCCCGCGGCGCCTCCACCGATATGCAGATGGCGGCGCCGCTGGCCATCGGCCTGCTGGGCTGGTACGCATGGTACGAGACCGATTCCAAGTTCTGGCTCTACGACATCTATTTCTTCACCGGCCTGGCCACGCTGGCCAAGGGGCCGGTGGCGCCTTTTCTGGCTGCCCTCATCATCGCCGCCTTTGCCTTTCTGCGCCGCGAGTGGTCCATCCTGCGCCGCTCCCTCTGGTGGCCGGGCATCGCGCTCTACTTCGCCATGGTGCTGCCCTGGTTCATCGCCGTGCAGCATCAGAATCCCACCTTCTTCCGCGAATTCTTTTTCGAACACAACTTGCTGCGCTTTGCCACCGACCGCTACCAGCACGAGCAGCCCTTCTGGTACTACCTGGTGGTGGTGGTGCTGGCCATGATGCCCTGGACGGTGATCGCCATTCGGGCGCTTGCTGACGGCATCCAGACCTCGGTGGCCGAGTGGCGGCTGCGCCACTCCCGCAACTGCCAAGCCCTGCGCCAGCCGCCCCGGCGACGCCTTCCCTGAGTTTCTGGTGCTGTGGGCGCTCATTCCCATCGTCTTTTTCTCCTTCTCCAAGTCCAAGCTGCCGGGCTACATTCTGCCCTCCATTCCTCCCATCGCCATCCTCACCGGAGACTACCTTTTCCGCCGCCGTCAGCCGGGCCTGAACCGCTGGGTGCTGCTGGGCCACGCGGTGCTGTGCGGCGTAATGACCATGTCCGCGCTGCTGCTGCCCTGGTTTGTGGCCCATGGCGCGCAGATGCCGCCCGCGCGCCCGCTGGTAGCCGCGCTGCTGGCCGCCTGCGGAGCGGCGCTGCTGATTTTGATCGTGGTCAACGGCTTTGGCGTGGCCCGGCTCCGGCTGGTCACCACCGCGGTGCTGGTGGTGCTGGTTTTCTTTCTCTATGGCGTAGGCCCGTTCTTCGGCAGTCCCGAGGTCAGCGCCACCAAGCGGGTGATTCACCTGCTGGACCGCTGCTTACTCCGCGCGCCCGCTGGCCGATCGGCTGGCCACTGTGGCTCCTGCCGACGAGACCGTCGCGGTCTTCCGCGTCCGCCGCGACATGGAGTATGGGCTCTCGTTCTATCGCAATCGCGAGGTGGTGAACTACGAGGACAGCGGCGTGCCCGAGCGAGCAGCACCTGCTGGTGGTGCGCGTCTCCGGCCGCGGCGGCGTTGACCTGCACACCCAGGCCGCGCTCGATGAGTACTTCGAGGGCCGGCCATTATGAGCAACTCTTCACCTGGCCCGAGCAGGGACTGGTGGTCTATCTGGTCGGCAGCCGGTAACTGACAAATCAGCCTCAAGTTGCGCCCGGCTGCAACTCGTGGCAAAGTGACCAGAAGGCTCAATCCGGCCAGCGCGTGCGCCGAAGCCTCGCGTGCACCGCTGCATGGCGCTTTCCGGCCGGGGCGGCAACCGGTCTAAGCCCAAAGGAAGAACCATGGCATCGGGCGTTTCCATCGAGATCCTCGACCTGCGGCACTTCGCGGCGCCGGTGCTGCGCCCTGTGCTGGATGCCGAGGGCGAAATATGGAAGCAGCGCCTGCACTGGGACTATCGCGCCTCAGCCAAGCTTCTAACGCAGTATCTGGACAACCACATGCTGCCCGGATACGCGGCCCTGGAGGATGGCCAGATCACCGGCTATACCTTCTGCGTCTACGAGGAGACCAAGGCCGTTATCGGCGACGTCTTTGCCCTGCCCAGCCCGCCGGCCGCGGCTCACGAAGTGGAGGAAACCCTGCTCCGGCATCTCTTTGAGTTGCTGCTGAACTCGCCGCAGGTCGACCGCATCGAATCGCAGTTGCTTCTGCACCCATCCGGCACTCACGCCAGGGCCTTCCGCGAGGCCGGCTTCCAGGTCTTCCGCCGCCTCTTCATGGTGCAGCCACTTCAAGGCGCTCTGGAACCAGCCCCGCGTGGACCTGCCCGGCGAACTGGAGCTGCGCCCCTGGCGCGAGGAGGACCTGACTCCCGCCGGCCAGCTCATCACCGAGGCCTATCGCGATCATCCCGACAGCGCCATCAACGACCAGTACCGCTCCGCCCACGGCTCGCAGCGCTTTCTGCACAACATCGTCCGCTACTCCGGCTGCGGCGCCTTCTCCGCGCAGGTCTCGCACGTGGTGGTGGAGCGCCGCAGCCGTGAATTTGTGGCCCTGGTGCTGGGCTCGCGCGTCAGCCCGGAGAGCGGCCACATCACCCAGGTCTGCGTCCATCCCGCCTACCGGCGCCGCGGCCTGGCGCGCATGCTGCTCTCCGTGGCCGCCTTCCACTTCCTGCGCCTGGGCGCCAGCGAAATCTCCCTCACCGTCACCGAATCCAACACCCAGGCCATCGACCTCTACCACGCCGAGGGCTACGCCTGCCCGCACGCCTTCGACGCCGCGGTCTGGCAGCGGGGCAGCAGGTGCTGAGGCGGAGTTGATATTGGCCCCATGGGGGCGACGCTAATGCGGGTGGTAGCTGCCCTTGCCCCACGGAATCTCCACCGAGGCCGAACACCCCGGTACATCCACGGACATCTTGAGCACGCCCGCGGCCTTTCCGGCTACGTAAGGAGATATGATCGCAATGGCTTGCCCATGCTGATTGGCAGTGACCATCTGGGTAGAAGTTTTTCCCTCCGAGACAGATTGCATGGGAAATTTGAGGCCCGGCGGCAGGCCGTCGCCATACAGCAGCACCGCCTGACCTTCAGGGAAGCCCAGCCTGGCCTCAAGCCGGCAGTTTCCATTCCTGCTCTGAATGGGATAGGGAACAACGGCGCCCGGAATGAAGAGCTTTTCATCGGGAGTCGCCAACATGTATCGAACGGGCTCGCCGCGCGCGGCCCTCAAGTCCACTTCGATCTCATCCTCTTTCTTCAGCGCGTCCTTATTCTCCTCATCGGGATGAGGCGGATGGGTCATCACCAGGCCCCTGGCATTGGTATAGACCTGCCCGCCGAAAGACTTAAACGGCGCGCCAATTCTCCACGCGGCCAGAGTATAGCTCTGCTTATCCGGCGCGCCGGGGACAAGCAGCCGGTAACGAATAAAATGGCCTTCCGGCAGTTGCACATCTCCAATTCTGGAAAAATGGATGCGCAGCCCCTTGGGGTTCATGGCATTGGGCTCAGGATAGTCCAGCTTGATTTGCTGCTGGATCAGCGCCAGGGCCTTGTCCTCGGCATTTTGCCCGGAACCCTGCGCGTAACCCATCCGCGCCAGCGATGCCAGGCAGGTAAACAGCAGAAGCTTGATAAGCCTGGCGCGGACAGGAACCACGAACACGGTTTGCGCCTTCAACGGGAATCTCCTTGCGGGGGAGTGATTGGCCAGAATTGTACATGGAGGGATAGGGAAGAGCCAAAGCCGCGATGGACCGGCCGCGGACGAAAACCCTAGCGCGCGATGAAAAACATCACCCAGCTCAGCGCGATGGCCGAGCCCACGAAGAGCACAAAGCAGTAGATGCCGTAGTGAATCATGCGCCGCGGCGTCTCGCGCTGGGTGATGCCGAAGACCACCGACGCGAACAGGGCGAAGAGCACCACCGCTGCAAAGTGAGAGGGCTTGAGCACTAGGATTTCCTCCCCGTGCGCAGATTGTGCGCGTCCACGGCGGCAATCACGTTCAACAGGCCGGCCACCACGATGAAGCGCGTGCCGTAGTCGGCGGTGGTCACCTGCACCTGTTCCGCGCCCAGGTCCGCCGCCCGGCCAACGAAATAAAGCAGTCCATTGCCCAGGTCGCCGGCCAGGCCCAGCAGGTCCAGAATGTCCTGCGCGCCGGCGTAGAGCTTGCCCTGCATGACGATGCCGATGGCGAACATGCCCAGGATGGATGCCGCCAGCAGCGCCCCGCGGCCCCACTTGCGCAGCAGAAAATGCCCCGCGCCGGGCACCAGCCAACCGGCGATCAGGGGAAGATAGATGAAGCCTTTATCCGCCGCGGCATCCTTCTTTTGTGAATTGGTCATTCCTTTTTGACTATACCGCATCGGAGCCGGTATTCCGGTGAAGGGTCAGTTTGAATCCGCGGCGCTTTCTACTCTGATGCGTTTTCCCGTGCTGATTTCGGAGCGCAGATATTTATATGTAAGCCAGGCGCTGTAGCCGTTCAACACAAAGATCGCCCAGCCTGGCAGGCTCATGTGCCTGTATATGATCAGAGCCACGACACAAAAAATGGTCATGCCTCCGAAGAAAAGGAGGGCAATGGCAAGTCCCACGATTCTGAGGGTGCGGGTCATTGAGAGCCAGTATACAGCTATATCAGTGGGGCCGGTGAAGGCAAACTGACTCTTTAGTGGGATTCTGTTCACGGTTCAGATGCGCACCAGCTCCTGCTGCATCCGTCCCGTGACCCAGGCCTTGCCCGGCGCGGTGAGCATGTTCACCTCGCTGCGCACGCCGAACTCGGGCAGATAGATGCCGGGCTCGACGGAGAAGCAGGTATGGGGCAGAATGAGGCGCTCGTCGTGGGTTTCAAGATTGTCAAGGTGCGCGCCCGCGCCGTGCAGCTCCTGGGCGATGTTGTGGCCGGTGCGATGGGTGAAGAACTCCGCGAAGCCGGCGGCGCGGATTACCGCGCGGGCCGCGTCGTCGGCCTCGAAGCCGCGGATGGGCCGGCCCGCGGCAAAGGCCTGCTCCACGGCGGCAATGGCGGCGTCGCGGGCGTTGCGCACCGTCTCAAAGACCAGTTGTTCCCTGGGGGTCGGCTCGCGGCCTACCACCCCGGTCCAGGTAATGTCGTAGAAGATGCTGCCCGGCTTGTCCAGACGGCCCCAGATGTCGATGAGGATGAAATCGCCCTCGACGATGGGCGAGGAGCGCTCCGGGGTAGGCTCATAGTGGGAGTCGGAGCTGTTGGCGTTGACGCTCACGTTGGGGCCGTTCTCCCACACCAGGCCTTCGTTGCGCATGGCCGCGCTCAGCCATTCCATCATCTCGAACTCGGTGAGCGTGCCTGGCGTGCCCGCGCCGGGACGAAGAGCTGCGGCCGATCTTCTGCCAGCCCTCGGCCAGAACCGTGTCGATGGCTTTCTGCGCGGCGGCGTGGCTGGCCACCTGCTCCGCGCTCAGAACCGCTTCAAACTGGCTGACCAGATCGGCGGAACTCACGATCTGCTTGCCCAGGCCGCGCAGGAATTCGATTGTGCCGGCATCCACCATGGAGACGTACATGATGGCGTTGTTGGGGGAGTACTGCATGGCCACGCGGCGCGCATCGTAGAGCATGGCCTGCAGGGACGGCCGCCAGCTCCTGCCAACTGGAGTAGAGCGCCCGGGAACCGGGCAGAGCGTCCAGGCGGCCCGGCTCGATGCGATGCGCCAGCTTGCGCGGCTGGCCCTGGGCGGGCACATAGTAGTACCAGCGCCGCGTCACGTGCGCCTTTTCGTCCAGCCCCAGGATGCGCCCGCCGATGGGGTCGCGGTGGTGATGGTCGTAAAACAGCCAGCCGTCCAAGCCGGCCTCGCGGAGCGCCGCCTGCATCGCCTCAAGATTCATACCGGTTCATGATACCGCGATACGCGTTGCAGGCAAGCATAATCCCCATCCGATGATGGATACTCGTGGTGTGCGCAGCGCAACCCTCATGGCGGTTTTTGCGGTTGGTGCGGCAGCGGCCTGCTCATGCCAGGCGCAGGCCGCACCCACCTGGACCTCCGCCGTGGCCCATGCCGCCCGCTTTGCTCCTGAGGCCCGCATCGTAGTGCTGGACGAAGCCAGCGGACGGCTGCTGGCCGCCAGCCATTTGCAGGAAGCCGCGCGCACCCTGGCCGCCCCCGGCTCCACGCTCAAGCCGCTGGCGCTTTACGGCCTGGTCGCCGCCGGGCGCTGGGACCCGGCCCGCCGCATCGCCTGCACGCGCAAACTCAGCATCGCCGGCCGCGCGCTGAACTGCTCCCATCCGCCCGCCGATCCGATGGACGCGCGCCAGGCCCTCACCTGGTCCTGCAACACCTACTTCGCCACCGTGGCCGGCACGCTCGCGCCCGGCGAACTGCGTACCCTGCTTGCCCCCACCGGCCTACTGAGCCAAACCGGACTGGCGAAGGAGGAAGCAACCGCCGTCTTCCGCGATCCGCGGAGCCCCGACGCCAACCGCCTTGCGCTGCTGGGGGTAGATGAAATTCTGGTCACTCCGCTGGAGTTAGCCACCGCCTACCGCTGGCTGGCCTTGCAGCTCGCCGCGCATCCTTCCTCAGCCGCCGCGCAGGTGATCCGCGCCGGGCTGGCCGATTCAGCCAGCTTCGGCATGGCGGGCGCGGCTGCCCTGGGCGGAGTCCCGGCAGCGGGAAAAACCGGCACCGCCAGTCCCGCAAGCGGCGGCCAAAGCCACGGCTGGTTCGCCGGCCTCGCCCCCTGCGATGCGCCGCGCGCTATTATCGTGGTCTACCTTCCCGCCGGCCGCGGCGCTGACGCCGCCCGCGTAGCCGCAGAGCCTGCTCGCCCACTCCCCGCTGAGGCAGCCATGAAAGGCTTACCTGTGTCGCTTCGCAGGCTTTTTATGCATTCCCGAGAAACCATTGCGGAGAGAGAGCGCCGGAGTGAAGGGTACGGGCTTCAGCCCGTACATTCAAGCCGGGAAAGAGACGGAGCTTTAGCACCTGAGGAAGGTTCTTCTTACTCGGTTGCATTCCCTCAGGGGCTAAAGCCCCACGTTAATTTTGTCGCATTTGCGGCACGACTGAAGTCGTGCCCTGATACAAAACCTGCGCGGAGTCCCGCTGGCGCGAATTTTTCCTCAGTCTGTTTTGCACCTGAGGCAAGATTATTGCAGTTCGTCTTATTCACTTTTTTTTTGGCACTTTTTTCTGGCATAATTCTGGCCCCTGCACTGGCTCAATCTCCCGCTGCAAAACCAGCCGCGCACCCTCCCGCAACTCTCCGCATCGGCCTGTGGACGCTTTGGCACGACAAGGAAATCACCATCGCCCCCACGCCGGAGGGTGGCGCAACCCTCCGCCTTTGCGAAAGCTGCCGCGCTGTCCCGCTCGCCCACCTTATGAAGATTCGCGCCATCGGCGCGCGCCTGGAGCTGGCGGACAATCGCCAGGCCGCATCCGTCCGGCTTGCCGGGCCCGTCACCCTGGCCGCGCACGGCGAAACCCTTACCCTGCGCAACCCCATCCGCATCACCGCCCGCAACGGAGAACTGGTTCTGGCCGTAACCCTGCCGGTGGAGAGCTACGTGGAGCGCGTGGTAGCCAGCGAGAGCGGCGCAGCCGACAGACCCGAGTCCCTGAAGGCTTTGGCCATCGTGGTCCGCTCCTTTGCTTTGCACCAGCCCCACGGCCACGCCGATTACGACCTGTGCGACTCCACCCACTGCCAACTGCTGCACTGGGGAGGAAAGCCCCAGCCGGATTCCGCAAAAATCTCCCGTGCCCCATCCTTTCCGTTTTTTTCTGCGGAAAGGGTGGGAAACCAAGCCGCCCACGCCGCCACCTTGGCCACCGCCGGTGAAACCCTCTGGTTCCACGGGCAGCGCGCCGAGGCCTGGTTCCACCAGAACTGCGGAGGCCGCACCGCATCGCCCCAAGAAGTCTGGCCCGGCACAGGGCTGGGCAGGAAACCCATGCCCTGGCTGGTCTCGCGCACTGACAGCTATTGCACCGCCGGCGGCGCACGCGAGTGGTCCGCAAACTTGTCTTTGGCGGAGTTGACCTCGGCGCTGGCCGCTCAGGGCCTGGCCCGGCCCGGATGGAAGAGCCTTACGGTTGCCCGCCGAGGCGAATCGGGCAGGGCCGTCACGCTGCTGGTGGATGCAAACGAAATCTCCGCCGAGGAGTTTCGCCTGGCCGTGGGCCGCGCGCTGGGCTGGAACAAAATCTTGAGCACCTGGTTTGAAGTTTCGCGCCAGGGCGACCATTTTCTCTTTCACGGGCGCGGCTCCGGCCACGGCGTGGGCCTGTGCCAGGCAGGCGCGGCCGCCATGGCCGCCGCGGGCCGCGACTCCACCCAGATTCTGGCCCAGTACTTTCCCGGCGCAGTCGCCGCTGACGAAGCCACAGGCCAGAGTTGGCAGACCCTGCGCGGCCAGAGCTACACGCTCGAAACTCTCGACCCCGCCGACGCCGTTTATCTCTCCCCACTGAGCCAGGCGCTGGCCGAGGCTGAAAGCCGCTCCGGCCTGCAAGCCGCGGAGCCCATCACCGTCCGCGCCTTCCGCTCCACACCCGCCTTTCGCGACGCTACGCTGGCTCCGGGCTGGGTAGCGGCATTCACCGAAGGCAACTGGATCGGGACGCAGCCGCTGCGCACACTCGCGGTTCGCAAGCTGCTGGCTGCCATCCTGCGCCACGAATTTTTACACGCTTTGGTGGAGAGCGTTGGCGCGGCTAATGCTCCGTTGTGGCTGCGCGAGGGGCTGGTCGAGGTTTGGAGCGGCGAGGCCAGGGTGAACGGGCCGCCGCCTGCTTTGAAGCTCGACGAAATCGACCGCGCCCTCATTCACGCCGCCAGCGAGGCCCAGTCCCAGGCCGCGCATCGCGCAGCGGGCTGGTATGCGGCGCGGCTGCTGGAGCGCTTTGGCCGCGCACAGGTGGTGAGTTGGTTGCGCTCCGGCCTGCCAGCGAGCGTCGTGGCCACGCTCAAGTGAGTGGGCTGAGTTCGCAGGTAATGGGACAGATTGAAAAGGGGCTAGCCTTCCGGGGCTAAAGCCCTCGTTGATTCTGCTGGCTTAATGCGGGGGTTGAAACCCCCGCCTCCCTCCGGCTCTAGTTTTTCCGCAACCTGCAAAGCCCGCGTTGATTTTGCCGCACTTGCGGCACGACTGAAGTCGTGCCCTGATACAAAACAGGCATTTTCCCGCAGCCTGTGAAGTCCGTACCCTTCAAACTGACCTACTGCCTGTTTTCAGCCTTCATCGACGCCATCGGCCTGCCGGCTTATCCCCAAATGATTTATTCTTTGCCCGATGCGTAAGACCCTGTCCATAGCCATGATTGCCATGAACGAGGAGGCGAACCTGCCTCGCACCCTGGAAAGCGTGCGCTGGGCCGACGAGATCATCGTCGTCGATTCGGGCTCGAAAGACCGCACCCTGGAGATCGCCCAATCCTTCGGCGCCAGGACCAGCTATCACGCCTTCGGCGGCCACGGCGAGCAGAAAAACGTGGCCCTCGACCTGTGCACCTCCGACTGGATTCTGCTGCTGGACGCCGACGAGGTGCTCACGCCGGGCTTGCAGGAGGAGATTCGCCAGGCTGCTCTCGGGCGAGCCAAAATACGACGCCTACTGGATTCCGCGGCTGAACCTGATCTTCGGCCGCTGGATGCGCCACGGCGGCTTCTATCCCGACCGCAAGCTGCGCCTCTTCAAACGCGGTTCCGCCCGGCTCAGCGAGGGCGTCGGCCCACACTCCACGCCGCAGTTCCAGGGGCCGCGCGGCAAGCTCAAGCACGACATGCTGCACTACGCCTACCCGGATATGAATATCTATCTGGAGCACATGAACCGCTACAGCTCCGAGATCGCGCAACTGCTCGTGAACTCGGGCCGCACCAGTAAATTCTTACCCGCATTGATCTGGAACGCGGTGCTGAATCCGGCGGCAACCTTTATCTATAACTACTTTTTCCGGCTGGGCTTTCTGGATGGCCGCGAGGGCCTGCTGCTGCACCTGAACCACTCCGTCTATATCCACTGGAAGTTCATCAAGGCGTGGTGGATGGGGCGGGGCAAGGAGTAAGTCCGGTTTGGAGAGTGCCGTTCATTGCTTGGGTCGAGGTTTGTGCTCTCCCACCCTTGCGATAGAAAAAATCGGGAAGGATGGGGCACGGGACACCCGGCACAAATCTCCGTGCCCCATCCTTCCCGCTTTTTTCTGCGGGAAGGGTGGGAAACCACGAATGTCCGTTCCGCGCCTGCCTACGCCGACCCGCCTTTATCCTTCGGCGGAATCTCCGCCTTTGCAGACTGCGATCCCGGCCCCGGCCCATCCACAACCAGAACGGCCACCAGCGCCTCCTCAGTGGGGGATGGTTGCTGACGGCCAAAGAGCGTAGCCACCCACCCCAGCAGCAGCACCCAACTTCCCACCGCCAGCAGATAAGCCGCCACCAGCTTCAACGCCACGTGCCATACCTGCGCGGAGACGGTTCCGCCCGGCGTACCGGTGAAGAACTTGCCCGGCAGCCACACGGCAAGCAGCGATGCCAGAGCAACCGCTACCCACCAGCGCCAGTTCCACAAGAGGCGCAGCACCCGCCGCCAGGGCAGCCGCCAGCCCCATTGCGCCGAGACAAATGCGTAGGGAATGATCTTGGCCGGCGCCACCACCCAGCGCAGAACCCATTCGAGAACCATGAGCCAGCGCTGCATGTGCTCGTAGGTGAAGAGCGATGCGCGCGCACTGGCCGAGGCCCGCGAGTTCAGGTACCCCGCCCAGAGCGGAATCCGGCCGTCGCACCAGTCCAGCAGCGCCCAGACCGCGTAGGCCAGCGCGATCCAAACCAGCAGCGTGGCCGCGCCCCACACCAGCTTGACCCGCTTGCCGTCGTCGGCCAGACGGCGCATGGTCCCGGCCTGCAACTCCAGCAGTGAGATAACCAGCAGCACCGGGATCAGCAGGCTCAGCGCCACCTGCCAGCCGTGCTTGTCGGGCAGGCGCGTCCATGCCAGCCCCACTAGAAGCAACAGCAGTGTGACGCCAAACTGGGCCGCAACCCAGCGCCAACCGAGGCGCAAACGATGAAACAGGTCTTTAAAATAACTCACGACTGCACCTCCAGATGAACGACGCCGGTTGGAGTTTGTGGCATCCCACCCTAGCCGCAAAAACAAAGACGCGGGGCCCAGAGGGCGCCCCGGTGGGGCACCTTGGAATCAACTCTCTGAGTAGACTCACTGCTGCACCTCCAGGGTTGCGGGATCGGTAGTGGTTTGAACATTCGATTGATACATAGGCCCGGCCTGCGCCGGGCTGATGGCAAACTTGCCGGGGTTGACCACCTTGAGCAGGTACACATACTCGCGCCGCCCGCCGAAATCGGTATTGAAGAAGGCCGCGCGGTCGTCGTGGAACTCCTTGCGCGTGAACCAGTCCGCCCACCAGTCGGGCTTGTTGTTCAGGGTGTAGAGGCCGGTGTTGGGCAGGAACTCCGTGCCCGCCGGAATGGGGTCCTCGGCCAGCAGATACTTCCAACTGGCGCCGTTCACGGCCAGCCTCACGGCCACAATATCGCCCACGTGCACCGGCCCTTTCAGCGGAGCCAGGTCGTAGGTGATGGGATCGGTGGGATTGGCCTGCTTCTTCTCGAGCAGGTAGTAGTCGCGCGTGATATTGAGCGCCAGTTGCCCTTGCTGGAACTGCTTGCGGTCGGCCGAGTACCACGCGCTCTCCGCGGACCAGTAGGTGATGCCGTTGCCGCTCTTGCGGATGGTCACCTGGCCGCCGCCGCCCGCCTGCGCCGCAGGGATGTGACGCTTCCACGGCAGCGCGAAGCCGTCGCCGGGGCCAAAGTGACGCTTGCCCACGCTCGTGCCGTTCACCAGCACTTCCACGTCGGAGGTGTTGGCCAGCTCGCCGCTCAGCGCCAGGTAATCGGTCAGCCCCTGAATCACCATGGCGGTTTGCTTGGTCGAGTACCAGTAATCGCCGTCGCGATGCTTGCCCAGCCACACCGCCGCCTTGGGCAGCAGGCCGCTGGCGCGATCCTGCCGGACCAGCAGTTTCAGCGCAAAGGCCGTGGTCTCCGGCGAAGTATCGTCCCAGTAATCGAGCAGGCCGTCGTAGTTTCCCGCCCAGTAGGCATCGGAATCGGTGGCTTTGGCCTTCTTTTCGAGGAGCGTGCGCCGCATCTTTGGCGCGGCTGTCTCCTGCCGTATCGAGCGCCAATCCCACCAACGCCAGCCCCTCGTCGCTCAGTTTGCCGCGATTGTCCCAGGCTTTGTCGAGAGCATCTTTGGGAGCGCCGCCGGTGGTGGCCAGCGCGTAGACCACGTAGGCGCGCAGATCGGGAATCATGTTGGGATACTTGGGCAGCGTGGCGGTCAGCCAGGCGCGGGCCTTGTTGAGCCGGCTGTCGTCGATCTCCCAACCGGCGGCCTTGGCCTGGCCCAGCCCGCTGACCACGTAGGCGGTCATGAAGACCATGCTGGGATCGTCCTGCCACCAGCCCCAGCCGCCGTCGTCGTGCTGGAAGCTGTAGAGCCGCTCTATCCCCGCCTTCACCATATCGTTCAGCGTGGCTCGGTCGATGGGCGATTTCAGATTCAGCTTGTCCACCGCCTGGGACACGATCAGATCGGGCAGGAAGCTGGACATGGTCTGCTCCGTGCATCCCCACGGATAGCTGGTCAGGTAATCGAGCGCATCGAAGACCGTTCCCGCCACGCTGGGCGCAACGGTAACAGTCAGGCCGCGCGTTCCGGCATCCGAGTTAGCCGGATAGTTATAACTCCACTGGCTCTGCCCCTGCCCGGAGAAGACCACGCCCGAGCCGGCCGCGCGCTGCTTGACGCCATAGGGCAGCACCGGCAGCGTCATCTCCAGCGCGTCAGTCTCTTCATTGGTCAGCGCCTTGGCTGTGAGCACGGCGTTGCCGGTGGCGCTGCGCCTTTACCCGCCAGTCCACATAGCTTTCGCCCTTGGCGGGAATGTTCACCTGCTGCGTCTGGCCGCCGATTACAGTTCACCCCGCTCACATCCAGGGCAAAGGTCACGTCCTTGGCCGTTTCCAGGTAGTTATGAGCTATCACTCGAAGGGTAACTTCGTCGCCCTGGCGGAAGAAGCGCGGCGCGGCCAGGCGCACGATGAGGTTCTTGCGCACCAGCACGCGAGTTACCACGCCGCCGGCCTTGCCGTCGTCGGTCATGGCGCGGATGGTCGTCCGCCAGGTGGTCAACGCATCGGGGAAGTTGAACTCCACGCGCGCGTGGCCGTCCGGACCGGTATGCACGTTGGGATTCCAGTAGGCCGTATCGGGGAAGGCCTTGCGCACCTTGGGCACCACCAGGTCCGAGCCCGGCTTTACCTGCGCCAGCCGCGGATGGATAGAGCCCGTTGGCTAACTTCGCCAGCAGCGGGCTTTTGCTTCCCGCCTCGCCGGAGAAGAAGAAGCTGAAGGACGTCTGCGGATTCAGATACACATATCGCCGGGGATAGAAGGAGGCCACGATGTCGCCGCTGCTATCCGGCCGCACCGAGTAGAGCGCCTCGTCCACCTCGCCAAAGCTCAGGTCGGCTTCTACAGGTTTGTGGTTGGAATCCACCGCCAGCACGTCGAAGCTGCCTTTTTCACCGGGCAGATACTGGGCCTTGCTGGGCGTTGCCGTAATGGTGAGCGTGCGCTCCACCAGCGGAACCTTCAGGTTTTTTTGCGCCGTCATCACCTGGTCGTCGTGGACTATCACCGCGCCTACCACCAGGTTGGGCTGCGCCAGCTTGGTAATAGGCACGTCAAAAGCAAAGCTCTTGCCGGTGGCGTGAAGCAACTGCCGCGACTGCACGCTGTCGCCTTCGGCGGTAACCACGGCCCATGACTCATCGAGGCCGGTGACCAGCAGCAGGTGCGCCACATCGCCCACCTGGTAGCTTTTCTTGTCGGCAATAATCTGCGCCTGCGCGTTCTGGTTGTAAAATTCACCGGCGCCGCTCCAGATCCACACCCAGGTTCTGCCCTGCACGGTGCGATTCTCCGGCGTCTGGGCGCTGGCGGTCACCTCAAAGTCTCCGCTGCCGGATACCTCTAAATCCACCAGCGCCGTGCCGTCCGCTCCCGTAGTGGCGTCGCGGCTGGATACCGGAGTCGATGTTTGCCGGCGCGTAGTGGAATCCCACTTCTGCAGGTTGACCGCGATATGCACCGGCGTCTGGATCGGCTTGCTGTCGTAGTCCTGGGCCGTCACCTTCACCCGTACCGGCTGGCCCGGCTGGAATAGATAGCTGGTGGGCTCCACGCTCACGCGGAAGGAACCATAGGTGGCCAGCACCGTGGAGTGCCCGGCTACCTCGCGGTTGGCGGCGTCCGTCACCCGCGCCTCGATGCGGTAATCCTGATCGTTGTGCTTGCCGTCGATTGCTGTCGGAATGGTCACTGTGAGACGGCCGTTCGCGTCCAGCATCCCCTCGTGCTCCTGCTGCTCGGTTGGCGCCGTACATATAGTCCGAATCGCCGGAGTCCTCGTCTGACTGTCGCCGCCGCCCTCGCCGCTGTCGTCCGCCTCGTCCTCATCCCACCAGTAGTGCTGCGAGGTGTGCACCACGTACGTCACCTTGGCGTTGGCCACCGGCTCGCCAAAGAAGTAGCGCGCCTCGATGGCGGCCTGAATGGAATTTCCCTGCAGCACGCGCGGCGCAGTTGGCTTGACCGTCACCTGGTACTCCGGCTTCTTGTACTCCTCCACATAAAAGCTGCCCTGGCCATCCACGCCCGCCATTTGGCCGTTCCTGCCCAGGGCGATGCTGTAGTAACCCAGCCCCGCATCGGCGGCCAGATTCAGGTCGGCAGTCATCGTTCCATGCGCGGAGACAGGCACACTCTGGCTGAGCACTGTCTTGTCGTCGGCATCGGTCACCTTGAGTTGCAGCGTGTTGTCCGGGGGCAAATCCAGCACATCGTTCTTTTCGCTGCGCACCACCGCCTTGATGTGGACGGTGTGTCCCGGCCGGTAGACAGGCCGGTCGGTATAGACATAGGCCTTCAGATCGGAGGATTGGTTGCCCGCAAAGGCATAGCTCCAGGGCGTAACCAGGGCCGCATCGGCCCCGTGCAAGGCCAGGAGCCACACGTTCTCCGGCTCCGCGCCCTGCGCTCCTCCGCGCACCGTCATGGTCAGCGAGGCCATGCCGTCCGCGCCGGTGGAGACCGACGACTGCCGGCTTCCGTTGGCGTAGAGCACGACGTCAGCCTTCTCAATGGGCGCGCCCGTCTTGCGGTTGGCCAGGTAGACGTTGGCCTGCCCGTTGCCCGTCCGCTCCACCATCGCCATGCCGGTGACGATGGCCACGGTGTAGGCCTTGTACGCGCCGTCGGTGGCCTCGATCAGGTAAACCCCCGCGGCGAGCCCGTCGATGGGTAACTGCTCGGTCTCGCTGACGATGGCCGGCGGCGTTTCCAGCTTCCAGCGCGCCACCAGTTGGCTCTGGTTCAGCAAGGGAATGCGCGCAAACTCGGCCGCTCCCACCACCTTGCTCTTCTTACCCATGTTGCCCTGTTGCTCGCGGAAGCTGTCGCGCGCCTCATCAGTGAACTGGCCGCGGAAGAAGCGCCGCACCAGCCACCACAGGTGCGCCTTGAAGTCGTGCAGCCGCTCGATCCAGGTCCGCTCCTCGATCTGCTCGGTGGGCGAGTAGTTCTTCACCCCGAAGCTGTGCACGTCCTTGAGGCCGGCAAAAAACTTCTGCGCGTCGCGCACCTGGTAAACGCGAAACTCCAGCGCCGGAACGTTGCGCGAATAGAGCTGGATCTTCACGCTCTCGCCCGGCGCGAAGGTGCGCGTGGTGGAGAGCGAAAAGGAGCGCGGCTCGTCCTTGGCCGCGGCCGCCTGTGCGGCGGCTATAAATAGCAGCGTCATCGCAAGCGCAGCAATCGTGACTTTGAAAGGGCATGGCTTTCGCCGTGCCGCCAGACGGGCAAATAAAATTTTGGGCTTTAGCCCCTGAGGGAGTGCATTTTCATTCATGCGCATTCCCTCGGCGGCTAAAGCCGTGATCCATTTAGTACGCTTTTCGGCACGGCACCCAGAGGGTCCCCGGCCGTGCCCTTTCAAATCACGTTCATTCCCTTTGGTGGCAATTCGGCTGATGCCGTGCCCTTTCAAAACTTCTAGATCGTCTGCTGCCTGTTCAGCCCATAGGGAATGTTTTTTCGGAAGATGCAGCCTCATAAAGTCCCTCGCAGAATATTCCAGCGGTAAACGCCGAGAAAGTTGGGGTTGGCCGCTACCGGCCTCCATTGCGGTTGGGGATGGTCGAGCAGCTCAGCCAGCGCCACGCGGCGCAGCTCGCCTGCTTTCCCGTGATCAGGGCCCGTATGGTAAACCACCGCCGCCTGCCCTCCGATGCGGGTCACAATCATGGAGTGCCAGGGCGAAGACTGCCCGAACTGGCGGAAGAAGAGCAGGTCGCCGGGCTGGGCCTCAAGTACATCGCGGCTCACAAAGTAGGCATTCCGCTCCACCAGGGTGCGCGCGTCGGCAAACTGGGCAAAGGCGCCGTTGGCCGTATCCGCGGCTGCAAAGCTGCCCGGCCTGACCCGGAAGAGCGCGGCGCCCAGCGGCGTATCCGGGTAGCGCCAGGCGCGAATCTCCCCCGGCAGCGCCGCCACCTCCATGCCCGTAGTTAGAAACCACGCTTCGTCGTGGCGCTTGAGCGCCTCGCGATAGGAAAAACGCAACAGGCCGGCGCAATCGGTGATCTCCGCCGGAACCTCAGATTTTGGCCGAATGGCCTGGTAGTCGGCGATGAGCGTAAACCACTGCCGGAAGGCAGCCTGATCGGCGGGATCGGTGAGACGCAGAAAATCCGGGGTGCCGTCGCCAAAGCTGTCGCTCCAGGCCGGTGCGGGACGATCCGTTGCCGGGCGAAACGCGGCCATGGAGAGGTGCGTTCCATTCGCCGCCACTCGAACCCCCCGCCGCCCGTGCCCATGCACAAATACAAACAGGCGCAACAGCAGCAGCGCCACGGCAAGCGCAACCGCGCAAACCACTATCAGCTTCTGATTACGCGACCTGGCTTTGTAAGTCATGGGAACGCCGTTGCGAAGCGAACCCATCTTACCGTAATTGCCGCGCCTTATGTGCGTATAGCAAGAAAATAATTTCCTTGTTGACTATGGATCCGGCCAGTTCCGTGTGACGGGAGAAGGCAAAGCAACCGCAGGTCCCCGCCACAGCGGGCAAGCTTTCGATTGCGGTCTCCGCAACTATCTTCGCTCCTGATGCGCGGAGCAGGTTGAGTGTTGAGGTTTCCCACCCTTTCGCCAGAAAAAAGGCGAAAGGATGGGGCACGGTGCAACTATCTTCGATCCTGATGCTCAGAGCTGGTTGAGTGTTGAGGTTTCCCACCCTTTTGCCAGAAAAAAGGCGAAAGGATGGGGCACGGAGCACCCGGCTTTTCTTGCACGAACGGGAGAGCCCGATAAGTGAAGGAATACGTTGCCGGGCTGACGGTCACCAGGGGCGGGGCGGGCTTACGCGGCCGCCATGGGTTTCCAGCCAGGCCTGACGCATGAGGCGGATGAGATGTTTGGCATCCTGGGCGCGCTCGCGGCGGGCCGGATTGGGGCTGCGCACATTGCGCAGCCAGCGCAGGCGGTAGAGCGCCTCCTCCAGCCATCGCGCCAGCCCCGCTTGCCAGCCGTGGTGCTTGCGGTAGTAGAGCAGGGTGGAACGCATGCGCCACAACACCACCTGCAAGTCGGACTCGGAAAACTTGAGCGAGTCCAACTGGCGGGTGGATTCGCCGCCGATGTGGGTGACCACGACATCGGGCCAGTATTGCACGCTGAAACCGGCGGCCTTCATGCGGCGGCACAGGTCCACTTCCTCAAAGTAGAGAAAGAAGGCGGGGTCGAAGAGGCCGGTTTTGAGGAGAGCCTCGCGGCGCAGGATGAGAAACGAGCCGGGAACCCAGTCCGCCTCCGCCGGCTCATGGGGGCTGGCCCAGGTGCGGTCGGGAGCGCCGAAGATGCGCGAGCGGGGGAAGCGCGCGGAGAGTCCGCTGAGCACCAGGGCCGCCCGCCAGATGGAGTGGAAGGAACGGGCCGAGGGCTGCCAGGAGCCATCGGGGCTGACCTGGCGCGCGCCGCCCACGCCGGCCAGGGGAGTGGCGTCCATGTGTTCGATGGCTAGGCGCAGTGCCCCGGGATGGAAAAAGGCGTCGGAGTTGAGCAGCACCGGGTAGCGGCCCTGGGCCTTGTTCAGGGCCAGATTGTTGGCCGCGCCAAAGCCCAGATTCACATGGCTGCGGATGAGGCGGACGGGGGTGCGGGAAGTGGCGAACTCGTGCGCCACCATTTCCGGCGAGCCGTCGCCGGAGGCGTTGTCCACCACCAGCACCTCGGCGGCCATGCCCTGGGGCAGACGGGCGCATTCGGCAAGGATGGATTGCAGGCAATCCCGCAGCAGGTCGTGGGTGTTGAAAGAGACCACGATGACCGAAACCGCGTAGGGGTAGGAGGAAAGAAGTTTCATGGCCGCGCCACCCTCCGCCGGGCCTGGCGAGCGCGGCGGCTTTCGACCCGGCAAGGAAATGATGGGGCCGTCAGAACCGGACTGGATGGGGAATGATATTTCAAAGTGCCTCAAGTATAGTGCTGGACGGGACGAAAACGAATGGGCGTTTGCGGACTATGCTGGAAGTGTGTGCAGGGAGGCTGGCTTTAGACGTGGCTTGCGCGAGCAGTTATGACGTTTTTACCTAGGTCTCTGACCGCTTGATTTGGCACTTTAGGGTTCGCGGTTTCCCACCCTTTCGCCAGAAAAAAGGCGAAAGGATGGGGCACGGAGCCTTATTGGAACCGTAGAAACGCTCTGGAAGCTGACACAAGGATGGAAACAGGGATGAGAATCGAGGGATGGAATTGGCGCATGGCTCCGCCGCAATTTGCTTTTGCCGCCATTGCCCTGCTGGGCGCAGCGGTTACGGCGCCGTTCTGGCATGCGCAGCGAGCGGCGGGCGCGGGAGACGGCGTGACTCATCTGCGCGTGACCAGCCAGGTGATTCTGCCCCGCGTGACGCGGCTGGGGATCAATCTGGGCGAGCAGAACTTCTACGACTCCGGGCAAATGATGAAAAATCTGCTTTATCGCAACCCTGGATTCGAGGACATGGCCTACCGCAGCATCCTGCACTGCGTGAGGGGCGGAACGGACGGTTGCGTGGACACGCGGCAGGGATTCCGGTGGCCGGCGGGTTTCTGGGATGGGGCTCGCTTTGAAGTTCTGGATGGAGCGGCAGCGGGGCGCAAAGGCAGCGTAAAGGCAAGCGGGCCGGATGGCGGCGGCTATGGACTCACCCTGGAGGGCGCGGGCACGGCCATTGCAGACGGGGACTGGCTGGCGGTGGAAAAGGAGTTTCCGGGAGATCCCGCGGCGGGATGGTGGCCCACGCTCAAAGGCGGCGCGCGGCTGTTGGCCGAACGCGCGGATTTGTCGCCGGAGACGCAGGGCCGCCAGGCGCTGCGCATTGAGGCGGCGGATGCCGGCCAGTCCGCGGAGCTTAAGTCCTACTTCGATTCGACGGAGGGGTTCACGTTTGTGCGCCTGCGGGGGCGGTACCGGCTGAGCTTCCGCGCCAAAGCGCTGGCCGGGAGCCGGGTGCTGCACGTGCATGTGGCGCGCAACGCCGCCGGGATGCACGATTATCTCGAGGAGGATGTGCGGCTCACGCCCCAATGGGCCGACTACCACGCTGACTTCGATGCCAACGAAGATGCGGGACCGGCGGGAACCGTGGAAGCCGGATTCACCGTGACCGGCGCTTCGCTGCTGCTGGACGACGTGAACCTGGAGCAGATGAACGGCGACCCCGCCAACCGCACCGCCTTCCGCGATGAGGTAGTGAAGACGTTGAAGGAGCTGCGGCCGGGAATTTTGCGGCTGATGTCGAGCCATGCCGGGTTGGGCAGCACGGTGGACAATCTGCTGGCTCCGCCGCTGGCCCGGCAGCGGCCCGGCTATTCGGCCTGGTCGGCCACCATAGAAGACATTCCGGTAGGGATTCCGGAGTTTCTTGAGTTATGCCAGGAGGTAGGCGCGGAGCCGTGGATCGTGGCGCCCACCGCCATGAGCACGGAGGAGGCGCGGAAGCTGGCCGAGTATCTGGCCGGCGGGCCGGAGACGGCGGGCGGTGCGCTGCGCGTGGCCGGCGGACGGCGCGAGCCATGGACCCACGCCTTCCAGACCATCCACATCGAGCTGGGCAATGAAACCTGGAATGCCATCTTTCAGGGAGAAACCATGGAGGACGCCGCGGCTTATGGGCGGCGGGCCAACCAGGTTTTCGCGGCCATGCGCGCCGCGGCGGGGGCCGATGCCGGGCGCTTCGACCTGGCCGTGGGCGCATTTATATCGATGCCGGAGCGCAACAGCGCGCTGCTGGCCGCCGCGCCGCAGGCCAACACGCTGGCCATTGCTCCCTACCTGATGCACAGCGTGACCCAGTGGGCCAATGACGACCAGTTATATGGACCGTTGCTGGCCCAGCCGGAGCAAATGTCCCGCGAGGGAATAGTGCAGGCGGCGCAGGCTTCGGCGGGCGGGCGGCAACTGGCGGTCTACGAGGTGAATCTGCACACCACGGAAGGCACGGCTCCGCAGGCGGTGCTGGACCGCTTTACCCCCTCCGCCGCGGCCGGGCTGGCGGTTACCGGGCACATGCTGCGCATGATGCGGGAGCACGGCATCCGCGACGAGATGCTCTTCTGCCTGCCCCAGTTCCGCTTCCAACGGGCGGACGGTACTTTAGTCAGGCTGTGGGGAAGCGTGGTGGAGATGGGGGGCCGGGTGCGTCCCCAGTTCCTGGCCGAGAGCCTGGCCAATCGCGTGATGCGCGGCAATATGGTGCGCGTGGAGGTGAGCGGCGAAAACCCCGCCAGCGACCAGCCGGAGGGCAATGACGGGGTGCGGCTGAAGGGCTTTCACCAGCTCGACGCCTACGCCTTCGAGGAAGGCAAAGGTCACGGCCTCATCGTCTTCAACTATGGACTGCACCAGACGCGGCGGATTAGCGTGGAGGGTGCGGGGCTGAGGTCCGGCGCGAAGTTATGGAGATTGGTGAGTTCGGGGCCGGGAGCGAACAACGAGGGCGCGACGCAGGTAACGATCAGGGAAGAGCGGTTCGGGGACGGGGAACTGGCCTTGCCTGCCTGTTCGATGGCGGTGTTGGAGTGGACGGAATAGGCATTGGGGCGCGTGGTAAATCCGGCGCCGCTTCCGGGACGGCCGTCTTAGGAACGGCAAGCGAGCGACTTACTCTTCCGACTTGCAGCCGAGTTGGTCTTTAGGCTTGGGCACAAAGTTCCTTCCGGCACGAGTCTTTCCCTGAAGTAGTTCTCGCAGGAAGACTGGCGCTAACTTGACCGGCTCAACCAAGTATCTATACCCCAACCTCCTGGGCTCATGAACGAGCCGGAAGATCCATTCCAGCCCCATGGGACCCATCCAGCGCGGCGCGGCTTTCTTCTCGCCGGTCAGATATTCGAGCATGGCGCCCCCCGCGAAAACCAGATTCGTCTTCAGATACGGGAGCGCATCCAGGATGAACTTCTCCTGAATCAACATTCCCATGCCGATAAAAAGCGCATGAGGCTTAAATCCATTGATCTGATCGCAGAGAGCCTTTACATTTAATTCGCGCACATATCCGTGATGGACCGCAGCCTGTATGCCGGGGTAGTTTCTCTGCAATATATCCTCAAAGCCCCGGGAGGATTCCGGAGCGCCACCAAGGTAGAAAATCCGCCACTTGCGGGTGGCCGCAAGATGGAAGAATTCGTCATACCAATCGAGGAAAGCAACTCTATGCTCGGCGCGGACCGGCTGCCCGAGGGCCTGGGCAATCCAGACAAGAAACATGCCGTCCACATAAACCAGATTGCAATTATCATAGAACTCGCGAAACGATCTGTTGCTTTGCGCCAGATACGCGCTATGCATGTTATGGGTGCCAACCACCACCCTAGCCTGCTCTTCAATGGAAGCCGTGAAGAACTCGAGGAGTTGCTCCCTCGTAAGCGGGTTGACGGAAATGCCAAGAAATCTCACTTTTGCGCACGGCATTTCGGTCATCTCCTTAACAGAATGCTTGGGATCAGTTTATAGGAGAGAAAGTTAGGATCAATCACCGTTTTGGGGGATGGACTTCTCCGTTTGATTTGGCAATTTTGGCTTCCAGGAATTCCTAGCGGCCGTTCTGGCACATGGATTTAGGTTAACAAGAATTGAAGGACTCTGAGGTAACCTAAAGCGGTTACTTCGGTGCGTTTTACAGGATACCTGAGGTCGCAACTACCCAGTTTTGGGCACCCACCTTTTCGCCATTGCACTGAGATAATCGATAAAGATAGCTTCTTATCCATCAGTCCAGTGGACCGATTGCGGTGGACCGATGAAGCGCAGTTGCCGCCAGTACACACTAATGAACTCTGGCAGCAGACGCGAGAGATGTGGACGGCAAAGGAATTGCGCCACAGGCAGAGTTCAGGGCCTGCCCTATCGGGAAGCCCGATCAAGCAGAGGATGGAAGCTTGAGATGATGCGGAAATTAAAGCACCCGATTGCGGTTTTAGGGTTGCCTCTTGATAGTTTGACGGCAGGCGAAGCTGTCGACGCTATTGAAGGCCTGATCCTGTCGGGCGGAACGCATCAGGTGGCGACGGCCAACCTTGACTTCTGGCTGAACTCGCAGGCCGACCAGCATCTGCACCGCATTATCGCGGGGTGCAGCCTGGTGCTGGCGGACGGGATGCCTCTGGTGTGGGCCTCGAGTTTGTTGGGTTGCCCGCTGGCGGAGCGCGTTACGGGCGTGGATCTGGTGCCCAGTCTGGCCGAACTCTCAGCGCGCAAGGGCTATGGAATTTATCTTCTGGGCGGCCAGGGAGACGTAGCCGAGCGGGCGGCGAAGCTGCTGGAAAGGAACTATCCGGGGGTGCGCATCGTGGGCACCTACGCACCCACCGAGGAGCACATGGCGCGGCTGGACCACAGCGATATTCTGCACCGCATTCACACCGCCAGGCCGGACATCCTATTGGTCGCGCTGGGAAATCCCAAGCAGGAAAAGTGGATATGGATGCACCGCAAGCGGCTGGGCGTGCCGGTGGCCATGGGCGTGGGCGGGAGCTTTGAAATCCTGGTGGGCGACATGCGGCGGGCGCCCCAATGGATTCAGCGCTGCGGCCTGGAATGGGCGATGCGCTTGGTTCAGGAGCCTTCGCGGCTGGGCCCGCGCTACCTGCGCGACTTTCTGGGATTGGCGCAGCGGCTGCCGGGAACGTTGTTGTCGGCCTGGACACAGAGGCCTTACCTGGGCCAATCGCAAGTGACCGCGGTCAGCACTCCGCAGGCGATGCATGTGTATGTGCATGGCAAGCTGTGCGCCGGAATCGCAAGTGAGCTGCAGGAGGCCGCCAACGCCAGCATCGCCAACGGCCTGGTGATGGTGGTGCATCTGCAGGCGGCGCGGCAGGTAACGGCGGCGGGACTGGGAATCCTGATGGGTGTGCGCCGCCAACTGCTGGAAAACGGTCTTACGCTGTCCCTGGCCGGCCTGAATTTCAAACTGCGCTTTCTGCTCCATGCCTGGTGCGCGCAGCCGCTCTTCGACGAATGGCAGCCGGCTATCGCGCATGGCCGCTCCATGGCCCCGGAGACTGCAACCGCGGCGCGCATCAACATGGGCGTGGAGCGGGACGCGCTGGCGGCACAAACGCGCGCGCGCGGCTAAAATTAAGCAGGCACCTGCACTGGTGGGGATGGAATGAATCTGATCATCCTGATCCCGGCGTTGGCCTGCTGGGCGGTACTGGCCAGGGGTTCGGCGCAGAAGGCCCTCATCAACGTCTGGCTGCCCGTGGTGCTTCTGCTGCCCCAATACTTCAGCCTGCGCATTCCCCATCTTCCACCGCTGACCTTTGCCGACGCGGCGATTCTGCCGCTGGGCGCGGCTTTGCTGATGACGGAGATGCCTCGCTGGCGGTGGAGTTGGACGGATCTGTGGGTGGTGCTGTTCGCGGCCAGCGCCGCGCTCTCAGAGGGACTGAATACAGTCGCGGCCAGCGGGGGATT
This sequence comes from uncultured Acidobacteriaceae bacterium, assembly GCA_963796085.1. Lineage (GTDB taxonomy): Bacteria > Acidobacteriota > Terriglobia > Terriglobales > Acidobacteriaceae > Telmatobacter. The sequence goes on along the minus strand of CAWCKF010000002.1, from coordinate 55,253 downwards.
GCAGTTATTTGCCGAGATTACCACCATCGTGCTGCCCTATATGGCGGGCAAGCTGCTCATCGAGCAGGAGGGGAGACAGGGAGGGGTTGAAGAACAGCCGGGCAGGAAGATGCTGGTGCGGCGCATGGTGGTGCTGCTGGCCCTGGTGGCGGTCATCAGCGTCTACGACTTTTTTACCGCCAGAAACAGTTGGCAGATCGCGTGCAGGCCTTTCTTTCCCCCCGAGCAATGGGCGGAGGTGGCGAGTAACTGGCCCATGCAGGTGCGCTGGGGATTCGGGCGCATTGCCGGGCCCTTTGCCCATGCCATTCTGGCGGGCATGATCTTCCTGATGGGATTGATTTACTGCCTCTGGCTGCGCAGGTTTGACCCCCAATGGGGCAGCCGGAGAGTGGTGGAGGGCTTGCCCATCACCGGGCGGGGTTTGGCGCTGGCAGCGATTGTGGCCGGCCTGCTGATGACCCAGTTGCGCGGGCCCTGGATTGGCGTTGGGCTGGCGCTGGTCTTCGCGCTGCTGGTGCGGGTGCTCTCCTGGGGCAAGGCGGCAATGGTTTTTGCCGTGCTGGTGGCGGTGTTCTCGGTGGTTGCCTACAATTACGGCAGCAAGTACACGGAGAAAGAGTTTTCCCAGGCCAGCGACGAAGAACAGAGGGACGCCATCTACCGCCGCGATCTGCTGAAAAACTACACGCCCCTCGTCATGCAACACAAGGCCTTCGGCTGGGGCATCAGCGCCCACCCCGATGTGAACGGACAAAAGTCCATTGATAACGATTATCTGATGCTGGCGGTAACGCAGGGATTTACCGGGCTGGGTTTGTTTTTGGCGATTGTGGCGGGAACCGTGGTACGGCTTCTCAGGATGGCCTCTCGGCCGCTGCGGCCCGAGGACCGGGGACTTGTCTTTGCCCATCTGGCCATGCTGACGGGACTGCTGACCACGATTACCACGGCCTACCTGGGAGAGCAGGCGCTGATTCTGTTTTTCCTCATGGCCGGCTGGGTGCAGGGGATGAACCCGGTTTGGGTAGGCGCGGGAGTTGGAGATGCATGCGCGCCGCGGTACCGCTTCCAGCGGGTGTTGATCTGAGAGCATTGATGCAGCAGATTGCAATATCGGCGCTGGCAGTGGCGATAGCGGTGATCGCCGCGCCGCTGTTCCTCGATCTGGCGCTGTGCATCGCGGGCAATCTGCGTCGGGGGCGCGGGCCGCGCGCGGCCGTGAAGCGGCTGATCCGCCTGGCTGTGGCGGTGCCGGCGCACGACGAGGAAACCATGATCGCGCGCACGGTGGCATCGCTCCGTGAGGCCGACTCCGCGGCCCCGATTTTTGTTGTGGCGCATAACTGCTCGGATGCGACGGCCGCGGTGGCGGCGCAGGCCGGAGCGCGGGTAGTGGAGCTGAAGGATCCCACGCAACGCGGCAAAGGAGCGGCGCTGCGCCAGGGTTTTGCGGCGGCGCTGGCGGCGGGCGCCAACGCAATTCTGGTCGTCGACGCCGATTCGGTGGTGAGCGGCAATCTGTTGGCGGTCACGCGAGCCATGCTGGAGGAGGGCGCCGAGGCCACCCAGTGCCGTTATGAGCTGGAGTTGCCGGCCACGGGTTCGGCCGCTCCGCTGGCGCGCTTGCGGGCGCTGGCCTTTCGCGGCATGAACGTGCTGCGGGCGCGGGGACGCGCGGGCCTGGGCTTCTCCACCGGCATCTTTGGCAACGGCTTTGCCCTGACGGCAGCGGTGCTGGAGCGCGCGCCATTCACCGCCGACAGCATCGCCGAGGACGTGGAATACCACACCCAACTGGCCCGCGAAGGTGTGCGCGTCTACTGGATCGGAGAGGCCTTCGTGCACGCCCCGCTGGCCGCCTCCCAAGCGGCGCAGGCTACCCAGGAAGGCCGCTGGGAGGGCGGCCGGTTCAAGGTGGGCAGCCGCGCCACGGGCCGCTTGCTGGCGGCGGTTCTGCGCGGAAAATGGCGCGCCCTGGAGACCCTGGCCGACGTGTGGAGCCTGGCCCTGTCGCGCGGCGTTCTGGTTCTGTTGCTGGCCGCCGCGCTGCCCGTGCATTGGCTGCGCGTCTATGCCATGGTCTGCGCGGGCATCGCGCTGCTCTACGTGCTGCAGGCTGCTTTGCTGGGCGCCGAACCCTTGCGCGACATAGCGGCGCTGGCCGCCGCGCCCCTGTACCTGGTGTGGAAGGTGGCCATCACGCCCATTGTGCTGCGTCACGCCCGGAGCCGCGCCGAGTGGGCGCGTACCAAGCGGGAGGCTTCCCAGCCATGATGAATCCCCAGCTCATCCCCGACACGCAGGACCGGGAAGTCGATTGGACTCTGGAAGCCGAGACGGAACTGGAGGCAGAGAGGCCAGGCGCCGCCGAAGAACCACTGCACGAGGTGAACCGCCAGTTCGGGCGCAACGTGCTGGCCACCATCCTGGCGCGCATGGTGAACATGGCCAGGGGCGTTTGCCTGGTTCCCTTTCTGCTGGGGCGCATCGGGCTGGAGGCCTACGGCATCTGGACCACCATCTTCATCCTGGTGACGTATGTGGGCCTGACCACGCTGGGCATCTCCAACGTGTACATCAAATATGTAGCGGAGTTCCACGCGCGCCGGGAGTACGCCAAGGCCAACTCCCTGCTTTCCACCGGGCTGGCGGTCACCATCCCCCTGTGCGCCATGGTCTTTCTGTTTTTTTTACTGGGATGGAAATGGTATTCGCCTTGGCTGCGGCTGCCCCCGGCGCACGCCGCGGACGGCAAGGAAGCGGTGCTGATCGTGCTGGGCGTGTTTTTGTCGAGTATCGCCTTCAGCGCCTTCGGCGACATGCTGACAGGAACCCACCAGATCGCCTCCACGCAGGTTTTTCTTACCATCAGCATCCTGGTGGAGTGCGCCTTGATCGTGTGGCTGGTGAGCGCCGGGCGCGGCATCAGCGGGCTGGCCGAGGCTTACCTGGCGCGAACGGTCATCAATGACGGGCTGACCATCTGGTGGGCCTACCGGCAATTGCAGTGGCTGCATCTCTCGCCCCGGCTGATCCGGCGCGAGTCGCTCAAATACGTGGTGCATTTCGGCGGGTTGGTGCAGTTCCAGAGCATCCTCTCCACGATTCTGAACTCGATAGAGAGGGTGGCGGCCATTCAACTGATCAACGCCTCGGCCGCCGGCCTGCTGGATGTGGCCAAAAAGTGGCCCACTGCGCTCTCCTCCATACCCACGGCCTTTTTTTGGGCGCTGTTGCCGGCCGCCTCGCACGTGGACGCGGCTTCGGGACGCTCCCAGTGGCTGGGCAACCTGCAGAGGCTTTACCTGAGCGGGGCGCGCTATTCCAACCTGTGCACGGCGGTTTTTGCGGCGGCCATGGCCTTTTGGGCTACACCGATTATGCACGTTTGGTTAGGTCCTGGGTTACCAATGAGGGAGTCGCTCATCCCCCTGTTTGTGGTATTTAGCTTTGCCATGCAATTTCATATGCTTACAGGACCGGGCACTTCGATTTTCCGGGGTATGGGACGAGTGTATGAGGAATTCACCTACTCGGTTCCAAATTTGCTGCTGCTGGGGGTCACATTGCCCGCATCTCATTGGATACAGGGGCGTTGGACACCGCTCGGGATTGGCGTTGCGGTAGCGCTGGCTACGGCCGGATCAGCCTGCGTGCTGATGGGCAGGGTACTTTTCGTGCTGGATATGCGTCTCACGCGCTTCCTGCGGGTGGTGATTGTGCCCGGATTGGCGCCTTACCTGGCCGCGGGCCTGCTGGCGTGGCCCACTGCCCGGCTGGTGGCGGAGGTGAACCGCTGGCAGGGGGCGGGAATAGTGCTGGCGGCGAGCCTGATTTACGCGGCAGCCGTCCTAGTTATGTTGCACTATTGGGTATTGACGGACGAGGAAAAAGCAAAAGGGCTTGGAGTGGCGCGCCGGATTCTGGGAGTTTACCGCAGCCGGGAGGCAACAGCATGAAGCATGGAATCGCCATGGGGTGCGTTCTGCTGCTGCTGGCGGGAAGCTGCGGGCTGGGAGTCCTCAATGCGCAGGACCTCCAGGTTCCGGGACAGGCGCCGGGCCAGCAAACCGGCACGCAGCCGCCCGAGCCGCAACTGAAGCCCAATCCGCTGGAGACTCTGCGCAACTTTGAACCGGCCGAGGATGAAGAGTACCGGCTGGGCAAAGGCGACGAGATCGCCGTGGACTTTGTGGGGCGGCCCGACCTGGCGGCCAAACTGGTGATCGGGCCGGACGGGCGCATCACCCTGCCGCTGGCCGGCGAAGTGATGCTGGCCGGGCTGACGCGTTCCGAAGCGGGCAAGGCCGTCGAAGCCGCGCTTTCAACTTACTATTCCAACCTGTCGGCCGAGGTTACGGTCACCAAGTACACAGCCAACCGGGTTCTGCTGCTGGGCGCTGTGGCGCATCCCGGCGTGCTGATCTTTGACGGCACGCCAACCCTGCTGGAGGCCCTTAGCCGCGGCGGCATGGAGACAGGTTCAAACACCGGAACCAGCACCACCGGGCCCAACAACGCTCCCGGCAAGCTCTCCCAGATTCCCGAGCGCTGCGCCATCTATCGCGGCCGCGACCAGGTGGTGTGGGTGGAGCTCGAAATCCCTGATCGAGTCGGGCAATGCCCTGGCCGATCTGCGCCTGCGCCGCGACGACGTCATCTATGTGCCCAACATGGCCGAGCGCTTTGTCTCCGTTCTCGGCGAGGTGCAGCATCCGGGCGCGATTCCGCTGACCAACAACTCCACCCTGGCCAGCGTTCTGGCCGAGGCGGGCGGTCTTACCAACAAGGCGGGGCGCAATCCGCACATCCAGATCGTGGACCCCACCAAGGGCACCTCGCGCGTCATTTCTTTCCACGACCTGCTCAACCCGGTCAAGTCTTTGGAGGTTACGCTGAAGCCAGGCGAGATTATCTACGTGCCCATGAGCGGCTTCAATCGCGCTACCTACGTTCTGGAGAAGCTCAACCCCATGGCCTCTGTGGCAACCATGGCGATGCTGGTGGCTTATCAATGACCGCGATGCACCTTCAACCCGAGCCCATGGACCGGCTGCTACCCGGCGACGGCGTAGTTGCGTCCTCAGCCGCGGCGGCGCGCCCCACGGCGGCCGGCCACGGCGCGCAGGCGCTTTTCCGCCTGGACCTGCTGCGCAGCCTGCAAATGCATCGCCGCCTGGCGCTGGGGATTGCGCTTGCCGGAGTGGCGCTGGCGGTAGCCTATTGGTTTTTGACGGGGCCGGTCTACGTGGCGCAGAGCGTGGTCTACATCCAGCCCGCGCCGCCCAGGGTGATGACGCAGGGGCCGAGCTGGCCCTATACCCAGCGCTGGCCCTACGACTCCAACACCTACGAGTCGTATATCACGCAGCAGATACAGAACGTGACGCGCGCGGACGTGCTTACCGGCGCGCTGCACAAGCTGGAAGCGGGCGTCTGGCAGCAAGGCGGCGAGAGTGAACAGTCAGCCGTGGAGCGGTTGCGGCACTCCATTGAAGTAACGCGGCAGGGGACCAGCTACCAGTTCTCCATCAGCGCCCGCGCCTCCGATGCCACCGTGGCCGCGCAGGCGGCGAACGCGGTGGCGGCCAGCTTTATTGACAGCGCGTCGCACGAGCAGAAGGCGGGGGATACGCAGCGGCTGGCGGTGCTGGGCGAGGAGCGGGAGCGGGTGCAGAAAGCGCTGGCCGCCGACCGCGCCGAGCAGGAAGCCCTGAACAAGCAACTGGGCGTGGCGGCCATCGGACCCGCGGCCCCGGATGTATATGACGAAGATATCGGCCGCATTCGCGGGGAACTGGTGACGGCGCGCGCCGCCCACGACGAGGCCGCGGCCAAGTTGACAACACTGGTCAGCGGCAATGCCTCTTCCTCCGCGGCGCTGGACGCCGAGGCCGACGAAATTGCCGCCACCGATCCCGGCCTGGTGAGCATGAAGACCTCGCTCAACCAGCGGCGCGCGGTTCTGATCTCGCAGATGGCCAACCTCACGCCCAATCACCCGGAGTACAAGCAGGACGCGGCGGAGCTGGCGCAGATCAACGGCACGCTCGATTCCATGATGAAGGATCTGCGCGCCAAGGCGGCGGCGCGCATCCAGCAGCGGCTGCGCACTGACCTGGAGCGGACCGCCCAGGTGGAGTCGCGCCTGAATGCGCAACTGGGGCAACTGACGGGAGCCGCGGGCAGCGCTACCTCAAAGCTGCAGCGGTCCAACGACCTGGCCATCGACATTAATCGTTTGCAAAACCGCTTCACCACCGTGGACGAGGAGTGGCGCAACCTGATGCTTGAGGAAAGCGCGCCCGGCTCGGCCTACCTGAGCGCCGCCGCTGTGCCGCCGGCGCACTCCGTTACCTCCGGCGTGCTGCGCAATGCGGCGTTGCTGGTCCTGGCGGGGCTGTTCTTGGGGATGCTGGCCGCGGTGATCGCTCACAAGATGGACCCCAGGGTTTATATCGCCTCCGATGTGGAACAGATTCTGGGCTTCGCGCCCATGGCGCAGTTGCCGGATTTCATCGAAGTCTCAGACGGAGTGGCCGAGGAACACCTGCTGCGGCTGGCGGCGGCCATCGAGTATGCCCGCAAACAGGGCAATCTGAAGAATTGCATCTTTACCGGAGCCGGGCCGGGGACGGGCGTGACTACGCTGGTGACCCGGGTGAGAGAACTGTTGGAGGCCATGGGCAGGAAGACGGTGCTTGTGGATGCCACGGGAACGCCGGCTCACCCCCCACGGCCCAGCCTCGCCAGCAATGGCCAGCCCAATACACAAGCCCTGGCCACCACGCAACGCGGCAGCCGCCCCACGGCCCTGCTGCAGCAGATGGCCGAGGGGACCCAGACGCAGGGTGAGAGCCTGGTGCTCACCGATACCGCGCCGCTTAACGTATCCGCGGAGACCGAGTACCTGGCGCGCTTTGTCGATTGCGCCATCGTGGTGGTGGAGTCCGGGGTGACCACGCGCGCGCAACTTCGCGAGGCGGCCTCCACTCTGCAGCGGCTGGATGTGGCGGCGGTGGGATTTGTGTTGAACCGCGTGGGCATGGAAAAGGCTGACCCGGCTTTTCGCCTTTCTGTGCGGGCCATTGAGACGCATCTCCTTTCCCAGGGCAGTTCCAATGCCAGGCGAGCGGCGAGAAGCCGCCCGCTAGCGGCCGATGCCGCGCCTGCCGATGTGCCGAATTTTAAGGAAACTCCCGCCCTGAGGCAGTTTGAACCGATCGTTGCGGAGCCGGTTGCCGTGGCCGCGGTCCGTCTGTCGTCGCCGCCCGTTAAGGAGGCGCCCGCGCCGCGCTCAACTCCGGCCATCGCGGAGGTTGCTACAGTGACCGCCATTCGTCTGTCGCCGCCCGCCGTTCAGGAAGCTGCCGCGCCGCGCTCTACGCCGGCCGCCGCTGACCGTCAGGCAAAACCGGGAGAACCTGCGCGGGTGCAGCCGCGGATAGCAAGGATGCCCCAGGCGCAGGAAGCGATTCAGCCTATGACCAACCAAAACTCCGACTTGCCCTGGTGGCTTGCGGACCTGTATCCGCAGCCCCATCAGCCTCGCCCCGCAGCGCAACCGGATGCGGCCAGTATTGGCGTGCCTAAATCTGCTGTTTCCCCGCCTGCGGCCGTTGCGCCAAAGTCCCGCCCGCAACCGGCGCCCTCCTGGGAACGCTTGCCCAGCGAGTACGACAAGGCCAAGCCCGTGGCGCCCAAGCCCGCCGCGGCGAATTCGTCCATGGGATGGAAGCGCGTGAACGGCCCGCAAGAAGTCCGGGAAGCTGAACCGGAGGAAGCCGCGCCTAACCTGTCAACGCGGCTCAGCGGGCTGAGGAGCCTGCTCGCGGTGCTGGGCAAGAAGGAACAGCCGCAGTTGCAGGAACCGGCGAAGAAGGAAGCCGAAGCTATACGGCAACCAGAGCCCGCGGCGGATCGCCCCGCCCTGGCCCGGACCATTGCCCCGGCTCCGGTTGCGGCGGCACCGGCCGCAAGCAGCGCGGCCATGGCTTCGCCGGGACTGGTAACCGCAGTCCCCGAATTTCTTCCTCCCAAGCGGGCGGTGGAGGCCGCGGAGAAGAAGAAAGCACAGGCTCATAGCCCCAGAAATCACCGCGATCGTCTGGATTCACACGACGAGGTGCAAATTTTGCCTTCCTGGCAAGGCCAGTACAGGAACAAATGAACATCACGGTCGATTTGGTAGAGTCCGCTATCTCGCGCCCTCCGCGCCCCTCCGCGCAGGAGGAGCCGCGCACCGTGCACGCGCTGGTTTTGCTGGGTTTCTCCGCATACCTGCTGGCCTTTGCGCGCCGCGCCCGCAGCGCCGGCATCCGCGTTCACCTCATCGACCTGGTTTTACGGCCGCAAGGCTTTGTGCGGCGTTCGAGCGCGGTGGAGCCGGAGGGCATCACGCTGCCATGGTCCACGGTGGGCACCCCCGAGGGCCTGGCGGCGATCCATAGCTTTGTCGATAAAGTCCACGCCGACGCGCTGCTGACCACCGACGATTTCACCTTGACCTGGCTGGGCAAGCATCGCGCATCCTTTGAACCGCGTTGCAGATTGATGATTCCGCAACCGGCCGTCCTGGAGCCGCTCCTGGATAAATCCCGTCAGATCGATCGCGCCCAGGAGTGCGGCTTTGACCTGCTGCCCAGTTGGAGGCTCACCTCCGCTGAAGCCATCGCCGCCATTCCCGATGAGGCCTTTCCGGTGGTCATCCGCCCCCGGCTGGCCGATTCCGCGCGGCCAAGCTTTAAAGCGCTGGTCATGCGCAGCCGCCAGGATCTGAGCCGCCTCTACGCTTCAACCCAATGGACCCTTGATCCCATTGCGCAGCCATTCCGGCTGGGACCGAACTACATCCTTCACGGAGTGCGGGCGCAATGCGGCGAGCTGCTGGATCTGCGGCTCTTCAAGGCCTATCGCAAGTATCACGGTTACACCACCTCCATGGCGCCGGCGCCCCTGCCCGCCGGCCTGGAAAGCGCCGCGCGCCGCTTTGTGGAGGCGGAAGGACTCACCGGGCCCTTCCACTTCGAGCCTGCTGGGCGCCGAGGCCGACCACCGCCTGTACTTTCTGGAGATCAACTGCCGCCTGGGCGGGACCACGGCCAAGGTGATGCAGTTGGGTTACGACGAACCCGGCCTGCTGCTGAAAGCCTTCAACCTGCAGGCGCCGCGGCCGCTGCCCGCTCTGCGGGTCTATCCCCGGGCCACAACCATCAGCCTGAATCTGCTGCAGGCGCTCGATGCGCTGCGCAAACGGCGCGATCCCCTCGCCTATCCGCAGATGCCCCGCATGCAGAGCTTTTTTGCCGCGCTCCGGGAGGCTGTGGCGGTTCATGACGGCCTGCTGGATATGCGCGACCTGTATAGCTGGCTCTGGCTCTGGCGCGTGCGCAAGCACAGCAAGAGGTAGGCTATCGCTGCAGCAGGTCGATGGGTTGGGTGAAGTCGGTGACGCGAATGTGGGCGGCCAGGGACGGGTGCTGGCGCTGCAGGGCCAAAAACATCTCCCAGGCCACGCGGCGGTAGCTGAAGTGGCCGGCCGGGGCGGAGCGGAGTTCGGCGATGTATTGGGCTTCGGCAAAGTCCATCTTGAAGAGGCTGCGGATGCGGGTGGCCAGGGGAAGCAGGTAGAGCGCGGACTGGGCGGCTTCAGGGGCCTGGCTCAGCGGCGATTTGCGCGCTGGCCCGGTGGGCTGCCTCGATGGCGGATTGAAACTCGGCCAGGATGCCGGCTTCGGCGAGGAGGTTGACCTCGGGCCGCAAGGTCGCCGCAGGTGGGCGTTTCGTAGCCGTGCAGGGCGGTGAAGGACTGGATGATCTGCGTGCAGCGGCGATGGCGGTGCATGTCGCGGAAGCCGCCGATGTCCATGAGGATGTCAAAGCGCAGAGCGGCTCCGGCGTGGAAGGCGCGCAGGGCTTCGTCGTGCTTGCCGCGATGGCGCAGGCCCAGCTCGATGATCTCGCTAGACGCGAGCGGCCGGCAGCGCGGCGACCAGGTCGCGAATCTGGCGGTAGGGGTGGTGGCTGGCGGAGTAGAGCAGCGTGGCGGCCAGCTCGACTTCCAGGGTTTCGGTGCGCTCGACCAGGTCGACGAGCCGGAGCTGTCGGCAATGGGGATGGTCGGCCAGGAGTTCGGCGGCGGCCTGGGCCAGTTCGGCGCGGGTCTGGATCTCGTATTCGTTGGGCTGGGCGTATTTGACCAGGGTGGGAGCGGTGCGGACCTCGCGGGTGAGCAGCTGGGCGGCTTCGGCGGCCAGAGTCGGGATCGGCGGCTGGCGAGCTTCTCGACGAAGGCGGCGCCGGCCTGGGCGTTGACGTTCCAGGCGGGGCCGGTGGCGGCTTCGCGGAGCTTGACGCCCAGGTCGCGGACCTCGGCGGCGGGGTGGGAGAGCAGGCGGGAGACCTGGGTTTCGAGGGTGCGGGCATTGACGATCTGGCCGAGGGAGGTGTTGGTGGCCAGCGGGAGCAGGTAGCGGGCTACGTCGAAGGCGCGGGCCTTGAGGGTGCGCTCGTAGGCCTCGGGCTTCAGGGCCTCGGGGCAGGGGATGCGGCGGCGCAAGGCGTCAAGGACCGCGGCGGTGGTGCGCTGGTAGGTGGCGAAGAGATTGTTCGATGGTCTCGGCGTAAAGCTGGGCGGAGCCGGAATCCGCTGCCGAAATCGGGAAAATACCAGCCGGATTTGAGGAAGTTCTGGTAGCGGGTGGAGCGCTCCTGGCCGTCCCAGCGCTGCTCGTCGACCAGGACGATGGCGGCCAGCAGGCTGAGCCGCTCGACGGCGAAGGCGATGTGGGCCAGGTCGGCGATGGAGCGGTGGCCGTATTGGAAGTAGAAGGTGTTGAGGAACTGCTCGGCGCGCTGGGCGCTGATCTCGGTGAGCGACTCGCGCATGGAGAGGGCCGAGCGGGAGTACTTGGCCATGGCGTAGGCCAGCACTTCGGGGTCGGCGCCGTGGACGGCGAAAACGTCGGTTTGGTTGCTGGGCGCCGGGGGGAAGAAAAGATTCACTGGACATGGCTGAGGGCTCGCGAACAGAATACGGCATAGAGAGGCTGTGTCGAGGTTTGCACAGCCGGTAACCCTCCCTGGGCCAAGAGCGGGCAGAGCCGGAAAGACGGGTCATGGACGAGTGCGGCGAATGGAGGAGCAGGCCATGCGGGAGTATCTAGATACGGACGTCGCACAGGCCGCGGCCTTTGCCCTCAGGCCGCTGGACGATGACCCAGCGCTGGAACGATCTGCTGTTTGCGCACTGGCCGGTGCCGGCGGCCGCCATCGGCGGCGCTGCTGCCCGAGGGGCTTGCAGGTGGACACCTTTCAGGGGTCGGCGTGGCTGGGGATCGTGCCCTTCTGGCTGGACCGGCATCAAGGTCCGCGGCGTGCCGCCCGATCCCCGGAGCGCGCAGCTTTCCCGATCTCGAATCTGCGCACCTATGTCCGCGACCAGCACACGGGAACGCCGGGCGTGTATTGCTTCTCCCTGGATGCCAGCAACCTGCTGGCGGTGGCGGCGGCGCGCACCTTCTTTCACCTGCCCTACCACTGGGCCGAGATGCGGCTGGAACAGCGCTCGGAGCGGGAGTTCTCCTTCTACAGCCGGCAGGCGGTTTTCCAGCCAGCCGGTGATCTTCAAGGCGCGCTACCGGGGGCTGGGGCCGGCGCGCAAGCTGGCGGAGGGCCGCAGCGGGGACGCTGGAGTATTTCTTGATGGAGCGCTCCTGCCTGTTTACGCGCAACCGGCGAGGGACAGCCGGTGCGGGCCAACCTGCACCACGTTCCCTGGCCGCTGGAAGAGGCGGAGGCGGAGATCGAGCGCAACGACCTGGCGGCGTCGATCGGGATTCAGCTTGCCTGATCAGGAGCCGGTGCTGCACTACTCGCGGCGGCTGGCGGTCTATGTCTGGCCGGCGGAGCTGGTGCGTCCGGCGCTGGCCGGAAGGCCGGTGACGGTGGCGGCCACGCCGTCGATGTAAAAGGCAGCCATCGGCTTCGAGCTTCTATCCGCTTGGTAAAAATTCCAGCTCCAATGAGGAGAGACCGGGGTCCCCGCGGCCGGATCCTTGTTTGCGTGGCGGGAAACTGCGTCGCCCGGCGGCCTTTTCCGCAGCCTCGAAATCTCTAACTATTGCCCATCTATAATGAGGACGGAAAGGGCGCGGAGTTGCGCGCGCGGAGGTCGAAGAGAGATGGCGGATTTGCAGGGAAGAATTGCGCTGGTAACCGGAGCGGCGCAGGGCATCGGGCGCGCCTGCGCGCTGGAGCTGGCGCGGGCCGGGGCCACGCTGGCGCTGGCGGACATCAACGAGGACAAAGCTGGCCCAGGTGGCGGCGGAGATTGAGGCGGCCGGCGGCCAGGCGGCGGCGTTTCGCGCTGGATGTCTCCAGCCAGGAGTCGATCGAAGCCGGGGCCAAAGCGGTGCTGGAGCGCTTCGGCAAGGTCGAGATCCTGGTGAACAACGCCGGCATCACCCGCGACGGGCTGATGATGAGCATGAAGCGCGCCGACTGGGACCTGGTGCTGGCCATCAATCTGACCGGGCCGTTTCTGCTCACCCAGGCCCTGCTGCGGCCGATGATCAAGAACCGCTGGGGGCGGATCATGAATATGGCCAGCGTGGTGGGCCGCGCCGGCCAGGCGGGCCAGGTGAACTACGCGGCCTCCAAGGCCGGGCTGATCGGGCTGACGCGCTCGCTGGCGCGCGAGGTGGCCTCGCGCGGAATTACCGTGAATGCCGTGGCGCCGGGCTACATTGAGACGCCCATGACCGCGGTGCTGGACGAAAAGGTGAGCGCGGCCATGCTGGCCAGATTCCCCTGGGCCGGCGGGGAACGGACTTCGATGTTGCCCAGGTGGTCAGCGTTTCTGGCCTCCGATGCGGCCGCCTACATTACCGGCCACGTGCTGGACGTGAACGGCGGCATGTTCATGGGCGGTTGAGGCCGGGGAAGGATAGCAGTCGGCCAAATTGCGCCAACCTCCAAATTTCCTCAAGATACGCGTCCATCCCGCCGATAAGCAGTGCCAGGGATGGCACGCATGGCCGTACAAGTGATCTACCGGCGCCGGTTCTCGAAGCCGCACTGCCCGAACTTGGCAGGCGGACTGCGCTATGTGGCGCGCCAGCCGATCATGGACCTGCGCGGCAGGGTGCATGGTACGAACTGCTCTTCCGAGCGGGGCCGGAGGCGGTCTTTCCGCGGAGACGGCGACCTGGCCACCCGCACCATGCTGGACAATACGGTGATCTTCGGGCTGGAAAAGCTGACGGGCGGGTTGCCGGCCTTTGTGAACTGCACCCGGGAGTCGCTGACCGAGGACCTGGTGCATGTGCTGCCGCCCAGCATGACGGTTCTGGAGATGCTGGAGAACCTGGAGCCCACGCCCGGCCTGATCGCCGCCTGCCGCAAGCTGAAAGCTCTGGGATTCCGGCTGGCGCTGGACGATTTCACCTGGAAGCCGAAGCTGGAGCCGCTGGTGGAGCTGGCCGACTACATCAAGGTGGATTTTGCCGTGACCGGCGCCGAAGAGCGGCAGAGCCTGCTGCGGCGGCTGAGCGGCGTGACGGTGGCGCTGGTGGCGGAGAAGATCGAGACCCAGGCAGCAGTACCAGCAGGCCTGCGCAGGAGGGCTTCACGCTCTTTCAGGGCTATCTACTTCTGCCGCCCGGTGCTGCTGGAGAACCGCAAGGTGCCCGCCAACCGGCTCTCCCACATCGAGATTCTGCAACTGCTGCAGCGCGAGACCCGATCGACCTGCGCAAGCTGACCCGCCTGGTGAAGCGCGACGCCTCGCTCACCTACCGGCTGCTGCGGCTGGTCAACTCGCCGATATGCGCCATCCGCCAGGAGGTCCGCTCCATCCAGGCGGCGCTGCTGGCGGTGGGCGAGGAGATGCTTCCGCCGCATCGCCATGCTGGCCATCGCCAGCGAATTGAATGCCGACCGGCCGGCCGAGATCCTGCGCATGGCCTTTGTGCGCGGGCGATTCTGCGAACTGGCCGCCGGGCTGTGCGGGCTGGATCCCGACGGAGCAGTACCTGCTGGGGATGCTGAGCCTGCTGCCGGCCATGCTGCGCCTGCCCATGGAAGACCTGGCCCCGGCGCTGCCGCTGCGCGAGGAGATTCGCCAGGCGCTCAAGGGCGCGGACAACCCCGAACGCGGTCTGCTGCAATGGCTGGAGTGCCACGAGCGCGGAGATTGGGCGCTGTGCGATGCGGTGGTTGAAGCCTATGGATTGAATCCTGAGCAGGTGATCCGCTGCTATGTGGAGGCGGTGACGTGGGCTGAAGAGGTGCTTCGTTCCATCGTTTGAGACGGCCCAAGAGCGGTTCCGAAATGGAAATCGAAGCTGAGGTTTCCCAGGTCCCGCCGCGGCGGACAAGACCTGGGAAACCTGACAGACTATTGGGGCTGCGTTGAGGGCGGAGTTAGGGGCTGCGTCGAGGGCGGAGTTGGGGGCGGCGTTGAGGGCTGCGTTGGAGGCGGAGCCGCGCGTGGCACGGTTGGCGGCGGGGCCTGCTTGTCTACCGCGACCACTTCGCTTGCCACAAAATTTCCATTCTGAACGGAGCCCTCCACATGCACCGTGTCGCCGGCCTTGATATCGGTCAGGGGGATGGCCTCGTGGTGTCTGCGGAAGGCGGTGTCCACGTTGGCCACAATGACGTGGGGGGTGTGGTCCAGCGAGCCCAGAAGCATGATCCTGGCGCCGGTCACGGCCTTCACTTCGCCGGCGAGCCAGGTCCTGTTGTAGTCGGACGGCTTGTCGCGGATCTGCATAACCTGATCGGCATCGAACTTTCTGACGGCCTTCGCGGTTACGGTCTTGGTGTCCGGATCAAAATCGCCCATGGCAGCGATGAAGTCGCCCACATTGATGTCGCCGGGCATGATGAAATGCCCGGGATTGCCGACGTCACGGCGTGCGCCAGGGCGGTTGCGCTCGCTTTGCGGCTTGAACATGCGGGTCTTTGCGCTGCAATTGACGGTATAAATGAAGCCCGCCTGGGTCTGGACGGTATAGGAATCTGCGCCTGCTGCGATGACGGTTCCAGGCACCGGGTGTGTGATGTTCTTGGTCCGGTCCTGGGCCTGTCCGCTAACTTGACCGCTGGATGAATCCTGAGCTGGAAGGGCCAGGCTGAGCGCGAGGCCGAAGACGATGGTAAAAAAGAAACGGAATTTCACGGCAACTCCTGAAGGCGAGATGGCAACACTATCCTTATTAGACGTTATAGACGCTGGATTCGCTCCGCGAGACGGCCCAGCTCCGGATGGATGGTTGGCGTTTACCTAGCCGCGGGTTTTGCCTGGGGCGGCGATGACATGCTTTGCGCGGCATGAACGACCGGTTTCTCCACCCGCACCAGCAGCACGTCGTGGCTGGCCAACTCCAGCGGCTCATTGTCGGTCAGCTCCACGGTCTTGCCGGTCCATAAATCCTTGCCCGTCTGCGTTCCGTGCAAGCCGAGTTTGCGCAGATTCAGGTGGAAGGGATGGGTGGAGTAGCGGTTGTCGCCAGCGTTGATGACGGCGATGGCCAGCGCGCCGCCGGCCAGATGCCGGGTCCAGACTTCGACCTCGCCTTCGCTGTAAGCGCGCGAGCCCTGCCTGCCCAGCGGGTCCTGATCGATGGCGATGACGTCGCGGTTGGTCAGGATGGCTTTGATCTCCGGCTTCATGTTGGGCAGGTCGTTGCCGGCCAGCAGGGGCGCGGCCAGCATGGCCCACATGGAGAAGTGGGTGCGGTTCTCAGCCAGCGTGAGCTTGCCGTTGCCCACCTCCAGCATGTCGGGGTCGTTCCAGTGGCCGGGACCGGCGTATTGTTCCAGGCCCGCCTGCTGGCTGAGGATGGCGTAGATGCGGTCCCAGCGGGGATGGATGTCGCCGGTGGTGCGCCAGAGGTTGCCGCCGATGGCGGGCGCCCACTCCCATACCGCGTCCCAGCCGTACTGGCAGAAGGAATAGACGATGGGCCGTCCGGTGGCCTTCAGCGCCTTGCCCATCTTGGCGTAAGCGGCGAGCATCATGCGCATCTGCTCCGCCTTGTCGTTGGGTGCCTGCTTCTCCATCACCTCCTGGATAAAGCTGCACGCGTCGTACTTCAGGTAGTCGATGCCCCACTGCGCGTAAAGCTGCGCGTCCTGCGCCTCGTGGCCATACGAGCCCTCGTAGCCGCCGCAGGTCTTAGGCCCCGGCGAGGAGTAGATGCCGATCTTCAGGCCCTTGGAGTGGACATAGTCGGCCAGCGCCTTCATGTCGGGGAACTTGGAGTTCGTGTGCAGCACGCCGTTCGCGTCGCGCTCCCCCTCCCAGGTGTCGTCGATATTCACGTAGATGTAGCCGGCGTCTTTCATGCCGGTGGCCACCAACTGGTCGGCGGCGGCGCGGATGTCCTTGTCGCGTCACCTTTTCGGCAAAGAAGTTCCAACTGTTCCAGCCCATGGGCGGGGTGCAGGGCCGCCCGCGGCGAAGCCTTCGGCGGCGTCTTCGCTGCGGCGGGGGCTTGGGATGAGGCGGTGAGGGATGCCAGGGCGAGAACGGCTAAGGAGAGCGAAACGGAGATGCGCATGGTTGATCCTCTGGGAAACGATTTCAGGGGAAATTCTATGCCGCTGGAGCGGATTCGGCAATCGGCGGGCTTGCCTGCCTGTGGACTGGAAGGGAAAAGAGTCCCTTCGACTAATGAAGCAAGAGTACTCTACTGTTGAGGAAGCCATACAAAGGAGTTTCGTTTTCCCATGAAAACCAATGACGCGACAATGACCACGCTGTTCCTTGAGTTTTCCCGGCGCAAGCTGCTGGAGCAGTATTGGCCCCGGCTGCGGGGATGCGTTGAACCGCTCACAGACGAGCAGGTGTGGTGGCGCCCCAACCAGGCCTCGAACAGCGTTGGAAACCTGATCCTGCATCTGAACGGGAACGTGCGCCAGTGGCTGGTGGCTTCGTTCAACCGCTTGCAGGATACGCGCAATCGCCCCGCGGAATTCAATGCCGCCGATTCGATTCCGGCTTCAGTGCTGCTCGGCGCCCTGGGTGCAACCATCGCGGAGGCGGCGCAGGTGCTGGCGCGGCTGACCGAGAAGGACTTGCTCGCCCAGTACGAGATTCAGGGCTACAAAGTCAGGGGCCTGGATGCGGTGTGCCAGGTGGTGGAGCACTTCGCCATGCACTATGGGCAGATTCTCTATATCACCAAGAGTCTAAGCGGCGCGGATCTGGGATTTTACCGGGAACTCAGCAAGACCGGCCGGGCTTCCTGAAAGTGCGACCCCATCTCCTGTTTCAGCGAACTCATGCCCATGACGAAGCGGCATCTCACCTCCGGTATGTTCGGAGTTGTTTACGGTATTTCTATGAAAATGCTTAACAAATGAATTCCTTCCAATAAAGTACTCGCCTTTCGAGCCGATATATCCGTTGTGCTCTTTGACACAGAATGGATGAGGCCATGGCGAAGAATTGTTGGGAGTTCAAGCAGTGCGGACGTCAACCCGGCGGACAAAAAACACACGAGCTTGGAGTTTGTCCGGCAGCCATCGAGAAACGTACGGATGGCATCAATCAGGGAAAGAACGCCGGCCGCTGCTGCTGGGCCATCGCCGGGACGCTGTGCAAAGGCGAAGTGCAGGGGGTCTTTGCCCACAAGGTGGCAAATTGCATGAAATGCGATTTCTTTCAGCCTGGTGGCGCAGGAGGAGGGGAGCGGCGCGGCCAAGCTGCTCGACGTGCTGAAGAGGCTGAATTAGGGCATCATTCTATTTACTGCCGCCGGGCGCAGGCCACGCGGGAAATGCCTTGCAGGTCGGGAACGAATTCGATTTGAGCGAAGCCGGAAGCTGCCAGCAGCGCGTGGACCGCGGGCGACTGGCCGTAGCCGATCTCCAGCGCCACAAAGCCGCCGGGAGCGAGCGCGGCAAAGGCCGTGGGAATAAGCCTGCGGTAAATATCGAGGCCGTCTTCGCCGGCATAGAGGGCCAGCGCAGGCTCGTACTCGCGCACCTCGACGGAGAGCTGGTCGCGATCGCTTGCGGGCACATAGGGCGGATTGGAAACGACAATTTCAAAGCAATCCATCGTTGAGAGGCTTGCTCTCCCACCCTTTTCGCACCAAACGCGAAAAGGATGGGGCACGGAGTTTTTTGTTTCCTGCGCCGAATCCATGAGTGGGGCCAGTAGGTCGCCTACGAGAAAGCTGATGCGGCCGGAGACTACGTTCCGCTCGGCATTTTCGCGCGCCACAGCCAGGGCGGGCGCGGAGAGATCGATGGCCGTGATTGCGGCGTGGGGCAGGTGGTGCGCGAGGGCGACGGCGATAGCGCCGGAGCCGGTTCCCACGTCCACGATGCGCGGCTGCTCGAAGCGCGCGGCCAGCTCAAGAACTTTTTCCACCAGGTGCTCGGTCTCCGGGCGCGGAATCAGCACGTCGGGCGTGACGCGAAAGGGCAAGCCGAAGAACTCGGTTTCGCCGGTGATGTACTGGATGGGCTCGCCCCGGGTGCGCCGTTTGAGCAACTCGGCGTAGCGCGCCGCCTGATCGCCGGTGAGTTGTTCATCGGCGTGGGCCATCAGCCAGGCTTTGTCCTTGCCCAGAACGCGCAACAGCAGAGTCTCGGCATCGGGACGGGCCCGCTCCGCATGCGGCCCCCCGGTGAGCAAATGCTCAGCCCAAGCGATCAGGGCGCGTAGCGTTGCGCGATCAGGCGGCCTGGGTGGCATCGGCTTTCAACTGCTCGGCCTGGTAGTGGGTAATCAGCGCATCGACGATGGGCTGCAGACGGCCCTCCATCACCAGGTCAAGCTGGTGCAGCGTCAGGCCGATGCGGTGGTCGGTCACCCGGTTCTGCGGGAAGTTGTAGGTGCGGATCTTCTCGCTGCGGTCGCCGGTGCCCACCTGCTGCTTGCGCTCTTTGGCCAGCTCCGCCTGCTGGCGCTCCATCTCCATTTCATAAAGGCGGGAGCGCAGCACGCGCATGCCCTTGTCGCGGTTCTTGATCTGCGATTTCTCGTCCTGGCAACTGACCACCGTGTTGGTGGGCAGGTGGGTGATGCGCACGGCGGAGTAAGTGGTATTGACCGACTGGCCGCCGGGACCGGAGGAGCAGAAGGTGTCGATGCGCAGGTCCTTGGCCTCGATCTTCACGTCCACCTCCTCGGCCTCGGGCAGCACGGCCACGGTGACGGCGGAGGTGTGCACGCGGCCCTGCGCCTCGGTGGCCGGCACGCGCTGCACGCGATGCACGCCGCTCTCCCACTTCATCTGCGAGTAGACGCGCTCGCCCTCGATGATGGCGATCACTTCCTTGTAGCCGCCCACGCCCGACTCGGAGAGCGACAGCACCTCGACCTTCCAGCGATGCTGCTCGGCAAAGCGCGTATACATGCGGAAGATTTCGGCGGCAAAGAGCGAGGCCTCGTCGCCGCCCGTGCCGGCGCGGATTTCCAGAATCACGTTCTTCTCGTCGTTGGGGTCCTTGGGCAGCAGCAGCACCTTGATCTCTTCTTCCAGTTCCGATTCGCGCGGGGCCAGCGCGGCAATCTCTTCCTCGGCCATGGCGCGCAGCCCGGGGTCGCTCTCGGCCAGCATGGCGCGCGCGTCCGCCAGGCCCCGGCGCACCTGCTTCAACTCGCGGTACTTCATCACCGGGGTTTCCAGGTCGCTGAGCGCTTTGCCAGCCTGCTGGTACTTTTCGCGGTCGTTGACCACCTCGGGCAAGGAGAGCTGGGCGCTGAGCTCCTCGTAGCGTTGCTCCATCTGTTCCAAACGATCAATCATAAGGCCCCCTCCGGGGTTTTAAGTTTTGGCGGATAGAAGTGGAATGCGGGCAGGGAAAGAGTGCAAGCGGCGGGCGCCGCTAGAGCAGGGCCGGGATGGGGTGATGGTGAACCACTTCGCTTTCTATTTTACCGCCAAAGACGCGCGAACGTAAGGCGCTCGCATCTCAGCCGCGCTTACGGCTCATCCTTATAGATGCTGATCTCGAGCTTGCCGCCCTCGCTGAGGCGGGCGCGGAACATGCCGGGGGTGTTGAAGCTGACGGCGGTCTGTCCGTCGGGGGTGATGGCGATGACGCCGCCGTCGCCGTGCAGCGCTTCCAGCTCCTTGTGAATCACCTGGTCGGCGGCCTGCTGCAACCCCATGCCCTTGAAGGCCACCAGGTTGCAGACCTCGCGCGCCACGCCCAGGCGGATGAAGTACTCGCCTGTGCCGGTGGCGGAGACGGCGCAGGAGTCGTTGGAGGCGTAAGTGCCCGCGCCGATGATGGGCGAGTCGCCCACGCGGCCCGGCGCCTTGGCCTGCAATCCGCCGGTGGAGGTGCCCGCGGCAACGTTGCCCTTGCGGTCGAGCGCCACCACGCCCACGGTGCCGTAGAGGTGCGTATCAGCCAACTCCTCCATCTGCGCCACCGGCACGGCCGCGCCCGAAGGCGGCGCTCCGGCCGGACGCGGCGGCACGGGGCGGCCTTCCTTCTGCAATTGCTTCACCAGCGACTGCCAGCGCGCCTCGGTGAAAAAGAAGCTGGGGTCCACCTGCTCCAGGCCAACCCGGCCGGCAAAAGCGTCGGCGCCCGCGCCGATCAGCATCACGTAAGGCGACTTCTCCATCACCGCGCGCGCCAGGCTGATGGGATGGCGCGTGCGGGTGACCCCGGCCACCGCGCCGGCTTTCAGATTGGAGCCGTCCATGATGGAGGCGTCCAGCTCGTTCTTGCCCTCGGAGGTAAAGACCGCGCCGCGGCCCGCATTGAAGAGCGGATCGTCTTCGAGCACCCGGATCGCGGCCTCCACCGCATCCAGCGCCGAGCCGCCCCGGTCCAGCACCTTGGCGCCCGCTTTGGTGGCCTGGGTCAGCGAGGCGCGATAGGCCGCGTCGCCCGCGGGGGTCAGCTTGGAGCGCTCGATGGAGCCCGCGCCGCCGTGCACCACGATGGTCCATTTCCCAGCCGGCTGAGTGTCCGGCTGCTGGGCGTAGGCTGCTGCCGCCAGGGTGGCAGCCACGATCGCTGCAGACAATACGCTACAAATCTTCCCCATCACTGATTCCTCCGGCAAGAACTCCATATTACTTCTTCGGTATCGTCAGCTCCGCGCCCTCGCCCACTTTATAGGCGGCGGCAAAGTTGCCCTGGTCGATGCCCAGCGAAAGCCGCCCTCGCGAGTCGATGAAAAAAAGTTCCTTGCCCACCGGCACATCGCTGAAGGTCTTCACCAAGGGAAACGCGTAGCTTTTCCCGTCCAGCGTCACGGGGACCAGGTCGCCGAGTTTGTAGCCCAGTTGCGCGAAGGTCTCGGCGGGCACGTTGAGGATGAGGTTGCCAAAGGGCCCGTCAATGCCGATCACCTGCCCGTGCAGGCCCTTCTCATCGACGGTTGCGTTCTTCAGGTCCAGGCGGACCAGCTTGGTCACGTCGACCGAGGGACCGGCCTGGACGAAGTCGTCGCCGCGCGCCAGGTGGGCTCCCGCCGGCGAAAAAATATCTCTGCCGTGAAAGGTGGAGGAGATGGCGGGGCCGATCATCCACGCGGGGTTCACGATCTCGCGCGCTTCAACGATGCGGTCACGGTCCTGGATGAGGGTGAGCAGGCCGTTGTCCGGCAGCACGAAGAACTGGCCCACCCGTGATTTGGCGATGATGGCCTTGCGCGAGGAGCCGACGCCGGGATCGATGACCACCACAAAGACCGCGTCCCTGGGAAAGTAAGGCGTCGACTCGGCCAGGAGACGCGCCCCCATGGCGATGTTGTAGGGCTCGGACTGGTGGGTAATGTCGATGACGCGCACGCCGGGCGCGATCCCCTCCATGACCGCCTTGCAGATGCCCACGGCATCGTCCTTCAGGCCGAAGTCGGTCATGAACCCGATGACCTTTGTGGGAGCCGGAGCCGGCTGCTGCGCCGCCGCCGTCCAGGCCAACGCGGCCGCCATGGCCGCCCCAAGCAGAATTGTTTTTGGCTTTCGCATGCGCTGCACCTCCTTCTTCTCATGGTATCCCTTAACTCCGCCGCCGCGCCCGGCGCCTGCAAGCGAAAGCGCAACGCGGCGCGTAGAATCCAGGAAGTGTGGAGGACGCCTCGTGAAACTGAATTACGGAACCCTGGCCTTGCTCATGATCGCCGCGCTGATCTTCGCAATCGCTGCCTGGGGGCATCCCTGGACGGCACCGCGCATGGTAGGACTGGCCATTGCCATTCCGTCTTTCCTGCTCTTCGCCCTGGCCCGCATGCAACTGGGCCGGGCCTTCAGCGTGCGCGCCAGGGCAACCACGCTGGTGACCACCGGCCTCTATTCCCGCATTCGCAATCCCATCTACGTCTTTGGCAGCCTGATGATCGCGGGAATCCTCATCTGGGCCAACAGGCCCTGGCTGCTGCTCATCTTTGCCGTCATTATTCCTATGCAGGTTTTTCGCAGCCGCAAAGAGGCGCAGGTACTGGAGGAGAAATTCGGCGCCGCCTACCTGGAGTACAAACGCAAGACGTGGTTCTGATGCGGTTATGATGCAAGGGATGGATGGAGCGCCAGTTGCAGGCTTTCATAACGCTCTTTAAGGAAGACGCGATGCATTCTGTGTGGTTTGGCGAGTTTATGGGCACGCTGGTTCTGCTGCTGGGCGGCGGCGTGAATGCCGGCGTGACCCTGCGCAAGTCCTATGCGGCGACGGAGGCTGCATGATGATCACCACCGGCTGGGGACTGGCCGTGCTCTGCGGGGTGCTGGTGGTGGTGGACGCCATCTTCTCGCGCGGAGTCTCCGCCAACGGGCCGGCGGCCGGCCTGGGGCCGTGGCTGGTGGCCAGCCTGGCGTGGGGCATCGGCCTCTCGCTGGGTGGAACCACGGGCTACGCCATCAACCCCGCGCGCGACCTGGGTCCGCGCATCGTTCATTGGCTGTTGCCCATTCCCGGCAAAGGCGGCTCCAACTGGAGCTATGCGCCCATCCCCGTCCTCGGCGGCCTGGCGGGAGCGGCGCTGGCCGGATTGTTGCTGCGCTACGCGCATCTGTAAAGCAGAGGGAATTTCATGCCGGAAACCGTTCTCCAAATCGACGCGCGCGACAATGTGGTGGTGGCGCTGGCGGCGCTGGATGCGGGCGCGGCGGCGCGCTTTGGCGGTCAGATCCTGCCCCGTGGCGCAGGCCATTCCCGCCAAGCACAAAATGGCGGTGGTGGATCTGAAGCCCGGCGACCTGGTTCTTCTTTACGGAATGGTGGTGGGCGAAGCGGTGGAAGCGATCCCGCGCGGAGGCCTGCTGACCACGCGCAACGTGCGCCATCGCGCCGGCGCTTACTCCGCCGTGCGGCAGCCCGCCCCGATGGCCGCGCCCGATGCATCGGCGTGGGCCGGGCGCACTTTCATGGGCTTTCACCGCGCCGACGGCCAGGTGGGCACGCGCAACTACTGGCTGGTGCTGCCGCTGGTCTTCTGCGAAAACCGCAATGTGGAGCGGATGAAAGAGGCGCTCGAAGAGGAGCTGGGTTACGGCAGCGCCAACAGCTTATCGCCAGCATGTGCGGCGACTGGTTGCAGCGGCAGAAGACCGGGGACGAGTTGGCGTGCGGTTGCCTTCCACCCTGGCGGCAGAGAACGCTGCGGCGAGGGCGCGTGTTTCCCCAATCTCGACGGCATTCGCTTTCTTACCCACCAGGGCGGCTGCGGCGGCACGCGCCAGGATGCGCAGGCGCTGTGCGGACTGCTGGCCGGCTACATCCATCACCCCAACGTGGCCGGCGCAACGGTGCTGAGCCTGGGCTGCCAGAACGCGCAGGCCGGCAATGCTGATGGACGAACTGCGCGCGCGCGATCCCGAGCTTGCGCAAGCCGGTGCTGATCTTCGATCAGCAGAAGTCGGGCCGCGAAGCGGTCGCTGATGAGCCAGGCTCTGGACCAGACCTTTGCCGCGCTGGCCGAGGCCAATCGCATCGAGCGCGCGCCCGCGCCGCTTTCCGCGCTGACCGTGGGTCTGAAGTGCGGAGGCTCGGATGGGTTCAGCGGCATCTCGGCAAATCCCACCGTCGGCTACGTCTCCGACCTGTTGGCGGGCGCGGGCGGCAAGACGCTGCTCTCGGAGTTTCCCGAGCTGCACGGCGTGGAGCAGGAGCTGATCAACCGCTGCGCCTCCGATGAGCTGGCGCAGCGCTTTCGCGACCTGATGCAGAGCTATGCGGCGCGCGCCAGGGCCGTCGATTCGGGCTTCGAGGATGAATCCTTCGCCGGGCAACATCAGCGGACGGGCTGACCACCGACGCCATCAAGTCGGCAGGCGCGGCGCGCAAGGGCGGCGTCTCGCCCATCCGCGACGTCATCGACTATCCCGAGTACGCCGCCACGCCGGGACTCACCCTGCAGTGCACGCCGGGCAACGACGTGGAGAGCGTGACCGCGCAGGTGGGAGCGGGCGCGAACCTGGTGCTGTTCACCACCGGGCTGGGCACGCCCACCGGCAATCCGGTGGCGCCGGTGATCAAGATCGCCACCAACTCGGCGCTGGCCGCACGCATGGAGGACATCATCGACTTCGACGCCGGCGGCATCGTCACCGGCGAAGCCGACCATCGCGGAGTGCGCGGAGAAGCTGCTCGAGCTTGCCATTGCCGTGGCCAGCGGGCAGCGGCTAACCAAGGCCGAGCTGAATGGGCAGAACGATTTCATTCCCTGGAGGCGCGGGGTTTCGCTGTAAAGCGTCTACTCCAGATACGAAGCCACCACCGCCAGCGCGGCGATGGCCGCCGTCTCCGCGCGCAGGATGCGCGGGCCCAGCGATGCGGCGCGCCAGCCATTGGCGTCGAAGAGCGCTTCTTCCGCCGGAGCCCATCCGCCTTCCGGGCCGATGGCAATCTCCAGCGCGGGCATCTCTTCCTTGGCCGCCGCGACGGCTTCCTCGATCAGCGTTGCGCAGGGTGGTGGTGCGCTCCTGCTCGGCCAGCACGATGCGCGTGGCCGCCGACGCCGCCCGCACCCGCGCGGCCAAGCGGAGCCGGATCGTGGATCATGCGGCACATCGGAGCGGCGCGCCTGCTGCGCCGCTTCGTGCGCGATGCGCCGCCAGCGCTCGGCGCGCTTCTCCGCGGCCTGGGCCAGATGCTTCTCCGTCCGCCGCGCGATCACCGGGGCCACCGCGGCCACGCCCAGCTCGGTGGCCTTCTCCATGGCCCACTCCATGCGATCGAATTTGTAGACGGCCAGCACCAGCGTGACCGGCAGCGCGGGATCGGCCTCCAGCTCGGCGATCAGGTTGAAGCGAACCTCGCGGGGGCTGACGGCGGCCACCTCGGCGTGAAAGACGTGCCCGCCCGCCACCACGTCCGCCTCCATGCCCGGCCGGGCGCGCAGCACGCGCGCCATGTGTTCGGCCTGCGCGCCCACGATGGTGGCGGTGGCTTCGTCCCAATGTTCGGCAATCCAGCGGCGTCGGGTCATGGCGGCGTGCTCTTCCCTTCCTTACGAGTCTACAGTGGTTCTCCAATCGCTGTACGTCGAAGCCACGACCGCAAAGTGGCTTTTCCCTTAAGACAAAGCCACCCTGCTCAGATATGGCAAGGGCGCGTGAATTGGAGAACCGCTCGAATTCATGCGCATAAACACTAAGGGGAACGCTCTAAAGCGTCCCCCTGAAGTGTTGCCTTTTGGTTGGATGACCCGCTACTTCTTCTTCGCGGCCTTCTTTGCGGCCTTCTTCGCGGGCTTCTTTGCTGCCTTCTTGGCTGCCTTTTTGGTTGCCATTTGCCTATTCTCCCTTTTCGATGGGTTGCATCGATTCTGCAATCAGAAATTGCAGTTGATGAATGTATAGAATCACGATGCATCGCTGTCAAGAAAAAAACGACAAAGAGTGGAAAAAAGGTCAACAATTTTTTTGCGCCCCAAAGGGGTTGAAACGCAAATTTGGATGCGTGGGAGCGGTTTCGACCGGCCTCGGAGCACGATTTTGGATTTTTCAGGAGCGCGATGGCGAAAAACCATGCTATGAGCGCCGCTGATTTCGTCTCTTCTCTGCGGCACTCGGCCACATGCGAGGCTCGGCCGGCCGGCGGCGATCTTGTACAGGCCGAAGAGGCTCGTGACCGCCGATGAGATTGCGGAGACCGGACCTCAGCGTCAGGATTTTCTGAGCAGCGCGAGCAGGCCGGTCACTTCGATGCCGCGTTCGGTGCGCAGGAATCCGTCTTCCAGCCGGGCGACCATCAGCCCTGAGCTTCGCCGCCACCTCGCGAACGTGGCCGGGATGATGGGTATAGCGGCCGGAATCGCTGAGATGAAATGGATACCTCTCGCCGCGCTCCGTGGTGAAGGCGAAGCAGCCGCCGGGGTTGAGCTTTCTGGCCGCTGACGCCGCCAGCGGCTGAAGATCGCCAAAATAAACCAGGCAGTCGCAGGCGGCAATGAGATCGAACTGAGCTTGCGTTTGGTCAAGCCATGCGGTGATCTCGGCCACCTCCAACTGATCGTAGATGCCGCGCGCCCGCGCCAGCTCGATCATCTCCGGGGAGAGATCGACCCCCACCAGGCGCGCCGCGCGCTTTTTCAATGCCACGCCCGCCAATCCCGTTCCGCAACCGATATCGAGAATTTGAAGGCCCGCGGCATCGCCCATCTCAGACCGGATCAGCTCCTCGAGGCGCTCCGGAGCCTGGTAGCTCAGCTTGTCGCGCATCTTGGCGTCGTAGTTGGAGGAAAACTCCCTGAAGAGTTGCAGGATGCATTGGTCGGACGCGCGCGGCGGCGGAGGCTCGTCCCTCAAGGCCGTCAGCATATGGCGAATGGCGGCGTCCTCGGTTCTGGATGCGAGATACTTCTCATAAGCGCCGCCCGCCTCAGCGCGCCGCCCGGCGGCCTGCGCCGCCCAGCCCAGGGCATACCACGCGTCCGGGTCATCGGGGGTCAGCTCCGTCACTCTCTTCGCGCACAGAAATGCGGTCTCGGTCCTGCCGCTGTCGCGGAGATGTTCGGCCAGCTCCGTCAACTCGCCGGCGGAGAGTTCACGCGGCCGGAGGGTCGCGCCATCGCCCCAGACCAGCAGGCCGGCCTCGATGGCCTCGCCGAGCCAGCCGTCGATCCCGGCGTTTTGGCCCTCGGGCATCAATGGCCCGGCCAAGGCGCGGATCTCTTCCACGCTCCTGCCGCCATCGCACAGTTCGGCGATCAGGGCGCCCATGGCGTTCAGTTCATGCAGGCGATCGGCGGCGGGATCGTAGGCGAGATAGCCGCCCTCCACCGGCGACAGTCCCACGGCGGGGTTGAGGACGGGATTAGCCATGCGCGCCACCGGGCATCATTCGAGCAGAGATTCAGATGGTTGTTAATAACCAGGCTCCGGGCCCGGATATCCATCTTACTGATTGCCGGGCGCCTTGACTGTGCCTTTGACGTACTGGTTTGCGCCTTTGATCGCCGGACTCTCGCCTTTAATCGCCGGGCTTGCGCCTTTGATCTGCTTGACTTCACCTTTGATCGCCGGGTTTACGCCTTTGATCTGCTGGGCGTCCAATTTGATCTGCCTAGTTTCACCTTTGATCTGCCTGGTTTCACCTTTGATCTGCGGATTTGCGCTGTTGTGCTTGATGGTCTGGCTGCTCTTGACTGTCGTGTCTCCTTTATTCGTTGTCGCGGCTTTCTGGTCATTGGGTTTGTCCTCGGCGGTCAGGTCCGAGGATGTAAGCAGCGGAAGCGCCGCAGCGCCGGCAAGCAACATTCCCAGGAAGCGACGCCGTGCAGAATCCACTTGCGCGAGCGCTGCGTCAAGCGGGGAAGACGAGCTTTTTTCGTTCATAATCACCTCTCCAAACGTTAAAGTTCAAAAGATTGGCACATTGATTAGTACACATTGTCCGCAACACGTCAAGGCGTAAAGATATAATTGACTGATACTGATTTCCGATACGGCGATCCTATGGCCGTGCTGACAGCCCTGTTTCTGTTCCCTCCTTCTGCTACACTCGCTGCAACCAACGAGATGCTCTTCAAAGCTCACAGCGCGGCCGTCTACGGAATCGACGCCAGACCTCATCGATGTCGAGGTCGACTATAGCGGCGTGGTGATGGACAAGGACGTCTTCCACACCGTGGGCCTGCCCGACGCCGCGGTGCGCGAGAGCCGCGACCGCGTGCGCGCCGCCATCAAGAACTCCGGCTACCTGATTCCGCCCACCTTCATCACCATCAACCTGGCTCC
Source organism: uncultured Acidobacteriaceae bacterium (assembly GCA_963796085.1). GTDB lineage: Bacteria > Acidobacteriota > Terriglobia > Terriglobales > Acidobacteriaceae > Telmatobacter. The sequence continues at coordinate 27,084 of CAWCKF010000002.1, read as the reverse complement.
CGCCGACCTGAAGAAGGAAGGCTCGGGCTTCGACCTGCCCATCGCCGTCGGCATCCTGGGCGCTTACGGCGCGTTGCGGACCGACGACCTGAGCCGCTTCCTGCTGGTGGGCGAACTGGGACTGGACGGCAGCGTGCGCGCCGTGCCCGGCATGTTGCCGGTGGCCATCCTGGCCCGCGAAAAGGGCATTCCCAACCTGATTCTGCCCGCCGCCAACGCCGCCGAGGCCGCCGTGGTGGAGGGCGTCAACGTCTATCCCGCCTCCTCGCTGCTGGATGTGCTGGAGCTGCTCAACACGGCGGTGGTGGGCGTCATCCAGCGCGAGCCCTACCGCGTCTCCACTGAAGCGCTGCTGAGCGAGCTGCAACACTTCACCGTGGACTTCAAGCGATGTGCGCGGCCAGCAGACGGCCAAGCGCGCCCTGGAGGTGGCCGCCGCCGGCAGCCACAACATTCTGATGATCGGCCCGCCCGGCTCGGGCAAGACCATGCTGGCCAAGCGGCTGCCCTCGATCCTGGCGCCGCTCACCTTCGAGGAGGCTCTGGAGACCACCAAGATTCACTCCGTGGCCGGCGTGCTGGACGCGGCGGCCGGCCTGGTCACGCAGCGCCCCTTTCGCTCGCCGCACCACACCATCTCCGACGCCGGCCTGATCGGCGGCGGCATCATCCCCCGCCCCGGCGAGGTCTCGCTGGCCCACAACGGCCTGCTCTTTCTCGACGAGCTGCCGGAGTTTCCCCGCAACGTGCTCGAGGTCCTGCGCCAGCCCCTCGAAGACCACACCGTCACCATCGCCCGCGCCTCCATGTCGCTCAGCTTTCCCGGCGCGCTTCATGCTGGCCGCGGCCATGAACCCCTGCCCCTGCGGCTACTTCAACGACAAATCCCGCGAGTGCCTGTGCACCCCGCCTATGATCCAGCGCTATATCGCCAAGATCTCCGGCCCGCTGCTGGACCGCATCGATATTCATATCGAGGTTCCGGCGGTGCAATATAAGGAACTGCGCGGCGGGGCCGCGGCCGAGGGATCGGCGCAGATTCGCGCCCGCGTGCTGGCCGCCCGCGAGCGCCAGCGGCAGCGCTTCCGCAAGGCCGGCGAAAAAATCTACGCCAACGCGCAGATGACCACCCGCCAGATTCGCGCCCACTGCGAGCTGGGCGCCGACGCCGAGCGCCTGCTGGAGCGCGCCATGCAACAGCAGGGCCTGACCGCGCGCGCCCACGACCGCATCCTTAAAGTCGCCCGCACCATCGCCGATCTGGAAGGCGTGGAGCAGTCTGACCGTCGCCCACCTGGCCGAGGCCATCCAGTACCGCACCCTGGACCGCAGCTACTGGGCATAAAAAAACAGGGAACAGGGATTAGGGAATAGGGAATAGGAATCACCCAGCGGCCAAGTGAAGCGGAAGCGGAATCTGCGAAAAAGGCTCTTGCGGTCGAGCATAGTCGCGTGCCCTCGGTTCTGGAACCACATCATATCTACCCCGCGGCGGACGAGGACCGTGCACCCTGTTTGAAAGGCTCGCTGCGTTTTTATTCCCTGTTCCCTATTCCCTACTCCCTGCCATTAGTTACTTTCGACTCTAAGCAATCTCCAATCCCAGGCCGATAACCGCATTGACGGCATGAGAAGCCTCTCATGCCAGCCGCTCTGCCTGGGCGGAGGACAAATATGCATGATGCGATTCTGAGTTCCGGCTGGGACACGTTTCTGGTTGCTATCCCATTGATTCTCTTGTTGTTTTTCGGCTTTTTCCGCCTGGACGAGGTATTTACCACGCCCCAAAGGACGTTGAAGCGGCGGCCTGCCTGCGGTACGGACGAGGAGGGAGAGCCGATTTTGAGCGATCCGGATGGCAGGCTTTTGGGTACGCACATCCTGGCAGGTAACCAGGTAGGTACCCATGCGCGGCGCAGCTTCGCTTTTCAGGGCAGTTGCGCCACCAGGGAGTCCCATAAACCCTCCCTGGATGAAGCATATATCTCTTTGATCTATAAGATGTTATGCGCAATGCGCGATGCCCCCTCCCAGGCCCCGCCGCAGGCCGCAAAAGCCCGAAAAAACTGTTGACCCGGAGGCCGTCAGGGTATACATTTATAAGTGCCATCCATAAGGGCTAATTGCACTGTGCGATTGAGCGCGGCCGTCTGCTTTCCCCGCATCATATTGGAGCGATAGGCTCATCCGTTGATACCCCGGTGTTTGTTTGACATCCACCGGAACGGGAAAGCAGGGCGCATGGTTCCCAAGGCGGCAATCTGTATCCCAGATACTGCACCAAGCCTGTTCCAGGGCGTGGAAAACTGCGTCAAGATTTTGAACGGGATACACAATTGGCACGTCTAACCACTAGGGAATGGAATCGGGGCAGCCTTCGTACCTGTTGGCTCCCCGGCTGTACCGGCGGCGACAGGCGAGTTCGGGCCGGGCAGGCAACTTCATGAAGGAGATATTCGCAAATGCGTTCCGATTTGGTTTTTGGGGCACTTTCTCATGTGTCCAATCGCTACCAGCTCTGTCAACTGGCTAGCAAGGCAACCCGTAAGCTGCACAAGCCGAACACACGGCTGCAGGACACCACCAATGAAGTTCTGTGGCCGCTTCCATCACACCGATCCCGGCTCCACGGCGCCCGTAAAGGCGACTGTGGTCCGCCGGTGGAGGCGCGCCGCGCCGCCTGAGGGGCATTGCCTCGTAAGGGTATAGTTGTGCCAGGCAATGTTTCTGTACGGCTGCTGCACTGAGCGGCCTTGCTTTCCCGGCGTTTTCATCTTCTACTTGTTGAGGGGAGCTTCACTCCGGCATGACCCATGCCGGCGGCTTCCTTGAACTTCCGCACGGTTTCCTCTTGGAGCACGTCCCTCTCCCGCATTCCCTCACCTTACTCCCATCCCCCCCATCGCAGGTGAACATGACCATCGCTGAACTTAAAGAAAAGAACATCACCGAACTGAGCCGCATCGCGCGCACCCTGGAGATCCCCGGCGCCAGCGGCCTTCGCAAGCAGGACCTGATCTTCAAGATTCTTCAGGCGCAAAGCGAAAAGGAAGGCCACATCTTCGCCGAGGGCGTGCTGGAGATTCTGCCCGACGGCTACGGCTTCCTGCGCTCGCCCGACTACAACTATCTGCCCGGCCCCGACGACATCTACGTCTCCCCCTCGCAGATTCGCAAGTTCGACCTCAAGACCGGCGACTCCATCAGCGGCAACGTGCGTCCGCCCCACGAGGGCGAGAAGTACTTCGCCCTGGTCAAGATCGAGGCCATCAACTTCGAGTCGCCCGAGGAGACGCGCAACAAGATCCTCTTCGACAACCTGACCCCGCTCTATCCCCAGGAACGCATCAAGATGGAGACCGTGCGCGAGGGCATCAGCGGCCGGGTCATGGACCTGCTGACTCCGGTGGGCAAGGGCCAGCGCGGCCTGATCGTCGCTCCGCCCCGCACCGGCAAGACCATGCTCCTGCAGTCCATCGCCAACTCCATCTCCACCAACCACCCCGAGGTGGTGCTCATCGTCCTGCTCATCGACGAGCGCCCCGAGGAAGTCACCGACATGCAGCGCTCGGTGAAGGGCGAGGTCATCAGCTCCACCTTCGACGAGCCGGCCGCCCGCCACGTGCAGGTGGCCGAGATGGTCATCGAGAAGGCCAAGCGGCTGGTGGAGCACAAGCGCGACGTGGTCATTCTGCTCGATTCCATCACCCGCCTGGCCCGCGCCTACAACACCATCGTGCCGCCCTCGGGCAAGGTGCTCTCCGGCGGCGTGGACTCCAACGCCCTGCAGCGGCCCAAGCGCTTCTTCGGCGCGGCCCGCAACATCGAGGAGGGCGGCTCGCTGACCATCATCGCCACCGCGCTGGTCGATACCGGCTCGCGCATGGACGAGGTCATCTTCGAGGAGTTCAAGGGCACCGGCAACATGGAAATCATCCTCGACCGCAAGCTGGTGGACAAGCGCGTCTTCCCGGCCATCGACATCCAGCGCTCCGGCACGCGCAAGGAAGAGCTGCTCATCCCCAAGGAGGATCTGCCGCGCATCTGGATTCTGCGCAAGGTGCTCAACCCGCTCTCGCCGGTCGAGGCCATGGAGCTGCTCATCAGCCGCCTGGAAAAGGTGCGCAACAACGCCGAGTTCCTGCAGAACATGAACCAGTTGTAGGGCTTGACTGGTTGGTTGCGGAATTCCGGCAGTTCTGAAAGGCACGGCTTCAGACGCCTGGAGCAGAATGCGCAGGCAATGTTTTGAAAGGGCACGACTTCAGCCGCTGGGTGCCCCATTCTTGCCACGTTCTTGTTTTTGTGGCAAGGGTGGGAGACCACGAACCTACCCCCTGTTTTGAAAGAGCGCGGCCGGCAGGTCAAAGTTTCACAGGTTGCATAATACCACTGGTTTTGTATCAGGGCACGACTTCAGTCGTGCCGTAAGTGCCGGAAAAAATGAGCGGGGCTTTAGCCCCTGAGGGAAGGTTTCCTCGCCAACTTGCATTCCCTCGGCGGCTAAAGCCCCGATCATTTGGGCTTATATATGACGCGCCTGCAGTCGCGCCCTTTCAAAGCAGGCAAATCAAGAGCCTCTTCCCCGATTCCCCGCTCGCTGCTAAGATAAGAGAGTCGTGGGGCTGTAGCTCAGCTGGGAGAGCGCCTCGTTCGCAACGAGGAGGCCAGCGGTTCGATCCCGCTCAGCTCCACCAAATCCCTCCAATTCCATACAACCAGCGTTCTTCAGGTGAGCGGTTACCCTCCGGATTGCCGTCCCCCAAAACATTCTCACTGTGGCTGAAATGTGGGCACCCCATCCTTCGCGGTCGCCGCGGCGGCCGAAGGGTGAGAAGTATTGCTATCATTATCAGCAATATGCTATCATTGCGATCAGAATACCAAGAGGTGAGCCTCATGCCTGCCGTTACCGTTCGCAACCTTCCCGAGAAAACCCATCGCGCGCTCAAGGTGCGCGCCGCCCGCAACGGCCGCAGCACCGAGGCCGAGATTCGCCATGATCCTGGAAGAAGCCGTGTCCACTAATACGGCAGCGGGACTCGGCTCGCAATTAGCTGCGCTCGGGCGTCGCTTTGGCGGCATTGAACTCAACATCACTCGCGATTCAAGGCCGGCTGAGCCGGCGGATTTCTCGTGATCGTTCTTGACACGAATGTGATCTCGGAGCCGGTGAAGCCGCTGGCTGATCCGGTCGTGATTGCGTGGCTGGATCGCCAGCCGAAAGAAACGCTATATCTGTGCGCACCTGTCCTCATGGAGGTACTGCTCGGTATCACGTTTCTTCCCGACGGTAAACGAAAGAGAGGCATGACGACAGCGGTGCTGGCAATGCTCGCGAACTACTTCGCTGATCGATTTCTCGCCTTTGAACGCGAAGCCGCTGTGGTTTATGCCTCGCTTGCAAGCCGCGCATCGGCGCGCGGCTATTCCATCTCAGTGGCCGACTGTCAGATCGCCGCCATTGCCGCCGTGCACGGATTCACCGTCGCTACGCGCGATACCGCGCCGTTCCGCGCCGCCGACGTGCCCATCATCAACCCGTGGGAGAGCTGAACGACGGTCGTTTCCAGTCGCCTGTTTTCTCTGAACGTCGCTCATATCCTTTGGAGCCGTATTCCACAGCTAAAGAACGTATAATCGGGTCACGGGGAGACGTGGTGACGGAAAACGCCGAAGCTATTCAGACAACATTTTCAGGTCATTTGCAACAGTCGGGTGCCGTGCGCGAGGTCGTTCCGGAGAATAATCGCGTAAAGACAGAAGATCGCGCAATTCACGATTGGTACAGGTTCGTTTTATCCTTCCCCCCGCATCTTGTTCGTGATTACCTACAGCGTTTTGGTCTGTCTGTAGGCTGTTGTGTTTTAGACCCGTTCTGCGGCACTGGTACAACTCTCGTCGAGTGCAAGAGGCTTGGCATCAATTCGGTTGGGCTTGAAGCCAATCCGATGCCGTGGTTTGCAACGAACACCAAGATTGATTGGAACCCGCAACCTGGTGCGCTGCTAAAGCACGCAGAAAAAGTAACTGGTAGCGCAGAAAAAATTCTCGCCAAGGGTGGACTAACCGATTTTGAGGGCCTTCCGCTTTTTCCAGGTGATCTCGCCACCTTGGAGCTAAGAAAGCTACCAGTTGAAGCCGAGAAACTGATCCTGGCCAACTCCATAAGTCCGCTTCCGCTGCACAAGACCTTGGTACTTCTAGAAGCACTCGAAGAGCTCTCTGATGGGCGATTTGCTGCTCACGAGAGATTAGCTCTGGCGAAGGTTATCGTTTCAGATATTAGTAATCTCCATTTTGGGCCAGAGGTCGGCGTGGGTAAACCGAAGAGAGATGCTGCTGTGGTAGCAGCTTGGCTTAGGCGCGTCACCGCAATTGCACACGACCTAGCAAACCTCCCCGAGGGTAATTTCGGTCAAGCAAAGGTATACCTGGCGGATTCGAGGAAGACGTCCACCGTGCTCGCACCGAACTCTGTGGACGCAGTGATTACGTCGCCCCCATATCCGAACGAGAAGGATTACACACGGACAACAAGGCTCGAGTCGGTGCTTTTAGGCTTCACAAAGAGCAAGGCTGATCTACGCTTAGTTAAGCATAATCTGGTACGATCCAATACGCGCAGCGTCTATAAATCAGACACCGACCACTTGCTGGTTAAAGAGAATGGTGAGATTCAAAGAATTGCAGAAGCAATTGAAGATCGCCGTATCGAACTGCAGAAGACATCTGGCTTTGAACGACTGTACAGCAGGCTGACTACACTTTATTTTGGCGGTATGTATCGGCATCTGGCAGACTTACGGAATGTATTGAGGCCCGGAGCACAACTCGCATACGTCGTCGGGGACCAGGCTTCGTATCTACGGGTAATGATTCGCACTGGGCAATTGCTTGCCGAGATAGCCGCGTCTCTTGGATACGAAGTCAAAGGAATTGATCTGTTTCGCACTCGTTTGGCTACCGCCACCGGGGAACTACTCCGAGAGGAGGTCGTTTTGTTGCAGTGGCCTGGAGCAGGAAAGAAAGGAAAGTGATAAATGACTGAAGAGATGAACAATAGGTACTCGGCTTTGATGGCAAGTATCTTCAAAAACAAATACAAAAAGGGAATGCGGGAAGTTGAATTTGCACGGGAGGAGTTTAGAACCTTCGCAAAGGAACTAAGAATCGAGCTTCCGCTTAATCTGGGAGACATTGTTTACAGCTTTCGGTATCGAGCGGCGTTGCCTGAGAGCATTCAAGGAACCGCCAAGGACGGTGAGTGCTGGATAATCCGCCCAACAGGTAGGGGAAAATACAAGTTCGCACTAGTTGCGGACAAGCCACTCGCGCCAAACCCTATGATGACCGTAACCAAGGTTCCTGACTCAACTCCGGGTATCGTTGCAAAGTACGCTTTCGGGGACGAACAAGCTCTACTTGCGAAAGTGCGCTATAACCGCCTCATCGATGTATTCACAGGTTTAACTTGCTACTCGCTCCAGAATCACCTTCGTACAACAGTTCCTCAGATGGGGCAGGTTGAGACGGATGAGATATACGTCGGATTGGATAAGAAAGGCGCTCACTACGTCATCCCAATCCAGGCAAAAGGTGGGACCGACAAGCTAGGGATCGTTCAGATTGAACAGGATTTTGCAGTGTGTGCTAATCGTTTCCCTACCTTGATCTGTCGCCCAATTGCCGCGCAATTCATGGCGAAGAACGTTATCGCTATGTTTGAATTCACGCAAAATGCAGACGGAGTAGGCGTCTATTCAGAGAAACACTATAAACTCGTGCCACCAAAGGACGTCACAGAGGAAGACCTGCTCGCGTATAGGGAAAAAGCTGAGGCATGATTTTTCACCAAGCTACGCTTTCGCTCGCCAGGAGAGCGTCATGCTTACGAGCGAACACCATCCACAATTGGGCCTGTTCATCCTTCGCAGGGAGCTTCTTTTCCCGCGCTCAAGCCCTATCGCCCTAGCTGAACAAATCCTTCATCTTCTCCATCAGCCCGGGTGACGTCGGCTTGTTGTCCACGGTGAGCGACTCGGCCAGCTTGCTCACCAACTCCCGCTGGGCGCGGTTGAGTTTTCTGGGAATCTGCACCAGCACCTTCACAATCAGGTCGCCGTTACCCTTTTCGTTCAGGTAGGGAACGCCTCGCCCGCGCACGCGCAACTCCCTGCCGCTCTGCGTGCCCTCGGGAATCTTGATGTTCACCGGGCCGTCGATGCCGGGAATCTCGAACTCCGCGCCCAGCGCGGCCTGGGGAAAGCTGATGGGGATGACGCAGTGCAGGTCGTGGCCGTGGCGCTCAAAGAAGTCATGGGGCCGGATGGAGAGCACCACGTACAGGTCGCCCCTGGCGCCACCGGCGCGGCCCGCGTCGCCTTCCCCGGCGTAGCGGATGCGCGTGCCTTCCTCCACTCCCGGCGGCACCTTGACGTTGAGTTTGAGTTCCTTGGTGACGCGCGTTTCGCCGCGGCAGGCGGAGCAGGGATCGCCGATGACCGTGCCCGTGCCGCCGCAGGCGCTGCAGGTGCGGGCCACGGCGAAAAAACCCTGCTGGTAACGGATCTGGCCCCGGCCCTGGCATTGCCCGCAGACGCTGGGTCCGCGGCCGGAGGCGCTGCCCCGGCCTTTGCAGACGGAGCAGGTTTCCAGGCGGCGAATCTTCACCTCGGTCTCGGCGCCGAAGAACGCGTCTTCGAAGTCGATGGTCATGTCGAAGCGCAGGTCGTCGCCGCGCTTCTGGCGCGAGCCGCGCGGCGCGCTGCCGCCCACGTTGAACATCTCGCCGAAAAGATCGCCGAAGATGTCGCTGATGTCCACGCCGCCGCAAAGGGTCCCGCGCCAAAGCCCTGCCCGCCCAGGCCGGCATGGCCGTAGCGGTCGTAGGCGGCCCGCTTGTCCGCGTCGCTCAGCACCTGGTAAGCCTCGCTGGCCTCTTTGAACTTCTCTTCGGCCGCGTGGTCGCCGGGGTTGCGGTCAGGATGGTATTTCAGCGCCTGCTTGCGATAGGCGCTCTTCAACTCCTGCTCGCTCGCATCGCGGGAGACGCCCAGGACCTCGTAGTAGTCTGCTTTGCTCACTCTGGCACTCATTCGCTCTTCTGTTTGGGGTTGTGCGCCACGCGCACCAGCGCCGGACGCAGCAGCCGCTCGCGCAGCCGGTAGCCGCGGCGAATCTCCTCGGCCACATGCTGGTCGGGCAGGTCGTCGCGATCCACCGCGCCCATCGCCTCATGCAAATGGGGATCGAAGGCCTCGCCCACGGTGGCCACCGGCTTCACGTGCAGCTTGCGCAGGATCTCTTCCATTTGTTTCACGATCAGCTCCACGCCCTGGCGCAAATGGTGAGCCGAGCCGCCCGACTTGAGCGCCAGCTCGAAGTTATCCAGCACGGGCAGAAACTGCTCCACCACGTTGCCAGTCACATGCTCGCGGAATTCGGCCTTCTCCCGCTCGGCCCGCTTGCGTGCGTTCTCAAACTCGGCCTGCAGCCGCGCCAGGCGGTCGAGCAACTGGTCGTGCTCCGCCTTCAACTGCTCGTACTCCGCGCGGCTTACGGGCTCCGCGCCGGCGGCGGAAACCTCGCCGCTCTCCGCCGATTCGGCGCGGGGTTCTTGCATCCCCGCTCCAGGCGGGCTTTTGGGTGCATCCAGCATGGTCAGCTCTGTTTCCTGTTCCGGCATAGTTCTACGCATTCTCCCCCAACATCAACGCTACCTGTTTCCATGATAATTTGCGCGGCGGTCCGCCGCCTGGCCTGCGCGTGCGGGCCTTTTTTTCAGGATTCCCGGCCACGGGCCGTTCCACTGAATTTCCCGTTATGCTCGGCCTTCCTAGTCCGGAGGGACTTCCAGGATGCGCTCGGAAAGCCGGGCAATGTAGCGCACCGCCTGAATCATCTCCTGATATTGGATGCGCGTGGGCGCGATAACGGCTACGGTGCCCAGGTTACCGCCGCCCAGCCGGGCCGGAGCGCCGATCAGCACCAGGTCCTGCATGGCCGGCGAAGCCTCATCCAGCCCCACCACCACGCGCACTTCCTGCTGCCGTCCGTCCACGTAGGCGGTCAGCAGCTCCACCAGCCGCTGTTTGGCCTCCAGGGCCAGAAGCATCTGGCGCAGCCGCACGCGATCCGCTTCGGCGGCGATCAGGTTGGCCATTCCGTCCACAAATATGGCGGGACCGGCCTCGCCGCCGGCCAATGCGCCCTTGCGGCACAGTTCCTCCACCGCGGCCAGCATCTGGCGGTAGGCCTCGCGCTCCATCTCCACGCGCCGCGCGACCTCAGACCGAATGTGCTCGATGGCCCAGCCGCGGAAGTTCTCGTTCAGGTAGCGCGCCGCCGTCTCCAGCTCCAGGTGCGTCAAATCGCGGTCCAGGGCCAGCACGCGGTCCTGCACCGCGCCCACCTGGGTAACCAGCACCGCCAGCACCCGGCCTTGGGAGAGGCGGGAAAAGTGGATGTGTTCCAGCACCTGGCCCTCGGTGGAACTGGCCAGCGCCACTCCCAGGCCGCTGGAGATGAGCGCCAGCACGTGCGAGGTGCGCTCTAGGTACTCATGCGAACTGGCCACGCCCGTGAAGCTCTCCTCGATCTGTCCGCGCCGGGCTTCACTCAAAGACGAAGCGCCTGGCGCCATCGGGCCGGCCGCCGGCGCGCCAGTGGCCATGCGGCTCACGGAGGCATCCTGCCGGGTAATCTGTTCCACGTAGTAGCGGAAGGCCGCCGCGGTGGGAACCCGGCCGGCCGAGGTGTGCGGCTGTTCCAGAAGTCCTGCCTCGCCCAGCGTGGCCATCACGTTGCGCAGAGTGGCCGAACTCAGCCCTTCCTTATTGGCGAAAAAGCGGGCAACCGCCTGCGAGGCCACCGGTTCGCCGCTGGCGATGTACAGCTCGATGATGGCCGTTAGCACCAGCCGCTCGCGCGGACTGAGGCGCGCATCTGGCATCTTCCCTGCTCTCCGTCCTGCTTGCCACCGGCGGCCCGGAAAGGACGTTTCCTGGCCGCGCCCTGACCGGATAAGCGTACATTAAGCGCTTGTTTTTCTAGCACTTATACCGGGAAAAGAGCAAACTTCTCCTCTTTAATTCTAGGCAGCGGCAATTGCCGCTGTCAACACGAGCCCGCTTAGGCGCACTCGCTTGAGGCCTCAGGCTGGTAGATTTTGTAGAAGGGCGCGCACATCTCATCTACCCTGGCTGTTCCTCTCACCGGGATGAGGGACTGGGATGCGCGCCGCAAGGAAACCAGCCATGTTCCACGCCACTGAAGACATTCGCATCAAATGGACCAAAGTGGTTCTCCCCCCCGTCTTTCTCGAGGAGGATTACCCGGTCACCGAATCCGCCTCGACCACCATCTTTAACACCCGCAAAGAGGTTGCAGAGATTCTCTACCACCGCGATCCGCGCCTGCTGGTCCTGGTTGGCCCCTGCTCCATTCACGACACCAAGGCCGCGCGCGAGTATGCCGCCCTGCTCCAATCCGCCATTGAGGAGTTTTCCGGTCAGACTCCGCATCGTCATGCGCGTCTATTTTGAGAAGCCCCGCACCATCATCGGATGGAAGGGGCTCATCAACGACCCCTATCTCGATGAATCTTTCAAGATCAACGACGGCCTGCGCCTGGCGCGGCGTCTGCTGCTGGACCTGGCCGAGATGGGCGTGCCCACGGGCACGGAGTTTCTGGATATGATTACCCCCCAGTACATCGCCGGCCTGGTCAGTTGGGGCGCCATCGGAGCGCGCACCACCGAGAGCCAGGTTCACCGCCAACTGGTCTCCGGGCTCTCCTGCCCGGTGGGATTCAAGAACGCCACCTCCGGCGACATACAGATCGCCATCGATGCGGTTCTCTCCGCCGCGCACTCCCACACTTTTCTGGGCCACACCAAGCACGGTCAATCCGCCATCTTCGTCACCGCCGGAAATCCCGACTGCCACATCATCCTGCGCGGCGGACGCAAGACCGTGAACTACACCGCCGATGGTGTGGCCGATGCCGTGGCGCGAATGGAGAAAGCGGGGGCCGCGCCGCGCATCATGATCGACTTCAGCCACGCCAACAGCAGCAAGGACTATCGCCGCCAGGCCATTGTCTGCCACGACGTCGCGCGCCAGATTGCCGCTGGAAACAAGAACATCATCGGCGTCATGATGGAGAGCAACCTGGTTGCCGGAGCGCAGCGACTCGTCCCCGGCCAGCCCCTGGTCTACGGCCAGAGCATCACCGACGCCTGCATCGACTGGCCTGAAACCCACGCGCTGCTCACCGAACTAGCCGCCGCCGTACGAGCCCGGCGAGGGGCGTAGCTTTATATCGAAAAAACCGGGTGCCCCACTTCTCGTCCGCCGCGGCGAAGAGAAGTGGGAAAGCAATACACTATACAATTCCCGGAGAGGATTTCCCATGGGCGAAATGGTCGTAAGTGTGGAACAACAGCAGCAGCGCAATATAGCCGTCGACGCGTACCGTGGCCTGGTGATGCTCCTGATGATGGCGGGAGTCCTTCGTCTTCCGGAGGTAGCTCAGTCTTTCCCCGGCAATCCCATCTGGCAGTTCCTGGCCTTCAACCAGTCCCATGTGGAGTGGGCCGGCATGAGTCTCCACGACACCATCCAGCCGGGCTTCACCTTCCTGGCCGGCGTGGCGCTTCCATATTCCATCAGAAGCCGCCAACGCAAGGGCGAGAGCTTCCCGCGCATGCTGGCCCATACCATCTGGCGCAGTTTCATTCTCGTGGCGCTGGGAATCTTCCTTTACTCCATCGAAAGCCCCATGACCAACTTCACCTTTGTAGACACTCTCGCCCAGATCGGTCTCGGCTACACCTTCGCCTTTCTGCTCACCTTCGCGCGCCCGCGCTGGCAGTGGACCGCGTTTGGAGGCATCCTCTTCGCTTATTGGCTGGCCTGGGCGCTCTATCCGGCGCCCGGCCCCAACTTCAACTACGCGGCGGTAGGCGTGCCTGCCGACTGGCATCAGCATCTCTTCACCGGCTTCGCCTCGCACTGGAACCGCAACAGCAATCTCGGCCAGGCCTTTGATCTCTGGTTCCTGAATCTCTTTCCCCGCCCCAGCCGTTTCCTCTTCAACGATGAGGGCTATCTGACGCTGAACTTCATTCCCACCCTGGGCACCATGATTTTGGGCATTTTCGCGGGCCGCTGGTTTCTGGCCTCCGCTCCGCGCATTCCCCTGCGCAAATTTTTCCTGGCGGCAGCCACATTGATGGCCGCCGGCCTGCTTTTTCACTTCACCGGCATCTGTCCCATCGTGAAGAAAATCTGGACCCCCTCCTGGACGCTCTTCAGCGGCGGCGTGTGCTTTCTCTTTCTGGCCGCATTTTCCTGGGTGGTCGATATCCGCAAGCATCGCGGCATCGCCTTTCCGCTGGTCGTCATAGGCATGAATTCCATCGCCGCCTACCTCATGTCGCACCTCTTTGAGGAGTTCATCCAGAACAGCTTTCGCATCCATCTGGGGATGCGGACCTTGAACATCTTTGGGCCGGCGCTGGAACCCCTAGTTCTCGGCGCTCTGACGTTGGGAGTCTACTGGCTGATACTCTTTTGGATGTTCCGCAAAAGACTCTTCCTTCGCATCTAGGCATTTTTCAGGAACGTCATATTGCGCATATGCGCGCCATGATGCAGGCCATGAGTCTGCGCCATTCAGACCCGCTATGATGGTTTCCAGCGCCTGGAAAGGCGGCGCAATCCATCCATGTCCTCCAACATATTTATCTCGGCAGGCGAGGCCAGCGGCGAGCAGTACGGCGCGCTGCTCATTGAGGCGCTGAAAAAACAGCTCGCCGCATCCGGCCGGACAGCCCGGTTCTCCGGCATGGGCGGCCCGCGCATGGCCGCCGCCGGCCTGGAGCGCGTAGTCCGCTCGGAAGATGTGGCCGTGATGGGCCTGACCGAGGTTCTCCTCCACCTGCCCCGCATCTACGGCGAGTTCCGCAAGCTGAAAAAAGCCATTCGCGCGCGCCGGCCGGATGCAGCCGTGCTCATCGACTTTCCCGAAATCCACTTCCGCCTGGCCAGGCTGCTTCACCGGCTGGGCGTTCCGGTCATCTTCTTCGTCAGCCCCCAGTTATGGGCCTGGAAGAAGCACCGCATCAAGCTGGTGCAAAAATACGTTCGCCGCATGGTGGTGATCTTCCCCTTTGAGGAGCCGTTCTACCGGGAGCGCGGCGTGCAGGCGGAGTTTGTCGGCCATCCGCTGGCGGAGTTGCCGCTGCCCGTCATCAGCCGCGAGCAGTTCGCCGCGGCCAGCAAACTGGACCCCACGAAACTCTGGATCGCCCTGCTGCCCGGCAGCCGCCCCGGCGAGATTCGCGATCATTTGCCTGAGATGCTGGAGGCGGCGTGGAGCCTCTCGGGCTATCCGCGCAATCCAGCGGACCGGGGCAAAGGCGGATATACGGATCTCCTGCAGGAGTTTGGCGGGCAGTTCCCCCAGCGGCGAAGGCTCTCCGATCTCTTCGAGTTTGTGGTGCCCCTGGCTCCCACCCTCAACGAGGCGCAGCGGCGCGCTGTGCTGGACCTGGTGGATGAGCGCGGGGGCGGGCTCTTCATCCGCGTGGTGGACGACGCGCGCGCCGCGCTTTTCCACGCCCGGGCCTCGGTGGTAGCCAGCGGCACCGCCACGGTGGAGGCGGCGCTCATGGGCAATCCCTTCGTGGTGGTCTACCGGGTTTCGCCCCTGACCTATGCCATCGCCAGGCGGGTGGTCAAGGTGGCGCACGTGGCCATGGTCAACCTGATTGCCGGCAAACGCGTTGTCCCGGAGCTGATCCAGCATGACTTCACGGTCGCAAATATCGTCCAACAGATCGAGCGGCTGCTACCGGACGGGGCTCCCCGCCAGTCCATGATGGAGGAGTTGGCGCGGATTCGCGCTTTGCTGCAGAACCGGCCGGCGGGCCGGAAACCGGAAACCGGCGGCGCCATCGAAAGGGTGGCGGCGATTGCCCTGGAGGAGCTGCGAACCGCTTCTCCGGCGCGAGACAATCAATCTGTGCGAAGCTGAAATCGCCCGCAATGAGGTTTGCGGATTCCCAGGCTGCGGAAAGATTCGCTGCTTTGAAAGGGCACGGCCGGGTACCCTCTGGGTGCCGTGCCGTGGAGGGACTAAATATAGGTTGGGCTTTAGCCCCTGAGGGATGGCTTTACGGCAATTGGCATTTCCTCGGCCGATAAAAACGACAATCGGAACTCGCTTTGATAAACCGATGACTGCGATGCGTAAAAGAATGCGGATATTTCCGGTGAATGGCGCTCTGGCGCTGACCCTTCTGATGGTGGCTCCGCTCTGCGCGCAGAGGCCCGAGCGGCCGGCCCTCGCCATCACCGGCTACGTGATCGACGCCGAGCTGGACCCGGCCACGCACCACCTGGCGGCCAAGGCGGTGGTGACCTTTACCGCGCCGGAGACCGCCGAGGCGGTCAGCTTCGGCTTTCATCCGGCGCTCAAGGTCACCAAAATCACCGATGAGAGCGGCAAGCTGCTCACCGGCGAGCGCACGGCGGACGGGACCATCCGCGTCACCCCGGCCGCGCCCTTTGCCAAGGGCCAGCCATCGCACTGGACCTTCGAGTACGAGGGCATGATCACCGGCAACGAAGACGGCCCCGTCGAAGGCCTCAAGCTGGCCGCCATCCAGGAGCCCATCACCTACCTGCTCTACCCGGCGCGCTGGTTTCCCATGACCGGCTACCTCACCGACCGCTTCACGGCGGAGATGCACATCCGCGTGCCGCAGGGGATGCGGGTCTTCGCCAGCGGCAGCCAGGGGCCGTCGCAACCCGGTCACCCTGGCCAACGGCAAGCACGGCGACCAGTACGACTTCAACTGGACCAAGCCCGGCTTTCCCGGAACGGTGATTGCCGGGCGCTACGTGGAGCCGGTTTCGGCGGGCGCAGGCAACGTGAAGGTCTACCTGACCATCAGCCACCAGCAGTCGGGCAACGACCTGGCGCAGACGGCGGCCAAGGAGTTCGACTTCTTTACCGACAGCTTTGGCGAGCCGGAGACCAGCCATCTGAACGTGGTGGAGCTGCCCGACGACACCCTGCCCGCCGTCTGGGCGCCGGAGCTGGCGGCGATCATGGGCTCGCGCGTGGGCGACAAGAGCGGCGTGCGCCTGCTGGCCAACACCATCGCCCACCAGTGGTGGGGTTCCGAGGTCAGCCCGCGCACCCTCAACGACGCCTGGATCACCAACGGCATGGCCCGCTACGGCGAGCTGATGTATGTGGAGGACGAGAGCGGCAAGAGCGCCATGCACGCGGCCCTTCAGGACGTGGCCGCCGGCGCGCTGGCCTACGACACCATTCCCCTCTCCAGCGCCGGCCGCCTCAGCCCCTTCTCGCCCGAGTTCCAGTCCATGACCCTGGAAAAGGGCGCCATGGTCTTCCACATGCTGCGCTGGGAGATCGGCGACAAGGCCTTTCTGGCCACGCTCAAGGGCGCGCTGAGCCAGTACACCGACAGCCGGCATCCGCGCCGCGGACTTCGAGAAGGTGGCCGAGGCGCAGAGCCAGCAGCAGTTGACCGCCTTCTTTGCGCAATGGATCGACGGCACCGGCGCGCCGCAGTTCACCAACAAGTACGCCGTCTACCGGCTGGGCAACAACAAGGGCTTCCGCACCATCGGCGAGATTCAGCAGGACCTCGACCTCTTCCGCATGCCGGTGGAGCTGCGCATCGAGACCGACGGCAAGACCGAAACCAAGAAGATCGAGGTGGTGGGCACCGATACGCAGTACGTGGTGGATACCTTCGGCCGGCCGCGCCGCATCAGCATCGATCCCGCAGAACTGGGTGCTCAAGTCCACCCCCGACCTGCAGGTGCGCATCGCCATCCTCAAGGGCCAGCAACTGGTGGCGCAGGGCGACCTGACCGGCGCGCTGGCCGAGTATCAAAAGGCCCTGGAGGCCAATCCGCAGAGTTCGCTGGCCAGCTACCGCATCGGCGAGCTGCTCTTTACCCAGCGCAACTACCAGGCCAGCGTGAACTGCCTACCGCGATGCGCTGCGCGGCGACGGCGAGCCGCGCTGGACCGAGGTCTGGAGCCACATCGCAGATCGGCAAGATCTTCGACCTCACCGGCCAGCGCGACCGCGCGGTGAACGAGTACCGGCTGGCCGTGCAGACCAACGACAACACCCAGGGCGCGCGTCAACGAGGCCCGGCAATGGCTGCAAAAGCCGTATAAGCGGCCGGAAAGCGACTAGTCTCCTTCGTTCCCGGTTTGAGGCGCGCGCCTCATTTTAGAACCATGCCAAGCAAACTCCCGGCTACGGGCTTACGGCCGCCCAGCCGCGCGCCGAATATCCGGGTATGTCCCTGCTGAGCACCATCGCGCGTATTACGGCGTTCATCATGCTCGGCCTGGCGCTGGCCGCCGCTCTGGCAGCGCCGCGGAATCCCGGCGTTCCTTCCCCCTTCGCGGATCATGCCTCGCACCCATAACCCCATCGATGAACCCGCGCGTGGCGTTTTCCACCGCAACGCACGACGGCCAGCCCGAAGGCTGGCCGTCACCGTTCTACCTCGTTGTGGCTGCTTACTTTTTGCGGTGGCGAGGCTCGCCCAGAGAGATGACTTCCAGATCGACATGGGCAATACCCGCCCTGACCATGGACAGCTTCTGGGCGGCGCCATAGGAGAGATCGAGAATCCGCCCCGTGTAAAGGTAGCCGCGATCCGTAATGCGGACCACCACCGACTTTTTGTTGTCGCGGTCGATGACGCGCACAATGGTCCCGAACGGCAGGGTCGGATGGCAAGCCGTCATGGCGTACATATCGAATACCTCTCCGCTGGCGGTGCGCCGTCCGTTGAACACCCCGCCATACCAGGAGGCAATGCCGTGGAGCTCATAGGCCCCTTGTGATCCGGCGGTCAGTTTCGGCGCCAGTAAAGCCGGCGTCACGCTCTCCGGGGGAAGCCCAGGAGGCGCGGTTGCCAGCGGCCGGGGCAGCAGCACATCCGCCTGCACGGCCGGGGTGGAGATCATGACCACCACTGCGGCCAGCGCCACGGAAAATGCTCCCGCCACCAGCCAGATCAGAAGTGGCCTGTTCATGTTCAGATTGCGTGATTTCTTCTTTTTACCCATCTTCCCATTTTACTAAAAAGCCAATTTATTACGCATCTGTTGGCAAGAAATACACGGGCATATTTTTCCTAAAAAGGGAGCGTTTTTGCACATTTTCCCCTTTAAATCCTTCATCTTCTGCAATTTGCAGTTTGCACTAAAGATGGTGCAAAAGATGGTACAAAACGATTCTTCAGGCCTTATCGGGCCGATTCCGTTCTGGAAACCTCCAGATCCTTCCCTAGGGCGAAGATAAGACGAATATCGGCGCCTGCCTGATGGGGCCAGCCTCCTCAAGTGGGATGCCCTCGCCGGCCAGGTTTCCGGCCTGACCCAGGTCCTTTGCCGGAGGCGGTTTTGCAGTTTAATTCCAGCATTCTGCTAGCGTTAGGTTCAGGCCATCCATGGCCATGAGCGAGGCATCGATGCAACTGAGCGCGGCAGGGTTGGGGTTACTGAAGAGGTCGGAGGGTTTTCGCAGCCGTACTTACCTGGACGTGGCGGGGTATCCAACCATCGGCTATGGCCACCGGATTCTGGCCTCTGAGTCCTTTCCTGACGGCATTGAAGAGCCGCAGGGGGCAGCCATTCTGGCCACCGACATTGCACATGCCGAGCAGGCCGTCCAGCGCCTGGTCCGGGTGGCGCTGGCGCAGGGCCAATTCGACGCCCTGGTGGACTTCTGTTTCAACCTGGGACAGGGCAAGCTGGCCGCTTCCACGCTGCTGCAGGATCTGAACATGGGCCGTTATGACGCGGCCGCCGAACAGTTGCTGCGCTGGGATCACGCCGGCGTCCGGCAGATCGCCGGCCTTCAGGCCCGCCGCGAAGCCGAATTTCACCTGTGGCACAGCGCCGGCTAGCGCCCCAACTGACCGCCTGAATCATCCTTTGGCGGGCCGGCGCGCGCGACGCCTGGGCTTTGCCTGCTCCGCCGCAGCCGGTGCGGCAGGAGTGCCGGCGCCAGCCGCCGGTTGGGGCGGGTCCAGCCACTTGATCAGCACCGTGGTCAGCAGGCCGGCGCCCTCGTCGGAGAGATGAATGCCGTCGCTGGAGCGAATGCGCATGGTGCGGCCATTGCCCAGGGTGACAAACTCGCGGAACCCTCCCGACTCATCGCTGATATAGGAGACCGGATTCCACCAGTCCGCTTCCGGGTGCTGTCTCACCACCGTATAGGCAATGCGATTGATGTCGGTGACCCTCTTGTCGTATGCAGCCACGCGCATGGGGGGCAGCGCCACCCACACCACGCGCGCCCCGCCGGAGCCCACCATGGCCAGGAAGCTGGCCAGCCGGTCCTGGTAAACCTTCTGCCAATCCTCACTCCCGTAGGGCAACACCTTGTCACCCACCACAAAGCCCTGACCGTCGTTGGCGCCCATGGCCACGATCACCACGTCGGGCTTCTCCGTGCCCAGCATGGCCGGATACTCATCCATCCAGTTGAAGACCTCGGGGCGCGCCAGGCCGGTGCCGGAACGAAAAGCCTTGACGATGCGCAGATTCCTGTTGCCCGCGGCCTGCCGCATCAGCGTGGCGCTCAGCCCTACCGCCATCATGGAGTCGCCCGCCAGGGCCACTACGCGCTGCTTGCCGGGCTCGACGGGCGGCAGCGGCGCGAGCGCTGTGGTGCGCGGCACTTCCGCCTCAAGCGGCGTCCGTGCTCCGGCGGCATTCGGATATAGGTTGCGAGAGCCCGGCGGCGCAGTTACTTTGCCCGTGGCCGCGGCCGCAGCCGGACTGGAACCGGAAGCCGCAACAGGATGGGGCGCGTTCGCTGATGCCGAAGTGGCGCAGCCCGCGGCTCGCGGCAGGTCGCGAGTGCGGGGAATGTCTGCAACCTCCGCCAACAGGGCTGCATCGTCGCTCCAGCCCACGCGCGCCAGGTCTTTGAGCGCATCTTCGCGGATGGCGGCCGCTCCCAGCGGCGCCAGCGCCTTCTCGATGGCTCCCGAAACCGGAACCGCAACCGTGCGCAGCGGACCTGGTTCCAGATGATTGGCCCAACCGGCAAGCCCGCCGGATTCGAGCAGCGCAATGGCCGCGAGGAATCCGGCGACCGCCAGGAACAGTTGCCGGATTGGATCGGTCAAAGCTACGGCTCGCATCTTCACACTCCGCCTCGTAGGCTAAAACTGAAAGTAAATAAAGGGCGCCACTCCCGTGGGCCCCAGGATCTCAATGGCGGCAATGGCCACAGCCACGGCCGCTCCGCGCGCCGGGGCCGGCCACCGTCCCAGCTCCACCTCAAAGGAGTTGCGCCAGCGCGGCGGCATGAACTGGCCGGCCAGCCCCAGAAACAACACGATAACGACCGGCCCGGTAGCCAGGGTAGCCGCGCCCGGAACCGCCAGCCTGCCGAAGACTGAGAAGGCCAGCTCAAACGAGGAGGCCCGGAAGAAGACCCATCCCGCGCAAACGGCGTGGAAGAGCAGAATGCGCGAGGCCCATCGCCACGCCGCGGTGGCGCGCCAGCGCACCAGCGGACCCCACCCCATCCCGGACCAGAGGCGATGGACGGCAAGTAAGATTCCGTGCAATCCGCCCCACGCCACGAAGGTCCACGCGGCGCCGTGCCACAGGCCTCCGAGCAGCATGGTAATCATCAGGTTGAGATAGGTGCGCAGCCTTCCCTGGCGCGAGCCGCCCAGGGGAAAGTAGAGATAGTCGCGCAGCCAGGTGGAAAGGGAGATATGCCAGCGCCGCCAGAACTCCTGGGGATTAGTGGCTGTGTAAGGCGCATTGAAGTTGCGCGAAAAACGGTAACCCAGCAGCAGGGCGCAGCCCATGGCGATATCCGTGTAACCCGAGAAGTCGCAGTAGATCTGCGCCGCATAACCATAGACGGAAAGCAGCGTATCCAGCGCGCCAAACGATTGCGGCACGGAAAAGACCGGCTCCACCAGCCGCGTGGCCAGCATGTTGGAGATGATGACCTTTTTGAACAGTCCGCCCACAATCAGCAGCAAGGCGCGGTTCATGCGAATGGAGTTGGGATTGCGCCGCGCCGCCAGTTGGGGAAGGAATCGCGAGGCGCGCAGGATGGGGCCGGCGATCAACTGCGGAAAGAAGGCCACATACAGGAGCGCATCGCCCAGTCTGACCGGCTCTTTCACCTTGCCGCGGTAACAATCCGCCAGCAACGAAATAGCGTGAAAGACAAAGAAGGAGATACCCAGGGGCAGCAAGGGAGAATAGACCTGGATGCGGGGCAAAGGCCCGAAACGGCCCCACACCTCGAGCACCATGGTCATCAGGAAGCCGGTGTACTTGTAATAACCCAGCGCGGCCAGGCATACGGCCACGCCCGCAACCAGCCAGCGCTTCTTCCCCCCTGCTGTTCCGCAGCGCTGGATGCGTTGGGCCACGAGCCCGCTGAAAAGCGAGATGCCCAACAGCAGTGGAATATAACTCCAGTTCCAGAAGCCATAAAATATATAGCTCGCCAGCAGCAGAAAGGCCTTATGCGTCTCCGGGAAGCGGTACAGGCTCCAGGCAATGGCCAGCACCGCCAGAAAGAACAGCGCGTACTCGACGGTGGGAAACAGCATGGAAGCGATGGGCCTTGGCTGGAAAGTTGGAGATTGCGTGAAGAGGGCGGCTGGCCGCCGCCGATTTCAAGGCTGCGTGGACTGGTGAAATGTTAGCACAGATTCCTTTTCGTTTTTTCGCCTCCCGGCGTCGGCCCGCCGATCTCCAGCACCTCCAGCTGTTCCCCGGGCTTGAGGTAGCCTTTGCGGCGAAACCAGTCTTCCATGGCCGGCTCGAGCCGATGGAGCGGAACGCGGCTGCCGGCTTCGAGCACTCCATCTGCAATGGGAAGCGTGTCGTCGAAGACCGCCTGGTTGGTGAAGTTGCGCATGGCAAAGTTATCGATCCAGGCGATGGGGCACGGGGTCCGGCCGCCAGAGGCGTCGATTCGCTGGATGGAAAGCCTGCGCGCGAACATGCTTCCACTCTAACGGATGCGACTGGCCAACTCGGAATTATCGCCAGAGGTCTTCGCACGGTTGAGAAGCCTCTTGCCTGGCGCCGGCCCGCCCGCTCTAAAAACTATTTGCGCATGCGTCAACTAATTCGCGCATGGGCGCGTCTAGATGATTGAGCACTTCGCCGGCGCTGCTTTACCGGCGGAAGACCAGGCTCGGTCGCGGACAATCATGAAGTGCGTGCCGGTACTGGCCCGGCGGGATTATTCTCCCGCCCGCGTGGGCTCCGCAAAAAATCACATCCTGGAGAGGAGCACCGCATCATGATTGAATTTGTAGACTTCACTTCCCTGGCCAGGCGCGCGCTGCTGTTGGCCGTTGTGCTGGCGGCCGGTTCCTGTACGCTGTGGGCGCAGTACGGCGGGCGCGGCGGCGGAATGCGCCAGCATGGCGGCAACATGGAGTGCAGCAGCTCACCCAGGCGCTGTCGCTTACCGACGTCCAGCAAGCGCAGGTAAAAACCCTGCTGGAGCAGCGGCGGGCAAAGATTCAGGCCCTGCGCTCGGGCGGAGGTCAACCGGACTGGGACCAGGTACAAGCCATCCGTAAAGACACCAATGCCAAGATCATGGCGCTCTTGACTGACGACCAGAAGGTCAAGCTCGTCGACTGGTTACAGCAGCGCGGAGAGCAGAGGCGCGGCCGGGGAGGCGAAGGTGCACCGGCACAGGCTCCGGCTCCGCAACCGCCCAGCTCCTAAGCCACGCTGCTCTTTGCCGCATAACGGCTTTACCGGGAAATGCTTTGAAAGGGCACGGCCGGGGACCGGGGAACCGGAGTACCCTCTGGGTCGGGTCGGGTGCCGTGCCCTTTCAAAGCCACATGTTTATAGATAGTTTCCGAGCAGAGCCTGCAATTCCCCATTCCCGCCTTTCGCCCGCTACTGCTTTTTCTCCGGCACAATCTTCGCGTCCTTCGGCTGCTGGGTCTCCACGCGGAAGCGCTTGTAATCATAATCGCGCTCGGTAAAGTGCTGGCGAATCCCCTTCACCAGCAGCACGCGGGCCTGCACGGCTCCTGCGCCGCCGGTGGGAAGCCATATCTCGCCGTTCACCAGGGCCTGGTCGAACTGGAAGTTGGAACCCTTCTCGATGGTGCCCAGGAGACCGCCGGCTATGCGGAAATTGTCGTTGAAACTCACCTCCAGATGGGCCACCTGGCGGTCGGCCTCATCGATCCACAGCGTGCCCTGCAGCTTCTTTGAGGCGTCCTCGGCCAGGCCGTGGGTTTTTACGTCCTTGCGGCCCATGAAATCAAATATTATGGTCGGCCGCCCGCGAAAGTTCTCGCGCCTCGGGTTGCGCACCTCCATGATCTCCAGCACGCGGCTCACGCTGATCGTCTGACCTTCCAGCGGCTGATCGCGCGGCGTCTTCTCCGCCTTCTCCAGCAGCTTGGTTACCCGCTCGCTCTCCTTTTTCTCTTCGTGCTCGTCCAGCGGCCTGCCGTCTTTCTTCACCGTGCGCCCGATGAGGTGGCTGTTGACGAAAAACTCCTCCACCTCCTCGGTCCTGGTCCGGGTCACATGGCCGCTGGCGTCAAGATCCTGGATGGTCTGCATGGAGTTGTAAGTGTAGTTCTCGCGCACCTTATCAAGCTGCTTCTGATGCTCCACCACCTCGCGTATGAGCTGGTGAATCTCCGGCAGGGCCGGAGCGGGTGTGCCGGCCGGCTGCTGGGCCTGCGCCAGGGAAACAAGCAGCAAGGGCGGAATCAAAGCGGCGCAGCGGAAAATGCGTAATGCGTGCATGAGCGCGAATTCTCTTGTATGGATTGAGCCGGAGCCTGCCGGAAACTCCCTTGTTGGACCCCGGCCGCCGGCAAGAGTTGCGAACCCTCCAACCAAGCGCCTCCGGCCTCTGTTTTTTCCCTCCACCATGCTATAACGGAAGCCAGGAATTAGAAGGCAAGGAGAATAATCGAATGGTCGCACTGCTTGTTCAATGGCTGTTGTATGCCATAGCCCTGCTGGTGGTTTCCAAAATCATACCCGGCTTTACAGTAGCCGGGCTGTGGCCTGCCCTTATTGCGTCGCTGGTGATCGGCCTGCTGAACGCGACCTTGGGCTTCTTCCTGAAAATCATCACCTTCCCCCTCAGCGTCCTTACCCTCGGACTGTTCCTGCTGGTCATCAACGGGCTGATGATCCTGCTGGCGTCCAGCATCGTGCGCGGCTTTCATGTGCGCGGATTCTTTCCCGCCTTCTGGGGCGCGGTGGTGCTGGCGCTGCTGGGCATGGTGATCCGGGAGGTTATGAAGAACGCGTAAATCTCGCCGTCAAAGAGGTTGAGACCTCTACTTTGCCGCGGGCGCGGCAGCCTGATCGGTGTGCTGAACAGCGGCCTTGCCGGCCCTGCCGGAGGGCGCGCGGCGATTCGGCTTCTGCGCGGCCGGTTTGGCCTGCTTCTTTGCAGCCGTCACCGGGTGCGCGAGCACCGGTCCGTTGAGGGTATTGGGCGTGCGCATGGCCCCGGCGCTGGAGAATCCGCCCGGCGCCGCCACGTGCGGCGGCTGCGCGATCACCCTGGCCGGCTGGGGCTGCACCCAGGAATAAATTCCCCATCCGCCCCCGGCCACCACAAACACAATGGCCGCCGCGGCCGCCGAGCGCATCCAGTTGCTGTCCATGCGCAGCGCCGCGGGCCAAAGAAGAACGCGGCCCCTGCGCGGGCTGGTGAGCAGGGCGGTGTGCACGCGCTCCTCCAGGCCCTGGGGTGGGGAAAGACCGGCAATCAGCCGCAGCGTTTCTTCAGCGGAGCCCGGCG
The DNA here is from genome assembly GCA_963796085.1 of uncultured Acidobacteriaceae bacterium. GTDB lineage: Bacteria > Acidobacteriota > Terriglobia > Terriglobales > Acidobacteriaceae > Telmatobacter. Next base: position 2,209 of record CAWCKF010000002.1, on the reverse strand, counting down.
CGGCAATCTGTTTCTGAGTGGGGAAATTCATTTCAAACTCCTTGCGTGCAAACTTCTCGAGTGATTGAGCAGGCCGGCCACCAGGTTGCGCGCGCGAAACAGCCGCGACCGCACGCTGGACTCGGTGATGCCCAGCACCGAGGCAATCTCCACGCTGCTCAGCTCCTCAAAGGCCGAAAGCATCAGCACCTGGCGCTCCTTGGCGGGCAGTTGCTCGATGCAGCCCAGCACATGGGCATGGTGCTGGGCGGCGGAGGCCATCTCCTCGGCGGTCAATCCTTGCGACGGCAGCACCCGCGCCAGTTCCGCCACATCGTCGGTCTCCGGCCTGGTCTTGGCGCGGCGCTTGCGGTCCAGCACGATGTTCCACACAATGCGGATCAGCCACACCCGCTGGTCGCGCACCTCATCCAGCGTGTCGCGATGGCGCAGCACGCGCAGAAACGCCTCCTGCACGGCGTCTTCGGCATCGGCGGAATTGCGCAGAACGGAGAAGGCTACGCGGTAGAGGATGCCGGCGTACTGGCTCACCAGCGCCGCCAGCGCCTCATCGTCCGCCCGCGTGCGGGCTTCCTCGGTCACCGCGCTCTTTGGAATCTCCATCCAACCCGCGAATACTGCCTGGCTGGCGCTCATATCTCACCAGACGCAGGCGGAGGGGAAAATGCTCAGGCGCCGGGCTCTGTTTTTGCCGGGCGGATTCATGGCGCAAGGTGCCTTCCCCTGCGCGCCTTGGCCATTTTTTGCGGCCGCCCTGTTACTTGGCGGCCAGCTTCTGGGAGGCGATTTGGCCGGCCGCGCCATCCTTATCGTCGTCCTTCACCTTGGCCCACAGCGCGCGCGCCTCGTCCTGCTTGCCCTCTGCCGCATACAGGTCGGCCAGGTCAAGCTGGGCCACGCCGGCTGAAACCGTCTCCGACGGCTTGGCGGCCAGGGCATTGTAAAGTTCGATGGCCTGCGCGTCCCGCCCCGTGCGGTGATAGAGCCCGGCCAGCGCCAGGTTGGCCAGGTTTCTGAGATTGCGGTTCCCCCACGACCAGGCTGCGGCGGCGGTTTTTAGCTCCGTCTCCGCAGCGGCGTTTTGCCCCAGGTCCATGTCCGTGATGCCGGCAAAATAGTGGGCCTTGGCGCCCGCTGCAAGCCAGCCGTACTCCTGCGCCACCGCGGCAAACTGCTGGTTGGCGGCCTTGGCGCGCTCGCTGGCGCTCGCATAAACGCCGTTTCCAGCCGGCACCTCCGGCTGCGCCAGTGGCGCATTGTAGGTATCCAGCGCGGCGCCCAGGGCGGTGTTGGCCTTGGTCGAGCTCCAACTCCAGTAAACCAGCGCGCCGATACCCACCACCAGCACAATTCCGGCCGTGGTGGCCCCGCGCACAGCGGCGGTGCGGTGGCTGCTCATCCAACTGACGCTGCTGGCGGTGGCGGCGGCAAATCTGTCTTTTTTCAGCGCGTGACGGGTTCTCGTATCCACAGGATCTTCCTGTCCTTCGTCGCTAAACTTGCAGGCGAACCCCTGCCGGAGTCGGCACTGCGGCTGCAACCTTATTATAGCGGTTCTCCAATAGCCCTTGCCCTTCCCCACCCCCAACGATAGGCTGGAATCATGTATGAAGACTTCCACGTAACCGACCGCTGGAGCGGCGAAGACCTCCACTGCCGCTGGAAGGGCGCCTTGGTGGCCATCGCCACCCGCCACGCCGACGCCGTCGATATCCGCTTCGACGTCAACGGCCGCCCCCTCTGGATCGCCCTGCCCCTGGACGCCTGGACCCAGCAAAAGCAGCGCTCCGGCAAGGTCATCACCGACCAACTCGCCGCCCAGATCGCCGGCCGCTACCTCAGGCAGCTCATTCTGGAAGGCTACGACTCCCGCCGCGAAATCTACACCATGACCGTCCCCCAGGTCCTGGAGCACCTCGACGCCGTAGTAGCCGAAGCCAAAGCCCAGGGCGAAATGCCCACCCTGCCCGTCATCGCCTGAGGGATTCCCGCCCCGCTGTCAACCTGCAACATATAGAAGTGTTGCTTCCTGTGCGCAATTTCATGCTGTCATCCTAAGCGAAGGTCGCCGCAGTCCGCCGCGGCGGAGAGTCGAAAGCTTGCCCGCCGTGGCGGGGACCTGCGGTTGCTTCTCGTAGCCTTGAAAGGTTGGACCGCCCGGCTGCAAAAAAAATCGCACCGTCCATCCCCGGCTTGCGTGCCGGAGACG
>CAWCKF010000001.1:0-139568 GCA_963796085.1 uncultured Acidobacteriaceae bacterium | reverse complement strand
TTCCAGGTTGTCCAGCTCCACGATCACGTTGTCCACGCCCATGCCGATGAGCGCGGAGAGCAGGTGTTCCGTGGTGGAGATCAGCACGCCCTGGCGCATCAGGCTGGTGGCGTAGCTGACCTTGGCCACGTTGCGGCCGATGGCGGGAATCTCAAAGTTGTCCAGGTCGGTGCGGCGGAAGACGATGCCCGATCCGGCCGGAGCGGGCAGCAGGCGCATGGTTACCGGCGCGCCGGAATGGAGCCCGCGCCCCGCAAACTCCAGGGGCGCTGCAATGGTCTGTTCCAGATGGGCGGGATTAGCCAAAAGTCGCTCTCCAGCTGTTCTAAAAACCAGCCGCAATCGTTAGATTAGACGCCAAATCACATCTCCGTACTGTGGCATTTTAGCCACACTCTGCGCCTGCCCAGGCCACCTTCGGGTCGGAATCGGATGCGGATGAGTGCCTTTTAACCGTCGTAGAATCAGAGAGTCCGTTCTATTTGCCGCTTCAATGAGCCCCGTGAAAGGTTCACGGATGCACTCCTGCCCCGATCTTCCCATCCCCATGCGCGCCCTGCTGGCCGGAGCCCGGCGCAAACAGCCTGCACTGCTTCGACCTGATCCGGCAACTGGTGCGGCTGGAGTCGCCTTCGGACAACAAAGCCGCCGTGGATGCCTGCGTTGCGCTGGCCGCGCGCACGCGCCAGGGCTTTGGGCGGACGCGTGAAACTGCACCGGCAGCGCGGGTTTGGCGACGTGCTGGAGGCTCGCTTCGGACCCGAAATCCAAAGCCGGCGACAGCCGAACGCATTCTCCTGCTCGGCCATCTGGATACGGTTTGGCCGCTGGGCACGCTCGACACCATGCCCTGCCGCGTGGGCCAGAGGCCGGTTGTGGGGTCCCGGCGCTCTGGATATGAAGGCTGGCGTAGCCATGGCCTTTACCGCCATCGAGATGCTCGCGGAGACCGGCCTGCTGCAATCGCGAAATTGTCCTGCTGCTGACCGGCGACGAGGAGGTGGGCAGCCCGGTCTCGCGGCCCATCACCGAGCGGCTGGCGGCCGGGTGCGCCGCCGTTTATGTGCTGGAGCCGGCGCAGGGGCTGGCTTACAAAACCGCCCGCAAAGGAACCGGCAACTGGCGGATCGACGTGACCGGAGTGGCTGCGCACGCCGGCGTGGACTTTGAAAAGGGTGCGAGCGCCATTCGGGAGCTGGCGCGCGTGGTGGAGACGGTGAGCGGCTGGACCGATCTCAAGCGCGGCCTGACGGTGAGCGTGGGCGTGGCGGGCGGCGGGAGCAGGAGCAATGTGATTCCCGCCCAGGCCTGGGCGGAGGTGGATGTGCGCATTGCCCGCAAGGCTGACGGCGAGCGCATGGCGCGCAAATTTGCCGCGCTGAAGCCGCTGGACAAAGGCTGCACTGCTGGATCGTGAGCGGCGGCATCAACCGCCCGCCAATGGAGCGCACCCGCGGAACCGTCCGGCTCTACCGCCAGGCCCGGGCGCTGGCCGCGGAACTGGGTTTCGCGCTGGACGAGGCCTGCCACCGGCGGCGCCTCCGACGGCAATTTCACCGCGGCGCTCGGCATTCCCACCCTGGACGGCATGGGCGCCGTAGGCGAGGGCGCGCACGCCTGCCACGAATCGATCGATGCTGGAACACCTGGCCCCAAGAACGGCCCTGCTGGCGGGGATGCTGGCGAGATGAAGATGAACCAAACCGGATGATGCTCCGATTTGGTTGCAGTTGCGCCGGCGCCGGCATGCAGGCGCCGATTCCTGCGCTGCGACAGGTGCACGAGTGCAGCAGCGCCTGATACACTTCAGAAAAAGAATTACGCTGGAGTTCAACCACGCGATGAAATACACATTTTTGATTTTGTTGATGGCAGCAGGCATCGCGGCCACAAGTGCCCAAACCCCAACCAGCCCGGCAGCAACCACGGCTCCTGCCGCCAATCCGCCGGCTAGCGCTGCCGCCACAAGCGCCCAAACTCCGGCCAATCAGCCTGCAACTACGGCTCCTGCCGCCAAACCGGCAACAACTGAGGCCCCTGCCGCTAAAGCGGCAGCCGCCCCCCCGCCAGACTATGAGAATGCTCCCTTAAAAGTGGCCGACATCCACTGCAAGGGGAATAAATCCTGCGAAATCAATCTGCCCCCCGGAATCCTCCGGAGCCAGGCACTTTGCAGAAGGCCTTTACCTTTTCCTACCAGGAAATCAAGATCGGCACCGGCACCCTGGCCGAGCCCAGCAAGTATACATTTTCCATTACACCGGCTGGCTGGCGTCCGATGGGCGCAAGTTCGATTCGTCCTACGAGCATCGCGGCGTAGTCATGGATAAAAACGGCAAGCCGGTAAAGGACGACAACGGCAAGGACAAACTGGGCGATCCGCAGCCCATTACCTTTACTCAGGGCGCTTCGGGCATTGACCGCATGCTTACGGGCCTGGACTTGGGCTTTGCAGGCATGAGGGTGGGTGGAAAGCGCCGCCTTATATCCCTTACCAAATGGCCTATGGCTTAAATAGCACGTCCAGCCGCCGGATGCCGACCATCCAGTGGGGATTCCTCCCCAAGTCCGACCTGATCATGCGACGTCGACACTGCCGCCGAGGTCAAAGACGCGCCCAGGAAGAAGCACTACTAGCCCGGTGGCCTCCAGCCCCGACGCGGCGCCCAATGCGGCTGCTCGACAACGTCCGTGGCTCCAACGGCCTAGAACGCGCTCCTGCCCCGGCAGCGCGCAAACCCGCGCACCACTGCTCCGCAAACCCAGCGCGCCCAAGCTTCTAGCCGGCAATCTTCAGCGCCGCCCCGCCGCAACCAAGTAGGGCCGGCCTCGGTCGCGGCCGCACCGGCAGGCCTGTCCGCCGATAGCGGGCAACTCCGGCGTGGCCGCAATCAATTGGCGGGTGTATTCCTGACTGGGATTGGCGCACAGCGCCACGGCCTCGCCGGTTTCCACCAGCCGTCCCCGCTCCATCACCGCGATCCGCGTGCTCAAATAGCGCACCAGCGGCATGGAGTGCGAGATGAACAGGTAGGTCAGCCCGTGCTCGCGCTGCAAGCGCCGCAGCAGGTTCACAATCTGCGCTCCCACGCTCACATCCAGCGACGAAACCGGCTCATCCAGAATCAGCAGCTTCGGCCGCAGCGCCAGGGCGCGGGCAATGTTGATGCGCTGCCGCTGCCCGCCGGAGAACTCGTGCGGATGCCGCCCCAGCGCCGACTCGTCCAGTCCCACCTCGCCCAGCAGCTCGACGGCCTTGGCGCGCAGGGCGGCGCGGTCCGTCCTGATCCCCGCCTCTTGGCGATGGATCAGCAGCGGCTCGGTCACGATCTCCAGCACGTTCATGCGCGGATTCAGGGCGGCGTAGGGATCCTGAAAGACGGGCTGCATCTGGCGCCGCAGGCGGTGCAACTCAGCCCGCGAAGCCCGCGCCACGTCCATGCCGTCCACGCGCACCGCAGCCCCGGCTCGGCTTCACCAGCCCCAGAATCATCCGCGCCAGCGTGGTCTTGCCCGAGCCCGACTCGCCCACCAGCCCCAGCGTCTCTCCGCCTCGATGGAGAGCGAAACATCCTCGACCACGAGCGGTGCTCGGTCCGCATCCCCGCCCGCCGGGGATAGCTCTTCCAAACCGAGTTCACCTCAACCAGCGCCATGAATGGATGCTATCGCATTCTCTGGGCGCCTAATCGAACACCGGCAAGGATTCTCCCACTTATACCCTCTCTGGTGGTACAAAAGCAGGCAGACCTCCCTGGCGGCAGGGTTGCTCTCGTAGGAGGTAAGGAGGGTTGATGGCAAAGTACCGGATTCTCTCGTTGGATGGCGGGGGCTCCTGGGCGCTCATCCAGGTGATGGCCCTTATCGATCTGTATGGCAGCAATACAACCGGGCACGAAGTACTGCGGGACTTCGACCTGGCCGCGGCCAACTCCGGCGGAAGCATCGTTCTGGGCGGGCTGGTGGAGAATATGCCCCTGGGCACATTGCTCAATTTCTTCCTCAGCGAGGAAAAGCGCAAAACCGTTTTTTGCAGGGCATTCAGCGTGATCAACGCCTTGCAACGTATCTTCGCGGGTGTCGGCCCAAAATACAGCACCGAGAAGAAGCTCAAGGGCCTTGAAGCCGCATTGCCCAAACGCGGCAAGTGGTTGCTTCACCAAGCGGCCGCGGATATCCGCTCCAATCAGTCGGGCAAGCCGGTTCACCTGCTCATTATCAGCTTTGACTACGACCGAAACCGGGCGCGCTTTTTCCGTTCCGCTGCAGCCAGCGGACCGGACTGGGGCAAGGGCGACCCGGCGCAGGTATGGCTGGCGGAATCGATCCACGCCTCAACCAACGCCCCCGTTAACTACTTCAACAAACCGGCGGTGCTGACCAGCGACGCAGGCAAGCGGTACTGGGATGGCGCCATCAGCGGCTCCAACAATCCCGTACTCGCTGGAGTTTGCGAAGCCATCGTACTGAATCATCCACCAGAAGAGGTCGTAGCTCTCTCCATCGGCACCGGGACCCTTTACCGCCCGCTTGCGGCCCTCAATCAGCAGGCGTCTGTTCTTTTTGAACCCTATGCAAAACAGGGATTCAAGACGGACCTGCGCAAGCTCGCTACCGCCATTGTCGACGATCCGCCGGATGCCGCCAATTTCCTTGCCCATGTGATGACCGGCGGCCCATTGAAAGTAGCGGGAACCCCGGCCGATAGCCGGATTGCGCGCATGAGTCCCATGATCAGCCCGGTCCGCAATGACAATGGCGACTGGCGGTTACCTGACGGTCTTAATGAAGATGCTTTCCAATTTCTGGCGGGTCTGGATATGGATGCGGTGGAACAAGACCAGGTGCTGGCCATCCAGAACTTCGCCAGCCTCTGGTTGCAGGACAAGGTTCTCAACCAGCCCATCCGCATGGATGAGAACCTCAACCCGGAACTTGGCCAGGAACGGTACTCCCAAGCCAAAGCGGCCTGGCAGGCAATCCAATGATCGAGCCGCCCTTCAGTCCAGCCTGGGGTGCAGCTTGTGGAAGCCTGTAGCCTCCTGGTAGGCGCGGGCAAATGCCGCCAGCTTCGCGTCCTGGTAGTGGCCGGCCAGGAAGGTGAGCGAAACCGGCGTCCCAGGCCCGCCGATGTCGTCGCTGTCGCCGTCATCGATCGCGGGCGGCTGGGGCGCGTCGGCCCCGCGCAGCCCATTGGGCAGGATCAGCGCCGGGTGGCCGGTCAGGTTGGTAGCCACCAACTGCGTCTCCGTCGTGGGGGTCACAATAATGTCCACCTGCTCGAAGAGCGCCGAGAGCTGCCGGATGGCCAGGGTCCGCGCGCGGTTGGCCTGGATGTATTCGATAGCCGGATACAAACGCGCGATGCGGAAGGCGTTAGGCCAGTCCTCGATGCCTTGCTCGGTCAGCAGTTGGTCGCGGCCGGAGAGAGTCAGGTCGTCGAAGGCCGCCGCGGCCTCGGCGGTCAACAGGGGAACCATGGCGTCGTAGGGCAGCTTGGGCAGCTCTACCGGAATCAGTTTCACCCCCATCGCCCGCAGCTTGTCCAATGCAGCCAACTCATCGCGCCGGTCGTAGTCGCGGCGGGCGCGGGCGGCTTTCATTTGGTCGTTGCGCTCCTCGCGCTTTTTCTTCTCGTCGGCGGTCTCGTTGGCCGCGGGTTCATGGAGCTTGAGCGGCTCCGGTGGGTCAAACTCGCTTTTCAGGTAGCCGATGCGCAGTTTTTTCCAGTCGGCGTATGCCATAGGGACGTCATCTGTTTGTGCTGCCGCTGTGTCTTTGCCGTCCGGGCCATAGATTGCGCTTAAAATCGTCGCACAATCCTCTGCTGAGCGCGCGATCGGCCCCAGCTTGTCCATCGTCCAGCACAGCGCCATCGCGCCCGTGCGCGGTACAAGGCCAAAGGTGGGCCGAAGGCCGGTGGTTCCGCAACGCGTGGAGGGCGAGGAGATGGAGCCCAGCGTCTCCGAGCCTATGGCAAAGGCCACGCAGCCGGCTGCTACAGCACTGGCCGAGCCCGCCGAAGACCCACTCGATCCCTGCTCCGGATTCCATGGGTTGCGCGTGCGCCCGCCAAACCACTTGTCGCCCATGGCCAGAGCGCCCAGCGTGAATTTGGCAATAAGTACGGCGCCGACAGCATCCAGCCGCTGAACCACCGTCGCGTCTTCATCGAAAGACTGGTGCTCGAACCCGCCTGCGCCCCACGTTGTCGGATAGCCTTTCACTGCCAGCAGGTCCTTTGCGCCCCACGGAATCCCGTGCAGCGGCCCGCGATAGTTTCCGGCGGCGATTTCGGCATCGGCAGCCTTTGCTTGCGCCAGCGCCCGTTCTTCGGTGAGCGAAATGACGAAGTGCAGCTTTGAGTCGTAGCGCTTCAGGCGGTCGAGGTACATCTTCGTGAGTGCGACAGATGTAATCTTGCGATTTTCCAGCAGCTTGCCCAATTCGCGAATTGATGCAAATGCAATGTCTTCGATGTGTGCAGGCGCATCTGGAATACTGTAAAGTCCGCCGACGTCGATCCAATTTCTTGGATCTAGAGCTTTAGATTCCGCACAATTTTTGGTTGCCACTTCCGCTTCTGGCTTTTCTGCCGGCAGCGGATGAAACACAAACGCCGGCGGCACCGAGTTAGCCAGCTTCAGCGCTCGGATCGGCTCGTACGAACCCCGCTGTTCCTTCAGCCCATCGAGCATCATCTTTTTCTGTTCCGCCGTGAACGGTCCCACCCCGGCCATCGCCGCGGCCTGGTCAATCATCTCCGGCGTAATCTTCGCCAGCTTCATTCGGCTTGGCTCCCGGCACGGCTTCCTGCGCTTGCGCGGCCAGCGTGTACAAAATGCCCGGCAACAGGGCGGAAGTGATTCCGGCGCGGCTGCACGCAGCCAAAAATCCTCGACGATCCAGGTGTGTAAGGGGCATCACAATCCTCTTTATAAAGTGTTAGTGAGTTTTTCCCAGAAAGGCAACCCGCATCTCCGCCACTTCGATCCGGTTCACGCCGGCCTTGACGCTGGGGTCTGCGGCAGCAATGGCGCGAGCCTCATCCTCGCTGGCGGCCTCGACAACCAGAACGCCATAGACTCCACTGGGGTCCAGAACCGGCCCTCCAAACAGGCAGACGCCTTTTTGAAACAGGTCCTTCCAGTAAACGAAGTGCTGCTCCATGAGCTGGTGCTCATTCTCGGTCATGTCCTTGTCGAAGTTGGGCCGGGGCGGGATCAGCCGGATGAACCAGGTCTTCTTGGCGGGCGAGGTTTGGGTTTGGCTGGCAGGGGCAGGCTGAGCCGCGACCGGTTGCGCCAGCGCACAGGCAATTCCGGCAGCCGAAAGCAGGACGGAAAAATACAGTGCATTCATGACCGGCAGCATAGCACGGCAGCCGGCGCTTTTTTATACTTTGCCGGCCCTTTCGCTCGGCCCTATATGTCCAGGTTCTTTACGTCCAGCGCATTGTCCTCGATGAACTTGCGCCGCGCTTCCACGTCTTCGCCCATCAGGGTGGTGAAGATGGCCTCGGTTTCGGCAATGTCTTCCAGCTTGACCGAGAGCAGGGTGCGGCGCTCGGGATCCATGGTGGTCTCCCAGAGCTGGGTTGAGGACATCTCGCCCAGCCCCTTGTAGCGCTGCACCGAGTACTCCTTCTTGCCCTGTTCCACGATGTAGGCAAAAAGCTCGCGGGCTGTCTGCTTTTCGACCGGCTCGCGCAGGATGCGGGCGGCGCGGCGAGCTTGTTTTTCCACACCTTCGGGCTCGGTTTCATCGGCGTCCTCTTCGCGTGCCTCTACGGCCGCGGCCTTGGCAGCGTACTCGATAAGGAACGGCGGCTCGAGAAACTCCTTGATGAGAGTGTACTTGGCCATCATCTGGCGGAACTCGGGGCTGGAGGCCAGGGTCCAGTCGATGCGGCGCTCGGCTCCCTGCGCATCGACAAAGCTGAACGACCAGGTGTGGTGCTCCTCATCCTCGACAAGCTTGCCCAGCGTTTTGAAATCGAACTCATCGATTCGCTCAGCCAGTTCGGCGCGCAGCAGGGCCAGTTTGGGCGGAATCTCGCTCTCGGATTTGGAGGCGAAATCGGCGCGGTGGACGAGTTCGGCGCGGGCCAGCAGTTCCGTCAATTGTTCATTGCGGATGCGCTTGTCCACCTTCTCCACGAAACCCAGGTACTCGTTCAGTGTGCCCATGAAGCGGGTCAGGTCGGCGCCTTCAATGCGGCTGGCCGCCTCGCCGTGGCGCACCACCATCCCTTCCGACGCGCGGTTGACCATCACCTTCACAAACTCGCGGTCGTCCTTGATGTACTGCTCGAAGCGGCCCTTCTTGATCTTGTAGAGCGGCGGCTGCGCAATGTAGATGTTGTCGCGCTTGATCAGCTCCGTCATGTGGCGGAAGAAGAAGGTCAGCAGCAGGGTGCGGATGTGCGAGCCGTCCACGTCGGCGTCGGTCATCAGGATGATCTTGCCGTAGCGGATCTTGGCGGAGTCGAAGTCGTCCTTGCCGATGCCGCAGCCCAGCGCCGTAATCATGGCGCGGATTTCCTCGTGGCCCAGCATCTTGTCGTAGCGCGCCTTCTCCACGTTCAGAATCTTGCCCTTCAGCGGCAGAATGGCCTGGAACCGGCGGTCGCGTCCCTGCTTGGCGGTGCCGCCGGCGCTCTCGCCCTCCACCAGGTACAGCTCGCAGCGGTCAGGGTTGCGCTCTGAGCAATCGGCCAGCTTGCCGGGCAACCCGCCGCCATCCAGCGCTCCCTTGCGGCGGGTCAGGTCGCGGGCCTTGCGGGCAGCCTCGCGGGCGCGAGCGGCTTCGATGGCCTTGTTGATGATGCGCCTGGCGATGGGCGGGTTCTGCTCCAGGAATGCGCCCAGCCGCTCGTTGACAAAGGCCTGCACGGTGCCGGCGATGTCGGAGTTGAGCTTGCCCTTGGTCTGGCCCTCGAACTGCGGCTGCGACAGCTTGACGCTGACCACCGCCACCAGGCCCTCGCGCACGTCGTCGCCGCTCAGGTTTTCCTTCAGGTCCTTGAACAGCCCCAACTGCTGGCCGATGGCATTGATGGTGCGGGTAAGCGCGGTGCGGAAGCCGGAGAGATGCGAGCCGCCGTCCACGGTGTTGATGTTGTTGGCAAAGCTGAACACCGTCTCCGAATAGCTGTCGTTGTACTGCAAAGCGATCTCGATCTCGACGTTGTCGCGCGTGGCCTCCATCATGATGGGCTTATCATGCAACACCTGTTTGCCGCGGTTCAGATGCTTGACAAACTCGGCGATGCCGCCGGCATAGCGGAACTCGGTGCGCCGGGCTTCGCCGGTCTTGGCGTCGGCGGTGCGCTCGTCGGTGAGCGTGATCTCCAGGCCCTTGTTGAGGAAGGCCATCTCGCGCAGCCTCTGGGCCAGCGTGTCGAAGTTGAACTCGGTGGTAGTGAAGATGCTCTTGTCGGGTAAAAAATGGACTTTGGTGCCGCGCCTCTTGCTGGTGCCCGCCTGGCGCAGTTCGCTGGTGGGTATGCCGCAACTGAAATCCATCTCCCAGGTGTGGCCGTCGCGCCAGATCTCCACGTTGAACTCCTGCGAGAGCGCGTTGACGCAGCTCACGCCCACGCCGTGCAGACCGCCGGAGACCTTGTAGGTCGAGGCGTCGAACTTGCCGCCGGCATGGAGCTTGGTCAGCACCACCTGCACGGCCGGCATCATCTCGCCGTTGGCCAGAGGCATCATGTCCACCGGAATGCCGCGGCCGTCGTCGATCACCGTGATCGAGTTGTCCACGTGAATGACGACATCGATCTTCTTGCAGTAGCCGGCCAGGGCCTCGTCCACGGAGTTGTCCACCACCTCGTACACCAGATGATGCAGCCCCATCTCGCCTGTGGAACCGATGTACATGGCCGGGCGCAGGCGCACCGCCTCCAGACCCTCCAGGACCTTGATGTTTTCGCCGGTATAACTGCCGTTATCGCCGTTATTGTCAAGAGGGGGTATACCGTTAGTCACTTCATTCGCCATAGGATTTCCGTTTGCAGGGTTTGGGATTCCGCTGACTGGGCTTCGAATTCCGTTCGCCAGGTTTTCGCTTTAAGCTCCAGGCGTGGCGGGGCATCCAAATTGCGATTCCATGCTGAAATTCCGGGACTAACCGCTTGAAAGACTGGGGCTTTACGCGAATGTGCCTGGACTTATTTTAACACGCGGAGGGATGTGAACGAGGGGAGCGGAGAGGGGTTAAAAACGATTACCAGAGTTAGATCACCAATGGGGGAGAGTGACGTTAGTAATTGCACCCGTTACTGCTTGTTCATATATATGAAAAAACTGGACTTATGGGAGAATTCTCTTTACAATAATGTTGAGCAGTGAACGCGACTTCTGCCAATCCAATTCTCAAGAGGTTACCAACTATGAAACTCGCCATCCGCATCTTCGCTCTGTTCGTTGTCGTCGCCGGCGCCGCCGCTGCGTCGACCTCCAAAACAGTGGCCATTCCCAGCCACCAGTCGGCCACCGCCGGCTTCCCGAATCCGAGCTGCGGGCCCTGACTTGCCCTGCCCGCCAACTAATCCCGGCCCCTAGACGCAGAGGGTAATGACACGAAAGTGTCAGAAATAAAGCGGTTTTTTTGTTGAGTGTCTGGGTATTCAGCGCTATCCTGAACGTGTTCTAAGGATGGCGTGGGGTCCCTTATGTCTTCAAATTTCGCAATGTCCATCATGAGCATGGCGGAGTTTTCTCTTTGGGCCGTGCTCGGCTTCCTGTTTTGGAAAAAGATGCTGTATCGCCGTTTCCCGGCCATGGGAGCCTACCTGGCGTTGCGCGTGGCCTCGGCGCCAGTGCTGCTAACTCTCCTATTTGGCCAGGCCAGGCATTGGTTCAACGATTACTGCTTCGCAGCCTACTTTTTCGTCTACTGGGCGGTGTACATTGCCAGCGCCGTGCTTTTGTTCTTCATCTGCATTGAAGTTTTCCGCTCCGCGCTCTCGGCGTTCTCGGGGCTGATGAAGTTCGGGGTCGTGATCTTCCGCTGGGCGATTCTGGTCTCGGTCATCGTTAGCTTATCCACGATCTCTTTCGAGCATCGCGGCCTTTCTCATCATTCCGGAAATCGCTGACAGGTTGATGCGTTCGGTGAGCATCCTTGAGCTCTGCCTGCTGGCCTTTCTGTGCCTGAGCATGAATGCGTTGCGCCTCTCGGTTCGCGACATGGCCTTCGGGATTGCCCTGGGCTTTGGCCTGATGTCCTCCAGCGACTTCATCTTCGCTGCATTTTGGTCCCCTCGCCACACTTCGCTGACACGATCCGCTGCAGTTCGTCTACTGAAGCGGCGATTCTGGTTTCGCTGGGCATCTGGGTGGCCTACTGCACACTGCCCGAGCCGGCGCGCAAGCCCGTGGTGATGCCGGTGAACTCGACCATCTACCGCTGGAACGAGATCGCCTCCGCGCTGGGCCACACCGGAACCCAGGTTGCTGTTCCCCAGCCTGCCAACAGCTTCTTCCTCACCGATGTGGAGAATGTGGTGGAGAAGGTGCTCAACAGGAACCTGAAGGGCCGCGAATCAGAATCGTAACCGCGAGCCGCACATCGCTCGAAGACAAGAAAGGGCCGGACCGCGATGAGGTCCGGCCCTTTCTTGTTGAGGTTGAGTCTGCTTACTCGGCTGCCACCGGTTCGATGGAAGCGAAACGCCCGCGGTTGCCGCGGTCTTGAAACTTCACCCGGCCTGTGACCTTGGCGAAGAGCGTATCGTCGGAGCCGATGCCCACGTTGACGCCGGGCTTGATGCGGGTGCCGCGCTGGCGCATGATGATGGAGCCGCCGGTGACCAGTTGGCCGGCAAAGGCCTTTACGCCCAGCCGCTGTGCATTGGAATCGCGTCCGTTTGTGGAGCTGCCTCCACCCTTCTTATGTGCCATTGCTGAATCCCTTTCTGAATTTTCCGTGCGGCCTTACTTGGCGGCGGTGTAGGTTACGCCGTCGGCCTCGATGGCCTTGATGCGCACCTCGGTAAAGTTCTGCCGGTGCCCCTGCAGCTTCTTGTACTGCTTCTTCCGCTTCAAGTGGAAGACCAGGATCTTGTCGCCGCGGCCCTCGCCCAGCACTTCGGCGGTCACCTTGGCGGTGGACGGCTTGGCCACGCTGCCGGGCTCGCCGCTGACAGCCAGCACGTCGCTGAATTCGACGGTCTTGTTTTTCTCGTCCCTGGAAACCAGGCTTTCAATCTTCACCACGTCGCCCGGAGCGACCCGGTACTGCTTACCGCCGGTGCGAATCACTGCGTACATAACAAATCCTCCAGCGCTCCAGCAACAAACGAGGCGCATTCAAAATCAAATACCGTGCACTGCATTGGGGCGCATCAGAGAGTGAATGTCACGGGCGAGCGGGGGAGCACACACGCCGGAATTTCGAGCGGTGAACCCAACCTGGCCCTGCACATCCTCAAAGGGGTGCATCGCCAAACTCTTCAATTCTATCGTTAAACGGCGAATCCGGTCAATTTGCCCTGGTGCGGCCGCAACCCGCGCCCTATCCGCACCGCTTTATACTTCCCCCATGCAACCTGTCACCGTCATTGCCACCGTCCTTAATGAGGTCCAGGAGATCGCCAGGCTGGTTCCCAGCCTGCTCCAGCAGATTCCTCCCCCGGCCGAGGTCATTATTGTGGACGGAGGCTCGACGGACGGCACCTGGGAGTGGCTTGCCGATGCCGCCCGGAAACACCCCAATCTCCGGCCCATCCGCGACGAATCCTGCAACCTCAAGCGCTGCCCCGGTCCCATCTCCAGGGGCCGCAACGTGGCTATCGCCGCCGCCGGCTCCCAGATCATCGCCTGCACCGACGCCGGCTGCACCTACCCGCCGGACTGGCTCGCCCGCATCACCGCGCCCCTGATCGCCTCCACCGCCCAGTACGCCCTGGGCGGCTCCTGCCTCGACCCCGCCGACCCAACCGTCTGGGACCTGGCCTCGGCTCCCTTCTTTGGCGTCAAGCTCTCGCCCTCCACACCCTCCAAATCCTGCACTGCCCGCTCCATGGCCTTTCGCAAGGAACTCTGGCAGCGCATTGGAGGCTTTCCGGAGTCGGTTTTTTTCGGCGAAGACACATGGTTCGATCTCCAGGCCCGGCGCCTCACTCCGCCCGCCTTCGTCGAGGGCGCCAAGGCCCTCTATCGCCCCCAATACACCTTACGGTCAGCCTGCCGCCAGCTAGCCAGCTACGCCGTCAGCGACGGCATCCTGGGCGTCCGCCCGGCGCGCCTCTTCCGCAACGCCGCCCGCTGCATCGTGGAAATTCTGGCTCTGCTCTGCCTTCCATGGACCATCCTCCCACTCCTGGCCATCCTCCTGCTCCAGGTCTGGTTCGCCTTTCACGACGACTGGCGCTTCATTTACCGCGCCAGGCCGCGCGTTCTCCTCGCCCGCTTCCTCTTCTCCATCTTCGTCCCATGGATCGTCGCCGTTTACCACATTCGCGGAAGGCTTACCAAGAGGAATTTGCCCAACGCACAGAATCGCTGATCTGGCTACCGCTCACGGGCGCACCGGAACCACATAGAAAAGAATGGCAAAGTAGTGAGCCACGCTGCCGGCCAGCACAAACACATGCCAGGCGGCATGGAAGTAGCGCAGCCGGTCGAGGGCAAAGAACGCGATGCCCAGCGTGTATGCCAATCCGCCCGCGCCCAGCCACACCATCCCGTGCCAGCCGATGGCATGCAGCAGCGGACAGGGCCGCAACAACCACGAACCAGCCCTGAAACAGGTAGACCGCGGCCGACACCACGGCGATCCGGGCATCGGTAAGCCGGTGGAGGGCTAAGCTCTTGAAGACCACCCCGGCCGCGGCCAGCGCCCACTCTACGCCGAATACCGTCCAGCCCAAAGGCCCATGCAGCGAGATCAGCGTGAAAGGCGTGTAGGTGCCCGCAATCAACAGGTAAATGGAGGAGTGGTCAAGCACGTGAAACACATGCCGCGCCTTCGTCCGCACCAGCGAGTGGTAGAGTGTGGAGCACACGTAGACCAGCACCAGGGTACCGGAGAAGATGGAGCAACTGACCACCAGCAGAACCGTTCCCCGCGTAGATGCAGCGATCAGGTACACGGCGCCCAAGACGGCCAGAACGGCTCCAATGCCGTGCGTAATGGCGTTGGCTAAAATGTCGCCCAGCTTGTAGTGTGTTTGCACAGGTTGATGATAATGCGCTTAGCCAACCGGCACGCGTATGCTTGACGCTATTTGGCACATTACGGTACAAACGTAGGTATAGGCTAAGAACAATCTGCCTTGAAGCGGCCAGTGTAGCGCCGCAATAGCCTTATATTTTTGCTCTGCGGAAGCATGCTCAATTGCAAAGGACCGGCGTAGGCCATGTTTCAAGGAGATCAATCCGGAGGAGTATTCATGAAGCGGCTCGAAAGCAGGAACTGGTTTGTACTGCCGTACCTTCTCATCTTTGGCGCGGCTCTCCTTCGCCTCACGGTGAGTCATCCTTATAACTTTGTACCCATCTTCTCCTGTCTTCTTTTCTTTGGAGCCATGCGGCCCAAGCGGGAGCTTGTCCTGCCGCTGTTGGTTCTGATCGGGGTGGATATTTTCCTTACCACGCATCGCTACGGTTTCCCGCTCACCAGCGGCCATGCTGTTACCTGGATGTGGTATCTGGCGGCGGCCATTCTCGGCGCCGGAATGTTGCGCAACTCTATTACGACCCCGCGCGTGATAGGCGCTTCGCTGCTGGCATCGGTATCGTTTTTCCTGGTCAGCAACTTCACGGTGTGGGCGGAATGGGGCATGTATGCCAGGACCTTCAGCGGCCTGGGCGCCTGCTATATCGCCGCTCTGCCCTTCTTCCGCAACAGCCTGGTCTCAGAGACCACATTCAGCCTGCTGATCTTCGGCATCTACAGATATAGCCAGGCATTCACGCCTGCCCGGCGCATGCAGGATGCTCACTCCTGATTTCGATCATGACAATTTGAGGTGTAGAAACATGGCGCAATCGAAAGAACTCTACGAGGCAATTCTCAACGGCGATGCCAAAAAAGCGCACGCCGCCACGGAGGCCGCGCTGGCAGCGGGCGCCGTTCCGCTGCAACTGATCTCCGAATCCATGGTCCCGGCCATGGACGAAGTTGGCCGGCTGTTTGAGGCCGAAGAATACTTCGTTCCCGAACTTCTTCTGGCGGGCCGCGCCATGCGGAGCGCACTGGATCTGCTTCGCCCCCTCATGACCGCATCGGGCCAAAAGCTGTCCACCAGGGTGGTCATCGGCACGGTCAAGGGCGACCTGCACGATATCGGCAAGAACATTGTGGGGTCCATGCTGGAAGGCAGCGGATTCGAGGTGATCGATCTCGGCACCGATGTCTCGCCGGAGAAATTTGTGGCCGCGGTAGAGGAGCAAAGGCCGCAGATCGTGTGCATGTCGGCGCTGCTGACGGTGACCATGCCGGCCATGAAGACAACCATCGACGCGTTGAAGACCGCGGGTCTGCGAACCAGGGTAAAGGTGCTCATTGGCGGCGCGCCGGTCACCATGCAGTATGCCAAAGAGATTGGCGCGGATGGCTACAGCGAGAACGCGAGCGGCGCCGTTGGCCTGGTCAGAAACCTGCTTGCCGTTGCATGAGACCATGATGGGGCAAGCAGTCCGCAAATACTCCACACTCGCGATTCCGAGCCAGGATCGGTTGTTGTATGGCGTCAGCCCGCATCCTCTCGCGTGCGGACTGGGGTTGACCATTGGCGGCGGCCAGGTCTTCCCCGAAGTCAACTTCACCCTGCCGCCGATGAATATCGAAGACGGCACGTGGGCCGACGTAACGGCTCACTACGAGCAGATGGCGGAGCAGATTCTGCGCCGTGCAGTGGCGCTGGCCACGCCTGGAATCGTGCTGGAGTTCGAGCTTCTGCCGGCCATGACCGAGCGGCCCGAGTGGGGCGCAGAAATTACGGCCCTGCTGAAGCGGCGCCTGGTGGAGTGCCACGAGAAGCATCGTTTGCCCTGCGCTCTGCGCGTCACCCCCACCGATTTGCGCGACCAGATGAAGCCACCTCAGTTAAGAACCGGGCCTGGTTGGGAGAGCCTGAAGCAATCGTTTGAACTGTGCGCGGAAGCCGGCGCCGACATTCTCTCAGTCGAGTCCGTGGGAGGCAAGGAGGTACACGACCAGGCGCTGATGTACGGAGAATTCCCCGGTATTGTTTTTGCCCTGGGAGTGCTTGCGCCGCGAGACATGTCCTGGCTGTGGGGCGAGATTCGCGAAATCTGCGCTAGACATCCGGGAGTGATTCCGGGCGGCGATTCGGCCTGCGGATTTGCCAACACCGCCATGCAGCTCGCTCACCAGAAAATGCTTCCCGAGGTTCTGGCGGCGGTGGTGCGGGCCATGAGCGCCGTGCGCAGCCTGGTAGCGTTCGAGCAGGGAGCGATAGGCCCATCCAAGGACTGCGCCTACGAGGGGCCGGTCCTCAAGGCCATCACCGGCTATCCCATTGCGATGGAAGGAAAATCGGCCAGTTGCGCGCACTTCAGTCCCATGGGCAACATTGCCGCTGCCATGTGCGACCTGTGGAGCAATGAGTCGGTGCAGAATGTGCGCCTGCTATCAGGCAACGCCCCGGAAGTATTTACAGAACTGCTGGCCTACGACTGCCGGCTGATGAATTCCGCTGCTGCCAGCGAAGGCGGCGCGCTGCAGATGAGAGACTGGATGACCGTATCCGACCAGTGGCTGAGTCCGCAGGCAGCAGTGCTGTCGCCGGAGGCCACCATCAAGATTGCGACGGCCATCGTCGGCGCGGACAATCCCTATCATCGGACTATTGCCGCCGGCCGCGCCGCCGTTGAGATTCTCAAGCACGGCATCGCTCAGGACCTGCTCCATCTCTCGCGCAAGGAGCAACAGTGGCTGGCGCGCATCGACGATGCACTAGACGTTTTTCCAAAGGACGAAGAAAGGCTGATGCGCGACCTGGAGGCCCAATATGGAAGCCTCTACGATAAGGCAAGCTATGGTTTATAGTTAAGTCCGGCTGTCTCCCATTGCACTTCGTAAATGGTAGCGGAGATTTTTCCGGGTCACGTCATGCGCCTAAAGTTGATTAGTTGCGAGGTTCTCACGCGGGAGATGAATGACGTCCTCTCCCGGTCGCCCCACACGATTGAGGCGGAGACGTTGACCATGGGCCTGCACGACCTGGGCTCGTCCATGCTCCCGCATCTGCAGGAGCGGATCGATGCAGTAGACGGAGATGGGTATGACGCCATCCTGTTGGGATACGCCCTCTGTGGCAGAGGAACCGAGGGCCTGCGCGCGGGAAAGACGCAGCTCGTCCTTCCTCGCGCGCACGACTGCATCGGGTTGCTGATGGGTAATCGCCTTGCCTATTTGGCTTATTTCGAGAATCATCCCGGCGTTTACTATCGCTCTCCAGGCTGGATCGAGTTTCAGAAGCCGGGCCAGACGCTGGTGCCGGGTTTCGCTTCCGAAAAAAACAAGATTGGGGAACGGCGCAGCCTGGAAGAGTTCATCGCCCAATATGGGGAAGATAACGGAAAGTATCTCTATGAGCAATTCGGCGCTTTTCGCCACCACTATTCCGGACTGACCTATATTTCCACCGGGGTTGCATCCGAGGATGCCTTCCGCAGCCAGGCTCGTGACGAAGCGGCTAAAGAGGGATGGGCCTTTGAAGAAGTTCAGGGCTCGCTCACGCTGCTGGAGCGTCTCGTCAACGGAGAGTGGGATGCGGCGGACTTTCTGGTTGTGCCCCCTGGCGCCACGATTCGCGGCACCCTGGGCGACTCCATCGTGGATGCCCTATGAGCGCGGAGACAGTGCGGATTCAACTGGAGCCCTTGTCGGTGAAGGTGGAAGCGCATCGAGGCGCATCACTCGCATCCCTGCTCCCGCAATTTGGCTTGGAGTTTCCCTGCGGAGGAACAGGTCTTTGCGGCGGCTGCGGCGTGCGTGTGCTGGCCGGATCGCTCCCCATCACTGATCAGGACCGTTCGTTATTCAGCGAGGCGGAGCTTGCCGGCGGATGGCGGCTCGCCTGCCAGGCGCGTGCGGAAATGCCGCTCGTTCTCGAGTGCCGCCAATGGCACATGGATGTCCTCACGGATAACTCCGGACTCTCCGGAGCAGGGAAGTCCGGCCTGGGAATTGCCATTGACTTAGGCACCACCACCCTTGCCGCGCAGATGATTGACATGGCCACGGGCAGTGTTCTCGCCGTCCAGACCGATCTCAACCCACAGGCATCATTTGGTTCGGACGTGATGAGCAGGGTACGGGCGGCTTTGCACGGAGCCGATCTGACCACGGTGGTGCGCCTTGCTCTGCGGCAGATGGTCACTAAGCTTGCCGGCGGCCGCGAGGGCGAGATTGCCGAGGTGGTTCTGGTCGGCAACACAGTGATGCATCATCTGTTTGCGGGACTTGACGTTGAGCCGCTCTCGCATACGCCCTTTCATTCCCCCCATCTGGGTGAACAACACTTCTCCGCTCAAGAGCTGGAGTGGCCATTGCCTCCATCGTGCCGCGTCCGCTTTCTGCGCTGTATCGGTGGTTTTGTAGGATCGGACATTCTAGCTGGAATTCACGCCGTAGGAATGCCGGCCGCTGAAAATCGGATGGCATTGATAGACCTGGGCACGAACGGAGAAATCATCATCGGCAATCGGAACGGAATTGTCTGCGCCTCAACGGCTGCAGGGCCGGCCTTTGAAGCCGGTTCCATCCGCATGGGAATGCGCGCGGCCACGGGCGCCATTGCGCGTGTATCGCTCCAGGACGGCGAGATGCGCGCCACCGTGATTGGGGACGTGGAAGCCCGGGGCATCTGCGGCAGCGGCCTGGTAGATGCGGTTGCGGCTGGCCTTGAAAGCGGCGCAATTCTGTCATCAGGACGCATCGCCAACGGCTCGAAGACCTTTCCGGTGCAGGCTCCCGTGGTTCTATACCAATCCGACATTCGCGAACTGCAACTGGCCAAGGCGGCCATCGCTTCAGGATTCAGATTACTGATCAGTCATTTGAACGCTGATGCCGGCGACGTTCAGAGCCTTTATCTTGCCGGCGCCTTCGGCAACTATGTCCAGATCGATAGCGCCATTGGCATCGGCATGCTGGAGATGCCAAAGGAGCGCATCCACGCGGCAGGCAATACGGCGTTGCGCGGCGCCAAGATGCTGCTTCTGTCGGCCAGCGAACCGGTACTGCCTGCAATCGAGCATATAAGTCTTGCGGCTGATGCGGGCTTTCAGGATGAGTTTGTGAAATGTATGGCCTTTCCCGGAGTTGAAAGTTATGTCTGAGCACAACAGAAATCGAGAGGAAATTCATACGAGCTATGAGCGTCTTGACGCCGCGCTCAGCCACAAGCTACCGGACCGTATCCCCATCGACTTCGGCGGAACTTCCGTTACCGGCATGCATGTTAGCTGCGTGGCGGCGCTGCGCGACTATTACGGACTTGAAAAGCGGCCGGTGCGCGTTCACGAACCCTCCCAAATGCTGGGGCTGCTGGAGGAAGACTTGCTGGATGCCATGGGCATCGATGTGGTCGGCGTCTTTCGCCGCAGCACCAAGTGGGGATTTCCGGCGGAGCGGTGGAAAAACTGGGAGTTCAACGGGCTGGAAGTGCTGGTTCCCGGAGACTTCAACACCACCGTCGATGCCAACGGCGATACATTGATCTATCCTCAGGGCGACATAACCGTCCCGCCTAGCGGGCGCATGCCGCGCGGCGGCTATTTCTTCGATTGCATTGTCCGCCAGGAGCCGATCGACGAAGAAAAGCTGAATCCAGAAGACAACATGGAGGAGTTCACCCTCATCTCGCAGGAAGATATTGACTACCTGGTGCGATCGACGCAAGAGGCTTGCGCCACGGGCAGCGGCGTGATTGCCGGCTTCGGTGGGACCGCGTTCGGCGATATCGCGCTGGTCCCGGCGCCGGCACTCAAACATCCTAAAGGCATACGCGACATTACGGAATGGTATGTTTCCACCAGCAGCCGCCAGGACTACGTTCATAAGGTCTTTGAGCGCCAGTGCGAGATTGCCCTGCGGAATCTAAAGAAAATTCACGCTGCAATCGGCAACGGCATCCAGGCGGTTTATATCTGCGGCACGGATTTCGGCACGCAGACTTCCGCCTTCTGTTCCGTGAAAACCTTCCGCGACTTGTACTTTCCATACTACAAACAGATCAATGACTGGATTCATGCCCACACGCATTGGAAGACCTTCAAGCATTCCTGCGGCGCAGTCGCAAAGTTTCTTCCTTCCTTTATCGAAGCTGGCTTCGACATACTCAATCCCGTGCAGTGCTCCGCTACGGGAATGGAGCCGGAGCAATTGAAAGCGAACTTCGGTGACAGCCTGGTCTTCTGGGGCGGAGGAGTGGATACGCAGAGCGTGCTGCCCTTCGGAACAGCAGCGGAAGTCCGGGAACAGGTTCTGCGCCGGTGCGAGATCTTTGCGCCGGGCGGGGGATTCGTCTTTAACTCGATTCACAACGTGCAGGCGCGGACGCCGGTCGAAAATATCGTGGCCATGATCGATGCCGTGCATGAATTCAATGGGAGAAAATGAGTGCAGAAGCGTAAGCCTAAACATAACTGCGATGCGGGCTGGAGGCCATGCTCGTCTAGCCAGGGGTAGATGGTCTATGGTGTCAAGGAGTGAAAGTATGACCAGCAAAAGGGAAGATAAGATGAGCCGGGAGCGGCTTGTCGCCACATTGAACCACAAGCAGCCGGATCGTATCCCCATGGACTTTGGCGGAACTGCCGTTACCGGCGTGCATGTCGAGCTGTGTGGCGGCGCTGCGCGACCATTACGGGCTTGAGAAGCGTCCGGTGCGCATTCACGAACCGTTCCAGATGCTGGGGCTGATGGAGGACGATCTGCAGACTGCAATGGGCCTTGATGTCGAAGGCGTCTTTGCGCACAACACCATGTTCGGCTTTCCTGCGGAGAAATGGAAGAGCTGGCAGTTCAACGGGCTGGAAGTGCTGGTTCCGGAAAAGTTCAATACCACCATTGACGTCAATGGCGATACGTTGATCTACCCCGAGGGCGACACCACGGTCCCGGCCAGCGGGCGCATGCCGCGCGGCGGCTATTTCTTCGATAGCATTATCCGCCAGGAGCCATTCGACGAAGAGAAGCTGAATCCGGAAGACAACATGGAGGAGTTCAGCCCCGTCTCGCGGGAAGATCTCGACTACTTTGTGCGTTCGACGCGAGCGGCCTGGGCTACGGATCGCGGCGTGATTGCCTGTTTTGGCGGAAGCGCATTTGGCGATATCGCGCTGGTCCCGGCGCCATTCCTCAAGCATCCCAAGGGGATACGCGACGTTACGGAATGGTACGTCTCCACCAGCAGCCGCCAGGAGTATATCCACAGAATATTTGAGCATGAATGCGAGGTTGCCATCGGGAATCTGGAGCGCATCTATGCCGCGGTCGGCGACAGCGTGCAGGCGGTGCTTGTCTGCGGCACGGATTTCGGCACGCAGACTTCCGCCTTCTGTTCCGTGAAAACTTTCCGTGACCTCTACTTTCCATACTACAAGCGAATCAACGGCTGGATTCATTCACATACGCCCTGGAAAACCTTCAAGCATTCCTGCGGCGCGGTAGCAAAGTTTATTCCTTCTTTCATTGAGGCGGAGTTCGACATCCTCAATCCTGTGCAGTGCTCCGCTGCGGGCATGGAACCTGAACGGTTGAAAGCCAACTTCGGCGATCAGATCGTCTTCTGGGGCGGAGGAGTGGATACACAGAAGATTCTTCCCTTTGGAACGGCTGCCGAGGTACGGGAACAAGTTCTGCGCCGATGCGAGATATTCGCTCCGGGCGGCGGATTCGTCTTTAACACGATTCACAACATCCAGGCGCGGACGCCGGTTGAAAATATCGTAGCCATGATCGATGCCGTGCACGAATTCAATGGCAGGAAATGAACGTAGAGCAAGCAGCACGATGTTCTTGCCTCGCCACAGTCGAGGGCATTGCAGCGCCAGGTGATTACAGAACTTTAAGCCGGTACGAATCCGTAGTTATCGCGTTTGTCACCGAAACTGCCTCGATAACCTCGTCCTACTCTTCGTGAAATCCAGTTATAGGATAAAGCCAGATGGTTTCTAGCTTTTTAGTATTTGATCGATGGTCTGGATATCGACTAATCCGTTGCATCCGTAAATTGCCGGAAGCACCCGATTTGCAGGGTAAGTACGCCGAAGTTCAGCTACCTTTTCCGTGCCGGAGCGGTAGGCGGGGAGATACATTCGGCCCAGCAGGGGATGCCGTCCCCAGGCGCCGGACAACTTATCGGCGCGTTCTTCGGTGACCAGAAAATCGCGGCGCAGCGTGGCCGCCACTTCCGGCTGCGGTCTTCCTTCGCCCCAAGTCAGATACGACGACTGGTTCTTGGCATCATCCTGCAGCAGGGCCAGCAGCACGCCGATCTGCAAGTCTTCGTCCGGCAACTGGTCCACTTCGGTGACGCCATGCGCGATCAGAATCGCATTGTTGGCGAGTCCCTCAAACAGCGTGGCGGCGCGCGTGTTCATGGTGAGGACCGTAGCCTCGAAGCCAACCTTTCCGCGGACGTACAAATCCTGCAGGTAGGCGAAGGTGGTGACGTGCCCCGGCACAACCTCGTGGCTAACGAGCTGTTCAAACTCCGGATAGGAAATCTGCAACGAGGCATTGATCTCGTAGCTGGCTTCGTATTGCGGAGAGCCGTCGGCGTTGCGCGCCCGCCCGATGTAGTTCATCGAACCGGAAAACCAGGCGTCCTTGATGGGGAGGAAGTCGATGTTCGCGCGCGGCACCCGCGCCAGTTCCCGGGGAAGGTAAGGCAGCAGATTTCTTTGCGCTGAGGTTATCGAAGTGCGCGATCACGGCCGCGCCCAGAGCGCGCACCGAGGCCATGGGACTCACGCGCTCCCGGCGCCAGGCATCGACTGCCTCCAGCAACCCGCCCGCATTCGCGGCGAGTAACCGGCGCGGCCCAGCAATTCGGCCACGCGCTCCCGCTTCTTTTCCGGCTGAGAGGGTTCTGGCGGCTTGGCCGTCGACGCCTCGACGCAGCGGGCATAGGGCACTGGATCGCCCTTGCCGAGGACTTCCATGGCCAGATCCCACATGGTCTCGAGAGAATCCGCCAGTCCGGTCAGATAGGGCTGGCGCAGGCCGCCGATCTTTGCCGCCTCTTCGCGGACTCCGGCGATGGCTTGGGGAAGGTCCACCGCGCGCAGGTACTCGTCCACTGCCTCGCGGTCGATGGTCTTGCCGGAGACGCCGCCGGATTGGCGCAAACGCGCCGCCGCCGGATGCGTGTAGGCCGCGGGCAGCGGCTCATCGGAAAACCAGGAATCGGCAATGAAGCGCCCCGTGCCCGAGGGACACATCACGTCGCCGCCCCAGAGTGTGTCAATGCCTAAAACTGCGTCAGCAATATACTTCCCTGCTTGATCCATCACTTACTACCTTCTCCTTCTTCACGGAATAAAACCAGACGTAGAAACAAAGGCCCAGAAACAGCAGCGCGGAAACCGATTGCGAGACGGGATCGTTCGCGTAGAACGGCGTGGTGATCATATCTTCGCGATACCAGGGGAAGAGGTGCAGCGCCGCGCCCAGAACGCCTCCCAGCGCGCCGCCCGCCATCAGTCCCGAGGCCAGAATCACGCCGCGCTCGCGAATCCTGCTTCCCTGTTCGCCGCCGGTCTTTTCCGAACGCTTGTTGATGAGGTGCGACAGGACATCCGCCGGCCAGCACCGGCGAGGTCAGTTCCAGCGGCAGGTAGATTCCCAGCGCGAAGACCATGGAAGACTTGCCCAGCATCTCCAGGATCAGCGTAATCATGGCGCCGATGCCGAAGAGCATGTAGGCCACCGGCTGGTGGCTCATGAATCCCACCACCAGGGCCTTCATGATGGCAGCCTGCGGCGCGGGCAGAAATCCGGGCCCGGTATCTCCGAACTGATAGACGTGGGCCAGCAGGACGATGGTCAGTCCGGCGGTGATGGCCGCGGCGATGACGCCGATGAAATTTGACCTTCTGCTGAGCCGCGGGCGTGGAGCCGAGCCAGTAGCCGGCCTTCAGGTCGGTGATGAACTGCCCGGATACGCACAGGGCGGTGCATACCATGCCCGCGATGGCCATCACGAAGAACATTCCCGTGTCGCCGGAGAGGCCAAAGTTCAACAGCACCACCGCGGAGATGATGATGGTGAGCATGGTCATGCCGGAGGCTGGATTGTTGGCCGTGGTGGCAATGGCGTTGGCGGCCACCGAGGTGAAGAAAAACGAGAAGAGCAGCGTCAGCACCAAGCCCAATGCCAATACCGTCCAGGAGACCTGCAGGCGTCCAAAGAAGATGGCCACTGCGAGGGAACTGACAACGACGCCGAGAAGAATGGAGATGATGGAAATATCGCGGTCGGTGCGCTCCGTGGCGGCGGCCTCGCCGTGGCGGAAGGTGCGCAGCGCGATGCCGAACGATCCGGCCACCACGCGCAGCGATTTGAGGATGCCGATGATGCCTGCCGTGGCGATGGCGCCCACGCCGATGAAGCGCACGTAGTTGCGCACAGATCTCCGCCGCGGTCATTTTCGCGATGGGAATGGCGGCCGGGATAGACGGCGGCGTCGATGTGGCTGCCGAAGTACCAGATCAACGGGACCAGAACGAAGCTGGTAAGAATGCTGCCGGCGCAAAAGATCAGGGAGCTGCGCAGGCCCATCACGTAGCCCAGGCCCATGATGAAGCTGATGGCGTCGAATTTGAAGACCATGCGGCCGCGCTCGGCAAGGGAACGGATCACCGGCACAAACTGAAAGTCGAGATACTCTTTCCAGACATGAAATGTGGTGACAAAAAAGTCGTAAACGGCGGCGATGACGGTGGCCTGGATGAGCAGTTTGGCCTGCGAGCCGCCCTTTTCGCCGGTGACCAGCACTTCGGTGATGGCCGTGGCCTCGGGAAAGGGCAACTGGCCGTGCATCTCGCGCGCGAAGTAGCGGCGCAGCGGAATCAGGAAGAGAACGCCCAGGCAGCCGCCCGCCAGGCAGATGAAGATGGTCTGCACCGGGTGCGGATCGAGGTGGAGAATGTAAAGCGCGGGAAGGGTGAAGATGGCGCCGGCCACCACGCTGCCCGACGCGGCGCCGATGCCGGTGATGATGACATTTTCCAGCAGTGAGGTACGGCGCTTGTACATGCGCGCCAGCCCGATGGCGAGAATGGAGATGGGGATGGCGGCTTCCATCCCCTGGCCGACCTTCAGCCCCGAGTAGGCCGAGGCGACGGAGAAGACCACACAAAACAGAATGCCCCAAAAGATAGAGCGCAACGTGAGTTCCGGCTGCTTTGGCCGCCGCGGGCACGATGGGCTGGTAGGATTCGCCGGGTTTCAGCGGCTGGTAGGCGTTTTCCGGCAGAGATTTGGTTTCGTTCCCGGTCATCGACGGATGATCCTCCTGGCGGCGACGCTCCCGGGCCCGGCTATTCAAGTACCCCGGCTCACATCGACTCAGAACAGCCCGGGTATATTTATGTCCCCCGGGATGAATCATGCAGGCTACCACTGCCACAGAGTCAAATCAAGTGTGTAAGTCACGCTATCCAGGGGGCTGGATGCTGAGGCGGCACATTATTGCGCAGCAGGATCAGGAATGGACTATGGGGCGCAGGAACACCGGGTTGCACGCACATCACGTTTGCTCTCACCTAAGTACGCGAGAGAAGGTCAGGAGGACCGGATGCGGTCCTGCGGCTTGTCTTTCAGAAGGCCTTCGCCCTTGGTAAGCCAGGCTACGCCGAAGGCCACCAGCGCCAGCGATTCGCAGCAGAGGAGCGGGTCGAAGGGCTGAAGCAATTGGGCCACGGGCGTGAGAGTGAGGCTTACCATGACGAGGATGCAGACGACGATGACAAGACCGCAGGCTCCGTAGATGTTGTTCCTGTGCACCTTGCGGCGGGTAAGCTTCTTTTCCAGGGAGGACTTGCGAAAGAGAAATATACAGAAGTAAGCGAGGGTGAGAAGCATAAGCGCGGCAAAGCCGGTGTGAACGAAGCCGATGTCTATTTGAAGCCGGGAGTACTCGGCGCTTCGTGGGTTCACGGAGGGAAAGAAAGCGACGCCGAGAGTAAAGGCGCCGGCGAGATAGCCGGTGATCTCGTCGTTCAGGTCATATCCGCGGGAGCAGATGAGAAAGGCCGCGATAGCGCAGAGACTGCCGACAAGATAGTTGCCCATGGGCGTGTAGTAGTAGTCGCTGATGGAGCGCTGGAAAATCGGTTGAGGCAGTGCATGGCCGGGCATGATAAGCGGGAGCAGGATGGCGCCGCCTGTAAGAGCGAAAGGGAGCGACAATGCAATCATGCCCACGGCCCGGCGCAGCGTGTAGTAGGAGTGGACAGCGGGATTGTTAGACGTCATGTGACCAGCCGTCGGTCCTCCTATGAATGGACTTTTTCAGGCAGCCTATCCTGAGCATTCACCATTTCTGATGACTGCTCTCCACGCAGAAACAACGCGATGATCCGCGATCAGAAAATGTATCTGGCACTCACCTGAATCTGTCGCGGCGGTTTATTCCCATAAGCATTGGCGGAGAGAATGGAGCCAAAATTCTCCGCGCCAAACGTATGACTTGGAATGTCGAAGAGAGGATGGTTGAATATATTAAAGAACTCACCGCTGAGCTGCATGCGATGGTGTTCCGCGGCAAGAGGGATAGTTTTGGTCAAGGAGAAATCGAGATTGGTAAGGCCCGGGCCAGTGAGAATGTTGCGTCCCTCCGTGCCGAATTCGGGTACAGGGGTAGTCGACCCTGGCGGAATGTATGTCCCATTGGCAGGTTGGGCAAATGCGCACTGGTTAAACCAGTTCTGCGGCGTCTTCAATTGAGTAGGGGCAAGGCAGGTTGGGTTGGCTGCCACGGGTCCGGCTTTGGAGGGGTCTCCCACAAGATCGGGCCGCTCCGGGTTGCCGAAAGCCGCGGCGGAGGAGGCGGGCGCGCCAGCCAGGACCACGGTAAAGGGAGATCCCGTCACCGCCGTCAGGATTCCTCCCGCCTGCCAGTCATCCAGTAGTTTCCCACTCCAGCCCGGACCATGCGCCCACATGCTACGGAGCGGCAGGTCGTAGAGGAAGCTCAGGGACAAGCGCTGCGCCGCATTAAAGTCGGACAGGCCGCGGTCGCCGCGAATATTCAGCGAGTTCTGCGGCAAGCCGGAACCCACGCTTCCCCCGAGGACCGAGGAGATGTCGTCAATGGACTTGGAGAACGTGTACGCGGCCAGGAAGTCCAACCCGCGGCTTACACGTTTCTCCGAGCGAATCTGCATGGAGTGATAAGTACTGTTGGCGTTCGATTCCACGTACAGGACCGAGGAAAACTGAGGATAGGGCGGCCCGGTCAAGGGGTTGGTCTGGTTTTGATCAATCACGTTGGCCAGGTGGGTGCCCTTGGAACCGACGTAAGCCACGTCGACCATCCAATTGTGTCCCACCTCATACTGCAAGTCGGCGTTCCACTGCTGCATGTATCCGTCGCGGAAGTTCGGATCGATCATGTTGCCCTGCACCACGCCCGCCTGCTGGCCCGTCTGGCTGAGAATGTCCTGAACCGTGCACAACATCCCCGGGCAACCCGGGTTTTGGAAGTACGCGGCCATGGTGTAGAAAGGCGGATTGATGCGCGGAAAAATGTTGATGTTGCCAATGGCGACGTCGTAGAAGATGCCGTAGGCGGAGCGGACCACCCAGCGCTCTGTCTTCATGGGCCGCCACGCGAATCCAATGCGCGGGGCTACATCTCTGTAAGTGGGGTTGTATGTAGCTAGGGGGATTCCATTCGTCCCCGCCAGGGTGAACTCAGGGGTTGCGGAGGGAACGAGGTCGGGAACGCTGAAGCGATGGTGCGCCTCCACCGGCGGGCTGTTGTATTCATAGCGCACACCAACGTTGAGCAGGAAGCGCGGGATTACGTGGATGTCGTCCTGAACGTACGCGCTGATGCCATGGCTGCGCAAGTCGTTTTGGGTGTAGCCGCTCACCGCCAGAGCGTAGTCCGGGACGCCGGCCAGCAGTTGCGCCAGGGAGCACGTCAATGGGTCATCGGGAGGATTCCCGCTGCAAGGAGTGGGATCGCCGCCATAGGCCAGGATGCCGGCTGCGGTCTGCCCCAGGAAGAACCAATCGCCCCGTCCCAGGAAATCGAGATAGTTGTCGATGCGAACGTCGCGCAGATCAGTTCCGATCTTGAACTGGTTGCGGCCCACTGTCCATGCCACATTATCGGAAATCTGGATGGTGGTGTCGTCACGGTTTTGCGGATAGTTGATGGGCGCGCCAATATTGTCGAAGTAAATCAAGTTGATGTTGGGAGCTCCGAGGTCCACCGGGCTGGTGAGGACGTCAGGAAAGCCTAACTGTGCGCTGATGTCGACGCCATGATTTTGCTGCAGCACTTCGGCCCCCATGCGATTGAAGCCCAGGCGGAGTTCGTTCACGATGCTCGATCGAAACACGCGCGTCCATTGCAGTCCGGCATTCTGGCCCTGGTTCATGGTGTAGCTGCCGTAACCGGGCAGCGAAGTGAAGGCATTGACCGGATCGAAGGGATCGAAGAGGTTTTCATCTGTCAGCGAGTAATGGAGCGATAGATTATCAACGGCGCTGGCGTGCTCGTCCACCTTGACCGTGACCAGATTTTCCGTATTTTGAATGACCGGAGTGGAAAGGAAGGTATTTGAATCTGTCAAATCAGAGCCAACATTGGCTGCCGGATAGAGATTGTACACGTTCTGGCCGGCCTGGCAGGAGGGGTTGAGGGGGCACCCAAACAGTTCTTCCGACAAGCCTGTGGCCGCTTCCCATTGCGGTATCGAGGGCACCGTTGCTTCCCGCGTACTCGCCTGCCGCAAATGCAGTCCCTCATAAGACACAAAGAAAAAAGTCTTGTCCTTGAAAACAGGACCGCCCAGAGTTCCGCCGTACTGGTTGCGATCGAAGCGCGGGATAGCGCCGCATGTGCCCGGCGCCGAGCTGGCGGTGCAGCCGGGAAAGTCGAAGTAATTCTTGGCGTCCATCCACCGGTTGCGGAAGAACTCAAAGAGGGTGCCGTGGAACTGGTTAGTGCCGCTTTTCAAAATGACGTTGACCTGGGCGCCGCCGGCGCGGCCATACTCGGCCGAATAGTCGCTGGACTGAACCTTGAATTCTTCAATGGCGTCGATGGAAGGGAGAGCGACATATTGGTTGATGTAGGGATCGATGTTGTCAACTCCGTCCAGCAGGAAGTTATTTGACTGTTCGCGGGCGCCGTTGACGCTGATGGCGCCGCCTTGCGTCGAGTTTTGGGAGCCTTGGGCCGAAAATTGACTCCCCGGCACCAGCAGAGTAAAGGACAGGAAATTGCGCAGGTTGAGGGGCAGTTCCTGAACCAGGCGATTGTTCACCACCTGGCCCAGGGCGGAGGTATCGGTTTGCACGATGGGAGGAGTCTCGTTGACTCGCACTTCCTCGGTGACGGCGCCAATCTGCAGTGCGAAATCGACGCGCACCGTCTGATCCACATCCACGCTGACACCCTGGATGATGCTGCGGCGAAAGCCTTTGCTCTCGACGGCGACGCGATAGCGGCCCGGGGGCAGAAGCGCGACCGTGTAGTCGCCGGCTTCATTGGTTTCCGCCTCGCGTTTGGCGTCGGTTCCCTCGTTGAGCACAACCACCCGCGCCTTTGGGATAACTGCGCCGGAGCGGTCCGTTACTGTGCCCGTGATGGTGCCGGTGGGACCGCTGGCAAATAGTGGCGAAACGCCCAGAAGTGGGAGTAAAAAACCAAGTTGCAACCATCTGCTTGTCATGTTGTTTTCCTTCCAGTGATTCGCCTTGAACAAAAAAGACGAACCAACCCTTTCTCATGCTGATTCCCGGAACTGGGTCGGCTCGTGGACAATTTGGCAAACCTGCCCCGGTCGGATAACGGATGACTTGCAAAGTATAATAGCCCTTTTTCACCATGCTCACAACCGGGTCGCCAGGCCGGACAGGTCGATCCGGCGTGCCTCTGTGGGCCCGGCAGCTTACATCCAGCAGGTATATTCGCCCTCGCTGTACCCGGCGCTGCCGTCAGTCCCGATGAGCATATACAGTGATCAATGTGCCGCGTGTTGCTGTCCGGTCTTATCAGGATTGAGGATGAATTTCTGCACCGCCAGACGGCCGTTCGGCTCATTCTGGGACACAAAGATTTGCGCATGGCGGCAAAGTATCAGCACCTTAGCCCGGCTTTCGATTCGGATACGGTTAAGCTCGTGGACGGCGCATATGCGGAGTCAACTAAAATCCCGAATGTGGCAAGTTCCGGCTCTATCGTCACCGTAGCGTTACCAGAGGGAAATTCGAAGGCGGCGAAATTCCAGCTAAATCATTGATTTTAATTGGCGTCCCCGACGGGATTTGAACCCGTGTTATCGCCGTGAAAGGGCGGTGTCCTAGGCCGGGCTAGACGACGGGGACGCGTTAGAGGGCAGGAAGCGGCCCAGATTGGCCGGTGCGCCCTATTGAAGGCTACCAACTCGGAAGGACAGTGTCAAAAAAGCGCCGCGGAGGGACGGCTGGCCCGGGCTACAATCCACTATACGGATCTGCTTCCAGCCTCGGCGAAGTACCTGGCGCAGAGTTTTTGGGTCGATGGGCAGGTTTCGGGCGTCAGAATAGAAGAGATTTTGATGAGTCAAACTTTTTCCCGGCTGGCGGCGTACTCTCCTGCAGGGGTCGTCCGCAAGATGGGAAGATGAGGTAAACGAAACAGTTCCGCAATCCGGCAACTTAATCCTTCCGGCGCCTTCCGGTGCTCCGGCTGAATGAATCTGAACAGAGGAAAGATCGAGTGAGAAAGAGCGCGTTGAAACGCATGCATGGGATTGGTTGTCTTGTCCTGATGGGGCTTGCGGCCACGGGCTGCCAGAAGAAGCCGGCGGAGCCGGCGGGAGCCGGGATGCAGGGCATGCCGGTGCAGACGGTAGCCGTGACGCTGTCCCCGGTGGCGCAGACCAGCGAGTATGTGGCCACCATCAAGTCGCGCCGCTCAGCCACGCTGCAGCCGCAGGTGCAGGGAACGCTGACCCAGATTCGCGTCAGGTCGGGCGACCACGTGAAGGCGGGCCAGGTGATGATGGAGATCGATCCGCGGCTGCAGATGGCCACCGTGGAGTCGGCGCGCGCCACGGAGCGGCAGAAGAAAGCCGCTCTACGATTACAACGCGGTAGAGATCGAGCGGCAGCGCAAGCTCTTTGAGGCGGGCGTGACCAGCCGCGACGCCTACGACCAGGCGCAGCAGGCCTTTGACAACACCAAGGCGGATTACGAGTCGGCGGTGGACCTGCGCAAGACGCAGGAGGAGCAACTGGCCTACTACACCATCCGCGCGCCCTTCGACGGCGTGGTGGGCGACATTCCGTGCATGTGGGCGACTATGTTGCGCCCGCTCAACTCCCCGCCCACGTGCTGACCACGGTGGACGAGAACAAGGATCTCGAAGCCTATATCTACGTTCCCACGGAGCGCGCCGGCCAGGTGCGGCAGGGGCTGGATGTGGAGCTGATGGACAACAGCGGCAAGCTGCTGGAGAAAACCAAGATCGATTTTCTTTCGCCGGAGGTGGATAGCACGCTTGCAGGGAATCCTGGTGAAGGCCCCGGTGCATGCCACGCCGGAGATTCTGCGCAATGCCCAGATGATCAAGGCGCGGGTCATCTGGAGCACCACGCCGATGGCGGTGGTTCCGGTGCTGGCGGTTACGCGCCAGGGCGGGCAGAGCTTCGTCTTTGTGGCGCAGCAGCAGAACGGCCACTTTCTGGCCCAGCAGACGCCGGTCACGCTGGGCGATACGGTGGGCAACAACTACTCCATCTCCTCGGGACTGAATGCGGGCGACCAAGTGATCGTTTCCAGCACCCAGTTCCTGGTGAACGACATGCCGGTGATGCCTGGCTGGGCCGGGCTGCAGACTACGGGCTGCGGCGGTCTCTGCTCAGGCATGACGTACTCTTATAAGGAAAGGAAGGCCACCCTTGTTTGTCGATTTCTTTATTCATCGGCCTGTTTTTGCCACGGTGTGCGCGCTGCTGATTATTCTCGCCGGCGCGGTGTGCATCCCCAACCTTCCGGTCGCCATGTATCCCACGCTGGCGCCTCCGGAGGTGGCGGTGGACTGCAACTATGTGGGCGCCAACGCCGACACGGTCGAGAAGGCCGTCACCATTCCGCTGGAAGAGGCCATCAACGGCGTCGAGGGCATGCGCTACATCAGCTCCTCCAGCACCAACAGCGGCACCAGCTCCATCACCATCACCTTCAAGACCGGCTACGACCTCGACATCGCGGCCGTGGACGTGCAGAATCGCGTGGCCAGCGTGCAAGGGCGGCTGCCCGCGGCGGTCAACGCCACCGGCATCACCATCACCAAGGCCAACTATCAACTTCGTCTTCGGCGCCGGCTTCTTCACGCGCGACGGCCGCTACTCGCCCGAGTTCATCTCCAACTACCTCGATGTTTATGTGAAGGACGCGCTCAAGCGCGTGCCCGGCGTGGGCGACGTGATGATCTTCGGCGAGCGCAAGTACGCCATGCGCGTCTGGCTTGACCCGGTGCGCCTGGCCGCGCGCAGCCTGACGGCCACCGACGTGGTCAACGCGCTGGTCGAGCAGAACGTCGAGATTCCCGCCGGCCAGCTTGGCCAGCCGCCCTCGGATCCGAAGCAGGCCTTCCAGATTCCGGTGCGCGTGGTGGGCCGGCTCACCAGTCCCGCCGAGTTCGACAACATCATCGTCAAGAACTCCGCCAACGGCCTGGTGCTGCTGAAGGATGTGGGCCACTCCGAGGTGGGCGCCGAGGACTACAGCACAACGCTCAAGTACAGCGGGCATGAGGCCATGGGCATCGGCGTCGATGCAGCTCTCCAACGCCAACGCGCTCGACGTGGACCGCAAGGCCAAGGCCGCGCTCGCAGCAGCTCTCGAAGAGCTTTCCGCCGGGCCTGGAATACGCCATCGCCTTCGACTCCACCACCGTGGTCGGCGACTCCATCCGCGAAGTGCTGGTGACGCTGGCCGTGGCCATCTTCATCGTCATCACCGTCATCTTCCTCTTCCTGCTGGACTGGCGCGCCACCATCATTCCCGCCGTCACCATTCCGGTTTCGCTGATCGGCACCTTCGCCTTCATCAAGCTCTTCGGCTTCTCCATCAACTCGCTCACGCTCTTCGGCATCACGCTGGCCACGGGACTGGTGGTGGACGACGCCATCGTGGTCATCGAAAACGTGCAGCGCCACATTGCCATGGAGCACTCCGACCCGCACGAGGCCACGTCGCGCGCCATGGGCGAGGTGACCAGCGCGGTCATCGCCACATCGCTGGTGCTGATCGCGGTCTTTGTGCCGGTCTCGTTCTTCCCCGGCACCACCGGCATTCTCTACCGGCAGTTCTCGCTGACCATCGCGTTTGCCATCGCCATCTCGGCCTTCAACGCGCTCACGCTTTCGCCGGCGCTCTCGGCCATGTTCCTGCGCGGCGAAGAGGATCGTCCCAAGCAGTTGGACTTCCTGCACATCCGCCCGGTCTCGCGCGCTTTTGCGGCCTTCATTCACGGCGCCGACGCGGCCATCAACTGGCTGGCCGCGCACCTACGCCAAGTCGATTCATGTCGCGCTGCAGCTGCGCTACCTGTTGCTGCTGGTCTTCTTTGCCGGCCTGGGCGCGACGGTGTGGATGTATCAGCACGTTCCCACCGGCTTCATTCCCCAGGAAGATCAGGGCTATCTGATGGTGATTGTGCAGGCGCCGCCGGGCTCTTCGCTGGCCTACACCACAGCGCTGGCAGACCGCGCCCAGGCCATCATCGGCCAGAATCCCGATATCGGCGGGAGCCTTTTCCGTGATGGGTTTCAGCTTCTCCGGCAGCGCGTCCAATGCGGGCATGATGTTTGTCAACCTCAACCCTCGGATCAGAGGCGCGGCAAGGGCCACTCCGCCGCGGACATCGTAGCCGACCTTTCGCCCAAGCTGCAAAGCCTGATGTTTGCTCCCAACGGCGGCCTGGTGGCCATTGTTCGAGCCGCCCGCGGTGCAGGGCGTGGGCAGCTTCGGCGGCTTCCAGTTCATGCTCCAGGACCAGGGAAGCAACACGCTCGGCGATCTGGACCGCGTGGCCCACCAGATTGTGGCCGCCAGCCGCGCGCGCAAGGATCTGACCGGCCTGTTCACCACCTTCTCCGCCAACGATCCGCAGGTGCTGGTCACCATCGACCGCGAGAAGGCCAAGGCCATGAACATTCCGCTCTCGCAGATCACCACCACGCTCAGCGTCTTCATGGGCTCGGAATACATCAACGACTTCGACTACAACAACCGCACCTATCGCGTCTTTGTGCAGGCCGACCAGCCCTTCCGCATGACGGCCAGCGACCTGCACAGCTACTACGTGCGCTCCGACTCGCGGCCAGATGGTTCCGCTGGACAACCTGGCCACCGTGGCGGAAAGCTCCGGCCCGCCGGTGATCACCCACTACAACCTCTTCCGCGCGGTGGAGATCGACGGCTCTCCCGCGCCCGGCTACAGCTCCGGCCAGGGACTGGCGGCCATGGAAGACCTCTGTCATCAAAAACAATGATGCCCGGCATGGCCTACCAGTGGACCGGACTGACGCTGGACGAGATCGAATCCAGCGGCAAGGCGCTCATCATCTTCGGCCTGGGCATTCTGGTCGTCTATCTCACTCTCTCGGCGCAGTACGAGAGCTTCGCGCTGCCCTTCATCATTCTTCTGGCCGTGCCCATGGCGGTGCTGGGCGCGCTGGGCCTGGTGGCCTTGCGCGGCTATTCAAACGACGTCTACTGCCAGATCGGCCTGGTCATGCTCATCGGCCTCTCGGCAAAAAACTCGATTCTGATCGTCGAGTTCGCCGAGCAGTTGCGCCGCAAGGGCCGCTCCATTGCCGATGCGGCCGTCGAAGCCGGCGAGTTGCGCCTGCGGCCCATTCTGATGACCTCGTTCGCCTTCATCCTCGGCGTTCTGCCGCTGGTCTTCGCCACCGGCGCGGGCGCTTTGGGCCGCCGCTCCGTGGGAACCACTATCGTCGGCGGCATGTTGCTCTCCACGGTGCTCAACCTGTTCTTTATCCCCGTGCTCTACGTGATCTTGAGCGGGCTGCTCAAGCGCGGTGACTTATACACAGGAGAACCGGCCGAAGCCTAAGGTGAGTGCCCCAGGTCTCTTCCGCTGCAGCAAGGAGATTTGGGTTTATGTCCCCGATTAATGCTCGACGCGGTGGGCGATCACGTAATCCTTGATGCGGACATAAACCTCGCTGCTCACCACGCCTTTCTCCAGTAAGTCCTGCTTGGTGCGGTAGGGCCGGAAGCGAACAATGCGTCCGGCCCAACTGGGCGTCATGCCGGGAACTTTCAACAACTCATCGGCGGTGGCGTGATTGATATCGATGCGCGCCTCCGGCGGCGGGGCTGTTGCGGAAGTTTTGGGCACGCCGCGGGAGTCCTGATCCTGGTTCTGCGCTATTCCGGTCAGGGATGCGCATAAGATCGCAAGCGCTATTGCCGTAAATCGCTTACTCGTACGCACGGCTCCATTGTCCGCCTGCTCCGGGGCCGGCGGCAAGCAGAATCAAACGGGCTCAAAAGCCTCCCCCAAATTGCATCAGATTCGATCTGCATCTAGTCCAGGTCGCTGTGTTCCTTGTCACATTGGCTCCTGAGACGTGAGCGCTACAATGAGCCATCTTAAAAACCGTGCGCCGTAAGTTGGCGCCTCGGCTGGCTATTAAAAGAAGGTATCATTATGCCCAATACGCGTCGGGAATTCTTGCAGTCGAGCGCGGCCCTCGCCATCGGCATGATGGGCGGTGCGGCAACAACCATGGCAGCCGAGCCGGCCACTGGCTCTCAGGCCCAGAACCCGCCCGCCACCCCGCCGCTCCCCGCTGCAACAGTCCAGATTCCGAAGATCAAGTTCGGCAACGTGGAGATCGGCCGTATGGTTCTCGGCGTCAACCCCTTCTATGGATTCGCCCATTACAACGGTAACTTCAGCGGCGCGATGAAAGATTGGTACACGCAGGATCGCGTCTGCAAGGTCCTGCACCGGGCCAGCTCCTTTCGGCATCAATGCGTTCAACTATGTGAACATGGGGCGCGCGCCGCAGGACTGGGCCCGGTTTCAAGCCGAGGGCGGCAAGATGCACCTGATCATTCAGGTTACGGCGCCCGACGATGCGGCCGCGCTGGTTAAGAATCTCAAGCCGCTGGCGCTGCAGAGGCGGGGCGAGGAGATTGACGCAGCCTTCCAGAATGGCACCATGGCGAGCGAGAGGGAGTGGTGTAAACGAGCGCGGGACCTGGGCGTGCTGGTCGGCGTGGGTACACACAAGCCGGAGGTGATCGAGCTGGTCGAGGAGCAGGGATGGGACATCGACTTCTACGCCGGCTGCGTCTACAACCGCACCCGGACTGAGGCGGAATGGAAGCAGGCCCTCAACGGCGAATTGATGGAAATGCCCCATGAAATCTACATGCAGAGCGATCCGGCGCGCATGTACAAGGTCATGCGCCAAACCCCGAAAACCTGCTTCGCATTCAAGATTCTGGCCGCCGGACGCATTGAAGGCGACAGCGTGGAGCAGGCTTTCCGCACCGCGTTTTCAAGCATCAAGCCCAACGATGGAATTTTTGTAGGCATGTACCCCAGGAATAAGGACGAAGTCAAAGAGAACGCAGAGATCGTGCATGGCATTTTGACCGGCGCTTGAGCCGGAGGCGGCCGGGGAGAAAAATCATCTGCCGGCTGCGGAAAGAAGGTGTCTTTATGTCCAATACGCGTCGTGAGTTTTTACAAACCAGCGCGGCCCTAGCGGTCGGCATGATGGGCGGCGCGGCAACCAAACTGGCAGCGGAACCGGCCGCGGGTTCCCAGGCCCAGAACCTGCCCGCCGGAGCACCGGGAACGCAAATCGCCGGGACGTCGGGCGCCCATGCGGAGATCCAGATTCCGAAGATGAAGTTCGGCAACGTCGAGATCAGCCGCGTGGTGCTCGGCCACAACCAGTTCTGCGGATTTGCCCATTTCAACAAGACTCTGAGTAAAGCCATGACCGACTGGTACACGCAGGATGAAGTCTGCGCGGTCATGCACCGGGCGAATTCCTTCGGTATCAATGCCTTCAACTACAGCCAGAACGGCGCAGAACCCGGCAGTGCGGAGCGCGCCTTGCAGGACTGGGCGCGTTTTGTAGCCGAGGGCGGCAAGATGTACCTGATCGCCGGGGATTCAAATCGCAACCCTGCGGACACGCTCTCGTTGGTTCAGAGTCTCAAGCCACTGGCGCT
The DNA here is from genome assembly GCA_963796085.1 of uncultured Acidobacteriaceae bacterium. Lineage (GTDB taxonomy): Bacteria > Acidobacteriota > Terriglobia > Terriglobales > Acidobacteriaceae > Telmatobacter. The sequence goes on along the minus strand of CAWCKF010000001.1, from coordinate 102,120 downwards.
GCAAAGACACGGCATGGTTGTCGACGAAGCCTACCACAATGGCAAGATGGATACCGTCGTCAGGGAGTGGTGCAAGCGCGTCCGCGACCTGGGCGTGATGGTTGGCGTAGGCACGCACAATCCCAAGGTGATCGAACTGGTGGAAGAACAAGGCTGGGACGTCGATTTCTACTCCGGCTGCGTCTACCAGATCACTCGAACCGAGGAGGAATGGAAGCAGGCACTCAACGGCCAGTTGATGGAAATGCCCGGCGAAACCTACATGCAAAGCGATCCGGCGCGCATGTACAAGGCCATCCGGCAAACCGCAAGGCCCTGTTTCGCATTCAAGATTCTGGCCGCCGGACGCATCGAAGGCAACGCCGTGGCGCAGGCTATCCGCACTGCGTTTTCAAGCATCAAGCCGAACGATGGCATTTATCTAGGCATGTACCCCAGGAATAAGGATGAAATCAAAGAGGATGCCGAGATCGTCCATGGGATTCTGACCGGCGCCTGAGGCGGATGCGGTTTGAGCGAAAGAACAACCCGGCAAAGAAACCATTTGACAGCGCGTGGGGTTTACCCTTATTTTCTAAACAGATGCAGAGCTACCGCCATCTCGGTCACCACCATCATCATGGAACCCCCATGCCGGCGGACTGCCATGGCCTGAAGTAAACGGCCAGAGAGATCAAAAGAACCCTGAAGCCCGCCGGCGACCGACGCCAGCGGGCTTTTTTGTTCCACAAATCTAAACCAAAGGGGCAAACCCATGGAATGGGTCGACTTCGACAAGATGGATGGCCTCGCGCCCGGCATTGTGCAGGATGCGCGCACGGGCGAGGTGCTGATGCTGGGCTTTCTCAATCCCACCAGCTATGCCAAAACGCTGGAAACCGGCTTTGTGACCTTCTGGAGCCGCACCCGCCAAAAGCTGTGGATGAAGGGCGAGAGCAGCGGCAACCGCCTGCGCGTCGTCTCCGCCTCCACCGACTGCGACAATGACACGCTGCTCTTCCGCGTGGTGGTCGAGGGCGACGGGCTGGTTTGCCATGAAGGCACCGTCAGTTGCTTTACCAAACCGCTGCCGGTAGGCGCAGACAACCTGCAAGCCGGCAATAAGAAAGAGGAAACCCGTGGCTAACAAGCTCAGACTCGGCATTCCCAAGGGCAGTTTGCAGGATGCCACCATCGCTCTGTTCAAGCGCGCCGGCTGGAACATCTACGCCGACGGCCGTTCTTACTTCCCATCCATCGACGACCCGGAGATCGAATGCATGTTGATTCGTGCCCAGGAGATGGCGCGCTATGTCGATCACGGCGTCCTTGATGCGGGACTTACCGGCATCGATTGGGTGGTGGAGAGCGGCCTTGACGTAACCAGCGTTACTACGCTCACCTATGCCAAGCAGAGCCGCCGCAAGGTGCGCTGGGTGCTGGCCGTGCCCGAAGGCAGCGGCTTTGAGAAGGCCGAGGATCTGGAAGGCAAGATCGTCGCCACCGAACTCGTCGAAGTAAGCAAGCGTTACTTTGCCGCCAAGGGCGTGAACGTGAAGGTGGAGTTCAGTTGGGGCGCCACGGAAGTCAAGCCGCCCATGCTGGCCGACGCCATCGTCGAAGTCACTGAGACGGGCAGTTCCCTCAAGGCCAACCATCTCAAAATCATCGACACCGTAATGGAAAGCGAGACTCATCTCATCGCCGGCAAAGCCACGCTCGCCGATCCGTGGAAGCGCGAAAAGATCGATCAGATCGCCCTCATGCTGCGCGGCGCCATTGACGCCCAATCGCAGGTGGGCCTCATGCTCAACGTCAGGCGCGCCGATCTCGAAGCAGTGCTCGCTGTGCTGCCGGCATTGAACTCGCCCACCATCTCCCAGTTGAGCGATCCCAAGTGGGTTGCGGTGAACACGATTGTCGATGAGCGCGTGGCCCGCGACGTGATTCCACGCCTGAAAGCGGCCAATGCGACCGGCATCGTGGAATATCCACTCAACAAGGTTGTGCTGTAGACACCAGAGGCGAATGAGACGCGAACCATGAAACTGATCCGGACCAAAGGTCGAGGCGCGAAGCAATCGGCAGAGATTCTTGCCGCGCTTGAACGACGCGGCGGTGCGGCGCTGGACGCCGTGCTGCCCATCGTCAAACGCATTGTGACCGATGTGCGCAAACAAGGCGACCGTGCCCTGCTCCGCTACGCGGCCCAATTCGACGGCCTGCAAGGCGCAGCTACTCTGCGCGTCATGCAGCAGGAGATGGCCGCGGCATTCGAAGCCATCGATCCAGTGCTGCGCCAGGCCTTATCCACGGCCGCTGAGCAGATTCGTAACTTTGCCCAGCGGCAAATGCCAGCCTCGTGGAATGCATCTCCTGTTGCCGGCCTCATCACCGGCCAGCTTGTGCGCCCGCTCGGCTCGGTGGGCTGCTATGTGCCCAGCGGACGCCATCCGTTGCCTTCCACTCTGCTCATGACGGCCATTCCCGCGCAGGTTGCGGGCGTTGAGCGCATCGTGGTGGTCTCGCCCAAACCCGCGAGAGAGACCCTCGCCGCCGCACATTTGCTGGGCATCACGGAGTTCTATCGCCTGGGCGGCGCGCACGCCGTTGCCGCGCTGGCTTACGGAACCGCAAGCATCAAGCGCGTAGACAAAATTGTAGGCCCCGGCAATCTCTACGTCACCGCGGCCAAGCGCCTTGTGGCCTTCGACTGCGCCATCGATATGCTCGCCGGGCCCACTGAAATTGTGGTCACCAGCGAGCGCGGCAACGCGGCCGATATTAGTTCCGACTTGGTAGCGCAGGCCGAGCACGATCCCGAGGCGCTGGCCATCTTCATCACCACCCGCGCCGATCTGGCCCAGGAAGTGATCGCCCAGGCCAAACTGCGCAGCCGCAACAATCCTGTCGCACGCCAGGCTCTCAATCGCAACGGTCTGGTCATTGTTGCAGCCAGCGCGGAAGAGGCGCGACAGATCACCAATCGCCTTGCCGCTGAGCACCTTACCGTGGATGCGCCTGGCGATCTCGACTGGGTTGAGAATGCGGGTTCGGTCTTTGTGGGCCGCTGGTCCGCGCAGCCCATGGGCGATTACATCTCCGGACCCAATCACACGCTGCCTACGGGCGGCATGGCGCGGGTGCGCGGCGGCTTGAGCGTCAACGACTTTATCAAGCTCATCACCGTGCAGGAGTACACAGAGCAAGGGCTGCGCGCGCTGGGGCCTAAGGCGGAATTAATGGCCGAGGCCGAGGGGCTCGCCGGCCACGCCGAGTCCATTCGCACCCGCTTGCCAAAAAGGAGGTCCTGTGGCTGAAACCATCACAGCGCTCAAACCAGCGCCGCGCGCCCGCGTGCAGGCCATGAAGGAGTATCACCCTCCCCTCGGCAGCCGCGATGCCCTGCGCCTGGACTTCAATGAGAACACGTTGGCCTGCTCGCCGAAGGTCCGCGAAGTCCTCGCCCGCATCTCCGCCGGCGATCTCACGCGTTATCCCGAGCGCGAGCCGGTGGAAGCCATCGTGGCCGCGCATCTCGGTCTTGCCGCGGAACAGGTGGCACTCACCAACGGCGTGGACGAAGCCATTCACGTGCTCTTTGAAACCTTTCTCGAAGCCGGCGACGAGCTGTTGCTGCCCGTGCCCACCTATACGATGTATGAAGTCTACGCATCGGCCACCGACGCGCGCGTGGTCCCTGTGCAGGCCGCAGACGATCTGCAATTTCCCTCTGAGCGTCTTTTCGCCGCCATCACTCCGCGCACAAAAATCATCGCCATCGCCAATCCCAACAGCCCTTCGGGCACCGTAGCCACTCGCGAACAACTGGTCGAAATCGCACGCCGCGCGCCCCACGCAGTGCTTTTCGTCGACGAAGCATACTTTCATTTTCACGGCGAAACGGTGATCGACCTGGTCGGCCCGGCTCCAATCTGCCCAATCTCATTGTGGCGCGCACCTTCTCCAAGGCCTATGGTCTCGCCGGCCTGCGCCTCGGCCTGCTCGCCGGCCCTGTGGAGTTGATGCGCTGGGTGCGCCGCGTGCTTTCGCCCTACAGCGTGAACTCGCTGGCGCTTGCCTGCCTGCCGCCGGCGCTCGAAGACGCAGTCTATCTCGACTGGTACGTGGGCGAAGTGCTCGCGGCGCGCACGGAGTTCGAGGCCGCGCTCGATGAAGCCGGAGTTCGCCGCTGGCCCAGCCGCGCCAACTTCATCTTGGTCGAGATCGGCCCTCAGCACGCGGAGTTTGTGCGCCTCATGCGCGCCGCGGGCGTGCTGGTGCGCGACCGCTCCAGCGATCCGGGCTGCGATGGCCGAGTGCGCATCACCATCGGAACGCGGGAGCAGATGCGGCAAGCTGTTGTGGCGCTCATCAAGCATCGCAGCGTTGAGCCTGCGTTGGAAGCCGGAAAAGGAAAAGCGCAATGACGACCGGCAAAAAAGCGAACCCGCGTAACCGAATCGAAAGCGCGCACTGCCATCGTTGAGCGCAATACCGCGGAGACGCGCATCGCCATCCATCTCACCATCGAAGGCCGCGGCCAATACAAAATCTCCACCGGCATTCGCTTCTTCGATCACATGCTGGAGCTGTTCACGCGCCACGGCGCATTCGATCTTGAACTCAAGTGCGACGGCGACCTCGACGTGGACCAGCACCACACCGTCGAAGATGTCGGCATCGCGCTCGGCGAAGCCTTCGACCGCGCCCTCGGCGACAAGCGCGGCATTCTGCGCGCCGGATATTTCCTCATGCCCATGGACGAAACCCTCGCCATCGCCGCCGTGGACCTGAGCGGCCGCGCGGCCTTCGCCGTCGAGACCAAGGTGCGCACGCGCCTGGTGGGCGACCTGCAAACCGAACTGGTCACGGATTTCTTCGAGGGCTTTGCGCGCGGCGCCCGCGCCAACGTTCACGTGAAGACCATGTACGGCCGCTCCAACCATCACAAGATCGAAGCCATCTTCAAGGCCTTTGCGCGCGCGCTGCGCGTGGCCTGCTCGCGCGACAAGCAACTGGGCGAAATGCTGCCCTCCACCAAAGGACTGTTGTGATGCGCGTAACCGTCATCGACTACAAAGCGGGCAATCTGACCTCGGTGCTCAAGGCGCTGCGCCATCTGGGCGCAGAGCGCTGAAGTCACCGACGGCGATCTTGCTCCCGTTGCAAAATGCGGAGCGGCATCGTGCTGCCCGGCGTCGGCCACTTCGCGGCCACCGAGCGGCTGGACTCGACTGGCCTCACCGCCGCCATTCGCGCGGCCATCGCGCGCGGCGTTCCTTTCCTCGGCATCTGCGTGGGCATGCAGTGGCTCTACGCGGGATCGAGCGAAGCGCCTGAGCAGCCGGGCCTTGCGCATTTTGCTGAACAGTGCACGCACTTTGCCGAAAGCAAGGAAAAAGTGCCGCACGTGGGCTGGAACTCGCTCGAAGTGCGCAAAGGTTCCCATCTCCTGGCCGGCGTTGAGCCCGGCGAATTCGTCTACTTCACCCATTCCTACAAAGCTCCGGTCACAGCCGACACCGCGGCCATCACGCACTATATCGAGCCCTTCGCATCCGCCGTCGAACGGGCCAACGTGATGGGCGTGCAATTTCATCCGGAAAAGTCCGGCGCAACCGGACTCAAGATTTTCGGCAATTTTCTTTCCTGGGAAGGGAACTAAATGCTGACCAAGCGCATCATCGCCTGCCTCGATGTGCATGGAGGCCGCGTGGTCAAGGGCGTGCAGTTCGTCGATCTCATCGACGCGGGCGATCCGGCCACGCAGGCCGCGCGCCATGCACGCGAGGGCGCGGACGAAATTGTGCTGCTCGATATCACCGCGACGCACGAAGGCCGGCAGACGCTGCTCGATACCGTGCGCCGCACCGCGCGTGAATTGTTTGTGCCCTTCGGCGTGGGCGGCGGCATTCGCACGGCCGACGATGCGGCGCAGGTCTTCGAGGCCGGAGCGGACAAGGTGAGCGTGAACTCCGCTGCGCTGGCCGACCCAACTTTGATCGACGCCATCGGCCGCAGCTTTGGCGCGCAAGCCGTCGTCGTTGCCATCGATGCCCGCCGCGACCCGGAAGCCGCCGATCCAGTGCGCGACGCGCAGGTCTTTGTGCAGGGCGGGCGCAAGCCCGCGGGACGGCGCGTGGTGGAGTGGGCGCGCGAGGCTGAAGCCCGCGGCGCGGGCGAGATTCTGCTTACCTCGATGAACTCCGACGGAACGCGCACCGGCTTCGATTGCGAGCTGACCGCCGCGGTCAGCGAGGCGGTTGGCATTCCCGTGATCGCCTCGGGCGGCGCCGGAACAGTGGGTCATTTTGTCGATGTCTTCGGGCGCGGCAAGGCCGATGCGGCGCTTGCGGCCAGCATCTTTCACTTCGGCGTTTCGAGCGCGCGTTCGCTCAAAGAAGAACTGGCCAAAGCCGGCGTCTCCGTGAGGCTGCCATGCTGATTCCTTCCATCGATCTGCTGGGCGGACGCATCGTTCAACTAGTGCAGGGCGAAAAACTGCGCCTGGCTTTTGACGATTTTGAATACTGGATCGAAAAATTTTCTCGCTTCCCGCTAGTGCAGTTGATCGACCTTGACGCCGCCATGCGCCAGGGCGATAACTCCGCGCTAGTCGAGCAGATTGCCAAGCGATTGCCCTGCCAGGCCGGCGGCGGCATCCACTCCATCGAGCGCGCACGGCAGGTGCTGGATGCGGGCGCCAGGCGCGTCATCATCGGCTCCGCACTTTTCTCTGAAAATGGCGCCGTGAATACGGAATTTGCCGCCGCGTTGGCCGCCAGCATTGGCACGGAGCGCATGGTGGCCGGCATCGATACAAAAAATGGCCGCATCGCCGTGAAGGGCTGGAAGGCGCAGGTCGCTCTCACGCCCGACGAGGCCATTCCGCAACTCGAGCCTTACGCCGGCGCGTTTCTCTACACTCACGTGGACGGCGAGGGCCTGATGCAAGGCTTTCCCATGGAGGCAGCCGCGCGCTTGCGCAAGCTCACGCAAAGGCAGCTCATCGTGGCCGGCGGCATTCGCAGCCGGCAGGAAGTGGACGCGCTGGATGCTCTGGGCGCCGATGCGGTGGTGGGCATGGCTGTTTACACCGAGTTGCTCACGGTTTGATGCGCTTTGAAATTCTTTGCAGAGTTCTTATTCTAGCGTCTCCCCGATTGCGCGGATGGTCTCAACGCGCGAGGCCCTCAGCAGCCGCTGGCGCTCCCAGGAAAGAATCTCCGTTTCTCCTACTATGCCACGCGCTGCTTAATTGCAGGATGCTGCTGGGACCACGTCTCGTTTGCCTTCAGGCACATGGATGAAATCCACAGTCCAGGATTTTCATGAATCTTCAGGATCACCGAATCCGGCCAATCCGGCAATGACCGTTCTCACATTCTTCCTCGAACCGACTCAACCAAGGCTGCCAGCATGTGCGCAGGGATGGACACGGCTGGAATCGACCTCTCCATTTACCATAAGATCATGACGCCCGAATCGGTCGGGTCGAGGAACCACATGATGCGAGTTGGATACCCTGCAACATTGGCGGCGGAGTTGCTGAGCGATTTCCCCCAGGGAATCGAGCTCATTCCGCTGCCCGATGGATTGGACCATGACGTCGAGATTGACGTCTGGATTCCCGATCCCTATCCCACGCGGGCTATGAAAATCTGGCCGCATTTGCGCGGCGTTCGCCTGGTGCTTTCGCTGATGGCGGGTACGGAGTGGATTCCCGGCACGGTCGGCCCCCACGTGACTATTTGCAACGCCCATGGCGCGCACAATATCTCCACGGCGGAATGGACTGTAGCCTCGATTCTGGCCATGCTGAAGTACTTTCCGCTCTATCTTGATATCCAACGCTCCAGCCAGTGGAAGCGCCGTTTCGAGGCCAGCGCGCAGTACGCCGCCATCACCGGGGACAAGCGCCCGCTCTATCCGCCTGTCATGCTGGAGGAACTGACCGGCAAAACGGTCCTACTGGTGGGTTATGGCGGCATCGGCAAGGAGATCGAGCGCATGCTCGCGCCCTTCCATGTGGAGATGCTGCGCGTGGCCCGCAGAGCCCGCACCGAACCCGAAGTCCATGCCGTGGGCGACCTGGACAGCCTCCTGCCGCAGGCTCAAGTAGTAGTGCTGATTCTTCCCTCCACAGCGGAGTCGCAAGGGCTGATTGGCGCGCGCCAGTTTGCCCTGATGCCGCAGGGAGCGCTGCTGGTCAATGCCGCACGGGGCCCGATTGTGGATACGAATGCGCTGGTCGATGCGCTCAACTCGGGCCGCATTCGCGCCGCCCTCGACGTCACCGATCCCGAACCCCTCCCGGAAGGGCATCCGCTGTGGAGTTGCACCAACCTCCTGCTCACGCCCCACGTGGCCGGATCGAGTCCGCAGTTTGCGCCCCGCTCGCTGCGCACGGCAGCAGGCGAGTTGCGCCGCTACATCGACGGCGAACCGCTGCACAATGTAGTGCAGGCCGCAATCTAACTTATGACTCCGATTGCCCCAGGTCTCGCTTCCGAGACCGGGGAAGACGCGCACCGCCAATCGCGCAACCCCAGCATGGCCAGCGCAACCAGCCCCGCATAGAGCGCGGCCGTGAGCCGCAGGTCCTTATAGAGATACTCGCCGATATAAACCACGTCCACCGCGATCCACAGCCACCAGTTGGCCGTGTGTTTACGCGCCTGCCACCAACTGGCCACCAGGCTATAGCTGGTCAGTGCGGCATCCAGGTGGGGCAGCGCCGCGCCGATGCGCGCCATCAACCAGCCCAGCAGCACGGCGCCCGCCGCGCCCGCGGCCAGTCCCGCAAGCCAGCCTCGCACATTCAGCGGGACCACGCGCACCTCACCCTCCTGGCGTACGCCGCGCCACCAATGCCACCAACCGTAAAGCGTGAAGACCACAAAGATAACCTGCAACAGCGCATCGGAAAACAGCCGGGCGCGATAAAAGACGATCAAGTAGATCACGTCTGCGGCCAGCACCACCGGCCAGCAGACGAGGATGCGGCGCGTGGTCAGCCAGATTCCCAGCACTGTGGTGACGGTGCCGGCAATCTCCAGCCAGTGCCCGGCCAGGTAGCTCGTAATGGCAGTCCAGCTCATTCGTGTTTCGACTCTATGCTGTGAGCGTTCGTGGGCTTCGGCCCAAATGCGCAGTGCATCCAGCAGCTTCTTGCCGCCGGCGCCGCGAAACCAGCGCGCATGTCCCACCAGCCAGCCTTCGCTAGGCCATCGCGCGCCTTCTCTTCCGAGTGCAGCACGCCCAGAAAGTAGTCCGCCTCAGTCAGCGCAAACTCCGCGTGGCAGAGCGCCGTCATCGGCGCCAAGCGCCGCGGCCTCTTCTTCCAAGAGCGGGCGCACCGACTCATAGCCGTCCAGCAACGCGTGCAGATGGTCCAGATGCACGGGCACGTTTTCAGGGTGTGCCGGGTCCTCTACCAGCACTAGCCACTCCACGATGTTGCGCTCGATGGCGTGGGCCAGATCGTGCACGGCATTGGTGCGGTCGGCCAGGCCGAAATCGATGATCGCCGTGGCCCGCGCATCGTCGCCCGCATCGCTCCAAAAAAAATTCGAAGCGTGCAGGTCGTTGTGCGTCCACAACGGAGTCAGTGCGGGCTTGAGCGGCAGCAAGCTCCGCATGAAACGGCGCAAGCAATTCGAGCGCCTGCTCGCAGTGACTCGCGCACGGCCGCATTCCCAGCCAATGCCGGACGCGCGGCCAGATAGCGTTCCAATCTCTGCGCCAGGATCCTGCGCGGCAAAGATCGTGAAGCCGGCCACCAGCGGGCGCGGCTTGCGGCGCGGCGCGGCAAATCCCCCGCGATGCAAGATGCAGCCGCGCCAGCGCCTGGCCCGCGGAGTGCGCGTGCGCCGCGGTGCGAAACGGCGTCCAGGAGAGCGCATCTTCATAAAGGTCCACGCCCTCGGGCGCTTCGTGCACCTCATAGGTCCACTCGCCCATCTCGATTGCGGTCTCGCCGGTTGCGGCGGCAAAGACGCGCGGCACCGGCGCTCCAGCGCTGAGCAAATGATTAAGAAAGCGATGCTCCTCCAGCAATCCTTCACGATCGCGCACGGTGCGATGATGGCGCTTGATGAAAACCCTTCCGCCGTGCGTAGCCACCACGCTGGCCGCCGAAAACGGCCGCGGGCTCACCGACAAAATCTCCATCGGCTCGCCGCAGCCGGGGAACTGTCCTAGCAGCGCGCGCACTTCGGCCAGCGTCAGCGGCAGCCCAGTCGGGCTCCACCAGCCTGCCGTCCATGCCGTGCGCTGTTGCTGTTGCGCTCATCGCAAATCCGTTCCTTCGCCCAAACCGGCAAATCTAGAAAGTGTAATGCGCCGAGAGCCGCACTGTCGTGGGCGCGCCCAGCCAGATGAAAGTATCGCCGTAACTGGCGCCGGTATCACTCCAGTAGCGCTTGTCGGCGATGTTGTTGGCATAGAGCCTGAAGGTCACGCGCCCCTGCTCGCCGCCGGGCGTGTAGCGCGCGCCCAGGTTGAAGAGGTTATAACCGGGCACGCTCACCAGGTCGTCGCGCGTAGCTTCCTTGCGGCCCGTATAGCTCCAGCCCGGCATCAGGTGCAGGCCGCGCGCGTGGGGCAGCGTAATGTCCGCAAACAGAGTTGTGTGCAGATGCGGCACGTTGAGCACCTGTTTGTTGTCGAAGGCCGGCGTGCCCGTGTCGTCGGAGAGCGCGCGAATGGCCGCCGCCGAGGCCGTCAGCCGCAGCCAGCTTGCGGCCTTGCCCTCCGCGTTCAACTCGATGCCGTCGTGGGTCTCGCGGCCCTCGGATTCAAAGCATTGATCGCCTGCGCATTGCCGCTGCCGGGCAAAAGCTGTCGGGGCCCAGGAGCGTTTTGGGATAAAAGAACGGCGCGCGCATATGAAAGAGCGCGGTGGTGAGCAGAATGCGCTGGCCCGGCTCATACTTGGCGCCGACCTCGGCCTGGCGGGTGAAGAATGGCGCTAGAAACTGATTCGCGTTATCCACCCACCACGGCCCTTGCGGCCCCAGCGACAGCAGTACTCCATAGTTGCCATAGAGCGTAAGGTTCTTAACCGGGTTGAAGGTGACCGCGTATTGCGGAAGCCAGAGGAGCTTGTCGTTGAATTCTAGCGCACAGTTGTCGGGCACGGAAAAATCGGTACAGGAGGCATAGAGAGAGTAGTTATGGTCGCGCAGTGAATCTTATCGGCCGCCGGCGATCAGTTGAATGCGGCCGGGAAGTGAATCCTGTCCTGCACGATCGCGGCCGATTGGTGGCTGTCTTCCCAAAGTCGGCGCGGACCTGCGGATTCGAGCGGACTCTCGATGGGAATTGGCGCAAGGGGCTGGTAGATGTTCTCCGAGCCGACGTAAGTGTACACCGCGCCATCCTGCACCACGCCATCGGGCGAATACGGGTTTTCAACGGTAAAAAATCCCGGCTGGTGCACGCTGCGCAGAAACAGCTCCGCCTCCGAAAGCCACATCCTGCGTGATGGCGCCGGTTTTGATGTGGCCGGTCAGCATAGCCTCGGCCTCGGCGTCGATGCGCAGCTCGCCGGGATCGCGGTAGTCGTAGATGTCGTAGGTTCCGTCCGGGCAGAAGAAGTAAGCGGGCGCATTGGGCGTGCCGGGGCAGTTGACGTTGCCGTTGCGTCGAACGAGCTGCCGTACGCGTAAATCACGTTGTCTTGGATCAGCGAATGGCTGTAGCCCGCCTGCGGCGAAGGCTCGCCACCCGCCTGGCAGTTTGTAGTCCAGCCGCGCGCCGGTATTGAATGTGTCGTAGATGTCGGGTTGGCCCCACGGCTGGTCGCCCAGCATCGTCGATGGATAAATCTGGCTGATGTCCGGCACCGTCGTGCCGCCCAGCAACTGATAGCCGCTCCCATCGCGCTCCGTCTTGTGCTGGTACTCGAAGTCGCCCTTCAAAATCGCCTTCGGGCTCAGCTTCCAGTCGGCCGCGCCCGCGCCCATCGCGCGCCAGCCGTTGGTGTCGTTCATATAGCTCGCAATCCTTTCGCCGGCCAGATTGACCCGCGCGCCCACCTGCTTCCGGCTGCCGAAGAACCGGCCCAGATCGACCGCGCCGTAAGCGGTTCCGCGATGATCGGTGGCCAGATCGACGGCCTTCACCATCGCCGGCCGCTTGGTCACGTAGTCGATCGAGCCCGCCCGCCGAGGCCACGCCGCTCTCCACGCCTGCAATGCCCTTGAGAAACTCGACGCGCTCCTTGTTTTCCAGAGGCACATCCTGCTCGCCGGCGATGGTCATGCCGTTGATCTCGAGTCCAGTGGCCAGATCGATGGGAAAGCCGCGAATCTGTAGTCGCCGTAGTAGCCCACCGGCACGTAATCGTCGCCGATGGACGCGTCGTTCTTCACCACGTCCGAGAGCAGGCGCGAGACCTGGTCGGTCAGCAAGTCGCGCGTCATCACGGTGGCTGAAAGCGGCGTATCCTTCAGCGCCGCGCCTTCCAGAGTACCCACGGTGACAGTCTCGGGAAGATAATCATCCTTGACTTCGCCGTGGACCACCACCGTGGTAGTGACGCGCGGCACCTGCTGCGCGGGTGCGGCCTGATTCGATGGGCCGGAAGACACCGGGTTCGCGGGCGCCTGGGCTGTGCCGGCCGGCGCCGTGCTCTGCGCAAATACGCCGGCGGCAACAGCCAGCCAGCAGGCCGGCATCAACGCTTTTACCAGAAAACCGCAGGCCGCGGAAGATTGACGTGGCATGCAGGCCGTAACGGCGGCTGCGAACTGCTGCATAGGTCTCCCCTTGCTTTCAGAGCGGTTCTCCAATTCAGTGCCCTCGGCACGCCCTACCAGGCGACTTTTTCTTAAGGAAAAAGCCACTTGAGGGCAGTGGTTTCGGGGTAATGCAATTGGAGAACCGCTGCACTGACTGAAACAAGAGAACTCACGCTGCGATTCGAGGAAGAGGGCCGTTCGGCTTCGAAAGCTTCCCACGCCGGTATTATCCGGATCGGGTTCTAGGGTATTTCTCAGCCCCACCTCGTGGAGCACCCCTGTTTCAATCATTAGATTGAAACACTACCGCCCGGGGTAATGCAAATAAGCTGGCCCGACCGAACGAGCGGGGCAAGGAAATGCTCCATCCCGCGAAATCGAGCGCCATGAAAAGTAGAACGGCGCCGCTGGATTTCCACACCAAGGGGCCGCTGCCGCCGGGCACGCATTGTTTGTTAAAAAAGCTGTTCCGGCACTGCCGCAGGCGCTCCATTGAAATGGATAACAAATCAAAGGCGAACAAACAGCGCTTCTGGTGTGAATGGCTCTTGAAACACGCCCTCAGGCGTAGTATTTCTTCCCCACTCCGCCTGCGCCACACGGTGGCTTCGCGGTTCCTCCTGGCCTAAGGTTTCTCCGCGAATAATGGCTTTACGAAAGATAAAGGCGCTCCCATAAACATCACACGGATGCTTATGGTGATCGGCTTGTTGTTGCTGGCAGCGCTGGTGACAGGTTCTTGGCAGGGCAACTCCGGCAAACGCCTCCATTCGCCCCGGCAGATTGAATACAGGATCACTCTATTCACCGTGATTGCCGTGCTGGGGGTATCTGTCATGGCCTTGTTCGCGACCTGCGCCTTGCTGACCGCGCCGCAACCCAAGCGCGTCCCTTGGCTTACCGCGCACCTTATTGCATCGGTCTCTGCCGCCATCGCATCGGCCATCATGACCAGGATATTCATCCTCAACAAGCCTTGATGCAGGGTGCCCCTGATTTGCCACCGCGTTGCAACCTGGGAATTAACGAGCATCAATCCGGGACCGCCCCGCAGCCTCAAATGTGAACCCAAGGCCGCCAACAGCGAATCTAGATGCGCCGGATTAATTCTTACTAAGTACCTCGGTAAGTTCATTTCCCTTACAACCTGGCAGTTTCCCCTCAGGAGCGGAGTATCTACGCCGATTTATGAGAGGAAGCAAAGACTGCGGGAGGCCGATCCAGGGTTGAGGCGTATTCCTGAGTCTTCAAAGGCCGGAGATGCTTGGTTTTGTGAGAGCAAGCTTATTTTTTGTTGCAGCTGCCATGCTGAGCGGAGGGGCTGCTGGTGCGGCAGGACAGGCGCCTGTGAATCGGGTGGTCCGGCCGATCGACGATGCGCAGGTGGTGACGCTGATGGGTAACATACATCCGCTGGCGAGGGCGGAGTTTGACCAGGGGGTGGTTGCAGAAGAGATGCGGCTAGGGCGGATGGTGCTGGAACTGGAGCCTTCAGCCGCACAGCAGGCGGAGCTAGATGCGCTGGTGAAGGCGCAACACGATGCGGGCTCGCCCTTATTTCACCACTGGCTGACGCCGGCCGAGTATGGAGCGCGATTTGGGGTGAGCGCGCAGGATCTGGCGCGAATTGCAGGGTGGCTCAAGGGGAATGGATTCACGGTGGAGGAGATTGCGGCGAGCCACCGTCTGGTGATGTTTTCAGGGACGGCGGGGCAAGTGGCAAAGACCTTTCACACCGAAATTCACCGCTACAAGGTGGATGGGGTAGAGCATATCTCCAATTCTCAGGACCCGCAGATACCAGCAGCATTGGCCGGGGTGGTGGGCGGCGTGGTTTCGCTGCACGATTTTCGTCGCAGGTCGGAGATCAAGGCGCGAAAAGCGCTGGGTGCGCAGCCCCTGTATTCGGCCGGGAGCACGCACTATCTTTTTCCGGCCGATTTTGCAACTGTCTACGATCTGAATTCGCTGTATAGCGCGGGGACGATGGGGGCGGGGACTTCGATTGCGATTGCGGGGCGGAGCAACATCATCCTGAGCGACGTGGAGGCGTTTCGGGCCTTGTCGGAGTTGGCGGTGAACGATCCGGTGGTGATTCTGGTGGGGGCGAATCCGGGCCTCGTCTCAGGGGACCAGGATGAAGCGACGCTGGACGTGGAGTGGAGCGGCGCGGTAGCTCCGGCGGCTACGGTAATGCTCGTGGTGGAAGATTCAGCGGCCACTACGGATGGAGTGGATTTGTCGGCGCAATATATTGTGAATCACGCCACGGCGCCGGTGGTGAGCTCCAGCTACGGCAGTTGCGAGCCGGATATGGGAATGGCAGAGCTCGCGTTCTACAACCAGTTATGGGAGCAGGCGGCGAGCCAGGGGATGAGCGTGTTTGTGGCTTCGGGGGACGCTGGAGCAGCGGACTGTTACGCGGGATCGGCGGATACTGCGTCGGGGACCGCGGTGAACGGGATGTGCAGTTCGCCGTATTCCACCTGCGTGGGCGGGACGGAGTTCAATGAGGGGTCCGATTCCGCGCAGTACTGGTCTGAAACTAACTCGGCGAGTTATGAATCGGCGCTGAGTTATATTCCCGAGGAGGTGTGGAACGAGAGCGGGTCGAACGGCGGTTCAGAGTTGTGGGCATCGGGGGGTGGGGCAAGCGTGGTTTACGCGCAGCCAGCGTGGCAAAAAGGCGTGATCGCAACCAGCGGAGAGATGCGGGCGGTGCCGGACGTGGCGCTGGCGGCGGCGGAGCATGATGGGTACGTCATCGCCGAGAATGGCACCTATTCGGTGATCTCGGGGACTTCAGCGTCGTCGCCGTCGTTTGCCGGCGTGATGGCGCTGGTGGTGGAGGCTAAGGGCGGCGCGGGACAAGGCAACGCCAATGCGCGGCTGTATCCGCTGGTCAATGCGCAGCGCAATCCCTTCCATACCACGCTTTCGGGGAATAACAGCGTTCCCGGCGTGACGGGGTTCACGGCCAGCGGCACGGCGTATAACCAGGCCACCGGGCTGGGCTCGGTGGATGGGGCGGTGCTGGTGAGCGAGTGGGGCTCGGGCAGCATGACCAGCGCTGACTTTGCGCTGACGGCTTCAGCGGCGAGCGGGACGGTGCAGGCGGGCAAGACGGCAACCTTCGCGGTGAGCGTGACGGAAAGCGGTGCGGGCAAGAACGCGGTTGCGCTGACGGCCAATGCTCCCGCAGGAGTGACGGTTGGCTTCAGTTCGGCCAGCATTCTGCCTGGGACCTGGGCGACGGTGACCGTGGCGGTTGGCGCCACGGCCGCGGCGGGAACGCAGAACATCACGGTGACCGGGTCGGACGCTTCAGGGACGGAGAATCTAAACTACGCACTGACAGTGGCGTCCCTGCCCACGACTCCGGATTTCAACATCAACGTAGCCAGCGGCGCCAGCAGACTCGGCGACGGTGCCGCCGGGTGGAACGGCTGTGATTACCTTCACCGTCAGCCCGGCAAACGGAGCCGGCTCTTTTCCGTATGCCATCGCGCTGACGGCCAGCGGCCTGCCCGCCGGAGCGACGGCAGTCTTCTCGCCGGCCAGTGTCCCGGCCGGTTCGGGAACCACCACGGTTACGCTGACCATGCAATTGCCGCAGACCGCGACGGCCGCGCAACCGGCCGGCAGCACCGGCGGCGGTATCATTGGCAGGCGGACGCCGCTCTCCCTGACGCTGCTTCTGTTACCCTTTGCAGTCAGGTTGCGGCGCGCCGGCAAGCGGCTTAGCTGGCTGCTGTCAGTGCTGCTGTTCATCGCGGGCATGGCGGCGATGGCTGGGCTGAGCGGCTGCGGTTCCGTAAGCGGCTTACTTGTCCAGAAACCGCAGACATACGCGGTTACAGTGACCGGAACCTCGGGGGCGCTGGCGCACTCCACTACCGTCACGCTGACGGTTGAGTAAGACGGAGAACTTGAGATGCGTATTTTGATCCGTGCGTCCTGCCTGTCCCGGCAGCCGGCACGCGCAGGAGGCAGCCGCTATTCGCCGGCACGGCATCTATGGAGAAACTCAATCGCGCGAGCGCGTGTACGTCGATGATGCGCCCGAATACATTTCGAGCAGCTTACGCGCGGCTCGAAAGGATGTAATACGTTCTTCCAGTACCTCCTGCTCCAGCGCCTCCATGCGCTTCCGGATGGCTGGACTGGACTCGAATCGTTGCCTCAATCCCTGCTGGATAATCTCGTGCATCCACCTCCGCGCCTGATCCTGCCGGTTAACGACTGAACCAGCCATTGGCTTTGGTCAGGGCGGAATACTCCAGAACGCAGTTCCAAAGCTCGGCGATGCCCTTGCCGGTTTGCGCCGAGCAGGTAAAGGCGCGCGGTGTCCATCCGGACGGTGAACCGGGAAGATAGTGCAACGCGTTCTCAGCTTCGGCGCGGGCTCTTTCCGCGGCGGCCAGATTTGCTCCGTCGGCTTTGTTGATTACCACCATATCCGCCAACTCCATCACGCCGCGCTTCATGCCTTGCAGTTCGTCGCCCGCTCCGGCCAGCGTGATGAGCAGAAAGAAGTCGACCATGTCGTGAACCGCGGTCTCGGACTGTCCGACTCCAACCGTCTCGACGAGGATGTTCTGGTATCCCGCAGCTTCGCACAGCAGCATTGCCTCGCGGGTGCGCTGCGCCACGCCGCCGAGAGATCCGCGCGATGGAGAGGGCCGGATGAACGCCATCTCGCTTGAGGCGAGAGAGTTCATGCGGGTCTTGTCGCCCAGAATGCTTCCGCCGGAAAGCTGGCTGCTGGGATCGATGGCCAGCACGGCGACCTTCTGCCCGCTGCTCGCGCGATCAGATACGTGCCCAGCACTTCGATCACGCTGCTCTTGCCCGCGCCGGGAACGCCCGTGATGCCAACGCGAATGGAATTGCCGCTGTGGGGAAGGCAGTCTTCGACGATCCGCTCGGCCAATTCCCGGTCCGCCGCGCGAGAGCTTTCGATCAGGGTGATGGCCTGCGCCAGAATTGTGCGGTCGCCTCGCAGGATGCCATCGACGTATTGCTGGCGCGAAAGAGAGCGGCGGCGGTTCGAGATCCGCGCAATCAAGTCCCGCGGCGGCTCCGGCGCATGCGCATCCGGGGCGAACACGCAACGCGCTCTCATTCGGGTCCGCCAATCAGGAACGTCCTCCAGCCAGACTGCCGCTCAGAATCTCGAGAATCCGCTGTGCCGCCACCGGAATCACTGTGCCCGGCCCGTATATGCCGGCCGCTCCGGCCTGATACAGGAACTCGTAATCCTGCGGCGGAATGACGCCGCCCACGACCACCAGAATGTCATCCCGATCGAGCTTGCGCAACTCATCGATCAACTGCGGAACCAGGGTCTTGTGGCCGGCGGCCAGCGAGGACACGCCGACGACATGCACATCGTTCTCGACCGCATGTCGCGCGACCTCGCGCGGAGTCTGGAATAACGGGCCGATATCCACGTCGAAGCCGATATCCGCGAAGGCGGTAGGCGATGACCTTGGAGCCGCGATCATGACCATCCTGCCCCATCTTCGCCACCAGAATACGAGGACGGCGGCCTTCCGCTTTCTCAAACTCCGCGACCATCTGCCGCGCCTTCTTGAACTCCTCGGCGTTGCCGCTCTCCGCTGAGTAAACGCCGGCGATGGTGCGCGTGGTGGCCTCGTATCGCCCCCAGACCTTTTCCAGAGCCGAGGAAATCTCGCCCAATGTGGCGCGCTTGCGCGCGGCATCCACCGCGCACTCCAGCAGATTTCCCTTGCCACTGGCGGCGCATTGTTCCAGTTGTTCGAGCGATTGGCGCACGGCATCCTTGTCGCGCTCGCGCTTCAACTGCTCAAGCCGCTTCATTTGCGATTCACGCACCGCGGCATTGTCGATATCGAGGACCGGAATCAGCGGTTCCTCGGGCGAAGGATAGGCATTGACGCCCACGATCACGTCGCTGCCCGAGTCGATGCGGGCCTGCTTGCGCGCCGCCGCCTCTTCAATGCGCATCTTGGGAACGCCGGTTTCAATTGCCTTGGCCATGCCGCCCAGGCTCTCAACCTCTTCAATCAGCGCCCATGCCGCATGCATCAGCTCGTGCGTCAGCCGCTCAACATAGTAGGAACCGGCCCATGGATCCACGATGCGAGTGATGTCAGTCTCTTCCTGCAGATAAATCTGCGTATTGCGCGCGATGCGGGCGGAAAAATCGGTAGGCAGCGCCAAGGCTTCATCCAGAGCATTGGTGTGCAGGGACTGCGTATGCCCGAATGCCGCGGCCAGCGCCTCAATGCACGTGCGCACGACATTGTTGAACGGGTCCTGGGCCGTGAGACTCCAGCCCGAAGTCTGGCGAATGCGTTCGCAGGGCCAGCGATTTCGGATTTTTCGGATTGAAGGTCTTGACCAGCTTGGCCCATAACATGCGCGCGGCGCGCATCTTGGCAATCTCCATGAAGTGGTTCATGCCAATGCCCCAGAAAAAAGAAATGCGCGGCGCAAACTCGTCGACATCAAGGCCCGCCTTCACTCCCGTGCGCAGATACTCCAGGCCGTCGGCCAGCGTGTAAGCCAGCTCAATATCCGCCGTGGCTCCGGCTTCCTGCATGTGGTATCCGCTCACGCTGATGCAGTTGAACTTCGGCATATTCGCGGCGCAGTAACGGAAAATGTCGCCGATGATGCGCATGGAGCCTTCGGGCGGATAGATATAAGTATTGCGGACCATGAATTCTTTAAGAATGTCGTTCTGAATTGTCCCGCTCAATTGCTCCGGCGTAACTCCCTGCTCTTCCGCGGCAACAATATAAAACGCCATGATGGGAAGCACGGCGCCGTTCATGGTCATCGACACGGACATTTGACCCAGAGGAATCTGGTCGAACAGAATCTTCATGTCGAGGATCGAGTCGATCGCCACGCCGGCCTTGCCCACATCTCCAGTAACGCGCTCGTGATCGGAATCATATCCCCGATGCGTGGCAAGATCGAAGGCGACCGAAAGACCCTTTTGTCCGGCAGCCAGGTTGCGGCGGTAAAACGCGTTGGACTCTTCCGCGGTGGAGAAGCCCGCATACTGTCGAATCGTCCAGGGCTGCATGACATACATGGTGCTGTACGGCCCGCGCAAGTAAGGCGGAATTCCGGCGGCATACTCAAGATGCTCGAGTCCCTCGAGGTCTTCGCGCGTATAGAAGCTCTTTACCGGGATGTGCTCAGGGGAGAGCCATTCACTGCTCTCTCGCGCGCTGGCGCTCGTTCCACCGCGGGCTTAAAGTCGATCTTTGAAAAGTCTGGACGCATCGTCTAATCCTTGATCCCCAACTGTTGCTGCCATTTGGTAAGAAGTTCGATAGGATTGCTTCGGAGATGAACGAAATCCGCGACCCCGGCTGTTCGCAGTTGCTCCGCGGAATCGGGTTTGCCCGCGATAAGAACCGGGGTGTTGCGTCCGAGCGCCATCAGCTTGGCAATCAGTTCCGCGGCCAGTGCGGGATATTCCCCATCGGAACTGCACAGCACGATAAGCTCAGCATCGCTGGCTGCGATGGCATCGGCGCTTAAAAATCGTTGCGTGACGATATCGAAACCCGCGCAGGCAAAGACATTGGCGGCGAAGTAGGAGCGGGCAGAGCGCATCTTGACGTTCCCGATTTCGGCCAGCAACACACGCGGAGTCCGGCCGGTTTTTACCGCGTGGCGTTCGGTGCGCAAACGAAGCTGCTCGTAGATCCGAGTGCCGCGCCGTTTACCTGAAAGGCGCGAAACCTCCACGCGGTCCAATGCCTTTTCAGAAAGATTGGCATATTGATTGGTCCCGGTAAAGATGCGCCGGCGAGACACGACAGCTTGTTCTCTGGCGGCCAGCGATTGCTCCAGCACCCGCGCCATCATCCCATCCGCCCGGGCCTTCCGAAAGCCGCCGGCGGCTTCGATCCCCTGCATCGATTTCCAACCCTCCCGGGCAATAAAATCGGTAAAGGCCTCCAGGCAGTACGAACCGGCGCCGGGATCGGCGACTCGAGATAACAAAGCCTCTTGCTTGAGAAGGATCTGCGTATTCCGGGCAAGCCGGCGGCTGGCCTCATCCGGCGCCTTGTAGCACTCATCGAAGGGCGCGACAGATAATCGAGTCCGCGCCGCCAAGCACCGCGGACATGGCCTCGGTGGTCCCGCGCAAAATGTTGACGTGGGGATCGTAGATGGTTTTGTTCCAGCGCGAGGTGCGGGCATGAATTCGCGCCCTGGCACTTTCCCGCCCTCCACCAAAGCTCTCCACGGCCTGCGCCCACAACATGCGGAAGGCGCGGAGCTTGGCAATCTGAAAGAAAAAATTCACGCCTATCGCAAACGAAAACGATGAGCGAAGCCGCGGCGCGATCCACCTGCACTTTACGGGATTCCATCTCCGCCAGAAAATCTACTCCGGCCGCGAGGGTGAATCCGACTTCCTCGACGGCAGTTGCTCCCGACTCTTCAAACTCTTCGCCATGAATGGTGAAGGGCACGAGCGTGGCAGGCGCAGTCCTAGCCGCTTCCGCCGCAAAGTCCAGGTTGGTGAACGGATTCCAGCCGGTCGACACCGGCGACGGCTTTTGCCGTTCGACTCAGCAAATGAATCAGCGGCTCGCCGGCATTTTCAAAATGCACTGGAATCTCTTCGAGGTTGGCCAAAAGCACTTCCAGGTCTGAAGCATTGCCGATGGCCACGTTGCTAAAGGCAATCTCCTCGGCTCCGGCGGCCATCGCGCTGCGAGCAGCGCGATTTGCCGGCTCAGGATCGACCACGTCGATTTTTTCGCGAATGCGCCAGTCGCCGCTGAAACGGGCACTGCGCGCATAAGGAAAATCGCCCGGCGCGGCATCCGGATATTCCAACCCTGTGAATATCTTCAGCCCGGTAGTAGGGCTTGACCGCGAGCCCCTCCTCAGTCTGCCAAATCAGTTTCCTTGCGTAGTCGGCGCCCTTCAGATCATTGCGAATTGCCTCCTCCCAGGACTGGGTGCTTACCGGGGGAAACTCCTGAAGCAGTTTGTCAGTGGCCATATTTCTTCACTTGCTTTCAGGGGCTTCGACAATTTCGATCAGAAACCCAAAGGGATTGTCAGTTCTCGATTTGGGATGAACAAAGAAGACCGTGGTCCCTCGCGAGCCTTTACGGGGAGCCTTGTCGATGAGTTGAAATCCGCTTGCCTTCATCGCGTCGAAGGCCTGCTGCGCGCTCTCCACCCGGAAAGCAATATGAGCCAGTCCGCCACGGCCGCCATTTCTCTCCATCAGTCTTTGCACCGGAGAATCCGCAGTCAAAGGCTCGAGCAACTGTATCATGGTTCGGCCCGTCGCCGATCTGCAGCAAAACTTCGCGCACCTGGTCGCCCCCCAGCACTTCTTCGCGATGAACTTCGTGGAAACCCAGCATCTCGTAGGCCTTGACCTGGCCGTCCAAATCGCCCTGCTTCACGGCGATGGCCACGTGATCCACGAACTTGATCCCCGGAAGGTGCTTCAAATCGTCATGAACACTGCCCATTGGCTACCCTTTGATCGAGACTGCGACCGCTTCCTGGGGGCGGAAGACGAAGCTCATTCGAACTCCACGATGATCTGGTTCACTTTCACTGAGTCGCCCGGCGCCACGTTCACACTCTTCACTATTCCCGCGCCGGGCGCTGTAATATTGGTTTCCATCTTCATGGCCTCAAGCACCATGATCAGATCGTTCTGCTGGACCGATTGTCCGGGCTCGACGTTGACCTTGATCACCAGGCCCGTAACCGGGCTGCGGCACAGTTTTACATCTGCAGCATTTCCATCCGCCGTCCTGCTATGGATATGGGTGCCAGCAGCCGGCACAGATTGCAGTGTAGTGGAAAACGGCTGGTAGGGCACATAACCCGGCTGGTGCAAGCTTTCGTCCTCTTCCAGGACTTCGACTTCAACCTCGTAGGTCTTTCCTTCAACTGTTATCTGAAGCTTCAAGTTACAGGCTCCTTTCCTGGAAAGACTTCCCTTGCGCCTCAGCTCATCGGTCGCAGATTATGCGAGGCTTGAACGAAGACCCTCCCCTGCTGCGACCACGGGCTTATCACTTCATGGGGCGGCTCAAGCAACTTTGCCGAGAGGACGCGGACCTTCTTGCCCAGGAATGCGCTCGCGGCCGCGGTAATTACCGCCATCAATTCGGGCGTTACTTCCGCATCTTCCGGGGCAACTGCATCCTCCGCGGCAGCAGCCGCAGCTTCCATGTCGAATTCCGAAGCGGCTTCCGGCTGTAACTCCGGGATCCGGTTTAACTCAGCCACTCGGGCTTCCAGAGCCTTTACCGTAGCGGCAAGCGCGCTCAGTTGGCGTTCCGTTGCATGTTGCCGCTCGAGGACAGCCCGCCGCATTGTGCGCTGCAAGACGGCATAACTCACCGCGCAACCCGCTGTAACCAAAACCGCTATGGATGCCAGATCAGCCCAATTCAATGCCACGCGCAGCTCCTCGTCATAATGGAATCAATCCATGTTTTTTGGGAGGACGCAGCTCCCGCTTGGCGTGCAGCGATTCCAGCGCCAGCGCCAGATACTTTCTGGTCTCGGCAGGTTCGATGATGTCATCCACCAGCCGCCGGCCGGCCGCAACGTAGGGGTTCGCAAACGTCTCCCGATATTCGTCGACCAGTTCCTTGCGGCGGCCTTCTTTATCTTCCGCGGACTCGATTTCATGCCGGAAGACAATCTCGGCGGCGCCCTCGGCGCCCATCACCGCGATCTCGGCCGTGGGCCATGCCACCACCCGGTCCGCGCCCAGATCCTTGCAGCACATGGCGATATACGCGCCGCCATATGCCTTGCGCAAAACCACCGTAATCTTCGGAACCGTGGCGGCCGAGTAGGCAAACAGCAACTTGGCGCCATGACGGATAATGCCGCCGCGCTCCTGCTCCACTCCAGGCAGAAAGCCCGGCACATCCACAAATGTAAGCAGAGGAATGTTGAAGGCATTGCAGTAGCGGACAAATCGAGCCGATTTGTCTGAGGCATTGATGTCCAGCGCGCCGGCCAGAAAGTTTGGCTGGTTGGCCACTATCCCCACGGGCCGGCCTTGCAGACGCCCAAAGCCGATGACGATGTTGGGAGCGAATCCGGATTGAATCTCGAGAAAATCCTCATTGTCCAATACGCGGATGATCACGTTCCTCACGTCATAAGCTATCTTGGAGTCCACGGGAACAATCCCGTTCATCTCCGGATCGGATTTCACCCGCGCATTGAAAGCCATGCGGGGCGGATCCGATAGGTTGTTGGAAGGCATGAAACTGAGCAGCCGCCGGCAAAGTTGAAGCGCTTCGTCGTCGTCCCGGGCGATCAGGTGAACCACTCCCGCGTTGTTCATCTGCGACTCAGGGCCGCCCAGCTCGTCCGCGGTGACAACTTCGCCGGTGACCTGTTTGATCACCTGCGGCCCGGTAATGAACAAATTCGCCTGCCGGGTCTGGATCACGAAGTCGGTGAGCGCCGGGCTGTAGGCGGCGCCTCCCGCGCACGGCCCGCAAATCAGCGAAATCTGCGGCACTGTTCCTGACAGCATCACATTGTTGTAAAAGACGCTGGCATATCCGGCCAGGCTGTCGATGCCCTCCTGGACGCGTGCGCCGCCGGAGTCGTTGATGAAGATGAAGGGGCTCCCGGTTTTGAGAGAAAGGCTCAGCATGTCGGCAACCTTTCTGCAATGAGTCTCGCCGGCAGCTCCGCCCAGCACCGTAAAATCCTGGCTGGCCAGATGCACCAGCCGCCCGTCGATGGTTGCGCATCCGGTTATCACCCCATCCGCGGGCAGTTTCTTTTCGGCCATCCCAAAATAAGTTGCGCGATGAAGGGCAAACAGTCCGATTTCCTGGAAGCTGTCCCGGTCCACAAGCCTGTCAATCCGTTCCCGCGCCGTCAGCTTGCCGGACGCGTGCTGTATCTCGATGCGTCCCTTGCCGCCGCCGAGTTCGAGCTCAGCACGCATAACGCGAAGGTCTGAAATCTTGTCGGCAATGGTCTTCTTCTTATCACTCTCTGCTTGCTTGGCCATCCCTGCTCCTGGATCAGTCGCTGTGAATATGAATCTGTTTTTATTCCGGAGCTGCGGTTACCCGGGCTCTTTACCGTTCAGCAAAAATGCATGGCTCACCTTGGCGCTCAATTCACCTCTGCCGCTCGCCGCTGCCTGAGCTTTCGGCGGCGGCGATTTGCTTGCCAGAGCCCTCTCCAGCTCCGCCTGCGGGTACGTGCCACAGGTAACACATCCTGAACGCTCACATTGTATCCCTCCCAGACATACCCGGCTGTGACCGGATTCACCCCTCTATGCCGGCGGCAAGGTTGGGGATAACCCTTTTATTTTCAATTTGCAGGCCTGATTGAAGGCCGCAAACGGTCCGCCCAGCAGATCGGTTGAGGCTTGGTTTTAGCATGCGCCTTCGGGTGAATGAATCCAGGCGGCCGCATGTAAAATTCGGAGTGAACCAGAGATATGGTTCCGCAGCTATATGTCGATAAAGACCGATCAACACGCCAAGAGACTCCTCCAGGTGCTGGTTGTAATAGACAGGCCATGGCAGACTCCAGGCCACATCCGGACCCGGCCTCGAATTCCGGCTGGCCAGGGAAACCGACAAAGAGAAGGTGAAGCGATGATTTCGAATTCAAAGAGATGCTTGATGCTTGGGCTGTTATGGCTTGTTCTGGCTGCTTCCAGCCTCTGCGCGCAAGCGGCGCCAGATTCCGCCAAGAACACGATATTCAAAATAGGGGAGTTCGATCGCTCCTCTGCCGAGTTTGCATCCGGAAGCCCGGAACGTCAGATTAACTTCATCGTCTCTCAGAGCGATCCGGCTAAAGATTGGTTTGCCCAGCAACCGGCGCAGCTCAGCGCGCCAGGCAAGCTGCAAGAATCGAACCTTGCTGCCGCACCCCGCGCCATCACGTTCTCGCTGGAAAGTCCTCCGGCCGGGAACTATCGGCTGCATATTGCCCTGTTGGTGGAGAACGCCGGCGTGCCTGCGTTGCGGATCGAAATCAACGGCAAGAAGGGCATCTTTTATCTTCATCCGAAACTTGACTACAGTAACGGCGATCCAGGTAGCTCCTCTTTCAATCCTGTTTATTCCTCCGCGGATGTTGAACTCACATTTCCAGGCAGTTACCTCCGAAAAGGAACTAACAGCATTACGCTGCAGCCGGTCGAAGAAGCGGAAGAAGCCGTACCCGGCGTTGGATTGAATTACGATGCCCTCGAACTCGATAGCCTCCCGCGCAACGCGGCTGCCCCGATCTTCTCCGCGCAAATTGTGCCCACTATCTTCTTCCGGCAGAAAAACGGCGATCTGCTGGAAACCGTCGATGCTTTTATAGGTTGCTCCGGGCGGTTTGAAGCCGGCAGCAAGGCAGAATTAACCATCGCCAAAAGGAGTTATCGCGCCCAGCTGCAAGGCGGTTATGATTTCGGCGAAGAAAAGGTCGAGTTCGAGGTTGGTGAGTTTGAGCCCCAAGCCGAGGCCCAACTGACTGTAGAGATAAGTGGCCGAAAGCACTATTACAAGCAATCGATCGATCCCGCAAAGAAATGGACTGTCTATATCGTCCCCCATATCCACGTCGATGTTGGATACTCTGATTACCAGGCCAAGGTTGCCGCCATTCAGAGCCGCACCATCGACGAAGCCATGGACATGACCGCCAGGCATCCGGAGTTTCGCTTCAGCCTGGATGGGGAGTGGGACCTGCAGCAGTTTCTCGATACGCGCTCCGCTGCCCAGCGGCAACGTGCCATTCGCGCCATACAGGACAGGCAGTTATTCGTTCCCGCTCAATACGCTAATCTGCTCACCGGCATTCCAACCGCGGAAACTTTGATCCGCTCCTTGTATCCAAGCGCCAACTTCAGTAGAATTCACAACACGCCTTTCGACTACGCCAATATCACCGACGTTCCTTCCTACTCGTGGTCCTATGCTTCCGTCCTTGCTTCCGCGGGATTACACTATTTCGCCGCAGGCAGCGACAACTATCGGGGTCCTGTTTTGCTCCAGGGCCGACTCCATGAAAACTCGCCGATGTGGTGGACGGGGCCGGACGGCAAGCGCGTGTTGCTGTGGTACTCGCGCCATTACCATCAGATGAGGACCCTGTTCGGATTGCCTCCGCTGGTCTCGTCTGGACGCGAAACACTGCCTATCTTTCTTCAGATGTACGGGAATGCCGGCTATCATGCAAACGCCGTGATTGTTTTTGGCACGCAGGTAGAGAACACAGATCTCTTTCCTCAGCAGGCAGAGGCTGGCTCAGAAGTGGAACAACCTCTATGTCTACCCGCGCCTGCAGTACGCGGGCTTTCATGAAGCGCTCCAGGATATTGAAAAACAGTTTGGCGGCAGCATTCCCACCATCCGCGGGGACGGCGGGCCGTATTGGGAAGATGGCGCGGCCTCTGATGCTTCTTATCTGGCCATGGAGCGCTGGACCGAGGCGCGGGGACAAACAGCGGAGAAACTCGCCACCCTGGCGTCGTACGTCAATCCACTTATCAGAACAAACAATTCGGAATTGGACCGTATGTGGACGAATATGGTGCTGATGGATGAGCACACATGGGACTCGGATAACAGCGTCTCCGATCCCACCAGCATGGAAGCTGTCGACCAGCTCGCCTTCAAAGAGCAGTATGCGGTCAACGCCGGCGCGCAGGTGGACTTTGTCGCCCGGCGCAGCATGGCGAACCTTGCCGATGCCATTCCTTCAGGCCCCGGAAGCTTAGTTATCTTCAACAGCCTGAACTGGACTCGAAGCGGCCCGGTGTTCGTCGATCTGGGCAAGGATCAGGAGATTGTTGATGTGCTCACCAGTCAACCGGTGCCTATCGAGATACTGGGCAGCGGAAGCAACTTCAATCATGTTCGCTTTCTGGCCCGGGATGTGCCGCCGGTTGGCTACAAAGTTTATGCCGTGAAACGTGCGCAGAAAACCGCGACCGGCCCTGAGCCGGAACAGCGGTCATGGATTGAAAGTCCCTACTACAAGGTGCAACTCGATCCTGAAACCGGCGCCATCCGTAGCATCTACGACAAGAAATTGCAGCGCGAGCTGGTGAGCCAGGAGAGTCCCTACCGTTTTGGGGAATATCTCTACGTTACCGGAGGCGACAAGTCTCCCAACACCATCCTTGCTTATAGTCATGTGTATCCAAAAGCAGACTTACAAATCCACTCCGCGCATAACGGCAGGATCATATCCGTCATGCACGCTCCAGAGGGAGAAGTCGCGCGCATGGAATGCGAGGATATGAACACTCCTTCAATTGCAGCGGAGATTCGCCTCTTCGACAGCGAGAAGAAGATAGAATTCGTTGTGAATGTCGACAAGAAGCAGGTTGATAGCAAGGAGGCTGCTTACTTTGCATTTCCGTTTGCCGTCAGCCAACCTCATTTTCAGTATGAGATTCAAAATGGAGTTGTCGATCCGGCGAAAGATATGTACCCGGGCGCGGGTCACGAGTGGTTTACAGTGCAACACTGGGTTTCAGTTGAGCAGGATGGGGTATCGGGAAGCGTGTTTCCCCTCGATGCGCCCTTGGTTACGTTAGGCGACATAAATCGCGGCGCATGGCCGGATGCCTTCGGGAAGCGGCCCGGAACCATATTCTCTTATGTTATGAATAATTATTGGGATACGAACTATCGGGCAGGCCAGGGAGGGCGCTTCAGCTTTCACTATGTGATTACCAGCGCGGCTTCGGCCAATGCAAGCGACATGAGCCGTATAGGGTGGGAAGAGATTACTCCACTGGAGACGGACGTTGTTACCACCCAGGACAAGGCTGTAAATCTTTCAGCAAAGGATAAATACAATGATACATTGCAGCCTTCCGGTATCCCGGCTGGTGCTAACTCGCCACTGAGTCTTTCCGGAAGCCAGGAGAGCTTTCTGGACATAAGAGATGCAAACGTCCTGTTGGAAACATGGAAACCGGCGGAAGATGGCAATGGAACTATCCTGCGTATTCTCGACTTTGGCGGAACAGAGCGCGACGTGACTATCAGAATTCCAATGCTGCATCTGGACCACGTAAGCCAAACCGATGCTGTTGAGCGGGGTCAGAGTGCAATATCAATGGAGGGAGACAATCGGTTTCATTTCACCATCCATCCGCACGAGATAGTGACTCTGCGGGTCGTGGAAGCGCGTAAATAGACCGCAAGACGTTTCCTCACAGGTTCTTGATTGGAGAATGATGAAAAAACGATTCCTTCTTTCAATTTTACTTGTTCTCGTCCCCATCCCCCAACGCCATCAGGCACAAAATTAGACCGCTCGTGAGCGCCGATGAACTCTTTCCGCAATCGATCGAGAGTGGTAACGGATGGAGTGAAATTGGAGGGGAAAACGGAGCAAGGAAAGCTGTTTAAGGCTTTTGGACTGTGTGAAAAAAGAATGGCCGGGAAAGAGGATTTGAACCTCCGACCCCTGGGGGGCAGATTCAATCCCCAAGTGCAACATTTCCTAAAACAGGAGAAGGTTGCATATGGCGAACAAATACAGTCATCTGGACATCCGGGAGCGGGCAGTGATTGAGATGCATTTGGCATTGGGCACACGGCCCGGAGCCATCGCGGTTTTTCTCAGTCGCGCCCGTTCCACGATCACCCGCGAGCTGCACCGCAATGGCTGGCGGCGCCCTTCGTATCTGCCGCGGTCGGGCAGGAAGATGCCAACGGGAGGCTACCGCTGCGAGCCGGCCGATCGGCGGGCAGGCAAACTGGCCAGGGTTCCGCGCGTCCCGAGCAGGCTCGTCCCAGGCACGCCGCTTTGGGCCCTGATGGTGGAGCATCTTCGCCGCGGCTTGAGTCCGGCGCAGATCGAGAGCACACTGGCTCGTATGCCGGAGCGGGTCCAACTGTCGCGCCAGACCATCTATACCTCGCTTTACGCCATGCCCAAGGGGCAGCTTCGCGCCAGCCTGCTGGCCCTGATGCGCCGCCGGCACAAGGCCCGAAAATCCCAACAAGGAAAAAACAAAATCAACAACGGCTCCATTCCGGATATGACTCTAATCGACTTACGCCCCGTCGAGGTCGAGATGCGACTCATCCCCGGGCACTGGGAAGGCGACCTGATCATCGGCAAGGGCAACCGCTCGCAAGTGGGCACGCTGGTGGAACGAACCACCCTGTTCGTCGCCCTGATCAAGCTCGACAGCTCCAAGGCCGACGTCGCCGCCGAGGCCTTCACCAGGATCCTCAACCGCTTCGACAGCCAGATGCGCCGCTCCATGACCTACGACCAGGGAGGGGAGATGCGCCACCACAAGAGGCTGACGCAGGACACCGGAGTCGATGTCTACTTCGCTCATCCGCGAGCGCCGTGGGAGCGTGGCATATCGGAAAACACCAACGGGCTGCTCCGCCAGTACCTGCCCAAGGGAACCGATCTGTCGCTGTTTTCCCAGGAACAACTGGACGACATCGCCTGGCTGCTCAACACCCGGCCAAGGAAAACCCTGGGCTGGAAAGCACCGGCAGAACTGTTCCTGCCTGAAGGCGCATTCGATTTCGTGCAATACTGGTCTGCGGTTTCAAAATCTGTTGCACTTGGAAATTGAATGTGCCGGGGTCCCAAACCAGTTTTCGCCATATATTTCCCTTTATTGCCAATGAGTGTTTTTAACGGCTTTGTATTGAAAGCGTTGCGACCATATCGTTGAAAATTATAATTCTGAATTGCTTCAGGATGCTTTAACCGCTACGATTCCGACTTCATTAACGAATTTGCGACATTCTTCTGCAGCGAAGCATCATATTGTTGTCAGCTTGTTGTCAGCCACCCGGTACTCCCAGCAAGCCGTGAGGCAGCGAGCAAGTCTGGTGAGGGTAGCTGGATTATAACGATGCCAAGGTTCGGCGGCCTGCTTCCCCGTTACGATCTGGCCGCCAGAGTTGCAGCTTCGTGCATCTTTCTTCTTCGTTGACCATAGCCTGGGGTGAAGTGTCTGCCGATCGTCCTCCACCTACCTGGCGCGGTCCCCATGATGACCCGTGATTACCGGCCGCCCCATTTTTTCAGCCGGAAATCTGGGCCAAACTGCCTGCCAATCCAAAATCGAATCCTTGTCTTTTCCGGATGGAATTTTGGCCAGGTATAGCTGGTCAAACTTAGATTTCGCCGGTCACTAAAGTTCCTCAATATACCGCCGATAAGGTTACTTAAGATATTTCCCTTGGTGACGAAAGAGGCAGAGTCCGTCAACTATGATATTTCCCTTGGTGACGAAAGAGGCAGAGTCCATGAAATACGCATCCTTTGCTTTCGTTTTGGGCTTCCTGGTCTCGGGTCTGGCCTCAACACCTGCCCTTGCGGCAACTCGTACCGCTTCATTCCCTGTCACCGTTACGGTTGTGTCCTCCTGCCAGGTCTCGGCCCCCGCCTCGGCGTTCGCTACACGCATGGCCGCGGGAGCGAGCGCGACATCCTCCGTCTCGGTTACCTGCACCAACCCCACGCCGTACAATGTCAGCCTCGGTGAAAGCCCGTCGCCCAGCGCAACCGCGTCCACGCCGAAGACGGCCGGCGCGGATCCTGTGGCAGGAACCGGCGGCGGATCCTTCCAGCCGCGCGCCGTCCATGGCCAGAGTGCGGGGGCGCAGTCCCTCGCGCCCGGCGCGTTCGCCGGTTCGGTTACCATCACAGTCACATATTGACCGGCGGCGCCCGCTGGCGCCACTCGATAGAAAGCCGCGGGAATCGCTGCCGGCTTCTCGACGCATGTTCCGCCCCCCAACGCCACCGGCGGTGTCTCCGAGAGCCCCTGGGCAATTGTTCTCAAACTTGCGTGAAACACATCGGCAATATGG
Organism: uncultured Acidobacteriaceae bacterium; assembly: GCA_963796085.1. Lineage (GTDB taxonomy): Bacteria > Acidobacteriota > Terriglobia > Terriglobales > Acidobacteriaceae > Telmatobacter. Next base: position 70,532 of record CAWCKF010000001.1, on the reverse strand, counting down.
CGTAACACTAATGATGCAGCTTGATCCGGCTGACGAACATAGTTAGTTATTGCCAAAAATAATTAACGCGTAATAATGTCTTCAAACCACGTTTTTCATGGAGTCTTTTCGATGAAGCATGCAAATGCGGCAAAATCCGCGCTGGCCGCCGCCGCAGGTTTCCTGGCGCTGGGTCTGGCTTCCACATCCGCCGTTGCGCAAACCGACCCGGCAACCACCACGTTTGGTGTCTCCGCGACGGTACTCAAAGACTGCGTGGTTTCCGCCACTGCCTTGGCATTCGGAAACTACACGGGCGCAGTTAACAACTCCACCTCCACCATCACGGTCACCTGCACCAACACCACGACGTACACTGTCGGGCTGAGCGCGGGACTGGCGAGCGGCGCCACCGTGACCACCCGGCAGATGCAAAATGGCTCGTACTTGCTGCCTTACGCGTTGTACTCGAATTCCGGGATGACCACCAACTGGGGCAATACCTCCGCCACCAACTGGGTGAGCGGGACCGGCAACGGGACAGCCCAGCCGCTCACTGTCTATGGCCAGATCGCGGCGGGGCTGTATGTGACACCCGGTTCTTACACCGATACGATTACCGCCACAGTCACCTATTGACCGGCTGCGCCCGATGGCGCCACTTGATAGAAAGCCAAGGGAATCACCGCCGGCTTCTCATCGCGTGTTCCGCCCCGCAAACGCCGCCTGCGGTTTCTCTGAGAGCCACTGGGCAATCGTTCTTCAAATTTGCAATAGCACTTTAATAATCCGGCGTGACACAAAAGTTGGTAATCCGGCGTGACTCTAAAGTTGTGGATTAATCCGGCTGAAGAACACAGTTAGTTACTGTCAAAGGAAAAAATAAGTGCAATAATGTCTTCCAGTTTCTCAAATCATGATCTTCAAGGAGTTATCACTATGAAGTGGTCAAAGACTGTTCTTTCTGCTCTGCCCGCCGCCGTCCTGGGTTTCCTGGCGCTGGGCCTGGCTTCCACCTCTGCATTTGCTACAACTTCCACAACCTCCCTCGGAGTCTCCGCGACGGTCGTGTCCGACTGCACGATCTCTACTACTGCCATGGGATTCACAAACTACACTGGCGCGGTTAACAACGCAACCTCCACCTTTACGATCACCTGCTCCAACGGCTCAGGGTACACTGTCGGCCTCGATGCGGGACTGGCAAGCGGCGCTACCGTGACCACCCGGCAGATGTCCGGTCCTTCCTCGGGCTTGCTGAACTATGCGCTGTATTCGAACTCCGGGATGACCACCAACTGGGGCAATTCCAGCGGCAGCTGGGTAACCGGCTCAGGCATAGGCAGCTCCCAGACGCTCACCGTCTACGGCCAGATTCCGGCATCGCAGTTTGTGCCGGTCGGTTATTACGCCGATACGATTACCGCCACCATCACCTATTGACCGTAAGCCGCGTTTCCAACGGGGGTCTCGATGATACCGCGGAATTCATGTCGGCATAATATGGCGGCAGCCAAAGCGTTCGCCGCCATATTATCTCTTTTTTTAACCTGCATGGCGGCCGGAGCGCAGTCGTTGTCGGTTCTGCCTGTCAACATTTTCTTTGCGCCCGGACAGAGGGCGACGAGCCTGACAGTGACCAACCAGGGGAAGAGCGAGACCGCCATTCAGATTCGCGTCTACGCCTGGGATCAGAAGGAGGGCGAGGACCGTCTTACGGCCTCCGGCGAGGTGGTGGCAAGTCCGCCGCTTGCCACCATGGCTCCGGGGGCCACACAGGTCGTACGCCTCGTTCTGCGTCAGTTTCCGCAGGAACGTGAGGCTACCTACCGCATTTTGCTCGACCAGATTCCACCTCCGGCCGAGCCGGGGGTTGTGCACATCGTACTGCGCATGTCGATTCCTATCTTTGTCCAGCCGGCGATCCGCTCTTTTGCCGATGTTCAGTTTCATCTTGAGCGCAGCGACGGGCAGATCTATCTGGTGGGGTACAATGCCGGAAATCTCCATGAATCGATCCGCGATATCATGCTGTCGACAAGCGATGGCCGCAAGCTGAAAGAGGATTCCAACACATCGCCCTACATTCTCTCCGGCGCCACGCGGCGTTGGCACATTGCCGCGCCGGATTCCCTGCCTCTGTCAGTCGAGACCTTGCAGTTGACCGCCCACGCGAACGCCAGAGCCATCGAAGAGCAGGTTCGCTTTGTTCAGGCGCAATGATCCTGTATGCATAGCGGCTAAGTCCCTCCACCATGCTGGGATACTTTTCTTTTTGCTGGCCATCATGCCGCCTCTGGGCGCAGCCCCCAGCGCGACCTCCGGCGTAGCCCCCAGCGCGACCTCCGGAGCAGCCCCCAGCGCAACTCCTGGCGCAGCCCCCAGCGCAATCCCAAATGCAGACCCCACCGTAGATCCCAGCGCAGTTGCGGGAGCCGCCGCGGCTGCTTCCGAAACGCTGCTGCTGGAAGTTTATATCAATGGTAATTTCACCGGTAAGGTCGGCGAATTTACCCTGCGTCGCGGCAAGTTGATGGCGCGGCCAGACGAACTGCGCAGCCTCGGTTTCCGGGTTCCCCTATCTCAAACTTCTGAAACCGGCGGTCTGATCGCATTGTCTGACCTGCCGGGGGTGACCTATAGCATCGATCAGGAGAACCAGGTTTTGCGCGTGACAGCCAGCGATAGTTCCTTGCTGCCGACGGTGTTGCAGCCCTATGGAAGAGAAGGGGAGGCAGGCCGTCGAGTGATCGAGAGCGGCACGGGCGTGATGCTCAACTACGATCTCGTCGGCACATTCGCCAGTGGCCAGGCCGGCGGCTCCGGGACGCTGGATCTGCGCGCCTTTTCGCCACGGGGTTCCATAAGCTCGGATTGGCTCGCCTATGCGGGTGCGGCTACGAGCGCCTCCGGCACAAACACGGCGGTTCGCCTTGATTCGGCTTACACCTATGCCGACGTCAATACCCTGCGGCGCTATAGCTTGGGCGACTTCATCACGAGCGGCCTTTCCTGGACCCGTCCGGTTCACCTCGAGGGTGCGCAGATCCTATCGGATTTCAGCACGCGCCCCGATCTTGTGACTTTTCCGCTACCCACGCTGAGCGGCTCGGCCGCTGTCCCCTCCACGTTAACCGTGCTGATGAACGGAAACCTGGTGGCTTCGAGCCAGGTCGCTGCCGGCCCCTTCGAGATCCCGCAACTCCCGGCGATATCCGGTGCGGGCACGATCACAATGACGGTTACCAATGCGCTGGGCCAACAGGTGAGCATGACGCAGCCCTTTTACGGCAGCTATACGCTGCTGGCCCCTGGTTTGCAGACTTACGCCGTCGATGTGGGCCTGGCGAGGCGCTTCTGGGGTTCCGTCAGCAACGACTACGGGAAGATGGCAAGTACTGCCGTCTACCGCCGTGGACTGACCCGGAAGTTCACTGTCGAGGGTAGCTTTGAAGACACACCAGGCACGGCCATGAGGGGAGCGGGCGGCGTCTTCCAGGTCGGCTATCTTGGCGTGATCAATTTCGCGGCAGCGGCAAGCTCCGGCTCGGGGACCACCAGTGTGCAGTATTCCGCCGGCGCCCAGCACATCGGCAGTAAATTCAGTCTGGGAGCTTCCGCCATTATCGCCGGCCGCAACTTCCGCGACATCGCGGCCATGAACGGCGCCGCTGTTCCACGGAAGCAGCTCAATGGCAACTGGAGTCTGTTCCTGAAGCACTTCGGCTCCGTGGGCGTCGCCTATGCCGGGCTCGACCAGGACAACTCTCCTAACCCGATTCCGCCGGGCTCCATGACGGCCCAGCACTCCAAGGTCGTTTCTGCCAACTACTCGATCCAGGTTCACCATATGTCGATCTACGCCAACGAGTATCGGTACTTTGCCAGCACTGGCGACAATAGCGGGCTACAGGTTGGCATTACCATCCCGCTCGGCAAGCAAAGCTCGGTTACCGTCAGTGGGGAATCGAACGGCAGTGGCCAGGTGCAAGCACAGAAGTCAGCGCCACAGGTCGGCGATTGGGGCTATGATGCCTATATTTCCGCCGGAGATTCCACCCATGAATTTGCCCAGGGGCAATACAAATCGAGCGTGGGCCTGTTTACGGCCGGAGTCGACCAGTCCGCCGGACAAACAACTCTGCGCCTGGAAACCCAGGGGGCTCTCTCGTTCATCGATAAGGAACTGTTCCCGTCCAACTGGGTTTACGACAGCTTCGCCATTGTGGACACCAGTCCCATTCCGCGCGTACACGTCTTGCAGGAGAACCGCGACGTGGGTAGCACCAACTCCTCGGGGCGGCTGCTAGTGCCGGATATGCGCTCGTTCGAACCGAATCATATCGCCATTGAGCCGACTGATATTCCGCCGGACGCCACGATTAACGTCGCCGCGCGCGTGATACGGCCCCGGGATCTCTCCGGCGCGGTGGTCAGGTTTCCAATTAAATTCAGCCATGCCGCCTTGCTGCGGCTGGTCGATGAGGCCGGGGTTCCGGTGCCGCTGGGCAGCACCGTCACCCTGCGGGCTACCAACGCCATTGTCCCGGTCGGATTTGACGGCGACGCGTACGTTGAGGATCTCAGTCTCCGCAACGAGCTTACCATCGAGCGGCCGGACGGGCGGCGCTGCACTATCGCCTTCGACTACCACCCCCTGCCCGGAGAAATCCCCTCGATTGGGCCGCTGCGCTGCCTGGAGAAAAAACCATGATGCGAAGACTTGCACTGATGTCGCTGTTCTTGCTCGCCTGCGGCGCCCTTCCGGCGGCGGCCGCTACCTGCACGGTATCCGCTACTGCCGTTGCATTCGGTAACTACACCGGCGCTATCGTGGATGTCACCGGCACGATAACGGTCAACTGTAGCAGGGGCGCGGCCTATGATGTCGGCCTCAATGCCGGGACGGCGACAGGCGCGACCATAACCAACCGCAGCATGACCGGCCCAGCCGGGGCATTGCTGGGTTATGGCCTGTACAGTAACTCCACGCACACCACTAACTGGGGCAATACCGCCGCCACCAACTGGGTGACTGGAACTGGCAGTGGGGCTAACCAGGTGATCACGGTATATGCCCAGCTTCCGGCAGGGCGGTATGTTGCGCCGGGCAGTTACACCGATACAATCACCGTCACTGTATCAGGCGCCACTTTCACCACCAAAACTACTACGTTCGCTGTCACCTCGACGGTTCTCAAAGATTGCTTGGTTTCCGCCACTAACATGCTATTCGGGAACTACACTGGCGCGGTAAACAACACGACATCCACCGTCACGGCCACCTGCACCAACACCACAACGTACACTGTCGGGCTCAATGCAGGATTGGCGAGCGGCGCCACCGTGACCACCCGGAAGATGCAAGATGGCACGAACTTGCTGCCTTATGCGCTGTACTCGAACTCCGGGAGGACCACCAACTGGGGCAATACCTCCGCCACCAACTGGGTGAGCGGGACTGGCACCGGGGTTGCCCAGCCGCTCACCGTCTATGGCCAGATCGCGGCGGGGCTGCATCCCACACCAGGTTCTTACTCCGATACGATTACCGCCACCGTTACCTATTGACCGGCGGCGAGTGACGGGGTGACAGTTGTCCCTCGCCATCATACAGATCTGCAGTTAAATCAGACAGGTGGGTAGTCGAGAGAGAGGATTTGAACCTCCGACCTCCTGGTCCCGAACCAGTTCTCGCCGTTGATTGAAGCCTGTTGAAATCGCGCGTTTCTAAGTGCGTTTGATGGAACAGCTTGCATCCGCGTGATTGAAAGCTGTGGTTTTGCGTTGTTTTCGGGCGCTTTGACAGACTGCGTATGTATCTACAGTCGTCGTGGGCTATAAGCGATTTCTATCCTCAATTCATCCTTGGATCGGAGTTGTGCAAAGAATTCCAACCGAGTTTGTCCCACTCACTTGTTCAGCCTTCTTCGGGCTCCCAACACCGTCCACAATCGCGATTGATAAACATTTGCCTGCTTCTGGATACCGATTTGCCGACATAGTGGCAAGTAACAGATCGAAATAAACTTGCGGCTCTTGCCCGGTCAAACGGGAACATTCTTACCCTGCCAGTTCAGGCAATGGGGCTGTTTTCGTCCAGCAGGATTAATCTTCCTGTACCCCTTCTCAAAGGTCTCGACACACCTTTCTCCAAGCAGTGGATGCGGCTGTGACCAAAGTCGCTGCTATAGGTCTGCTCTTACGCTAATCTTTCAACGAATAAGGAAGAATAGGCCATGGGCACACAGGCAGCAGGTGCTTCTTCAAGCGATAAGAAGAAAACGCTGATTCGCCGATTTACGAAGAACCGCTCGCAGCGCATCCGTCATGGTGTGCAGTGGCTGTTTGCGGCTTTGAACGGCTGGCTGGGCGTGCAGTTCCTTCTCTGGGTTCGCTACTTCAAACGCGGTGGAAAAGGCTTGTATGTGCCGCGTCCCGCCGGAGTCGAAGGCTGGCTGCCCATTGCCGGCCTGATGAACACCAAGTATATTCTGCTCACCGGGCACGTACCGGCGATTCATCCAGCGGCCATGTTTTTGTTCTTAGCATTCCTGCTAATGAGCCTTTTGCTGAAGAAGGCATTCTGCTCGTGGCTATGCCCGGTAGGAACGCTTTCGGAGCTTCTGTGGAAGCAGGGCCGCAAAGTCTTCGGGCGCAATTTGCGCCTGCCCCGCTGGGCCGACCTTCCGCTGCGCGGCCTGAAGTACCTGCTGCTGGGATTCTTTGTCTTCGTCATCGGAGCTATGTCCGCCGAGGCCTTGGAGAGTTTCATGCAAACGCCCTATGGCCTTGTGGCGGACGTGAAAATGCTGAGCTTCTTCCGCGAGATGGGGCCGACAGCAGCCATCGTCATTGCCCTGCTGGCTCTCCTCTCCATGCTGGTGGAAAACTTCTGGTGCCGGTATCTCTGTCCCTATGGCGCGCTGATGGGTCTGGTTTCGCTGCTGAGTCCGGTCAAGATTCGCCGCGATCCCGAAGCTTGCATCGATTGCTCGAAGTGTGCGCGAGCTTGCCCGGCTGGTTTGCCGGTTGACCGCCTGATGCAGGTCCGGTCGGCGGAGTGCAGCGCATGCATGGTCTGCGTGGCGGCGTGTCCCGCCCGAAATGCACTGCAGTTTGCGTTGCCGCCGAGGCGCACTGCGCCGCCCACGCGGCGCTGGTTCCGGCGCGCTCTCGGGCCGCTGGCCGTCGCCGGGATTCTCGCGTATATCTTCCTCGCTGTCATTCTGCTTGCCAGGGTCACGAGTCACTGGCAGACAAACATTCCCCGCACTGTCTATATGAATCTGGTTCCGCAAGCAAACGAATTGACCCACCCGGGGATGTAGGAACCTGCTGTATAAAAGTGTTCAGCTTTGCTTCCCCGTCACGCCTGCAAAGATGCCGGCAATTGCGCACAGCGGCGCATTCTCAAGCATTTGGTTCATCTCCGCCGCGCATGAAATTCCTGCCCCATGGCCGCGATGGCGTGACTGTCAAGCATCTCGGCTGCACGCGGAAAGACGATCTTTTCCTCCACCTGAATGTGGTCCTCGTAGAGATGCTTCAGCAGTTCTGTATTGGATCGCAGCCGTTGTTCGTCTTCCAGGCTTAGCCAGCCAGCCGCAATCCAGGCCGAGTAGAGAGCCTTGACCGCTTCATGCAGATTGTTTGCAGAACGATGATCGCTCTCCAATTCGTCCAATTCCTCGATGTTCCCCGTATTGGATTCCGCGCGGAGCCGGGGAAACAGAGATTCTTCCTCGTCGGCGGTGTGCCGCAGCCCGCCCACGTGAAAGTACTGAAGCGCCGATTGTACGGCTGTCGCCTCTTCGTCCGTCAAAGCTCTGTTCCGAGCGCGATTCGCCACCACACAGAGAACATGAAGAAAACGCTCGATCCTGCGATGGCAGTCAATGAGCATCCCCATCGGATCGTCAAATCCGCTATCCGGCTTCCCGCCTATATGTATTGCCATTCTGCGCTCTCCCTGCATCTATTTGACCGTCAAAGGTTATAAAACCGCAAATCGGGCGGAATTCATACGGGAAACCTATCACGCTCCCTGAAGCACATGAAGGTTGGAAGCCCACTTCGCGCTCGGCGGCAGCGGAACGTATCCTTTAGGATTGTAGGCGCAGCAAGGCTCTTCGCCGTTTGGATTGCCGGTCAGCGCGTAGGCGCGGGCGCGCGAGCCGCCGCAGATCTCCTTGAATTCGCAAGCGCCGCATTTCCCTTCCAACTTTGACGTATCTCTCAGACTTTGAAGCAGCGGCGACTTACGGTAAATGTCGCCCAATGGCTGTTGGCGGATGTTGCCCGCTGACAGCGGCAGAAACCCGCTGGGGAAAACTTCTCCCGTGTGCGAGATGAAAACAAATCCTTTGCCGTCGTTTAAGCCTCGCGGCGCGCGGCCAATGTTGTCCTCGGCTTTTTCTTGGGTCGCGTGCATGCCGGCGCCGGCCCTGCGTTCGGCAACTCTCTGCTGCAGCAGAAAGCGCCTGTAATGCTGCGCCTCGGTGGTCTTGATATCGAAGATGGCATTCTTTGAGAGACAGTAAATCTTCGCGAAGACCTGTTCGAACTCGCTGGCGTCCAGCAGATCGTTGAGTTTTCCACGTCCTGTGGGAACAAGAAAGAAAACGCTCCACAGTGTGATCTTCAGGCTCTCCATCAACGCGACGATGGCATCGATCTCAGTAACGTTTCTGCGGCTGAAAGTGGTGTTGATCTGAACCGGCAGGCCAATCTCGTTGGCCCAGCGAACCGCATCGAGCGTTCGAACGAAAGAGCCGGTCATTCCACGAAATTTGTCGTGAGTATTTGCGCTCGCGCCGTCTACACTAACCGCAAGCCGCGCCAAACCAGCGTCCTTGAGCCGAACGACAATCTCCCGCGTTAGCAGCGGCGTTGCGCTTGGTGTCAGGGAGACGCGAACTCCGGCGCAGCGGGCATGGCCGATCAACTCAAAGAGGTCTGGCCGCTTAATGGGATCGCCTCCGGTAAGCACGAAGACCGGAACCTTCAAGGAAGCAATCTGATCGATCAGGCGTTTACCCTCGACGGTGCTCAGTTCCATTGGGTGACGATCCGGCTGCGCGGAAGCACGGCAATGCACACATGCCAAGTCGCAGGCCTGTGTCACTTCCCAGATCGCGATAAATGGACGCTCGTTAAAGTCAATCGCGTTGATTTGCGGGTTCATGGTCCTATCAGACCTTGGTGTTTGCATCCCGCGCAGTGACCAAAGTCGCATCCTGCTAGAATCTCCTGGTGGGCGTTCAACGCACCAATCTCGCCGCTGTCCTCCAGAAGACCGCATTACTGGCTGGCCTTTCTCAGCCGGAACTGCAATTGCTGGAGGCGCGCACAGTGCGGAAACTGTTCAGTGCAGGCGAGTTGCTGTTTTCAGAAGGCGAGCCCTGCAATGGGCTGCACATCATTGCGCGGGGCAAAGTCCGCATCTTCAAAACCTCGCTAAACGGCCGGGAACAGGTTCTGGCTATCAACGTCCCTGGTGAGTCCATAGCCGAGATACCCGTCTTCGATGGCGGTCCGTACCCTGCTTCCGCAGTGGCCATTGAGGATGTTGAAATTGCGTTCATCTCGCGACGGGACTTTCAGGCATATTGTTTGGAACATCCGGAGGTGGCGCTCAAGGTGCTGGTCGTGGTGGGAGCCCGGCTTCGGGGCCTGGTTGGCATCATCGAGGAGTTGTCGTTCACGACGATTCGCCAGAGGCTGATCTCCGTTTTGCTCAAACTCGCGCAAAACGAAGGCAAGAATACCAGGCGCGGCATTGAATTTCAGCTCCCTGCGACACACCAGGAGCTGGCCAATCAACTGGGCACGGTGCGCGAGTTGATCTCCCGGAACCTGATGCGGCTACAGGCCGAAGGACTGTTGGACGTGGACGCGCGGCAGATCGTGGTGAAGGATATGAAGGGCCTGAACGCGCTGCTGGATGCCGCGTCTTAGGCGCTCGGACTCCGAGTGACATAAGTTACTGCGCGCTGATTGGACACTCGCTACTGTTGCATTTGGAGAGTGTTCATGCCTACCTCAACACAGTCCATTCGGGAGATCGTTTCCACCGAGCCATCGGCAGCCGCAGTCCTCCAGCGCTTTGAGATTGACCTGTGTTCGCAGGCCGAACTGCCGCTCGAAAGAGCCTGCGCGGAACTGCAGCTATCGGTCGATCAAGTTCTTGAAAAACTCTCTGACGCCGCGACCAACGAGCACGGTGCGGCGTTGGCAGATCCTGCCGCATTATCCCTGAGCCGGTTGATCCAGCACATCGTACGCGTTCACCACCAGTATGTGCGCCAGGAGCTTCCCAGGCTGGCCGAAATGGCTCATAAACTCGCCGGAAAACACGGCGAACGCGCTCCGGAACTGAAGAACGTCGAAGCACTGCTGGAGGAACTGCGCGCCGATCTGATCAATCATCTTCAAAAAGAAGAGATGGTTCTGTTTCCATTTATCGCGCAGATGGATCAGGAATCGCTCGTTGGCGGCGCTACGCCGCGGGCGTGCTTTCGGTCGGTTGCGCAGCCCATCTCCATGATGATGCAGGAGCACGATTCGGCCAATCACATGGTTGCCGAACTGCGCCGTCTCACGCAAGGGTTTAGGCCGCCTGAGTGGGCTTGCGCCACACACATCGCGTTCTATACAGGTCTCGATGCATTCGAGCGCAACCTTAAACAGCATGTGCATCTGGAGAACGATCTCCTGTTTCCTCGAGCCATCGAATTGGAAGCCGCACTCAATCGGAAGGGGTGAGAATGGCGACAAACTTCCAGATTGATGCGACGCCATCTTCCGGCGCAATTCACGCTATCGTTGCTCATGAGCGCCAGAAAAGCCTGATGCTGCGCGTCTGGATTCTGAGCGGCCTCTTCTTCATGGCGCTGCCCGGCACATTGCTGGGCTTTTCAAACCTGATGGCGATCAGCACACATCATGGGCTGGGCAATTTGCCCGCGGCCTGGATTCAAGGCCATGGACACGCTCAGGTCTTCGGCTGGATCGGCAGCTTCATACTCGGGATTGGGTTCTACTCGCAACCGTCGCACCAGCGGTTTGGAATCAGAATTCCGCTGACTTGCTTCATCTTTTGGACCTCGGGAGTTGCATTGCGCTGGGTGGCCAACATCTACGGATGGCATTGGCGCATCTTGCTTCCAGTCTCCGCTGGGTTCGAACTGATCGCGGTTTTCTTGTTTATTACCGCCGCTTCACGCCACAGGCTGCCTGCTCCTGCGCAAGACGAGCATACGAAGCCGCGTATGGAGTTATGGATGGTCTCCGTCTTATTGGGAACCGCGGGGCTTGCTGCCGTGGTGCTCTTTAATCTTGTTGAATGTCTTATATTGGCAATTCACGGCGCGCCTCTCGCCTTTCCGCATACACTCGACCAGAAGTACCTGGTCTTGCTTGCCTGGGGATTCCTCGTGCCCGTGGTTTGGGGTTTCTCCGCGCGTTGGCTGCCTGCATTCCTGGCCATTCCCAGGCCCGATGCAACAGTGTTTCGCGCGGCTTTGATCCTGGACCTGTCTGGTGTGCTTTTGGGTGTCTCCGGATGGGCCAAAGCGGCGACGATTCTGCTGGCTTCGAGTGCGGTCGCAATCGTGCTCGGTCTACACCTTACGCGGAGGCCTAATGGACCGGCGAAGGTCCAGGGGATTCACCCGAGTTTCCCAAGCTTCATAAGGCTCGCGTATCTCTGGCTGATGATTGCAGGCTTCATGGGTGTCTGGGCTGCCTTCGCTGACCAGCACGGCGGCATCTGGGGAGCGTCGCGCCACGCTCTGACCGTAGGTTTCGCCGCCACCATGGTCTTTGCTATCGGACCGCGCGTCCTTCCTCACTTTGCGGGCATCTACGGGATATTTAGCAAGCGCCTCATGTTCCTCAGCCTGTTGTTGCTTCAGACAGGCTGCACGCTGCGCGTGGGCTCAGAGCCTTTGGCCTACGAAGGTTTGTCTTCATTTGCATGGAGGGTGCTGCCCATTTCAGGAGTGCTGGAACTATGTGGGGTTCTACTCTTTGCAGCCAATCTTGCGCTCACCTTCCTGCTGGGCCGCTCCGCGTTCGTTTCGGATAGCGCAGCTAAACACATGGCTTCATGACCGGATGCAAGACCGAATGGCCACCGGATCGATGTGGAGCAAGTGCCGGACATTTTCAACTGTTCCAGTGACTAAAGTTCCTGCAACGTTAATTCCAGCGCGTTACTATCCAGTTTCAATGAGGAGGGATCGTGTCCTATAAACGCTATTGGCTGGCTTTGACTATCGTCATCGTCGGATCGTTTGCCGTGCTCGGAGGAGTGGGGCGGAAGATGATCAGCGGAGCTCCGCCCCTTCCCGATGTCTACTCAACGGACGGGCAACTTCTTTTCACCGGAAGCTCGATCACCGATGGACAGGGCGTGTGGCAGTCCATCGGTGGGCAGGAGATTGGCACGGTCTGGGGCCACGGCGCCTATGTCGCTCCCGACTGGAGCGCGGATTGGCTGCATCGCGAGTCGGAATTTCTGCTCCACAGATGGGCCGTCCAGGATGGAGCGGCCAGCTTTGCCGCTCTGAATCTGGATCAGCAGGCGGTATTGAAGGCGCGCCTTATTCGCGCAATGCGAACCAATACCTACGATGCCGCGCACAATCGCGTCGTTATCGATACCGATCGCGCGGCTGCATTTCAGCAACTTGCCGCCTATTATGCGGACGTCTTTGCCAACGGCCGTGCGGAGTACGCCATTCCGCGTGGCGCATTGACCGATGCGGCCAAGCAGCGCAAACTCGCTGCATTCTTTTGGTGGACCTCCTGGGCTGCCAGCACTCAGCGGCCGGGATCGACAACAACTTATACCAACAACTGGCCGCATGAATCGCTGGTTGCCAATGCTCCAACGCCGGGGGCGGTGTTATGGAGCATCCTGAGTATCGTCGGTCTGCTGGCCGGCATCGGCGGCATGGTTTGGTGGTACGCCTCGCAGGAGAAGCCCCTCGTTCACGGCCCGTATCCTGAAAAAGATCCGTTCCTGGCAATGCAACCCACGCCGTCGCAACGCGCCGCCACCAAGTATTTCTTTGTTGTGGTCATCCTCTGGGGTGTGCAGATTCTGATGGGTATGCTGACCGCGCACTACGGCGTTGAAGGCAACGGATTCTATGGCTTTCCGCTGGATCGCTACCTGCCCTATGCGGTCACTCGCACCTGGCATTTGCAATTAGCAATCTTCTGGATCGCCACCTCATGGCTGGCGACAGGACTGTATGTCGGTCCAGCGGTCAGCGGCCATGAGCCCAAGTTCCAGCGACTGGGCGTCAACGTACTCTTCGGCGCGCTGATCCTCGTGGTTGGCGGTTCGCTCGCCGGCGAATGGCTGGGCATCCAGCAGCGTCTTGGCAAGATGTGGTTTTGGCTGGGTAGCCAGGGCTACGAGTATGTGGACTTGGGGCGGCTCTGGCAAATCCTGCTCTTCATCGGGTTGGTGCTCTGGCTCGTTCTGATGGTGGCCGCGCTGAAGCCGGCGCTGGTTCGCAAGAGTGAAGACCGCTCCCTGCTTATCCTCTTTCTCATCTCCAGCATTGCGATTCCTCTCTTCTATGCAGCCGGCCTCATGTACGGTCAGCGCAGCGAATTGGTTACGGCCGAGTACTGGCGCTGGTGGGTGGTTCACCTATGGGTCGAAGGCTTCTTTGAAGTCTTTGCTACCGTCGTTATCGGCTTCCTGTTCACGCGGCTCAAGCTGATTGAGATCCGCACCGCAACCAGGGCTGCACTGTTTTCTACGACCATCTTTCTCTCCGGCGGTATCATCGGCACCTTCCATCACCTCTATTTTGCGGGCGCCTCTTCGGCGGTTATTGCTTTAGGAGCCATCTTCAGCGCATTCGAGGTTGTGCCGCTCACGCTGGTCGGTTATGCAGCCTGGGAGAACATTCGCCTGGCGCAGCCCATCCAAAAGGCACCGTGGATTGCCAACTACAGGTGGCCGATCTACTTCTTCGTGGCGGTCGCGTTCTGGAATCTTGTGGGAGCGGGGCTGTTTGGTTTCCTCATCAATCCCCCCATTGCTCTTTACTATATGCAGGGCCTGAATACCACTCCGGTGCACGGTCACACAGCGCTGTTTGGCGTTTACGGAATGCTGGGGCTGGGCCTCACGCTTTTTTGCCTCCGCGCTCTGATTCCCGGCCGGCCGTGGAAGCAGGGAGCTTTGAAAACCTCTTTTTGGCTTCTCAATCTTGGGCTGGTCTGCATGGTCATTCTCAGTATGCTGCCGGCGGGACTTCTGCAGGCCTGGGCATCGATACAACAAGGAACATGGTATGCGCGCTCCGCGGATTTCATGCAGTCTGGTTTAATGATCACGCTTCGCTGGATGCGTGTTCCCGGAGACATCCTGTTTGCCACTGGAGCTGCTTTGTTTGCATGGTTTGTCCTCGGATTGTTGACAGGGCATTCCTATGAGAATGAAAAATTCGAAGGCCCGGAGACCGGGGTACACGAGACGAACTAAGAATGCGCAGCAGACTACCGAATCGGCTAAGTTATGCTCTGCGAAGGAGAAGTTCATGAGCTATACATTTCTTGCCAACCTGCAACAGGAATTCTCAGTTCCGGGAAAAGGAATCCTCAGCCGCATTTTGCACAAGGACGACAAGGTGAACGTTACCCTGTTTGGCTTTTCGGAGGGCGAGGAACTTTCCTCTCATTCAGCTCCAACGCCGGCCATTCTGTACTTTCTGGAAGGAGAAGCCGATGTTCAATTGGGAGAGGACAAGGTCAGCGCCCAGCCAGGCTCGTTTGTTTATATGCCACCGATGCTGTCCCACGGCATCTGCGCGAGATCTCCCCTTAAAATGCTGCTTATTCAAATGAAGGCAGGATGAATTAGCCTCCGTAATAACGCTTACTTAACCGGCGGGGCCGATCCTTTGGCGCCGCGAAACGACAAATGTATGCGCAAGACACGCTCGCGGCTGCGCTCCTCGGCGAGATTGCGAGTGCGTGCGCGCAGCAGGTCCTCGAGTGATACCATGCCTGCTAACCTGCGTTCTTCGTCGTTGTCCACTACAGGCATCCGTGTGTAGCCTGTTTCCGCCATGCGATCGATGACGGTTCGCAGCGGCTCGTCCGCAACTGCTACCACGGGATCGCGGCGCGCAACGTCGGACATTCGAGTCAGCTCGCCCTTGTAGGTAGCGAGATCATTGCGAGTGATCACCCCGCTGAGACAATGGTCAGCATCGATGACTGGATACAGGTGCTGCCCACGAGCTGGATGGCCATTTTTCACCATGCGTCGCGCCTCGTTGAGGGTGCTGCTCCCCATGAAGGCGATCAGCCTGGTGTGCATTACCTCGCGGACGAACATCACCTCCAGCGGGTCCACGCTGTACTCACGACTGAGATGGAATCCGCGGCGCGCCACCTTCTCGGTAAGTATAGAGCGCTTCAACACTAGCACGGTGAAGGTATGGGCAATGATGGCGGCAACCAGCAAGGGCAGGATCATGTTGACGTCATGCGTCAGCTCTACGGCGAATACAATTCCCGTGAATGGCGAGCGCATAGTGCCGCCCAGAATCGCCCCCATGCTGACGAGTGGCCAGAAACCCGCGCCGGCTGCGGGTAGAAACGACGCTTCCAGACCGCCCAGCGCGCCGCCCATCATTAGCAGGGGAGCCAGGACGCCGCCCGAGGTGCCCGACCCCAGCGATACCGCCCAGATGACGGATTTCACCAGCAGAATGCCCAACAACAGGCCGATGGTCCCATTACCCTGGAGAAGTGAGCCGATGGTGTCGTATCCGACACCGAGGGCCTGCGGGAAGATCATGCCTCCCAACCCAATAGCCAGGCCTCCGATGGCCGGCCACCACATCCAGTGAATAGGCAGCTTTGCGAAAGCGTCCTCGGCCGCGTATACAGCGCCGGTAAGCAAGGCGGACAAAGCGCCTGCCAGAAGGCCGCAGATGATGCAGCCAATCAGCCCTTCCGGGCCGATGAATACAGAGTGCGGCGGAGCGGGAAATAGCGGACCGAGGCCAATCATATATCGCCGTGCGGCGCCGGCGGCGGCGCTGGCCAGCGCCACCGGAATAAGACTGCGCGGCTTCCATTCGAACAGCAGCAGTTCAACGGCAAGCAAAATCGCCGACAGCGGCGCGGCGAATGTCGCCGACATGCCCGCTGCTGCTCCGGCCACCAGCAGGGTCTTTCTTTCAGCGCTGGTGAGCCGGAAGAACTGCGCGATCATGGACCCGAATGCGCCGCCGGTCATGATGATGGGACCTTCCGCGCCGAATGGCCCCCCGGTTCCAATGGACAGCGCCGCCGACAGCGGCTTGAGAATGGCCAGCCGCGGCTGCACCTTGCTGCCGCTGATCAGGATGGATTCGATGGCCTCCGGGATGCCGTGCCCGCGAATCCGTTCCGAGCCGTAGCGCGCCATAAGGCCGATAACCAGTCCGCCGGCGACAGGCACCAGCACAGCCCACCAACCCATGTGATTCCCTGCCGGCGAAACCAGCGCACTGCCGAGGCGCTGGTAGTAAAAGAGATTCGTGAAGAAGCCGATTAGGCGCAAGAGAACGAGGGCCACGCATGCCCCAATCAAGCCGATGACCATGGCCATCAAGGAGATGGGCAACACGCGAATGGTGGTGGTGAAGTCTCCCAGTTTTTCTAGTTTGGATGAGCGTTTCATGCGCCGCCCAGCACCTTGCTTAGCGCTTTCATCAATTCGGGGCCTCCGGCCCGCAGTTCGTCATGGTGTGCGACCGACAAGCTGTGCAGTAACTTTTCTCCCTTTTTTGTGAGCCGAACGTGAACTACGCGGTGATCCTCTTGGGCCGGCACGCGCCGCACCACGCCGTGTTCGGTCAACCTGTTTACCAGTTCCACGGCGCTGTGATGACGTATCAGCATGCGCGAGGCTAGTTCGCCAATCGTGGGCTTCACGCCCCTCGGCAGGCCTTTAATGACCAACAGAAGCTGGTGCTGTTGCGCCTCGATTCCGCTGGCGCGCGCCTGGTCTTCACTGAAGCGCAAAAAGCGGCGGATCTGATAGCGGAAGTCTGCCAGCGCTTGAAACTCACGGGATGTAAGCCGCGCCGTACTTGTCCCCACACATATATCGTAGCACGATATTACTCTGTGCGTCTATCGATGCCGCCGCCTGAGATCGGGAACAGTTGCCGGCAGCGCGACGGATCGGGCCGTACAAGCAGCGCAACGAAGCCGGCCGGGAGTATACTGGCTCATAAAAGGATAACTAATAAGAAATGCTGTATTGAATCGAATAGAGCACCGAACAAGGACCGTCAGATTTTCTGGCTTATCTTTATTAAGACCTGCTACCTGGCATTCCGGCGGCGCAATCATCGTGCCGCACTCACGCGCACGTCCTGAAACAGGAGTTCCCGATGACCGCTGAGTTGATCCACCGCCTGCACTTTGCCTTCACCATCACCTTCCACTATCTCTTTCCCCAGCTCACCATGGGCTTGGCGTTGTTGATCGTGGTGCTCAAGTCAGTGGCGCTCAGAACCGGCAGCGAAGCGTGGGACCGCGCGGCCCGCTTCTGGGGGCGCATCTTCGCCATCAACTTCGTCTTCGGTGTGGTCACCGGCATTCCCATGGAGTTCGAGTTCGGCACCAACTGGGCGCGCTTCTCGCGGCTCTCCGGCGGTGTGATTGGCCAGCCTCTGGCCATGGAAGGCGTCTTCAGCTTCTTTCTGGAGTCGGCCTTTCTGGGCCTCTTTCTTTACGGCGAAAAGCGCATCTCCAAACGCATGCATTGGTTCTCGGCAGTGATGGTCTTTCTGGGTTCGTGGATCTCCGGCTTCTTCATCATCGTCACCGATGCTTGGATGCAGCATCCGGTGGCCTATGACCGCCTGCCCAACGGGCAATTCGAGGTGCTCAGCTTCTGGCATTTGCTGCTGAATCCCTGGGGACTGCTGCAATACGCGCACAATATGACCGGCGCAGTGATTACCGGATCGTTTGTGATGGCTGCCGTGGGCGCCTTCTACCTTCTGGAAGGGCGGTTGGAGGAATACGGCCGCATCTTTCTCAAAGTCGGCGTCATCGCCGGCGTGATCGCTTCGATCCTCATCATCTTTCCCACCGGCGATCTGCACGGCAAATATGTGGCGCGCAATCAGCCGGCTGCCATGGCCGGGATGGAAGGCCTCTTCAAGACTGAGGACGGCGCGCGGATCGTGCTGATGGGCCAGCCCAACGAAGAGACCGGCCAGATCGACAATCCAATCGTTGTCAACAATGTGCTGAGTTTTCTTATCTACGGGACGACCAAAGCCGAAGTGAAGGGGCTCGACCAGATTCCGCACGACCAGTGGCCCACCGCGCTGCCGCTGCTCTACTACGCCTACCACATCATGGCCGGGCTGGGGACCTGGTTTGTGCTGCTGATGATCGTCTCCGCGTTTCTGCTCTGGCGCAAGCAGCTTTACACGGCGCGTTGGGCGCTGTGGGCGCTGCTGCTCAGCTTCCCGCTGCCCTACATCGCCAATACCGCTGGCTGGATGACGGCCGAACTGGGCCGCCAGCCGTGGCTCATCTACGGACTGATGCGCACCAGCGAGGGCTACTCGAATACCGTGTCGGCCGGCAACGGCCTGTTTACTCTGCTCGGATTCATGGGGCTTTATACGCTGCTGGGTATTCTGTTCACGGTGCTCATCTATCGCGAGATCAGCAACGGTCCGGAGCCGGCGATCGCCGCGAATGCAGGTCTATGAGAACTGCCGTTCGTCATGCCGCATTGAATGGTCGAGAAAAGAGGAGTTTGCATGATGGGTTTCATCTGGTTCTGGCTGGTTGCCGTGATGATCGTCGGCTATGTGGTGCTCGACGGCTTCGACCTGGGCGTGGGCGTGCTGCACCTGTTTCTGGTGCGCAACGAAGCGGAGCGCCGCACCACGCTGGCCAGCATCGGCCCGGTGTGGGACGGCAACGAGGTTTGGCTGCTGGCCGGCGGCGGCACGCTCTACTTCGCCTTTCCGCTGCTCTACGCCTCGGCCTTCAGCGGCTTCTATCTGCCGCTGATGATCGTGCTCTGGCTGCTGATTCTGCGCGGCGTGAGCCTGGAGCTGCGCAACCACATCGACGTGGGCGTCTGGCGCGCGCTGCTGGACGGCCTCTTCGGCCTTGCCAGCGCGCTGCTCACCATCTTCTTCGGCGCCGCTCTGGCCAACGTGCTGCGCGGCGTTCCGCTGCAGGCCGACGGCTACTTCTTTCTGCCCCTGTGGACCAACTGGCAGCCCGGCCCCCATCCCGGCATTCTCGACTGGTACACGGTGATCGGCGGCCTGGTGGCGCTGGTGGCGCTCACCCTGCATGGCGCCCTGTGGCTCACCATCAAGACCTCCGGCGATCTGGCCCTGCGCGCACGGCAGCATCGTGACGCCGCTCTGGCTGGCGCTGGTCGCCCTCACCGTAGCCAGCCTCGCCGCCACCATCGCCGTGCGCCCAGCCAGCCTGGACAACTACTTCAATTATCCCGCTCACGTTTATCGTTCCGGTAGGCGTCGTCGCGTCTCTGGCTGCCATCTGGCTTTGCAATCGCAAGGCCCGCCAGTAATGGCATTTCTTTCTTCCTGCCTCTATCTGTTCTTCATGCTGGCCGGGGCGTGCTGGGGGCTGTATCCTACGCTGCTGCCTGCCACCACAGGCGCCGACGCGACATCACCCTCGCCCGCGCCATCTCCGGACCGCACACGCTGGCCGTGGGCTTGGTCTGGTGGAGCTTCGGCATGGCGCTGGCCATTGGTTATGTTGTCTTCGTTTACTCCAAGTTTCGCGGGAAAGTTGATCTGCACGCAGGCGGGCACTGAGCATCTGGGCCAATCCCAGGGGGTTGGGATCGCTGGTATGCAAGTGATTGAAAACATTGGTCGGGGAGAGAGGATTTGAACCTCCGACCCCCTGGTCCCGAACCAGGTTTTGCCGCTTATTGAAACCTATTGAAATCGCGTGAAAATAACCGTTTTCGATTGAATACTTTGCGGCCATCTCATTGAAAGCTGTAGTTTTGAATTGTTCTGGGGTGCTTTGACCGCTACAAATTCGACTACAGACGTATTCTGTCACGGTAGGACCCTGTGAGGAATGAGAGTTCCGACTCCGCGTCGGTGACTGCCGCGCTCGCTTCCACGATCTCCGTGAATCCGTTCTCGTCTACCGGCCACGCTCTACGAGGCGTGCGAAAAGGTCACCTTGCGGGTCAGCACACTGTCTTTGGTACGTTATCGCACCAACGACTACTCGGTGCCGACTGCGTACGGCTATCGTCAGGTGCTGGTGAAGGGCTATGTGCACCGTGTTGAGATCGTCTGCGGCAGCGAAGTGATCGCCCGGCATGAACGCAGCTATGAGCACGAGACCGCGGTCTACGATCCGCTGCACTACCTGGCGCTGCTTGAACATAAATGTCGAGCTCTAGATCAGGCCGCGCCGCTCACCGGCTGGCAGTTGCCGGAGTGCTTTGCCGAACTGCGGCGCTTGCTCACAGTTCGGCTCAAGAAACACGCCAGCCGTGAGTATATCCAGGTGTTGCGTCTGCTGGAGACCTTTGCCCTGGAGGAAGTCACGGCAGCCGTCGAAAATGCCTCTGCGGCTGGGCACGATCAGCTTCGATGCGGTACGGCATCTGCTGCTATATCGCATTGAACGCCGGCCGCCGCGGCTGGACATGGAGAACTGGCCGCACCTGCCGTTGGCGCGGGTGCGGACCACGCAAGCCGCCGATTACATGGCGCTGCTCAGTTGCTCGCCGCCATCTGCGCCGTTCACGGACTTGGAGGCGGCGCTATGAGCAACCAGAACAACCAGCCAGAGATGCCCACCCCGGATACTCCGCAACTGCTACTAGAACATCACCTGAAGACGCTGCGGCTGCCTACTATCCTACGCGAGTACGACAAGGTGGCCCGGCAGTGCGCCGCAGAGCGGGTGGATTTTCACCGCTACTTGCTGCGCCTGACCGAACTGGAGTCTGCTGGACCGCAACCGCCGGGCCACCGAACGCCGTATCCGGCAGGCGAAGTTCCCCGTAGTCAAGAGCCTGGACAGCTTCGACTTCCTGGCCATCCCCTCGGCCAACAAGACGCTGGTGCTGAATCTGGCGCGATGCGAGTTCCTGTCACGCAAAGAGAACGTGCTGTTGCTCGGCAACAGTGGAACCGGCAAGACTCACCTCGCGCTGGCCCTTGGTCTGGCCGCCTGCCAGAGCGGTCACCGCGTGCGCTTTACGACCGCCTCGGCGCTGGTCAGCGAACTGATCGAGGCCCGCGACGAGAAGCACCTGCTGCGCTTCCAGAAACAGCTTGCAAACTATGAACTGCTCATCGTCGATGAACTTGGCTTCGTGCCACTGTCGAAGACCGGCACCGAACTGCTCTTCGAGACCTTCAGCCAGCGCTACGAACGCGCTTCGACTCTTGTCACCAGCAACCTCCCCTTCGACGAATGGACCGAGGTCTTCGGCTCCGAGCGGTTGACCGGCGCTCTGCTGAACCGGCTCACCCATCATGTCCACATTCTGGAGATGAATGGCGACAGCTTCCGCCTCAAGCACAGCCGCCGCAAACGGACCCCATCCTCAGAACGCTGAAACTACCCCCCGCAATCCATGTCTTATCAACTATTTAGATGGTTTCCTATTCCTCCGCCCCAGTGGTCTCCTATTATGCCGCCCTTGACATAGGGCAAGCGGGCCGGCCATGGATAAGGCGCAGCGAAATCATGGCTTGTCAGCTTAGCTGATGCGCTCAATCGCCATGGCGGTCGCTTCGCCGCCGCCGATGCAGAGTGAGGCGATCCCGCGGCGCAATCCGTATTTTGCGAGTGCCGCAAGCAGCGTGACAAAGATGCGCGCGCCTGATGCGCCGATGGGATGGCCGAGAGCGCACGCGCCGCCGTGAACGTTCACCTTTTCGTGGGCAAGGCCCAGATCGCGCATTGCCGCCATCACGACTACGGCGAAGGCCTCATTGATCTCGAACAAATCGACCGTGTCGACCGCCCAGCCCGTCCCTTCCATAAGCCGGCGGATCGCGCCGATGGGCGCCGTGGGAAAGAGCGCAGGCGTGTTTGCGTAGGTGGCGTGACACGCAATCGTTGCCAGCGGCTCGAGGCCGCGGCGGTCCGCTTCAGAGCGCCGCATGAGCACCAGCGCGGCGGCGCCATCGGAGATCGCGCTGGAATTTGCCGCCGTCACCGTTCCGCCCTCGCGAAACACGGGCTTGAGATACGGAATCTTTTCCGGAGTTGCTTTCAGCGGCAGCTCATCGTGGTTCACCTGGCGTTGGGCCTTGCCCGCATTCACCGTAACCGGAACGATCTCAGCGGCAAAGCTGCCATCAGCAGTGGCTTTTTGCGCCCGCGCGAGCGATGCCGCGGCATGCTCGTCCTGCGCCTCGCGCGTAAATGCGTAGCTCTGCGCGCACTCCTCCGCGAACGCGCCCATCAGACGGCCCTTATCGTAAGCGTCTTCAAGCCCATCGAGAAACATGTGGTCCAGAACGCGGCCATGCCCCATGCGATAGCCGCTGCGCGCGCGATCCAGGAGATACGGGGCATTGCTCATGCTCTCCATGCCGCCCGCGACCATGATCTTCGCGCTGCCGGCAAGCAGTAGATCGTGCGCCAACATGGCGGCCTTCATACCCGAGCCGCACATTTTGTTGATCGTGACTGCGCCGGTCGAAGCCGGCAGCCCGGCACCAAGCGCGGCCTGACGCGCGGGGGCCTGGCCAAGGCCGGCAGGAAGCACGCAGCCGAAGAGCGCTTCGTCCACGGAATCGAGCGGGATCCTCGCGCGCTCCATGCTGGCACGAATGGTGATGGCGCCGAGTTCAGGAGCGGACAGCTCCTTCAGATCGCCCTGGAACGCGCCGATCGGTGTTCGGGCGGCGCCAATAATCACGACGGGATCGGGTGCGGCCATTCCTTGCTCCTGAACTGGAATCTCCTTTTTAGGGTCCGATTCGTTTGGATTGTACCGCTCCTGAGGGGTATTGCAAGACCAAAGCTGCATTTGCAGTCGAAAAGGCGGGCGATTCTCTGCCATCATGAACTCGCCAACGTCATCGAGAGCCATTCTCTTGAATTTCTCCGGCACCAGTCCCTCCTCCTTTGTCCTCTGCGATTCGTTTTAGCGACTCTGCGGTCAGTCCCCGTTACTTTCAGATTTGCCGCCCGCACCGCAGATTGGTCGGGACCAGGGGAGTCTTTGGTGAGATTGGCCTGCTTCAACAGCCCAACGATCCGCTCCCGGAAAAACGCTTCTTCAACGGCAAAATCCTCAACCCTCACGGGCGCGGTTCTGGCCGAAGACTAACATTCAGTGTGGTTCAAATACCGGGGGCGATCAGTTCCGGTCGAACGAGGTGCGGCTGTGGCTGAGCGTGATCGCATACAACCTGGGCAACCTGTGGCGGCGGCTGGTGCTGCCGAAGGGAGTCGAGAAGTGGTCCCTGACGAGCTTGCAGCAACGGCTGGTGAAGACCGGCGGGCGGTTGGTAAAGCATGCGCGGTACTACTGGCTGCTGCTGGCGGAGAGCCATCTGACGTGGCGCCTGTTCGGAAGCATGCTGCGGCGCATGGAGACTTTGCCGCTGCCAGCCGGGTAGGCGCGGCAGGGAGGCGAAACCAATCAGGACGTTGGGGGGTTGGCGAAGAAGTGTCCGAGAAATCGCTTCGAAATGGGGCAAATCATGGCTTTTTGGTCCCGGCAAAGGCCGTGTGGCGCACGACCGGGTCTTTGGCCTTGGAACCAATGCAAAAAAGATCGCGAGCGGAGGCAAATGGGGTATATTGGTTCGTAGCCGAAAGGCAAAACGGAAATTCCGGTTAATGGGATCAAGCCTCCCATTCAGTCCTCCTCCATCTGTGGGGATAAGAACCAGCTTCCTTGAGTAGGGTTTTTCCTTAATGTACGCCGATCTTTGGCATACGTGATTGCAGTCACTTTGAACGGCGCTCGCAGGTCATACGATGGCATGCAGACTGGAGAATGGCCGACATTTGAGCGGGGAAGGAATTTGTATGAATCTCGGGTTTATTGAGAGCAAAACATACGACGAGATTTCAGTTGGCGACACAGCCAGGACAGAGCACGTTCTAACCACGGATGACGCGATGGCATTCGCCTCGATTTCCGGATTCCACTCCGTTCTGAATACTGATGAACTCATTGATCGCGCCGGGGGCATACCTCCGACAGGACCAAACATGTGGTGCGCCTCGCTTATCTCAGGTCTCTTCAGCATGAATGTACCCGGGCCTGGATGCACACTGACAAACGTCTCACTCTCGTTCCATAATCGCATCCGTGTCGGAGATCGCATTCTCGTCAAGGTGCAGGTTACGGCCAAGGACGATTCTACAAAGGAGGTTCACTTCGATTGCGAGGCAAGCAATGGCGCCGGTCGCCCATCTTTTCGGGTACGGCCCAGCTCATCGCGCCTGCGAAGAAGCTGCGCTGGTCCACCCTTCCCGTTCCCCAACTCATTGTCAACAATCCCTATCGTCACTACCTTGGCTTGATCGCGCGTGCGAACTCCAAACCGGCTGTGAGAACTGCGATTGTCTGGCCCTGCGACGAGGTATCTCTCGGAGGCGCAATGCAGGCATTCAAGGACAGTCTGATCGTCCCGGTTCTTGTGGGTTGTGAAGCGAAGATGCGCACCTTGGCGGGCACTTTGCAACTCGACTTGGGAAACATTCAGATCGTTGACATCGACGATCGCCAGCGCGGCTGCCGTGCGGGCCGTAGAGATGGCTCGTAAGAGTGAGGTCCAAATGCTCATGAAGGGCTCTCTTCAGACTGACGAACTCATGAGCGCTGTCGTGTCGCGCGAAGGAGGGATGCGCACAGGGAGGCGCATCAGCCACGTATTTGCTTTGGATGTACCTTCCTATCACAAGACTCTCTTCGTAACCGATGCGGCCATGAACTTCCAGCCGGACCTGGAGACCAAGATCGACATTCTGCAGAATGCTATCGACATGATGCTCACGCTTGAGGTCGTGAACCCGAAGGTGGCCATACTGTCGGCGGTGGAGTCAGTCAACCCAGCCATTCCATCGACGCTTGATGCCGCCGCTCTCTGCAAAATGGTTGATCGCGGACAGATTACTGGCGCCATCGTCGATGGCCCACTCGCATTCGATAATGCCATTTCAAGCGACGCCGCACGGATCAAGAACATCAAATCGCCGGTCGCGGGAGACCCGGATCTTCTGATGGTCCCCAATCTGGAAGCCGGAAATATTCTCTTTAAGGAGCTTCAGTACCTGGCCGGAGCGGTAGCGGCGGGAGTTGTGGTGGGAGCTAAAGTCCCGGTAGTTCTCACGGGCCGTGCCGACGGAGAACTGGCTCGAACGGCGAGTTGCGCCCTGGGCGTCCTGCTCGCGAAGCCGGCGCCCGACCTGGGGTGAGCCCACGGTTTCATATCAGACGGCCCCGCAAGTGCCGGGATGGTCTCTCAATTCCTCTCGGAAGGAATAAAATTCCACTGAATCGGAGCCGAAAAAGGAGATTCCGGCTGAAGAAGCGTGCGCCTCAGGACAAAGAATCTAATCGGGCCATCACCGCGCCTGATGCTCAGAGAGATTTTTTGTGAATTGCACCAAAAATGCAGCATAGGGGCTTTACAATCGCTCTTCAGTTGCGGTAGTGTGTTGCCGTAGCTCCCTTGCATCGAACGGGAATGCCAAAGAGTAGACAGAGAACCTCTCTGGCCTCGCGGTTCCTTGCAAACTATTCTGTCTTGGCATCGCCGATCCGTTCGACGCATCCAGGACAGCGAATGAGTGTGATCCTATGGCGACTGTTCCTTCTCCCACGCGCGGCCTCAACAAGCTCTATCCCGATGCGCGCTCGGCGCTCGAAGGCGTTGTTCGCGACGGCATGCTGCTGGCCGTCGGCGGATTCGGCCTGTGCGGCATTCCGGAAGCGCTGATCCAGGCGCTGCGCGAGACCGGCGTGCGCAACCTGACCGTGGCCAGCAACAACGCGGGCGTCGACGGCTGGGGCCTCGGCGTGCTCCTCGAATCGCGGCAGATCAAAAAAATGATCTCCAGCTATGTGGGCGAAAACGCCGAGTTCGAGCGCCAGTTCCTTACCGGCGAGCTCGAAGTCGAGTTCAGCCCCCAGGGCACGCTGGCCGAGCGCATGCGCGCCGGCGGCGCCGGCATTCCCGGCTTCTATACGCGCACCGGCGTGGGCACCATGATCGCCGAGGGCAAGGAGCTCAAGGACTTCGACGGCGTGACTTACGTCCTCGAGCGCGGCATCCATGGCTGACGTGGCGCTGGTCAAGGCCTGGAAGGCCGACCTGTACGGCAACCTCGTCTACCGGCGCACCGCGCGCAACTTCAACCCCATCGCCGCCACCTGCGGCAAAGTCACCATCGCGGAAGCGGAGATTATCGTCCAGCCCGGCGAGCTCGACCCCGACGAAATTCACACGCCCGGCATCTTCGTCCACCGCCTGGTCCACAATCCGCATCCGGAAAAACGCATTGAGCGGAGAACCGTTCGCGAAGGCTGATCACTGTTCACTGAAACCCAATGCCTCTTGAACCCACGACCGCCTCGATCGCCACGAGATGGCTAAGAGCTAAGAACTAAGAACTAGGAGCTGCTTTCCATGCCCTGGACCCGTCAGCAAATGGCCGCCCGCGCCGCCCGTGAATTAAAGGACGGCTACTACGTCAATCTCGGCATCGGCATTCCCACCCTCGTCGGCAACTACATCCCCGAGGGCATTACCGTCGCCCTGGAATCGGAAAACGGACTGCTCGGCATGGGCCCGTTCCCGCTCGACTCCGAAGTCGACGCCGATCTCATCAACGCCGGCAAGGAGACCGTGACCTTCATTCCCGGCGCCTCCATCTTCTCCAGCGCCGACTCCTTCGCCATGATCCGCGGCGGCCACGTCGATGTCGCCATTCTCGGCGCCATGGAAGTCTCCGAGCACGGCGACCTGGCCAACTGGATGATTCCGGGCAAGCGCGTGAAGGGCATGGGCGGCGCCATGGACCTGGTCAACGGCGTGCACCGCGTGATCGTCATCATGGAGCACAACGGGCCCGGCGGCAGCTTCAAACTGCTGCCCGCGTGCAAGCTGCCGCTCACCGGGAAGGGCGTCGTCCATCGCATCGTCACCGATCTCTGCGTCCTCGACATCACGCCCTCCGGCTTCGAGTGTGTCGAGCTCGCCGACGACGTCACGCGCGAGATGGTCGAGCAGCGCACCGGCGCGCCCGTGCGCTTCCGGTGATTCGGAAACAAATCAAAACTCTGTCGTCCTGAGCAAGTTCGCGCGAGCGAACGAGTCGAAAGCGTGCCAGCCGTGGCGGGGACCTGCGGTTGGGGATGCGGATCAGTCAAATCTGTGTGCGAAGAGAGCGAACACTCATTTCCCCCATTCAGCCTTGCGTTTTTCCAGAAACGCCGCCACGCCCTCGCGGAAATCCGCCTTAACGACGCTGAGCGCCTTTTCCAGGATCCGACCTTCCGGCTGATCAGTTCAGAAAAGATCTGGGATCGCGGCGCCGCTCTTACCTCGCGGTTGCAGAGTTTCGAGACCGAGATGCTGGCCGAGGGCGCGAACTTCGCCGGGCTGGCGGAGAGCCATCTGACGCGGCGCCTGTTCGGAAGCATGCTGCGGCGCATGGAGGCTTTGCCGCTGCCAGCCGGGTAGGCGCGGCAGGGAGGCGAAACCAATCAGGACGTTGGGGGGTTGACGAAGAAGTGTCCGAGAAATCGCTTCGAAATGGGCAAATCATGGCTTTTTGGTCCCGGCAAAGGCCGTGTGGAGCACGACCGGGTCTTTGGCCTTGGAACCAATGCAAAAAAAGGATCACGAGCGGAGGCAAATGGGGGTATATTGGTTCGCACCCGAAAGGCAAAACGGAAATTCCGGATGAAAATACACGAGTATCAAGCGAAGGAAATCCTGGCCAGGTACGGCGTGCCTGTGCCCAGGGGCGAAGTGGCCAACACGCTGGAAGAGGCCTCGACGGTGGCCCGCAAGCTGTTTGCCGAGGGCACGCAGGGCGTGGTCGTCAAAGCGCAGATTCACGCCGGAGGCCGCGGCAAGGGCGGCGGCGTCAAGGTTGCGAGGACTCGCGAAGACGCCGAACTGCACGCCAAGAATATTCTCGGCATGAAGCTCGTCACGCACCAGACCGGGCCGCAGGGCCAGAAGGTGCAGCGCCTGCTGATCGAAGAAACCGCTGCCATCGACCGCGAGCTCTACCTCGGCATCGTGCTCGACCGCGCCTCGGGCAAGCTGGTCTTCATGGCTTCGCAGGCCGGCGGCATGGAGATCGAGGAAGTCGCCGCCAAGACGCCCGAAGCCATCTATCAAAGAGACCATTGATCCGGCCGTCGGCTTCGGCGCCTGGCAGGCGCGCAAGCTGGCTTTCGCGCTGGGCCTCAAGCCCACGCAGATCAACCAGGCCGTCGGCTTCTTTCAGAGCCTCTACAAAGCCTTCATCGAGACCGACGCCTCGCTGATCGAGATCAATCCGTTCATTACGACCAAGGACGACAAGCTCTTCGCGCTCGACGCCAAGATCAACTTCGACGACAACGCGCTCTTCCGCCACGCCGACATCAAGGCGCTGCGCGATACCGCCGAAGAGGACCCGCTCGAAGTCGAGGCCTGCAAGTACGCGCTCAACTACATCAAGCTCGACGGCTCCATCGCCTGCATGGTCAACGGCGCGGGCCTGGCCATGGCCACCATGGACATCATCCAGTACGCCGGCGGCAGCCCGGCCAATTTCCTCGACGTGGGCGGCGGAGCCACCCAGGAACAAATTGAGCACGGCTTCGAGATCCTGCTCAGCGACGCGCACGTGAAGGCGATTTTCATCAACATCTTTGGCGGCATCCTGCGCGTGGACCGGCTCGCCACGGGCGTAGTGGCCGCGGCGCGCAAGCTCAACGTGAAGGTGCCCATCGTGCTGCGCCTCGAAGGCACCAACGTCGAAGAGGGCCGGCAGATTCTGAAGGAATCGGGCCTGAACTTCCAAATGGGCGCAACCATGAAGGAAGCCGCGGAGCTGGTTGTCAAGGCTGCAGCCAAAGCGTAAGCGATCACGCATCACGGACCTATTTTGGAGAGATCATGGCGGTACTCGTAGATAAAAACACGCGCCTCATCGTTCAGGGATTGACCGGCAAGGAAGGCACCTTCCACGCCAAAGGTTGTGCCGAGTACGGTACCAATGTTGTTGGCGGCGTGACGCCGGGCAAGGGCGAAACCACGCACGAAGGCTGGCCCGTCTTTAATACCGTATCCGATGCTGTGAAGGAAACCGGCGCCAACGCCACGATGATTTTCGTGCCACCGCCGTTTGCGGCCGACGCGATCCTCGAGGCCGAGGATGCGGGCCTTCCTCTCATCGTGTGCATTACCGAGGGCATACCCACGCTCGATATGGTGAAGGTGTGGGCGAAGCTCAAAACCTTGAAATCGCGCCTCGTGGGCCCTAACTGCCCGGGCGTGATCTCGCCGGGCAAGGCCAAGATCGGCATCATGCCCGGCCGCATTCATAAGGAAGGCTCGGTCGGCATCGTCTCGCGCTCGGGCACGCTCACATACGAGGCGGTCCACCAGTTGACGCAGCGCGGCATCGGCCAGTCGACGGCGATCGGCATCGGCGGCGACCCAATCATCGGCACCACCCACATCGACGCGCTCCGTCTGCTGAACGACGACCCTGAAACCGAAGCCATCATCATGATCGGGGAGATTGGCGGCACGGCCGAGGAAGCCGCGGCAGAGTTCGTGAAGAAGAACGTGAAAAAGCCAGTGGTGGGCTTCATCGCCGGCCAAACCGCTCCGCCAGGGCGCCGGATGGGCCACGCCGGAGCCATCATCTCCGGCGGCCAGGGAACCGCGGCAGACAAGATGAAGGCCATGAAGGAAGCCGGAATTCACGTGGTCGTTTCGCCTGCCGAAATCGGGGCGATGCTCGCGCAGGTGATCGGAAAAGCGTGAAAGGCAGTTCAAAGGATTTGGCAACCCGATTCTTTCAGAACCGGGCCGAACCGCCGCTCAACTTTTAACTAGGGGTGGGACATCCTCGCGATTCGAAAAATGAGAGGAAGCCGGCCGGTGAAAGAACGACCTTCGGTCGCCGGTCGGGCTCGGAGATGGCCTCTTACCCCCTTCGGGGCCCTTGACGCCAGCCTCGCCACGCCTGTGCTTCCATATGCTCTTTTTTCACAAATACTCGCTCCCATCCCCCTTGACAAGGCCGACGCCGTTATAGATGCTTATTGCACTCAGCCTATCAGTGTCGATTTCGCCGGATGCCGTGCACAAGGAGATGGGCTGGGACCTGGCGAAAGTGAACGTGAATGGCGGGGCCATCGCGCTGGGCCATCCGATCGGAGCTTCGGGATGCCGGATTCTGGTGACCTTGCTCCACGAGATGCAGCGGTGCAATGCCAGGATAGGCTTTGCCTCCCTCTGTATCGGTAGCGGCACGCGGCCATGGTCTTGCAGCGCGATAGAATCCATAGCGGTGGGTGTGTGCCAAAGGCGCACACCCAGAATCCAGACAGAGCCAAACAGCGAACGGTAGTGCCGCAAGGAGCACATTATGAAGGGAAAAGTTGCGATCGTAACGGGCGGTGCAAGCGGGATCGGGTATGCGATTGTGGAGTCGCTAGCCCAAGCGGGCGTGAACTGCGTGATTGCCGACATGGACGTTTCCGGGGGGGAACGAGCCGTGGCGAAACTTCAAGAGGCCGGGTTTACCACCCTTTTTGTTAAAACAAACGTTTCCTCGCCCGACGACGTGCGCCACCTCGTCGATGCCGCCGTGGAAAAATTTGGTCGTCTCGACATCATGGTCAACAATGCGGGTCTGCAACACGTGGCGCCGGTGGTGGACTTCCCCGAAGAGCGCTGGAACCTCCTGATAGGCGTCATGCTTACCGGAACGTTCCTTTGCTGCAAGTATTCCTTGCCCCACATGATCAAGCAGAAGTGGGGCAGGATTATCAACATCAGCTCGCTCCACGGCAGAGTGGCGTCGCCCTTCAAGGTGGCTTATATTTCGGCCAAGCACGGGGTGCTGGGGTTGACCAAGGTCGTGGCGTTGGAGCAGGCCGAGAACGACATTACCTGCAATGCCATCTGTCCCGCCTACGTGCGTACTCCGCTGGTCGAGAAGCAAATTGCGGATCAGGCCCGTGCTAACGGCATTTCGGAGGAGGACGTGGTTCAAAAGATCATGCTTGCACCCGCCGCAATCAAGCGGCTGCTGGAACCCAGCGAAGTTGCTTCGCTGGTGCGGTACCTGTGCACGGACGAAGCCGCGGGTATCACCGGCGCGGCGCTGGACATTGATTTGGGCTGGACGGCGCGCTAGGACATGATGCTCGAAGGCGTGCCGCAAGGCACGCCTTCATAACTCGCAGGGAGAATTGCTATGCCTACCAATCCTCTGACCACTTCTCTTCAGACCCACCCTATAGCCACGCTGGCTGCCGCGCGTACTCCGGAGCGGCACAAACTCGTCTCCGCCGCCGATGCCGTGCGCTTGATTCGCGATGGCGATACAGTAGCCACCGGAGGCTTCGTGGGCGTCGCCTTTCCCGAAGGCATAGCCGTTGCCATCGAGCAACAGTTCCTGGCCTCCGAAGAGGAACTCGGTCCGGGTAACGGACGGCCTCGCAACCTTACGCTCGTCTATGCGGCCGGGCAGGGCGACGGAAAGGAACGGGGACTGAATCACCTCGGTCATCCGGGTCTGGTGAAGCGCGTGATTGGCGGACATTGGGGCCTGGTGCCCAAGCTCGGCGCGCTGGCGGTCGCCGGCCAGATCGAGGCTTACAACTTTCCCCAGGGAGTGATCTCGCATATGTTTCGCGATATCGCCGCCCATCGCCCCAGGCACATTAGCAAAGTCGGCTTGGAAACCTACGTCGATCCGCGTTACGGCGGCGGCAAAATCAACGACCGCACCACCGAGGACTTCATCGAGTTGGTGACCATCGACGGCCAGGAGTACCTGTCCTACAAAACCTTCCCGATCAACGTGGGCATCATCCGCGGCACCACCGCCGATCCCGAGGGTAATGTCACCATGGAGCGCGAGGCGCTGACGATCGAGATGCTCTCCATCGCCATGGCCGCCCACAACTCCGGCGGCATCGTCATCGCCCAGGTGGAACGCGTGGCCGAGAGCGGCACGCTCAATCCGCGCCAGGTGAAAGTACCGGGAATTCTTGTCGATTGCGTGGTGGTTACGGAAAAGCCGGATTACCATTGGCAGACCTTCGCTACCGTGTACAACCCCGGTTTTAGCGGGGAGGTCCATACGCGGATGGCAGCTATCCCCCCCATGGAGTTATCGGCGCGCAAGGTGATCGCGCGCCGGTCGGCATTCGAGCTGAAAACAAACAGCGTGGTCAACCTGGGAATTGGCATGCCCGAAGGCGTGGCCAATGTGGCCAATGAGGAGAAGGTCACCGACCTCATTACCCTCACCGCCGAGCCTGGAGTGGTCGGCGGAGTTCCGGCCGGAGGGCTGGATTTCGGCGCCGCGGTCAATGCCCACGCCATCATCGATCAGCCCTACCAATTCGATTTTTACGACGGCGGCGGGCTCGACCTGGCCTTCCTTGGTCTGGCGGAGGCGGACCGCGAGGGCAACCTCAACGTGAGCAAGTTCGGTCCCAGACTGGCGGGCATGGGGGGATTCATCAATATCAGCCAAAACGCCAAGAGCCTGGTCTTCTGCGGCACCTTCACGGCGGGCAGTCTGGAGTTCGGGTTCGCAGACGGCAAATTGCAAATTCTCAAGGAAGGCCGCACGCGAAAGTTTGTGCACGAAGTTGAACATCGAACCTTCAGCGGCAAATACGCCAGCCAGCGCGGACAGCCGGTGCTTTATGTAACCGAACGCTGCGTCTTCCGCCTCACGCCCGATGGCCTGGAACTTATTGAGGTGGCCCCGGGAATCGATATCGAAAAGGACATCCTGGCGCACATGGATTTCAAGCCCATCGTGAACCAGCCCAAGCTCATGGACGCGCGCCTGTTCCTGCCCAAGCCCATGGGTTTGCGCAACGATTTATTGGAACTGCCTCTGGAGAGCCGGCTCAGCTACGAGCCGAAACAGAATCTGTTCTTCGTCAACTTCGAAGGCTACGCGGTGCGCAGCATGGAACAGATCAGCCACATCAACCAGGCGGTGCGCGAGCATCTGAAGCAGGCGTCCGGCAAGGTATACACCATCGTCAATTACGACAACTTCTCGATTTCTCCCGAGCTGTTGGGGCCGTATACCGACATGGTGAAGAAACTGATGGAGGATTGCTACTCGGGCGTCACCCGCTACACGACCAGCGGCTTCGCGCGCATGAAACTCGGAGACGCGCTGGCCGAGCGCAATGTCGCTCCTCACATTTACGAGAATGCCGAGGAGGCCAGCCAGCACCTGCTCGAGCTCGAGGGGCAGCAGCAGACGAAATAGCTCGGGCTTGTCCGGGCAGAGGGCAGATCGAGTTCTTAGCGGGAATAGCGGTTCTCCAGTTGCTGTAGAGGGAAACCTATCCTCTTGAGTGGCTTTTTCCTCAAGAAAAAGCCACTTTGCACGAAGCCAGAAACTCCACGTGAACTGGAGAACCGCTCAGTGGAGCCAGCGAGCGCGCTTGGCCGTAGCTCGATGGCTGGCTCCAAAATCCGCGACGAAATTCAAGTAGGCCTCAGGACATCAGCAGCCCACCGTTTACATTCAACTCCGCTCCGGTGATGTAATCCGCATCCCGGGCCAGGAAGAGAACCGCCTTGGCGATCTCTTCGGGTTTTGCCAGCCGGCGCAGCGGTATCTTGGCGCAAATCTTTTCGAGAACTTCTGGCGGCATCGCTTCTACCATTTCCGTAGCGGTATACCCCGGGGCAATCGCATTGGCGGTGATGTTGTCTTTCGCCAACTCCAGCGCCACGCACTTGGTGAACGCGATGATGCCGCCTTTGCTGGCGGCGTAATTGGATTGGCCGAAGGCCCCCGCCTGCCCGACGATGGAAGCAATATTGATGATGCGCCCGTATTTCTGCTCGATCATGGCCGGTATTACGGTAGCGGTGCAGTAATAGGTCCCATTCAGATTCACCGAGATTGCCGCTTCCCAGTCCTCATCGGTCATCTTGCGCAGGGTGCGATCGCGCGTAATCCCGGCGTTGTTGACCAGGATGTCGATCCTCTTCCACGCCTCCAGGATTTTGCCGACGACACTGCGCGCGGTCTCTTTTTTAGACACGTCGCCCTGCACCAACAGGCACTCGCCGCCCATGGCGCGAATGTCGGCCGCCACCGCCTCAGCCGCGGCCACATTGCTGTTAAAGTTGACGGCCACCGCTGCCCCATAGCGGGCAAGTTCCAGGGAGATAGCCCTTCCGATGCCGCGCGATCCGCCCGTCACCAGGGCGACTCTGCCTCTGAGCGAGTCCGTCGCCGGCCCGCTGAAGTTGCTCGTACTGCCAATATTGCCAATACCGCTACTTTCTGCCATAAAATGACTCCTTGCGTACGAATGCATCTCGTGGAGCCAAGTCACCAGAATCCGGCATCCCGAAGCTCCGATCGGATGGCCCAGCGCGATGGCCCCGCCATTCACGTTCACTTTCGCCAGGTCCCAGCCCATCTCCTTGTGCACGGCATCCGGCGAAATCGACACTGATAGGCTGAGTGCAATAAGCATCTATAACGGCGTCGGCCTTGTCAAGGGGGATGGGAGCGAGTATTTGTGAAAAAAGAGCATATGGAAGCACAGGCGTGGCGAGGCTGGCGTCAAGGGCCCCGAAGGGGGTAAGAGGCCATCTCCGAGCCCGACCGGCGACCGAAGGTCGTTCTTTCACCGGCCGGCTTCCTCTCATTTTTCGAATCGCGAGGATGTCCCACCCCTAGTTAAAAGTTGAGCGGCGGTTCGGCCCGGTTCTGAAAGAATCGGGTTGCCAAATCCTTTGAACTGCCTTTCACGCTTTTCCGATCACCTGCGCGAGCATCGCCCCGATTTCGGCAGGCGAAACGACCACGTGAATTCCGGCTTCCTTCATGGCCTTCATCTTGTCTGCCGCGGTTCCCTGGCCGCCGGAGATGATGGCTCCGGCGTGGCCCATCCGGCGCCCTGGCGGAGCGGTTTGGCCGGCGATGAAGCCCACCACTGGCTTTTTCACGTTCTTCTTCACGAACTCTGCCGCGGCTTCCTCGGCCGTGCCGCCAATCTCCCCGATCATGATGATGGCTTCGGTTTCAGGGTCGTCGTTCAGCAGACGGAGCGCGTCGATGTGGGTGGTGCCGATGATTGGGTCGCCGCCGATGCCGATCGCCGTTGACTGGCCGATGCCGCGCTGCGTCAACTGGTGGACCGCCTCGTATGTGAGCGTGCCCGAGCGCGAGACGATGCCGACCGAGCCTTCCTTATGAATGCGGCCGGGCATGATGCCGATCTTGGCCTTGCCCGGCGAGATCACGCCCGGGCAGTTAGGGCCCACGAGGCGCGATTTCAAGGTTTTGAGCTTCGCCCACACCTTCACCATATCGAGCGTGGGTATGCCCTCGGTAATGCACACGATGAGAGGAAGGCCCGCATCCTCGGCCTCGAGGATCGCGTCGGCCGCAAACGGCGGTGGCACGAAAATCATCGTGGCGTTGGCGCCGGTTTCCTTCACAGCATCGGATACGGTATTAAAGACGGGCCAGCCTTCGTGCGTGGTTTCGCCCTTGCCCGGCGTCACGCCGCCAACAACATTGGTACCGTACTCGGCACAACCTTTGGCGTGGAAGGTGCCTTCCTTGCCGGTCAATCCCTGAACGATGAGGCGCGTGTTTTTATCTACGAGTACCGCCATGATCTCTCCAAAATAGGTCCGTGATGCGTGATCGCTTACGCTTTGGCTGCAGCCTTGACAACCAGCTCCGCGGCTTCCTTCATGGTTGCGCCCATTTGGAAGTTCAGGCCCGATTCCTTCAGAATCTGCCGGCCCTCTTCGACGTTGGTGCCTTCGAGGCGCAGCACGATGGGCACCTTCACGTTGAGCTTGCGCGCCGCGGCCACTACGCCCGTGGCGGCTCGGAGAATTCGGACAGGGGTTGAATTGGAGGTTCTGTTCTTCCGGCTATAGATGTTTTTGTAGATGGTCTTGCATCGAGGACTCGGCGAGAAACCCAATATTGACGCACCTTCCTGCACTAGGGCACCTGGGCCAATCCCAGGGGGTCGGGATCGCTGGTCTGCAAGTGATTGAAAAGAATGGTCGGGGAGAGAGGATTTGAACCTCCGACCCCCTGGGCAGATTCAATCCCCAAGTGCAACATTTCCTAAAACAGGAGAAGGTTGCATATGGCGAACAAATACAGTCATCTGGACATCCGGGAGCGGGCAGTGATTGAGATGCATTTGGCATTGGGCACACGGCCCGGAGCCATCGCGGTTTTTCTCAGTTGCGCCCGTTCCACGATCACCCGCGAGCTGGCACCGCAATGGCTGGCGGCGCCCTTCGTATCTGCCGCGGTCGGGCAGGAAGATGCCAACGGGAGGCTACCGCTGCGAGCCGGCCGATCGGCGGGCAGGCAAACTGGCCAGGGTTCCGCGCGTCCCGAGCAGGCTCGTCCCAGGCACGCCGCTTTGGGCCCTGATGGTGGAGCATCTTCGCCGCGGCTTGAGTCCGGCGCAGATCGAGAGCACACTGGCTCGTATGCCGGAGCGGGTCCAACTGTCGCGCCAGACCATCTATACCTCGCTTTACGCCATGCCCAAGGGGCAGCTTCGCGCCAGCCTGCTGGCCCTGATGCGCCGCCGGCACAAGACCCGAAAATCCCAACAAGGAAAAAACAAAATCAACAACGGCTCCATTCCGGATATGACTCTAATCGACTTACGCCCCGTCGAGGTCAAGATGCGACTCATCCCCGGGCACTGGGAAGGCGACCTGATCATCGGCAAGGGCAACCGCTCGCAAGTGGGCACGCTGGTGGAACGAACCACCCTGTTCGTCGCCCTGATCAAGCTCGACAGCTCCAAGGCCGACGTCGCCGCCGAGGCCTTCACCAGGATCCTCAACCGCTTCGACAGCCAGATGCGCCGCTCCATGACCTACGACCAGGGAGGGGAGATGCGCCACCACAAGAGGCTGACGCAGGACACCGGAGTCGATGTCTACTTCGCTCATCCGCGAGCGCCGTGGGAGCGTGGCATATCGGAAAACACCAACGGGCTGCTCCGCCAGTACCTGCCCAAGGGAACCGATCTGTCGCTGTTTTCCCAGGAACAACTGGACGACATCGCCTGGCTGCTCAACACCCGGCCAAGGAAAACCCTGGGCTGGAAAGCACCGGCAGAACTGTTCCTGCCTGAAGGCGCATTCGATTTCGTGCAATACTGGTCTGCGGTTTCAAAATCTGTTGCACTTGGAAATTGAATGTGCCCTGGTCCCGAACCAGTTTTCGCCTATTATTTCCCTTTGTTGAAATTGAGTGATTTTAACTGCTTTATATTGAATGCGTTGCGGCCATATCGTTGAAAGTTATAGTTCTGGATTGCTCCAGGATGCTTTGACCGCTACGATTTCGTCTACATTACCCGAAAACCCTTCGGACCATCCGAAGGGAAAATGGCGGGGAGCCGCGAGGCTCCCCGCTTCGTTATTGCACGGACAGCCTGGGATAGAAGTGCCTGTTCAAGGCCTTTATCCCCAGCACCGGATGAACTTCGATGAGCC
This sequence comes from uncultured Acidobacteriaceae bacterium, assembly GCA_963796085.1. GTDB lineage: Bacteria > Acidobacteriota > Terriglobia > Terriglobales > Acidobacteriaceae > Telmatobacter. Next base: position 32,766 of record CAWCKF010000001.1, on the reverse strand, counting down.
AGTAGTCCCGCTTCCGGGACCCCAGCCGACGACCCACCCTGAAAGCGACCGCCGGATATTCGCCGTACCGCACGAAATCCTTGAGCCGCTTCATGAACGTGCTGTACTTCATGTCGTAGAGACCGGCAACCTCTTTCGCCGATAGGTAACTGCGACCATGTGCCATTCCGACCGCCGACAATTCGGCGACGGGCCATTTAGCGCTGAATCGATCTGCCATTGGATCGCTCCAACAGGAGATTTCTTCTTAGCCAAAGAGCGGAAGGCCATACCCCTTAGCCCTACCCGAGACCTGGCACCGACTGGTTACGGTTGCTTCAGCACCCGATGGGTGGGCGGAACGGTGAAAAGCAAATCAAGCGAGCCGTTGCTTGCTTATCAGAGCCGCTTTCCGCACTTGAAGGCCGATTCCGTTCCGGCGGGTGGTAGCTGCGGTGTGAGGATGCCGCTTCCGTCGAACGGATGGCGTATGGAACGCGAGCCTTCCGTTCATTATTTTAACTCCCCGATTCTCCGCATTCTCATGATTCTCAAATCCATTTCACATTCAACAACAGTGAGCGACCATTCGGTAGGAGTTGATGATTCAATGTTTCCTGCTGAACGACAATTCACCGCAAACGACCTCTTATTGATCGGCTCACAAGCAACGCTCGATGGCCTTATCGCAGGCTTTCGTGATAGACGGTCAGTACAGCCGCGCATTTACACGTCATATGCGATGCCTTCAGAATCCATCTTGGCCCTTATTGACGTTGTTTTCGTATATGAGGTCGAGGAGCACCAACGGTTTCAGCAACTCAAGCATTGTTGTGAGTATCAGCGCAGACACGGCGGGATCGAGATCGTCTTCGGGTTTTCATACAACCTTGATCCGCGCCTTGCAAAGTTGGTTCGAGCGGCTGGAGCGGAATTTGCGCCGTTAGGCAAGGCTGGGTCGGGTCATTCACTCCGTGAGGAAGGGTTCCGCCATGCCGCATAGTGATCTCGACCTTGCATTGTTCTATTACGATCTGGCGATGCTTGAGACGGGAAGGACGCGCAGCCGATTGGTCAGGTTGATAATCGTGCATCAATACTCTCAGGCGGGAGACGCGGCGTTAGCAGGGCACTGCGCCCCCGGAGAAAAGGTGATAGCAGCCTTTCTGGTCCATAGAGGAAAATCTCACCGATTGCCGCTGTCGTCAACGCATCTGATCTTGCTGGACTATCTTTGCCGCCATCGCGGGGCGGCACAAAGCGCCGCCCAGATTGCCGAAGGCCTGGATAACGAATTGTTTTACATACACCACGGCTCGAATGCGAGGGGTGGTGCCGTGGTGCGCGCGCAAACAAGCCGCACGGCGGTACGGCAGCAAGTAAAGCGCATTCGGGCCAGCCTGGCGGAATGCTTTAGAACGGTGAATCTCGGCCTTGATCCTGCGACCATTATCCGGTCCAACTCGACAAGCACTCGAGAAGTAAAATATCAGATTGAGGCGAACGTGACATGGGAGCATTGAGACGCCATTGATTATGCGCTTTGGGCGAGTAATCGGCTGCGGGATTCTGCATCTGATAGAAATTGCTGTACGGCCTTAGCATCTCCCTCCGATACGAAGTAGGCCAGTCCCGTTGCGGCAGCATCGAAATACTGCATTCGCCTATCTTCAGGCATCCACGGTTTGCGCTTGCGCGGCACATACCATGCAAGTGCGGGATAACAGGCAGCGAGCAACACAGCGATTTTGTGCTTCGTGGGTTTGCAATGCGGTTGAAATGTCTCATCGATGAGCCGTTTGTCGATGAATACGGCAGGAACGGAGAGATTCTTTGCTTTGGCACGGATGCTTTTGATCGCCGCCCTCGAAGCCGTAGTGTCCCTACTGCTTCCCGCATGGACTTTTCGCAGTACGATGACACCAGGCTGGAATTTGCGCACGAGCGTTTCGACGCGGCCTGCATGGAATCCGCTGTGGGTCGATCTGCTCACGCTGAAATCAAGCAGTTGCATGGAACCTTCAAAAACAGCGTAAGCAAGGGTCCTCGAGTGAACATCCAGAGATACTATGCGTTTTTCACATGAATGGTGGTACATGGATAAGGTGAGGGTTATGCGCGGCGTGTGGTGAGCCATTCAAGTTTGCGTGCGGTTCGGGTTGCCTCTCTCCCACGAGCATCACTCTGTTCAAGAGACCTTTTGAAATCACTGATCCGTTTTTCGACCACGTGCTCAACGGTATCGCGCACGCCAAAGAAGATTTCTCCGGCCGGGGCTTGAAAAACGATCTCGTATGCGAGCGCATTCAAGAAGGGCGGCAAGGAACGGAATCGCTCATGCCGTGCGACCGCACCTTCGTCAACATAACCGAGGAGCATAGCAAGTTCGCGTTGGGTGAGGCAGGCTTTGCGGCGCGCAACATAAATGCGGTTGGGAATGGGTTTCGATTGCTTTGTCATGGATGGTGATAATAATTTTCAAAGTACGACGTTTTTATTTTTAGCGTACCAAGCCATGCTCCCACGCCATAGATACACAAACCGGACTCACGAGCCGGGTTTTGTGGAAAGTGACTACAATTCATCCCCAGGCTGTTGACATTTTGCTTGAGCTCCGTACTGTTAATAGAAATGTCTCGGACCACCAACCGCACCATGCCACATCCATCTTACCAACACAGGTCTGTGCATCTTTTTCTCCACGATCCGTTCGGGTATCGTTGGCGAAATGCAATTCACCGATGCCGACCTGCAAGAGTTCGTGGCGCTCTGGAAAGAAGAGTTTCACGAAACGATTACGGAGGCCGAAGCGCGACTCCGCGCATCGTCGTTTATGGAACTTTACGCACTGCTCGCTTCACGAGAGGAGGACTGATAACCCATGCAATGTACCCATGAAATACTTTTTGTACTGCCGCAAATCCAGTGAGGACGAGGACCGTCAGATACTCTCCATCGAATCCCAGCGTCAGGAGATGGAGCGGCTGTCCGCCGGATGGCCGGATGTTGAGATCGTGGAGGTTCTTGAGGAATCTTTCAGCGCGAAAGCTCCTGGCCGTCCGGTGTTTGACGCGATGCTCAAAAGAATCGCCGCCGGACAGGCGGACGGCATCATTGCGTGGCACCCGGACCGTCTGGCGCGGAATTCCATCGACGGCGGACACATCATTTATCTTCTCGACACCAAAGGCCTCAAGGACCTTCGCTTTGCCACGTTCAGCTTTGAGAACAACTCTCAGGGCAAGTTCATGCTCTCGATCATCTTCGGGTATTCCAAATACTACGTTGATTCGTTGAGCGAAAACGTCCGCCGGGGGAACCGGACGAAATTGCAGCACGGGTGGCTTCCGAATATTGCTCCCTTGGGCTATCTGAACGACAAAGACACCCGGACGATTGTCATCGATCCCGAGCGTTTTCCCCTGGTCCAGCGGATGTGGCAGCTCGTGGCAACCGGGGCTTACTCGCCGCGCCGCATTTGGGAGATCGCAACGGAAGACTGGGGATTGCGCACCGTAAAGCGGAAACGGGTCGGCGGAAAACCGCCGTCTTTGAGCGCCGTTTACCGTATGCTTACGAACCCCTTCTATGCCGGGGTTCTCGAACGGGAAGGAAAGACGTATCCAGGAAAACATCCAGCCGCCGTGACCATTGAGGAATTCGAGCATGTCCAGCATCTTCTCGGACGCCCAGGACGACCGCGCAAGACGCGCTCCTTCGCCTATACCGGCATGATCCGATGCGGCGAATGCGGATTCATGGTCACGGGGGAGGAGAAGGTCAACCGTTTCGGCACCCACTACACCTATTACCATTGCAGCAAGCGTCGTCTCGACCGTCACTGTGGGCAGCCGTATCTTTCGCTCGAAGACATCGAAGCGCAAATCGCGGCGTTTCTCGGAGAAGTTACACTGCCAGATCGGTTTCAACGCTGGGCGGCGCAACGCCTGGATCGCACCATGAAGCAAAAGCAGCAGGACCACGCAGTACAAAAAGATTCTCTGCTCCGCGCACAAGCGGCATCAACGAGAGAGTTGGAGAATCTGACAAAACTGCGAATTCGTGACCTGCTCTCAGATGAGGAATACGTCAAAGAGCGACAGGAACTCGAACGGAAGCAGCTCGGCTTCACCCAGAAGATCGATACTATCGCACGACAGGTAGAACGGTTCGAACCCTCAGCGAGCATTGTTTCTTTCAACCGCTGTTTGGTTTCTCGTTTTCAATTGAGCAATCTGCAACGCAGACGCATGATCCTCACAACGGTCGGTTCGAACCTTGTCCTGAAGGACAAAAAACTTAGTATTGACGTGCGTAAACCGTTCCGCCGCTGGACAGATTCAACAGATATTTCCGACTTGCGGGCCTTCGTGAGGGATGTTCGCACCCTTGTCGAGGAGGATGGCGCAGAAATCCATGCGCTCATGCAGAGCATCCGCGAGATCATGGGTTCGTCTTCTGGAGACAATCCCTCACGAATAAATGACCCGCTGATTCATTGTAAAGATTGAATCCCATCTGAAAAGATACCTTGATCTTGCATCCCGTACCGGGCTTTCGTCGAGTGTCTTGGCAAATCCTGCTTCCCGTACCAGCTCTTGCCATCTTTTATCCCATAGCCATGCCCGTAGTATGGAAGCGGGCCGTTCGACGGGTGTTAGCCACGCGAGGAGCAAAGGTGGCTAAGGCGCAACGATTCTCCTTCGGTTGCGACATTACTCCCCGTGCTCGGAAAGGACGAACGGCCCACCTTTCATTCATAGCGGTTCCCCTGTCTTAATGTGCGATTGTATAAGTCTGCTGAGTGTCATGCTTACTGCTGCATGACCTGACAAACCCTGCATTTCGCGCCGGTTTATGCCATCTTTTCTTTCCTTGCACGGGCTTTATGATGACCTGACGCTTCGATGAAAAAAGGTCGAATCGAAGCACAATACGACCATCAATTACGCCAGCACATGATAGGACCGCTTTCCTACATCGGCGGCAAACGCGCCATCGCCAAGCCAATCATCGCCCTCTTCCCGGAGCACACGACGTACGTTGAAGCGTTTGCCGGAGGAGCGTCAAGTGTTCTTCCGCAAAGAGCCGTCCGAGGTCGAAGTGTTGAACGATCTCGACGGCGAGGTCGTCAATTTCTACCGGGTCTGCCAGCAGCATTATGAGGAGTTGATCCGGTACTTCCGCTTCATGGTCATGAGCCGGGCGTGGCATGGACTCCTCAAGTCCACCGACCCCACGCTGCTCACCGACATACAGCGAGCTGCCCGGTACTTGTACCTCCTCAAGAACTGCTACGCGGGACTGGTCCGCAACTTGGACTATGCCGGGAGCGTGACGCAACCGCCGAGCTTCAACTTGGAACGTCTGCCGGAGAATATCGAACAGGCCCACAAACGGCTGGTGCGCGTCCAGATCGAATCGCTGCCCTACGAGGAAATCCTCAAGCGGTACGACCGTCCCGCGACGCTCTTCTACCTCGATCCGCCCTACTACGGCCGCAAGCTCTACAACTATAACTTCGAACCGGAAGACTTCGCCAAACTCGCCGAGCGGTTGAAGACATTACAGGGCAAGTTTCTGCTCTCGTTGAACGACGTGCCGCAGGTCCGTGCGCTCTTCAACGATTTCTCCATCCGCGATATTGACCTCCACTACACCGCGCAAAAATTGGCCGGACGCCGGTACAAAGAACTCATCATCACGAACTACTAAAGTTCCCTTCAAAGCAACCGCGAAAGATATTTTCGTGAAGATAAGTAATTGTATTTCTGCGTATTAGCGGCACACGGTACTGGTTTTGTCACCGATATTCTCACTCAGCCCGTCAGAATCCATCACAAATGCTCAACCTCCTCGAAAAACTCGTGACCTCCATTTGGAACCACCTGCAAGGACGGCGCGGCAAAGGGGAACCGAGCGGCATTGTTCTCGGCTTCTCTGTCGCCGATGATGCGGTGACAAGTCGGCGCATGGGCCTCAGTCTTACCAGGCGCACCATGCATATTGCGGTGCTCGGCAAGACGGGGAGCGGGAAAAGTTCGCTTCTTCGTTTCATGGCCCAGCAAGACATCCGGGCGGGACGGGGGTTCGTCTACTTCGATCAGCACGGCGATACCACGCCATTTCTCTTGAGTACCATTGCCGCAGAGGAATCGAAGCGTGAACAGGAATTGCATGAGAAATTGATCGTGATCGCACCTGCCGACACGGAATTCTCCGTGGGCCTCAATCCGCTTGAACAGGTGGAAGTGAACTTCGTCCGCGTCGCGGAATTCGCGCAGGTGTTGAAACGCCGCTGGGGACTGGAACACTTCGGAGCGCGTACCGACGAACTGCTGCGGAATACCTTGTTCGTGCTCTCCGCAAACGGCCTCACGCTCTTGGAGCTCGCGCCGCTCTTGACGCACGCCGCTTTCCGCGCCAGTTGCCTCAAGAAAACATCGAACATTGAAGTTCGGCAGTACTTCGAGTCCCGCTATAACCAGGCAAGCGAGCCGATGCAGGCGACGATGCGTGAGCCGATCCTCAACAAGACATCGGCCTTCACCGCCGATCCCAGTTTCCGCCATATCGTGGGCCAACCGGAGTCTACCTTCTCAGTAACAGAGGCGATGGACGAAGGCCACTGGATCATTGCGAATTTGGAAAAGGGCAGACTGGGTGAGCAGTCGCTCACCTTGGGAAGCCTGCTCTTCACCATCGTGAAGAATGCGCTCTTCTCGCGCACCAAACGGACGCTCTTCACCGTGTACGTGGATGAGGTACAGAACTTCCTCGCCTACGATACCGGGATCGAAACCGTGCTCTCGGAGGCCCGCAAGTTCGGCGTTTCGGTGGTGAGCGCCAACCAATATCTCAGTCAGTACCCTGACGAAATGCGCGCGGCCATACTCTCGGTCGGTACGCATATCTTTTTCCAGTTGTCGCCCGTGGACGCCACTCAGATCGCACAGGCGCTAGACGGCGGCAAGTATCTTGCGGAACGGCTGAAGAACCTTCCGCCTCGGCACTTTGTCGTGAAGAGCAGTGCCGACCACTGGGCTCAGGGTTGTACGCCAAATGTTGTGGACCCGCAGGTGAGTTTCGAGGGTCTCCTGAACCGTGCCCGCGTTCATCGCGGACGCCCGCGCGCAGTGGTCGAGGCTGAGATTGCGGAGCGCCACGCGGCGCTCACACAAACGTCCGACGAGGTGCTCCATGACTGGGAATGACAGGCTCATCCTCCAGCCGCGTGACCTGCATCTCTTGCGGGAACTCTCAGTGATGTGCGTCGTGGACCGTGAGCAGGCAAAGATCGTGGCTGGATTCGGTTCCACCACGCGTGCGAACGCCCGGTTGCTGGCACTTACCCGCACAGGATTGCTCAAGAGATTCTTTCTCGGCTCAGGCGGCGGAAGGAAGGCGCTCTACACTCTGTCGCCGAAGGGCGCACTGGCAGCCGACGTTCCCTGTCGTGGTCCGCGGCGACCGCAGGATGCGCTGCTCGTCGCCGACTACTTCGTGGGACATCAACTCGCCGTGAACGGTATCTACTGCGCGTTGAAGTACGGGACCATTCCGGTTCCACGGGTCTCCTTCGTTAGCTGGCTCACATTCCACGAGCCGGTGGTTTCTGGAATCAGCCTCATCCCCGATGGGTACGTGGAGTTTGCGACTGCCGCCGGTATCTCCGCTTGCTTCCTTGAAGTCGACCTCGGCCATGAATCGCTTGCGGTCTGGAAAAGAAAGATTCAGCACTATGTGCAGCTCGCACTCTCAGGGAAATACCGGACACAATTCAAGCATGAACGCTTTCGGGTTCTGGTCGTAGCGAACTCCGAACGGCGGCTGCATTCGATCCGGAAGACCGTTGCCGAGATCACTCAAAAAATATTCTGGTTCGCAACGCTTGAGTCCGCCCACAACCGATTCTTTGCTCCCGTGTGGTTCCGGCCAACTGACAACAAACCAACAACACTTTTCGAGACAACCCCATGAAGTATTGCTACCAATGCGGAAAGATGACGGCGGGCGAACCGCTCTTCTGCGCCACCTGCGGAAGAACCTATGACGTGAAGCTCTGCCCGCGCCTGCATATGAACCCGCGCGGCGTGGAAATTTGCTCGAAGTGCGGCAGCCGCGATTTGTCCACGCCGCAGCCGAAGATTCCGATGAGCTGGCGATTGCTTGCCATCCTTGCACGGATTGGGCTGGGACTCGTGCTCTTCTATGCGTCCCTGTGTCTCGTCATTGCCCTCATCCGAACCCCGGAGGTACAGAGGGTTCTGGTTGCCTTTGGAATGCTTCTGGCCGGTCTCTGGCTGCTTTGGTGCAAATTGCCCGATTGGCTTCAGGAAGCGCTCCGTGCGCTCTGGAGGCGGAAGGAGGACAAGGATGACTAGGCGAGAAAGAGCATTGTCGGGTTTCGCGGAACGCGGAAACACATTGCAAATCAAAGGGTTTCCGTCTACGAGCTACAGGCAGAGCTGCCCGCAGCATTACCCGCAGGCGACGGAGTGCGGCAACGAACCGTTGGGCGCGCCGCTCTCCATCCGCGAGGTCGCGCGATTGATTGGCTGCTCGGCCTGGACGGTACGGCAAAGCTACCTGCCGCAGGGATTGCCGCATCTGCGCTCCGGCCCGCGCAGCAAGCTGATCTTCTTCCATGACCAGATTGTCCGCTGGATTCTTGAACACCAGCGGTAAGGACTTTGACCTCCGTGAGGGTATGCGATGAGTGTGCGGCACCAAAACGATGTGCGGTCGGCGCTCCCGCTGCTGCCCCCGGCGCACTATCGCACCATCTACGCAGACCCTCCGTGGCCGGAAGCGGGTGGGGGCGTTATCAAGCGGGGTGCGAATGCCCACTACGGCCTGATGAAGCGGACGGAACTTCTGGCGCTCGCGGGGCACGTCCGGCGCATCACCGCCCCCGCCGCACACCTTTACCTGTGGGTCACGAACAACTTCCTGGAGGACGGATTGGAACTGGCGCGGGCGTGGGGCTTCGAGTACAAAACGCTCATTACGTGGGCCAAGGATCGCTTTGGCATCGGCCAGTATTTCAGGGGCCAGACGGAACACTGCATCTTTGCCGTCAAGAATGTTCTCCCGTACAAGGTCAAGGACGGTAAGCGTCAACAGGGAACCACATTGATTATCGCGCCCCGGCTGGCGCACTCGGAGAAACCGGAGCAGATGCGGGAGTACATCGAGCGTGTGAGTTACGACCCCCGGTTGGAACTATTCGGGCGCAACGTCCCTGCGGAGTGGGATGCAATCGGACTGGAACTTGAATCATGCGAGACAGAACGTGAGCGTCATGTGACCCGACAGTCACTCGTTCAGCCGGGAAGGTTTCATGCGTCGGGTGTGGTCAACAAACAATGTAACGGGATTATTCCCAAAGAAAGGAGGAAAAAACAAATGAGTCTCTACAAGCGAGGCAACGTGTACTGGACGTCGCTCTGGGACGAAGGTGTGCGTACCATGCGCTCGCTTGAGACCTCGAACCGCCGCCAGGCCGAGATATTGGAACAGCGATTGCGCGATGAATTGCATACGAAGCGATTCCAACTCCCGAATTTCAAGCCTGAGATGCCCTTCGGCGAACTTTATGCACGATTCCTCGCGGGGGGCGATGTCAAACCCCATCACCAGGATCGCGCGAAGCAGTTTTTGACGTACTTCTCCGAGACGCCCATCGGGACTATCACGAAGAACGACATTGCGCGTTACCGCAAGCATCGTCACGAAGAACATCGTTGGAAGTCGAAGAAGGAGGACGCAAAGCCGCTCTCTGAAACCACCGTAAACCGGGACATCGAAGTCATCCGCCATCTGCTCTTTTGGGCGGCTGACGAAGGCTTCATCCCCGCGAATCCCATCGCCCGCATCCGCATGGTGCGGGAACGCGGGAAACGCCGCCCGGTAATGTCGGTGGCCGAGGAGATCAAACTCCTTGCCGCCTGCTCGGAGCACCTGTGGCCCATCGTCGTTGTCGCGCTTGACACCGGGATGCGGCGGGGAGAATTGCTCACTCAGCTTTGGGAGCACGTGGACTTCGACCGCAACTTGCTCTCGGTGAGCCACTCAAAAACTGCCGAGGGGGAACACAGGCCGATCCCGCTTACGAGCCGCGTCCGCGCGATGCTAGCCGAACATCGTAAGCCGTCGGGGTTGATCTTCACCTACGAAGGCCAGCCCATCCGCCGTCCGAAGACGGGCTGGACCGGTGCGCTGCGCCGCGCCGGACTGCCGCACTTCCGCTTCCACGATCTCCGCCATACCTTCAACTCGCGCCTGGTCGAGGCGGGCGTGATCGCGGACGTGCGCAAGGAACTGATGGGACACAGCCGTGGCGGAGACGTGCATTCGCTCTACACCCACATCGACATCCCCGTGCTGCGCGAGGCGATCCACCGCCTCGATCAGTGGTACGCGGAGAAGGTGCAATCACTCAGTACCGTTCAAAACTTCGGAGAGGAATCTTCCCTTTCCGATAACGATAACGAAAAACCAACTGAATCGAGGGATGAACCATATGACGGAAACCAACGCGCACTCCCAATCCCATGATCCGGACGAGGCGATCCGTGAGCGCATTCTCGGACGGGCCAAAAAAATCAATGCAGAGATTCTTGCACGGCTTTCCACTGCGCAAGACGACCTCGAATCCGGTCAGCATCGCGCCGCGCTCGGTGCGCTCGACGGCATCGAAGCACAGACTCACCATCGTTCGCAGTGTCCTGCTCCTGCTCTCGTAGGAGTTCTGCTCTTTCACAACCAACCCATACGCACAAGGAGGCGTTATGACACCACAGAAAGCATCATCCGCAGAACAATCGACAGGCCGCAAGGCCTGGATCAAGAAGACTCCGGTCGAGGTCGTTCTTGAGCAAATCAGCAAACAGGAAGAGAAGGTTGCTGGAATGCGCCAGGAACTCGCCCACGAAGAGCGCGAGCTTGCCAAACTGCAACAGGCTCGCAAGGTGCTCGAAGCGCAGTAACCAACAGGGGAGTTGTCCGTACTGGGCAACTCCCCCTTTTCATACACACAGAGGAAACCATGACGACGTCCACTCGCAATCTGCATCAAGGCAAGCTGAAACCGCGCCAACTCGAAGCGTTGGCCTTCTATCTCGGCGCGCACGACAACGATCCCGCGCCAGTCCTCGAGGAGATCGAAGCGCGGTTCGCCCAGGAGACATCCGAGGAGAAACAGGAACCCTTACGCAAACTTCACGCTCTTGAGGCAAAACTTCAGCAGGTGCGCAAGGAAAAGCCCGAGGCCGAGGCCCTCTGGGCTCGCATCCGTAAGGAGCTCGGCGATACGCCGCCGCCCTACTTCCAGGCAATCCTCTTGGCCTGTTGCGCACTTTTTGCGCTCGCGCTTGACACGCTCTTCCTCGCGCCGACGATGGACATCTTGAATATCGCGCATCCCGCGATCCAGCTCCTTGCCGCTGCGGGAATCGCGTCGCTTTGCACCATCTACTTCGAGTTGGCCGGTCTCCTCTACATAGGAGCAAAGAACTCCAGACCGCAACAGATTACCGCCATCGCTCTCGGGGCCATCGGCGTTGTAAGCCTCATAGCCTGGGGACTCCTGCGCGGGTATCAGCTCAGGTTTGTTGCCGTGCTTGCAGGGAATCCCTTGGGGCAGTTCCTTGCCGCGCACCCGCTTCTCGCGGCGGTTTTCTACATCTTTATCACACTCGCGACACCGATGATCGGCGCAACGGCGCTGCTCTTCGGATGGCAGGAACTATCACGCGCCCGGACGTGGCGGAAAGTGCGGCAACGGTTCGAGACGCTCCGCACTGCTGAAATCCAGCTTGCCCGTGAGGTCCAGACCGAACAGGAAAATCTCAACGAATTCGACAAACGAAAGCAAGCGCAATGCTTGGAGTGGCGGGCCATCTTCGCTCAGTTCTATGAGCGCGGCAAAAGAAACGGCGCTTGCAAGGAAACCCGCTGGTCGGTTCTCAGAAAATGCCTGCTTGGCGGATTGTGCGCGGTGCCGCTCGCATTCATTTTTCCCTTGGCCTGGCTCCCGGCGCTCATGGCCATTCCCGGTCTCGGCCTCTTCATCTATTTCAACCATCGCCGCCACCATCCGAGCCACGAGCGCTATCTCGCGCAGGAGAACACCCGTTTCGCGGTGATTCCCGACGCACCCGAGCCTCGTGAATTGCGCTCGCCGCAGCAACATCTCTTAACAAAGGGAGACGACTCGAAGGGAGAGGACCAATGACTACAATCAACACCGGACGATATGTTGCCATCACCCTCTTGTTTCTTCTGGCAGGCTGTTTCCATCACGTTCCACAAGCCACCGTTGAGGTTATTGATACCAGCCTCAGCATCACGCCCCGCGCGGAGAAAGCTGCGCTTGATGCCGTGGGTGACCAGATTATGCGCATGGGGCGCGGAGATCGCCTCATCCTTATTCCCATTACCGGGGACGCGCAAAATGACGCTGGGGGGCGTATCCTGCGCCTCTCCGCGCCCACCGAGCGCGAAACCTACGATACCGATCTGCGGCGATTCCAGGAACAGTCACAGAAGCAATTCGCCGCGTGGGCGGCATCGCTCGATAAGCATCAGTCCCGGACTGACATCCTCGGCGCACTTGACGCTGCCCGGCAGGAATTCGCCGTGCTGCCCAGCGTGAGCAACCGCAAACTCATTGTCGTAAGCGACTTCATCGAAGACGACGGCACCTACAACTTCGTCTCGGCCGGCTCGCTGGCGAATCCGGCACGTGCTCACCAACTTGCCGCGCGCCTCCGCGAAGAGCATAGCTTCACAATGCAAGGTGTGTCTCCATGTCTTGGTCGCCTTGAAAGCAGCGACTTTGCCCCGCTCGCGGCGCAACGCAAAGAGGCGATCCGGGCGTTTTGGGCGGCGTATTTCGCGGCGGGAAGCCAACCAACAGAAATCCAATTCGATGGCACGGGGATTCTCGCTGACGCCGACCATGGCTGCGTTGTCGGGAAACGATAACGACCATTCAGCGGAGAGAAAGGAACGTGGCTCATGGGCGGAACGAGTTTCATGCAGGGATGGGCGGCTCTTCTCGGGGCGTTCGCAATCATTGCACTCGTTCTGACCGCCTTCGGAATCATGCTCGGCATCGTGAAGCCCGCCGACGCCGTGAACCGCGTCGGAGCCATCCTGGGGATTGTTATCGTGCTGATGCTGGCCCCCGGCATCATTGCAGGCGTCTGGTCGGCCATGTCCTTATGGCAGCAGGTTTCTTTGGTCGCTATTGGGGTCGTCGTTTGGCAGTTGCGGCGACCGCGACGGCGAACGCAAAAGAAAAAGAGTGGTGAGCGTCTACATTGAAAGCCAGTTTAGGCGTTTGCAGCACGTTGCGGATCTCTATTTCTTTTTCTCTTTATCCCAACGATTACTCGCCCGCTTCTCCGCTTCTTCTCGATTCCTGCCCAGTCCCTCCACTCGACTCTTTCCATCGGAAATCGTTGTTTTATAGTGATGTGAACCGACAAGGCGCTCTACAAGATTTGTATCATGCACCGTCTTCGATGTCGTTTTGTTCATCGCAAGCCCCCTTGTGAACCCATTATCCATCCAATCGTCACCCTAGCAAAAATATATTTTGATCTCTCTTTGAATTTGGCAGCGTTCGATCTCTGCTGTGAACACAATCGCTACTGGCCCCTTTACTCTGTAACCGTGGCCTCCTATAACGCCGCCATTGATACGTATTACCCTACTGTGATGCTTGAGTGAATAGTGTGATTATAGCCGTCTCGAAAAATGAGAGTCCCGTTCGAATAATCTGCAAAGATCGTCACGGTATCTCCCCGAGTAATGTCTCCTTCAATGAGTTGGCCATACATTCGCACCAGCCAATCCCGTCCGGCCACGGAATCCCGCAACCGAAAGTCCCGAATCGGTGTTCTGCTGCGGTCCCATAGTTTGATGCCAAACCAGTATCCGAGCACCTGCTCAAAAAGTCCATGGTCGGAGGACGATTTATTTTCCGACGACATGATGTCTTTCATAACCCACACTGCGATGAGCATGGGCACTATCATGAAGATACAGAACATCCATAGGAGAATTCGCACGAGCAGATGCGCCTTGTCTTGCCGTGGGGCTCCCAAGTACGAGGGCGAAGCGTGTACGACAACTCCATCAACCCGATGCATCATTCGCTCATCTTCCTTCCCTTGCTGCTCACTCGCTCACCCGAGAACGGATGGCTGGCGTAGCGTACTCGTTACGAATCTCTTCTTATTGCTGGGGCGTGGCAAACTACCGTTGTGGAGGTAACGTAGCGACAATGGCATCGTATGCCCTTCGGAGGTCATCACGATTACCAAAGAAATCCCAATTCCCGCCTCGTCCCACGATTTTCAGGTCGCCGCCCTTGTATTCAACGCTGCGAACCGGAGAGATCATGCCATGCTCACAGCGTCCGAGCGTCCTGTCTGGCACCGTGCAATCGTATTCGACGACGCCCAGAGTAACGGTCAAAACACCCTGGCAATAGGTTGCCTCGGGCCGTGGCCATCCCCAACCAATGGGCTGATGGCGATGCGCCACTTGGATCTTCACGAGCGGACTATCCGTCTTTGTAGGCGCTTCAACCGGGAGAGCAATTGCAGTCTCCCTCGCGCCCTCCAGACGTGAGTCGGTGGATGGTTTGCTCGAAGTAGCTCCCCATCGCGGCTTGTTCAACCTTCCCCTCTGCAGGACATACCAAAACATTCGTCCAAACGCAGTTGACGGTGACCGGGAAGAAGTCGAAGTCGTACTTCGTGCCGTTCACTAGCATCTCCAACGCGAGATATGACGGTGAGCCATGACGGATCGTGCCAACCACCCTTACCGCCGAGAGCGGCACTTCGAATATCTTTTGGTCGCCCTTGTAGCGAATAAGGGTTGTGGACGTGAGGCGTAACGTTCCGCCTTCGCAGACCGGCTGTCCGTTTTCCATGCAAACCGTCAACTCAACCCCGTCTCCGGAATTCAGTGCTTTGTCCCACGCGGAGTACGCCGTTTGCGTCTGATGCAACGCCAAATAGGTTTTCCCGAGCGAGTTCCATGCCTGACCTGAATTCGGGCTTATTGTCGCGGCATACTCGAAATATGCCTTCGCATCGTTCCACTTTTTTTCATGAAATGCATGTTGGCCTCCGCCCATGCATTCGCCAAAGGATTCGCAGATGGTGCGCTCAGCGGGGATCAGCTTGCGCAATGCCGCGAGCGTCTGATTCCCGGCGCCTTCATGCTCCAACTCGTTGAGGAGCGCCAAGGATGGTTGGAACGCAACTCGGCGCGACGCAATCTCATTCGCAATCGTCGCATCGGGAGCGCCTATCCTCAAGAGGCTTTGCACTTGGTCTAGCGTGAGCGGGGGCATGGCCTGTCCATGCAGTTCCGCAGAGAGGAGGGGTATGCCGGCGGCTATGATTATGACGACGGCATGACGTTTCCATGCCATAAGCATTTGAAAAAGGTACCAACACCGGATCGCTCGATGGTTCAGCATCTCTCTCCTCCCTTCATTGTGTGTCGCCGAGGACCTTCATCGTAGCCGCTATCTTTCCCTTGAGCTGGATGGCTTGGCCGTTGTGCGGATCGATTTGCAGCGCTGCGTTGCAGCTCTGAAGTGCTCCTTTGAAATTATTCCGCTCGAACTGGCTTTCCGCCAACGTGAGCCATTGCTGTATTGTGACAGTCTGAGGCGCGGATGGTGCTTGTGCAATGGCGGGAAAACCGAGAATCTTCATGGTATTCTCTATCTTCCCCTTGAATCGATTGGCATCCTCGTTGTGCGGATCGATTTGCAGCGCAGCATTACAACTCTGAAGCGCGCTTTTTAAGTCATCGCGTTCAAATTGACCTTCCGCCAGTGTGAGCCATTGCTGTATTGTGACCGTTTGCGGCGCGGATGGTGCTTGTGCGGTGATGGAGGTTTGGACTCCGTTTGTTGCGGGTAAGGGAGGCGGCGATGTGCTAATAACGGCTGTGGTGGTGCCCGGTGGACTTGTTGTTGTATCGGTTCCCGTGCCGGTCGGCTGCATCGCCTGCTGAATCTGGTTCTTCAATTGGATGGCGGTTTGATCTCCCGCGTTCAAGACAAGCGCTTCATTGCAATCCGCAAGGGCAGCATCATAATTGTGGGCATCAAAAAGCGCCTGCGCTTGCTGCACCAACTGCTGCTCGTGTTGATCCTCCGCACTTACCGTGGGCGCTGGTGGGGTCGTAAAGTAGGATTCATTTATACCCCGCGCAAAATGCCAGTCCCGTTGGACCGAGGAAGCCCGGAATAGCCCGACGAAACCCTCAAACCCGCCGTCATAGGCATGACGCGGCCAGAAATGCGAGACACTCTCTCCTATGGTCGGAATGTCTCGCGGCCCTTGATGATCTCCGCCAGCTCCGAGTATCTGGATCACCAACGGGTGGCTTCCTACCACGGTTCCGTCAACCATGATCGCCTGCCCCTCACTCCCATAGCTGATACCGATGGCGTGCCATTGATTGAACCTGAATCCGGTACCCTTCACCTGCATGTCCGACGACGGTGGGTTGTTGGTGAGGTCTTGCGTCATGTAGAACTGGACATCGCCGTTACTCGACACCATGAGCTTTGAAGCGCCGGGCCAGGCGACATCGCCGCCGTGGGCATCCGTCGAAAACATTGTCGCGTGCTCATGGGGAAAAAACTGGGAATTGTGCCAGTAATACCCGTCCGTCACGTAAACCCAAAACTCAAGCGTTCCTTCGCTGGGAATGCCCCTCGGGTATTCAATGCGGCTTGATGCCTCCTGGGTGAACGCGGCATAGTGAAAATTGTGACGGCCAACCTGAGAAACGCCGTACGTGACACCATGATCGCTTCCCGCCGTATCATTGTTGAAATCATCAAAGATGACCGTGTTGGGCGGGATGATGAAGTCGCTCTTCTCCGATACCAGTACTTTATTGGCAATCCGCTGTTGTTCTACCATGCTGGCAATTCCCATTATGAATGAGGTAGCTGCCACCAGCACGAGTACCGCCACGGTTGAATACAGCAATAACTGTCCCGCTCCAGATGCCCTCGTTCTGTTGCCGCGCAACGCAAAGAAGGTGATGGCACCAACAAGTAGCGTGCTGACAAAGAGCCATGTGCCAACCACCACATCAATCCACATAGGTGGATGTCGAAATATTACCGGTTGAACTGCGTTGATCAAAAGTGCAACAAGAACATAGTAAAGTTGCGCCGCGAAATAGCTGCATACGAATTTCCAGAACCAGCGATCTTTCGCTGGTGGGGGTGGGGGCTTTACAGGGGGCGTACTCTTAGATGCAGTACTTGTCGTTGAGCCATCGGCCGTAGTGTGCGGCGTGAATCCACTATACGCATAATCAGACGTGCCATCATCATCGTCATCATCCCACGCGCCGTCATCGTCATCTGGGTCATCATCTGCAAGGCCAGATACGTAGCAGTCATAACTACCCCTTGACGCGCCATCACCGGATGTAGTGTCAGCGGTATCATCATATGTGGAAAATGACACATCATCCATAATGATATTTGCTGTGACAGGTGTCTTTAACTCAGTACCGCCGAAACATACCACCAGCAATGATTTAATTGCGCCTTCAGAGATGTCGTGTGGACAGTGAAACAAGACGGTGACATCTAAACGTAAGAACCCTGTGCCGCCGGAACAATCAGCAACACATTCAAGTCCATCAACTACAGGATAAAATCTAATTTCTGGAACGCCAAGCTCAAGTCCTCCTCCCGTACTATGAATTGCGAATCTTATGTTGGATGTTGAACCCGGCTTTACATCTCCGAACGCGATATGATGTACGTCCGCTGTGAGATCAGGAACAGACGAAGTTGGTGAAGCATCTGTCACTACGCCAGATGCGCTATTACCATACACAGCATCCCACTGTTTGTTATATTCCTGACGTTCCTTCTCAATTTTTAGAACATTCCACGCCCAGTTAATTTCTTTGGCTTTCTTGGCTGCTTCGGGGTCATTCTTACTCTCAGGTTTGTCGTCGTGATACTTCTTAATGAGACTCCTATGGACCTTTTTGATAGTTGCAAGGTTAGCGTCGCGAGACACCCCAAGCGTTTTGTAGTGGTCAGGAATCATAAACACCCTCTACTGGAGAGCATAGGAATCCACAGATCAAGAGAAATTGAGCCGCAGCAAAATGGATGGTTCACATATTAACACATCTCTCCCATAGTCTTCCAGAGCCTCGCAACAAAACAGGCAAACGTGGGGCAGATTTATTTTGTGGTTGTGACCTGCCCCCATTTTCCGCACGTTTGATCATACAACTTCAGCCAGCAGCAGCCGTGGCGGTGGGAAAGTGGGAAACGGCTGTATCGTTTTCCAAGCAGGCGTAGCCTGCGTCTTTTCCACGGCCTGCCCGCGCTGCGAACTCTGCCGGCGTGAGGTAACTCAGGCTGCTATGCGGTCTCTCATGGTTGTAGTCGCGTTTCCAAGCAGCGATGATTTTCCGCGCCTCAAAGACGTTCTGAAACCAGCTCGTGCGCAGACACTCCTCACGCAACTTGCCGTTGAAGCTTTCCACGTATCCATTTTGTGTCGGCTTGCCCGGTTGAATATGCACGAGCTGGATTTTGCGCTCCAAACTCCACGCCAGAAAATGACGGCTCGTCAGCTCCGGCCCGTTGTCGCAGCGTATCGATTGCGGCGCGCCACGACGGGCGATGATCTCGTCCAATGCTCGCGTTACGCGCAGACCCGCAAAGCTCGTCTCCACTTCAAGCGCAAGGCACTCGCGCGTGTAAGCATCGATCACGCACAGTACGCGGATGGTGCGGCCCGCCTGTACTACATCATGCACGAAATCCAGCGCCCACTCCTGGTTCGCCTCCGAATACACGCCCAGCGGTTGACTCACACGAACGCAGTGTTTACGCTTCT
This sequence comes from uncultured Acidobacteriaceae bacterium, assembly GCA_963796085.1. GTDB lineage: Bacteria > Acidobacteriota > Terriglobia > Terriglobales > Acidobacteriaceae > Telmatobacter. The sequence continues at coordinate 13,855 of CAWCKF010000001.1, read as the reverse complement.
TGCGCCGCAGTGCAAGCCCTGCCTCGCGATAGATGCGATGCACGCGCTTGTGGTTGACCTCTTTGTCCGCACGCTGCAACAAAACGTGCAGTCGCCGATAGCCGAAGCGCGGCTTCTCGCGCGCCAGCTCGACTAACTGTTCGCGCAAGACTTCATCGTTCGTGCGCGGCTGATAACGGAAGCTCGACACCGGAACCTGCAACACACGGCAAGCATGGCGCTCGCTGAAGGCATACTCCTGGCGGACTTGCTCAACAGCGGCCTTCATAGCTGTGAGCCCCAGCCGTTTTTTCTGATCACCGACTGTAGCGCTTCCTTGTCCAGGCTCAGATCGGCGACCAGCTTGCGCAGCCGCGTGTTTTCGTCGCGTAGTTGCCGCGCCGCCTGCGCCTCGGTCACGTCCATGCCGCCATACTTCGCCTTCCAGGCATAGATCGTATGCTTGCTGACTCCATACTCGCGAGCCACATCCTCGGCCCGCTGACCGGCGTCCATCTTCTTAAGCGCCGTGATGATCTGCGCCTCATTATGCTTGCTCTTCGCCATTTCCGCTCCTCTTCCAAAATACATTTTCGTACTTGGTTATGTGCGGATTTGGGGGGGGCAGGTCAGTTGATAAACTATGATTCATATATTACCCCGCTGCCTTGACAGCACGATGCTACTAAGTAAAATGTATGTATTACTACACTGGGGATATGAATGAGAGATACACTGAACCATTAAATAGTACGGAGAATAAGCCCGATTATGATCGCGCAGAGTTGATGAAGGAGATTATAGAGTTGGTGTCATACCATGGAGGCGAGTACTCGGAGAGTCTTAAGGTAGGTACAGATGGCCGCATGCTACTTTCTTCGCGCAATAGAGATGAAGCTCTCGCGTATCTACCAGCGCTTACAACCACACTCGTAGGAGATGCGCCAAGCATTGAGGATATGTACGGCATCTTAAAAGATATGGCAGACCATCTTCAAGGATACGAGGTGACAATCAATGAAGACAGAACCGCCGGAAGTTTCGAGTATCACATACGGAAAAAGGTATAAGTGATAGTTGAGTGTTCAGATCACTAATAGTTGAGCATGGTAACATACTACTTAGTGAGGCGAAGATATTCTTTCACATCACCTTGAGCGAGCTTCACAACATTGGTCACGGTCATGGTGACGCTCGCCGCCATTTTCTTGAGGATAGAAAGAACGGAGTCGAGCGATCGGGTTGATTCGATATCCCACCATCCCCCTCCTGTTGTTTTAGCGAATGATTTGTAATACGCGTCGCTTGTTGCGAATGCAAAGAGCATACATCCTTCCTCAACCAACATCCCCTGAATTCTTTGTGGTGAAAGATTGTGCTGCAAGGCCGGCTCATCCGTCAAAAGCACAATCACTTTTATGCATTTAGACTGAAAGGGCAGCTTTAGGGCTGCTTGAATTGCTTCAAGGCTCGACTCCCCCTCATTTGCTCCACCACTATTGCTTGGAAGTTTCTTTAGATCTGAGAAGAGATTTAATTGTTTGCACATTTGCCGTAAAGCGTGTGGTTGATATCTTGTCACCCGACACGGTAAGATCGCCAAATGCTACGATAGCCACACGATACGAGATCGCGCTTTTAGTGAGATCGTCTACAAAATGCTCACACATTGACATCAGTGCTTTGATTTTTCCCGACATCGATCCCGTTGAATCAATAACAAACACCAAATCCAACGCTGAACTCGGGGCAGGCTGCTTAGATTTGCCGCTATCGAAACTCGCTGGCTTCTTAGCTTCCCCTCGCGATACGGCAGTATCCTGTTTGCCGACGGTGATCGTGAAGCGACTAGGTGTGTCAGCCATTTCGGTTCCTCCTTAGCGGATGTGATGTTCTGCAATCCAGGTTCTCGTTTTGGCAGCCGCTTCCTCGGCGGTTTTTGCTTTCCCAATATAATGCCCGTTCCAGTAAACGCATTTATCTTGCGTGTTCCATTTCACCTCCGCTCCGCCTCCTGAAGGAGTCTTCACCCAGCCGCATTCCATATTGGCTCCTTTCACAAACCGATCTTGACACCTCAAAAGCTGCCTGGGTCTAAATTTACACCAACAATTGCAAGTTCCATAGCAACCCAGCCGCGCCGAGAATCAGCAAAACATTCCAAATCAACCTCTTGCAATCTGTTGCCACGCCGCAGACAAATCATAGCAAGCGGAAGTCTTTGTGCACTATGAAATTCACAACGCGGAAATTTCGGTGGTCGAGTAGGTGGTTGATCTTGCAGGCTTTGACCGCTACAAAATCGTCTACATTGGATTTATTGATCGGGAGAAAACGGCTGTAAGTTATTGAAAAATATGGTCGGGGAGAGAGGATTTGAACCTCCGACCCCCTGGTCCCGAACCAGGTGCTCTACCAGGCTGAGCCACTCCCCGAACTTGGGTTGCAGGAGCGTATCGTTGGGGCGCGGCCTGGCGCGTTTTCCCCTTGAGTGCGCTTCGACCAGTGTAGCAGAATCCGGGAACTCGCAGGACAGGCCATTGCCGGCGCAGGCCTCGCATGCGCCGGACATGACCCTAAAGTTCCTTGCCCTGAATGGCTACTTCTTGTTGGTCTCGGCCGGAGGCGCCGCGCCGGGGAAGACATCAAGAGGCGCGCGCTTCTTTTCGTCCTGGTCGGGCTGCGGCAGCGGCTTGCGGGGCAACATCTGGTCGCGTTGCGCTGCGTTGTAAACGAAGATTGCCTCGACGGTGGCGATCTGCTTCAGGTCCGCGGGCTGCAGCCGCTCGTACACATCCTCATTTGAGTGGTGCGTCCGGGCCTCGTAGTCCAGCATGTCCTGGATGAACTGGAAGCCGGGGATGCCCACCGCATCGAAGCTCAGGTGATCGGTGCCGCCCGTGTTGCGATTGGTGATCGTGGTAACCCCCAGATCCTTCAAGGGGGCAATCCACTGGGCAAAGATCGGCGCGATGGCCGCGTTGCCTTGTGTATAGATGCCGCGAATCTTGCCCGTGCCGTTATCCACGTTGAAGTAGGCGGAGATGAGCTTCTGTTCCGGCTTAACTTCCAGCGGTCCCTCCGGCCTGCGCATGAACTCCGGCAGCAGCAGTTGATCGGGCGCGGTGGAGAGCTTCGCGGAGCCGAAGTGCAGGGCGCAATAGCCCTTGGAGCCGAAGATTCCCTCCTCCTCGCCGGTCCACAGGGCAATGCGAATGGTGCGCCGCGGCTTCACGTCCAGCGCCTTCAGGATGCGCACCGCCTCCATGGCCACAATGGTTCCGGCGCCGTTATCCGTAGCGCCTGTGCCGGCGATCCAGCTATCCAGGTGGCCGCCCAGCATCACCACCTGGTCTTTCAGCTTGGGGTCTGTGCCGGGAATCTCGGCAATCGTGTCGTAGCCGTGCTCGTGCTCGCCGGTGAATCTTCGTGTCCACGTCGATCTCCACGCTGACCGGAGCGTGGGCCTGGGTGAGCCGGTAGAGGCGTCCATAACTCTCAATGGCCGCCACCACCACGGGAACCTTCACGCGCTTTTCGGCGATGATAAGGCGTGCGGCCCAGCGTGGCGCCGTTGTCGTCGAAGATGGTGCCGCCGGAGCCGCCGCCGTTCTTGCCGTCGCGGCTGGGCTCGATGACCGCCGCCACCTTTTCGTCTGGCAAGAAACTGCGCCACCTTGTCGATCAGCCGCAAGCGCTCCGCGCGTTCCCGCATGCCGGGCCTGCATCTCCGGGGAAATGCCGGCCGGCATCTAGCGCTGACGGGAAACTCGGCGATGTCTTCGAGTTCCTTTTCGGTATAGCGGTCGAAGAGCGGCTTGTCCACCGGCGGAACCTCGCGCATGGCGCCCAGAAAACCACCTTGCCGGCCAGCTTGCCCTTGTACTGATCGAAGTCCTTCTCCGTCTTGATATTGACGAAGACCACGTCGCCGGTGACCGGGCCGGGGGTCGAGGGCGACCACGGCGTGGCCTGCACAATCAGCACGGCGGTGTCCGGCGTGACCATGCGCGCCCAGGTGTTCAACTGCTGCCAGCCCAGGCCGAACTCGCCCCAATCTTCCAGGTGCGCGTTCTCCAGGCCGATCTTGGTCAGCGTGTCGCGGGTCCACGCGTTGGCCTTCTGCAGGTTGGGCGAGCCGGTCAGCCGCGGGCCGATGCCGTCCATCAGCGCGGTGGCAAACTCCATTACGTGCGAGTGGTTCAGACCCTCGTCGCGAATCCGCTGGTACATATCCAGGTCCAGCGGCTCGGTGGCGGGTTGCACCTCGGCGTAGGGATCGGTGGCCACCGGCGCGGGCGCGGCGGGCTTGGGCTTGTTGGCTGCATGCAGCAGCAGCGCCGCGGAGAGCAGGACCGCGGGGTAGAGGCGAAGCATTTTCATCGGCATCAGAGGAGTCTCCGGTCGGAAGGGGTTTGCATTCCGTCAGATGAAATTGTAGGCCATCGCTCCGCTAGGCCGCCTGCCAAATGCTGGCCCCGCAATTCCTCTCAAAAAACCGGCCGGTTCTCCGGGCACAGCGCAGCCGGATGCGCGTTAGTCGCTCTTCCCCGAGTCCTTATCCAGATCGGCGGGCAGATCCAGCGCCACCAGGGCAAACCGGGTCTTGCCGTCCCTGGGCTCCTCGAAACCCACAATGTGCTGGTGGCGCCTGGAGCCGGCCTTCAGTTCCAGGCCGTTCTTGGGTCTGTATTTGTTCGTATCTACCTTGAAATTGTCCGTATCGACATCGACATGTCCATTGTTCTTGTCGTCGGCGCAAGTCAGACCCTCGGAGGTGGTCGCCGGAGCGCCCACCGGCGCATTGCCCTCGCAGGTAATCACGTTGCCGTAGCGGCCCAGGGCCTTCTTGTAGAAGGCAATCACCTGCTCCTTGGTGTCCGAGGTGGCGTAGGAGACGGCCCGCACCCGCAGCTCCCACTCGCCAAAGCCCAGGCGTACGTCCGCCGACTTGTGCTTGTCGTCGTCTTTCACCTGCTGCGCGCCGGGATAGACCGGCAGGCCCAGGTCTGCGGCTGTCGTCTGGTCGGTATTGATATGAACGCCGCCAAAAGGTGTATCCACCTGGACGGTCTTATCCTCGCCGTTGGCGCCCTTGTCCACCTGCACCCTGCATCCCGCCATCCCGGCTACCAGCGCCAGGCCGGCCAGCAAACTTGTCGCTTTACCCATCATGGCAATCGCCCTCTTGCCCTGTTATACGTGCGCATACCAGGAAAGGTTCCGGAAATCTACCTGGGATCAGTGCGAAGGCGGGCCGTCTTCCTTGCTGCTGGTGGCGTACAGAATCGCCGCCACAAAAACAACCACAATGACGGAAATGACGAAGTAGGGGGAAGAGATATCCATTGTGCAGGCTCCTTACCGCTCCAGAGTACCAAGAAGGGGCTCCGTTTACTGAGCCCCTTCTTTAGTTTGAGGCGTACCCCCTACTGCTTTGGCCCGCCGTTGGGATAATCCACCCGGATGGTCAGAATCTCGTAGGGATGGATGGGGACCTTGACCACATCGCCGGTAATCGCCAAAGGGCTGCCTTCCGGCGTCTCCATCAGGTTGGTCACTGTCGCCCCAGTCGCGCCCGCAGGCACGTGGAACTCGGCCGTCGGTCTCCTTGCCCGCCCACTCGTAAGCACGGAAAATGAGGCCGTTGGCGTCCTCGGCCTTCTTAACGGCCGTAAGCACCACGTTCTCCGGCCCGACCGAGGCAAACGAGTGCTCAGCCGGCAGCGAACCGGAGTGCGCCGTGGTCACCACCGCCGTCAGCGGGTAGTTGTACTCGTAGCCGTGGCGGACGGTGAGCGCATCCTTCCACGTCCCCGCGTGCGGATAAAGCGCGTAGTGGAAGTGGTGATGGCCCTGGTCGGCCTCGGGGATCGGGATCGACGGGCGAGCGCAGCAATGTCAGCCGTAGCACATTGCCCACGGCGTCGTAGCCGTACTTCGAGTTGTTCAGGATGCTCAGTCCGTGCTTGCTGTCGCCCAGATCGGCCCAGCGCATGGCCGGAACCTCAAACTGCGCCTGCTCCCAACTATTGTTGCGCGTCGTGGGCCGGTCGATGGTCCCGTAAGGAATCTCGTATGTAGCAAACGGCCCCGAAGCCGCCAGCGGGAAGGCGGCTTTCAGCAGCACGTGCTTTTCGTGCCAGTCGATCTCATTGTCGATGTCCACGGCATCGGAGTACGGAGAAAGGCTGATGGTTTGAACAAATTTCGAATTCTGCCAATGACGTGTAATACGGATGGCAGGATACGGTGTCTTCTCGTCAATCAGCTCAACGGAGTCCGCCTTTTCAATCACGCTTGGGGGTGCGTCGAGCGTACCGGGATCGATGTTCCATGCATCGTAATCTTTCGGCATGTCCTTGAAAAACTGGAGTTGGTTTCCGCAAGACCCGCGAGCCAGCACTTCGAATCCCGCATCCATGCTGGTTATGCAGCCGGTTGCCTTGTCGACAATAACCCGGAGCACGGGAAGCTCTAAGGTTAGCGTGGCATCCGACTCCCTCATTACGACTCTCCGCGCCCGATACTCCGGGCATCCGTTGCCTTGGCAGATTGGTTTGATCTGCAATACCGAGTATCCCAGAGCCGGAACTCCTGTAACTGGGATGCGATACGCTGCCTCTCCCGCATTTCTATTTTTTTGTAGCAATCCATCCGGCAACTCAAATCCATCCTGTGGATAATGGACCACGAAGCCGTTTGGATAGTTCGGCAATTCGACCGTAACCTCGCCCGAGCGCTTCCATCCCAACGGGTTGAAAACGACGATGGACTGGCCTTGGGCGTTGCTGTCTCCCGTCCTCGTATCGATCTTCTCCGCAACCGTTCCCAGTGCGCCCGCCGAAATCTCATTCGTCGACATGCGCACCCAGTCGTAGTCCTGCTGCGCGTCCTTGTAAATCACGCCAATCCCCGACCCCGCCGCCAGATCGTGGAACTGGTTGAAGAGCACCTTCTCCCAGTCTTCTGTCAGCTCCTTGCCCGGATACTCGCGGCCATCCAGCCAGGCCAGCGACGCCCACTTCTCGGCGTTCAGCACTTCTTCCTCGGCATCGCGCATGTTGCGCTTGTGATTGGCCTGCGTGGTATACACGCCGCGGTGATATTCGAGATACATCTCGGTGTCCCAGGTGGGGATGGCCACCTTCCCCGGTACAGCCACCGGAGGCGTATAACCCTTGGCAATCGACTGGTAGTTCCACTCCCGGCTATCGGGAGCGATCTGCTTCTCGATCGAAGAGAAGAAGCTCTGCGCCGTGCCGAACTCATACTTCGGCGTGATGTGCCCGGGCGCAGCCCAGTGGGAGGCATTGTCCAGAATGGCCCGCGTGGGTCCGCCGCCGTGGTCGCCGATGCCATAGAGGTCCATCATTTCTAACATACCCGGCGAGCGTTCGCGGGCTACGCGCAGGTCCTCCGAGAGCCGGTCGGGATTCATGTTCAGGTTCACGTAATCGTGCGGAAAATACGTCAGCACCTTCGACCCGTCCGGCGATTCCCACCAGAACAACTTGAATGGAAGTTGATTGGTATCGTTCCAGGTCATCTTCTGTGTGACAAAGTAGTCCACGCCGCTCTTTTTGTAGATTTGCGGCAACTGCCACGTATACCCAAACGAATCCGGGTTCCAGCCGATGCGCACGTCCACGCCGTAGGCCTGCTTGTACCAGCGCTTGCCCACCAGCAACTGCCGCACCAGCGACTCGCCGTCCGGCATGTTCAGGTCCGGCTCAACCCACATGCCGCCCACGATCTCCCAACGGCCCTCCTTGATGCGCTGCGCGATCTCCGCATTCATCTCGGGATACTTCTCGGCCATCCACTCGTTGTAAGCCGCAGCCGACTGCGTGTAGGTGTAATCCGGATACTCGTACATCAGCTGCAGCGCGGTGCCGAAGGTGCGCTTCACCATGTCCACGGTCTCCGTCCACGGCCACAGCCAGGAGGCGTCGATGTGGGCGTTGCCGTCGAGCAGAAAGGTCGCCTGTTGCAAGAGCGGCTTCAGAGCTTCAAGCTGGCTCTTTGCCGCCTTGAGCGATGTGTCGAATTCGAACTGCGACTCCGATTTAGTGATCGAACTGCCCGATTCGGCGTGGTCGAGCGCCGCGATATTGACCGCGCGGATCGCCGCGTTCAGCGTGTCCATCTTTCCGGTATCGCCGGGCGCAAGCGAGGGCAGCAGCAGCGCCGCCGACAGAAACTCCAGGCGCAGATCCTCGGGATTGGGCCGGTTCTCAGGGAAGTCGATCTTCAGCTTGGCGCCACGAAAGCTCTTGGCGTCCACGGTGTGCAGCAGCTTCACGGCTACCGTAACCTTGTCGCCGGGCTGGGCATCGTCGAAAAGAACCACCGGCTCCAGATCGTCGCCCATGGCCACGCGGCGGCCGTTGAAGTAAAGAATCTCCGGTATGGGGCCGTTGGCGCGGGCGTGGAACTCAAACCAGATGCGCGCCCCGCTGAGGTCGTAGCCGTTCAGCGTGGCTGGAACCTGATACGTCTGGCGAAACCACACCGCCTCTTTGCCGGCCTTGCCCCGCACGGCGATGGTCTGCCAGGTACTATCGTCCAGATTGACGGCTTCGCCGTGGGCCAGATCGCCGTCATGGATCTTCCACGCGCCGTCGGGGAGCGCCTGCAGGCTGGCGAGCCGTTCGATCACCGCGCGCAACTCAGCCGGCAGGCTGGCGGGCATCTTGCCGGTATCTTCGTCGTCCTGGGCAGTGGCGCGCCCCGCAAACAACAACGCTCCTGCACATACCAGCAGGAGCACAAGAATCCGATGACGCAATTTCAAAGCAGAAATCATGGCTAAAAACCCTCCGCAGCATTTTAGGTTATTTGCGCTCCCTAGGGCACACCCAGGCCGGCTACCGTAGCCAGCAGCTCCTTCGCCGCTTTCCGGCCCAGCCGTATGCAGTCGGGAATCCCGATGCCGTCGTAAGCATTGCCCGCCAGCCGCAGTCCGGGCAGCTCCGCCACCCGCGCCGCGATCCGCTGAATCCGCTCCTGGTGGCCCACGGCATATTGCGCCATGGCCCGCCGCCAGCGCGAAACCTGCGTCTCTTCCGGCTCGGCCTCAACTCCCAGAATCTCCCTCAGCTCCCGGCGCACAATCCCCACCAGCGCCGCGTCCGTCTCCGCCAGCAGCGCCTCGTTTCTCATCCCGCCCAGAAAACTCCGCAGCACAGCCTTGCCCGGCGGCGTCCGCCCCAGAAACTTGCGATGGGCAAAGGTGCAGGCCAGCATGGCGCGCCCTTCGCCGGCCGGAACCAGGAATCCGAATCCCTCCGGCAGCCGTCCCAGCTTCGCCTCATCGTAGACCAGGTTCACGGTAATCGAAGACGAGTAGGGAATCGCGCTCAGTTCCTCGCCCAGCGCCGCGTCCACATGGCCCAGCAGCGCGCCCGCAGCCCAGGCAGACGAGGCCACAATCACCGCATCATAAAACTCCGCCGTGCCGCCGGCCTTCACCTTCCAGCCCCCCGGCACCGTCTCCAGCCCAATCACCGGCGTCAAACAGCGCACCCGGGCCGGATCGATCCGCCCCTTCAGCGCATCGATCAACTGCTGCATCCCGCCCCGCAGCGCCGTAAAAATAGCCCGCGCCGCCGGCCGTCCGCTCCCCGCGGCGGATCCATCGCCATACCCTACCCCATTCTTTCCAGCCCTGGCCCTGGCGCGCATCTTGCGGTGCGCCGCCAGCATTCCTTTAGTCAGCGAGCCGTACTCGCTCTCCATCTCCACCAGCCGCGGCAGCACCATCCGCGCGCTCAGTTGCGCCGCATCCCCGCCAAAAATCCCGCTCAGCAGCGGATCGGCCAGCCGCGCCACGGCCTCGGCCCCAAAGTGCCGCTCCACCAGCGCAGCCACGGACTCGTCCGCCAGCCCGCTCGCCCGCGGCGGATGCAGCAGCTCCATCCCCATCCGCAATTTAGTCCTCAAACTGAAAAGCCGCGTCAGCGCCGTCGGAATCAGCTTGGTCGGCACCATGAACATCAGCCCGTCCGGCAGCGCCACCAGCCGGTTGCGCACCAAAATATAGGTCTTGCGCTCTGCATCGTTTGAAGGCAGAAGCTCGGCCCCCAGCCCCAGCTCCCGGCACAACTCGCCCGCCGCCGGCTTCTCGCTCAAAAACGAATCCGGCCCCCGCTCCAGCACCGCCCCGTCCACAATCTCCGACGCCAGGCAACCGCCCACCCTCTCCCGCGCCTCAAACAGCGTGTACCCCACGTGTGCGCCCGCCCGCCGCGCCTTTTCCAGCTCAAAAGCAGCCGCCAGCCCCGCTATGCCGCCCCCGATGATCGCTGTCCGCATCCTTTACCTCACCCCTCATTAAAGCAGTTTCCACGCCCTCGCGTACGCACACAGAGGAAATCTCCCAGATTCATAGGGAATTCTCTTGCAGAATAGAATCAAGCAGATAGCGATCTGAATATGTGATTTAAATCACGCGGAAACTCCGGAGGGAGCAGGGCGCTTCACAGCTTGCGGATAATCTCTTTCGAAGTGGCCAGAAGTGTCAGGGCACGACTTCAGTCGCCGCGGCGAGCGGAAAAACTCAACCAGGGGGCTTTGTAACAAGGGCACGGCTTCAGCCGGGCCGAAAAGGGCCGTAAAACAATGGGCTTTAGCCCCTGAGGGATGTTTTCCGCCGCCCACCCCATCTCCCCGCTTTGCGATCCGGCCACAAACTCTCCCGTAGGGAGAACGTGAAAATAGCCCAGGTCCGGGGTCCCCACGGACAGGTCTTCGTCCGTGGGGTGGTAGGGTGAAACCCTGGGACAGCGGTCACCCCCATCCACCCTGCCCCGTAGGGCCGAGACGAATATGCAGGACTCAGTTCATATGGAATGAGACACCCAGCATCGTGTTTCGTCACATTGATATGTGACATTGCGCACATTGGGTACATGCCTTCCTCCGTATAATTCGCTATCTCTCAAAGGCAGTCCTACAAGGTATCCCTGGGCCAGAAGTGTAGGACCGGTTCCAAAATCCTAATTGGTATCGAGGTGTTCCCGTGTCCAAAGCGAAGCTGTTTGCCGTCATAGGGGTCGCGATTCTCGCCAGCATCGTGGCGTGCGTCCTCCTTCTGATTAATAGTTCGGCACCGTACTCCAGTCCGGAAAAGTCCATTACCGCGTTCATCGATGCGCAATCACGTGCCGACCTCTCAGCCATGGAGAAGCCAGCCAGCAGGGCGCTATATCAGAACTTCATTGGCCGCTTCGGAGAGGTGAAGTACCGGGAGGTTCGCAACATCTACCAGGATGCCTACGACCTGGCTGAGCCGAAGTGGGAACAGTATCGCGACAAAGCGCGGGCTGCGGCCGAGAAGGAGCATCAGATCCTCGCCGAGGAGATAAGCAAGCATGGTCATGATACATTTAGCGCCCTCCCGGCGGACAAGCGGCTTCAGTTAACCGATGACCGCCCGCGCTTCAACGACTTCATCTTTGAGGAAGGGTTGAAGGCGCTGCCGGCGAACGAACGCGCGAAGATCGTCGATCCCCAGGCTTTCCGGGAGAACAAGGATCTTAATGCATTCACTGATCGGGAGGGTTTCGCCCTATTGCCGGAAGAAGACCGGAAGGCCTTGAAATCGCCAGCAGCCCTGTCCGCAGCTTTGACTCCCGAACGGATTGCGTTCTTGGAAAGCATCGGGCTCCCACAACTCACGGCGCAGCAGCGGCAAACCATCGCTGGAATCTCGTCATCCGACTTGAACAATCCCCAGGAGTTCATGCAGCGATATGGTCACGACCCAGCGCAGGATTTTCTGAAGGATTCCGCTCTGGACCCCAAGGCCACGGTTGGCAAATGTGAATACCCCGCGGAAGACGAGTTTGGAAGTCTATTCAAGGGTTCGGTTGCCACGTGCGTGTTTAGCATCAATGTGCGCGGCACGCAGCCTGAAGTTACCGCTGTGCTGGTGAAGCAAGGAGGCCTCTGGAAGATCGCCTGGATGTCTCCGATGTTGACGCAGATCTCGTCGGCGTATCCGCCGAGGACTGTTCGCCGCGGACCGATCGAAGAACCTGCCGCTACTTCGCCAGTAGAGGAGGCAGTTGCGCCGGCCACGCCGGCTGAGATCTCTATACAAAGGCCACGGCTGCCTCATGCCTCATGGAGTGAAGTAACCGATCCGTCCACCACTGCAATGCAGCGCGATTCCATCCTCATGGTGCTTTCGCGTCTGTTCCCTGGAAAATTGGAACACGTGCTCACTGTGCTGTTTGTATTCCTGGCGATCGTACTTTTCTGCGTAGTAATGACCATCAATTTCCGGCGGCTTCGTCATGAGACATTCCTTCCCGAGTGGCTTGAAGGGGAAGTGCAGTTGGAGGAGATTGAGGTCTCGCACTGGTGGTCGCGCGTATGGCTGAGGCTTACCAACAAGCGCATTGTTCAAGTACGGCTCAGCTGGTTATTCTCGCGCCGCAAGATCTTCGGCATCGCCCTGGATGACATTCATTCCGTAACCTGGCGCCGCTACACCAACTGGTTGCTGGTTCTGATTGGGATATGGCTGTTTGGCCGTAGCAACCCGATCGCTTTGCTTATCTTGATGTGGGGTTTAGAGAGCAGGATTCTGTCTATAGGTTTCAACACTCCCCTGGCTCAGATGCCATTTCCGCGGACGCGCGCAAAGATTACTTCATTTCGACGGCTGCAATTTAATGAGATGGCAACCTTCTATAAGAAGGCGCAACTCTACCTGGCACAGGTTCGCACTCAGAAGCAGTTGCCGGTGCCGCGCAATGTCAGCTTCATTCCGGAGGAAGACAAGGACTTATCGTGGGGTCTACCGGTGTGGATATTCGTTGCTTTGTGGCTGGTAGTCGCGCTTTGCCAGCGCACTTTTGGCAACCACGTGACCCTGGAGGGAGTCTGGGGCGGCCTTCTGCTTGGGCTGCCGGTTGCCGCCGCGGTACAGAGTCTGCGCAGCGGAGTCTGGACCGGAATCCTGGGCGCATCCGCGCTTGTTGCCGTCAAGTTTCCCGGCTCGATAGGGCTGGTATTCCTTGCAAGGGGCGGTGACGGGGGCTCACCCAATTTGTGGCAGTATGCCTTGGTTGTGGCGGGCGCAGCGGTGGTCGCCGTAGCAGCGTATGGCCTCTCTCGCGTGCATCCGATGGCGGCCTTCCTGGCCCCGCTCTTGTGGCTGCTGCCCTTTGCGCTGATGCGGTTGACTTCGCTTGAAGAGATGCGCACTTACGCAACGTGCTTCATCGCCATCGCGTCGGCTGCATTGTTTTCAATTCTTGCGGGAGCTCTTGCCGGTCAGGCAACCCCGCCTGCCGCAACGGCTGAATCCACCGGAGCGTGAGGTGAATACATGTCACGGATGCTGAAGTTTTTGCTCTTCCTATGCGTGGCCGTTGCTCCTGCGGCGGCCTCGTCACCCAAAAAGAATCCTGACGTCGAGCGGGCAATCAAGGCCGAGCTGGTGGGTAAGGCCTTTACTACGAAGTATCCTGTCGGCAGCTACATCCCGTGTCCACCAAACGTAAACTCATCGGGACGGGCCGACGCTATCAAAATGGTTGACACAGAGCTTACACCGGATGGTCAGCTCAGGTATCTCGCCCGGTCGCTATTGCATGGCTGCAAAAACTGTCGCAAATTCTGATTGATCGCGAGCGCGTAAAGCTGCTACTGGCGGCCCCCGATGCGGCGGCGATTTATCGGGTGCTTTCCGAAGCGGAGCGCAGCCTCTCACCGATAGCCTTTGCCAGCGCCGTTTAGCGACCTTGTCGATCACGACCCGCCGCGCGCTAACGTGGCCAGCCATTGCTCGGAAGTCGCAAACACCTTTTTGCGTTTTGGTGAGTCGTGGTCGCGGTGTAGCCAAAATAGAACACAAAAAGTG